>NZ_CP157804.1:2500-1202500 GCF_040112705.1 Flagellimonas sp. MMG031
CACCATAAGTGCTTAACCTTGCCGGTAAAAGTAACTCGTAGGCTCATTATGCAAAAGGCACGCCGTCATCCCGATAAATCGGGACTCCGACCGCTTGTAGGCGTATGGTTTCAGGGTCTGTTTCACTCCGTTGTTCACGGTTCTTTTCACCTTTCCCTCACGGTACTGGTTCACTATCGGTCTCCCAGGAGTATTTAGCCTTGGCGGATGGTCCCGCCGGATTCACACAGGGTTTCACGTGCCCCGCGCTACTCAGGATACCACTATCTTTAACGCTCCTTGCCCGTACGGGACTGTCACCCATATCGTGCAGCTTTCCAACTGCTTCCGGTTCGTCGCGCAAAGAACATTGTGGTCCTACAACCCCGTCATTGCCGGAACAACAACGGTTTGGGCCGATCCGATTTCGCTCGCCACTACTCTCGGAATCACTCTTGTTTTCTCTTCCTCCGCCTACTTAGATGTTTCAGTTCGGCGGGTTCGCCTGCCTTACGGCATGACTGGCCTTCAACCAGCCGGGTTGCCCCATTCGGATACCCGCGGATCAATGCTCATGTGCAGCTCCCCGCGGTTTTTCGCAGCTTATCACGTCCTTCGTCGCCTCTGAGAGCCTAGGCATCCCCCATACGCCCTTCTTTTGCTTGTCGCATCCCATATAAATATGGGACGCCCTCTCGTAATCCTTAATTGTTCTATTCTACTTCGTGTTTCTTCTTTTTGACTTCACGCCAACGGTAAAATACCGCCGCGCTCCGTCCCAATATGTCAATGAACCTATGTCCCAAAAGGGACTCGTGGAGAATATCGGAGTCGAACCGATGACCTCCTGCGTGCAAGGCAGGCGCTCTAGCCAGCTGAGCTAATCCCCCGTTTCAGTCGGCAGTTATCAGTTAACAGTTAACGGTTTTGATAACGTGCTCACCATTACGTGATAATCACTCAACTTCTAAAATTTCCTTATTCAATACTCAATGAACTTCTTTAGCAGTCTCAGGCAGACTTGCTTCGGCCGTGCTCAGCGCAGGCTTCCCGTCCTTCTTTCGACTTGTAGTCTCAGGCAGACTCGAACTGCCGACCTCTACATTATCAGTGTAGCGCTCTAACCAGCTGAGCTATGAGACTGTCTTGGCCTATTGCCAGTATTTGTAACATATCATAAACGACAGCGCAGGGATAAAATCCATCTCGTGCGGGACAAGGTCTTTCCGGACGTCTCTTTCTCTAGAAAGGAGGTGTTCCAGCCGCACCTTCCGGTACGGCTACCTTGTTACGACTTAGCCCTAGTTACCGATTTTGCCCTAGGCCGCTCCTTGCGGTGACGGACTTCAGGCACTCCCGGCTTCCATGGCTTGACGGGCGGTGTGTACAAGGCCCGGGAACGTATTCACCGGATCATGGCTGATATCCGATTACTAGCGATTCCAGCTTCACGGGGTCGAGTTGCAGACCCCGATCCGAACTGTGACCGGTTTTGTAGATCCGCGCCCCCTTGCGGGGTGGCTTCCCTCTGTACCGGCCATTGTAGCACGTGTGTAGCCCAGGACGTAAGGGCCGTGATGATTTGACGTCGTCCCCACCTTCCTCACGGTTTGCACCGGCAGTCCCGTTAGAGTCCCCATCTTGACATGCTGGCAACTAACGGTAGGGGTTGCGCTCGTTATAGGACTTAACCTGACACCTCACGGCACGAGCTGACGACAACCATGCAGCACCTTGCAGGCGGTCCGAAGAAAGGGGTATCTCTACCCCATGCAGCCTGCATTTAAGCCCTGGTAAGGTTCCTCGCGTATCATCGAATTAAACCACATGCTCCACCGCTTGTGCGGGCCCCCGTCAATTCCTTTGAGTTTCATTCTTGCGAACGTACTCCCCAGGTGGGATACTTATCACTTTCGCTTGGCCACGGAGTCCGAAAACCCCACAGCTAGTATCCATCGTTTACGGCGTGGACTACCGGGGTATCTAATCCCGTTCGCTACCCACGCTTTCGTCCATCAGCGTCAGTACATGGTTGGTCACCTGCCTTCGCGATCGGTGTTCTATGTGATATCTATGCATTTCACCGCTACACCACATGTTCCGGCAACCCCACCATGACTCAAGACCTGCAGTATCAAAGGCAATTTTATGGTTGAGCCACAAACTTTCACCCCTGACTTACAGGCCCGCCTACGGACCCTTTAAACCCAATGATTCCGGATAACGCTCGGACCCTCCGTATTACCGCGGCTGCTGGCACGGAGTTAGCCGGTCCTTATTCTTACGGTACCGTCAAACGCCCACACGTGGGCGCGTTTCTTCCCGTATAAAAGCAGTTTACAACCCATAGGGCCGTCATCCTGCACGCGGCATGGCTGGATCAGGCTCCCGCCCATTGTCCAATATTCCTCACTGCTGCCTCCCGTAGGAGTCTGGTCCGTGTCTCAGTACCAGTGTGGGGGATCCCCCTCTCAGGGCCCCTAACCATCGCTGCCTTGGTGAGCCGTTACCTCACCAACTAACTAATGGTACGCATGGCCATCCCTGTCCGATAAATCTTTAACCGTAATATCATGCGATATAACGGTACCATGGGGCATTAATCCAAGTTTCCCTGGGCTATTCCCCTGACAGGGGCAGGTTCCATACGCGTTCCGCACCCGTGCGCCGGTCGCCACCAGAAAAGCAAGCTTTTCCGTGATGCCCCTCGACTTGCATGTGTTAGGCCTGCCGCTAGCGTTCATCCTGAGCCAGGATCAAACTCTTCATTGTATTTCCTTGAATGTCTGTCCGACACCCGGAAATCCCGAGTCCCCGCATCAAAATGGTTCTTTCTTAATTCTACGCTGTCGTTACAATATGTATATGAACTTCTTGTCTTTTTTTCTTTCAAAACACCTCTTTCGGTCTTTCAAAAGCGCATTGCCTTATCAGCTAAGCGGGTGCAAATATACGCACCTTATTTCCTTACCACAAAATGTTTTTCGATATTTTTTTTGAAAAAAATTAGATTAATTTCTAAGTGCTTGTTTTCCAGTAATTCCTTTTTACGATCTTCCAAAAAATTATGAAAAGAAATTCCAGACTAACCCAAATCTGATCACAAAATCACGATAGGGATAATTGGGCGCCGAGTAGTAATTGGGCTCTGAAAAAATGGAATTCAAGTGTTCGGCCTTTAAATAAATCCTTGTTTGTCTCACTTTGGCATTTATAAAAAGATCTAACAATGGATATCCGCCAAACTCTTCATTGTTCTGAATATAGAATTCGCCCAACAGCGGATTGTAGGCATTCATATTATATGCGGTAAAATACTTAAAGGTTACTCCTGTTTGGATAAACATTGCCTTTTTAAAGACATCGCTGGAAAAATACAGACTGTTCCTTGTCACAATTTCTGGAAGATTGAGCACTTGGGCGCTTTGGTCCACGCTCTGATACATCACCGTATTCATTAAGGCCCATTTTCTCCACTTTACTTCCTTTTGATACTTTACCTTTAAATGGTTTACCGTTCCCGATTCCTGAAAAGGTCTTACGAAGGCCGTTTCTTGCCCCAACCCTATTTGCTCTTCATTGGCCGTTGATGCGAAGTAAGTGTAATTGTCCAATGTACTGTATTCTGCTGTTAAATCACCTAGCATTTTGGATTCCAAACCAAATTTGATGCTCTTTGTCCGTACATTCTCAAAAGTATCCGTGTTTTGCCAGTTGAAGTTGCGGTAGTCACTCTGATATAGCAAATAATTAAAATCGGGCATGCGCGACGATAGGTGTATGGAACCGGTTACCGAATGATTCTCGCTCAATCGATATCTGGCAAAGGCGTCCAAATTGTTTCCCGTAAGCTCGCCCGATACCGTATAATTAACATCCCCCTCCAGATACAAAGGTCCAATGGTATTACTGTAACTTCCTCCTACAGAAATCTCTTCTCCCTGCAATTTATTTTGAATGGTCTCTTCCTCCGTGATCAGAATACTGTTGAAGAAGTAATTATAGTTGAACAATCCAATATTGCCCGACAGTTTTCCCAACGTCCTATTTGAAAATTCCACGGTACCTTTATTGAACATGGTCTTCAGCCTTGCCCTGTCCCTGATGGGAACCAAAAATGGGTCTTGACCCAATGCATCATTTTGTTGGGTTTGCTCAAAATCATAAAGTTTGGTCTCGTAACTAAATTCATGACCCATGGCCAAGGTTGTTGGATTGGTATCAACAGAATCTCTTTTTGCGTTGACCAATTTGAACCGTTGGTCCAAGAAATATCGCTTACCCAATATTTTGTTGTTCGCATTTTCATAAAGCGGGTCGATCTTGGCCCGATCTTGAAAATCAGGTTGGTCATCCTCAAATTGGCTTCGATCTCGCAGACCACCACTTTCTTCCGTTCGCATATCCTGCGCGGCAATGTGTCCCCTGAGACTATATCGGCTATTTTGGGAAAGATAATTGAAGGTGACCCTGAATTTTCCGTCCTCTGCTTCTTCGTACCTATATTTTCCCAAGGACCTAAAACCATTGTAGGCCACTGATGCATTGAACCGTTCGGAAATATTGAAAGTGAGCAACGCATCCAAATACTGCCCTTGCTCCATGGTCGTCTTGAACATGAGCTCCGTCATGGGCGTAGGGACATTATAATAGTTGATGTCCTCTTTTTCAAAATAACCAGGGTGCTTGGCCGTTGCGCCAATTCTTGGGTAATAAGGTGTCGATACAAAGCTTTTGCCCAACTCATTATAAGGTTGCCCCATATTGGCAAAGGGCATTAACTCAAAATCATCTTCCCTTAAATAATTGTAGATATAATCCTTTCTGATAGTCAAAGTGGTATCGACATAAGTCGTGTCCCTTTGATAGGAGATGATCTTGTAATCGTTTATGGTGACGGAATCCTTCTGTTTTGATTCCATTTTGGTTCTACGTTCTTCCTTTGCCCTGCGCCTATCAGCATCCATTGGAGCAGCTTCAGTTTTTGGAAGTGTGAGGGAATCTTTGATTTGAAGCCTTGTAGAGTCCCCCTCTTTTTGCGGAGGAATCGAATCTTGCTGTGCCAAGACCGATTGGCCAATCAATAAAAGTAGGGTCAATGCTAAAAATCTCATTCCTTGATATTGGTTGGGCAAAGGTAAAAGTTTTGTTTCTAAAGAAATGTGAAAAGTTGAGACATAAAAAAACCCCCGCTGCTGGCGGGGGTCCTTTATTTTTAATGCGCTATTCCTATTCAAAAGGAACTACGGCATCCGATGTTTTGTTGTTCACCAAAATCTGGTTCAAATCGATTACGGTACTCGCAGTAGTTGAACCTGGCTCGTAGTTGATGGCATCAAGGTCACCTACTACAGCAGCAATGAAAGAAGGGATTACCGGAGTTGTACCCAAGTCACCTTCATTGATGTTCTCGTTCAACAGAATCTCGTTCTCGTCAATAACCAATTTAACACCCATGTCCACAAATCGTAGACCTTCGGCAATGAACACCTCTTGTCTAGTGCGGTACAATAATGCCAATCCAGCATCGTCATCCTGCATGGCAGCAACGTCGGCAGCGGTCAAGGAAGTTCCAGAAACTGAAGGAACATCCACGTTTCCATCCTGACGGGACAATACAAGTCCAGCTCTACCATTTACGATAATATCATCGCTATCTGGCCTTGAACCTTCATCAACCTGGGAACGTTGCTCGATGGAATCATCGATGTTTCTAACTTCCCTTGTGTCGATCAAATCCAATAGATTGTTCAAGTTGGTTCTGGCCGCAGTGATGTTATTGTCTGCCAATGCAGCTTCAGCCAAAATCAAATAAGCCTCTTCCGCTTTTAGGTAATGCACGGGAGCATCTTGCGAAGTACTCAAGAAAGAATACTTTGGATCCAAGAAGTCCAAGGTGGGCAATGGCTGTAAATCATCGAAGGTTGCTCTTTGGTAAAGGGCGTTTTCGAAAATGTTTACAGGACCGTTCGCCTGATCGAACAATACAAATCGGTCAAAATCACCACTCAAGCCAAGTGCGGCGGTGGCAGCAGCTACTGCTTCGTTCTTGTTGCCCAAATAGTAGTTTGCCCTTGCCTTGGCCAGATGATATTCTGGTTGAGGGTTGAGCGCGATGGCAGCGTCAAAAGAAGCAATTGCATTTTGATAATGCTCATTTGCGGTAATTGGAACACCTGTAGGTTCTGCTGGCAATGCGGAAAAATACATTGCCGACATCAAATAGGACATTCCCTCGAAAAAGTTAAACTCTGCCTCGGTAGCGGTGTCATAGTTAGGGTCACCAGGACCTACTTGGGCAAGACCAAATACAGCCAGTTCTCGCAAACGCTGAATCTGACGCTGGGTATCCCTCATGTCAGGATCCGTAATCTGGATTTCCAGACCGTCCATAAACTGGTTGAAGAACGTCTGTGTGTTTACATAGTTGTCCGAACCTAGTTCCGAAAGGACCAAGGTTTCGTTGAACGCGATTGCCAACTGTCTTTCAAGTCCTGAAAGCCAGATGGAGGCCGAGTTGGGCTGCCCCACTACGGAAGACTCCGATAGGTTGGGGTTTTCAACCTCTTTAAAGTCCACTACATCGCCAAAGTCGCCTGTACAGCTAATGGCCAGTATGGATAGAGAAAATATGATCAGTTTTTTCATCGTTATCTTTTTTTATTAAAATTGAAACCTTAGCGAGGCTACATAAGTTCTTGGTGCGGACTCCGTACCGTAGGCAAAACCACCACTGGCAAAACCGTTCTGTGCTGTAATACCGGAACCTGTGGTCTCAGGGTCAAAGTTACCTGCCGTCCAGTTGAACGGATTGGTCACGGTTACGCCCAAACGAATGTTGCTGAACAATGGCTTGGCGATATCACCGAAGTTGTACGAAGCACCGATGTTTCTTACTTTCAAGAAGTCGTTGTCGAACACAAAGAAGTTCACGTAGTTGAAAGGAGATGTTGTTCCGATCAAATCCTCTGGGATTCCAGTGTTGTCAGTTCCTCTTAAGTGTCTCAACAAGAAGCTCAAATCGGTGATCTGACCTCCAAATTGATAATCGGCTGTCGCGAAGAAGTTGAAATCTCCCCAAGTGTAGTTAAGTCCCATGGAACCAAAGTTCGGGGCGAAAGTATCTCCTAGAGGCGTATTTGGCTCAAAGGAGTAGGTACCATCTTCCTGAAGGATTGCTGCAGTACCCCTTAGGTAACCCAAGCTCTGTCCTTCTTCCACTACTGATCCCAATACGGTGAAACCACCCACAACGAATGCCGGTGCACCTCCTGAATCGGTCACCAAGTTTTCGTTGGTGTTATAAGATAGGTTAACACTCAAAGTGTGCTTGTCCGTTTGGATCGGAGTCGCTCTCAACTCAAATTCGTAACCTTTGTTCTCTACCTCACCAATGTTCTGGATTTGGTTCAACTGACCTGTTGAAGGCGCTGACTGAGGTGTAAACAATGCATCTTCAGTGATACCCACATATCGAGTACCGCTCAAGAACAACCTGTTGCTGAAGAAACCAAGTTCCACACCAAATTCCGTGGTCTTTACACGCTCGGATACCAACTCATCATTACCAGGGTTGGCAAAGGTAAAGGAAGGTCCTCCCAAGAATGGGTTCTGGGCAAAGGTCCTGTCCTGCAAAAACGGCTGTGCAAAGTTGGTAGCCTCACCGTAGTTGGCACGCAACTTCACAGTAGAAAGTATATTGCTGATACCTGCATCCCTGTAAAAATCGTGGTCGCTCAAGTTATAGGTAAGACCGATTTTAGGAAGGAAAAGTGGATCGGTATTGGAACCGGAAGCCGTGTTCCTATCCAATCTACCACCCAATTCCAAGAAGGCCACATCGTAGATACCGATGTTCTCCAAGAAGTACAGACCGTAGTTCGCGTTTTCAAGAACGAAATCCGAGAACGCTTGCTCTGAGAAGTTGTTCAAGGAACGGGTCCCATCAACACCTCCAGAACCGTCAAGCCTGTTCTGTCTGTCAGAAGTTCTAAAGAACTGCCCTCCTAGTATACTTACAAAAGAGAAGTTTTCCAAATCGGCTGTGTGCGTAATGTTTACGTCAGTTGTCAAGGTGAATGCAGAACGTAACACCCTGCTCAAACTACCTTGATCGGTAGTACCAGGAGCAATAGCACCAAGCTCTACCAAAAGGGCATTGCTTTGCAATTCTTCCTGAACTGTATTCCTGTTATCGATACCGATGGTGGCGTTCACCTGTAGGTTATCGTTGATGTCGTAAATGAACTTATTGGAAGCGGTGATACGGTTGGTGGTGCTGGTAATGTCTACCAACTCACCAATTCTTCTGTACCTGGCCACTTCATCTTGCCATTCTGCATCCGTGAACTCATCGGTTGCTCCCCTAGCGGAACCTTCGATGTTGGAGAAACGCGAAAAGCTTGTGTTTGCGTTGTAATCCAAGTTGGATTCGAAATTCACAAAAGAGAAAGACCCTTGGTACTGTAATCTGTCGGTTACCTTTGCGGTCAATCCGAAAGTAAAGGACCTTCTTGTTTGCTCGTTGATGTCATTGAAGCTATCATCGGTATACAAGTTACCGGCGAAGTTATAGGAGAATTTCTCAGAACCTCCGTTCAATCCAACTTTCATCTCTTGGGAAAGTCCGGGCTCAAAAATAGCCTCGGCAGTTCTGTCGTATCTCAAGAAATCCTTAGTGGCTTTAATCACCCCAAGATTGGTTTCGAAATAGGCTGAACTTTTTCCATCCTTACCTTTTTTGGTAATGATTTGGATAACACCGTTCGCAGCATCCGCACCGTACAATGTAGTTGCGGCACCACCTTTAATGTATTCGATTTTTTCGATGGACTCCACTGGAATATCCGCAAGGGCCGAAACGTTCGCACCACCTGTTCCAATACCCAATTGTGGATTGGAGTTCAAGTTATCCACACGGATACCATCAATAATGATTACCGGAGTGGCAGATGAAGCAGCAGAAATTGGACCCCTTGTCCTGATCAAAGCTGCAGTACCGGGCTGACCGGAACTCAAGCGAATCTGTGCACTTGGAGTGGTCGACTGCAATAACTGGTCAATCTGGTTGGCAGGCAATTTGTCGATTTCCTCGGCATCCAAAACGTCAACCGTTGTGGACAACTTTCTTCTGGCGATACCAGAACCCTGACCGGTTACAATAACCTCTTCCAACGCCTGGGCGTCGGCTTCCATTTGTACATCGATGGTGGATGAAGCTCCTACAGTCCTATCAACGGTCTTTTGACCAATGTAGCTGAAGCGCAATACTTGCCCCTCACTGACCGAGATAGAATAATTACCATCAAAATCTGTTTGTGTTCCGTTGGTCGTTCCAACAACCAAAATGGAAACACCAGGTAAAGGCAGACCTGTGTCGTCCGTCACGTTACCTGAAACTGTTTTCTCTTGTCCGAAAGAGAAAGACATACATAACACCAAAAAAGGTGTCAGCATCCATGCTAACTTAGCTTTCATTTATTTCATTTTTTGAATTAGTCCAGCCCAAAAGTCAATATAAAAAGTTAATATTCAAAAAAATTAACACCACCAACAATCGTATATTAGCGCAGTATCCATCAGGGTTTTTCATAATTTTAACAGAATATTCGCAAGCTAAAGCCTTATAAATAGGATATGTAGGAATTTTTTTAACTTTTCATTAATAATTATGTTTTTTCCAACCAACACACTGTTAAATTTTTAAGAAATATGTTAAAATCGTGTTACCGAACCTTTTTTGAAGCAGGAACCGATGAAGCTGGCAGGGGATGCCTAGCTGGTCCAGTGACCGCTGCGGCCATTATTTTGCCCGAAAAATTCAACCACAACACCTTAAATGATTCCAAACAGCTTTCAGAGGCCAAACGGACCCTTTTGAAACCAATTTTGGAAGAAGAAGCAGTCTGTTTTTCTGTAAGTCATGTTTTTCAAGAGGAAATTGATGAAATCAATATTCTAAATGCTTCTTTTTTGGCCATGCACCGAGCCATTGCTCAGCTAAGCCCCCAACCTGAATTCTTGATCGTGGACGGCAATCGTTTTAAGCCCTATCCTAAAATCGAACACCAATGCATTATAAAAGGAGACAGCAAGTATATGAGCATTGCGGCCGCATCCGTTTTGGCCAAAACCTACCGTGATGAATACATGGCACGTATCCATGAAGAGTTCCCAATGTACAATTGGAAAAAAAACAAAGGCTATCCCACCAAAGAGCATAGGGAGGCCATTAGAACATACGGCCTTACCAAGTATCACAGAAAAAGCTTTAGGCAACTCCCCGAACAGTTGTCACTGGATATTTAAAAACCCTAACTTTGTATGAAACTTCAAGAATGAGATTAAAGGTACTTTTCTGCTTGCTCCCCGTTTTGATTGCTTCGTGCACAAAAGAGGTGAAGACCAAA
The DNA here is from genome assembly GCF_040112705.1 of Flagellimonas sp. MMG031. Classification (NCBI taxonomy): domain Bacteria; kingdom Pseudomonadati; phylum Bacteroidota; class Flavobacteriia; order Flavobacteriales; family Flavobacteriaceae; genus Flagellimonas; species Flagellimonas sp. MMG031. Next base: position 12,889 of record NZ_CP157804.1, read on the forward strand.
GACTCCCTTCTTCAACATTTACCGCCCAACCCATCGCTTGTCATAAAAATCAACAACCTCACCAATTTTAGGAGCGAGCTCAAAAACAATACCTTTTTGAAGGATGTGGAACAGCTCTCGCACCTGAACGACATCCTATCCAAAGTCAAAGGTCTTGAACATCTTTCTACCGACAAAACAACGGCACTTGGTATTTACGAAGTCGGCAAGGGCCATTATGATTACATTCTAGTCGCAAAAAACAACGCGGACCTGTTCAATGTCGATAGCATTGCCAATAAAACTATAGAATCCATCACCTACGAAGGGACCACAATAACCAAATACACTTTGGATGGACTGGAAGTTTTTGGGATGCAAAAAGAGAACGATATGGTCATGAGCTCCTCCCAAATGCTCATCGAGAACATGGTTCGAATGAGCGGGAACCAAAAAACAGACCCCAATCTGGAAAAGCTTTACGAAACGAGTGCTACGGATAAATCGGCAACGCTCTTCCTTAACCCTGAAGGAAATATCTCTTTGCTTTCCCTAAAGGAAAACAACGATGCCAACAAACCATTCTCTTCATGGATTTCCTTGGATTTTACCGCCAATTCAGATGAAGTGAACCTCAACGGAGTGGCCATGGCCACTGACTCCACCAAAACCTTTATCAATCTGTTTAAAGGCACTTCCCCCCTTGCCAATAAAACTGCTGCCTATGCCCCACTCAATGCACAGGCCATCATTTCCTATACCTTTGACGACTATCGGGTATTTGCCAACAACCAGAACACCTATTTGGACAGGGTAAAACAAACTGATTCCCTCTTCAACACCATCGAAGAGGTAGGCATTATTTATTTGAACAACAAAAAGACGGTGCTCTTAAAATCGTATGGTACCGAAGGCCTCTACGATTATTTGGACAGTAAAAAAGTGGCCTCACAAAACTATCAGGGCAACGAGATCTTAGAACTGCAGGAGCCTAAACTCATTACCGAAAACTTCACGCCCCTAGTTAAAAATTTTGAGGCCAACTTTTGTACGGTCATTGAAAACAGCTTTATTTTTTCAGAGGATAAAGAAGCGTTACAGACCATCATCAGTAGCCACAAAAGTTCTTCTTCTTTTGATAAGGACCAGGGTTATTTAACCGCCAAAGCTTACATGGCCAACGAGTCCAGTATGCTTTTTATTTCCAATGCTGCGGGCATCGATTTTTTTACCGAGGCGGAACTTTCCGAAGATGTGGCAGAAGATATCGTAAATGACGACCTGAACGACTTGGTCTTTGCTTCGCAAATGGTGATGGACAACGGCTTTGGCCATTTCAATTTGCTGACTTCCAAAATCAAACAGAGCCAAGAGAAAAATGCGGTATCCCCCTTGTTCACCTTGGAACTCAACACCGATTTGGCCACCGATCCACAATTCGTGAAAAACCACAGGACCAACGAACAGGAAATCGTGGTGCAGGACCAAAACAATGTGCTTTACCTTATTTCCAACGACGGAAAGGTGCTGTGGACCAAACAACTGGACGGTCGAATTCAAGGGGACATCCAACAAGTTGACATCTACAAGAATGGAAAATTGCAGATGGCCTTTACCACCAACAATCAATTTATGGTACTTGACCGCAACGGCGACGAGGTGGCCCCATTCAAAATTGATTTTGAGGGAGGCAACCTAAATCCATTGGCCGTTTTTGATTATGATGGAAGCCGGAACTATCGCTTTGTAGTGACCCAAGGCCGAAAAGTATTCATGTACAACAATCAAGGAAAAATTGTTCGGGGCTTTACCTTTACCGAAGCACCAAGCAATATTTTGGGTGCGCCCAAGCATTTTAGGGTAGGCAACAAGGACTACCTTGTCTTTAGATTGGACAACAGCACCATCCGCATTTTGCACCGTGTAGGTAGCGACCGCATCAAGGTGCCGGAAAAAATCGACTTTTCCAATAACGATGTGTTTCTGTACAAGGACAAGTTCACAGTGACCAACAAAACAGGAGTGCTCCACCAAATCGATACCAACGGAAAACTGGTCGCAACGAATTTCAACCTAAATCCAGATCACGGTTTTTACGCCACCAGCAACACCTTGGTGTTTATGGACGATAATGTGCTGAGCATTAAGGGCAAAAAAGTGGAACTGGAACTTGGCGTGTATTCCAAGCCTGAGATTTTTTACATCTACGATAAAATCTATGTGGGCGTAACGGATATCCAAAACCGTCAAATCTATTTGTTCGACAGCCAAGCAGAGCCCATCCCCAATTTTCCCGTATTCGGTAGTTCCATGATCGACCTTACCGACATGGACAACGACAAACAATTGGAATTGGTCGCAAAAGATCAGGACAATTCCCTGATTGTGTACAAAATAAACTAGCCGTTCATCTGGATGCGACTTATACAATAGATGCTACGAAACATACATATTTAATTTCAGGAAGGGGTTCATTTTAGTAGTTTGGGTGGAATTGCTTTATCAACAAACTAAAACACTTAGAAATGAAAACCTCCAACAAACTATTCTGCTGTTTGTCCTTTGCCCTATTGCTGGGCACTAGTGCCGAGGCCCAATTCTTTAAAAAATTGGCCAAAAAAGCGGAAAAGGCAGCCGAACGAACGGTTGAACGCCGAGTAGAACAAGAAACCTCCAAAAAAACAGACCAGGCCCTCGATAGTATCCTGGAACCCGGTTCTGGCGGAAATACGCCAGGAAACACACCCGGCAATGAAAATACCAACGGGAATGCAGATGGCAATCCCTCCACTACGGGACCCATGACCACTGGGCCAAAAACCATGGAAGTCTACAGTAAATTTGACTTCGTTCCAGGGGACAAGCCACTTTTTTATGATGATTTCAACGATGATTTTATGGGTGATTTCCCATCCAAATGGAACACCAATGGTTCTGGAGAAGTAGTAACAGTAGGAGACCTTCCCGGAAAATGGTATTCCGTGGCCAATAGAAGTCTTACGATTCCCAATCTGGGCTCTCAACTCCCAGAGGACTTTACCATAGAATTCGACCTCAAAGTCGTTAATTTGAGTAGAAATACAGGCTCCGGTGCCGTTCTGGGCATTTACCTTTCCGAGACCGATGGGTTGACGACAAACGAAAACAATGCATTGGCCAACCTCAATTTTTGCCAATACATCGCAATCGGGGTAAGAGTTGACAATAATTTTAGGGGAGACCCTGCCCCCATACAAAACACTTTACAGCAAGATCTACGTCAATTATATCAAGATGTAGTGCATGTATCCATAGCGGTAAACAAAAACCGCTACAGGCTTTGGCTCAATGAAAACAAGATTGCCGACCTACCCCAGTTTATCGTAAAACCGGAATTGATCAACTACCTGAAGTTTTACGTTAATGGCATCGACAAGCAAAAAAGACAGGAACAAGTGTTGATCAGCAACCTAAAGATTGCCGAAGGTGGTGTGGATCTTCGCAGAAAATTGATGTCCGAAGGTAAAATTTCCACCAACGGAATCCTTTTCAATTCAGGTTCGGCAGACATTCTACCACAATCGATGGGTATCATCCGGCAGATTTCACAAGTGCTGAACCAAGATGGTTCCATCCAACTGAATATTGTGGGGCATACCGATTCTGATGGCTCCGATGAAAGCAACATGACGCTTTCCAAAAATCGGGCAGAGGCCGTTAAAAAGGCATTGGTATCTGTTTATGGCATTTCTCCGGACCGATTGACTTCCGAAGGAAAAGGCGAAACCGAGCCTGTTGCCGATAATACCTCCGCACAGGGCAAAGCACAGAACCGCAGAGTTGAATTCATTAAAAAATAACACCGAACAAACACATGAAACGATATTTAATTCTTGTGCTGCTTGCGATATTCGCAGCACACACATCCAATGCACAAAACAGCTGCAGCACCTATTACCCTTTGGTCGATGGTGCCAATTTCCAGTACACCAACTACGATAAAAAAGGAAGGGAAGAAGGTCAGATCAATTATACCATCACCAATGTGGAAAGCAATGGGGAAAATGTAAGCGCCACCATGCAAATGGAGTTCGTTGACAAAAAAGGGAACAGTTTCCTCTCCGATTACAACATGGTCTGTGAGGGCAATGTGGTAAAAATTGACTTCAAGTCTCTAATGAACGAGCAAATGCTCAGTCAAATGGGCGATGTGGAGATGGACATTTCCGGAACGGATGTGGAACTACCCAACAATCTTTCCGTAGGACAGGAACTGCCCGATGCCAATATGCAGGTCAAAATGAAAATGGGCGGTGCCATCAATATGAACACCAATGTGGAGACCATCAACCGCAAAGTGGAAAAGCGGGAAAGCGTGAATACCCCGGCAGGCACATTTGACTGTTATGTGATCTACAGCGAGACCAAGACCAAAATGATGATGACCAACCAAACCTTTCCTTCCCGCATATGGTTGGCCGAAGGCGTAGGGATGGTCAAACAGGAATCCTACAATAAAAATGGAAAATTGATGGGTAGCTCTTTACTCACCCAATTCAGCAAATAGGAAGTCCTTATTTTATGACAATCAAAAACCGAGGCAAATGCCTCGGTTTTTTGTTAGTCCTTTTTGTTGGGTAAAGGAGAAATCATGATATGCGCACGGTGCGTCCCTGGATTCATGATCCAAGGGTGGTTGGACCCTATGGGTTGTTCCGGTAAACCCGTAGACTCCGCCGTGGCAAAGGGCAAATATACCACATAGCGGTACTGGGCATCTTCAACCTCGTGGGTTTCTGGGTCGTAGCGGTCGCTCTCACCATAGTAGATGTGCAACGTAGCTCCGGGTATTCCCATATCCAACTTGCCCGATTTGGCCTCTTCTTCACGGATATCAAAAATTTCCGGCCCTGTTTTGCCCTCGGCCCGCAATTCACGTCCCCTAGCCATAAACGGCTCCAGGCTTTTGTGGTAACATGCCGCATTAAAGCCTGATTTTTTGGGATCATCCGCAAGCACAATGAATTCGTTATCCCCCTCCTTGAGCGTCACAAACTCCCCGGCCATATTATAGCCAATGACCTTGCATCCATCACGACTTTCCGCTGGTGCAGCCATTAGCGAAGCGGCAATCAGGGCCTCATCGGAATCGATGGGAACGTAGTTGGTTTTCGTTTCTTCGGCAGTGCTATTTTCGGTTGTTTCGGAGGTAGTGGAATTATCCGTATCCGTATTTTTTTCCGTATTGGTCTTGCAAGAGATAAAGCTTCCGACCAGAGCAATAGATAAGATAAATTTTTTCATGGTGCGTTGGATTTGTTATTGCCGCCTCGTTCCAAAAAAGAGTGGCAACTCTTGATGGTTATTTGAAGAACTTAAGCGCCAATAGAATGTTTGAAGGAAGTTAAAGAATATTTGGGAAACGCATGCTTAAGCCAGCGTAAAATTCTAAACCCCAGTCGCTTCCTTAACCAACTCCGCCTCAAAAAGGTTGGTGAAATGATGGAGTAACTTTTCCTTGACTTCGCCCATATCCACAACCTTTTGGCCAAGCTCAACATTTAGGGATGTTACCGCTTTGTCCTTGATGCCGCAGGGAATCATCAAATCAAAATAACCCAAATCGGTATTTACGTTGAGAGCGAAACCGTGCATGGTGACCCAACGGCTAGCACGAACACCCATGGCACATATTTTTCGGGCAAAAGGAGTGCCCACATCCAACCAAACGCCGGTTTCTCCTTTGGAGCGTTGGCCTTTAAGACCGTAATCGGCCAAGGTCAAAATCACCATTTCCTCCAAAAAACGAAGGTATTTATGGATATCGGTAAAAAAGTTGTCCAAGTCCAAAATGGGGTAGCCCACAACCTGTCCTGGGCCATGGTAGGTAATATCTCCCCCACGATTGATCTTGTAAAAAGTAGCCCCTTTCTCCGCCAGTTTCTGTTCGTCCACCAACAAATTATTGATGTCACCACTCTTGCCCAAGGTATACACGTGCGGGTGCTCCACAAACAAAAAATGGTTCGGTGTTTCAAGGCCTGCATCCTCCCGCCTATTGCGCACTTTGGTGTCCACAATATGCTTAAACAATGCTTCTTGGTAATCCCAAGTCTCCTTGTAATCCTTGAATCCTAAATCCTGTAGGGCAACCTTTTTGTTCATGCCACAAAGATACGAAGGCTTGTTCTAGAAAACTATTTCTCCAGCTCTACCTCCAAATCGAGTACGGACGGGTCCTTCATCAAATCCAGAAAGTTGACTTCGTAGATCAGGGTCTTGCCATCTTGACTAAAAGTGGCTGCCTCGGCGGTGGTGGATTTAATTTTCTTGGGAAAGTGATACTTCAAGGTGTACGTTGATCCAGAAAGAAACATTTCGGCTCCTTCCAAACTGTCCAACTGTTGCTGAAAGAGCTCTTGGTCCAGAATTTCGGCCTTACGGGTGAACTTGTTCTTTTTAAAGGTGTAGTAAACCTCCGTGGGCTGTTCGGTGGGTTTCATTTGGCCTTGCTGCGGATTGGAATTGTTTCCAATGGAACTTGCATCCTGAAAAGCGGCAAAGGCATCGTTTACATCGCTAACGTCCTTAAACTCGCTGAATAGGTCAAACTTCATCACCTTTTGTTCCGGGTCCATGATCATTCGCATGTTAAATGGCTCCAATTTTTTCAATTTCTCTTGCTCTTCAAGCGGCAATTGAGCAATACTGTCCTTTTTTTCCTCTAAAAAGTCTTTGAAAGAGATAATAGAGTCAATGGGCTTTTCATTGGTCTTGGTCAACTCATCGCCTGCCATATCCATCATTTCCGAACCGTCAAAATTAATGGAGAGTCGACCCGAACCATCCTCTTGCAAATGGATTTCTTCCGTAAAATTACAGGACGCGGCCAAAAGGATTATAGTCGCGAGTATGGCATATTGAATTTTTTTCATGGTAGTTGTTTTATGGTTAGTGATACCTCTTCTGAGCTTTGTTCGATTGTATTTTGAACGATAAAAGTATCATAATCGGGCAACACCTACAATCACCACAGGTAAATTTAGATGAAAAGCCATCCAATCATAAAATCAGAAGAATTATTAATTCGGATTGTTCAAAATGACCAGGGCTGCAATTACCCCGGGAACCCACCCGCAAAGCGTCAATAAAAAAACAATAAGAATAGAACCGCAGCCCTTGCCGATTACGGACAATGGGGGGAATAGAATGGCCAATAGCACTCTCCAAAAACTCATAGGTATTCGATTTGATTGATGATACTTATAGGTAGTGAAAATGGGTGCTTTGTTACAGAAAACCACTATTTTTAACCAAAATCGGATACCAAATGCGGTTTTTCATACAAATCCTACTTGTTTTCAGCTCATCAATGCTATGGGGGCAATTCCATTTCTCGGGTCAGGTGTCTCAAGAACATGCCGGCAACCCCATTTACCTTTCCTTGGTGGAAGACTATCGCAAATCTTCAAGGGTATATGTAGATCAAATTGTGCAAAAAGCAACGGTCGATTCCTTGGGCCATTTTGCTTTTGAAGGGGACAACCTCAATGTGCAAAACCGTATCTACCGAATCCATTTGGACGGTTGTTCGGACAATACTGGGACCAATCATTTCTTGGGCAGATGCAACAATAGCCAGAATGTGCTATTTATCGCCAATAACACAGACACCTTGCAGTTTCCTACCTCTTTTGAGGACCAATCGCTATGCACGATAGCCTCTACCAACCCAAATTCTGAATTGCTTTTGGAAATAGAGGAACTCAAAGGCCAAATGGCCTTCGACTTTTCGGATTATCCTTCCGAAGCCAGCAAGAAACTGAACTTGGACAAATGGTTCAAGACCCTTCACACCTTTGGAGAAGAAGCCAACGAGCCGTTGGCAGAACTCTACATTTACGATTTTTTGTCCGACAAACGAAACGAAACCTTTCGGTTCTATCTGGATGACCTCACCACAAATGAATACTACGAAAACCTCTCCGAACGATTGGTCAGCACCTATCCCACGGCCACATTTACGCAACAATACGAGGCTGAAATCACCACGGATAGGGAACTGGCGGGATTCAATCGTCCAAAATCTTCCAAATGGAATCGGACCATTATTGCTCTTTTGGCGGTTTCCCTTTTAGGGAATATCCTGTTTTTTCTTGGTAAACGGAAAAAGAACCAGACTTCACAATTAATTGAAAGACTAACTCCCCAAGAGCAAAAAATTCTTCATTTAATGCTGGAGAATAAAACCAACAAAGAGATCGCCTCGGCGCTTTTTGTGAGCGTGAGCACCATCAAAACACACATCAACAACCTGTACAAAAAATTGGAGGTTACATCGCGTGAGGAGATGGCGGTTAAAGTCAAGCGGCGCTAACTTGCGAAAAAGCACTGATGGATTACTAGGCTGAAATAGGACGCACCTGAATCTGACCGCCGATGGCTTTTAATACCTTTAAGATGGTGGCAAATTGAGGTTTTGAACCTTCAGATAAAGCTTTGTACAAGCTAGGTCTGCTCAGCCCGGTTTCTTCAGAAATTTTTGTCATTCCAATAGCTTTGGCCACATGTCCAATAGCCGTTATCACATCACCACTATCTCCTTCTTCCAAAACGGTATTGAGGTATTCGGCAATCATTTCTTGATTATCCAAGTAATCTGCGATGTCAAATTTTGAGGTTCCCATTCTTAATAGTTTAACTTATTCCAGATTTCTTTTGCTTTTTTTATGTCCTTTTCTTGAGAAGACTTATCCCCGCCTGCCAATAAAACAATTATTTTGCCTTTTCGTTCTTTAAAATAGATTTGATAGCCCTTGGCAAAATGGATTCGTATTTCCCTGATTCCATCACCAACACTTTTGCAGTCGCCAAAATGTCCATTTTCTTCAATCTTTTGGATCCGAAACAAAATCTTGGCCCTTGCTTTTAGATCCTTCAATTTTCTAAGCCACTTGTCAAATTCGTCCGTCTTTTCGATAAAGAACATTAAAAACTGTATCCATTTGGATACAAATATACATATCTCTAATGATTTTTCATCAATCAAAAAGTCTTCATATCCATCCAAAAACAGAGTCAACAACTCAAAATAATCAATCTCAACCCCCGGTCTAGTCCCCATTTCCAACTGGCATTTCTTCTCCCAGACCTTGATTATAGTGAATTTGGCCGCCAAACCATAAATCACTGAAAATCATGAAACGAGTATTGACCATTTTATGTTTACTAAGCTTCATCAAAATTTCCGCACAAGAATTCAACAAGGAAGTCACCACGGAAAAGGGGAACACCTTTTTAATTGGACAGATCAATTTAGAAGGATTGCAATCCCAACCCTACGCCAGTTGGTTCCAAAGTGGATTCGACAACTACAAAGCAGACGAAACCTTGACAACTTTACTGCAAGAAAAACTGGCCGACTACCGGATTAAATTATTTTTGGGTACTTGGTGCGGGGATAGCAAAAGGGAAACTCCCAAATTCATCAAAATACTGGAGACCGCAGATTTCCCCATGGAGCAATTGGAAATCATTGCCCTGGATTACCGAAAAGGCCATTACAAAACCAGTCCCACGGGCGAAGAAAAGGGCCTGAATATCATCAAAGTACCCACCATCATCTTTTTCAAGGATGGTAAAGAAGTGAACCGCATCGTGGAAAGTCCGTTGGAAAGTTTGGAAGAAGATATGGCCCAAATCATTTTTCAGAAGGGCTACACACCCAATTATGCATATTAAGTTGACGGCAAGGCAAGGATTTAAAGCGCAAAAGTGTAATTTTGCGCTTTAAATTTTTACAGACTATGCAACTATCGGAACAAGAGATCGTTCGAAGGGAAAAATTGACCAAACTCAGGGAAATGGGCATCAACCCATACCCCGCAGCATTGTATCCTGTTGATGCCACCTCCAAGAGCATCAAGAATGATTTTGAAGAAGGGAAAAAAGTAGTGATTTCCGGTAGATTGATGTCGCGCAGAATTCAGGGAAAAGCCTCCTTTGCCGAACTTCAGGATAGTGAAGGGCGTATTCAGGTCTATTTTAACCGTGATGAAATTTGCCCCGACGATGACAAGACCCTCTACAACGATGTGTACAAAAAGTTGTTGGATATTGGGGATATCATCGGAATTGAAGGGGAGCTGTTCACCACCCAAGTAGGCGAAAAAACCGTGATGGTGAAAAACTTCACCTTGTTGAGCAAAAGTTTGCGCCCCTTGCCGCTACCAAAGGTAGACGATGAAGGAAAGGTGTACGACGCCTTTAACGACCCAGAACTTCGGTACCGCCAACGATACGTGGATTTGGTGGTAAATCCACTGGTAAAGGACACCTTCATCAAAAGGACAAAAATTACCAACAGTATACGGGAGTTCTACAATCAAAAGGGATATTTGGAAGTGGAAACCCCGATTTTGCAGCCCATACCCGGTGGAGCGGCCGCACGCCCCTTCCTCACCCATCACAATGCGTTGAACATCCCGTTATACCTACGGATAGCCAACGAACTGTACTTAAAAAGGTTGATCGTTGGAGGATTTGATGGTGTTTATGAATTCGCCAAGGATTTCCGGAACGAAGGCATGGACCGCACCCACAATCCGGAGTTTACCGTAATGGAGCTGTATGTGGCCTACAAGGACTACAACTGGATGATGGACACCACGGAAAAACTCTTGGAGAAAGTGGCCATTGATGCCACGGGCAGTTCCAAAGTAAAAGTGGGCCAGCACGAAATAGAATTCAAAGCACCTTACCCAAGGGTTCCCATTTTGGAAGCGATTAAAATCCATACCGGTTTTGACGTAGCCGGAATGGATGAAAAGGAACTTCGCGAAGTGGCCAAAAAATTGGACATCGAAGTGGATGATACCATGGGCGTTGGTAAGTTGATCGATGAGATCTTCGGGGAGAAATGTGAGCACCACTACATTCAGCCCACCTTTATCATAGATTACCCAAAGGAAATGAGTCCGTTGACCAAAGAGCACCGCAGCAATCCTAGATTGACCGAGCGTTTTGAGTTGATGGTGAACGGCAAGGAGCTGGCCAATGCCTACTCAGAGCTTAACGACCCCATCGACCAACGGGAGCGTTTTGAAGAGCAATTGAAACTCTCCGAAAAAGGGGATGACGAAGCTATGTTCATTGATCAAGATTTCTTGCGCGCTTTGGAGTACGGGATGCCCCCAACTTCTGGTATTGGTATCGGGATAGACCGTTTGGTGATGTTGCTCACCAACAATTCTTCCATTCAAGAAGTGCTGTTCTTCCCGCAAATGCGACCAGAGAAAAAACAGGTGGAGCTTACCGAAGAGGAGAAAATCATATTGGACATTCTAAAACCACAAGGTCAGATGGCCTTGTCCGACCTCAAGGAAAAAGCAGGGCTTAGCGGTAAAAAATGGGACAAAAGCACCAAAGGTTTGACCAAACATGGGCTCATCAAAATTGAAAAAACCGAAGATGCCCTACTCGTAAAGTATACTGGATGATTTTCGTATCTTGTTGAAAACCAATAATTTTCAACAATGAACACAATCGCTTTTTTCGAAATCCAGTCTACCCACCCCAAGCGGGAGGTCGATTTTTACCAAGCCGTTTTTGGGTGGAAAGCCACGTTGGACCCCTCCGCGCCCATAGAACTTTATCGTTTGGAAACGGAAGGCATTGAAGGGGCCATTCTCAAAAGGCCCGTGGACACGCCCCCGACGCATCAGGGGACCAATGCGTTTACCTGTTCCATACAAGTTGCCGATTTTGATGCCACGGAGAAGTCCATCATTAAAAATGGCGGACATGTAGCGATGCAAAAATTTGCTGTACCCGGTAAATGCTGGCAAGGGTATTTTTTGGATGCGGACCACAACGTTTTTGGCATCTTTGAGGTTGATGCAAATGCGAAATAGTATTTTTTTCAAGTTTCGATTAAAAATCCTAGCTTAGAACCCCAATGGAGCTAAGCAAAAAAATTGGATTGGCCCTTGGGCCCATCGCTTTCCTGATACTGAACCTGTTGCCTTTTGAAATGGTATCCGAAAAAGGCGACCCCGTAATTGCCATAGCGGCCTGGATGCTGATTTGGTGGATTACCGAAGCGGTTTCCATATCGGTTACCGCACTGCTTCCGTTACTTTTGATGCCTATTTTAAATGTCCTCCCCATTGCAGAGGTGGGAGCCAACTACGGCAGCCCCATTGTATTTCTATTTTTTGGAGGCTTTGTCATGGCCTTGGCACTGGAAAAGGTCAATCTGCACCGACGGATTGCACTCAATATCATCAAACTGACGGGCACCACCCCCAACAAGGTGATTTTGGGCTTTATGATCGCCACGGCAACATTGAGCATGTGGATCAGCAATACAGCAAGTACCGTGGTGATGCTGCCCATAGCCCTTTCCGTCATCAATTTATTGATCAACGACGAGGACGGTTTTACCAAAAACGACCAAAATTTTGCGCTGAGTGTAATGCTTGGCATTGCCTTTTCCGCCAATGCTGGGGGAATTGCCACAGTAATCGGCACACCGCCCAATTCCGTATTGATCGGGCTTTTGGAAAATGAATACAACACCGAAATTTCCTTTTTGAAATGGATGACGATTGGATTGCCCTTTTCCATCATCATGATTGCCATATGTTATTTGGTTTTGGTCAAATGGATGTTTCCCAACCGGGATTTAAAATTCAGCGCCTCCAAAGAAGTAATTCATACAGAGCTCGAGAAATTGGGGCCCACATCGGGCAAGGAAAAAATGGTGCTCATCATTTTTGGGGTGACGGTGTTCCTATGGATTTTTAGAACCTTGATCAATGGTATTTTCCCCAGTTTGGGACTTACGGATACCATGATCAGTATTTTGGCCGCCATTGCCCTTTTCGCCATTCCGTACAATATTAAGAAAGGAGATTTTATCATCATTTGGAAGGACACCTCCAAATTGGCCTGGGGCATCTTGATCCTTTTTGGTGGAGGTTTGGCCTTGGCCCAAGGCATGTCTGCCAGTGGCATTGTGGATATGGTAGCCAACGCCATTGCGCAAAGCGAGGTAAGTGTTTTGTTCACCGCTGCCCTATTGATCTTTTTAATGCTGTTCATGACCGAGTTGATGAGCAACGTGGCCCTCGTGGCCGTACTAGCACCTGTCGTAGCAGGTATTGCCATTGGTTTGGATATTCCCATGCTCCACCTACTGATTCCTGTGACCATTGCGAGCAGTTGTGCCTTTATGCTGCCCATGGCCACACCGCCAAATGCCATTGTATTTGCTAGTGGTTATGTGAAAATACCACAGATGGCGCGCGTGGGCGTTATCCTAAATTTAATTGCTGTGGTGCTGCTTATTTTGGTGTTCCAATTTGTGATTCCGCTATTGTTCTAAACTAAAAATGCCCCTCCGGGCGGAAGGGCATTTTCACAAACTAACTAACTCAAAAAAATGTAAGAAACTAACTTAACTTACGCTACTTGCTTTTGCCACAAGTGGCACGTAACTCTTTGTTAGGTACAAACTTACAACCCTTTTTTGTGAAGAATATTGTAATTAGCCTTTTGTTAACGAAGCGGGCAAGACCTTCGTTTGACTGCGTTAAGGCCTGTAATGCTGCAAAGTGTGAAATTATCGCAGCCAAAAGGTCAAATAATGAAATAATTCGCACATAAAATCCTTTTTCATTGAAAATAATTCCACAAAGATGTCCATGTTATATTTATGTTAACCAGACACTTATATAGATTTCGTTAACAGATGGGCAGTTACGGAAAACTAAAAAACCCCTCGTCGGAGGGGTTTTTCATAGCTAACTCAAATAAGTTGTAAAATGATGAACATTTTACTGTATTGATCCTGAGTAGGGATCAAAACCTTCTGGGAGATACTTGGACGTATCAAAACCCAAATCCATTTCTTCATCTTCCATATAGTTGATGGAAGTAACGGCAATGACATCGGTATACGGATTGAAACCTTCGGGCAACAAGTATTCGCTGTTAATGCCCAATTCAAGCTCCAGATCACTTTCCATATAAGGGATTGCCTTCAAATTCACGTACGCCTCATAAGGGGAAAAGTCTTCAGGCAAATAGTCCTTGGTATCGAATCCAAGTTCCATATCCTCCTCTTCCATATAGTTGATGGAATGTACATCCACTACCTCGTTGTAAGGATTAAAGTGCTCCGGCAAGTACCTTTTGGTATCAAAACCTAGTTCTGGTTCAACAATGTTTTCGAGGTATATGATGGAATTCAGATCAAAGTAGCTTTTGTATGGGTCAAAACCCTCTGGTAGATAATCGGAGGTATCAAATCCCAAATCCAGTTCGGGCTCATCCTCTATATAAACTACTTCATCCAAATTCAATTCGTAGGAGGCATATTCGCCCATTCCCGAAGTTGAATCGTTTACATCGGCATTGATGTTCAATGTCGTTAAACTGTTCTCTAAACTACCAAGTGTCTCCGATTGGAGCTCGGCCACCTTGGCATTCTGTTGGTCGTTGGCTATGGCGGTACTACTTAATAGGACACTTCCATAAATTAATAATAACTTGTTCATTTTTTGATTGAATTTTGTGATTGATGATATGCCTATAAGACTATTCAAAAACCAAAACGTTACAGTATTTAGGATTTTTTTACGAAAACCAAATGTCCGTTAGGCCCCGAAAAACAAGGTGTTTCACTCCAAACCATCAGTAAAAGGCAGGACTCCCAAAGGTTGGGCACTTACGTTAAAAAAAGTGCCGTTAATATTTATTTAACAGTTAGTTCTGCCGATTTTTAGGTTCTTTGAATCTTTTAGTTATTCAAACCACCCTATAATGATCAAAAATTTACTACCTCGACTACTTTTAGTCATTATGATTTTGGGCTCCCTTCAAACTGCGGAAGCCCAACTCTTCAAAAAGAAAAAGAAAGAAACCGAACAAAAAAAGGAAAAACCCAAGGCTGGCGATATCAAAGCTTATGATGAAGTCATTACCAAGAACGCCAAGACCGATGAAGGACTCTTTAGCGTGCACACCGTGGACGACAAGCAGTTTTATGAAATCCCGGATTCCTTGTTCGGGCGTGAAATGCTCATGGTAAGCCGAATTTCCAAAACCGCTACCGGTATCGGCTTTGGTGGCGGAAAAATCAACACCCAAGTATTGCGCTGGGAGAAAAAAGACAAAAAGGTGCTCTTGCGTGTCGCTTCTTACGAGAATGTGGCTGCCGACTCACTTCCCGTTCACGAAGCCGTGGTCAACTCTAACTTTGAGCCAGTACTTTTTGCCTTCGATATTCAGGCCATCAATAAAAAAGACTCGCTGAACCCTGCAACCGTAATCGAAATAGATCCTTTGTTTACCAAGGATGTGCAGGCACTTGGATTCCCCGATGGTTACCGAAAAAGGTTCAAAGTAAGCCGTTTGGATGGGGATAGAAGCTATATCGAGTCCATCAAAAGTTATCCCTTGAACATTGAGGCACGCCACGTAAAAACATACCTCTCCAACGATCCGCCAAGCAACGAAAGCCTTGGGTCCATTTCGTTGGAAATCAATAATTCGATGATTCTACTGCCCAAAGAGCCCATGAAACGCCGTTATTTTGACGAACGCATAGGATGGTTTGCCCGAGGACAGGTGGATTATGGCCTCGATGCCCAAGAAAGCAAAACGGTGACCTATTTAGATCGTTGGAGACTTGAGGTGAAGGACGAGGACATTGAAAAATTCAAGGCAGGCGAATTGGTAGAGCCCAAAAAGCCCATTGTGTATTATGTGGATAGGGCCACCCCAAAAGAATGGGTACCTTACATTAAGCAAGGTATCGAAGATTGGCAGGTCGCTTTTGAAGCGGCCGGATTCAAAAATGCCATTATTGCCAAAGACCCGCCATCACCCGAAGAAGACCCGGAGTGGTCTCCCGAAGACGTGCGCTATTCGGTGGTACGCTATTTGGCCTCCCCCATTCCAAACGCCAACGGTCCGCACGTAAGTGATCCACGAAGTGGTGAAATCTTGGAGTCGGACATCAACTGGTACCATAATGTAATGAGCTTGCTACGTGGTTGGTTTTTTGTACAGACCGCCGCCATCAATCCAGAAGCCCAGAAAACCCAGTTCAAGGAGGGAATTATGGGTAGACTGATACGCTTTGTGTCCTCCCACGAAGTAGGGCACACACTAGGGCTTCCGCACAACATGGGAAGCAGCGTGGCCTACCCTGTTGATTCCCTACGCTCTGCGAGTTTCACGCAAAAATATGGGACTGCGCCCTCCATTATGGATTATGCACGTTTTAACTATGTGGCACAACCCGGTGACGAAGGCGTGGCCCTAATGCCCGATATTGGCGTTTATGACAAGTATGCCATTAAATGGGGATACAGGCCTATTTTGGACAAGACAGCGGAAGAGGAAAAACCAGTGCTCAACGCATGGATTTTGGAACATGCCGGCGACCCCATGTACCGATTTGGGCATCAGCAAGTGGGCGATATCCACGATCCGAGCTCCCAAACCGAAGACTTAGGGGACGATGCCATTAAAGCCAGCCTTTATGGAATCGAAAATCTAAAGCGCATAGTTCCCAATCTTATGGACTGGACCACAGAAAAAGGCGAGGACTATGACGACTTGGAAACCATGTACGGTCACGTGGTGGCTCAGTTCCGTAGATATATGGGGCACGTGGCCAACAACATTGGTGGCGTATACGAATACCATAAAACTGCGGATCAAGAAGGAGCTGTTTATACGCCCGTAAGCAAAGCGCACCAAAAGCGGGCCATGAATTTTATGCAAGAGCAACTTTTTGAAACCCCGGAGTGGTTGATCGAGCCCAACATCTTCAATAAAATTGAATACTCTGGATCGGTGGAACGCATCCGTGACACCCAAGAACGTTACTTGAATACGATGCTGCATTTGGGCAAACTGGCGCGACTTATCGAAGCGGAAACCCTTTATGGCAAAGAAGCCTATGGTATTGTGGAAATGATGGGCGATCTACGCAAAGGAATATGGTCGGAGACCAGAAGCGGAAGAACCATTGATACCTATCGAAGGAACCTTCAAAAAGCGCATATCGACCGTTTGGAGTACCTCATGACCGCGGACAGCCAGGGCAAAATGCCTGATTTTGGTGGGTACCGAAAGTCAACGCCCATCAACACGAGCCAATCGGATATCCGTTCAGTGGCAAGAGCTGAGCTGAACAATCTGAAAAGGGATATCAGAAATGGCCTGGCCCGAATCTCGGATACCATGAGCCGCTACCATTTGCAGGATGCCATGGAGCGTATCGACCTAATATTGGAGCCCAAATAGGCCTCCGGACAAGAACAATAAATTAGATCTTCAAGGTGTGATCGGTGCATTCATCGATCACACCTTGTTTTTTTATCCCTTCACATCAGCCAAAAGTAGTTTCACAACATATAAGTGGGATTTCCCTTCGTATTGATTACTTTAGTAATCCCAAATCTCACATCATGAACTACAAAACTAAAAGCTTACTCTACTTTTGCGGCTTCGTGGCAGCTTCGGCTCTTTATTACGTAGTAGAGCAACACGACAACTTCCAGGAACATCTCAATTCAAAAAGCTATGTCGAGACCCAATTTGAGGACGCCGACAACTATGTGGATGATTCCGAGAAAAAGCTTGAGGAAGAAATCAAGTAGTTCACACCCTTACCCTTTTTGAACTGTTAAAAGCATCACAAACCCAGTTTTGATGGTTAAACCTTTGGATAGCCGCTTTGTCCAAATCATATCATTAAAATTTAAGTTTATGAAACGATTAGCAGTAACATTGGTCTTGCTGATAAGTATCGGCGCGACCGCACAAAGACATGATGGCCAACAAATGCGCAAAGGTCCCCAAATGGACATGACCGCAGAGCAAATGGCCACCCTGCAAACCAAACACATGGTCTTGGCATTGGACCTGACCAAGACACAGCAGGACAAAGTGTACAACATTAATCTGGAAAACGCCAAGTTCAAAAAAGAGAAATGGGACGAGATAAAGGCGGCGAAAGAAAACGGGGAATGGGAAAAACCATCCTCCAAAGAGCGATTTGAAATGGCCAACGCACGTTTGGACCGTCAAATCGCCCTACAGGAAAAAATGAAAGACATACTGGACGACAAACAGTATGAGACTTGGAAAAAGTTCACCCATCACAAAAAAATGCATGGCAGTAAAAGAATGCAGGAGAGAGGGAGAAGAGGATAGTGTTTTTTGTTGATTTAAGAAGCCGCGCCTGCCATGGTCGCGGTTTCTTTTTTTATGGCTTTTTTACAGATATACTTGGTTATCTGCTTTTTTACAGATATATTTGATTATCTGCTTTTTTACATATATAATTAATTATCTGCTCATAAACAGATACTTTAATCAAGAAATATCATGATAGCCATTCTCACCGGAGACATCAAAAACTCCTCGGAACATAACGCCAGTTCATGGTTGCCCCTTTTAAAAGAAGTACTTTCGCAATATGGCAAAGAGCCCAAAGATTGGGAAATATACCGCGGCGACAGCTTTCAATTACAGACCACCGCAGAAACAGCATTGGAAGCCGCCATCCATATCAAGGCCAGCATCAAGCAAATTCGACAATTGGATGTTCGTATTGGCATTGGACTGGGCGAAAAAAACTACGATGCACCAAAGATTACCGAATCCAATGGCCCCGTCTTTGTCCATTCCGGTGAATGTTTTGAAAGGCTAAAAAAACAAAATCTCGGACTACAAACCAGCAATGAAACGTTCGATGGACATATCAACCTTCTCTTGGAATTGGCCTTGCTGACCATGGATGATTGGACACCGGCCATTTCCAAAACCGTAAAGTGTGCCATAGAAAACCCTAAGCTGAATCAAAAGGAATTGGCGGGGCTCCTCAGCAAATCACAAGGCAATATAAGTGAGGAATTAAATAAGGCAGGATTTGATGAAGTCCAAAAAATGATTCATTTTTACAAAGCACAACTCGCCCAATTATGATGCTTTTGGCCCTAAAACTACTGCTAGCCCACTTTATCGGGGACTTTGTTCTTCAACCCGGGCATTGGGTCGAGGATAAGCTGAAGAAAAAGGCACGGTCCAAATATTTGTATGCTCACATCGGGGTACATCTTTTAGCCCTCCTGCTCTTACTGCAATTCAAACATATTGGGGCGATTGCGGTAATCGTGGTGACCCACTTTTTGATAGATTTGGGAAAGCTATCCCTCACCAACCCCAAAAACTACCGTTGGCTCTTTGTGGTGGATCAGTTGTTGCACTTATTCGTCTTGGGCAGCGTTTTGTACTGGCTATCCCCTTTTCAAATTGATCTTAGCTTTTTCTGGGATGAAAAGACCTTATTGCTTATCACCTTTTTGGTGTTTGTTACCTACGTGTCGGGTATCCTGATGCGCATGTTGTTGGCACCTTATATTGATGAAGTTGCGAAGGACGACCCTACGGGCGAAGGGGGTTCCCTCAAAAATGCAGGCACCTATATCGGCATGTTGGAGCGCCTTTTTGTATTTGGTTTTATCCTGATGCAGCAATGGGCGGCCATTGGACTTTTGATCGCTGCAAAATCCGTGTTCCGTTTTGGCGACCTCAACAAGGGCAAGAACCGGAAACTCACGGAATATGTCCTTATCGGAACCCTATTGAGCTTTGGTTTGGCCATTCTTTCTGGCCTGTTTTATGGTTATTTGATGGAAATCATCTAGACCAAAAAAAGAGCCACCCAAAACTGGATGGCTCCTTAACATTACTAAACTTAAAAACACTTAGTTAAAAACTTGGCTTTCCTTTAGGATCTCCATACTCTCCAACACTTGGCTTACGGCCAAGGTCATGGATTTGGCAGAGACCGTTGCACCGGAAA
Source organism: Flagellimonas sp. MMG031 (assembly GCF_040112705.1). Taxonomy (NCBI): domain Bacteria; kingdom Pseudomonadati; phylum Bacteroidota; class Flavobacteriia; order Flavobacteriales; family Flavobacteriaceae; genus Flagellimonas; species Flagellimonas sp. MMG031. The sequence continues at coordinate 32,735 of NZ_CP157804.1, forward strand.
TACCGTCAATATCCTTTCCGTACACCAAGGTTTCACCGGATTTTCTACCAATAAACTGCTTTAGCCAACGCTGGCTGCCCACTTGGCGTCCATGGTCCTCGCGGTAAATGAGTATTTTGGATTTTTTAATGCTCATATCCGCGTCAAAAAGCACTACGTAATCAAAAGTTTTCTTGAGACTTGGGGCCACGCCCACATACACATATCCCAAACTTTTTCCTTGCGACACCACTTCGAACAAGTTATCGCCGCCCAATTCGGATGGGGTTTTTTGGTTCAGTTCGGGCGTAATGTCCACCCAGTTCATGGTGAAATCCGCAACCTCGTAGGTGCCCGTCACCGCACTGTTGATTTTCTCCTGTAATCTTGGCGATAACTTATCCACCTTGAATCCGAATAAAAACAAGGTGGATAGCATCACCATAGCACTGATCTGCTGAATTTTATTGGCCCTCAACATTGTTCTTTACAGAGGTGTTCGCTACAAATTTGTTAATGGTCTCCAAGACTTCCGCCTTAGTAGCACCTTTTTGCTCCAAAGCATAAAAATGCACAAACAAAGGCTTATCATCCACCTTTTTTAAGAGGGTAAGGTCACCTTCCCTATTGTACACCTCATCCCAAGCGGCCCTGGTAGTCGCCCAAAAATCCTGGTTCTCCGCCCACCATTCCTTAGCAGCCTGGCATCTTTCGTCAGCTACTTTTACATAGGTGTTGTATCCTTTCTCTTGGGCCAAAAGCACATCTTGCTCCCCATCGGTGCGGATAATTTTATTGTTGTCCTGTTCATGAACCCAGCCGTTAGCGGTAATCTCCTGCCTGTTGCCGCGGCTCATAACATTGTAGTCACTCCTTTTGGTGTATTCCCTTCGGGGCAGTGGCGAGTCGCTCCTGTTTTCCCAGTAGTGTCTTCCATCAAAATGTACCCATGTAGAAGATCCGGAATACCGTGGGCTATCATCCACTTGATACACCTTTTGGGTCCACTGGCCCTTTACCGCATTGGCAGGCAGTTGGGTAAAGACCCAATTATTGTCCTTGTCGTAGTGAAACACCGCCTGGTTTTCGTACAACCAATCCTGTCTCCAGTGCTTGATTACCGTGGTATCGTTCAACACCAACAGATGCTGCAACGAAATTTTGTTGTCCTCGTCCACAATCGGCAAGGCCAGTTCCAAGGCCTTGGAGGTGTAGTCCAGGTGCTTTTCATAATCGATTTCTGGGGCAAAGGTCTCGGTATACTTAAAGCTTACCTCGTAACAGCCGCACATATCCAAAATAGCTTGGCGGTCCAATTCTTTTTTTTCCTGTGAGGTTGCCATGGTGGTTACAAAGGCCAAAAGCAACGATGAAGCGATTGTTTTTTTCATATCAGTTTCTATTTGATCGTTTTAGAATTTGTTCGGGTCAAAAATACTAAACTTATTTAGATTGAATAAAAATTAAATATATATTTGTCATCAAATTTAAATGGAATGAGTCTAAATAAAAATATTTGCCTCTTATTTTCAACACTTTTAACACTCAGCTTGGTCTCTGCCCAAGAATCTCCCATCCAACAAAAAGACTCCATTATCACCGAAAATCTGGATGAAGTGGTGGTTACGGCGACCCGAACGGTGCGCCAACTTTCCTCCCTCCCACTTCCTGTGACCTTGATTCCCAAGGAACAGATCAATCGTTCCGGGGTTACCCGATTAAATGAAATCTTGAATGAACAGACCGGTATTGTGATGACTCCCGATGCAACCATTGGTGGTGGCGAAGGGGTACAGATCCAAGGAATCGCTTCCGATTATGTCATGATATTGATAGACGGGGTTCCCGTAGTGGGCCGAAGCTCTGGAAATCTGGACTTGAGCCGTTTTGCCATTGGCAATATCAAACAGATTGAAGTGGTAAAGGGTCCCTCCTCCAGTCTTTTTGGTTCAGAAGCCCTGGGCGGGGTCATCAACATCATCACAGAAAAACCGAATACCGATGACATTAGCGGTCAAATCTCACATCGCGCGGCAACATTCAACAATCAAAATAGCACCATCAACCTGAATCAAAGAAAAGGGGACCTTGGCTACTCACTCTTTGTGGACCGATTGAGCACCGACGGTTTTGATCTGACTCCCAACTCGGAGGGGCAAACCGTGAATCCGTTTTTCAACTACACCTTAAATGGAAGGGTATACTTTAATGTGTCGGACCAACTCAAGGCTTTTGCATCTGGGCGTTACTTTCTTCAGGATTTCGACATCCCTTCAGGAACAAGCGAAGAGCGTGATGGCAATGTACACCTAAGATTAGATCATGAATTGAGCAAGAAATCCAGCTTCGAGTACGAGCTGTACTACACCAATTATGTCACCAACGAGCAAACGGTAGACCCTATTAACGATGAAATTCTGCTCGATAATGATTTCAACCAAAAACTCTTCCGTCCCGAAGTACGCTTTAACCACGCCTTCAGTTCGGATAACACGGTAACGGTGGGCGCCGGTTACAATCTTGAAAATTTGGAGCGTTCGCTTTTTGCGGAAAACATCACCTTCAACTCCCAATATGTTTACGCTCAATACGACTTTAAACCATTGGAAAAGCTAAATATTATCGCAGGTGCTCGCTTTGACAACCATAGTGAGTACAATTCCCAGCTCAGCCCAAAACTATCCGCCCGCTACGACCTTTCCGCATATTGGTCCGTAAAGGGCTCCGTGGGCAGTGGTTTTAAGGCCCCCGATTTCCGTCAGCTCTACCTCGACTTTACCAATGCCGCAGGTGGTGGCTATTCCGTTTTTGGAAAGGAAGTGGAAGCCGCAGCCATTCAACGCCTGCAGGAAAATGATGAAGTGGCCAACCTTGCCGTGGACCCCAACGACCTTGGGGAACGCTTGGACGCCGAAAGTTCAGTGGGCATCAACTTGGGGGTGGGCTTTAAAAAAGGACAATTTCGAAGTGATCTAAATTTCTTTCGAAACGACTTTACCAACCTAATCGATACCCGCATCTTGGCGGCCAAGACCAACGGACAAAATGTGTTCGGATACATCAACCGCGAAAGCGTGTACACCCAAGGTCTTGAGGTGGACCTTCAATACAAGGTTCTTGAAAATTTGGACCTGTCCGCAGGCTACCAATTGCTGTACGCATTCGACAAGGATAAGGAGGATGCCATCGAAAATGGAGAGGTCTTTGCCCGTGACCAGCAAACGTTGGAAACCATCCGATTGGACCGCAGCGATTACTTTGGGCTCGAAAACCGTTCGAGGCACACCCTCAACTTCAAAGCTTTTTACGAAGTGCCCGAATGGGGTGCCAACGCCAACCTACGCGTGGTGTACCGAAGCAGTTTTGGACTCACCGACCGTAATGGCAACGATGTGCTCGACGAACTGGACAACTCTTTTGTGGATGGCTACGCCCTAGTGAACCTTTCCTTCGGAAAAACATTTTTTAAACACTACCAATTGCAACTGGGCGCCAATAATCTGTTGGACTTTCAAGGGTCCAATCCTTTGGCATCGCAGGACAATGAACAATTGATCAATCCCGGAATACAATTATTTGCAAGACTTAATATTCAATTTTAAAACCAAGATTACATGAAAACAACCCTAAAACTATTCAGCCTTTTAGCCCTACTCTTTGCCTTTGTTGCCTGTAGCGAAGACAACGACGGTGGTATGACGGATTTTACCGTGACCGCCATAAGCACAGAATCGGGAACCGTAGGCACCGAAATTACCATCTCCGGAACCAATTTCCCCGAGGCTTCGGATATCAGCTTGACTTTTGGTGGCGTAGCGGCTACCATCAGCTCGGCAACCAGCACCCAAATCGTTACCACCGTTCCCAACGGGGCCATTTCTGGAGCTGTGACCCTTTCCGCCAACGGGACTTCCCGGGAAGTGACGGCTTCTTTTAGCGTATTGGCCAATTTGGTGAGCGCTAGCGTCGAAAACTTGGAGGCTCCGCAAACAGGAGGTCAAGGACAACCGATTGGCGGCCCATTCACCAAATTCAGTTTTGAGACCGGTGACGTGACCGATAGCGATACCGAATGGGATATTGCCTTTAGGGGAACCACCATTGCCGTGAACGGAGGAACCGTGACGGGAACCAACGACGAGCCCGCTAGAAACGGAAATGCCGGTGGGGCCATTGAATCCGGTTTGTTTACCGATGTGACCACCGCGGAGGGACTCACCTTTGAGGTAGATGCCGACGGTGCCTTTGCCATTCCCACAGGAAGCCAAGAAGGGTGGTACAACTACAACTCCGCCACCTTTACCGTAACCCCGATTCCGGGACGGGTTTTGGTGTTCCGCACCCACGATGGAAAGTATGCCAAAGTGGAGATTTTGAGCTACTACCGTGATGCACCCGCAGAACCGGATGCCTTTACGGATGAATCCAGAGTGTACACCTTCAATTTTGTGTACAATCCAAACGATGGGGAAACCTCACTAAACGCCAACTAATATGAAACCCATAAGTATTGTTTACATTGTATTGCGGCTGCTATTGGGCGGATTTATGATCTATGGCGGCATCCAAAAGTTCCAAAAGCCCATACCTACCCCTGTGGAGGTGGTGGAAAAAGCCGAAAAGTTCACCTCGCCCGAGAAGGAAAATACCCTGCAGAAGATTTTGTACATCAGCGGGGCCAAACAAACGGGTTACTTTTGGGAAGTACTGGGGATTTGCGAACTGCTGTTCGGACTGTTGTTGATCCTGCAAGGCACCAGTTTTGTAGGAGCCCTATTCCTGCTGCCCATCACCCTGCATATTTTCCTGTTCCATTTGTTTTTGGAATCGGATGAATTGCCAGAACTGTTTCAAACCTTTGGTTTGTTCGCAGTGAACATTGTCTTGGTCCTCAAGGAAAAGCGCCATTGGCAACATTTGCTGTGGATAAAACCCATCTAGCAGCAACCATTCGGATAGTTTGATGAAAAAGCGGGGCAATTGCCCCGTTTTTTTTATCCGTTTTACGACACGAAAAAAATGGATAACGTTAAGCCGAACCGTCAAAAATGTGGTATTTTATAAAAAAGTTTATTTAAATGACGGATGACATGGGAGTAATAGCCACCAACAAACGGGAAATCAAACTATTTTACAATGCCGAGACCAATAAAGGCATGCAGACCTTGGCCTACCTGAAATCGTCCCAGAAAAAAGTGTTGGACATCGACCTTTCCAAAACCAAGGTTACGGGCACGCAATGGACCGAACTGGCCAAACTGTTGGGCAAGCCCATCAAAGACCTCATTAATACCGAACATCCCGATTTTATTAAAAAATACGGCAAAAGCCCGGAGTTGCCCGATGATGAAGATTGGTTAAAATTAATGGAAAACAACCCCAAAGTGGTGACCCAACCCATTTTGGTGAACGGTGACCAAGCCGTACAAATAGACACTCCGTCCGAAGTGATGCAGTTTATCGAAGACGAAGACTAAACTGCCCCCATCCCATACTTAAATCCGTTCATCCGTATGCCGCAATCGAAAAGAGCCCGTTATCTCGGGATTGGAATCCTTCTGCTGATTATCTCGGCAAGCTTAGCGGCACAGTGGTTTTTCGACCAAAAAGTGGCTTCGCTGCTCCAAAGTGAAGCCATCCAACCTTATCAGTTGCAGTACGAAGGGCTGCACACCAATGTATTTTTGGGAAACATCCGACTTAGCCAAGTTTCGGCCCGTACCCCGGACCGGCAATGGGAGATTGCTGCGGAAACCTTTCAGGTGAGGGGTCTTCACTATTGGGTCTTGCTTCAAAAAGAGGATGTGATATTTTCCAAAGTACACATCCAATCGCCCTCGATTAATTATCATCCCAAAAAGCAGGACAGTTCTTCCGCTTCTGAAACAAATTCTTCCTCCCCACGCATCACTATCGAAAAACTGATTGTTGAAAGCGGTTCCTTTTTAATGAAAGATACCACTAACCAACGCTCGGCCCGTCTGGAAGATATGGCCATCAACATTAGCGACCTTACCTACCCCACCGAAAAGTCCAATGCCTCCTTTCCCGTGGACTACGGAACCTATCAAATTACTGCCCAAAATGGCTATTACGACCTGAGTGATTTGGAAGCCATCACGTTTGGGCGCATGAATCTCAATCCCGATGATGGGGCGTTGGAGCAATTTGCGCTGCGTAGTAGGTATAGCAAAACGGAACTGTCCCGCCAAGTGGCCCAAGAGCACGACCATTACGATTTGGGCATTGCCAAGGTACTACTGAACGACTGGGAGGCGGGCACCACCAAAGGTGAACCTTATTTCCATTTGGGCGAATTGCAATTGCAGCAACCCATGTTTTATGTGTACCGCGATAAATTGCTGCCGGACGACACTTCACATAAAAAACTCTACAATCAGGCGTTGCGCGATCTGCCTTTGGAATTGCAGGTAGATTCCGTTTCCATCTCGGAGGGGATGATTGCTTACGAGGAACGGATAAAACCAGATATAGCCCCCAAAGACCTGACCTTTACCGAAATCGATGCGACCATCAGCAACCTACACTCCAAAGGTACGGGCGAGGTACGGGCGAACATCACAGCCAAATTGATGGATAATGGCCCGTTTCGGTTGGATTGGTCGTTTGAGCCGCAGAGCAAGGCCAATACGTTTTTGGTGAAGGGCGAACTATCGCAGTTTCAGTCGGAAAGCATTAATCCGTTTTTAAAATCGAACTTGGGCGCCGAGGTGGAGGGCACGGTGCAACAACTCTACTTTACCATCAGCGGTAACGAGCTGGAATCGCAGGGCGATATGAAGATGAAATACGACAATTTTGAATTTACCGTGCTTAAAAAGAACCGTTTGGGCGTCAATAAAGTGCTTACGGCCGTGGTGAACCTATTTACCAAGGACGGCAACAAAACGGACGAGGACGGCTTTCGCCATGGCAATTTTGAGGTGGAACGCAAGCAGGACAAATCGTTTTTCAATTATTTATGGCTCAATCTGCAGGAGGGCTTGGTGGACACCATGACAGGCCGCGGCAAAAAAAGGGACTAGGGGTTTCGGGTTGAGGGTTGAGGGTTGAGGGTTTCGGATTTCAGGTTTGGAACTTGAGCTTGGACTTGATGCTTGAATTTGGGTTTTGGAGTTTGGCGTTTATTGTTTGTGGTTTCAGGTTTCAGGTTTGAAGTTTTGGTTTTGGTTTTGGTTTTGAGTTTGAACTTGAATTTGATACTTGTATTTGGGCTTTGGATTTTGGAATTTGGTGTTTGGTGTTTCTGGTTTGAAGTTTTGAATTTGAACTTGAGCTTGAATTTGATACTTGAATTTGGGCTTTGGAGTTTGTGGTTTGTTGTTTGGTGTTTGGTGTTTCAGGTTTGAAGTTTTGGTTTTGAGTATGAATTTGAGTTTGGGCTTTATACTTGAATTTGGGTTTGGAATTTGTTGTTTGGCGTTTATTGTTTGTGGTTTGTGGTTTCTGGTTTGAAGTTTTGAATTTGAGCTTGAGCTTGAACTTGAATTTGATACTTGAATTTGGTATTTAAATAATACAGCTTCTCGACCGCTCCCATGTTTAAACCCACTTTCCTTTACCTTCAACCCTTGGCCTCTTCCCACCCGTCCCCTGTTTTCCATCTCCCGCCTGATAACTGATTACTACCCACTGCCCCCTGCTAACTAATTACTGCTTACTGCCAACTGTTCATCGCTAATTGCCTACTGTCCACTGCAAACTGCACCTTTCCCCCAGTTTTTTTAAGGTTTTCCTGCAATGGAATGTTATGGGTAATTGTTATTTTGCATACCGCAGTCCCTTCCCCATACTTTACTAGAACCAGTTATGCTTGCATAGGCATCGATACTATTCCTATTTGGGAGTAAATGGGTGTATTTGATGTTTAAAGAAACAAGTTGGGTATAATTAAGAACAAATGATTGAGCGAATTAAAATAACTAATATCAAAGGGATTGGAAAGAATACGAAGAACGCGACCTATGAGTTTGAAATTCGACCTAACCGACCACACATTTTTGTTGCACCTAATGGTTTTGGCAAAAGTTCGTTTGCGATAGCTTTTGAAAGACTAAATCCGACAAAAATTGTTTTGGGAAAAAATGACTATTTCCAAGATGATGAAAACAATAAACCAAAAATCGAAATAGTCTATTCAGATAATGGAAATAACCCGATTACAGTAGCTGCTGACGAAAACTCAAATCAACTAAGGCAAAACTTTAGTTGGTTTGTGATTAATAATCAACTATTCGCTAAGGCAAAAAAGAATCGAATTGGTGGAAATGTAATTGCTTCTGCTTCTTTAGAAACACCTCCAGTTGTTCTTATCAACTCTATCCCTGAAAATATCTCATTTGATTATTCAATTACAGCCCAGAAAGGATTATTTGGTGTAAATGGAAAAGTGCTTCGTAACCTTGCAAGTCTTTATCAAAACAAGAAATTTATCCATGGCTTAAGTTCGCATTTCGAGACTTTAAGAAGAATAAATGGACAGACATTTCAAAACAGAATTGCACAATTCAAAGATAGAGTTAATGGGCAAGGAGGAACTACTGAAAGGATTCGCACTTGGATAGATGGTAATGAAATTGACTTCTTAAATGGGACAAATAATCTTTCGACTTTAGCCCAATTTATATCTACATTCGACTTAGGGTTTGATACTTCTGCCGACAACTTTTTGACAGCAATTCAACTTTCAAGCGATTACAATAGAGACCCAGAACGTTTTAAAGCTGCCTGTAAAAGAGTAGTATATGAGCTTGAAAAGGCTAAATACACAAAGGTGTTTGAAGACTTTAATTCTAGTTGGCAAGAATTTAAACCAACTGAAAAAGATGGTAAACTAATTGTTGCTGTTCCAAAAACAATACATATATCCAATGGTCAGAGAGATGTAATGTGCTTTATAGCCCTTTTAAAGAAGGCAGAACTAAATCTTGCGAAGGATAATTGTATTCTCATTATTGATGAGATTTTTGACTATTTAGATGATGCAAACCTTATTGCTGTCCAATATTATGTGACCCAGCTTATTGAAAAATTAAAAGCAAAAAGGAAAAAGCTTTATCCAATAATTCTTACTCATTTGAACCCACTTTTCTTCAAGAACTTTACTTTCAGTAAGCAGAAAGTTCATTTTATCGAGAAAAAAGATGCTGTAATAAACCCTCACTTCAAAAAGCTTCTAGAGAATCGTGAGAATCCTATTATTGAAGCTGATGTCTCAAAATATCATCTTCACTTTCAACCAAATCCGATAAATATCCGTTCAGATTTTGAAGTATTAGACTTAAAGCCGACTTGGGGTGACTCTGCAGTCTTTGATAATTACATAAACGATGAATTTGAAAAGTATAATAACGATGAACAGGAATACGATCCTTTCGCTGTTTGTTGTTACGTAAGAAAAAAAGTAGAGCAATATGCTTATGAAAGAATTAATGATCCTGGTTTCAAGCAGCAATTTCTCAATACACATAGGACAGCCAAGAAGTTAGAATTTGCAGAAGATAAAGGTGTTGAAATACCTGAAGTATACTACCTCTTAGGTATAATTTACAATGATGGGATGCATTACAAGAATAACGATGATGCTATTTCAGGTAAGTTAGAAAACTTGACAATCAAGAAAATGATCAAAGAAATAAATTAAAACTGTGCCCAACATTTTGGATATGCAATGGCGGTCTATGTATTAAAGCCAAAGAAAACATATAAAACAATTACCACTGCAAAACCAAAAGGTTGTGAGTAGAAATCCGCTACCTCTCATACATGAGACCGTTAAAACACCATCCCCACCGCTTCAATCGTTTTATCCAAATCGGCATAGCTCAGGGCATCATTTAAAAAGTAGCTTTCAAAAGCAGAGGGTGGTAAGTACACCCCGTTCTCCAACATGCCGTGGAAGTATTTTTTAAAGGTATCGTTATTTCCCTTGGCCGAGCTGGCAAAATCCACCACAGGCTCTTCCGTAAAGTGTACGGAGATCATACTGCCATAGCGGTTAATCTGGTGGGCTACGCCCTTTTCGGTCAGGGTTTGGGCAATGCCCTTGTGCAAATAGGACGTTTTTCCGGCCAGGCTGTCAAACACTTCGGGTTGGTTGTTCAGCGCGGTGAGCATGGCCAGTCCGGCACTCATCGCCAACGGGTTGCCGCTCAAGGTTCCCGCTTGGTACACCGGTCCTTCGGGCGCCAAATGCGCCATAATCTCAGCACGGGCCGCAAACGCCCCTACGGGCAGTCCGCCCCCAATCACTTTCCCGAACATTACAATATCGGCATCAATGCCCAAGGTTTCCTGCGCACCACCCTTGGCCAAACGAAAGCCCGTCATCACCTCATCAAACAGCAACAAAATGCCCTCCTGGGTACAGATGTCGCGCAATCCCTGTATAAACTCTTCCTTGGGGATAATACAGCCCATATTCCCCGCCACGGGTTCCAAAATAATGGCGGCAATTTCGCCCTTGTTGGCCTCTACCAAGGCTTTTACGCCTTCCAAATCGTTGTAATCCGCCAATAGCGTGTCCTTGGCCGTGCCCTGCGTTACCCCGGGACTGTTGGGACTACCAAAGGTAACCGCACCACTGCCGGCCTGTATCAAAAAGGAATCCGAATGGCCGTGGTAGCAGCCCGCAAACTTGATGATCTTGTCCTTGCCCGTGTATCCGCGCGCGAGGCGCACCGCACTCATACAGGCCTCGGTCCCACTGTTCACAAATCGGATTTTATCGATATTGGGCACCATGGATACCGCCAGTTGGGCCAGTTCGGTCTCAATTTCGGTAGGCGTTCCAAAGGAAGTGCCCTTTTTGGCCTTTTCGATCACAGCGTCGATCACTGGCTGGTACGCATGACCCAAAATAAGTGGTCCCCAAGAAGCGATGTAGTCGATAAGTTGGTTGCCATCGGCATCGTAGAGGTAGGCCCCTTTGGCCTCCTTGATAAAAATAGGGTCGCCGCCTACGGCTTTAAAGGCCCGTACGGGTGAATTGACCCCTCCGGGGATGTATTTTTTGGCCTCTGCAAACAGGGCGCTGCTTCGTTGGTAAATCATAAGCTCTTTATGTCATGCCCGCGCAGGCGGACATCTATATTATCTTTCTCTTTTCCTTGTCATGCCCGTGAAAACGGGCATCCATTACTTTTGGATTCCGCATCGTGCTTCGACTCCGCTCAGCATCCGTGCGGAATGACAATATTGCTGTCAGTTCGAGCGCAGTCGAGAATGCCTTTTGCATTCTCTTTTTATTGTACCCCTCGACTCCGTTCAGCATCCGTGCGGAATCAACGACCCATGCAGTTCTCGATACATCTTGATCTGCGATCAAGACACTCGAACTGACAGGTTACCTGATGCCTCTTCATGCCAAAACACAAGATCCCTCGACTCCGCTCGGGATGACATCAGAAGCACAAAGGTAATGAGGATAAAACATTTTGGGAAATGGATTTTCAGCCGCGTCATGCTGAATTGGTTTCAGGTTGACGTTTATCTATTCAACTGGTTTTTGGGGGTTGAGCGGAATGATAACATTGCGGTCAGTTGGAGCGCCCACGTGTCAGTTCGAGCGCAGTCGAGAACGCCTTTTGCATTCTTTTTTTATTGCACCCCTCGACTCCGCTCAGCATCCGTGCGGAATCAACGACCACCATGCAGTTCTCGATACATCTTGATCTACGATCAAGCCACTCGAACTGACAGGTTGCCCCAATGTGTCTTCATGCCAAAACACAAGACCCCTCGACTCCGCTCGGGATGACATCCGAAGCACAAAGGTAATGAGGATAAAACATTTTGGGAAATGGATTTTCAGCCGCGTCATGCTGAATTTGTTTCAAGTTGACGTTTATCTATTCAAGTGGTTTTTGGGGGTTGAGCGGAATGATAACATTGCTGTCAGTTCGAGCGCCCAGCTGTCAGTTCGAGCGCAGTCGAGAACGCCTTTTGGCCTAATCCCTTTTGCACCCCTCGACTTAGCTCAGCATTCGTGCGGAATCAACAATCACCATGCAGTTCTCGATACATCTTGATCTGCCATCAAGCCACTCGAACTAACAGGTTGCCCAATGTGTCTTCATGCCAAAACACAAGACCTCCCGTCTCGGCTTGGGATGACAAACGGACAACAAATAAAATCATTTAGCTCAGAAGATTGGTGTTGTCATTTCTAAGGGGTCAGCAACAGTCAACCGTGCAGCCATCCAACCACCTAAAAACTATTGCGCCCTGCGGATATTGAGCACCTGCCCAATGGAAATGATATTGTCCCTTAGATTGTTCAAGCGGCGGAGCTCGTCCACCGAAATATCATAGCGTTTGGAAATGCCATACAGCGTATCGCCCTTTCTCACCTCATGGGTAAATACTTCGTATTGTTTCGGCTCACGAACAGTAGAAAGTCCGTTTTCAACCACTGCTTCGTCATATTTGTGGAGCTCGTAGCGCTCGATCAGGGCAATCAACTTTTGGGGGTACTTGCGGTCGGTGGCATACCCTGCTTGGCTGAGACCATGGGCCCACTTTTTATAATCGTCCCGTTTGTAGTTGAACAAAAAGGCATAACGCGATCGGGTGGTCAGGAAAAGGCTATGGTCCCGAAAGGAATACATGGGATGGTTGTATTTTCTAAAACACTCGCCTTTGGCGTCGTCGTCATGAAAATCGAATTCCCCTTCCCAACCCGTATGGCATTTGATGCCAAAATGGTTATTGGTTTTTAGGGCCAGTTCCCCCTTACCGGAGCCGCTCTCCAAAATGCCCTGTGCCAATTTAATACTGGCCGGAATCCCGAAAGCACGCATTTCGTACTGTGCCACCTCGGCAAAGGTTTCGATATATTCTTGGGTATCCGAAATCAAAAATCGTTCAAAACGCCCGGTATCTTCGGGCATGGGATACAAGCCCGTTGCATCGTCCGCATTGAGTTTTGGGGTGTTCGTGCGGGCCTGCCTATCGGAGTTGACCACTTTGGGCGCCCCTTTTCGGTGGGTGGTGCGCTTCTTTTTGGCCCCACAACTAGTGAGCAAAAGGGCCACCATCAATACATATCCTATTCGCCTGATCATATGTCCAATAACGGTAATTTCTTCTTTTTCAGTATAGCGTTCATCCCCGGTATGCCCTGTAACCCTCCTGTGTGGATGGCCAAAATCTGGCTTCCGGACGGAAAAAAATCCTTTTTGATCAAGTCAAAAATACCAAAAAGCATCTTTCCCGTATAAATGGGATCCAAAGGGATTCCGGTCTCTTGTTTAAAGCGGTTGATGAAAACAATGAGTTGATGGTCCACCTTGGCATAACCTCCAAAATGATAGTCGGTTACCAGTCGCCAACGATTGTTTTGGGCAAATGTACGAATCTCCTCGATCAAAAAATCACCTTTAAGTGCAGGGAAGCCCAAAACGGTCTGATGCGATTGGGAGGCATTGATAAGTCCTGCCAGCGTACCGCCCGTACCCACAGCGCTGCACACATAATCAAAATTCGCATCCGCTTCGGTCAGGATTTCCATACACCCCTTCACGGCCAACTCGTTGGTACCGCCTTCGGGCAACAGGTAGACATTTCCGAACTGTTTTTTTAATGTTTCCAGAAAGGCAGGCTCATTTTTACGGCGGTAATCGCTGCGTGACACAAAATGGAACTGCATGCCGTGTTCGTGTGCCAATCGCAAGGTGGGATTGTCCTGCCATTGGGTCTCCAGTTCCTCACCCCGAATCACACCAATGGTCTTAAAACCGTGTTTGTGGCCCGCATAGGCCGTGGCGGCGATATGGTTGGAGTAGGCCCCACCAAAGGTGAGCAAGGTATGTTGGCTCTGGGCCTTGGCTTCAAGCAGGTTGTATTTGAGTTTGCGGTACTTGTTACCCGAAATTAACGGATGAATGGTATCCTCCCGCTTTACGAACATTTCAACTCCCTTTTCTCGGAGAAGGGGTAATACAATATGCTGATTGGGGATAGTCAAACTAAAGGCGATGGATTAAATTCATTAACATTCTAAAATATCAATACTTATTTGTATTAAAATATATTGTAATTTAGTCTCATTATTCAATACAAATATAAGCCCAAATGTTAGATATTGTTCTCGAATATAAAAGTCTTCTAGAAAACCTTCATCAATACATTGAGGACAGCAAGTACAAAAAGGAGCATATTATCAATGAACTTGGTATATCCAGAGCCACCTTTTACAATAAACTGAAGAAGCGCAGTTTTAGTATTCCAGAAATGATCACTTTGAGCAGTTTACTATTTCCCGAAGATACCAAGGCTTTGGAAATCAAAAATGCGTTGGAAAGAAGTAGAAAGGATAGTGATGCAGGTCGGGTTCTGGAACACGAATCCGTAATCGCCGCAGCCCGAAAAAAAATTCTTGAGTCCAAGTGAAGGTTATTTGGACGCACGAGGCGAAAAAATCTTTTGACGGCATTCTGGATTATCTCCTAAATGTCTGGTCCCAAAAGGAAGCTTTGGCCTTTGTGGATTTGGTTGAAGATACCATTGCAAAAATCAAGGAACACCCAGAACTTTTCAAAATTTCCAAATACAACCACACAAGCCGGGAAGCCTTTATCACCAAACACACGACCATGTTTTACAGGATTTTGGAAGAATCCATCGAAATAGAGTACTTCTGGGGCAATTTTCAAGACCCAAAAAAGGTAGAGAAGTTCCTAAAATGAGGGTTTTCAACCATCAAACCCACCAAATGATCATCGGGTCAGGTACTTCAAAAAGCCGAAGATCCGGCGCTTGGCAAGATACTCCATATCCTTTTCATTGGCATACGCCTCCCGCTCAAAACTAATGTTCTGATAAGCGCGATAACTGTCCAAATAGAGCACCGTGCGCAGCAGCCATTCGGAGATATACCAAAGGTAAAATGGCAAAATAAGCAGTTCCCGCTGTTGTTTGAGGTGGATACGCTCGTGGTTGATGAGCACCTCGTCCGCCATCAAGGAATCTTCCTTTAGGATAATGAAGGGCCAAAGGGAAAGACCTACATAGTTTTTATAGAAGAAGTGTTTGAATACCAGTATCAACTGCTCGCTATCTAATGGTTCACTAACAAATATAACTGCAAAAAGTGCTCAAAATTTGATGATGGGCAGAAATCCATCAACATTTTCGGTGAACAACCCTGTTTTAGAAATCTTAAAATCCATTTTCCTTTGCTACAAAATTCGTAAATTCATGTAGTAATTGGTTAACAACGCATGAAAGAACGCATTCCCTTGGAAGAGGGTGATTATTATCTGTCGGAACAAGGGTATAGGGTATTTACGGAAAAGTACCATCTCAAACGAGGGTACTGTTGTGAGAGTGGTTGCCGCCACTGCCCGTATGGATACAACACCAAAACAAATACTCAATAATAGCGATTCGGCATAATTTTTGTGCCCTATTTAAGTATACCTCAAGAATTTAAAAAAGATACTATGAAAAGTTTACAACATTTTGCATTCATCGCCTTCGCTTTTGGCCTTTTGGCCTCCTGTACTTCCGTCAGGGTGGTTTCTGATTACGACCAAAAAGCGGACTTCGACACCTATAAAAGCTATGCTTTTTACAAAACAGGCATTGACAAGGCCCAAATTTCCGATTTGGACAAGAAACGGATTTTACGTGCCATTGAGACCGAAATGGGCTCGCGTGGATTTGTGAAATCAGACAATCCAGATGTGCTGATCAGCATTTTTACCAAGGAACGTGAACAAGTAGACGTCTACAACAACAACTTTGGCTGGGGTGCCGGCTGGGGCTGGGGTTGGGGCTGGGGTCCGGCTTGGGCTTGGGGTCCCGGTTGGGGCTGGGGTCCTGGTTGGGGCTGGGGCGGCAACAACGTCAGCACCCGCACCGAAGGTTCACTCTACATTGATGTTATCGATGCCAATAGAAAGGAGCTTGTATGGCAAGGCCGAGGCGTAGGCACCTTGAACAATATCAAAAACATTGAAAAGAAAGAACAGCGCATCAAGGAATTTGTTGCCCAAATTTTAGAGGAGTATCCGCCCCAAATGTCGGTAGCCTCCAACTAACATACAGACCGCCCAATGGGCGGTTTTTTTATTGCCCTTAACGTTCCTTAAGAAAAAATACCCTTCCTATTTCATATCTTTAAAACGCACAAAAAATTAATTTATGAGCTACGAATCCAATCCCATTCTGGACAAATTGCCCAAGCACCTAAAGCAATTCATAAAACCGCAGAATTATGAAGAGTACACCGCCATTGACCAAGCGGTCTGGCGCTACGTGATGCGCAAAAATGTGGATTACCTCAGCAGAGTGGCCCATAAATCGTATGTGGATGGATTGAAAAAGACGGGAATCTCCATTGACCACATCCCCAATATGTACGGGATGAACCGTATTTTGAAGGAAATTGGTTGGGCTGCCGTAGCCGTCGATGGTTTTATCCCGCCCTCGGCCTTTATGGAATTCCAGGCTTACAATGTGCTTGTAATCGCATCCGATATCCGTCAGCTTGAAAATATTGAATACACTCCTGCGCCCGACATTGTTCATGAAGGCGCCGGGCACGCCCCCATTATCGCCAACCCAGAATATGCGGAATACCTCCGCCGATTTGGGGAAATTGGCTGCAAGGCCATCTCCAGCGCCAAGGATTACGAACTGTACAATGCCGTGCGCCATCTTTCCATTATCAAGGAGGCCAACGGTACGCCCCTCGATGAAATTGAAGAAGCGGAAAAGCATATCGAACACCTACAGAACAATATGGGCGAACCCAGCGAAATGGCCCTTATCCGAAACCTGCATTGGTGGACCGTGGAATACGGACTTATCGGCACCGTGGACAACCCAAAAATATATGGTGCCGGATTGCTTTCCTCGATTGGTGAAAGTACATGGTGCATGACGGACAAGGTGAAAAAACTGCCCTACTCTATTGAGGCGGCCCACACCGAATTCGATATCACCAAACCGCAGCCGCAACTCTTCGTAACCCCAGATTTCGCCTTTTTGAGTCAGGTTTTGGAAGATTTTGCCAATACCATGGCGGTCCGCACGGGCGGACTTTCCGGTGTTAAAAAATTGATAGGCTCCCAGGCTTTGGGCACCATCGAACTGAGCACTGGACTTCAGATTTCGGGGATTTTTGAAAATGTAATCGAGAACGACGGAAAACCCATTTACATCCAAACCACAGGTGGTACGGCCTTGGCCTATCGCGAAAAAGAATTGGTGGGACACAGTATCGCTCACCACAAAGATGGTTTTGGTTCTCCTATCGGAAAATTAAAAGGCATCAACATCGCCATTGAGGACATGGGGCCACGTGACCTTAAAGCCTATAAAATTTATGAGGGCGAAGCCATTGCCTTGGAGTTTGAGGGCGGCATCAAAGTAGAAGGAACCATTGTAACGGGCACCCGAAACCTTATGGGGAAAATCATTCTTATCACTTTTGAAAACTGTACCGTTACGCACAACGACAAGGTATTGTTCCAACCTGAATGGGGCTTGTACCACATGGCAGTTGGGCAACATATCGTTTCAGCCTACAACGGCCCTGCCGATTTAAACAGTTTTGACCTTATCACGCACCAGATTACCGAAAGCACCATCAAATCCAAAAAGGATGAGAAAAGAAAGGAACTGGAGCGATTCTACGAGCAAATCAGACATTTTAGGGAAGGAAAGAACACCACGGTATCCCGAAACAAGGTCTTTCAGGCCCTTAAAAAAGACCACCCCAAGGATTGGTTATTGCCTGTAGAACTCTACGAACTTGCCAAGCAGGACAACAACCAGGAATTCCAGCAGGAAATTCTGGAGCACTTGGAGCACATCAAACGCGATAACCCCAAGGTGGGCCATTTGATTGACGATGGTCTGCAATTGGTGGATACGGCCCTAGTGAGTTAAGAGGTCGTCGATTTTGGGCGATCAATCCAGAAAAAGTTTGAATTGCTCCGTGTCTTCCACGGGCTTGTTGTCGCACATCAAGGTCCAACCCATGGTACGCGTCAACACCAAAATCCGGGAGAGTTCGCTTACCAATCGGTTTTCCGCATTGGATCGCAACGAAGATACTTCGATTTTTTTCATCAAGGAAGCATTCACATTCCGTTTGATGGCATTGTAATCCCCGGCATTGAACGGATTTAGGTAATCGGCAGTGACGTCATAATACTCAAAATCGGGACTTATCTTGATTTCTGGGTCGGGAATACGAACGATACGAAGTAATTTTTGCTCTTCATCTACCTCATATTCAATTTGTGACATATCGTAGGCAATGGACACATCAGCATTCACCACCACCAATGCTTTTTTATGGGCAGTGATCAACGGGCCGAACAACTCCTTGGAATCTTTGTAATTGTACACCTCCGCAAAATGGCCTTCCGTGACTACCAATTTGGACACATTGCGCAACTCTTGCTGAATGAGCATGGAGTTTTCTTCGAGGATACTTTTTTGTTCACGGTCGTCCGTGCACGATTTGTAAATCAAAACCGAAGCCAACGCGATGACCGCACCCATCAATATTTTCTTCATCTAGTCAAATTTCATGAATGGATACCTTTCTTGAAGATACGTAATTTTTGTGCGGAGCGATGTTTTGAACTTTTGATGCGCCTCGGAATCCGGGTTGAAAGGTCGGTGCAGCAATCCCTTTTGAATCGCCTCCACCTCATCCATCACGGGATATACACTGTCTGAAATCCAAACGGATTTAAATTTTTCCCAGATGTAATCCACCGCCAGTGCATTGGGGTGCACCATATCGGTTCCATAAAAACGGTAATCGCGGAGTTCGTCCATCATAATTTCATAAGCCGGGAAGTAGGACAGTTCTCTCGACTTCGCTCGAGACGACAAAACGGAATGTGCCGCAGTAATCAAATGCGCTTTGCTCCGTTGGTTTTCCAAAAAGCCGTCCTTTAGATGACGGACCGGGGAAATGGTAAAGATGATTTCCGCCTTGGGATTCACCTCTTGAACCAATGCGATTATATGTTGAAGGCTAGCTCCGATTTCGGCTACGCTCAATAGTTTTTTGGTGAATTGCTTCTGCGGCACCTTATGGCAATTGGCCACTGTTTTACCCGTTGATGTATGCTCGTATACCCAAGCCGTTCCCAGTGTGATGATGATATGGGAGGAAGTTTCCAACCATGTCTTGGTATCTTTTAGCTGTTGGTTGAGCAATTCTAATAATTCCTCTGAAGATGCTGCTCGCAAATCGGAATGGGCATCAAAGCAACGCCAAATTCCGTCCTGTTCAAATATCTCCTTTTGCTGATAAAATTTTTCTTCTAGGGCCCTTTCCACCAAATTGGCAATGGCCAAGGGGTGGAACAGTATCCCAAAGGGATTCAGGAATAACGGAAACTTGAAATAATCCAGTTTCTTCCCCATGTTTTCCACAAAACAAGACCCCAACAGTACCACCTTGCTCTGGTAATCGATAGGATTATCACTGGGTAGTAAAGGTATTTGGGTTTGTAGTTCCATTTGATTTTCAAAAAATGTGTGTTCGATTTTTCGGTGGTTGAGCGGAGTCGAAATCATCGAAAATCTTACCTGCCTGCGGCAGTCAGTTCGAGAACCATAATTTCAAGTCTACCACCAATTCTCGATACAAAATTCCTTTGGAATTTCACTCGAATTGACTGCCTCTGGCATATCCAACTTTTAAACCAAAAAAGTTATTCAATATATCCCTTCACCTTATCCAAAGCCTCAGGAATCCCAGCGGGATTTTTACCTCCTGCAGTGGCAAAGAACGGTTGTCCTCCACCTCCCCCTTGGATGCACTTTCCAAGCTCACGGACAATGGTTCCAGCATTCAAATCCGTTTCGGACACCACATTTTTAGAAATATAGCAAGACAGCACCGCTTTTCCATCATTTTCAGAAGCCAGCAATAGGAATAACTTATCCACTTGACCGCCCATTTCGAAAGCCAAGTCCTTGATGCCACCTGCATCCAAGTCCACTTTTTTGGCCAAGAACTGGATTCCGTTGACCTCTTCCAACTCAGATATCAACTCGTTTTTAAGTCCCTTCGCCTTATCTTTCAACAATTGCTCCACTTGCTTTTTAAGGGCAGCATTCTCTTCTTGCAGACTGGCCACCGATTTTACCGGGTCTTGGGAATTCTTCAACATATCCTTGATCTCGAAGAGCATTCGGTTATTATTGAAATAGAATTCCTTGACCGCATCGGATGTAATCGCTTCAATCCGTCGAATTCCAGCGGCCACAGCTCCTTCGGAGACAATCTTAAAATGCCAGATGTCCGCCGTATTGTCAACATGGGTACCCCCACATAACTCAATGGACTGGCCAAAACGGATGGTACGAACAGTATCCCCGTATTTTTCGCCAAAAAGGGCCATGGCCCCTTCTTCCATCGCCTGTTTCATGGGTACATTTCGGTTTTCTTCCAAAGGAAGTTGTCCATCGATACGGGCATTTACAAAGTTTTCCACCTCACGGAGTTCTTCCACCGTAAGTTTGGAAAAGTGGGAGAAATCGAACCGCAAGTATTTGGAATGTACTGCCGAACCTTTCTGTTCCACATGGCTTCCCAATACCTCGCGCAGCGCTTGGTGCAACAAATGCGTGGCGGTATGGTTACTTGCCGTTCTATAACGCTGCTTTTTGTCCACCACCGCCTTAAAGGTTCCCGAAATCTCTTTCGGCAAGGATTTGGCAAAATGCACGATCTCGTTGTTTTCGCGTTTGGTATCCACAATATAGGTGACATCGCCATTGGGTGCTTCCAAATAGCCCTTGTCTCCCACTTGGCCACCCCCTTCGGCATAAAACGGGGTCAGATTGAAGACCAGTTGATATTGGTCCCCTTCTTTTTTACTGGTCACTTTTCGGTATTTCACCACCTTTACCTGTGCTTCCAAGCTATCGTATCCGATAAATTCCTGTTCGGTATCGGTCAGTAAAACGTTCCAATCGTCTTTAGACACTTCGGATGCGGCTCTGGAACGGTCCTTTTGTGCTTTCAGAGCCTTTTCAAAACCTTCCACATCCAATTGATATCCTTTTTCCTCTAAAATCAAGGCCGTCAGATCTATCGGGAATCCGAACGTATCATAAAGTTCGAAGGCCTTGTCGCCCGCAATGGTTTTATCTTTTGATGATTTGATAACGGAATCCAACAATACCAAACCTTGTTCCAAGGTACTCAAGAAGGAACTTTCTTCCTCCTTGATGACGTTCTCTATCAATTGATGTTGTTCCTTCAATTCTGGAAAGGCCTTGCCCATCTGTTCGCTCAGCACTTTCACCAAACGATAAATAAAAGGCTTGTTGGTATCCAAAAAAGTGAAACCATAACGAATGGCACGGCGCAGAATCCTTCGGATGACGTAACCAGCACCCGTATTGCTCGGCAATTGTCCGTCGGCAATGGAAAAGGCCACCGCGCGCACGTGATCGGAAATTACACGAATGGCAATATCGGTTTCCTCATCCTTGCCATATTTTTTCCCTGTGATAATCTCCACTTCTCGAATGAGTGGTGTAAATACATCGGTATCGTAATTGGATTGCTTGCCCTGGAGCACCATACATAGGCGCTCAAAGCCCATTCCCGTATCGATATGCTTTTCAGGAAGTGGTTCCAAACTGCCGTTTGCCTTCCGGTTGAACTGCATAAAGACCAAGTTCCAAATCTCCACCACCTGAGGATGGTCCTGGTTCACCAAAGAAGCCCCGTCCACTTTGGCTTTTTCTTCTTTGGAGCGAATATCCACATGGATTTCGGAGCAGGGCCCGCAAGGTCCTTGATCCCCCATTTCCCAAAAGTTGTCCTTTTTGTTGCCTTTGATGATGCGATTTTCGGGCACAATGGCCTTCCACAAATCGTAGGCCTCTTGATCTAAGGGCAAACCATCCTCTTCGCTGCCTTCAAACACAGAAACGTAGAGGCTGTCCTTATCGATTTTATAGACTTCCGTGAGCAATTCCCATGCCCACGAGATAGCTTCTTTTTTAAAATAATCCCCAATACTCCAGTTCCCCAACATCTCGAACATGGTGTGGTGATAGGTATCCTTTCCCACCTCTTCGAGATCATTGTGTTTACCGCTCACCCTCAAGCATTTTTGGGTATCGGTAAGGCGTTTGTGCTTGGCAACGGAATTCCCCAAAAAGTACTCCTTAAATTGGTTCATGCCCGCATTGGTGAACATCAGCGTGGGGTCGTCCTTCATCACCATGGGCGCCGATGGCACTATCTTGTGGTTTTTTTCTTTGAAAAAGTTTAAAAACTGGTTTCTAACTTCTTGGGATGTCATTGAATTCCTAGGGTTTTCTTAAATTTAACAGTTTAAGCAAAACAATTTTTATATTTGTTTGTTCTGATTAAAATGAGTGAGCAAAAATAGGATAAAATCCATTCATGTCTAAAGTTAAGTACTATTACGACCCGGATACGCTTTCGTACCGAAAGATCGAGCCGAAAAAATCCAGAAAGTACAGGAATATTTTCCTGTTTTTGTTGGGATCTGCCCTATTCGGTTTCCTTGGATTGATCATTTTGCTGAACACCCGATGGGTAAATACGCCCAAAGAACTTTCACTGGAGCGAGAAGTGCGCAACTACGAACTGCAATTTGAAATCCTGAACCGAAAGATGGACCAAATGGAGCAGGTTTTGGCCAACATCGAGGAACGCGACAACAATATCTACCGATTGTATTTTGAGGCCAACCCCATACCCGAAGAGCAACGAAAAGCCGGCTTCGGGGGCGTTAACCGATACAGGGACCTAGAAGGTTTCAACAACTCCGAAATTATTATTGATGCCACCAAGCGGCTGGACATCATCCAAAAAGAAATGGTGATCCAATCCAAATCCTTGGACGAGATTGCCAAATTGGCCGAAGAAAAGGAAAAACTACTGGCCTCCATACCAGCCATCCAACCCGTGAGCAACGAAGATTTGACTCGAATGGCATCCGGTTACGGCTGGCGATCGGACCCTTTTACCAAGGCACGTAAAATGCATTGGGGGATGGACTTTACCGCGCCTCGGGGCAGTCCAATTTACGCTACTGGCGATGGGAAAGTAGTACGTGCCGACAACCGATCTTCGGGTTACGGAAAGCACGTGCGCATCGACCACGGATATGGCTATATTTCGCTGTATGCCCACATGAGCAAATACAATGTCACCGTAGGCCAAAAGGTCAAAAGAGGTGACCTTATCGGCTTTGTGGGGAGTACCGGACGTTCCCAAGCACCACACGTTCACTACGAAGTGTTCAAGGACGGAGAGCGCATCAACCCGATTAACTTCTACTACGGAAGTTTAACGGCCGAAGAGTTCGAGAATATGCTCAGATTGGCCAACCAAGAGAACCAATCACTGGATTAATGCATGTAGATCTGCCCGAAAAACGCTATTATGGCATTGGTGAAGTGGCCAAGGCATTTGGGGTGAACACCTCACTCATCCGCTTTTGGGAAAAGGAGTTTGACGTACTCCAGCCCAAAAAAAATGCCAAGGGCAATCGTAAATTCACCCCACAGGATATCCAAAACCTTCAATTGATCTATCATTTGGTGAAGGAACGTGGGTTTACTTTGGAGGGAGCCAAAATCCATCTGAAAGAAGAAAAACAGAAGGCCCTTTCCAATTTTGAGGTCATTCAAAAACTGCAAAAGGTAAAGGCAGAACTACTGAAAATCAAAGAACAACTATAAACACTTTAACCAATAAAAAATGAAAAAAGGTATCATTGCCGTTATTGTCCTCGGACTTTTGGGCGTAATCATTGTGGGTTGGTACGTACGGACCAATAATAACCTTATTGACATGAAAGGACAGGCCACCAAACAGTGGGCCAATGTGGAAAGTTCCTATCAACGTAGGAGCGACCTCATCGGGAACTTGGTCAAAACCGTGCAAGGCGCCGCGGATTTCGAACGCGAAACCTTATCGGATGTGATCGAAGCGAGATCAAAGGCTACTTCCACCAATATTGATGCCAACAACCTTACCCAAGAGCAGTTGGCCGAATTTCAACAAGCCCAAACAGGTTTGTCTTCCGCCCTATCCAGATTGCTGGTCACTGTGGAGCGCTACCCCGACCTCAAAGCAAGCCAAAACTTTTTGGAGCTTCAATCCCAACTGGAAGGAACCGAAAACCGGATCAATGTGGAGCGTAACCGTTTTAATGATTTGGCCGGGGAGTACAACATCCGTATTCAGCAAATCCCGACCAACATCGTGGCGAGCATCGCAAATTTTGAATCCATGCCGCTCTTTGCATCCGATGCCGGTTCCGAAAAAGCTCCCGATGTGAACTTTGAATTCAACTAGACCATGTCGCACGTAGAGGAGTTTTTGACCGCAGCGGAGGAAAGTGAGATTGTAAACGCCATCGTTGAAGCTGAAAAGAACACTTCCGGTGAAATTCGGGTGCATATCGAGGCGTCTTCCAAAATAGACCATTTCAGTAGGGCACAGCAAGTGTTCCATTTCCTGAAGATGGACAACACCAAAGAAGGGAACGGTGTGCTTTTATATGTGGCGGTGGACGATCGAAAATTCGTTATTTATGGAGGTGAAGGCATCGACCGTGCCGTCCCCAAAGGTTTTTGGGATACCACCAAGGATGTGATTGCCTCCCACTTTGCAAAAGGAAATTTTAAACAAGGTATCATTGAAGGCATTCTGATGGCCGGCAAAGAGTTGCAGGCGCATTTTCCATGGCAACAAAATGATACCAACGAACTGAACGATGCAATATCCAAAGGTTAGTTTTTTATACTTTTTTTTATGTGCCTCTCTAGCTTGGGGGCAATTTACCATACCTGAAAAACCACAAAAGCAGACCAGCGTTTACGATTATGTGGACCTCTTGTCACCTTCGCAGAGCAATGCCTTGGAACAAAAGCTGGTCCGCTATTCCGATAGTACTTCCACTCAAATCGTGGTCGCCATCATTAGTTCCACCGAGGGGGAGGACATCACCTTTTTGGGAGCGCAATGGGGTCAAAAATGGGGCATTGGTCAGGCTGACAAGGACAATGGCGTTCTGGTACTCTTGGCCAAAGACGACCGAAGGATTGCCATTAACACCGGTTATGGTGTGGAGGGTAGCCTTACCGACCTGATGTCCCGACGCATCATAGAATCCGTTATTATTCCTGAATTCAAACGAGGGGATTATTATGCGGGGCTCGACAAAGGCTCCGATGCGATTTTTAAGGTGCTTACCGGGGAGTTTACCGAAGACCGCACCTTTGGTGGAGGCAAAAAATTCCCGATTGATGCCCTCTTTCCCTTCATCATTTTCATTATCATCATCATTATTTTTTGGAGTCGCAAAAACAAGGGTGGCAGAGGTCCAGGTGGTCGTAGGGGCGGTGGACTTGATATTTGGGAAATGATCATTCTCAGCAATATGGGCCGCAGTTCAGGTTCTTCCGGTGGTTTTGGCAGCGGAGGTGGATTTGGAAGTGGCGGTTTTGGCGGAGGCTTCGGAGGTGGGGGCTTCGGAGGTGGTGGTGCCTCTGGGGGTTGGTAGGTCCGCGAAATACGCAACTAAATACCGAGAACCTCATCTATAAAGTAAAACTCCATGTCCAAAAAATTGCTTTTCCTATGGTGCATCTCGATGATGGTGTTTTCCTGTAAATCGGACAATGATTCGATAGATTGCTCCGTGGTGAATTGCGTAGCTCCCGAAGACACCTTGTATCTGCGGTTTTTAAATCCCGGCAATGATGACGATTTGTTGGCCAATGGGACCATCGACACCGATGTAATTGAAGTTTTCAACGAAAAAGGCGGTACAGTTTCTTTTACGATTCAAGAATTCAGTGGCACCAATACTTTTATGGCCATTCCAGTATCCACGGATTCCTTTGGCGAAAAGTCCTTTACCATATCCTTCACTGATGATACTTCTTTTACCATCAATTTTGAAACCAGCTATTCTGACGATAGTGAATGTTGTGGTCCATATACCATTATGGAGAGCTTTACCACAAACGTTTACTCACATGATTTGGTGGAACCTTCTATACTTCCTGCATTTGTCTCCATCTATATTCCGAGTTCGGACTAAAAACTGAACCTGCTCCCCCTTTTGTTCGGGGCACCCTTGCCTCCGAAAGAGTCAAACTTGATGGTCAAGCTGCCCATAAAGTAGCGTCTGAGAACGGTCCCTTGAAAATCCTGGATAAAATCCTGCCCCGTTGTTCTGCGGGTATTGATATTTTGATTGAGCAAATCAAAGGCGAGCACTTTTAAGGTAGCCGTCTTTTTAAACAATTGAACCCCCAAGCTCATATTCCAAAATAAGGCGTCCTTGTCAAATCCAGCACCTAAGTTGCCATTGTAGGTGTAGGTAATATCATTCCCAAAAACCACGTTTTTGGGCCAATACGAAGTTACTTTCACGGAAAGGTTGTGCGTGGTAAAATCGATGTCCTCCACATTATCCAAATTGTATCGGGTGGAATTTATTCCCAATTCATACTCGGGCTCTATTTCCAACATCTCTTTGTAATTGAACAACAACCCAACCCTTGGATTGAAGTTAAGGCGCTTCGCCTCTAATCTTCTTCCATTGGTAAAACCGACTTGTTTGCTGATATTCATATAGGGCCTTATGGTATATTTAAAACTGTAGGTGCTGTCCTTTTTTATTTGTTTGGAATAGTTCACTCCCATCCAACCGTTATAGTTGCCGTCCACGTTCTCAAAGGTGGTGTTTCGGATAAAGTCTTCATCCGTGGTGGTGATGGAAACTACCTTGTCCTGTTCAAAATTGACCCCGGAGTAGGCGAAGAAACCTGTTCTTTCCCTCCAATTGTAATCGTTGAAGTTTAAATACACACTGTGGTTCACTTCTGGATTCAAATTAGGGTTCCCCTCAATAATATTAAGTGGATTGGTAATATTGGGAACAGGTTGCAACTGGGTTACCGAAGGTAAATTGAGCCTTGAATTATAGCTTATGCTCATACGTTTGTTGCCCATATTGTAATTAAAGTATGATCCAAGCAATACTTTACTATAATCTCTGGAAAAGGTGGAAGACTGAATGAAATCCTCATTGTTCAACCCTATCTGCTCTAAACGGGCCCTAACATTAAACCTGATCTTTTTACCATTTGACCCAAATCGTATTTCAGGAGAATGTCGGTTCACGTTGAAATTAAAGTCAGAACTCAATTGGGCATTGAAGACGTAATTGCCACTCACTTCATCGAAATTGGACACCAATCGTTCGTTTTTCTGATCTCGGTCCTCATAACTGTACCTAAAATCCAAATAGAAGTCTTTGTTCAAAGCGTGTCGGTAACCTGCGCCCAGCTCATAGCTATCAGAAGCATTATTGGTCAATGTCTGTTGATCCAGCTCTTGCTCGCTTGGGTTATCACCGAATATGCTTCGTTGGGAGTTGATAAAGGATTCAGAATCGTCCACTCGGTTGTTGTTATTAAAAAACACCCTTACATAGCTACCGAGGGTATCCAATTTCTTCATAAGCTCCACCCGGTTGCTGAAGTTTCGGCTAAATCCATCACTGGTTTCCAAGGCGTTGTTACTATTGATCAGATTGCCGTCCTCATCAGTGGAAACAGTCCTTTCCGAATTGGTGGAATTGGTATTGTTTATGCTCAAATTGGGTTGAATGGTAATCCTTATCGTTTTGTCCACATCAAACTCCAAATTGGCAGAACCTTGGTTGGAATTGGTATTGCCCACAAAACTGGTCTCCGTATCGGTAAAGAAACTGCCTTCGGGCAAGATATTTTCCCTAGCAATCATCTCATCATTGAACGAATCGCTATACGAGAAAAAATAGTTGCCATCAATCCGGTACTTTCCTTTTTCTTGATCGGCATAGCTACCTCCCAAAGTTGAGGAGGTGACAATCCCCTCACCAAAACCAAAGGATAAATTCCCTATTTGAAAACCGCCATTTCGATTAACAGAAATACCGCCTCCTCCTCTATTCCCTACCATTTCGTAGACTTCATCAAAAGAAAAACCTGGATTGTTGATGTTATTGCTACTTCCCAAAACGCTGATACGTTGGGTATCGTTAAAGTAATTGACCAGACCATTGGCTTGGTAGCGCTCATCGGTTCCATATCCTCCGGACAATCGGCCTATATACCCCTTGTTTTTGTCCTCTTTTAGGGTAAGATTAATAGTCTTGTTCTCTCCATCGCCCTCCTCCCCAATAAACTCTTGCTCCTTGGTCTTGGTATCGGTGATCTGAATTTTACTGATGATGTCCTTGGTCAAGGTTTTGGTGGCCACTTTGGGGTCCGTGCTAAAAAATACCTGTCCGTTTACCAACACTTGATTGACCTCTTTGCCATTTACGGTAATGGTTCCATCGCTATCCACTTCCACGCCCGGCAACTTTTTTAGGACATCCTCCACGGTGGCATCGGGTCGGGTTTTGAACGAATCCGCATTGAACTCCAGCGTATCCCTTTTGATGGTGATCGGCACCCGTTCGCCAATAACATCAATACCCTGTAACTCTTGGACCTGCTCTTCCAGCTTGATGGAACCCACTTCCAAAAGTGGTTTCAGTTCAATTTCCTTGGATTGTGAAGCATACCCATTGGAAGAAAAGGCTACCCTTACTTTCTTATAAGCGGTTCTGCCTTCCAATGCAAAAATACCTTCGGCATTGGTTATGGTGTATGTGATCAAACTACTGTCCCTTACTGTTTCCGCATAAATGGTGGCCGCCTCAATGGGAGCACCTGAAGTAGCGTCTACAATTTTACCCTTGACCAAAAAGTCTTGGCCAAAAAGTGAGGTAACACAAAAAAATAGGGGGATAAAAACGAGGTTAGTGTAACGTATTTTCAAAAAAAGAATGTTTATAGTTTCGGTTTAGGCAGGACCAAAATATTGTTTTGAAAATAGAACCTTCTCCCCTTTAACGAAACTTTCAGAAAATCCGCACAAAAAATGTTTTCCACCCATAAGTCATATCCCATAAATAGCCATTGATCAATCCAAACAGGGCATTCGTCAATTCACCTACTCCCAAAACTCAATTTTAACTATCTTGCTTTCAGTTATATTTTTTTAGTAAACACTATTCCATTTGATCATGTCTCAATCCTTTAAATCGCTACTTCTTGTGCTGCTCTTATTTGCAGCAGCCTGTAAAAAAAAGAACGGTCCGTCAGATACCGATAATCTCTTCAAATTCAAGGATTACATCAGCTACCACACCAATGGTAATCAAAGTATAGCCACTCCTATCCGGATTGCTCTGGCTCAACCCTTGGAACAGTTTGAACTTACCCAGGAGCTTCCCAAGGAATATCTGGCCATTTCACCAAAGGTGGATGGAATTCTAGTGATTGAAAACGGACGGGAACTTATTTTCCAACCTGCGGAATATCTAAAACCAAATACGGAATACACGGTCGAGCTTAAGTTGCACAAGCTGTTTGAAAATATCGAAAGTGGCTTTAAAACCTATACCTTCAGTTTTAAGACCATTGCCCCGAACTTTAGAATCAATTTGGGGAATCTACAATCCTACAGCAAGGATTGGCAATACCTTACCGGAACCTTGGACGCTTCGGATATGCTGGATGCTTCCAAAATAAGCACTGTGCTCTCGGTAAAACAAGGTGACAAAACCTTGCCCGTAAATTGGGACAACAGCACGGAAAACGCCCAATATTTTAGCTTCAAAATTGACAGTATCTCCCGCAAAACAGAGGATAGCGAACTCAACATCAGCTGGAACGGAAAAACCTATGATATTGACAACGAAGGCTCGGAAACCTATCCCATTCCGGGAAAGAACAAATTTGTGATCATTGATGCCAAAACCACCTCCGCCCCCAATGCGGTATTGACCCTGAATTTTTCAGAGCCCTTACAACAGAACCAGAACCTCAACGGTTTGGTTACCGTGGAAAATGCAGAAAGCTTGCGCTACGAAATCAACGGAAACGTATTGAACGTATACCCATCCAATAGGATTTTGGGCGAAGTTCGCGTCAATGTTTTTCAGGGTATCAAGAGCGAATACGGGTTTACCTTAAAAAGCGATTTTTCCGAGTTGGTCTCTTTTGAACAGTTGAAACCAGCCGTTCGATTGATTTCCAAAGGAACCATTTTGCCCAATGCAGCCTCAACACCCATTTATTTTGAAACCGTCAACCTATCTGCCGTAGAGGTCCGGGTGATACAGGTCTACGAGAACAATATGCTCCAATACCTTCAAACCTATAATCTTACCGAAAATTACAATCCCGATTTTAGGCCAGTGGGCCGAAGGGTCGCCTATAAGGTCATTCCATTGACCGAGGAGGGTGCCGAAAATTCAAGCTACTGGCAGGCCCACGGATTGGATTTGTCCGAATTGATACAGATTCACCCAGGGTCGTTGTACCGGGTGGAATTCAGTTTTAAAAAGGAACATACTACCTACGATTGTGGAGCATCGTCTGACATGGAAGAATCGGTTGCCGACTATTCCTTGGAACAAAGTGCCGAGGAAGCCGATTTGGAGGAACTGTATTGGAACAATCAAATCTACACCTACCGGAACTACGATTACAACTGGGAGGAAAGGGATAATCCCTGCCATTCCGCCTACTATAATTATGACCGTGTAGTGGGCACCAATCTGTTGGGAAGTGATTTGGGCCTCATTGTAAAAAAGGGCAACAACCGTTCCCTTCATTTTGCGGTGACCAACTTGCTCACCACCCAACCCGTTGCCGATGCCAACATAAAACTGTACAATTACCAACAACAATTGGTTGGTGAAACCACCACGGATGCTTCCGGACTTTCTGTTTACGATAGCGATAAAAGCATTGCCTTTGCGGTGGCCGAAAAGAACAACAATTTCGCCTACGCCAAACTTTCGGACGGTAATGCCCTATCCCTAAGTAAATTTGACGTGGCCGGGGAACAACTGCAAAAAGGCTTGCAAGGTTATCTGTACACCGAACGAGGAGTGCATCGGCCAGGCGATGTTATCCATTTGACTTTCGTTTTGGACGATAATGCCAATCCACTGCCCAAAGGACATCCAGTAACTTTAGAGGTCACGGACGCGAGGGGCAAACTCGTGCAGCGCAATGTACTCAAAGAAGGAAGTATTGCTGTTGATGATGGCTTATTTGCCAAAAAGGAAAAGAATTTCTACTACTTCCCCATTGCAACAGAGGCAACGGCACCCACAGGAAACTGGTCGGCCAAAGTGATTGTGGGCGGTGCGCAATTCAGTAAGACCCTGAAGGTGGCCACCGTAAAACCAAATCGTTTAAAGGTTGATTTCTCCTTTGCGGAAGAAGTTTTGGAGGCCAATGCCTTCAATCGTGGAAAAGCAAGCGTCAAATGGCTGCACGGTGCACCTGCCCGTAACCTTAAAATTGACATCAACGCTACCATTAAACAAACTACAACTGCATTTCCAAAGTTTAGGGATTATGAGTTCCAAGACCCTGCCCGGAACTTTTACGAAACGGAACTGCAATGGATTTCTTCCACATTGGATGCCAATGGTGAATTGGACATCAACAAAAAAATCGATATCAACGGGAATGCGCCCGGAATGCTGCAAGCCACTTTTACCACTAAGGTTTTTGAAGGCGGCGGTGATTTTTCCATCGACGTATTTTCCAAGAACCTCGCCCCATTTTCCCATTTTGTTGGCCTGCGTTCCCCAAAAGCCAAACAGTACGGCTCCTTTTTAACCGACGACAACAATACTTTTGATGTGGTTTCGGTGGATGCCCAAGGAAATCCAGCTGCCAATCGAAGGTTGAAAGTACAGGTTTTCAAAATTGAATGGCGCTGGTGGTGGAACCGTGGTTACGACAACTTATCCCGATATGAAAATGCGACCGTCCATCGTCCCTTTAAGGAAATGGACCTCACTACGGGAAGCAACGGAAAGGCCAACTTCAGCATTAATGTACCGGATGAACAGGGAGGTCGTTTCTTGATTCGGGTCATTGATGAAGCCTCTGGACATGCAACGGGACGCACCGCCTATTTTTATCGCAATTGGTGGAGCAGACCTGCATCGGCCGATGCCGAGAGTTCCAAAATTCTGATATTCGCTACCGATAAGGAAAAATACAGCTTGGGAGAGGAAGCTACAGTAACTTTCCCATCAGATAAGGGAGGGCGTGCCTTGCTCAGCATCGAAAACGGAACCGAGGTCCTTTCCCAGCAATGGATAGAGACATCGGCCAAAGAAACCAAGGCGTCCATTCCCATCACGGCAGAAATGGCGCCCAATGCGTATGTGAACATTTCCCTTTTGCAGCCGCACAGTCAGGCCAAAAACGATTTGCCCATACGCCTCTACGGGGTCGTACCGCTATTGGTGGAAAACCCGGCGACCATTTTGGAACCCGAAATCAGTATGCCCGAAGTTCTGGAACCTGAGTCATCCTACAAAGTCACGGTTTCCGAAGCCAACAAAAAGGGGATGACCTACTCATTGGCCGTAGTGGATGAAGGTCTTTTGGACCTGACTCGCTTTACCACTCCCGATATTCACAGTTCGTTCTACGCCCGACAAGCCTTAGGGGTAAAAACCTTCGATATTTTTGATGATGTGATGGGAGCCTACTCCGTTAGTGTGGACAACATTTACGCCATTGGCGGGGGCGGTATCGGTGCCGGAGCCAAAAACAGAAAGGCACAGCGTTTTAAGCCTGTGGTCACCTATCTAGGCCCCTTCAACCTAAAAGCTGGAGAAAAAGCCTCGCATACCATCGAAATGCCGAACTATGTGGGTTCGGTACGGACTATGGTAGTCGCTGGAAATGCACAAAGCGCTTACGGGAATGCGGAAAAAACCGTGCCCGTGCGTAAACCTTTGATGGTATTGACCTCCATTCCAAGAAAATTGTCCCCGGGCGAAACCGTGACCATCCCCGTCACCGTTTTTGCCATGGAACCCAAAGTCAAAAACGTAACGGTCAGTATCGATGCAGGAAAAGCATTGGAAGCCATCAACGGAACTTCAAAGAACATCACTTTCAATGCGGTGGGAGAGCAAATCGTCAATTTTGATTTCAAAGTCAGACCCGCTTCATCCTTCCAAACTATAAAAGTTACCGCTACGGGAGCCGGTGAACGCGCAACCAACGAGACCGAAATCGATGTGGAAAACCCGAACCCCGTCACTACCAAAAGTGAACTGTATACGTTGGAGCCCAATGGTTCACAGTTGATTTCCATGGAGACCTTTGGCACGTCGGGCACCAATGAAGCGTTCATCGAATTCTCAACGCTTCCGCCCATGGATTTTTCCAAACGGATGGATTATCTGCTCCGTTATCCCCACGGATGTGTGGAACAGACCACCTCCGCAGCCTTCCCACAATTGTTTTTGGGCGATGTATTGGACATCACTTTTGACAAAAAGAAAGAAGTGGAGAAAAACATAAAAGCGGCTATTGACCGTTTGGGCAATTTCCAGATGCCAAATGGCGGATTGAGCTATTGGCCCGGGTATGGGAATGCCGATGATTGGGGCACTTCCTATGCCGGGCATTTTATGTTGGAAGCCAAAAAAGTGGGCTACCAGCTCCCTCTGACCTTTTTGAGCAATTGGTTGCGTTACCAAAAATCCGCCGCACGTCAATGGAGCAACCAAAGTACCTATTACAACGACGATGTGTCGCAAGCATACCGATTGTATACCTTGGCTCTGGCACAACAGCCCGAGTTGGCCGCCATGAACCGTTTACGGGAAACCGTAAACCTCAGCAACGAGGCCAAATGGCGGTTGGCCGCAGCCTATGCCTTGGTTGGTAAAAAAGAAGTGGCCCAAGCCATTGCGCAGAAATCCAACATTGATTTTAAACCGAACAATTACAATTACAGAACCTATGGTTCCGTATTCCGAAACCGGGCCATGGCCTTGGAAACCATGGTTATTTTGGGCGACCCGCAACAACGGGATTTGGCGGTTTCTTTGGCCAAAAACCTGTCATCACAGCAATGGTACAGCACCCAAGAAACAGCCTTTGCGCTATTGGCCCTGTCCAAAATGGTGATGGAAAACGGTGGAAAATCCATCGACCTCAGTTTTACCAACAACGGCAAGGAAATCAAGGTGAAAACGGATAGAGCCATAGCCCAGCGAAACATAGCCATCACCTCGTTCAAGGAAGATATCCAGATTAAGAACAATCAGGGCAATACGGTATATGCCACCCTGACCCAGAAAGGAAAGCTTCCCGTTGGTGAGGAATTGGCGCAAGAGCAAAACCTGAGGCTATCCGTGAATTACGTGGACCCACTCGGTAATTCCCTAAATGTGGATGAGTTGCGACAGGGAACGGAGTTTGAGGCCAAAGTGACTATTTTCAACAGTTCGGATGATTATATCGATAATGTGGCCCTGACCCATATCGTGCCCAGCGGATGGGAAATTGTAGATACCTCTTTTGTAAGCGGGGACAACGAAAATACTTCAAAGGCCGATTATGTGGATACTCGGGACGACCGAACTCATTTGTATTTTGATTTGGAGGCAAAAAAATCAAAAACCTTTACTATCCAATTGAACGCATCCTTCTTGGGCACCTATTATTTGCCGGGTGCACAGGCAGAAGCCATGTACGACGACAACTACCAGGCCCGTAACAAAGGGCAATGGGTGAACATAGTTCAGTAAGGTTGAATGAGTGAGTTTTTATCGCCAGTAAAAAAACTGTTCATCGACCATAAGATCAAAATGGGTGTATTTTTCATCATTTTGGTCTTATGGTTGTTTTGCCTGCCCAAAAATCTGTTCAAAGACCCAACATCTACTGTGGTGAACAGTTCGGACGGTGCCCTCATTGGAGCGCGAATCGCAGCCGATGGCCAGTGGCGGTTTCCCCCAATGGACTCGGTTCCGGAACGCTTCGAAAAGAGCATCCTTTTATTTGAGGACGAGTATTTTTACCAGCATCCCGGATTCAACCCTATTTCCATCCTTAAGGCCGTTGGCCATAATCTCACCAAAGAAACCCGAAGAGGTGGCAGTACCATCACCCAGCAAGTGATCCGTCTCAGCCGAAAAAACCAAAGCCGGACGTACTGGGAAAAACTCATTGAGGTGTTTATGGCCACTCGCTTGGAGCTTCGTCACTCCAAAGAAGACATTTTAAAACTGTACGCCTCCCACACGCCTTATGGCGGTAATGTAGTGGGATTGGAAACCGCAGCTTGGCGCTATTTTGGGATTCCAGCCCACGAATTGAGTTGGGGCCAATCGGCAGCCTTGGCGGTTTTGCCCAATGCACCCGCCCTCATTTTTCCGGGAAGAAACGAACAGTCCTTTCTGGACAAGCGTAACCGACTATTAAAAAAATTATGGGAAAAGGAGGTCATTGACGAAACAACCTATGATTTGGCCATTGCCGAACCATTACCCCAAGAGCCCATGCCCTTGCCCGATGTAGCGCCCCATCTCACCGAGCGTATCCGAAATGAACATCCCGGCGAGCGCGTGACCACTTCGGTGTTGCGACCTTTACAACAACGACTGAATCTTTTGGCGGAACGGCATTACCAACAACTCAAAAGCAATGAAATACACAACTTGGCCATTTTGGTACTGGATGTGGAGACCCGAAAAGTACTCGGGTATGTGGGAAACTCCCCTTCGGACGAAACACACGCCAATTATGTGGACATCGTTACCAAAAAAAGAAGTACAGGGAGTACCTTAAAACCCTTTTTGTTCGCTTCCCTGTTGGATGAAGGACAATTATTGCCCCACACTTTGGTGGAAGATGTGCCTACCGTGATCAATGGGTACAATCCCCAAAACTTCAACCTGACTTATACAGGAGCGGTGCCGGCCAGCAAAGCACTTTCCCGTTCGCTGAACGTTCCTGCCGTTCGTTTGCTGCGGGAATATGGCCTAGAGAAATTCTATAACAAACTTCACAAAATGAACATGGAATCGCTGGATAAGCCTTCCTCCCATTATGGACTATCCCTGATTCTCGGTGGAGCAGAAAGTTCCCTTTGGGAAGTGACCTCCACCTACGCTTCCTTGGCTTCGACCCTCAATTATTTTTCGGCCCATTCAAGCACCTATAGAAGTCAGGAATTTAATGAGGCCACCTATGTTCAAGATGAGACGATCGATTTTGGAAAGGAGCAATTTGACCCAGTAGTTTTTGGTGCAGGATCTATTTATAGCACGTTCCAGTCGATGTACGAGGTCAACCGACCCGAAGGCGATGAAAATTGGCAATTTTTTGATTCCTCCCAACCCATCGCATGGAAAACCGGGACCAGTTTCGGGTTTAAGGATGCCTGGGCCGTTGGGGTTACGCCAAAGTACGCCATTGGGGTTTGGGCGGGCAATGCCGATGGGGAGGGCAGACCGGGACTCACAGGCATTACCGCAGCCGCCCCGCTCCTGTTTGATGTCTTGGATGCATTGCCACAGAGCGGTTGGTTCCAAGAGCCTTTTGATGACCTTGTGGAGCTGGATGTATGTGAGCAGAGTGGGTTTCGGGCCTCAGTTTATTGTGATGATGTCAAAAAGGAATGGGTACCCACCCATGGAACACGAAGTGGTCCCTGCCCCTATCATCAGCAGGTGTTTTTGGATGCCACGGAACGGTTTAGGGTAAACTCGGAATGCTATCCTTTGGAAGACATGGTGGCCAAAAATTGGTTGGTACTCCCTCCTATTTTGGAATATTATTATGCGTCTTCCAACCCCAACTATCAACCTTTGCCCCCTTATTTGGAGGGTTGTTCTGCTTTGGAAAACAATTTGATGGAATTCATTTATCCCAAGAACAACGAAGCTGTGTTGATCCCAAAGGATTTGGGCAAAAAAAACAGGGAAATCATTCTAAAACTGGCCCACCAGCAATCCAACACTACCATTTATTGGTATTTGGATGAGACCTTTTTGGGCAAAACAGAAAATTTCCATGAACTCATTTTGGAAATAGAACCAGGCACCTATACCCTAACCGCAGTGGACAGCCAAGGAAACCGGATACAGCAAGAGGTGGAAGTGCGGTATGCTTCTGGGAACTAATTGTTTTTCTTATAAATAGGGGGGGTTGTTTTATTGATGTAAAAACATAGTGCAAAAAACGAAAAGAGCCAGTTGAGTCAGCGCTTCAAAAAAATGTATCTTAGGCAACAATGTCAAACAAACCTTCAAACACAAAATTCTTCTCTCAAATTGTCGATTTGCTACAATCGGCAAGAAAAAATGTGGTGCGTACTATAAACCAAACAATGGTACAGACTTACTATGAAATTGGAAGGATGATTGTAGAAGAGGAACAAAACGGTAAAAACAGGGCAGAATATGGGAAGAGACTCTTGCGTGATTTATCCAAAGTTTTAACAACAGAATTTGGCAAAGGATTTTCAGAGAGAAACCTAGAGCAAATGAGGCAATTTTACCTTGTTTACTCAAAACCGCAAACACTATCTGCGGATTTTAAAGGAATATAGCAGACATCGTCTGTTAAATCTAAAAACGCAAATAAGTAGATGTGAGTAAAATCCTCAAAAATTCCGACAGCTACAACCTTACTTCTTCCGCATAAAAATGGTGATCGGAACTCCCGTAAAATCAAATTGCTGCCTGATTTTGTTCTCCAAAAACCGTTTATAGGGATCCTTTACGTACTGCGGCAAATTACAGAAAAACGCAAATTGCGGGTAAGGGGTCGGTAACTGCGTACAGAACTTGATTTTCACATACTTCCCTTTGGTGGCCGGAGGTGGTGTTTTTTCAATAATAGGAAGCATAATATCGTTCAACTTGCGGGTCGGTATTTTTTTGGAACGGTTTTTATACACTTCTACTGCAGTTTCGATGGCTTTGTAAATCCGCTGTTTGTTCAGCACCGAAATAAACAAGATCGGTACATCTTCAAAAGGAGAAATCACCTCGTGTATCGCCTTGGTATATTCCTTTACGGAGTTGGTCTCCTTTTCCACCAAATCCCATTTGTTCACCAATATTACAATACCCTTATTGTTGCGCTGCGCCAACCAAAAAATATTCTGTACCTGTCCGTCAAAACCTCGGGTGGCATCCATCATCAAAATACAGACATCACAATATTCAATGGCCCTTACGGAACGCATCACGGAATAAAACTCCAAATCTTCCTTTACCTTGGATTTTCTTCGGATACCCGCGGTGTCCACCAAATTGAATTCGAACCCAAAACGGTTGTATTTGGTATCGATACTATCCCGGGTCGTCCCCGCAATATCGGTCACAATATACCTATCCTCACCTATCAAGGCATTGATAAAGGATGATTTCCCGGCATTGGGGCGTCCCACCACGGCAAAGCGCGGCAATTCACTTTCCTCTTCCTTCTCGTCGGGCAAGACTTCCACAAGGGCGTCCAAGAGTTCGCCCGTTCCGCTCCCGTTGATACTGGAAATGGTATAATAATCACCCAATCCCAAGGCATAAAATTCCACGGCATCGGCCATCCGTTGGGTATTATCCACTTTGTTGACCGCCAAGAAGGTCGGTTTATCCACCCGGCGAAGCAATTTGGCCACATCTTCATCCATCCCGGTCACCCCAGACTCTACATCCACCATAAAAATGATGGCATCGGCCTCATCAATGGCCAATTCTACCTGTTTGTCGATTTCTTTTTCGAAAACATCGTCGCTCCCCAACACATAACCTCCAGTATCGATCAACGAAAACTCCTTGCCATTCCAGTCACTTTTTCCGTAATGACGGTCGCGCGTGACACCGCTTACAGCATCGACAATCGCCTCACGGCGTTGAATGAGTCGGTTAAAAAAAGTGGATTTCCCAACATTGGGTCTCCCTACAATGGCTACGATAGCTCCCATCAGGTTTAATTTTTGGCAAAAATACCATTTATTATGAAGAAAAAATGATACCTTTTTTCATCATTTTCAAATGATTATGAGCGACCTGACCAATGAGCTAGTTTTAAGGCCCCGTTTTCGCGTGTCCGTAAAGGCGGATTTAAAGGATTTGGAGGCCACTTTCGATACCGCTTCGGCCCATCCGTTTTTGATCAAACGACTGGACGAACATATTTTTGTGAAGTTCAAAAAGGCGGAAACCACCTTTTGGACGCCTCAACTTCATTTGGAACTATCCTCTTTTGAGGAGCATATCAGCAATATCCGAGGGGTTTTTGGTCCCAATCCTACCCTTTGGACCTTTTTTATGTTCCTGCATTTTGGTGTGGGTACGGTTTTTATCATTTTGGGCATATTTGCCTATTCCAATTATTCCTTGGGCAAGGATATTACGCTCTTTTTGGTAGGCATGTTCCTTTTGGTGGTGCTGTGGTTTGCCCTTTATGCGTTCGGTCGCTTGGGAAAATCGAAGGGAAAGGGACAAATGGAACAACTGAAGCAATTTGTTCGGGAGACTATTGCTCCTTTTGAGCGCGTTGGGGACGAATCCTAGCCATTGTACCCAAAACGTCTGAGCTGCTGTGAGTTGCTACGCCAGTTTTTGTTCACTTTTACGTAAAGTTCGATGTGTACCTGCTTGGCGAAGAACTTCTCCAAATCCTTTCGAGATTCCACGCCCACTCTTTTTAGGGCACTGCCTTTGTGGCCAATAATGATTCCTTTCTGGGTATCGCGCTCCACCATGATCACCGAACGGATTCGGATGATGTCCTCATCTTCCAAAAACTCCTCGGTTTCCACCTCAACGGCATACGGGATTTCCTTTTTGTAATGGAGCAGGATTTTTTCACGGATGGTCTCGTTCACAAAAAAGCGTTCGGGCTTGTCGGTTATTTGATCCTTGGGGTAATAGGGCGGTGCTTCAGGCAATAATTCCAAAATACGGTTGAAGACTTCGGTAACATTGAAGTTTTCCAAAGCGGAGATGGGATGAATTTCGGCATTGGGCAGTTGTTCCTGCCAATACTGCATTTGTTCCTCCAATTTTTGCTGGTCGGATGTATCTATCTTGTTGAGCAATAACAACACAGGAATCTTGCTGTTCTGTATTTTTTTGAAAAAGGATTCATCCTTGAGCGCCTTTTCGCCGATTTCTACCATATAGAGGAGCACATCAGCATCCTCAAAGGCGGACTTTACAAAGTCCATCATGGAGGTTTGTAATTCGTAGGCTGGTTTTATAATCCCGGGGGTATCGGACAAAATCACCTGAAAATCTTCCCCATTCACGATTCCCAAGATGCGGTGACGGGTGGTCTGCGCCTTGGAGGTGATAATGGACAGTTTTTCGCCCACAAAAGCATTCATCAACGTGGATTTCCCTACGTTGGGGTTGCCGATAATATTTACAAATCCTGATTTATGCGCCACCGTTTCTTCTTTTTTCAAAATATTGTTTGGATGCTGCGTTCACCTTGGGTGAAAGATACAACACTGCAATCATATTGGGAATTACCATCAATGCATAAGAGAGATCAATCAAGTTTTTGACCAATTTTAGGGAGGCCACTGCAGCAAAAACGATCATCACTACAAAGAACACATTGTACCATTTTCCGATTTTGGCGTTGGTCAAAAATGATAAACTCTTCACACCGTAGTAGGAATAGGTAAACAAGGTTGACAATGCAAACGCAGCTACAATCACCATCAAAAGTACATCTCCCATGCCGTAAAGAGTAGTTTCGAAAGCCGACATGGTCATCACAATACCACTACCGTCTTCCAGATAGGCTCCGCTCAAAATAATCACCACCGCGGTGAAGGTACATACCAATATGGTATCTATAAATGGACCCAACATGGCTACCAATCCTTCCTTGGCAGGTTCGTCGTTCCGGGATTGCCCGTGGTACATGGGTGCGCTACCCAGTCCGGCCTCATTGGAGAACATGGCCCTGCGAACCCCAACGATGACCAAGCCCCAGAATCCGCCAGTGACCGCTGTATCGAAGTTCCAGGCCTCGACAAGAATCATTTTGAGAGCGGGGAAAACCTCCCCTGCGTGACTTGCCATCACAAATATGACCGCCAACAAATATACTCCTACCATAAAAGGAACAATGGCCGAAGCTACTTTGGCAATTTTGGTGAGACCACCAAAAATCACAATCGATGTGATGATGGCCAAGAAAAATCCGATGCCGAGCTTCCAGTTAAACTCACTGGTCGCCAAAAGTGTTTCATGAGGTTGCACCACGCCCATAAAGGCTTCCGTAAATTGATTGGCAGTAAAAACGCCCAAAAAGCCAAAAAGTCCGCAGATACTAAAAAAGATGGCCATGGGCTTTGCCCATTTTCCCATCCCTTGGGTGATATAAAACATAGGGCCTCCCTGCATGCGACCTTCGGAGTCGGTACCGCGGTACATGATGGCCAAACTGCCCGAGTAAAATTTGATTCCCATACCCAAGAGTGCGGTCATCCAAATCCAGAAGACCACACCAGGACCGCCATCGTGGATGGCAATGGCCACCCCAGAGATATTTCCCAATCCGACCGTCGCGGCGACTGCTGCGGACAAGGCCTGAAAAGAACTGACATCCCCTTTGGCATTTTTGTCATCATACTTACCGGAAACCACGGCAATGGCATGTCCAAAATAACGGAAGGGTGCAAATTTGGAATAGAATGCCAAAAAAAGCCCTCCACCTATTAGCAAGATAAACATGGGCCACTCCGTATAAGGCAAGAGGGAGGATATAAACTCGTTGATTGCGTCCATAAGGTAAAAACGTCGAATTTATGGATTTTGGACGGGATAGATGTTAAGGAAAATGGAATATTAAATTTAAGTTTGGAAATGAAGGGAAAAGCGTTGTATATTTGCCGTCCACATCGCGGGGTAGAGCAGTACCCTTCGACGTAGCTCAGGGCAAGGTACCTACACCGACTGAGTTTTTTATTGAAAGAATAGGTTTCCAAGAGAAACTTAAAACATATATTGCGGGGTAGAGCAGTATGCTTCGGCTACGCTCAGCACAGGGTCCGCTCGTCGGGCTCCTCGCTTTGAAAAATTGAAATACAGTTGCAACCGCAGGCAACATTAAAATATAAACCGCGGGGTAGAGCAGTAGGTAGCTCGTCGGGCTCATAACCCGAAGGTCGCTGGTTCGAGTCCAGTCCCCGCTACTAGAGCAGGCAAGGCCTCCGAGAAATCGGGGGCCTTTCTTTTTTACCATGGGTACAGAATAGGTACAGAATCCAAACTTTTTTATTTTGGCACAAAAAAATTGGTGTTTTTTGGTGGATTATGAATTAGGGAACAAGAAATCAAAGACAATAACCTTGGTAAAATTGGAAAAAATGCAGTTCTATCTAAAGGAAATCACAGTTTACTTGAACTTTAGCGACTCGGTTTGAGCTGTCTATTATCTTTCATAGCAATGATCGTGACCTTATCTTCTTTGAAAATATAATAGACGGTAGTGTTTTTATGGACGACAGCTCGTCTTAACGATTTCTGTTTTTGTGATTCCGGATAAAGCGTTGGAAAATTGGATACAGTATTCTCAAATTGCCTCAAAAGTTCCTCAAATCTTACTATTTCCTTTCCGCTGAACCTTTTTTTAGATATGCTTTAATCTCCAATGCGTTGGATAACGACCTTTCGGTCCATTTGACCTCATACTGTTTAACCATTGGCCAAGCCGTTCCAAAAATCTTTTGAGCTCATCGCCAGACCCTGCTCAAAGTCCCGTATTCCTGAAAGAATATTTACCCTGTCACTTTCTGTAAGTTCATCCCACCAGTCACCTGACTTTCCCTCACTTGAAAGTTTTACCGAGTTCAAAAGCCCTAAAATCGTATCATCCTTTAGGGACTCTATCCAACCTACCAGTTCTTTTTTTGTGGATTTTGATTCTGACATGTTCATTGGAATATCACTTTGATATAAAGTTACAAAAATCGTGCTACACAGCAGATAAAAGCTTTTTGTGAATCGTTTTTTTGAACTATTAATTATTCAGACTGCCTTAAGGAGCTATTATTTCTCATATATTTTATTCCTTTACTTTTTTCCACATTTTGGAGCAGAAAGCAAAATAATTTAAACCATTTGGATACTCGAATAGTTCTGATAAATCATGAGAAGTGTCTTCTATTGTTATTAGCTTGTTTATAATACCATTTTCCTTTAAATATGAATTAATTATCCAACTTCCTCTTCTATCTGCTTCAAGAACAAATCGATCTTCATTGCCAATGTACATCTGAATCCCGATACTACTATTTATAATGCTTTCACGATTTTTGGTAACCGATTCTTTTAAACCTTCAATTGTATAATCACTCACATAGGAAAGGGATACAATCGAAGAAAACTTATTGGGATAGTTTACAGCAAAATTAAGTGCACCTGCAACCCCTCTAGAATGACCAATTATCGAGATTTTAGAGCTGTCCATTGTGCTATTGAATTTTTCATTGCAATATTTCCTTAATTCATCTTCTGCTTCGCTTGTGATCATATTTACATTTTCATCGCTGTACCATTGCATATCACGGGTGTTTTCTCCTCCTCTTAAAGCAATCACAACCATTTCTGGTATGGCTCCAGTTTTGACCCAATGGTTTAGACTGTCCGCAGGCAGGGCATCAACAAAGGAATATTCACTTCCATTTTGACCATGAAGTAATATAATTAATGGATATTCTGTTGAACTATCTTTGGACCAAGTTGGAGGTAGATATACATTGAAATCCACATTTCCCCTACTTTCACTTTTGAAAGAAGCATGTGTGTAAACGCCCGTTTTCAGAATTAATGTGTCGGAAGACTTATGACTAATAGTCTCAAAATCAGGTAATGTTGCACTGGCTAACCTGAAAATAGAAAGTAAAGAAACAAGAAGTATCAATTTATACTCTTTCATCGTTTTTTTGAACTTTGGTTATTATTCACTGAGCTCAATTC
Organism: Flagellimonas sp. MMG031; assembly: GCF_040112705.1. Taxonomy (NCBI): domain Bacteria; kingdom Pseudomonadati; phylum Bacteroidota; class Flavobacteriia; order Flavobacteriales; family Flavobacteriaceae; genus Flagellimonas; species Flagellimonas sp. MMG031. The sequence continues at coordinate 76,609 of NZ_CP157804.1, forward strand.
GGTTTTCATTTTGTTATCGAATCCCATAGTTCCACAAAAAAGGATTTCTTATTAGACACGAACCAAATTAAAGTAAATATCATAAGTATTGCTACACCGATATTTCCGACAAAAATCCGATAACTATATGGGCTATTTTTAGTTGGTTTTCGATACTTGACTGTTCTATAAATCCAGTAGACCATTAAAAGTTCCAAAATGATAAACTCTAAAATATACATCAATTGAAAATCTGAGTTTTTCTAGGACCAACGATATTATTCAGTTTGATTTCAATTCTCTGATGATACATTAGCAGATTAGTTTAAATCGTTTATTTAAACTTTGATATTGTTGAATACATCAAATTACTAATTCGTTACCATTTGTTGATTCAGAAAATCTGAGACGTCTTCAAAATAATTGTACAGACTTTTATATTCCTCTTCGCCAGGAATCCAACTTGCAAACTTCCAATACCTCCATTTTTGATTCTTAGAATCGGGCGGAATGATTAGAAAATATTGTTCTTCATCAATTCCTCCAATCAGGATGCTCCTCTTTAATTCTTCTCCAGTTTCTGATATACCATCCCTAGTCCAAATTTCAATTAGTTCGTTATCGATATTTTTTAAATAATCAACTCTTTCTATCGGCAGAAAAGTTGGTTCAACATCATTTGGCGCTGCAAACCCATTCGAGATTAATAAGAAATCTTTGTAATCACTCGGAAATTCAACATTAAGCCTTTTTTCCACCTCCGAAATTCCCGACTCACTAGATGGCTCATTACCCAGCCATTGATTATCCACTTGACTTATTGTGAACTCAATATCCTTTAACTTTAATGCCGTATCCGATATTTGAGATAGTAAGCTTTTCATAGGTTGAGCCTTTTATGGATATCGTTTATTTGAACTTTAATTGTTGTCCAACCACCATTCAATTACCTGATTAGATAATAACTCATATTCTTGTTTATCTATGGAAAATCCATAATTAATTTGATAGCTCATTGATATTTAAAACATCTATTTTGATTTGACTAACATTTAAGTTGAAGATGCTCCATTTTTTTTCCGCACAATAGCTTTTCTCCAACTTTTACAAACCCTAATCGCTGATACAATTTACTGGCACCAGTATTATCTAAATCCACCAGTAAACCTAACGTTTTCTTATCTTTAATTGCATATTCAGTGATTAAATATTTTAGCAGATTTGAACCTATGCCCTTTCCTTGAAATTTAGGGATTACACCTAAACTATCAATGTACAGTTCACCTTTTTCCGTCTCAATTTCAGGAGTAAAACCATTTTGGGACCATTTATTTATTTCATATAACACAGGTGTTCTCAACCTAAGAAAATCGGCGCCTTTATAAACATTGACGACGCCTACTATCTCCTCACCGGAAACTGCAACCCAACAATTCTCATATGAATATTGATTTGCCTCTTTTCGAACCAAACCTACCAGAAAACAACTTGCCTTGTCCATTGAGTCCTCCCCAATGAATTTATAAATTATGGTATCCATTGCAAGCAATAAAATATTCGTAATCACTTTTGAATCTTCCTTCCTAGCTCTTCTAATCGTCATGTTATTTTTCTATTTGATACTCAAAAATTTAATGTCTTTTCTTTGGCCGATGTCAAAAACAATGGTATGGTACCTATTGAGGTGCAGGCCAAAAATTCCAAGATTGGAATAATGTGCGAAAACTAAGTTTTAAATGAGTCATACCCTTTATTCACAGTCAAAACCAACAAGTCACATGTTAAACTGATTCTTACCTTAATAAGGTCGTCAAGATTTGTTTTAATTACATTGCTTTATCAATAATTGCAGGTTTTAAATGATATTGCTGATAACATAGGTCAGCAGTATTTAATTTAAATGGACTAGAAAACAATGAATCAATCGATTGCACTTTTCACTTAAAGCAATTAAATAACTACTTCTAAGTTTTTTTATTTTCTGTAATCAGTGGGAGTTATACCTGTTTTCTCCTTAAATAGTCGGCTAAAATATTGGGGGTATTCAAATCCAAGTTCAAAGGCAATTTCGGAAATAGATTTGTTAGTGGCCAAAAGGTTTTGTTTGGCTTTTTGAATAAGCTGAAAGTGTATATGCTCTTGTGTACTTTTACCGGTCAGGGTTTTAAGTGCATCACTCAAATAGTTGGGTGAGACATGTAAAGCTTCAGCCAAAGAAGCTACGGTAGGAAGTCCTGAATCTATTAAATATTTCCTTTCAAACCTATTTTTAACCTCACTCTGAAAACGATAAATTAAACCAGAGCTTGCGTCATTTCTTGTTATAAATTGTCTACCATAAAAACGGTTAGCATAGGTAAGCAATAGTTCTATGTTACTTAATACAACCGACTTACTGTAAGTATCGAACTGCTTATTATATTCCGAGTAAATATTTTCAAAAATTTGTTCCAGAAGCATTTCTTCACTTTTGGAAAGATGAAGTGCCTCGTTGACATCGTAATCAAAAAAGCCGTAATTATCAATCAACTCTGACAAGGGGTGTCCAAATAGAATTTCCCGATGGAAAAAAAGAATCCAACCAGAGGATCCAAAGGTAACATCCCTATCATAGGAAATTAATTGCCCTGGAGCAGAAAAGCCCATAACCCCCTCTTGAAAATCATACTTTTCTCTTCCATATTTCACATAACCATTCAAATTCCGTTTTAACCCTATGGAATAGAAATCATAACTCATGGAAGTCGGATATTTATCTGGTAATTTCGGTATTTCTTCCAAACGAACAACCATAATCAAAGGGTGGTTCAATGGTTTCATACCTCCCATACGTTGTAGTTCAAAAATGCTTTTTATATTGACAACTTTGTCCATGTTATTTTATTCGATCAGCAATAAATTATGCACCCCTCTTGTCAAATGAATTCGGCAACCAGTTTTCACTAGTTGGTCATTTTTCAATTCCCAAAAGTCAATCCAACCTTGCTTAGGGAACTCCTCATCTTGTTTTTGATAAACAGCAACAGCAATAGAATTGCTCTCCAAATCAAAAATTGCATCTTCTGGCAAGGCACCTTCAAAGAGGTATTCTTTGCCCAAAGTGGTCAAAACCCCTGAATCCTTGTCGATTTTCACCAAGGACAAAGATGCATTTTTACGGGCCGGTACAAACCACATTTTCTTAGGTCCATAAGTTCTACGCATATTTGCAACCACAGCGTACTTCCCATCTCGGCTAATGTCAAACCCTTCAGGGCTTAGGCCTACTTTAGTGGTTGATACAATTTTGTGATTACCATTTGAGTTGAAGTTTATTGAAATCAATTTTCCTTTTCCGTTAAAAATTGCACCCATTGTACCATTGCCCCAGGCCACGTCTGTCAATATAAAAAAGTTTCCTGATGGATGCCAATTTCCGACACTCCACCTTTTTGCAACCTCCATGGACTCACCGATTTGTTCAATATTAATTAAAGAGTCTTTTTTATTTATCCGATAGAAAACTAGATGGGTATTGTTAAGATTTACCGCGATAATGTTTTTGGTTGGATGAAATTCAATAGTCCTAATTCCTGAATTGTTATCTTTTTTTCTTAAAATATCAGGGTTTGAAAAATAAAAACGTGACGTTATTTTACCTTGTACCAGAGTTGCAATCATAATTTCTTTGCCAGGTTCCGTGGTACCCGACACCAATAAATCCGAGCTTGCGTTGATGGACACTCCTTGAATATTCTCACCCACATCAATCGATTGAACCAAATTAGGATGATTAGGATCGTTATAATCTACAACTGATACTTTTCTTCCTTGGGGCAAATCTTTCCAAACATCATCTACCACCTGTTCAGGTTTTTCAAAAATACCTCGCGTTTCGGCAATATAAGCTAACTTGACATTTGAATTCCAAGCAATGATTGATGGCCAAGAAATAACGGAGTTAGATACTGATTTTTGACTTACCATTATCGGTTTTCCATTTACCACCTTCACCAAACTTAAAGAATCTTCAATTCCATTTACTTTATTCAATATACCATCCGCATAAGCAGTGGCCAACATATCCGCATCGGATGTTGCAAGAATACTTCCCATAAATGAAGATTGCATTTCTTGGTCCTGAATAATATTTTGGCTGTATCCTATGTGCCAAATAAAACCAAATGCTACTGAAATAAAGATGCCTGTAATAGTTATTTTCGTGATTTTTTTCATTTAAAAAAGATTTAGATTCTCCAACCAATTATTATTCCTGGATTAGGCAGTACCGAATTCAGTTTAAAAGTTTCATCCGCCAAGATTGCTTCACCTTCCCCGAGTATAAATATTGCCCCTAGGTATGGATGAATCATCAAACCCTTCTTGCCCCATGGATACCAACAATAACCTACAATTGGTGACATAAATGAATCATCAACGGACGCTTCGAAACCATTGAATTTAATTGTCCATTCTTCATATCCAATTCGAACACCACCATAGAAACCTTCTTTGTCCATATTCAAATAATATCGTACCTCTGTGCGGATTAAGTAACGTAGCCGAACCTGTTCCAAGTTTTCTCCATTTTTGAAAACAGTTTCTTTTAAATTTTCATTGGTATAGGTAAGTCCCTCTACACTAGAACCAAAACTGAAATGGCTATTTGGTTTAAAGTATGATGCGCCGATTGAGTAACCATCGCTCAACCAATAAGGAATTGATGACTCTATGGATAATCCACCTGTTCCATCTTGGGAATGGATTTTATTATTTAACAGTAAAAACATAAAGGAAATAGTTAATGCTATTATTTTTTTCATGCGATTTGATTTGAATAATTAATAAACCAAAATTCGTACTCATGAATAAGTAAACTGTATACAAAACACGGATGTTTGTATACTAATTCCATAAAAGTGATGTACTCAAAAAAGGATTACCAATTTCTTGTCCCTACATTAAATTGAATCAATGTTTACTTAAGGAATCTAGGAACTAATTTTAGCTAACTGATTATTTGAAAAATTCTACACAGTAATAGGGTAAAAAGAATGGAAGAACTATTAACTAGTTTTATTTAAAATTTAACTACGCAAGCTTTTAAGGTTAGTTTGTACTAAATCAAAAATTAAATCTATGAATACAACAAAAATAGTTTATTGGATTTCTACTGGATTGATGTGCCTTATCTTTTTATATAGTGCGGGCATGTATTTATTAAACTTTAAGCAAGTTAGCCTATTCTTTGACCATTTGGGCTTTCCAAGTTGGCTAATTTATCCTTTAGCTATTGCCAAGGTATTGGGTGTTGCCATTATTCTTATTCGTAGACCTATATTTTTAAAAGAATTGGCATATGCTGGCTTCTTTTATGACGTCCTCTTGGCAATGGCAGCACATATTTTAGCTAAAGACGGTGCTTACTTGATGGCAATTCTGGCATTCCTTTTTATTGCTGTTTCTTGGTATACTGACCGAAAAGTTTTTATAAAGAAAAACTAAAACAATCAACGTAAGCAAGGGCATTAAATTCAAGAATAGTTTTATTTATTTGATAATATTCAGGTTAGTTTTGATAGATAACCAATATTGCGTTTTTGAAAATATTTTGAGTTGGATATTTACAATTCAAGAATTGTAAATATCCAAGAAATTGCCCAAACAGCTAACCCACCTAAACCAGGTTCACTTGATAGTTCTTCAATCCTTTTTAGTCAAAAGAAGTTTTATATCCCATAACTGATGGATAATATTCCAAGAGTAAAAAGTACAATTCTGATAAACTTTCTAGTCATTCAGTTTAAAAATAATGTCAAGCATGAGAATATCACATTCTCCATCTACTATCTTGTTATCGTTTAGTTGAACTTTAGTAACGCTATTGCTTATACACGTTGTTGTGGCACGTTTTTATTCGTACACAGCTTGTTCAGCAATTTCTCGGTTATTTTCTAAATCCGATTTAACGCTGTCCAATTTCATTCCGATTGTCATAAGTGGAACCTTTCCAAGAGGTAACCTAAGTGTGGGGTTTTCAGAATAAACCAAGTCAATAATTGCTTTTGACGCTTTTACAGGATGTCCTTCTTGTTTTCCATCAACTCCTTTCAGTTTGGTTCTAAACGCTCCTGCCGTATTCGAATAATCATCAATTACTTTTTCGGCTTCTCCAAGTCTGTTTCCAGCAAAATTTGTTCTGAATGGTCCTGGTTCAACTATCAAAACCTTTATTCCAAGGGGCTCCACTTCTTGTGACAAAGCTTCGCTAAAACCTTCCAATGCAAATTTACTCGCGTTGTAAATTCCGAAACCTGCAAACGCCTTAATTCCACCATGTGACGAAATCTGTATTATGTGTCCGTTTTTCTCATTTCGCATATGCGAAAGAATTGTCTGTGTCAATTTCAACGTTCCGAAAAAATTTGCTTCAAAAACCTTTCGGGCTTCTCCCATTGACGTTTCTTCAATTGCACCTACAAATCCAACACCAGCATTATTGACCAAAACGTCAATTCTTTCGAATTTCGAGATTAATTTTTCTACATTTCTTTCGATACTTTGTTCATCGATAATGTCTAAAAGTACTGAAAACGCTCTATTGGAATATTTCTCGTTGAATTCGTCAACTTGGGATTGCTTGCGAAACGTGCCGATGACGAAGTCGCCTTTTTCAATTACGGATTTGGCAAGTGCTTTACCCAAACCGCTCGATATACCTGTGATTAACCAAATCTTGCTTTTCATAACTCTTAATTTATAAGTGAGTATAATTTTTCTTTTTGGAAATAGCTTGCTATCAAAAATAGTATGGTCGGTAGCAACCAAATGCCGTTGCCAACAAAGTCATGTGCAACGTGAAAAGCAGCTATATTGAAAATTACAGGAAGTAGTATTAACCAACCCACAATTTTTGTTTTTTGGATAGCTAATAAAATTCCACCAATAATTTCGGCAATGGCAACAACTACAAATAGGTATGTTGAAAACATTGTTCCTATAAATTGCTGAGCAGTAGGGTCAGTTGGTGGTTCTACAGGAATAAAACCAAGAAACTTGTTAAGTCCAAAAACGACCATTAAAACTGCCAGCAGCCAATTTGAGATGTTTTGAATTGAGTTTTTCATTTTGACACATTTTTTAAATGGTTAATTATTTCAGAAGCCTCAACACGGTTTCTGTAATCGCCACCTAATGATTTTGCGAAAGAAACGGTTGAATCCTTTTCGATGACGAATACCGCAGGTATTGGCAATTCTCTTGAATCGTCCGAATAGTGAGCGTCAAAATCAAACCCGAGTTCAGTCATGGTATTTACTGGTGCATCGGCATTTTTGAATACGGTTGTATATTGTCTTGCCACCATATTACCATTGTCGCTCAAAACCTCAAAGTTGAGTTCATTTTTTTCTTTTACGTTTAGAGATTCATCTGGCGTTTGTGACGATATTGCAACTAATTCTGCTCCTAAATCGTGAATCTCGTCCAACGACTTTTGATAATGTGATAATTGCAAATTGCAGTAAGGACACCACGAGCCTCTGTAGAAGGTAAGGACGACTTTTTCTTTTTTTAGCAACTCTGAAAGTCTTACGGTTTTGTCTTTGGCATTTGTAAGAGAAAAATCGGGTGCTTTCTCGCCCTCTTGCAATTTCAGAATGGAATTGTGGTTTACTTGAAGACTTTCTGCATCGTTGTCAAATATTGCGAGTGCCTCTTTTGGAAGCATATTTCCTAAATTATCTCGCAAGTCTTTTAAGTTTTCTTGATAGGATTTTTTTTCTGTGTTCATTTTAATTTGTTTTTTGTGAAGTCAAAATCGACACTACAAAGGTGTGGCAATGTGCCAGCTTCAAAAATGAACTGGATTAGGAAATAGTCTTGAAGTAGATTAAGATTTTGAAGCGAGGTCTCTCCTTATCTTAGAAAGAAATTCGGGTGTAAAGCCTAAATATGAAGCGATCACTTTTTGCGGTACACGCTTAATCATATTTGGATAGCGATTGAGTAATTCCAAGTAGCGTTCTTCTGCTGTTAAGCTCAAATTGGATAATGCACGCTTTCTTGAAAAAGCAAATGCTCTCTCCGTTGTAATTCTAAAATATTCGCTCAAGGCGTGGATTTCTTTGCAAAGTCCTTCTATATCGTCATAGGTCATTTGAAGTATGGTTGAATCTTCTAAAGCTTCTACAAAAAGGGTTGCGGGTGTCTGTGTTATGTAGCTGTAAAAATCACTTACAAACCAATCCTCAAGTGCAATTTGAACGGTGTGTTCTTTGCCTTCGTCATCTATAATATAAGAACGAAATGCTCCTTTCACAACGTAGTTTCGGTATTGACAAACGTAATTCGGTTGGTCAATAAACTGTCGTTTTTTGACTTTCGTAGTTCGGATTATGCCAATAAATTTTTCCGTTTCCTCTTTGGTAAGAGTAACGTGTTTACCAATGTTTTCTAATATGCCTTCGTATTGTTTCAATGTTTTTTCAAATGTGCCACAACTTGTTTATATAAACACAAAATACATCTATATACATCAAAAATGGAATTAAATCGATGTATTTGATTATCTTCTATATGATCCCAACTTTCCCGAAAGCCCCCTATGCCTTAAATACTTGTAATAAGTGGCCTTGGAAATGCTCAATCGTTCACATATTTCGGTGACGGTCAACACGCCGTCATTGAAATACTCCTCACAAAGTACAGCTTTTTGTTGATTTTTCTTACTTAACCCCTTTGGAGCTCCCAAAATCTTCCCTCTTCTTCTTGCTGATTCCAAGCCAGCTTTGGTCCGTTCTATGATGATATCCCTTCCCAATTGTGCCAAGGCTGCAAATATGTTGATGATGAATTCCGAATGTGAAGACTTCTCCGTAGTATCTATGAAAGGTTCTGTGATACTCCTGAAACGAACTCCCTTTCCCTTTAACTTTGTAATAAGCTTGGTAAAATGAATCAGGCTTCTGGCCAGTCTGTCCAATTTTCATACAACGATTGTATCACCCTCTCTAACATATCTCAAAAGCTTGCTTAAACTCTTTCGTTCTTCCCTGGTACTCGATACTTTATCCGTGTAAATGTTCTTTTGTGGAATCCCTTCTTTGAGCAGTGCATCCAACTGAAGATCCAACCTTTGTTCCATGGCACTCACCCGCGCATATCCAAAAACCATAACCTGAAAGTTTAAATAAACGGTAGAATGTAAACTATTTATTTAGTACGGTGAAATGAACTTTAACAAACCAGCGGACTCGTTTTGCACTGAAAGTTCAATAAAACGGTGGTTAAAAAAACCTCTCATAAATCAGAAATCGATATAATGGCGAACGCAACGCAGTGGAGTGCTGCAAGCCCCAAATCTTGCCAAACTAACCTTACTGAGCGAGGCAATTTTATCTATTAATCCGGTATACTCTTCTCATCATTCGAAGTGATCCAATGGTCTGTTGCCTCAATTTTATATCGTTCCAATCTCCATTCCGTTATTTTAAGCTTTAGATTGCTTTTCCATAGGTGCGATTTTGTTTTTTAGTGAATTTGCGCCAATTTTTTCGTCAAAAATTTCCAGTGTTTACTGGGCCTGCCAAAGGATTTACTGTAGATTTCGGAAAAGTCTACTGTAGCCCCTGATTTTGTGCAGGATTTCAAAATTTGTTCAATTGACTGGTTTTCAACTTGTTGAAGACCCGAAAACAACCGTGATGGCGCAATTTGCGCATCACCCTCTTGCTATTCGTTTTTTCACGCGAGCGTGAAAACCCAAATACCTTTCTTTGGTGTATAGAGTATCAATTAACTAAGTGGTTGTTGTTTCCTTAGAGCAGTTAACTGAACTTGTCTTTCCGAACAGGGCAAAAAACCGATAGGAACCAAGCGCAAAAGTTGAAGGTAAGGACTTGTAACAAAATATATGATGTACGGTTATGAATAATTCTTTTAGACCAAATGATTTTTAAAACTACAAAGTGATTCGACTTGAATTTGAAAATTAAAAATTTATTACACTATCCAATGCCTCATCAGCTTCCTTATGGATAAAATTCGCTTGATAGTTCAAAGTAGTTTTTAAATCGCTGTGGCGATAGAGTTTTTGAAGCATTAAGGGATGAATCTTGTCTCCGGCAATATTCCCAAAAGTGTGACGTGCAATATGATTTGAAAGGGGTTTGTCTATTTCGCAAAGTCTAGCGATTCTTCGAAGGTATTTATTGAAAAGCTTTGTAGCATTTCTTGTTTTTACAAAAACCGCTTTGGTGTCTTTGGGATTGACATCCTTTAGAAAGGGAAACACATAGCCATTATTCAATTCTTTGTCATTCGTATATAAATTCAAAATGGCCTGCGCTTTATATGGGATTTTTAAACTTACCGGTTTAGAGTTCTTGTTCATTACATAGAACAAGCGATTATCTTTGAAATCACTCCATTTAATCTGCACAACATCTGAAATACGTATTCCGGCAAAATAAAAAGACATTAACCATACATTTCGGGTGTGCCAAATAGAAGTTCCTGGTTCTAATTCCAATTGTTCGATGCTTTCAACTTCTTTGATCGTAAGACCGATTTTATGACCTGAGCCAATCCTTATTTTTTCCTTGTCACCAGCAAAGGGGTAATATTTAGATGGAACTATGTCGTCTCTTATAGCCACGTTGAACAAAGTACGGATGAAGATAAGTTGATTGGTTATGGTTCGTTCTTTATGCCCTAAATAAATAGTACAAAAATTCTTGAACCTTTCAAGAAAACGTTCATTGATATCTTGAAATCTAAGTAACGGTTTGTTTTTGAAATAAAGTACCGAATCATAAAAGTCGGTTTCCGATTTGCGTCCATCACTTATGCGTTTTTTTCTCCGTCTTTTGATACCCTCAATGATTTCATCTTTCTTCAAGGAACGTTTAAGGTTTAAAAATTCATCGATATTGAAAAGAATTGACATTTCAGCCTTGGCAACAGAAATGGTTCCCCTATCGTATTTATCCTTTATACGTTCAGCAGCTAGCACAAAAAAAGGTTTTTCCCCTTCCACTCCTTTCAACTTTTGCAGGGCTTGTTTTGGAGTTAGGCTTTCTTTCTTCAAATCAAAATAAATATCATTGGCCTCTATCAACTTTTTCATAAGAAAGTTGTTCAACTTTTTATAATTGGGATGTGACCTTTTGACCGTAGAAGCAGTTTTATCCCAATCTTTTTCAAGAATATACTGGCCCAAAAACCGATAACTTGTTCTGTAATTATCGCTTACTCGCAATGCAAGTGGTGCTGAACCGTCCTTTCTTTCCTTATTTTTCCGCCGAACAATCTTAATACTGGCCATAACTATCCTCTTTAATCCTTAATAAATGTACAACTTTAAACAAAAAAAGGGGTACAGAATAGGTACAGAATAAATTGATTTTAAATGGAATTATTCGGTATTATTTAACATTTAAAAAAATATAATTAATTAATTTTCAATTATTTAAATATTTATTGATGTATAAATTATGAAGCTCATAACCCGAAGGTCGCTGGTTCGAGTCCAGTCCCCGCTACTACAAAGCTCCTTGAAATTTCAAGGAGCTTTTTTTGTTTTGCACACAACCGATTCCCACTTCGATTTCGAATGACTTTCCCTAACCAGTTTCATTCCTAGCCATTACCTTTGCCCCTTAATAAAACACGCTTGAAGAACACTACGCAACCCACCAACAAAAAAGCCCTGTTATCACTTGCTATCGGTGGCTTTGGCATAGGCCTTACCGAGTTCGTTATTATGGGGATTCTACCCAATATTGCCGATTCCTTGGACATATCCATCCCCAAAGCAGGTCATTTTATCGCTATCTATGCCCTTGGAGTGGTGATTGGGGGACCGTTCATGGCACGGATCACCACCCATTTAAATCCGAAAAAGACATTGTTGTTCTTGATGCTATGGTTCACCGTGTTCAATACCTTATCGGCCTTCTCGGGCAACTATTGGGTAATGATGCTGTTCCGATTTTTATCGGGCATGCCCCATGGGGCGTTTTTTGGTATTGGTGCCGTGGTGTCGGGCTATTTGGCAAGGCCCGGAAAGGCGGCCCAAGCAATGGCCGTAATGTTCTCGGGCTTGACGGTTGCCAATATTTTAGGTGTGCCATTGGGCACCTATATCGGCCAAGAAATCCATTGGAGCTACTCCTTTATATTGGTAGGATTTGCTGGAATCGCCACCTTATCCAGTCTTTATTTTTGGATGCCCAAAGAGAATCTGGAAAGTATTGATGATACTGAAGGCGCAAATCCCTCTCCCGGGTTGAAAAACAAAAAATTATGGGCACTTATCGCATTGACCACCATAGGGTCGGGAGGTTTCTTTGCCTGGTACAGTTACATTGCCCCGCTGGTTATTTCGGTGACCATATTGCCCGAATCCTACGTAGGGTATGTCATGATTGTAGCGGGCTGTGGTATGTTCTTGGGCAATTTTTTGGGCGCACGCATGGTAGAAATCTTTAATCCGGTCAGGTCGGTGGTCATCAGTATGCTTTCCATGACGACCGTACTGATACTGAATTCCATTCTCGCGGAATATACCATTGCTGTATTTGTGCTGAGCTTTATTGTTGGCGTGATTACCTTTTCGATAACCGCACCCATTCAAATTGCTATTATCCGGGCGGCCAAAGGTGCCGAAAAACTGGGTTCCTCGATGAACCAAAGTGCCTTTAATATGGGCAATGCTTCCGGAGCCTATTTTGGAGGGTTGCCCATGGTTTTTGGCTTAGGGGTGAATTACTCCAGTGTGGTAGGAGGTTGTTTGGCGTTTATAGGGGCCTGTATCGGAATCTCGATACTCTACACACAAAAAAGAAAAGCTTAGACAGCATGCACCACCGCTATCCCGCTTTTGTTTAGTAGTTTTACGACTATCAAACTTGTATTATTTTGAGAAGTTTCATTTTTCTTTTACTAAGCCTTGGCCTTCTTGGTCAAGATGTTCCAACCATTAAAAAAAGCACGCATCAAAACACTTTTGATAACTTGGTGTTTGTTGATGAATTCGAGGGGGATGGAAGGCCCGACCCTAGCAAATGGCACCATCAAGTGATACCCCCGAATAATGGAAGTTGGCACAATGATGAACTACAACATTATACCAACAGGGAAGAAAACTCCATTGTCAACAAAGGCACCCTCAAAATAAGGGCGCTTAAGGAACCTTATGCATATCAAGGAAGTCAAAAGAAATATACTTCGGCCCGGATGAACGCAAAATTTGCCTTTACGTATGGACGTGTGGAGGTACGGGCCAAATTACCCAGATCGGCCGGGACTTGGCCAGCCATTTGGACGCTGGGCGCCAATGTGGACGAAACCGGAAATTACTTCGATGACCAGTATGGCAGTGTGGGATGGCCACTTTCTGGAGAAATCGATATTATGGAGCAAACCGGTTGGGACAAAGACAGTACTATTTCCCATTTCCATTGGGGCGACTTGAACACAAAGGTCTACAAAGAAATTGGAGGAGAAACAAAAGTAGCGAATGCTTCTTCCGAATTCCATGTGTATGCCATGGAGTGGAGCAGTGAGAGCATCAAAACTTATGTGGACGATACGTTGGTATACGAATTGCCCAATTCCAATGACAAACCGTTCAACCATCCGCACTATTTGATTCTGAACATTGCCATGGGCGGTAACCTTGGTGGGGAAGTCCCAGCAGATTTTACCGAAGGGACCCTCGAAATCGATTATGTGAGAATCTATCAGTAACTAATCGGCATAGATTCATCATCTCTCGGGTAGACTAAGTAAAAAGTGGTGTCCTTTACTGGCCCAATTCCCTCGCCTCGAAGAAAACCAGTTCCTGTTGCCTACATTGTGCTGTAGCCTCTATGGGATTGCAGCATACTTCGCAATCTTCTACGTAGGTCTGTTCGGGAATGGAAGTATCGAGCAAAAAAGATATTTCTTCCCAACAGTACGGACATTGGAAAAAATGCTCGAACATATCTAAAATTCTACATTCAGCAATTGACCACTCACTTGAAGCATTTGAAGCTCGGCCAATTTCGCATTGTATTTGGCCTGACTCTTGGCCAATTCAGCGTTCAAAAGGTTCAACTGGGCCTGCCTAAATTCAATGGAGGTCACCTGCCCCAATTTATAACGCTCGTCAGTACGTTTAAAGTTGTTCTGGTTGGTCTGCAGGTTTTTTTCTTGAACTTCCAACACATATAGGGCATTGGTATAACTGTCCCATGCGTTTCGTATATCGCGTTCCACCTCCAATTGGATTTGCTTTTTGGCAATCTCCTGATTTTGGTAGGCTATCTTGGCGTTTTTTATCCCCGTAATGGTCGTACCACCGTCAAACAGGTTCCAAGTAAGGTTTATGGCTCCAGTGACCCCAGTTGATGTATTCTGTAGTACGAATGCCAATGGACTATTGTTGTTGGATTCGTTCCAACCATAGGTTCCGGTCAGGCCGATGGTAGGTAAAAATCCACTACGCGCTACCCTGATATCATATCGCCCCATATTGATGTTCTTTTCGGCAATCTGGAGCCTCACATTGTTCATCTGGGCCTCGTTGTACATATTTTCCATTTGAAGTCCCGGAACAAAGGTAACCGTAGTATCAGCTTCAAATTGGGCGGAAAGGTCACGGTTCAGAATCAAATTCAGGTCCCGCATCGTATTTCGGAGCTGCTGTCTGGAATTCAATAGATTGATGCTATCCGTATTGATGTCCACTTCGGCATTCAGTACGTCCAACCCGGTATTTTGTCCAAACTCAAATTGATATTGGGCCCTTTTGAGCCTATCCTTTGAAATCTCCAAGGCCTGTTCCAAGGTATTCGTGTTTTCGGTGAGGCGTGCCGCCTCGTAGTACACGGTAAACAATTGGAGAATGGTGGTCTCGATTGTTTGCCTAACCTCCAACTCGGATTGCTCCGAGCGTTCTTGAAAACTTTTGTAGTTATAGTACCTTCCAAGGCCATCAAATAAGGTGTAGTTCACGTTCACCGCTGCGCTGTACCTGCGCGTCTCGGCTCCTTCTGCACTCCTTACATCACCGTTGGCCAAGATACCTTCGGAGTTCTGCTTGTCGATACTTCCGCTGGCATTGCCGGAAACTGTGGGCAGATAACCTGAATTTAGGATACCCGCATTGTTCTCATCGATGGTTTTGGTATTTCGGGCCACCTGAATGTCCAAGTTGTTTTCCAATACCAAATCAATGGCCTCCTCCTTGGTCAACACCTCTTCTTGGGCGTAGGCCAATGAACCAAAAAACAATAAAATCAAGGGTAGTCTATAAAAAAAGCTTCTCATTATGTGGTCTCTTCTACAACTTTTGAGGTTTCTTCTCTGTTTTTTGACACATTTGAGCTCTCAGTTCCGTTTAAGTGAACCATGCCAGATTGCATCTCTTCTTCTTCGTGCTGTTCCCGAATGGCGCGTTCCACTTCCTCTGGCGTAACCTCTTCTCCGGTCCAAAGTCGTTTTGCCAATACTTTTACGTTGTTTCCAAAGGAAAGTAGCAATGGGAGCATGAGCAGGGTCAGCACTGTGGCAAAACCGATCCCATAGGCAATGGAAATGGCCATAGGTTTAAGGAACTGGGCCTGACGACTTTTTTCCAATAGTAAGGGTGCCAAACCGGCAATAGTGGTTACCGATGTCAAAAAGATAGCCCTAAAACGGGACTTTCCTGCTTCGTATATGGCTTCGTCAAACTTCATTCCATTACGCAGATTGATATTGAATTTACCGATCAGTACCAATCCATCATTCACCATAATACCGATCAAGGCAATGATTCCCAACATAGAAAGTACATTGATCGGGAATCCGTGTATATAGTGTCCCCATGCCACTGCCGTTAAACTAAAGGGCACCATAAAAATCAACAATAAAGGTTGACTGATACTTCTAAAAGTGAAGGATATGACAATAAAAATCAGGAATAAAACGATTGGACCCACAAACCCTAGGGATCCTATCAATTTATTGGCTTCCCGGTTCTGTCCCTCGTACGAAGGGGTGATGGATGGGTATTTGGCCAAAATATCAGGCAACACTTCATTTCGTATCCATAACATGGCATCGGTTCCACTGGTGGTTTCTGGGTCGGTCAAATCAGAAGAAACTTGTATTTCCCTTCTTCCTTCCAAGTGGTTAATGGCTACATCTCCCCTTTCTATAGTGTAGGTTGCAATTTCCTTTAAAGGAATTCGGTCACCGCTGGGAGCCAAAATCCGCATTTCGTCCAAGTCGGAAATGGATGATCTATTTTCACGATTATAGCGCACCCAAACCCGTATTTCATCCTGTCCCCTTTGGAAACGTTGCGCCTGAGCACCAAAGAATCCACCCCGAACTTGGTTCATGACCGTTCTGAGGTCGAGCCCCAGCAAGTAAGCGTTCTCTTTGAGCTGTAATCGTATTTCCTTGATTCCCGCAGGGTCGTTATCGGTAACATCCTTTAGATTGGCGTTGGCTTCCATGGCTTGTTTCAGCTCGGTTTTGGCCGCCTTCAATTCGGCAATATTGTTGCCCAAAAGGGAGACCGAAACCGGACTTCCCCCAAAGTTCCCTCCGGAACCGTAGATCAAGCTTTCCACTCCGATGACCGGGCCTACCAGCTCGCGCAGTCGTGTGGTCACCATATCGGCACGGATGCCATCGGGGCGTTCCTCACCTGGCAATAGATTGATTTCCAGAGTGGCATTGGATGCACCCGGACCTAAATTTTTGATCATGTTGACAAATAGCATTTTGTCCATGCCCTGCAGATATTCGTCCGTAAGTTCTTGATTTACAATATGTGCCTTATCTTGAATGAGACTGATAATGGAATCGGTCACTTTTTCATTGGTACCGTTGGGCATCGTTAAGTTGATGGATACCTGATCACTGGCAATCCGTGGGAAAAAGGCCGTTCTGATAATCCCTCCGCTTATGGAACCCAAGGTGAGGGCCAATGCCATGAAGAACAGGGCAAAAGTGAGGAATTTGTAGTTTAACATAAACCGCAGGGCAGGACTGTATAAATTGTCCCGCATGTAGTTCATGATCCTGTCCCCAATTTTATTGATGACGCGCAGCTGGGCAAATACTTTTCCTATGGTTGTCTTTGGTTTAGTCGTTTGGGGGCGGAGCGCTTTGGAATGCGCCAAGTGTGCCGGGAGTATGATCAATGCTTCTACCAACGATACCACCAGCGTCAGAATCACGATTACCGAGACCTCCCCGAAGAATTCCCCGATACGGCTATCCAAGAACAAGAATATGGAAAAGGCCAATATAGTGGTGATGATAGCGGAAATAATGGGCGGTATCACTTCCATGGTGCCATCCAAAGCAGCTTGCACGGGTGATTTCCCATCTTCATAATGTTGATAGATATTTTCTGCGATCACAATACCATCATCCACCAAAATACCGATAACAATGATCATCCCGAAGAGGGAAAGCACATTGATGGTAACGTTGAACATGGGTGCGAAAACAAACATTCCCAAAAAGGCAATCGGAAGTCCAAAGGCCACCCAAAATGCCAACCTCGTATTCAAGAAAAGGGATAGGAACACCAAAACCAAGATCATCCCTACAATGGCGTTCTCCGTCAATAATTGGGTTCGCTGGGTCAATGTCGTGGAGCGGTCGTCGATGACATCCAATCGTACATTGGTATATTTTTCGTTGAACTCCTCGATATATTGCCTCACATTTTCGGCGGAGCCCATTAAGTCTTCGGTGTTGGTACTGGTGATGGTGATGTTCACCGCAAGCTCCCCATTAAAATAGGAAGCGTTGGGAGTTTCCGAAAAACGGTCCCTGATGACGGCAACATCCTTTAATCGCACGGCACGGCCGGCAGCATCTCCCCTAACGATGATGTTGGAAAGTTCGTCCCCATAATAGGAGCGGTTGTTGGCCCTGATCAGATATTCCTCGGTTACGGTCTTGATATTACCTCCAGTGACCAAGATATTGGCATTGGAAACGGCCTGCGCCACATCGGCAAAGGATAGGTTGTAAGCCAAAAGACTGTTTTCATCAACAGCGATTTCAATTTCTTCGTCGGGATACCCATCAATTTGAATCTGGGAAA
The DNA here is from genome assembly GCF_040112705.1 of Flagellimonas sp. MMG031. NCBI lineage: Bacteria > Pseudomonadati > Bacteroidota > Flavobacteriia > Flavobacteriales > Flavobacteriaceae > Flagellimonas > Flagellimonas sp. MMG031. The sequence goes on from NZ_CP157804.1 coordinate 94,670, forward strand.
TCCCATCGATAGCCCTAAGGTCGTTTTCGATTTGACGGGCTATTTGCTTTAAAGTGACCAACGGAATGTCCTTACCGCTGACGGCAAAACTAATTGTTGGCCTTACCGGTTCCTGTTTGGCCACAATCAAAGGTTCCATCCCTGTTGGGAAGGTGGGCACCCGATCCACCGCATTTTTGACCTCCAACAGCATAAAATCAACATTTCGCTCCTTTTCGATTTCCACGTTGATGGTACCGCTATTTTCCCTAGAGGTAGAGGTTACACGTTCTACACCTTCCAAACCTTTAAGGTTGTCCTCTATCTTGAGAACAATACCTTCTTCGATTTCTTGGGGGGATGCCCCGGGATAGGTAATGGAAATGGTAATGTTACGGGCCTCGTTCAGCGGAAAGAAGGACGATTTTAAGGAAAGAATCCCAACAATACCAAAGACAAAAAATGCCAAGATAAAGACATTTACTGCCATGTGGTATTTAATAAAATACGAGATGAGCTTTCTCATAGCTTACGATATTAGGATTTACTTTCGTCAAAGGTGCGCACCAACATACCGGCGTATGCACCTGTCATGGGTTTTGCCACGATGACTTCGCCATCGGGAACGTTCTTGAGCACTACAGTCTTATCGGTGAAGAAAACTGGTTGAACATCCATAAGGTCCAGAATAGAATCCCGAACCACAAAAATCTGGTTGTTTTCCAATAATAGCGATCGGTTGACCTCAATGGCATCGGTCTCTTCCTTGGCCTCAAGATTGGCTTCCAAATATTGACCTTCTTTCAAGTCGTCACCACTAACTTCGATGTAGACCATAATAGTCTGGGAGTTCTGGTCCACCCTACTGTTCACCCGGGTAACCTCTCCCATGTAGGTTTGGGTCTTTTCCAAATTTGTCAGCTCTACCTTTTTCCCTACGCGTAAAAAATCCCCATAGGTTTTACTTACGGATACTTCCAGTTCGTACAGGCCTGTATCGATGAACTCGCCAAGCTTCTGCCCCGAACGAATCAATGTTCCCTCGGTAACCAATGCTTCGGTCAACACACCGCTAAAAGGCGCTGTAATGGTATATTTGGTGAGACGCTGCTCCAAATTTTTCACATTGTAATAGGTCGTAATGATTTCCCTCCCCGTAATAAAGAATTTCTCCTTTTCCGAATCCATGGAAGGTAATTCCGGAGTGGTCTTGTCCAAATCAAAACTATTGAGGTATTGTTGCCATTTGGGGTAGATTTCCGGGTAGTCCAACCTCAAGTCGGGCATAATGGAGGTCAACAAATTGTACAGATTGCTTTTGGCGGATTGTACGGTTGCGTAGTATTCGCTGGCATCGATTCGGATAAGCGTTTGTCCTGCGCTGTATGCTTGTCCAGTACGGAACAATTTGCTGCCAGGCCTAAACACACCCTGTACCTCAGAGAAAAGTTCCAACCTTTTTTTGGCCTGCAGATTACCATTGGCCGGAACCCGAATGGGTACGGTGGTATTTTTAACGGTATCTACAAAAACGGTCTTTACGATTTTTTGTGATGGCGGTCTTCTGTTATCCTTGCTGTCTGCAATAAGTCCAGCGAAATACAGGGAGGCGAAGATGATAATGCCTCCAACAACTGCCGATATGATGAGCTTTCGCATGCGTAAGTTGGTTTAATCTGTGCAAATCTATTCCCTTCGATTTTTACAATGGTTAAATATTTCCTAAAATACGTTGTAAACCCGGTCAAATACAAAAAGGGGACCCCAAACGGCATCCCCAACCAAACAAACTAAAGTAATAACTAACTACTCGTTTTCGTTCTCGTCCTCAAATTTGGTATCTGCCATTCGAGTCCGATCTATATTGATTTCCTTGAATTTAGGGCTCAATGACTTATCATCGGTGTCAAAAACAAGGAATTGCTTCGAATCCATCCCTTGCAGAGCATTGAACGAATCAAAACGGTTATTTTGAAGTTGTAAAATTTGCAAGCTTGCCAATTGACCAAATTCTGCCGGAATCTCACCACCCAAACGATTGTTGGACAATACCAATTCCTTGAGTTGAACCAAGTTTCCAATTTCCGATGGTATCTGGCCCTCCAACATATTTTCAAAAAGTCCAAGCGCTTCCAATTTGGATAGGTTCCCGATTGAACTTGGGATAATTCCCTTTAGATTGTTGCTGGAAAGGTTGAGTTCTTTTAGATTTTTGAGCTCTCCAAAGCTTTCTGGTATAGGACCGCTCAAAAAATTATTGAACATGGAAAAGATTTCCAATTCCTTGCAATTGCCAACTTCCGTAGGAATGGCGCCTTTAATTCTGTTCATTTCCAAACGGAGCACTTTTAGTTTTTCCAATTTGACAATATCCTTTGGAAGTACGCCCGTAATTTGGTTGAATGCAAGATTAAGCGTGGTCAAATGCCTTAAATTTCCGATGCTTTCCGGAAGCACACCGCTTAAATTATTCATAAACAATGTTATCCCGGTCACATGGCCATCTTGGACCTCTATCCCCTTCCAAGTATTGGCAGGGGCTTCCAAATCCCAAGAAGTATTCCATTCAGGGCCATTGGTGCTATTGTATAGGTCCACCAAAGCAGCTTTTTCTTCGGGGGAAACCTGTCCACTGGCAAAAGATATACCGATGGAAAACAGCAAGCAAAAGAAAAATGGGGTTACTTTTTTCATCTTTCCTGTTTAGTTGTAAGGAATTTACTTACAAAGTAATAAAAATGAGAAACATCCTACAACTTTAATCGATGAACTTACACCCTAATGTTGTGAATCCTATAAAATATGTGGTGAAAAGGTTGGAGCATTGATTAATTCAATGCTTCCAGCTCATGGGATAGGCTCTCCCAATCTTCCATTAGGGATTCCAATTCCTTCTTTTTTCCTTCGTAGTTATCAAAAAAGTTGGGCTTTGCAATGGTGGCATCGTAATCCATCAGCAAATCATGGTCAATATCAGCAATTTGTTTTTCGAGCTGGGATATCCTCTTTTCTACCCCGCTCAACTTATTCTTAAGGGATTTTTGCTTCTTTTGGACATGATACTCGTTCTCCTTCGGTTTTTCTTCGGACTTGGTTGCCTCTTTTTTTGCATCGCCCTTTTCCACACTTCGGAAGTCTTCCATTTTCCGTTGCTCCAGATAAAAGTCAATATCGCCCAAATATTCCTTGATGCCTCCATCCTTAAATTCATATACCCTATCGGTTAATCCTTGGAGAAAATCACGGTCGTGGGAGACCAAAATCAAGGTTCCCTCGAAATTTTGGAGTGCTTGCTTCAATACATTTTTGGATTTGATGTCCAAATGGTTGGTAGGTTCGTCCATTACGAGCACATTAAAGGGCTGCAACAACATTTTGGCCAGTGCCAAGCGGTTTCGTTCCCCACCTGACAGAACCTTTACGTACTTATCCACCTCATCGCCCCTAAAAAGAAAAGAACCGAGAATATCCCTTACCCTACTTCGATTGGTCTCGTTGGCCGCATCAATCATGGTATCCAAAATGGTCTTATTGCCATCCAAATACTCGGCTTGGTTCTGGGCAAAATAGCCCAATTGCACATTATGGCCCATTTTTAGATTGCCCTGATAATCCAGTTCGCCCACCATAATTTTGGCCAAGGTGGTCTTTCCCTGCCCGTTCTGACCCACAAAGGCCGTTTTGCTGCCTCTATCCACCATAAGGTCGATATCTTCCAGCACTTTTTTGGGGCCATAACTTTTGGAGATGCCATTAAGTTCCGCAACCACCTTACCTGGAGTGACCGATACGGGGAAGCGCACATTCATCACGCTATTGTCCTCCTCATCCACTTCGATGCGGTCCATTTTGTCCAGTTTTTTGATCAAGGACTGCGCCATGGAAGCCTTACTGGATTTGGCCCGGAACTTTTCAATCAGCCGTTCGGTCTGCTGTATCTGTTTCTCTTGGTTTTTCTGTGCGCTCAATTGTTGCTCCTTGATTTCTTGGCGGTGCACCAAAAATTGGGAGTAGGGTTTATTGTAATCGTAAATCCTTCCCAATGAAATTTCGATGGTACGGTTGGTGACATTGTCCAAGAACATTTTATCGTGGGAAACGATTACCACCGCTCCCGTAAAATTGCGAAGGAATTGCTCCAACCAAATGATGGACTCAATATCCAAGTGGTTGGTAGGCTCATCCAGCAGCAACACATCATTGTTTTGCAATAGCAGTTTGGCCAGCTCTATCCGCATACGCCATCCTCCCGAAAATGTATCGGTGAGCTTATTGAAGTCCTCCCTTTTGAATCCTAGACCCAGAAGCACTTTTTCGGTATCACCTTGATAGTTGTAGCCACCTAAAATTTCATAACGATGGGTCACATCGTTCAGGTCTACCATGAGTTGATGGTACCCGTCACTTTCATAATCGGTGCGCTCTGCCAAGGCGGTATTGATCTCGTCCAATTTCAGTTCCATCTCCTTGATCTCAGAGAACGCTTGATAGGATTCTTCAAGTACGGTCCGGCCCTCTTCAAAATCGATATCCTGCTTCAGAAAGCCAATCCTGATGTTCTTTTCGGTGGCAATAGCTCCTTCATCCAAGGGCATTTCCTTGGCCAGCAATTTGAGCATGGTAGATTTACCCGCACCGTTCTTCCCGATAAGGCCTACGCGGTCGCCCCCGTTGAGACGGAAGGATATTTCCTCGAACAGGTATTCGCCCCCAAAGGCTACGGAAAGATTGTGAACATTTAGCATTTTTATGTGACCTTGATTACAAAACTTTAATTGGCGAATGTATACTTTTGTACAAAAGCCGTGCAAATGTTAAAAAAAGGAACCAAAATGTACAGTATTTTAACAGGAAACTGTCCAAGATGCCATGAGGAGAGCATGTATGAAAATTCCAACCCGTATGCGTTGTCCAAGATTTTTAAGATGAACGAGAGATGCTCCCATTGCGGTTTGAAGTACAAAATAGAGCCTTCTTTTTTCTACGGCGCCATGTACGTGAGCTATGGGGTGGGGATTGCCTTTGCAGTGGCCGCTTTTGTGATTTCCTTTTTGTTCTTGGGCGCATCACTACCGACCGCCTTTATTGCCATTGTAGGTACGTTGGTGGTTTTTATGCCCGTCATTATCCGACTTTCCCGAAATATTTGGATCAACTTTTTTGTAAAGTACGACCCTTCTTCCGTCAAAAAGCACGAAGCCGTCGCCAAAGGCTAAACCGCATAGTATTTTTTGGTGAATCGTTGGATGTCCATTTCGGGATCTAATTCCCTGTCATTTTCAATATAATCGAAAAGTTGGCGCGAAGCATAGGGCCCAATAAGCACTCCTCGGGAACCAAATCCATTTAGGACATATAGATTTTGATGCTCTGGATGCCTACCCACCAAGGGCCGACGGTCCACCACCGTAGGACGAATTCCTGCAACATGGTCTACAACCTCAAAATCGCATTGCAAAAACGTTCGTAGCTTTTCCAAGAGTTCGTTCTTGGAGGCTTCGGTGGGTTCGTTGGTCTTATCCTTCCATTTGTAAGTGGCACCCACCAAATAGCGGTCGTTCTCCATGGGAATGGTAAACACTGAGGATTTGATCACATGCTGCTCTTGGTAATCCGTAGCATGGATGACCAGCAACTCCCCTTTGGTTCCGTTCAAGGGCAAGTATCCAAAATAAGGGTCTTGTTTCAGGCCATATCCACAGGCAAAAACTATTTTTTTGGCGACGGTTCCTTTATAGGTGACACTATCTTCTTCAATAGAAAAGGCATCATAATCAAAAGACTCCTTTATAAATTTCCCTGCTTGCTCCAAGTAGTTTTTGTAGGCACTTACCATGGCATGGGTATCTACTCTGCCTGTATGTTTTACTTCGCCAAAACCGTGCAAAGCATCAATGGCGGGATTGGTGTTCGGATGTATGTTGGTGGACAAAAAGTAATCCAGACCGGGACGGTCGGCGGCCTCAAACCAAAGGTTTTGTTCTTCGACCGAGGCAAACTTGCGCCACACCGGAAGGTCATAATCTACTTTCACCCCAAGTTTCTCCTCTAAATTTTGATAAAACGGTTTGACCAGTTCCAATTGTTGTTTGGCCTTCCAAGCTAGGGTAAATCTTTTTAAAATAACGGGATTGTACAAGCCTCCAGCGACCAAGGAGGCCCTTTGGGAATCGTCGGCAATTACGGTAAAGCTTTTGCCTTCACTTTCCAATACTTCGCAGAACGAAATTCCTGCCAAACCCAGACCTACTACGATATAATCCAACATACCGCAAAATTAGGCATCTGTTTGATTTATTCTGCCCGTTGTCTTGAGTTTAATGCAAAAAAAACGCCGCACTGAGTGCGGCGTTTTGCTGTATTGAATTGGAAATATGTTGTTTGTGGTATCCCGAAATTCTTCGGGATTAATTCAGCTATTGGTTTCCTGCGACCGAAGGTCGAAAAAACCGAGCTTCATTAATATGCCCACATATCTTGTTCCCTGTCTCGTATGCCCTCCTTGATTCGTTGGGCCTCCAAGAGTTGGAACAATGCATTATCAAAAATGTAATCACTTATTTCACGGTCTTCGTGAACGTTTTCCTCTTTGTAGATCACTCCATTGAATCGACGTGCGTTCAACAGCATATCAAAGGAAATGGGTCTTGCCGAATTGCGCTGGTTGTATACTTTGGCATCGTGCAAAATTTTACGTGCCGCTGGATACCATACCCAGAACAATTCCACTTTGTTTTCTCCTGGATCGATGGATTCATCGTCGATGAAGTTCACGTCCGGAGCAACGGGTGCAATTCCCAATAAGCGATACTTAAGCTCTCCCTGGCGTTTGTCGAAATACCAGATACCTTTTATACGGTACTCCTCGATATCGGCAGCGGTCAAGTCCCTTTTGTTGATAAACTCTGGGGAAACCTGCTCGCCGGCGTTTACCTGCTCGTAACCAAGGTCGGTGGTATCCACTTTGCTCAAGGTAGCGGCAAGGTCTGCCAGTTTACGTTTTTCCGTAAAGTAGGAGTCTGCATAAACCTCTGTAAGGTTTCCATTTCTGATGTTCTTCATCAGCACATGGTACAGCGACCTTCTATCCGCCCCAATACCTATGGTATCGGTTGGGTAATAGAGTGGAAAGTTGACTCGTTCGTCAAGATCGATGATTTCCCATACGGTCTTGGACCAAAGGATATCCCTATCATCCACATATCCGTATTCCAATGGCTCATCGGCATCTTGCTCTATTTGAGCTTGGGTTTTTTTACCGATATCTTCGGGCAGCTTGGCATTCAAAATGTTTGCCTGCGCCATGATTGATACTGGCAATATGCCCAACAATCCAATTAACAATGCGTTTTTCCAATTCATGATCACTTGTATACTTTTTATACTTCTTAGTTTGTAAGCTCAACCACTACAGGAGATACTTTTTTCAACTTGTAGCTCTTGTTGTTTGTGATGTAAGCTTGGATATCGAATATCTGGACAGACTCGCCTCTATCGGCTCTTCTAAGTACAGATTTGGCTCTGCTGTCCAATTTGTTGCCTTGTACCACTACGGTAGGTTGACCTGGCACTTTGAACTTAAACTCGCTTACGGCAAGGTTCAAGTCAAAATCGAAGTCTTCCAACATAGCGCTAACAGTGGCGATTTCCAGGTTGTTCCTTGGCATTTTGATGCTTCCGGACTCTCCTCGAACAGTACCACTTGGCCTTGGAATATCCTTGATACGGAATTCAGACTTGGTGCTGATTCCCTTACCATCAGGCAATGTACCAGAGGCAGTGATGGTCACAGACCTTCCTGTACCTGGGTTCATGATATACTGGCTACCGCTTCTTCTGGTCAAACCAGGGGCTGATGCGTTCACTTTGTTATCTGGAATACCAGGAATGGAAATGGTCATTGGGTTAGCAACACCACGATACACCACGTTCATTTTATCTGCGGAGATTACCGCTGCATTAGGCATGGAGATTGTAGCGAAAGTATTGTTCACTTCCACTGGCACCTCTTCGCCATCCTGCATGTAATACATCGTTCCTTTAATGGTGTGGTCACCTGGAGTACCGGCGCTGATCAACATTTTGATACCACCAGCTTCCAATTCGTAGTCCTTACCTTGGGTCAATGGTCTTCCGTCCAAAGTCAATTCTGCTTTTACGGGAGTGGAAGTCTTGTCCGTTTTGCTCACAATGATTTTACCATCGTATTTTTCACCAGCGTAGTATGCCGTTTTAGGGGCAGCCAATGTACTGGCAAAATTGGTCAAGGAAACCGCTTCGGTCAACTCACCTTCCAAAAGGGTCTTCAACACCTCTTGCTCGGTAGTTTTGATATCGGCCTGCAATTGGGTCATCTTGGTCAAAGAAGCTACCAATGGAAAGCCTTCGAAGTGATAGTTGATCCAATCTTGGCGTGTACCATCTCTTTTCTCAACCTTACCGTCTTCACCTCCTGTGGCAAAACGGGTTTTTACAGCTGATTTCAAAGATTCAAAACCTTCTGCGGGCAAAGCGTTGATCACACCTTCACGATAGGTTTCAATCTGCTCCATGAACTTTTTCCCTTCTGGGCCCAAGTTGTCGCCCTGAAAGAACTTTTGGTCCAAGTAGTCAGACTTGTCCATAACCACATAATCTTTGTCATCTTCCAAATCTGCGGTCATTTCTTTCTTCAATCCTTCCAAATAACTGTAGTAGTTATCGGAAAGTTGCTTGATCTGCTGAGCATCTTCGTACAGTTCGCCATACTCCTCTGCGTTTTCAGAAGCTTTGGTTTCCAAGCTTGCAAAGAAAGTGGAGTTATTGGCGTCCATGTTGGTGTTGGAAGTTTCCAGCTTTTCGTTCATAAGTCCGAAAGCCGCAAGTACTTCCTTGCTCATATTCAATGCCAACATCGCGATGAAGATCAAGTACATAAGGTTGATCATCTTCTGACGTGGTGTTTGTTTTCCTCCTGCCATGTTTTTCTAATTAGATTTAATAATTAATTTGATTTGGTTTGTTTTTTGTTGATCAAAAACCTCTAATTAGTTTCTGCCTCCCATGGCGGTTAGCATACCACCGTACACACCGTTCAATGAAGAAAGGTTGGTGGCCAAAGATTGCATTTGCTCTTTCAACGCTCCTGCGTTCTGTACTACTTCCTCGTTAATGGAAGCTTGTCTGCTGGCACTTTCCAATTGTACTTTGTACAAGCTGTTCAAAGATTCCATTTGGGCTGCAGCGTGGGACAATTCCTCAGAGTATTTCTTAGTGTGCTGAATTGCATCTGTAGTAGGAGTGATATTCTTGGCGGCACCTTCAAAACTCTTGATACTTTCTCCCAAATTGGCAAATAGCTCGGAATCGATTTTAGCTTCTTTAAGCAAGTTGTCCAATTTCTTGGAAAGCAATCCTTCTGCTTCTTGGGCATCTTTTGCCTCTTGCTTTCTTTTGGCATCCGCTTGACCTCCGGACAATTCTGGATATACCAAAGACCAATCGTATTCGTCGTCTACCGGTTCAAATGCAGAGATAGCGAAGATCAATGCTTCCGTAATAAGTCCGACAGCAAGAAGAAGTCCACCAGTAAGTGGTCCAAACTCCCAGTGAAGGATCTTGAACAATGCACCAATGATTACCACTGACGCTCCAAGCCCGTAGGCCATGTTAAACAGCTTTTTTGTTGATTTTGACTGTGCCATAATTCTAGTTTTAATTAAGTGTTATATAAATAAGTATTTGGTTACTACTGTTACTTGTTATTTATATAATGTTCTCCTCGTTGTTATTGTATTAAAGTCCGCTTCTGCTTCCGTTGGTGGAATCTTCCTCGCCCATATAATCCTGAACGGTTCGGAAACCAATGTAGCTTCTTGCAGAGTCTTGGTATTCGTAATCCCTTGTGCTCACCTGTAGGAAGTAAGCAACATCTTTCCAAGAACCTCCACGGATCACCTTACGTTTGTTGTCCTGTGAACCTATATTTGGGTTCATGGTGGAAAGGTATTCGTACGCTCCGGGGTCAAAGCTGGAGTTTGTCCATTCGGAAACGTTACCGGCCATATTGTACAAGTTGTAATCGTTTGGTTCAAATGATTTGGCCTCTACGGTATACAGTGCGGCATCGGCGGCATAGTCACCACGTTGTGGTTTAAAGTTGGCCATAAAACAACCAGTATCGCTGATCACATAAGGACCACCCCAAGGGTAAGTTCCTCCTTCAATACCACCTCTGGCGGCGTACTCCCACTCAGCTTCGGTAGGCAACCTAAATTGGTTGACAAATTGCTTACCGCGACTTTTTTGATCGTCGTTCTTGAATTTGGTCCTCCAGTTACAGAACGCTTTGGCCTGCATCCAGTTTACCCCTACTACAGGATAATCGCTATAAGCATCATGCCAGAAGTAATCGTTGTGCATGGGCTCATTGTAACTGTATTCGAAATCACGGATCCACACGGTGGTATCTGGGTAGATTTCCAACTCTTCTTGCTTGATGAAGTCCTTTCGGCTTCCAGACCGTGCCCTGGCCGCAGCCTCGATGTCCATCCAGCTATACTTGTATTTGATTTTGGTAACGTCGATGCTTCGCAATCCGTTGTAGCTTTCCTCTTCCGGAAGATACATGGAATCCATAACCTCAGCGTAGTACTCATCGGGATATTCCGAAGTATCCCAAACTAGGTCCACATCCTTGTTCAACGCCCTGCCTTCGTATCCAGTTGCCCCAAGACCGGCGTAGTTGTCCAACATGTACTTGTCGTAAACCGAAAGTTCGGTGGTATCGGTATCCTTAAAAGCATACTCTCCGATGCCTTCGTCCTCAGGTCCTATGCCCAACTCATCGGCCAAAATGGCCAATCTTGTTCTTACGATGGAATCCTTGACCCACTCCACAAACTGACGGTACTCACTGTTGGTGATTTCCGTATCGTCCATATAAAAGGAACGAACGGTTACCGTTCTTGTAGGAGCATTCAATACTTTGGCCTGATCCTCCTCGGCTTTACCCATCACAAAGGCGCCCCTGGGAATCAATTCCATTCCATAAGGTTTTTCCGGGTGCCATTTTTTACCACTGACCCCAACTAGTTCACCTTTGGACCTTGATTTAGAGCCGCAACTGGTAAGCAAAAAAACAAGTGCTATAGATGAAAAGAATAGCTTTCTCATACTTTAGGTTAAATTGTTCGATTCAAGATTTTAATAACTGTGCTACACAGATTCATTATTCTCAAAACTGATTTTTGAATGAATTATTGTGTAAAAACAATTAATGATCAAAAAATTAATTTATTTAGTTCAAGCCTTTTCTGTAGGCTTTGAACCACCTTTCGGGGATGTTCTGGTTGCAAGCATCCAAATAGTCCTCTTCGGTGCATGGTAATAACGCCACCGAATTTGTTTTAGTATGCTCTGCTAAAATTGTTGGTACCTCTACCCACCATCTTTCTGTGACATGGCTTTTGAAGAAGATCAATTCCTCCGTGTCCGTGGGTACGGTAAACTTTGTGAAGTCTTCGCTCTTTGAGCTGGGGTATTCCTTTATCCGGAAACTGAGCCCCTCTATAAAATACCAAATGATTTGGGCGATCATCTGGAATGCCTGATGCGAATTTTCCCCTTCGTATATACCAAATAGGGAAACCTTATCGCTAATTCCTGCATAACGTGCAATGGCGCAAATCTCCCGCCCCGTGAATCCGTTGGGGGAAAAGTTACGCGTCATACCCATTTCGCTGGCCCGAATGGCCCGTAGGTCCAAGCTTACGATATCACTACTGCGCAATACGGGTTCTGCCAATTCGATATTGGCCGCTATTTCACCCAAACGATAGGCATCAAAAAACAGACGCTCCATCAAATCCTTTTCTTCTTGGGCATTAAAATAGCTCTGATAGCCAATATTGGAAAAATTAAAAAGATTGTTGGGCTTATCGGTGATGATCTTGCTCATATAGGAATGTGAAGAAATGAGCTCATCATCCTCACCAAAGTCAAAACGGCTATCAATGGAAACCAGGTTGACCATCTTTTTTATATTGTCAAAGGCCCTGTAAGTTGGGAAAGTAATGTCCTGGGTGAGTCCTAATACTATAGGTATGATATTCTCTTCCAACAACCCGGCCACGATTTCCTTGACCACAAAATAGGTGTCCTCTACGGTGTCGCCCTCCTCCACATCGCCAATATCGATGATAGTGGAGTTCCAATTGCCCATCATTAGTCGGTACAATTGGATACGCACTTCGTCCAGATCCAGTTTTTCCGGTTTTTTCTCAAAGGCATTTCTGGACTCCAATACGCCAAAAATGGCTACATCGGCATGGGCAAATACCGGGAGCCCATCCTTTTCGGTGTGCATGTGAACGTTCTTGCCCACTGCTTGTTCTGGCAGCAATTCACAATGTGCCAATACCTTGTCCTTGACCGGAACCAGAAAATCGAACGCCATACTTATTTCTTCGCTTTTGTCTTGGCTTTTTTCTTTGGTGCTTTTTTATCCAATAGGGCCTGTGCTTCTTCCAAGGTTATTTTTGTGGCATCCACATCCTTGGAAAGTTCCACCTTTACCCTACCTTTTATAATATTATGACGCCCCCAGCGGGCTTTTTCAATCCTGATCTTTTCTTCGGGCCATTCCTGAACGACCTTTTCAGCTTCTTTCTTTTTTTTGGCTTCAATGAGTTCAACAATGTCATCATTGGACAAATTGTCGAAATCATACTTCTTGTTCACATTAATGAACATACCGTCCCATTTAATGAACGGTCCGAACCTACCTTTACCTTTGGTAACCTCTTTGCCTTCATAGCTGGCAATGGGCGCATCTGCCTTTTGTTTTTCCTTGATCAGTTCTATGGCGCGTTCCATGTCCACATCAAAAGCACTTTCTCCCTGCGCCAGTGAGATGAACTTTTTTCCAAAACGCACATAGGGTCCGTAGCGCCCCACATTGGCCTCCACTTCCTCACCTTCGTAGACGCCCAGTTTACGTGGCAAATCAAAAAGGGTCATGGCCTCTTCAAACGTAATGGTGCCTATCGATTGATCGGGCAACAAACTGGCAAATTCCGGTTTTTCCTCGTCATCAACAGTTCCGATTTGAACCATGGGACCAAAACGGCCCAATCTCACCGATACCTGTCGGCCCGATTTAGGGTCGGTTCCCAAGACACGTTCACCACTTGCGCGTTCTGCATTTTCTTCGACTTCTAGCACATTGGGATGAAAATCGTTATAGAAATTCTTCATCATCTCCTGCCAATCCTCTTCGCCCGATGCAATTTCATCGAAATCCTCCTCCACCTGAGCCGTGAAATTATAGTCGAGAATCTGGGTGAAGTGGGTCACCAAGAAATCGTTCACGATCATACCTATATCTGTAGGTACAATTTTCCCTTTTTCGGAACCTACCATTTCGGTAAGTGTACTGGTTTTTATCTTTTCGCTTTCCAATACCAGTTCCGCATATTTTCGCTCGGTACCTTCTACGGTGCCTTTTTCCACATATCCCCTATTTTGAATGGTGGATATGGTAGGCGCGTATGTGGATGGTCGACCGATACCCAGTTCCTCCAACTTTTTCACCAAGGAGGCCTCGGAATAGCGGTAGGGTGGGCGGGTGAATCGCTCGGTCGCGGAAATAAATACATTTTGAAGCGGCTCTCCCACTTTCATAGCGGGCAGCATTCCATCCTGTTCTTCGCTATCTTCATCATCGGTCCCTTCCAAATACACCTTGAGGAAACCATCAAATTTGACTACCTCACCATTTGCAGAGAATTCTTCGCTATGGGTACTTGCCTTTATTTTAACGTTGGTGCGTTCCAATTGGGCATCGCTCATTTGCGAAGCAAGCGTCCGTTTCCAAATCAATTCATATAATTTGGCCTGATCTCGTTCCAATTGAGGGGACTGTAATTTCATATCAGTGGGCCGGATGGCTTCGTGTGCCTCCTGTGCCCCCTTGGTCTTACCCGTAAAGTTTCTGGTTTGACTGTATTTTTGGCCATAATTTTCCAAGATGGCCTCTTTTGCCGCTGCCAAAGCCTCATTGGACAAATTGACGCTATCCGTTCTCATGTAAGTAATCAAACCTGCTTCGTACAAACGCTGCGCTACCTGCATAGTGCGGCTTACCGAAAAATAAAGTTTTCTCGACGCTTCCTGTTGCAAAGTGGAAGTGGTAAATGGCGCTGCCGGAGATTTTTTTGCTGGCTTTTTGGCCAAATCGGAAACTGAAAAGTCCGCTCCGATATTTTCTTTCAAAAACTGCTCTGCGGCTTCTTTGGTTGGGAACGTGGTGTTCAGCTTAGCCCCAAAGGTGCTGCCACCATCGGTTTTGAACTCGGCCTTGATGCGGAACGAGGCTTCTGGCGTAAATGCTTCGATTTCACGCTCACGCTCCACGATCAACCTAACCGCTACCGATTGTACACGGCCGGCAGAAAGTCCCGGTTTTATTTTTTTCCAAAGCACAGGCGAAAGCTCGTACCCCACCAAACGGTCCAACACCCTTCTGGCCTGCTGGGCATTGACCAAATTGTAATTGATGTCCCTCGGATTTTCAATGGCCTTTTGGATCGCCGATTTGGTAATGGAATTAAAAACAATTCGCTTGGTCTTCTTCTTGTCCAGTCCCAGTTCTTCGGCCAAATGCCAAGAAATGGCCTCCCCCTCACGGTCCTCATCACTCGCCAACCAAATCGTTTCCGCTTTTTGGGCCAAGTCCTTGAGTTTTTTTACAAGTGCCTTTTTCTCCTTATCAACGGTATATTTTGGCTTAAAATCATTCTCTACATCAACGCCCAGCTCCTTGGAAGGAAGATCGGCAATATGTCCAAAACTCGACTCCACTTGAAATTCCTTTCCTAGAAATCTTTCGATGGTCTTTGCTTTGGCGGGGGACTCTACAATAACTAAATTCTTTGGCATGCACTGGTTTTTGTCTCAACAAAAGTATATTAAAATTTATACATCCGCATTTCCCATATTTCTTTTGACCTTAAAATCGATAAAAAACAAGGAGACTTTTTACCATAACTATATTAATTCTACTGGCTTTGATGAGGGCGGTTAAAATAATTGTTATTTTTAGGAAGACTAACTCAATAACCACATAACAATGACCAACCGTTATTTGACCATAGTACTTGCATTACTATGTTTTAACCTCTCAAACGCACAACGAAAAAAGAACAAAACCAACGCCCCACAGTTTAAAGAAACCCTCTACGACGGAATGGAATGGAGGATGGTGGGACCGCACCGAGGTGGACGTGCAGGTACCGTAACCGGGGTTATCAACGACCCCAATCTGTATTACATGGGTACCGCTGGAGGCGGTGTTTGGAAAACCACCGATGCTGGTAATTCGTGGGAATGTATTTCCGACGGGTATTTTGGCGGTTCCATTGGAGCCATAGCCGTTTCCGAATCGGACCCTAACATTATATATGTAGGCGAGGGCGAGCAGACCCTTCGTGGAAACGTTTCATCCGGAAAGGGCCTTTGGAAAAGTATGGATGCTGGTGAGACCTGGGAATTTATCGGTTTGAAAGACTCCGAACACATCGCCCGAATCCGTATCCATCCCACAAATCCTGACCTAGTTTACGTGGCGGCCATAGGAAACCTTTGGAAACCCAACGAGACCCGAGGTGTTTTCCGTTCTACCGATGGAGGCAAGAATTGGGAAAAAATACTCTACATCAGTGATAAAGCAGGTGCAGGCGACCTCATTATGGACCCCAACAACAGCAGAATCCTGTATGCGGCAACTTGGGAGATGAAACGTAACGGATACCGAATGGACAGTGGCGGTCCGGATAGCAGGATGTTTAAAAGCACCGACGGAGGTGATACTTGGACTGATATTTCCGAACATTCGGGATTGCCCGGTTTTCCTTGGGGAATTGTTGGGATTGCCGTTTCGCCTTTGGATTCGGATAGGGTTTTTGCCATTATTGAAGCTGAGGACGGCGGGGTTTTTCGTTCCGATGATGCTGGGGTCACTTGGAAAAAAGTAAACGAAAACCGAGGCCTCAGGCAGCGCGCTTGGTACTACAGTCGTATTTATGCCGACACCCAAAACGTGGATAAGGTTTGGGTAATGAACGTGAGCTATGGCGTATCCACCGATGGCGGTAATACCTTCACCCTTAAAAATGCTCCCCATGGGGACCACCATGATCTTTGGATCGATCCCAACAACAACCAAAGGATGATCATTGCCGATGATGGCGGTGCCCAAATCTCCAACGACGGCGGAAATAACTGGACCACCTATTTCAACCAGCCCACCATGCAGTTTTATCGGGTGACCACGGACAGCATTTTTCCTTATCGCATTTATGGGGCGCAGCAAGACAATACCGCTTTGCGTATCTTCCACCGTTCTTCGGGTTCGGCAATTACCGAGGCCGACTGGGAACCCACCGCAGGTGGTGAGAGTGCCCATTTGGCACCGGACCCAAAAAACAATCAATTGGTGTACGGCGGCACCTACAAAGGGTATATGAACCGTTTGGACCATACCACCGGACAGACCATATCTACCAATATTTGGCCCGACAATCCCGCAGGTTCTGGCGCGGAAGTCATGAAATACCGCTTTAATTGGAACTATCCCCTAACATTTAGCCGTCATGACCCAAACGTCCTATACGCAGGTTCCAATTATTTGCACGCCACTACGGACGGCGGACAATCATGGAAAACCATTTCCCCAGAATTGGCAAGGGGCATTCCGGAAACCATCATGTCCTCGGGAGGACCCATCACCCAAGACAATACGGGGGCTGAGTTTTATTCCAACGTTTTTGTAATTACAGAATCCGTATTGGAGAAAGGAGTGATTTGGACCGGAAGTGACGATGGCTTGATCCACGTGACCCGCGATAATGGTACAACTTGGGAAAATGTGACCCCTCCGGAGTCCATGTCGCCCAAATTGAATATGATCAACTGCATCGACGCAAGCCCGTTTGACCCGGGTACCGTTTATGTGGCAGCCACTTCTTATAAATTTGGCGATTACACCCCTTACCTCTACAAAACGGATGATTACGGAAAAACTTGGACCTTGATCACCAATGGCATCAAGGACAACTATTACTCCCGGGCCATCCGTTCCGACAAGGTTCGCGAAGGCTTGTTGTACGCAGGGACCGAATGGGGCATGTATATTTCGTTTGATGATGGAAAAAATTGGACACCTTTCCAACTGAATTTGCCCATCACCTCCATTCGAGATCTCCATGTAAGGGACAATGATTTGATTGCCGCCACCCACGGAAGGAGTTTTTGGATGATTGATGACCTCACACCACTCCATCAACTGTCTGATGCGGTGGCCAACAGCGATTTTTATCTGTACAAACCCGATATGGCCTACCGAATGCACCAAGACAGAGCTTGGGGCGAACCCGACACCAAATTGGTGGGCGAAAACCATCCGGATGGGGCCATCATCAATTATTACCTAAAGAGCCTAAAAGAAACCGATACGGTGACCATAGAAATCTTGGAAATGGATGGCAGTGTGATCCAACGTTTTTCCAACCATGCGAAACCTGATAGATTGGACCCCACCTCAACGCAAAAACTGGAGGTATCCGAGGGTGGCAACAGATTTATTTGGAACATGAGATATCCCGGCTACCAAGAGTTCAAGGGGATGGTGTTTTATTCCTCGCCCAATATAGGGCCGAAGGCCGTTCCCGGCAACTACAAGGCCAGGCTCACCGTAAATGGGAATTCCATGGAGCAGACCTTCAATATTGTCAAAGACCCAAGAATAGCCTTGAGCCAAAACGATTTCCAAGAACAGTTTGATTTTGTCATGCAGGTTCGAGACCAGGTAAGTAGAGCCAACAAGGCCATCATCAATATTAGGAACATCAAAAAGGATTTGGAGTATCTCAAAGAAAAGACCAAGGACAATCCTGAGATTCAGAATATGGCCAAGGATTTTGAAACGGCCCTTTCGGTTATCGAAAACAACATCCACATGACCAAGAACCAAAGTAGGCAAGATCCATTGAACTATGGTATCCGAATCAACAACAGATTGGCCTTTTTAATGGTCGATTCCCAGAGAGGGGACCAACGGCCCACCAAACAGGCCCAAGAATTCTTTGTGGAGGTGACCAAAGAGTTGGACAAGGAAATCAATGACCTGAATGCCCTGGTGCAAAAACAAGCTACTCTGATCAATCAAAAAGTAGATGAAAATCAAATTAAGATGATTTCCACTCAATAGAAATGCTGGATAGCCTAAAGAAAGCGCCCTCAATACAAGGGCGCTTTCTTTTATTAAATATCACTACACATCCATGGAAATGCCCACTGCATCCTTATAGATAAAATAAATGGGGATTTTGCTGAACATAGCTGTAAAGAGCACCCCAACGAAACATAAAATGACTCCGAGCTGGGAAACTAGTCCTGCCACTATTACCAACAAGAATATCATGAGCCAATTTTTATTGCCAAGAGCAAATGAAGCCTTCACGACCTCCATGGCAGTAAGCTCCTTGTCGAAAGCAAAAAAGGCAGGGAAAAGGGACATGGGAACCACTAAATAAATAATGCCCAAACCACAGGCAAGGACACCTAGAAAGGATAAACCGAGCATGACCAAGGATACCATAAATGCCTTTTTCAAATTCTCCTTTTTGAAATAGAAAAAATAATCGTCCTTACCAATTTCCCTGAGGTCGTACTTGCGACACATACGCAAAAAAGCCGCATTCAAACACAGTGAAATGGTCATTACGGCCAACATGAAAACGGGCATAAAAACAATCATAAAAAGGGAAAATACTGGAGGCATTTGGTTATGTCGAAGGGTTTCGGGATCGGTAATTCCAAAGGCAATCATTGGGGCATAAATGACCAAATAAAAAGGAAGAATGCTCACAAAGGTCAACACTAAGGTAACGAACCCTTGCAACCAAACTTTCTGGAACAGTGTAACGGAATTATTAAAAACAGCACCAAAATCCACCGGTGGACTTTGCTTGATTCTTTCGGAAAGATTGGTGAAATTCATTGTAGTATTGGTTATGATTTACGCCTGAAGGTAAGACTAACAGCGGATTCTACAATATAATCTTAAAAATTACTGCCAAATTGTCACTAAACTGTAATAACCATTATCTTTGCACCCCATTGCACT
Source organism: Flagellimonas sp. MMG031 (assembly GCF_040112705.1). NCBI lineage: Bacteria > Pseudomonadati > Bacteroidota > Flavobacteriia > Flavobacteriales > Flavobacteriaceae > Flagellimonas > Flagellimonas sp. MMG031. The sequence continues at coordinate 113,814 of NZ_CP157804.1, forward strand.
ATTTATGATTGAGGAAAATAACGTGGAAAAAATAATAGACGAAAGCCAACAAGGAACTGCCCTATCGCTGGATAGCAATCAAAGTAACGGCCGAAAGCTCTACATAGAAAGCTACGGCTGCCAAATGAACTTTTCCGATAGCGAAATCGTGGCGTCCATTTTGGCCAAGGAAGGTTTCAATACCACCCAAAACTTGGACGATGCCGATTTGGTTTTGGTAAATACCTGTTCCATTCGAGAAAAAGCAGAACAAACCGTACGCAAACGTCTGGAGAAGTTCAACGCAGTAAAACGCACCAAACCCCATATGAAAGTCGGGGTCTTGGGTTGTATGGCCGAGCGTTTGAAGAGCAAGTTTTTGGAAGAGGAAAAAATTGTGGACATGGTCGTGGGGCCCGATGCCTATAAAGACTTACCCAACCTGATCCAAGAAATCGACGAAGGTAGAAATGCGGTAAACGTCATCCTTTCCAAAGACGAAACCTATGGCGATGTGGCTCCGGTTCGACTGAACACCAATGGGGTATCCGCCTTTGTGTCCATCACCCGTGGATGCGACAATATGTGTACCTTTTGCGTTGTTCCCTTTACGCGAGGTAGGGAGCGTAGCCGAGATCCACAATCCATTTTGGAGGAGGTGAACGATCTTTGGGAAAAAGGATTCAAGGAAATTACCCTTTTGGGGCAAAATGTGGACAGTTACCTTTGGTATGGGGGCGGGTTGAAAAAGGATTTTGACAAAGCTTCCGAAATACAAAAGGCCACTTCGGTGAACTTTGCAGGGCTTTTGGAGCTTGTAGCCCAGGCACAACCCAAAATGCGTATTCGCTTTTCCACCTCCAATCCTCAAGACATGACCTTGGACGTCATCGAGGCCATGGCGAAATACGAAAATATCTGTAAGTACATCCATCTTCCCGTGCAAAGTGGAAGCAATCGCATCCTAAAGGCGATGAACCGTTTGCACACCCGTGAAGAGTATTTTGAATTAATCGATAACATCAAAAGAATCATTCCGGATTGTGCCATCAGTCAGGATATGATTACCGGCTTCCCCACCGAAACAGAGGAGGACCATCAAGACACGTTGAGTTTGATGGAGTACGTGAAATATGATTTTGGATTTATGTTTGCCTATTCCGAGCGTCCGGGAACCCTTGCCGAACGGAAAATGGAGGATGATGTACCTGAAGTCACAAAGAAAAGAAGGTTGACGGAAATCATCGAACTGCAGCAAAAGCACAGCCATTATCGCACCCAGCAGCATGTTGGAAAAATAGAGGAAATCCTGATCGAGGGAACCTCCAAAAAATCGGATGCCCACTGGATGGGACGTAACTCCCAAAATACGGTTGCAGTTTTTCCAAAGGAACATTATAAGGTTGGGGACTTTGTGAACGTCAAAATCAACGATTGCACCTCTGCCACCCTTATCGGTGAAGCGGTGGGATATTCAAAAAACAATTGATAACCATTTGCATTGTGCCCGGATGCCCAACTCTTGCCATACGGGCGGGTATGTGGCCGAATCATAATGCTGAACTAAAAAAGATTCCTGCCAGGTAGGAACAAAAATATATGGAAAGTGTACAATCCATAAAACAACGGTTCGAGCTCATCGGTAACGATGTGAAGCTCAATCGCGCCATTGAAAAGGCCATACAGGTTGCCCCTACCGACATCTCGGTATTGGTAACGGGTGAAAGTGGTGTGGGAAAGGAATCCATTCCCAAGATCATCCACTCCTTAAGCCACCGCAAACATGCCAAGTATATTGCGGTAAACTGTGGCGCCATTCCCGAGGGAACCATTGACAGTGAACTCTTTGGGCACGAAAAAGGTGCGTTTACCGGGGCCACGCAGACCCGCAGCGGTTATTTTGAAGTGGCCGATGGGGGAACCATCTTTTTGGACGAGGTGGGAGAATTGCCACTGACCACCCAAGTGCGATTGTTACGGGTATTGGAAAATGGCGAATTTTTGAAAGTGGGTTCCTCCCAGGTTCAAAAAACCAATGTGCGCATTGTGGCCGCCACCAACATCAATATGTTCGAGGCAATTGAAAAAGAAAAGTTCCGGGAAGATTTGTATTATCGATTGAGCACAGTGGAAATCAATCTACCGCCGCTACGTGATCGTCGTGATGATATCCATTTGCTGTTCCGAAAATTCGCCTCCGATTTTGGTCAAAAGTATAAAATGCCCACCATCCGATTGGAAGATGATGCCGTGGAACTATTACTTAAATATCGCTGGCCCGGTAACATTCGTCAGCTGAGGAACATTGCCGAGCAAATCTCTGTACTAGAAGAAAACCGTAACATTACAGCAGCCACACTGAACAGTTATCTGCCCAATTCCAGCGGTTCCAATTTACCGGCAGTCATTGGCCATGCCAAAAAAGAAAGTGATTTCAGCAACGAGCGCGAGATTTTGTACAAGGTGCTTTTTGATATGAAAAGTGACCTTAACGACCTTAAAAAGCTGACCCTGGAACTTTTGAAGGACAACGATTCCAACAAGGTGCAACGGGAAAACGAAGGTTTGATCAGAAAAATTTACGGCAACCAAGAAGAGGAAGACATTGATCATGAAGAAAGTACGGCTGCCGAACTGCTACACCTTCCCGAGCCTGTTGTGGAGGCGGCACCCACCCACTCCACGCAGCAGCCACCGGAGGACAGATACCATTTTGCCGAAGAAATTGAAGAAGAAGAAACCCTATCTTTACAGGAAAAGGAAATCGAATTGATCAAAAAATCGTTGGAGCGCAACAAAGGAAAACGAAAGGCTGCTGCCGCCGAACTGGGCATCTCGGAAAGAACGCTCTATCGAAAAATAAAACAGTACGACCTTTAATTTGAAGTCAAGATTACAAATGAATACAATCAAAAAAAATATACTAAAATCGGTACTGTTCGGATTGGCTTTCTTCCTGCAGAGCTGTGGGGCTTACAATTTTTCCGGGGCTGATATCGGGACTGCACAAAGCTTTCAGGTGAACTTTTTTCAAAATTACGCCGATCAGACCCCAGGATCCATTATTGTACCCGGACTGGACCGCGATTTTACCCTGGCGCTTCAGGATTTGATCAACGACCTTACCAGTTTGTCACTTACCGGAAGCAATGGCGACCTGTTGTATGAAGGCGAAATTGTGGAATACAAAGTGGTTCCCATGACGGCCACAGCCGACCAGCGGACTGCACAGAACCGCCTCACCATGAGCGTGAATGTTCGGTTTTTTAATACGACCAAGGAAGATGCGGATTTTGAAAAGCGGTTTTCTTTCTTTTATGATTTTGATGCCGCCGCCCCACTACCTTCCGTGCAGGCAGCCGCACACGAAGAAATTTTTGAACGACTTACCCAGGATATTTTCAATGCATCCTTGGGCAATTGGTAATTAGTTATGAACGTTGCAGATTTTATACATATCCTTCAGAATGCGAACACCATACTCTCTCCAAGTCAGACGAGGGAACTGGAGGATATTATTGAGGAATACCCTTATTTTCAGGCCGCGCGTGCACTGCATTTAAAGGGACTCAAAAATCTGGACAGTTACAAATATAACAACGCCTTAAAGGTCACTGCCGCACACACTGCGGACAGGGATGTACTTTTTGATTACATCACCTCCAAGGAATTCATACAGAACAATATTGCCGATACCATTGCTGGTAGAGGCGCCAAACTGGAAGACCAAGAGGCCGTTTCGGAGGAGATTCAGCCCAATCCCAATGCCGCGAGTATGCTTACCGAAGCCGAAGAAGCAGCTTTGCCACAAAACTTGGGTGATGCCGAACAAATCCTGAATCCCGAGCTGTTTGAGTCTAGAAAGCCAGTGGCTGTTCCAGAAAAAGAAGGTAAAGAAACCGACCTGCAGCTGGGCAAGCCTCTGCCCTTCACCAAAAAGGAAAAACACTCCTTTACCGAATGGCTTCAATTGACTTCAAAGGGCGAAGAGCCCGAAAATAGCGAGGAAGACGTGATGGAAGAATTGGAGCGCAAAAAGAAATTTGAGCTCCTGGATAAGTTCATTGCCAACAATCCTAAGATAGTTCCAAAGGAAAACAACCCCAAAGTCAATATTAAGGAGTCCACAAAAATCAACCAAAACGAGTTGATGACAGAGACCTTGGCCAAGGTATACTTAGAGCAAAATAAGTATAAAAAAGCCATTCAAGCGTTCAAAATATTGAGTTTGAAATATCCAGAAAAAAGTGGTTTCTTTGCAGATCAAATTCAGGCGGTGAAGAAGCTGCAGCAAGAAAAAGATAAGAAATGAGCACGTTTACAATTTTTTTGGTATTGATTATTATCGTGTGCCTTTTGTTGGTCTTGGTCATTATGGTCCAGAACCCTAAAGGAGGTGGTTTGTCCTCATCTTTTGGAGGAGGCGGCAACCAAGTTGTTGGTGGTGTTAAAAAGACAGGGGACTTTTTGGACAAGAGTACTTGGACTTTGGCCACCTTATTGATTGTTTTGATACTGCTTTCCAATGTATCCCTAAAAGGAAACTACAGCCAAGCAGACTCCAAACTACTTCAAGGCGACGATACCGAAATACCAGAAACGGTTCCAGAGGAAGTTCCTGAACAACTTCCACCGGCCAACACGACTAGTCCAGTGGACACCATTGGATAGTTTCCAGTGACAAAGCATAGAAAAATGCCAGCTTGAAATGACAAGCTGGCATTTTTGTTTTCCAGAATGTCAGTTTTCGGGCATTGGCACAATTTCTGTCATTTTGATTCAAGAAATTTTAAAACAAACATCTAAATCATTTAAAATATGGCTAAAGTAAATATCAAACCATTGGCAGATAGGGTTTTGATCGAGCCTCTACAGGCCGAGACCAAAACTGCCTCCGGTATCATTATCCCGGACAACGCTAAAGAGAAACCTCAAAAAGGAACCGTTGTGGCCGTTGGACCTGGAACCAAGGACGAAAAAGTGACCGTTAAGGTAGGTGATACCGTTCTATATGGAAAATATGCCGGTACCGAACTGAAGTTCGATGGAACCGACTATTTGATGATGCGCGAAAGCGATATTTTGGCAATTGTATAACTAAAAAATCAACTAGATAGAGATGGCAAAAGATATTAAGTTTGACATTGATGCACGTGACGGACTGAAACGAGGCGTTGACAAATTGGCCGAGGCCGTAAAGGTGACCTTGGGACCAAAAGGTAGAAACGTAATCATCAGCAAGTCCTTTGGAGCACCACAAGTAACCAAAGATGGTGTTTCCGTTGCAAAAGAAATTGAATTGGAAGACGCCCTGGAAGATATGGGTGCACAAATGGTGAAGGAAGTTGCTTCCAAAACCAACGACCAAGCCGGTGACGGTACCACTACCGCTACCGTGTTAGCACAAGCTATCGTAAAAGAAGGGCTTAAAAACGTGGCTGCAGGTGCCAACCCAATGGACCTAAAACGCGGAATCGATAAGGCTGTTGAAGCTTTGGTAGCCGATTTGGAAAAACAAGCCAAAAAAGTTGGTAACGACTCTGATAAAATCAAGCAGGTTGCCTCCATTTCAGCCAACAACGACGATGCTATCGGTGACCTGATTGCCAAAGCATTCGCAAAAGTTGGAAAAGAAGGGGTAATCACCGTAGAGGAAGCCAAAGGTACCGACACTTACGTTGACGTTGTTGAAGGTATGCAATTTGACAGAGGGTACCTATCTCCTTACTTTGTAACCGACACCGACAAGATGATTGCAGATTTGGAGAACCCATACATTCTTCTTTTCGACAAGAAAATCTCCAATCTACAGGAAATCCTTCCTATCCTTGAGCCCGTAGCACAATCCGGAAGACCCCTTTTGATCATTGCCGAAGACGTAGAAGGCCAAGCCCTTGCAACTTTGGTGGTAAACAAATTGAGAGGTGGACTTAAGATTGCCGCAGTAAAAGCACCTGGTTTTGGTGACAGAAGAAAGGCCATGTTGGAAGACATCGCCATCTTGACAGGTGGTACCGTAATTTCCGAAGAAAGAGGTTTCTCTTTGGAAAATGCTTCTTTGGACATGTTGGGTACTGCTGAGACCGTGACCATTGACAAAGACAATACTACAATCGTAAACGGTAGCGGGAATGCCTCTGACATCAAAGCTAGGGTAAACCAAATCAAAGCTCAGATTGAGACCACTACCTCTGATTACGACAAGGAAAAACTTCAGGAGCGTTTGGCCAAATTGGCCGGTGGTGTTGCCGTACTTTATGTAGGCGCAGCCTCCGAAGTGGAAATGAAAGAGAAGAAAGACCGTGTGGACGATGCCTTGCACGCTACCCGTGCTGCCGTAGAGGAAGGTATTGTTGCCGGTGGTGGTGTTGCCTTGGTACGAGCCAAAAAGGTACTTGAAAAATTGGCAACCGAATCATTGGATGAGACCACAGGTGTACAAATCGTGGCCAAAGCCATCGAATCTCCATTGCGTACCATCGTAGAGAATGCTGGTGGTGAAGGCTCTGTGGTTATCGCCAAGGTTTTGGAAGGCAAAAAAGACTTCGGTTACGATGCCAAATCCGATCAATATGTGGACATGCTTAAAACAGGAATCATCGATCCCAAGAAAGTAACCCGTATTGCGTTGGAAAATGCAGCATCCGTAGCTGGAATGATCTTGACCACAGAGTGTGCATTGACCGATATTAAGGAAGATGCCCCAGCCATGCCTCCAATGGGCGGCGGTGGAATGCCAGGTATGATGTAAAAGCATCACTCGCGAATAAAAACAGGAACGCCCCGATTTGCATCGGGGCGTTTTCTTTTGTCTTTAGTTACCCGTGCACTAATCGATAGTACCTACGACACTGCCACAGGTCAGCATCGCATCACCGTAATAAGGATTTCGGATTTCTTCTTCCAAACTGAGCCAATTGGCACCCCTGTCATTATTCGCCATGGGACAGTGCTGTACATAAAGTTTACCATCCAGCCCGCTTATTTGTTGACCAATTTGAATCATATTTTGGGAAAGCGAAACAAACACCTCGCGTTGACCTTTCAAGTCACTTTTTGAACCTATCTCTTTAAATTGACTCGCTAGTTGTGTGATATGACTCTTCCCCATATCATCCATTTGCATTCCGCTTAGTTCAGAAGCGATTCCCGCTCCCTTCTTCGCCAATGTTTGCGTTTGTTCTTGGTCAGAAGCAACTAAGGCATCCTTTAAATTCAGATACACTTTTAAAAGGTCGCCGAACTTTGTTTCCGCTTCTTGCGAAAATTCCATTTTCATTGTAGAGCCCATTTCGGAATGGCCTTCACGTCCCGTGCGCATCGCCTGGGCATTTTGGTTCATCATGGATTTTTTACCCTGCAATTGGGCCGCTGCGTCCACCGTAAAAGTACCTTTGGCAACGACCCAATCACCAGAGTTCAATCCTGAATTGACTACGTAACTGCCGTTCATCAAATTTCCGAGCTCCACTTCCCGCATTTCAAAAGTGGAACTATTTGGATCAGGTTGTACATACACCAAGGAACGCTTTCCTGTCCACAACACGGCACTTTCGGGAATGGTCAACACTACTTCCCCATCCTGTTTATTGTTCACCTCAACCTCTGCTTGTACAAACATACCCGGTTTTAGCATCCCTTTTTTGTTGTCCAGCTCTGCTCGAACTTCCATAGTTCTGGTTTGCTTGTTCAATGTTGGAGCTACAAAGGAAACTTTAGCAGTAAAAGTTTGATTCGGATAGGAATTGGTGCTTACATCCAAGGTTTGACCTTCCTTAAACAAGCTCAATTGGTTTTCATAGGCATCAAAAATGGCCCAAACCGAATTTAAATTGGCCACTTTCACCAAAGGTGAGCCCGTTTTGATGTAATCCCCTTCCTCCACCATAATCTCGGAAATCACTCCACTCACATTGGCATATACTGGAAAGTTTTCAAGCACTTGTCCAGAGCTTTCGATTTGGTCGATTTGTGTATCGGACAACTTCCACAACTTTAACTTGTTCCGAACCGCCTTGTACAGTTGCGGTTGTGATTCCTTTAATTTTGCAGCTGTCAATAATTCTTGTTGGGCCGAAACCAAGGCCGGGGCATAAATTGTGGCCAACTTTTGACCTTTACGGACTTGTTCCCCTTCAAAATTGACATGTATACTTTCTATTCTTCCGTCAAAATAGGCCGATTGCACCGCATCCGATTCCTGGTTGACAGCAACTTTTCCAGATATTTTCAAATGTTCTTCTGCATCGGCTCCTGAACCAACCCTAATGGTTTCAACGCCAGCCAGAACCATCGCGTTTTCCGTCATCTTAATTTGATTGACAGCCAATCCCTCTCCCCCATTATCCGCAGGAATCAAATCCATCCCACAAATAGGACAAGAGCCCGGTTCGGGTTGCATAATCTGTGGGTGCATGGAACAGGTCCACATTTCGCCAGAAGCCATTTCAGCACTGTGGTCATGCTCGTCCACTGAAGTAGTTTCAGTATTGCCTCCAAATATGAGGTAACCCACCAACAATCCAACCAACACGGCAATTCCGATATAAATGATATTTTCCTTTTTCATAGCACTATCTTTTTCGTTTAACGACTTTCCTCATCGTAGGTGACGAGGTAAACCAAAGTAAAAATCCGCTCAAAACGGTAATCAATCCCAAAAGGGAAAAGGCTCAAAGCACGGTTGTATTAAAATCATCCCTGCTTTCATAATCCATGGTGTGGGTCATCCATAAAAAATCAAACCATCGCCAGTTCCGATGTCGTACCGTTTGAAATGACCCATCAGCCACAGAAACATAGGCTTTGATGTTTTCAGGAGAATCGTAACTGATTACATAAGCGGGCAACTTTTTTTCGCGATACTCGTGATGTTTATCCGTTTCATTAATAACCTCAACTCCATTCACCTTTAATTCGGATGACATTTGACGCTCTGCAACAGCCAAGGCTTCTTCTTCCGAAATCCCTTCTTTAGGGTCTCCTGTTCTCGCATCCACCAAAAACTTATGGTTAATCCAATAATAGGGGTTCCCTGCAATCTCTTTTAAGCTCAACGAACTAATTTTAACGGGCAGATCAACATCCGAAAATCCAATAAGCCCATCAAAAGCTGCGGGTTCGTAGTCCATATTTCTAAAATGATCTCCGTGAATCTCATCAATATCCGTCCAGCTAAAATAGAGACCACTTACAGTCCACATAATGAACTGAATCCCCAAAAATATGCCCAAATATCTATGAGCCTTTCTAATTTTAACCGCTGTTGTCCGTCTTACCATTTTTGTTCTAGTCGATTGATTTAGTTCGTAATCTCAGTGCATTGGCTATAACCGATACCGAGCTAAAGCTCATGGCCAGGGCAGCGATCATGGGTGAAAGCAAAATCCCGAAAAAGGGATAGAGCACACCTGCCGCTACCGGAACACCGATGGTGTTGTATATCAATGCAAAAAATAGGTTCTGCTTAATGTTTTTCATGGTGGCCTCACTAAGGTTTCGTGCTTTTACGATGCCGTGCAGGTCACCCTTTACCAAAGTGATCATGGCACTTTCTATGGCCACATCGGTTCCGGTTCCCATGGCAATACCCAAGTCACTTTTGGCCAATGCAGGAGCATCGTTGATACCGTCGCCGGCCATGGCCACTACCTTGCCTTCATTTTGCAGGCGCTCTACTTCATTCATCTTATCCTCAGGTAGGGTTTCCGCTTTAAAATCGTCCAAATGCAATTCGCTCGCAACAGCTTTGGCAGTTGTGGTATTGTCTCCGGTAAGCATGATTACCGAAATTCCTTTGTCTTGGATGGCTTTGATGGCCTTGGCACTTGTCTCCTTGATTTTATCCCCGATGGCCACAAAAGCATGGCATTTATCATCAATGGCTAGATAGGAAACCGTTTTCCCTTTTTCTTGTTCCTTTTTGACCTTCTCCTTCATCTCATCCGAGATTTTAACATTCGCCTTTTCCATCAATTTGATGTTCCCCAGACGAATTTCCAAGTCTTTGATCTTGCCTTCTACTCCCATACCTGTAACAGCATTGAAGTATTTTGTTTTTAGTATTTTGATGCCTTGCTCCTTACCATATGTTACGGTAGCTTGAGCCAAAGGGTGCTCGCTATTGGCATTGACGGATACTAAATATTGAAGTAGGTCTTCTTGTGAATAATCATCCGAAAAAGTTTCCAAATGATCGAAGGTGGGTTTACCTTCGGTAATGGTACCTGTTTTATCAATAATCAAGGTATCCACGTCGACCATTTTCTCCAGCGCTTCGGCATTTTTGATAAGCACACCATTTTGGGCACCTTTCCCAACTCCCACCATTACCGACATTGGAGTTGCCAGCCCAAGCGCACAAGGGCAGGCAATGATCAAAACTGCAATGGCATTAATTAACGCGTAAACATAGGTGGGTTGTGGTCCCCAGATGGCCCAGACCCCAAAGGTTAAAATAGAAATAATCACCACCGTGGGAACAAAATAAGCGGATACCTTATCGGCTAAATTTTGAATGGGCGCACGGCTTCTACTGGCTTCGTTTACCATGCTGATGATCTGTGAAAGCAAGGTATCACTACCCACTTTTTCAGCTTTCATCAAAAAGGATTGATTCCCATTGATGGTCCCACTGCTTACTTTATCTTCAACTCCTTTTTCAACAGGAATGGGCTCACCTGTGATCATAGATTCGTCAACTGAAGTCTCCCCTTCTGTAATAATGCCATCCACTGGAATTTTTTCTCCGGGTTTCACCCGTAAAATATCGCCAAGTTCAATAGCGTCAATACTTACTTCGACTTCTTCTCCATCCACAACTTTAATGGCTTTGTTCGGTGCCAATTTCAATAATTCCTTTACGGCATTATTGGTTTTGCTATGTGCCCGCGCTTCCAACAATTGACCCAAAAGCACCAAGGTGAGGATTACGGTTGCTGCTTCAAAATAAACATGGACCGCACCTGTTTCCCCTTTGAACTGATCAGGGAAAAATCCCGGGAACAATAACCCAAGTACACTGAACACAAAAGCTACCCCTGCACCAATCCCAATTAACGTAAACATGTTCAAATTCCATGTTTTGATGCTTCGGTAGGCTCTCTCAAAAAACATCCAAGTGGCGTAAAAAACCACAGGAAGTGATAATGCAAATTGAACCCAGTTCCAGTATTGAGTTTCCATGACATCATGCAGCGGATTGTTAGTCAGCATATCGCTCATGGCAATCAGGAAAATGGGCAAGGTAAACGCAAGGGCTACCCAAAACTTTTTGAGCAGTTTTTTATAGGTCTTTTCCTCTGCACTGGCTTCGGGTTCCTTGGGCACAAGGTCCATTCCACACTTTGGACAAGACCCAGGGTTATCCTCCACTACTTCGGGGTGCATGGGACAAGTCCATTGCTGTTTGGAACTGGCGGACGTATTTTGTTCCTCTACCAAGTCCATCCCACATACAGGGCAATCACCGGGCTTGTCATAGGTTTTATCACCTTCGCACTGCATAGGGCAATAAAAGGTGCCGTTCCCGTTGGAAACTGTTCTTTTCGCCTCTTTCTTCTTTGGTTGATGATGGTGACCGTTGGTATGTATTGAATAACTGCCACCACTATCCTCCAATGCCTTTTCTAACCTTTTGATGGGAATGTGTTCCTCCATCTCGATCACGGCTTCAGCTTTTTCCAAATTCACCTCAACCGCATTCACTCCATCCACTTTGGACAGGGTTTCCTCAACATGCTTTCTACAGCCATTACAGCTCATTCCGTTTATGTGATAGGTATGTTTCATTCCCCAAAAATATTATTGTTCCTGTTCGTCCATTTGAAAATCTTCGTTCAATACATAGGTCATACCACACACTGGACATTTCCCTTCTTCATCACTACCACTACCTTCGCAGTGCATTGGGCAAACATATTTGGAAGTGTACTCCTTACCTTGTTTATCTGCGGTTTCCATATTGTCCATGTCATGTCCTTCATGATCCATTTTATCCATATCGTGACCTTCGTGTTCCATGGTCGCTTCGGTGGAAGTTTCTTTTGCTTCCTCTGTTTTTCCTTTGCATGATACCGTTAGTACCAATACTGAAGCGAATGCGATTCCGATAATTGTTCTAATGTTTGTTCTCATTTTTGATAAATTAAATTTACTTGTTAATTAAATAATTGATGATGGCAGATTGCAGGTAATATAACTGCACAGATTGTATTTGATTGGTTTGAAATTTTAGCTGTAATTCCTGAATGTCGAGCACATCGTTAAAGTTGATGGTTCCCGTTTCATAATTCTTGATCAGGATTTCTTCGGCATCCTTGGCCTGTTTTAAATTCTTTATTTGGGTTTGATAGGCGATACGTGCCTGATTCCTCTGCGAAATGGCATTGGCGAAGGTGTTTTCTAAAACATTCAAGCGCTCCTTTTTTTGAAGTTCAATTTCCTTTTGACGCAACTCGTTTTGCTTGGTAACGGACCTGAATTTGTTGTTGAAAATGGGAATGGAGAAAGTGACCATCGGCATCACAATATCCTTTCCGTTATCGCTAAAAACCATGTTCTCCCTTTCCGAAACGGGAATGTAATCCAGTCCGATTCCAAAACTAGGGGCATTTTCCTTTTGGTTGAGCAATTCGGATTGTGCAACTGATTCGTACAATTGGTCATATTTCAACAATTCTGGATTTAAGCTCAAGTCCTGCTTGTCGAGGATTGGGTCATCCTCCGGAATATCCATTTCATCCACCACCTCAACAGCAATACTTTCGTCTCGGTTCAAAAGATTGTTGAAAACCGCCTGTTCGGCGATATAGGATTGTTCCAATACTTCTTTCTGTTGCTGCAATTCGTTTTGGCGTATTTGAAGTTTCAACACATCCACGGCCGAGGCCTTCCCCACTTCCACAGAGGTAAGAGCCAACGTTTCGTAGGTTTTAAGCAATTTTATGTTTTCCTCCAGCACTTTTTGTTTGGCTTTGGTACCAAACAATTTATAGTAAGATTGTGCTACAGCTAAGGACAACTTTCGTTTGGCAATTACAATTTCAGCATACTCGGCATCCGCCATGGAACTGGCATAGTTTTCACGGGCCGTGATTGTACCGAACCAGGGCAGCATCTGGGAAACTGAAAATCTGGCTCGCTGTGCGCCTGTTCTTGTCTCCGGTTCGCTAACAAAATATCCGGCACCAAGGGTTGTGTTGGGCAAGGTATTGACTTCATTCACCTTTTCCTTGGCAATGTTATAGCGTAATTCCAAAGCCTGAATCATGGGACTGTTCAATTCTGCTTCTTGAAGATAACCCTCCAAGGACTGCCCTTTTAAGCTGATTGTTACTAAAGCAAAAACTATATAAATGACTGTTTTTCTCATCGGTTTTGCATTTTAAGTTGCCATTCCCTTTTCCAGCTGAACAGCACTGGCACCACAAACAACGTGATCAGTGCAATCAGCATACCTCCAAAACTGGGAATGGCCATGGGTATCATAATGTCGCTTCCCCTTCCGGTACTGGTCAAGACTGGTAACAATGCCAAAATGGTCGTTGCAGTGGTCATTAAACAAGGTCTGATTCGTTTTTCGCCTGCTTCCAATACAGAGGCTCGAATACCTTTCAAGGTTTCAGGTTGATTTTTTTCGAAAGTTTGGGTCAAATAAGTAGCCATTACCACCCCATCATCCGTAGCAATTCCGAACAGGGCAATAAATCCGACCCAGACGGCCACACTGAGGTTGATGGTATGCATTTGAAACAGGTCCCTCAGGTTTTCTCCCATAAAACTAAAGTTGAGGAACCAATCCTGACCTTAGAACCAAATCATTAAAAAGCCTCCTGCAAAAGCCACCATTATCCCCGAAAAGACCATCAAGGATGTGGCCACTGACCTAAACTGGAAATACAAAATCAAGAAAATAATCAAAAGGGCCAATGGAACCACTACGGACAAGGTTTTTTCGGCCCGTAACTGGTTTTCATAGGTCCCGGTGAACTGATAGCTAATGCCCTTGGGCACTACCAAATCCCCGCTTTCTATCTTTTCAAGAATCTTGGCTTGTGCGTTTTCCACCACGTCCACCTCAGCATAACCATCGAGTTTATCAAACAGCACGTAACCCACCAAAAAGGTATCCTCACTTTTAATGGCTTGAGGGCCTTTTTCGTAGCGGATGGTGACCAACTCACTCAAGGGAACAGGACTTCCTTTTTGCACAGGAACATAAATGTTCTCAATATCGGTAGGGTTTTCACGAAGCTCCCTTGGGTAGCGTACACGAACTCCGTAACGTTCCCTCCCTTCCACGGTTTGGGTCAAGCTCATCCCGCCGAGGGCTACTTCCAAAATTTGTTGGACATCTTCGATAACCAAACCGTAACGGACCAGTTTTTCTCGGTCAATATCAATGAGCAGATAGGGTTTACCCACGATTCGGTCTGCGAAAACGGCTTCATCCTTAACCCCAGTAGCTTCCTTTAGAATAGGTTCCAGTTGAAGTCCAAAGTTTTCAATCTCCTTTAAATCCTGACCTTTTACTTTAATGCCCATGGGAGCTCTCATCCCGGTTTGAAGCATGACCAACCGTGTTTCGATGGGCTGCAACTTGGGTGCCGAGGTAACCCCGGGCAACTTGGTCACTTTTACAATTTGGTTCCAGATATCGTCCGGTTTCTTAATATCGGGACGCCAGTTTCGAAAATATTCACCATCATCATCTGGAATCAAAAGGTCCCTATTGATTCGCAAGGGTTCGCTTACATGGTTCTCGGCATAGTTCTGCTCATTGCTTACTTCTACATTTGGATTGGCGAGTACTTTTCCGTTGCTCAATACAAAATAGCCATCGGAATTGACCTTGAAACGCTGTGGACTGCCTGCCTCATTTTTTTGATACTCCGACCTGTATTGAATAATGTTCTCGTACATGGAAAGCGGCGCAGGGTCCAAAGCGGATTCCGTTCTTCCAGCTTTTCCCACGACAGTTTGAATTTCTGGAATGGTCGCCACGGCCATATCCAATTGCTGCAACACCCTCTTGTTTTCTTCCACTCCGGCATGGGGCAACGAAGTGGGCATCAAAAGGAAAGATCCTTCATTTAAGGAAGGCATAAATTCTTCTCCCGTATTTCGCATGATCAAAAATCCGCATACCACAATTGTGGTAGGAATTGAAAGGAACAATAGTTTGTGCTCCAAAGCCCATGTCAAAATTCGACTGTAATATTGCCTAAATAGATAAAACACTCCCAATAAAGCACCGCAAATCAACCCCACAAAGAGCAAGTTAATGCCAATACTGCGATCAAAGCCCAACGGTCTCCAATATGCGGCCAACAAGAAAATAATCGTTGCAACACAAATACCCACATTGAGCATTCCTCCTTGTTTTTGATCAATAACCTCTCTCAATTTTAGGATTCCCGAAACACCAAAGAAAATCAAGGCCAGGCCTAACCAATATCCGAAAGCGATGGTCACCAATCCGAAGGCAATCAAGAGACCGTTCCAGATGTATTTGAGGAGTTGATTGGCGCTTTTCTTTCTAAAAATCATGGCGGCAAAAGGTGGAATCAAAAACAGGGCTACGATAATGGATGCCGTCAAAGCCATCGTTTTGGTAAAGGCCAACGGACGAAACAATTTTCCTTCGGCTCCCACCATGGTAAACACGGGGATAAAACTAATAATAGTCGTCAGTACCGCCGTTAAAATGGCACCGGAGACCTCGGAAGTGGCGTTGTACACTATTTCGTTTGTAGATAGATCGTTATTGTTCTCATCCATGTGCCGGATAATATTCTCGGAGAGAATCACCCCAACATCCACCATGGTCCCTATGGCAATGGCTATACCAGAAAGTGCTACGATATTGGCATCTACGCCAAATAGCTTCATGGAGATGAATACCATCAATACGGCTACGGGCAACAGACCGGAAATCAGAATAGAGGCCCTAAGATTGAACACCATGACCACAATCACCAAAATGGTAATCAGAATTTCTAAGGTGAGTGCTTCATTTAAGGTTCCCAATGTTTCTTGGATAAGTTCCGTTCTATCATAAAAAGGAACTATGGTCAACTGTGAGGTGGTTCCATCCTTTAATACTTTGGATGGCAGACCTGCACTCAATTCATTTATTTGCTCCTTAACGTTATTGATGACCTCCAACGGGTTGGCGCCGTATCGTGCCACAACAACACCACCAACTACCTCGGCCCCTTCCTTGTCCAAAATTCCACGGCGCACGGCTGGCCCTAAGGACACACGGGCCACATCTTGAACACGAATGGAGGTGTAGTCCGTAGCGGTTACAACCGCATTTTTGATATCCTCCAACGATTTGATGTAACCCAGTCCGCGCACCAAATATTCCGCTTTATTGATTTCCAAGGTCTGTGCGCCAATATCCCTGTTGCTTTGCTTCACAGCTTTGACCACCTGATCCAAACCAACATTGTACTGCTTCATCAGTTCGGAGTTTACATCTACTTGGTATTCCTGTACAAATCCCCCAATAGAGGCCACTTCAGATACCCCTGATGCAGAAGAAAGAGCATATTTGACATAGTAATCCTGTACGCTTCGGAGTTCTTGCAAATCCCATCCACCGGTGACATTGCCATCTTTATCGCGACCTTCCAAAGTGTACCAAAAAATTTGACCCAAGGCAGTGGCATCTGGTCCCAAGGCGGGATTTACCCCATCCGGCAATACGTTATTGGGAAGTGAATTGAGCTTTTCCAAAATACGGCTACGGCTCCAATAAAATTCTACATCTTCTTCAAAAATGATATAGATGCTGGAAAACCCGAACATGGAAGAACTACGGATGGTCTTAACCCCTGGAATTCCCAACAAGGAAGTGGTCAATGGATACGTAATCTGATCCTCGATATCCTGAGGAGAGCGACCGGGCCATTTGGTAAAAACAATCTGTTGGTTCTCGCCAATATCGGGAATGGCATCCACAGCCACGGGATTGGTCGGTAAAATGCCCCCGGTATCCCAGTTAAAGGGAGTGCTTACGATACCCCAAGCCATAAATAACAGCAGGAGCAACACGGCTACCAATTTGTTCTCTATTAAAAATTTGATGCTTTTGTTCAGCATAAAGCTTTGATTTAAACATTAGATCGACACAAAAAAGCGTATAAACGCAACAGCCCAACCAATCGGGTCGGGAAAATTCAATCTATGTTAAATCAAATAAGGAAAGTCTGGTCAAGGACCTGTACATCCCGAAGTAATGGAGGTGGGTTGTACGCTATGAAAGAATTGGGTTCTTCCAACTCAACTTCGAAACGTTGAAAATAGGTTTGGACGAAGCTTATTAAAAAAACTTGTTGGTCCAAATCGAAGTTCTCGAAAGATATCTTTAGGTCATCTTGACCTTGAACAGTAAACGATTCATCATCACAGCAGGATGTTTCCATATCCATGTCCATTCCACAATCATCGGCATGGGCAAAAAAGGAAATATCCATCACTCGCCCCATACAGATATGCTTGTCCACCGTCCACGAAACTGTGGAGGCCAAGACCAATAGGGCCATGAGCAAGGATGCTATTTGATGGAAAAACTGTCTCATTCGATTACAAAACTACAAAATATTAACATTTATTGTTTTGCTTAACAGAACTTTATCTGTTTACAATCTGTAAGCTTGCTTTATTTTGTCGTACAAATCCACGATTCAATACATTTGCAAAAAAGAATAGTTCATGCTAAAATCATTGGAACCCAAAATACTTGATATCGTTAAAGACGAAAGCAAAGCTGTGGACACCCGTTTGGGCGACATCTGTGAACTTTTGCGCAACAACGTTGACCATTATGATTGGGTAGGGTTTTATTTTAAAAATGGTGACAAGGAAGAGTTGAAGCTAGGGCCCTACGCTGGAGCCCCTACCGACCATACCATTATCCCCTTTGGAAAAGGTATTTGCGGTCAAGTGGCTGTGAGCAACCAGAACTTCGTGGTACCGGATGTGGCCGCCCAGGACAACTATATCGCTTGCAGCATAACCGTCAAAGCGGAGATTGTAGTCCCGCTATTTGTAAACGGGGAGAATGTGGGCCAAATCGACATCGATTCCAATACACCTGATCCGTTTACGGAGGAGGATGAACGTTTTTTGGAATTCATCAACCGACACGTGGCGGAGATCCTGTAAAACTTCTCCGAATTTGTTGATAACCCGTACTGCTTTTTAGGGCTAAAACAAGTACTTTTGTACGCTTAAGAAATTGATTTTTAAGATAGAAATGAGTACTGCCAAAAAAGCCTCCGCTGCATTGATTTCCGTTTTCCATAAAGACGGACTTGAACCTATTGTAAAAAAGCTGGACGAACTCGGTGTAACCCTTTACTCCACAGGGGGTACCGAAAAATTCATCCGTGACCTCGGTATCGATGTGATGCCCGTAGAAGACGTCACCAGCTACCCTTCCATTTTGGGTGGGCGTGTAAAAACATTGCACCCCAAGGTTTTTGGAGGCATTTTGAATAGGCAGGATAATGAAAGTGACGTGTCCCAAATGAAGGAATTCGATATTCCGCAATTGGACATTGTCATCGTCGATTTGTATCCTTTTGAAAAAACGGTAGCCAGCGGCGCTTCTGAACAAGATATCATCGAAAAAATCGATATCGGCGGTATTTCCCTGATCAGGGCTGCTGCCAAAAACTTCAAGGATGTACTCTGTGTATCGTCCATGGAAGATTATGAAGACTTTTTGAACATGATTTCGGAAGGAAACGGTACCACGACCTTGGAAGACCGCAAACGTTTTGCCACCAAGGCGTTCAATATTTCATCCCATTACGACACGGCTATCTTCAATTACTTCAACAAAGAGAAAGAAGAAACCGTGTTGAAAATTAGTGAAACCAAAGGTCAGGTGTTGCGCTACGGAGAAAACCCGCACCAAAAAGGGTTTTTCTTTGGCGATTTTGATGCCATGTTCACCAAACTGCACGGAAAGGAGCTATCCTACAACAACCTTTTGGATGTGGATGCTGCCGTCAATTTGATGGGCGAATTCAAGAACGACGACCCTACTTTTGCCATCCTCAAACACAATAACGCTTGCGGATTGGCCACTCGAAGCACCATCAAACAAGCCTATGTGGATGCTTTGGCCGGTGACCCGGTTTCTGCCTTTGGCGGTATTTTGATTTCCAATGTGGAAATTGACAAACCAACTGCCGAAGAAATTCATAATCTGTTCTGCGAAGTGGTCATCGCTCCAAGTTATACTGATGAGGCCTTAGAGATCTTGAAAGGCAAGAAGAACAGGATTATTTTGATTCAAAATGATATTGAATTGCCCGAAACATTGGTAAGAACCTGTTTGAACGGTGTATTGGTTCAGGATAAAGATTCCAAAACCGACTCCAAAGAAGATTTGAATCCAGTTACGGACAAAAAACCGACCTCTGAGGAGATAGAAGATTTGATTTTTGCTTCCAAACTATGCAAGCATACCAAAAGCAACACCATTGTTTTGGCAAAAAACAAACAGCTTTGTGCCAGTGGAACCGGACAGACTTCACGTGTGGATGCCTTGAACCAGGCCATTCATAAAGCAAAGTCCTTCGATTTTGATTTGGAAGGTGCCGTTATGGCCAGTGATGCTTTCTTTCCGTTCCCCGATTGCGTGGAAATTGCGGACAAGGCAGGCATCAAAAGTGTCATCCAACCCGGAGGTTCCATCAAGGACCAATTGAGCATTGATTATTGCAATGAAAACGGATTATCCATGGTGATGACTGGTACTAGGCATTTTAAACATTAATTTTAGTACTTTAGCCGATAATTTTTACCGTTAATCCGAAAAACAGACGATTTGTATGGGATTTTTTGATTTCATGACCGAGGAAATAGCCATTGACCTTGGTACTGCAAATACCCTGATCATCCACTTGGACAAGGTGGTGGTTGACAGTCCCTCCATTGTGGCAAGGGACCGCGTATCAGGGAAAATAATCGCGGTAGGCCGCGAAGCTAATATGATGCAGGGGAAGACCCATGAAAACATCAAGACCATACGACCGTTGAAGGATGGGGTCATCGCTGACTTTGATGCCTCGGAAAAGATGATCAGTATGTTCATCAAAAACATTCCGGCACTCAAGAAAAAATGGTTCCCTCCCGCCCTGCGAATGGTCATTTGTATTCCTTCCGGCATTACGGAAGTAGAAATGCGAGCGGTACGTGAGTCTGCCGAACGTGTAAACGGTAAAGAGGTCTATTTGATCCACGAGCCCATGGCAGCGGCCATTGGTATCGGTCTGGACATTATGCAGCCCAAAGGGAACATGATCGTGGACATTGGTGGTGGTACTGCCGAAATTGCGGTGATTGCGCTTGGGGGTATCGTTTGTGACAAATCCGTAAAAATTGCGGGTGACGTTTTCACCAACGATATCATTTACTACATGCGTACGCAGCATAACCTGTATGTGGGCGAAAGTACCGCCGAAGCCATCAAAATAGAAATTGGTTCGGCCACGGAAGATTTAAAATCCCCACCAGAGGACAAGTCCATTCAAGGTCGCGATCTTTTGACCGGAAAACCCAAACAGGTGCAGGTTTCGTATCGGGAAATTGCCAAGGCTTTGGATAAAAGTATTTTGCGCGTGGAAGACGCTGTTATGGAAACGCTTTCCCAAACTCCGCCCGAACTTGCGGCCGATATCTACAATACCGGTATCTATTTGGCAGGTGGTGGTTCTATGCTTCGTGGATTGGACAGAAGGCTTTCACAAAAAACCGACCTACCTGTTTACATTGCCGAAGATCCACTGAGAGCTGTTGTTCGCGGTACAGGGATTGCGCTCAAAAACTTGGAACGCTATAAAAGTATTTTGATAAAATAGTGCCGTATTCCTTACGGTTCTATTACCTTCAAGGAGTTGAAAAACCTTCTTAACGATACGATTGCATGCAACGCATCATCAATTTTGTTTTACGCTACCGAAATACATTCCTATATGTGTTTTTTGCGTTTATCGCCTTGGTGATGACCATCCGATCGCATTCCTACCATCAATCCAAGTTCTTTAATTCTTCCCGATGGGTATCTGGAAGTATTTATGGTGCTGGGGCCGATGTTTCTTCCTATTTCAATTTAAAAAAGGAAAACAAAAGATTGGTTGAGGAAAACCAACGGCTGCGAAAAATGCTTTTCAACTCCCAAGATGACAGCGTAGCCCCCTTGGATTCCACTTTGGCCGTATACCAAGTGCTCAACGCCAAGCTCATCAAGAACAGTTTTACATCCCCTCGTAATTATGTGACCATTGACAAAGGGGAAAAAGACGGCGTTCATCAAGATATGGGGGTAATCACCACAGATGGTATTTTAGGTATCGTGGAAAACGTTTCGACCAACTTTGCCACCGTGCAAAGCGTGCTCAACACCAAATCCAATATCAACGCAAAAATTAAGGGTACAGAATACTTCGGCTCCTTGATTTGGGATGCGAAAAATTACAGGGTGGTCCAGCTTATCGATATTCCCCGATTGGTTCCGGTGGTCGTAGGCGACACCATTGTTACAGGGGGAATGTCCAGCATTTTTCCGGAAAATGTACCCATTGGAACCATCAAAAAATACGACCTGAACGCTTCCCAAAGCTTTTACAACATCGATGTTGAACTGTTTTCCGATATGGCCAACATCAAAAATGTATATCTCATCGAGAACAAGGATAGGGAAGAAATCGAAGAACTGGAATCAAGGACTATAGAATGAGCAGCACCCTAATCATAAATATCTTACGTTTTGTGCTGCTGGTCATCACACAGGTGCTCATTTTCAATAACCTGAACTTTTTAGGATTCATCAATCCCTTTGTGTACGTAATCTTCTTTTATTGGTATCCCATCAAAGGAAATAGGGCCATTTTTATGCTGAGCGCCTTTTTGTTGGGGCTGGTCATCGATATTTTTTCGGATACCTTGGCGCTCAATGCACTGGCTTCCGTAACCATTGCCTATGCCCGACCGTCGATCATGCGCTTTTGTTTTGGAGTGAACTATGATTTCCAGAGTTTCAGTTTTAAAAATACGACCAAGGTACAACGGGTCACCTTTTTGGCCCTATTGGTGATACTACATCATTTGATATTCTTTTCGTTTGAAATTTTAAGTATCGCCCATATCCTATTAATTTTGAAAAAAGTTCTTGCTACGGGCATGGTAACTTTAATACTTTGTGTATTATTCAGTTCACTTTTTAGTCCAAAGAGCGAATAAAAACGTAGTTTTTATCGTTGGGTATATATTGACGCCCAAGAATTTAGATTGGTCATGAAAAAATTATTGCTATCCTCCATTATTGTGCTCATAGGATTTACCTTTATCGGTAGGCTTTCCTATTTGCAATTGTTCCGTTTTTCGCCGGACCAAATACTGGACGATCCGGCCATCAAAAAAGTATATGACTATCCCGAACGCGGCTACATTTACGATAGGAACGGTAAACTGTTGGTGGGCAATCAACCGGCTTATGATGTGATGGTCATCCCACGGGAGGTAAAACCATTGGACACAATTGAATTCTGTAGCCTGCTGGGCATTGACAAACCAGAGTTTCTTTCCAAAATGGAAAAAGCCCGTAGGTACTCCCCTCGGCTCCCATCGGTTTTGGTACCTCAACTTTCCAAGGAGGATTATGCCAAGCTTCAGGAAAAAATGCGCCATTTTACCGGTTTTTATATCCAAAAAAGGTCGTTGCGCTATTACAACACCAAAAGTGCCGCCAATGTTTTGGGGTATATCAGTGAGGTTAACGAGTGGGACCTTAAGAACAACCCTTACTATGTTGCGGGAGAGTTAAAAGGGCGAACAGGTATTGAACAACAATACGAGGAAATCCTTAGGGGACAAAAAGGTGTGAAACACATCCAAAAAGACCGCTTTAATCGGGATATTGGACCTTATAAAGATGGGAAATTGGATACACTGCCACAACAAGGCAAGGAAATCCATATCACCTTGGACAAGACCTTGCAGGAATATGGGGAAAAATTGATGCACGGTAAACGCGGTGGTATTGTGGCCATTGAGCCCAAATCCGGGGAAATCTTGGCCATGATTTCAGGCCCAACCTACGACCCCGCACTTTTGGTGGGCAGGGAACGCTCCAAAAATTATAGCAAGCTCCATTACGACACCATTGCCAAACCCACTTGGGACCGTTCCATTTTGGCCCAGCCCTCGCCTGGCTCACCTTTTAAGACCTTGAATGCACTTATCGGTCTACAAGAAGGCGTCATTGACGAGGATACGAATTTTAGATGTTATCATGGGTTTTATGTGGGCAACACACTTCGAGGCTGTCATTGCGGAGGTGGTGTCCGCGACTTGAATTCTGGCATCTACCAATCCTGTAATGCCTATTTTGCCGGGGTTTTCAGGAAGATTTTTGATAAATATAATACGACTGACGAAGGAATGTCCGTTTGGGAAAAGCATATGAAAAGCTTTGGCTTGGGTGATTTCTTGGGCACTGACCTTCCCACCGGGGCCCCTGGTAGAATTCCTGATGTGGCCTATTATGATAAATGGTATGGGAATGGCCGATGGGCTGCTTCCACCATTATTTCCAATTCCATTGGCCAAGGCGAAATCGCTGCCACACCCTTACAATTGGCCAATATGACGGCTGCCATTGCCAACCGTGGTTATTTCTATACACCGCACGTTATCAAAAGTATAGGTAATAAAGGGGACATTAACCCCGAATATACCGAGCCCCGCTACACAACCATCGACCGAAAACATTTTGACCCTGTAATCGAGGGCATGGCCAACGTATACAATTATGGTACTGCTAGATGGCTCAAAATTCCAGGCATCGATATAGCCGGAAAGACGGGTACGGTTGAGAATTACATACGGGTGGATGGTGAACGTATGCAGCTAACGGACCACTCCGTTTTCGTAGCCTTTGCCCCGGTAGAAAACCCGCAGATCGCCCTAGCGGTTTACATTGAAAATGGATATTATGGTGCACGTTATGCTGGACATATCGCTTCCCTATTGATTGAAAAGTATATCAAAGGGGAAATCACCAGAAAAGATCTGGAAAAACGAATGCTGGAAAAAACGTTGGAGCACGAGTATGCCAAGCCTTACAGCGGCGAACCCTTTGAAATCAACGAATATGTCTGGTAGAGGACCTTTCGGAAGGTTGGATTGGGTTTCCGTCATCCTCTACGCCCTCTTGGTATTTATCGGGTGGCTCAATATCTACTCTACTTCCGTAGGGGAAGCAGACATCTCCCTTTTCAGTTTTTCCACCCTCTATGGAAAACAGCTCTTTTTTATCGGACTGGCAGCCTTGGGTATTTTATTTGTCCTTTTTGTGGAGTCACAATTCTTTGAACGATTTGCATCCATCTTTTATATTGTGTCCATCGTGTTGTTGCTGGGACTCTTCATCTTTGGTAAAACCATTGCAGGGGCAACTTCTTGGTATGATTTGGGTTTTTTTAACCTCCAACCCTCCGAGTTGGCCAAAGTTGGAACGTCGCTGGCACTGGCCAAATTTTTGAGCGACATCCAAACTGACATCCGCACCGGAAGACACCAGATATATGCTTTGGTCATTATTCTGTTGCCAGCTGTGCTGATACTTCCCCAGCCCGACCCGGGGAGTTCCCTCATCTATTTTTCCCTGTTTTTTGTCCTTTTTAGGGAAGGATTCCCCATATATTATTTGGGCATCCTCATTTTCGCCGTGGTCCTATTTGCAACCACCCTAATGTTTGGCACTGTTTGGGTCGCCATTGGACTGGTTATTTTGACACTGCTTGTCTACACCTTCAAAAAGGCTTCCGTAAAGATTCCCCTATTGCCAGTCTTGGGAGTCATTGTAGTTGCTATCCTCTTTTCGCTATCTGTAAATTTCGTGTTCGAAAATGTGTTTGAACAGCGTCACCGCGACCGCTTTGCCCTTTGGTTGAGTTTGGAAAAGGATGAGGAAAAACTGGATGAAATCCGAAAAACAATCGGCTACAATACCTATCAATCCGAAAAAGCCATTGAATCTGGCGGCTTCACTGGAAAGGGATTTTTGGAAGGTACCCGAACCAAGGGCGATTTTGTACCCGAGCAGCACACCGACTATATTTTCAGCTCCGTAGGAGAAGAATGGGGCTTTCTGGGCACCTCAACCGTTATCCTGTTGTTCTCGTTGTTCTTTTTACGGTTGATTTATATTGCGGAGCGGCAAAAAAGTGATTTTAGCCGCATGTATGGCTATGGAGTGATTTCCATTTTGGTGTTCCACTATTTTATCAACATTGGAATGGTCATTGGATTGTTGCCCACCATTGGCGTGCCCTTGCCATTTTTTAGCTATGGCGGTTCTGGGCTCATTTTCTTTACCATGTTGTTGTTCATTTTCCTAAAACTGGACTCCAACCGATTGAAGGACGGTATCTAGAACTTCCAATCCCTAACCTTCACTTCGGACTCGATGTTGGACTGCCAGTCCTGCGCCTGCTTTTCAAAAAAATCGATACCCGTTCTTTTTTCAATCTCATCGATAGGTACCAAAAACTGCTCCAAGGGTTGCTGACTTTCCTTGGCTGGAATCAAAAAACCCAAAGCTCTGGCATCTTTGGCTTTGCCACGCATCACAATTTTGTAATAGGATTTGGGCACATCCACATCTTCATCGCCTATCTCCAGAAGGTCATTTTCCAAGACTCCCCCCGTAATCACCATCAAATCACCATATTTCTTGCACCAATAGCGGACCTTCTGTTCCAATCGGTTCCAAACACCTGCATTAAAATCCCTGTCCTGCGGGCTTATGTTACTGGTATAAAAAGTTTCATTGTAGGCCTGTTCCGAAAAGCGGCGATCTCCTGCCGGGCACAAATGTCCACGATCATATCCAGACCCTCGATAATTGCGCCAATCGGCCGACTTTGTACTTACTTTGGGGTCCTCTATAAAATAAGGACGTTCCCTATCGTCGTAGGTCAAATGTTCTTGTTTGAGGGTATAAGCCACCCATTCGGCTTGTTCGTGGGGTTCACTATAGGATAATGTATAATACGAATGCTCTACGATTTCGCCCGTTGTGGAACTCGGTAAAAACCCGGAAGCAGCCACATTCACCTTGGATGTGCTTGGGTCTGAATAAGTAGCCGGAGTATAAAAGTTTTCGAATAGCCAAAAACCCACAATACAAACCAACATGAGCAGGGTATAAATCGTTCTTTTTCTCATTTGATGCCTAAATCCCTTGAATTGGGGCGAAAATAAATAAAAAAGCCAACTCAAAATGAGTTGGCTTACATTCGTAGAATGTGGTCAGTTTATCCTTTATTGACACTGGCCAGTTCGCTCTCCTTCTTTTTGATATTGTTCTGATGAAGATCTCTAAGCACATTCACGGCCTCTTCCACATAAATATCCCGAGCCAAATCTTGGTGCCATCTGTTCCTTTTCTCACGAAGCACGGAATCTTGTGTGAACAATTCCTTTTCGTACTGCAAGGAACTGAACGATAACTTGGAATCGTAATCCCTCAGGCTCTTAAACTTTTCTGCCCGTTTTTTGGCTTCTTGCTCCTTTGAGATGTAATCGTCGTATCTCAAGGAAATCAGGTTTTCATCCTGTTGCTCCTTCACCCATCTAGCGTTTTCTTCGATAAGCTTAATTTGTTCGTTGGTGGCCATACGGTCCTTGCTCTTTTTTACAGCATCGTCAAAATCAATGTAACCGTCCCAAACCTCATAGTCGGCTGGTGTGATTTTATCCCAACCCAACGGATTTTGCTGATCGCGCTCGCCCAAATCGATATAGCTATATCTGTCCGGAACCACAATATCACTTTTTACACCTTCCAACTGCGTGGAGCCTCCATTGATTCGGTAAAACTTCTGGGTCGTCAGTTTGATGGCTCCCAAATCACCGTGTTCGTTTCCTCGAACAATGCCATCCAAAGGAATCACATTTTGAACGGTTCCCTTACCAAAGGTTTGTTTGCTCCCTATGATGACCGCTCGTTTATAATCTTGCATGGCAGCTGCCAATATCTCGGAGGCAGAGGCGGACAATTCGTTCACCAAGATGACCAAGGGACCATCCCACTGGATACGCTCATCCTTGTCTTCATGGACTTCTTTTCGCTGACCCGAAGAACGTACTTGAACGATAGGACCATCCTTAATGAACAATCCTGCCATTTCTACCACAGTCTTCAAAGATCCTCCTCCATTGTCACGAAGATCGAGAATGATTCCTTCGGCACCGGCCTCTTTGAGTCGTTCCAATTCCTTGGCCACATCGGTCGCTGCATTTCTTTCGGAATAATCCTCAAAATCCACATAGAATTTTGGGAGATTGATCAATCCAAATTTTTCGTTCCCGGCGTCAATGGTCGCAGATTTTGCATAAGATTCCTCCAATTCAACTACATCGCGGGTAATGGAAACAGTTTCAATGGTCCCGTCCACTTTCCTAACGGTAAGATCAACCACGGTACCTTCTGGGCCCTTGATCAATTTAATGGCATCTTCCAAACGCATTCCCACAATGTTGATTGGCTCTTCGCCATCTTGCCCCACTTTTAGGATTTGAT
Organism: Flagellimonas sp. MMG031; assembly: GCF_040112705.1. Classification (NCBI taxonomy): domain Bacteria; kingdom Pseudomonadati; phylum Bacteroidota; class Flavobacteriia; order Flavobacteriales; family Flavobacteriaceae; genus Flagellimonas; species Flagellimonas sp. MMG031. Next base: position 141,403 of record NZ_CP157804.1, read on the forward strand.
CTCCAACCTCCAAGGATTGGTCTCTCCAAACGGGACCCCCAGAAATAATTTCAACGATTTTGGCCCCTTCGGGTTTCTTTTGCAATCGTGCACCGATTCCTTCAAATTTTCCGGACATTCCAATATCGAAACGCTCCTTTTCCTCAGGCGCAAAATAAAAGGTATGCGGGTCAAATTCCTCTACAATGGTATTTAAGTATTGTACGAACCAATCTTTGCGTTCCAAATCGTCCACAAAGTCGAAAAATTCATCCAAGGTATTTTTGGTGACCTCCCTAGCCTCCTCCTCAATTGCAGCCTTATCTATGGAACTGGGTATCTCATTAAAAGCCATCACCGCATCGGCATTCAGACTGCCATCGGCGTTGGCATCGGCAATTCGGTTATCGATTTTATCATCAAATACATTGAGGGTATTGTATTTCAATTGTTTCCTCCAACGTTCTTTGAGTTCTTTTTTGCTGGTCGCAAACTCTTGCTTATCGTAATCGATCTCGATGGTTTCATCAATACTGTAATCGAATGGTTGGGCGAGGACTTCTTTATAGATTTCCTTGGCCTCATCCATACGGACCATCAACCGCTGATAGACGGCATTGAAAAACTCGATATCCGTATTCCTGATCTCGTCATCGATCATGAAGCGGTATTTTTCAAACTCCCTGATGTCGCTTTCCAAGAAATAGCGCTTGGTGGGGTCGATGACCTCTATAAAGTCATCAAAAACATTGGAACTAAAGGTGTCGTTCACCTCTTTGGGCTCATAATGGCCCCTTTCCAATACGTAGGAAATCAATTCCAATAAAAATTTATCCTTGTCATCGTTATCAAAAGACTTGTTGGTAAAGCTGCAGGAGGCGACTGCGACAAGAATAACCAAAAGTGCCAAAATAAAGTTCTTTTTCATAATCTGATTTTTCCGGAACGAAACAATCTGACCTCATACTGTCAAATCTTCATTGTATCTTCCTTCGTTTCTACTTGTATGAATTCCCTAAGATACAGAAAAAACCGTGCCAGTCCTTTCAGGCGGATTTAATTTTTTGTTAAACGCCCAGGCCTTCATATCCTTATGAAAAACGTATTTTTATAGCTTAAATTATCCGAGATGGAAAAACCGCTTATTTTGGTCACCAATGATGATGGAATTACAGCTCCCGGCCTAAGGGCGCTCATACGCACCATGAAAGAGATCGGTGAAGTGGTGGTGGTTGCTCCGGACAGTCCACAAAGCGGCATGGGACACGCCATTACGGTAGACAGCACCCTCTTTTCCAAAAAGGTGGTCGTGGACCATAAAGAAGGTGCCCCAAGCGAATATAGTTGTAGTGGAACCCCGGCCGATTGTGTAAAATTGGCGCTTCGCGTAATTTTGGACCGAAAGCCTGATATCTGCGTAAGCGGTATCAACCATGGTTCCAATTCATCCATTAACGTAATTTATTCGGGTACCATGAGTGCGGCCATCGAAGCGGGTATCGAAGGGATTCCTGCCATCGGCTTCTCCCTCTGCGATTATTCTTGGGACGCGAATTTTGAGCCTGCATTGGGCGCTATCAAAAAAATTGTGTTGGAGGCACTGACCCACGGTATTCCCAAAGGGACCGTATTGAACGTAAATATTCCAAAAACGGAAAACGAACCACAGGGAATTCGTATCTGCAGACAAGCTAGAGGCAATTGGAAGGAGGAGTTCGACAAACGGACCAGTCCGTCCGGAAAGGATTACTACTGGCTCACGGGTGAATTTGAGCTTTTGGACAAGGGGGAGGACACCGACGAATGGGCCTTGGCCAACGGTTTTATTTCCGTAGTACCCACCCAATTCGACCTGACCGCGCATCACGCCATACCACAAATAAACAACTGGAACTTAAATGAACAATAGAAAAGAAATCATCATAGGATTTATTGTAGGAATCATAGCCAACACCTTTGGTACTTTGCTGTACATACTCCTTTTTTCCGATTTGGGGATTACCACCACCTTTAATGCTGCCGTGGAGCAAGGTCATATTGGCAGTTTACTGGCATTGGGCGCCATTTTGAATTTGGTAGCCTTCTTTGGTTTTTTGCGCATCAAACGGGACCAACGCGCCAAAGGCGTTATGCTGGCCACCCTGGTTACGGCACTGGTTATTTTGGCCTACAAAGTAATGGCTTAAACCTTTGGTTTTGAAATTGATGGTTGAATTTTGAACTTGGACACTTACCCATGAAATATTACATCATCGCTGGTGAAGCATCGGGCGACCTGCACGGGTCCAATTTGATCAAGGCACTCAAAAAAGAGGACAGTGCTGCAGAAATCCGTTGTTGGGGCGGTGATTTGATGCAACAGGCCGGGGGCCAATTGGCCAAGCATTACAAGGATATGGCCTTTATGGGATTCTTGGAGGTCATCCTTAACATCCCAACAATTTTCAAGAACATTGCCTATTGTAAGGAGGATATCCAAAAGTTCCATCCAGATGTGGTTATTTTTATCGACTTCTCGGGGTTCAACCTTAGGATTGCCAAATGGGCAAAAGCCAACGGGTTTAAGACCAATTACTACATCTCACCCCAAATTTGGGCGTCCAGAGAAGGACGGATTTCCAAAATCAAACGGGATATCGACCAGATGTACGTTATCCTTCCCTTTGAAAAGGATTTTTATGAAAAAAAACACGGCTACCCTGTTCAGTTTGTAGGCCATCCCCTTATTGATGCCATCGAGAACACTCCCTTGCAAGACAACGAAACCTTCAGAAAGGAGAACGGTTTAGACCCTAAAAAGCCAATTATTGCCCTATTGCCAGGAAGTAGAAAACAGGAGGTGCAAAAAATGTTAGAGGTTATGCTATCCGTAAAAAAGGACTTTCCCGAGTACCAGTTTGTGATTGCGGGCGCGCCAAGTCTCCCAGATGATTTTTACACGCCTTTTTTGAAAGGTGACAAAGTGGAATACGTTTCCAACAAAACCTACACTCTGCTCAAACACTCACACGCTGCCATGGTCACAAGTGGAACGGCAACCTTGGAAACCGCCCTTTTTGGGGTGCCACAAGTGGTCTGCTACAAGGGGAACTGGATTTCGTACCAGATTGCGAAACGTATCATTACCTTGGATTATATTTCGCTGGTCAACCTGATCATGAAACGAGAAGTGGTGAAGGAACTCATTCAAAATGATTTGACCTCCAAACAGCTCAAAGCAGAGCTTACCAAGATTGTGGATGGCCCAGAGCGCGAGCGAATACTATCCGACTACATCGAACTCAAGGAAAAACTGGGCGGAAAAGGGGCCAGTGAACTAGCTGCTCGATTAATTGTGAAAAATGTGTAGTTTTATCATCCAAGAAAGTAAATCTATTCTTGGATGTTACGTAAAACCATAATCTTACTATTGTTTTTTGCCCTTATGGCCTGTGGTCCCGGCAAAAAACGACGCACCTACAGCAAGACCCGAACCGTAACGGTAGAGGGGTCCACACGAGACACTTCCCCTGAACGCACACGCAAAAAAGAGGGGCGAAAAAATGCAAAGGCAGAAGCCATTATTTCTACGGCGATGTCCTATTCTGGAACCCGGTACAAGTATGGTGGAACCACCAAACGAGGTATGGATTGCTCTGGTTTGGTCTATGTTTCCTTAAAGGAAAACGACATTATGTTCCCACGCACCTCCTACCAGATGGCCTTGGAGGGACAAAAAATCGGGGTCGGCAATGTTGAAAAGGGCGATTTGCTCTTTTTCAAGACCAGCAAAACCGGAAAACGCATCAACCATGTTGGATTGGTGGTTGATGTTGATGGAAGGGACATTAAATTTATTCACGCCACAACCTCACGAGGCGTGCTGGTATCCTCATTACGGGAAGGATACTGGAACAGCGCTTTTGTAAAGGCCATGCGCATCTTGTAAAGTGCGTCAGCTTAATTTTGTGTCCATAAAGCTCACCTTGTGGGTTATTTTGGGCATCAGTATCGGCTTTTATGCGGAAGTGACTCCGCTTTTGGCTTTGATTGCAACGGTTGTATTGCTGCCTCTGCTATACTGGACCAGCAAAAAACAATCCAGCTCAGGCTTCCCGTATGTTGAGTCACTTGTCGCCATCATTGCAGTTGCGTTGGGCACTTTTGTTGTGGGTATGTCCACCAACAAGGGTATGCCCAATTTTTATGGCCAGTTAGATGTGCAACACCCAAAGGTTTGGCACCTTAAAGTGGAAGAAGCTTTAAAACCCAATGCCTATTCCCATCGCTATGTAGCCAAAGTTATTTCTACGGACAAGAAAAGGGCCTCTGGAAAATTACTATTGAGTCTAACACCGGATTCCCTTTTGCATCCGCTAGAAATTGATGATGAATTGCTGGTTCATGCATCGCTTGAAAACATTCGACCACCGTTGAACCCTTACCAGTTTGATTACCGAAGTTATCTACAAAAGGGGGGCATCCAGCATCAAATCAGGACCAACTATCCGTCCATCCTTAAAACGGAAAAAAACTCGAATACCTTGTTTGGACACGCCTCCCGTTTTAGGGGACACATCATCTCCAAACTCAAAAGGAAAGCCTTTGGGGCGGACGAAATGGCAGTCATCCAAGCCTTATTATTGGGCAAACGCGATGATATTTCTGAGGATACCTACAACAATTATAAAAATGCAGGCGCCGTCCATATATTGGCCGTAAGCGGACTTCATGTGGGGATTATCCTTTTCATTTTGGAATTTTTATTGGTTCCATTGGAGCGTTTACCTAAAGGTAAAACCTTAAAGTTGGTATTGGTGGTGCTATTGCTTTGGGCGTATGCTTTTGTGGCAGGACTTTCTCCCTCCATCGTCCGGGCCGTAACCATGTTTTCGTTTGTGGCCTATGCCCTCTATCTCAACCGTCCTACGAGTTCGTTCAATATTATTGCGCTCTCCATGCTCTTCATTTTGTTGATAAAGCCCTTGTTCTTGTTTCAAGTGGGGTTTCAGATGAGTTATGCTGCGGTATTTGCCATCGTTTGGATCTATCCGAAACTGCAACGCTTCTGGTTTCCCGAAAACCTTATTGTCCGGAAAACGTGGCAATTGCTATCGGTGAGCGTTGCGGCCCAATTGGGCGTTCTACCCATTAGTTTGTTCTACTTTCATCAGTTTCCGGCCTTATTTTTTATTTCAAACCTGCTCATTATTCCTTTTTTGGGGTTGATTTTGGGCTTTGGCATTCTAGTTATTGCTTTGGCACTCTTGAACGCATTGCCACAATTTTTGGTCAATGCTTTTAACTGGGTAATCCACATCATGAATGCTATTGTAGAATGGGTAGCGCAGCAAGAAGGTTTTATTATTAAGGATATCCCTTTTGATTCGGTACAGCTCCTTTTGGGCTATGCCATTATAATTTCGGCAGTGGTATTTCTGTCCAAACCCATCAGAAAAACAGCTTTAATTCTGTTTGGTGGAATTATCCTGTTTCAAAGTTGGGGTATCTGGAACAACCTTCAAACACGGCGAAAGGAAGCGGTCATACTCGCCCACCGTTCCCGAAATTCGGTGGTGTTGCATCAGTTGGGAGATTCGCTTACCATTCTCACTTCAAACCCTACAAACATTGGAAACATTGCCAACGATTACGCTGTGGCTGAACGCATCCGAACCTCGGACACTTCCAAACTCAAAAACAGCTACATTTTGGGTGAAAAAAGATTGGTGATTGTGGATAGCACAGCGTTGTTCCCTTTGGAAAAGCATCCCGATTACCTCTTGTTGACGCTATCACCAAAACTCCATTTGGAGCGATTGCTGGATTCCCTACAACCCAAAACTGTGCTGGCGGATGGCAGCAACTACCCTAGTTTGGTCGCAAAGTGGAAATCCACTTGTGCCCAAAAAGAAATCCCCTTTCACTACACGGGTGAAAAGGGATTTTATGTGTTTAAATTTTAAAAGGTTTAATGAACGTTACCCATCAACTTTTTGATCAATGGCGAAGCCAAGATGACCAAAAGTCCTGCTCCTAAAGAATATTCAGCGATGAGCATAAATCCATCGGTGTAAATGTTTAGAGTACTAAACCCACTAATATCGGCATCCGTACTTTCGATGGCCAATTGCTTTCCAATAAAGCCCACCACCTGAAAGGCAAATGCGGAGGACAGGAACCAAACCCCCATCATGAAGGCAACGATACGTTTGGGAGACAAATCGGTGATTTTCGACAATCCTACGGGAGACATGAACAATTCCCCAACGGATAGCAAGAAGTACATCAACAGTAGATACGTAAACGGAACGAAACCATTTTCGTTCGCACTGGCGCCACTTATCGCCAAGGCGTAGAAACTGATACCAGCAAACAAAAGTCCCATTCCAAACTTATAGGGCGTCCTTGGATTGAGTTTCTTTTTGGACAACCATTGCCACATTAAAGATATTGGAATAGCCAAAATAATGATCCACATGGAGTTCAACGAATTGGTCTGGGAGGCCGACATAATGCCCTCCAAATCCACATTTCTTGCGGCAAACAATGTTATTACACTTCCCGAAAGCTCATGAAAACCCCAGAAAATGGTCATAAAAAAGGTGATCAAAACTGCTACGAATAGTTTTTTACGTTCTTCCAAAGTTGCCTTGTACATGATGTAACCCAAGTACACCAAAATAGAAAATCCAATCAATTTGAAGATTACGTTGACAATGTTTTGGTCGTCAAAAAAAGTTCCTTCAGCGCCCAGAGCTTTATAAGCGGACAGTAAATAGGCAATTACCGGCACCGATGCAAAGGCCAATACGGGAACAAGCACCCCTTGTTTAAGTCCAAATACCTTTTTATCGATGTTTCCGTTCTCCGGAGGGAGACCTTTATCGCCGAACACATTGTTTTTGATCCCGCTCCAAAAAACGATGAGACCTGTAAGCATTCCAATTCCTGCCAGGCCAAATCCGTAATGCCAACCATATTTGGCGGCCAAATATCCGCAAAGCAAAGGTGCTACCCATCCCCCGATATTGATTCCCATATAAAATATGGTAAAACCGGAGTCTTTTTTGGGGTCACCATCTTTGTAGAGGGAACCTACGAAAGTCGATATATTGGGTTTGAAGAATCCATTCCCGGCAATGATCAAGGAAAGGGCAAGGAAAAAGGTGATGTTATTTTCAATGGCGAGTACAAAGTGCCCCAAGGACATTAATATTCCGCCCAAAAATATGGAGCGGCGCATGCCCAAAATGCTATCGGAAATGCGTCCGCCGATTACCGTGGAAGCATAAACCAAAGAACCGTAAGAGGAATACACCGCCGCGGTGGCATAGTCGCGTTCCATCAAGGCCGCAAATATGACCTCTACCATATAAAGCGTAAGCAACGCCCGCATTCCATAAAAACTGAAACGTTCCCATAGCTCTGCAAAAAAGAGGTAGAACAACCCTTTAGGGTGTCCAAACATTTGTTGTTCTGCTGCTGGTTTGGATACTTCTGACATATCGAATTGGTATTGGTTAGATTTTTAAAGTTTTTCCTTAACGAAGTTGGTCATTTTGGTGTAGAGGTGCAATCGCGTGTTGCCCCCATAAATACCGTGGTTTTTATCGGGATAAATGGCCCAATCGAATTGTTTGTTGGCCTGTACCAATGCCTCGATCATGCGCATGGTGTTCTGCACATGGACATTGTCATCCCCAGAACCGTGAACCAATAAATAATCCCCTTTTAGCAACTCCGGATAATTGAATGGAGAGTTATCGTCATAACCTGTTGGGTTTTCTTGGGGCGTTTGCATGTAGCGCTCCGTGTAAATGGTATCGTAAAAACGCCATGAGGTAACCGGTGCCACGGCAATGGCCATTTCGAAGGTATCGTTGCCCTTGAGCAAGCAGTTGGTGGACATAAATCCGCCATAGCTCCATCCCCAAATTCCGGTTCTGTCCTCATCAATATAAGGTAGGTTACTTAACTGTTGGGCTGCCGCAATCTGGTCTTCCACCTCGTATTTGCCCAACTCCTTTTGGGTCACTTTTTTAAAGTCGCGCCCTTTTAACCCGGTCCCACGACCATCCACACAGGCGACGATATAGCCTTCGGAAGCCAAAAGCTGGTGCCAGTAATCGTTGCTTCCCATCCACGAATTGGATACCTGCTGTGAACCAGGGCCACTGTATTGGAACATGAAAAGTGGATATTTCTTGTTTGGATCAAAATTGGCAGGTTTGATCATGTACATGTTCAGGTCGTTTCCATTTACAGTGATGGTGGAGAACTCCTTGGGGGAAATCTCGTATCCCTCCAATTTGTTCAGCAAAGCTGAGTTGTCCTTGATTTTCTTGACCAGTTTCCCAGTAGCTGCATCATGCAGGGTAAACCTGTAAGGTGTTGTTGCACTGGAATAGGTATTGATGTAATAGGTAAAATCACTGCTGAAGGCTGCGGAATTTGTCCCAGCTTCGGTGGATAATGCTTTCTTTCGCTTTCCTTTGGTGGAAATGCTGTAAACGCCACGGTTGATGGAACCATTTTCCACGGATTGATAGAAGATACGATCGTTCTTTTCATCATATCCGTAATAGCTCGTGACTTCCCACGGTCCGTCGGTAATTTGGTTCTTCAATTTGCCGTCCTTTCCATAAAGGTAAAGGTGATTGTATCCATCTGCCTCACTGGTCCAAATAAAACTATCGTCGTCCAAAAAGGTAAGGTCATCATCAATATCTACGTAGGCACCATCACTTTCCTCCAGTAAAATTGTCACGGAATTGTCTTTGGCATCCACTGCATGTAGTTGCAGTACATTTTGATGCCTGTTCAACGTTTGGACGCTCAAATGATTGGGATTGTGCATCCATTTGATTCTAGGAATGTAGTAAGGGTCATTCAAATCTACATTAGAAATAGATGCAGATGCTACATCGTACATGTGCAAGGTGATGATGGAATTCTTCTCTCCGGCCTTGGGATACTTAAACTCATATTGATACGGATACAAATCGGTTCCGTAAAAATCCATCGAAAAATGAGGAACCTCGGTTTCATCAAACCGAAGGAAAGCGATTTTGGTTCCGTTGCTGTTCCATTCAAAGGCACGCACAAAACCAAATTCCTCCTCGTACACCCAATCCGTTACCCCATTAATTATGGTTCCTTTATTGCCATCCGTGGTCACCTGCTTGGTGGTGCGGTTGTCCAAATCCATCACATAGAGATTATTGTCCAACACATAGGCCACTTTGCTCCCGTCCGGAGAAAGTGTGGGCTCTTGGATTTTGGTCTCGGAGATTTTTATCAAATCCTTGGAAGCAATATCATAAACATAATAGATACCTAAACGGGAACGTCTAAAAATGGGCTCTACCTCCGTTGCCAACAGTACTTTGGATTCATCATCACTAAAAGTGTAAGAAGAAAAATAGGGTACCGCTTCGGATGAAGCTACAATGGTCTCTACTTTTTCCAAGGTTTCGTAGTCGTATTTGTCCAAACTACTGGATCTTGGGGAACGTTCCGTATTCAATATGGTATACTGGGTACCGTTGTTCATGGAGCGGAGGACATCCATATATTCCGTTCTAAATTCTCCTCCCCAAATCTCTTCGAGGGTTATTTTTTTCTTTTGTGCGGTGGAAAAGGTCAAACATCCTAAAAGAAAAAGGAATAGAAAAGACGGTTTGTTCATGAAGTGATAAATTGATTAAACATGTGTTTTACAACCAAAAACGTTTTAGTCAACTGGTATGCAGTCAAAAGGTCAAACAAAAATGTCTCGATGGTGTTCTAGCTCACATTCTTGATTTAACAACTTCCAAGTTTACTAATATTTATCCGAAAAATAAATTTTGATGTTGCGTTTGCAACAAATTTTAACCTTTGGATTTAAAAACAATGCCTTCTACTGTAAATGGTCAATATCCGTATATTTGAAAGCGTTAAGCCAACTTTATGAACACTCCAGTTGAAGGATTTTCCAAATTGTCCAAAACCCAAAAAATTGATTGGATAGCGACAAATTGCACCAAAGACCCCAAACAGACCAAATCGCTGTTGCAGCAGTATTGGAACTCGGACCCAAGAGTGCAGCAATTGCATGATGAGTTTATTGAAAACACCATTTCCAATTACTATCTGCCCTTTGCGGTTGCACCCAATTTCTTGATTAATGATAGGCTCTACGCCATTCCTATGGCCATTGAGGAAAGTTCCGTAGTAGCTGCGGCGAGCAAGGCAGCAAAATTCTGGTTGGAGCGGGGCGGATTCAAAACAGAGGTCTTGGGAACGGAGAAAGTGGGACAGGTACATTTTATGTATCGGGGTGATCAAAACAAGCTCACCGATTTTTTCAACAGTGTAAGGCCTAAGCTGATTACCAGTGTGGCTTCCATCACGCAAAGCATGGAAAAGCGGGGCGGTGGCATCAACGATATTGTGCTTCGAAATCTCACAGATAAGATTGAAGGGTACCATCAGCTCCATTGTACTTTTGAGACCTTGGATGCCATGGGCGCCAACTTTATCAACTCCTGTCTGGAACAATTTGCCAAAACCCTGAAAGAAGAGGTCCAAAATCATAAAGACTTTACCGAAGAGGAAAAAAATATAGAGGTCGTGATGAGCATCCTCTCCAACTACGTGCCGGATTGCCTGGTTCGGGCAGAGGTCAGTTGTCCCGTTTCCGAGTTGGGGAGTGACGATATGCCAGCGGATGAATTTGCACAAAAATTTGTGCAGGCCGTCAACATTGCCAAGGCAGAGCCCTACAGAGCCGTTACCCACAACAAGGGCATTATGAACGGGATTGATGCCGTGGTGCTCGCTACTGGCAACGATTTTAGGGCTGTTGAAGCAGGAGTCCATGCCTTCGCTGCCAAAGAAGGTCAATATTCCAGTTTGACAAACGCCACCATCGAGGATGATATTTTCAGATTTTGGATAGAGGTTCCCTTGGCTTTGGGTACCGTGGGCGGACTTACCTCTTTGCACCCGTTGGTGAAGTTGGCCTTGGAAATTTTACAGAATCCAACTGCCAAGGAGTTGATGCAGATCATGGCCGTGGCCGGACTGGCACAGAACTTTGCAGCTGTACGTAGCTTGGTCACCACAGGAATCCAAAAAGGGCACATGAAAATGCATTTGCTCAATATGCTCAACCAATTGGGCGCCACTGAAAGCGAAAAACAGGAATTGGTCACGTATTTTAAGGACAAAACTGTTACCAATGCATCAGTAAAGGAGGCATTGGAGCAATTGAAGTCAAAATAATGAAGAAAGAGTTTTACAGTAACGGTAAACTATTGCTCTCCGGCGAATATGCTATTTTGGATGGGGCCCTTGGCCTGGCCATCCCCACCAGTTATGGGCAATCGCTACAGGTAACCCCTACTTCGTCCTGTGTATTGGAGTGGACCAGTTTGGACGAAAATGACCATAGCTGGTTCTCCGCGACGTTTGACCTTGCCAACTTAAAAATAGTTTCCACTTCGGATGAGGCCATGGCCCAAACCTTGGTGCACCTCCTTTTGGAGGCCAATGCGCAAAACCCTTTATTGCTTACCGATAGCGATGGATTCGAGGTAACAACCCGTCTGACCTTTCCACGATCTTGGGGATTGGGCACCTCATCCACTTTGATCAACAATTTGGCACAATGGGCTCGAGTGGATGCCTATCAATTGTTATGGAATGCTTTTGGCGGAAGCGGTTACGATATCGCCTGTGCTCAACACAATTCTCCCATCACCTATCAACGTTTGGATGGTGAACCAAAGGTCGAAACCATTGATTTTGACCCCATTTTTAAGGACTCCCTGTATTTTGTGCACCTCAACCAAAAACAGAGCAGCAAAGAAGCCATCGCCAATTACAGAAACCGGCAGTTTGATAGGAACAAACTCATCCAAGAAATTTCATACATAACCCATAGAATGATTGAAGTCCCTACCCTAGCGGGCTTTGAATCCTTGATGGAAACACATGAAAACCTTCTTTCCGACGTGTTACAGGAACAACCTGTAAAGCAACGACTGTTTCCAGACTATTTTGGTATGATCAAAAGTTTAGGAGCTTGGGGCGGTGATTTTGTATTGGCTACGGGAGATGAAAAAACCACGGCCTATTTTAAGGGCAAAGGATACTCCACCGTTATCCCCTATTCCCGGATGATTTTTTGATACCCCAAAAATGCATCCGTTGACTGGGAAGGGCCATCCGTCAGATCAAAAGGGGCATCCGTCAATTGGTGCCCCGATAAAACTTTACTTTTTTGCAATTTGAATCCCGAAGACAAAAATGATTGCTTATGTCACTCTGGGATTACACACATTTCTTTCAGAAAAACAAGGTGGACCTTTTTACCAAAAGTTTCATTTCGCTGTTTCTATTTTTATTTGGGTACACGCTCTTTTTGATTTTTTACACTTGGTCAAACTTTGAAGGTTCCTTTCTCCTATTTGCGGTGCCACTTCCGTTTTATGTGATTGCCACTTGCCTATTGTTGAAATATCGTCACCTATTGAAAACGAAAAGTCAGTGTACAATTGCCCACACCAAACAGGACAAATATGAAAAAACGGGATTGTCCGAAGCCTTTTCACAAGAACTAAAGGAAAAACTGGAGGATTTGATGGACACCCAAAAACTTTATTTGAACCACGAACTACGCCTCGACGATATCGCCAATATGCTCAATATTTCCAGACACCATGCCTCCCAAGTAATCAACGAAAACTTTAATATGAGTTTTTACGACTTCATCAATACCTACCGGATTGAAGAGGCCAAAAATAAACTCTGCAACAATTTCAAAAAGTCCTCTGAATCCATTTCCGATATCGCCTACCAATGTGGATTTAACAATCGGGTATCGTTTTATAAGGCATTTAAAAAACGAACCAAGATTACACCCAAGGAGTTTATCCAAAACGCAGCCTAGCCCAGTTTCCTGCCGAATTTGTAAACGTAAATCCTTTTCGGGAAATAAGTAAAGGTTAATAAGCGCTAACAATCTTCCCTCCAACTTTCCATTCTTTTACCCCGCAATCCACAGGGTGGAGGCTCTAGATCTTATCTTCTTTCCGATTTTTTAGTTTTCATTGTTTCGGAAGATTTTTTGAATTAGCCTACAAATAAAGATTCATCCTCCCCCTGCTCGATTGCAAAAACTAACTCTAAATTAATTTTTATGATAATGAGAAATTATTGGATGATGTTGGTGTTTTTATGCTGTTCCATTACAGCGGCACTGGCTCAAGAAAAGAATGTTAGCGGTACAGTTACCGACCAAAATGGACTGCCCCTGCCGGGTGTCAACATTGTTGTTGAAGGGAGTTCCACAGGTACGCAGACGGATTTCGATGGAAATTATGCCATCTCCGCAAAGGTGGGACAAACGCTTCTATTCACCTACATAGGGCAAAAACCAACTAGGCGCACCATTGGAGCATCAAACTTAATTAACGTACAAATGGAAGAAGATGCACAAGCTCTTGAGGAGGTGGTTGTTACCGCTCAAGGCATCAAGCGGGAGAAAAAAGCACTTGGTTATGCTGTGACTTCCGTTGGAGCTGATCAAATAGAAAACCGATCCGAAGGTGATGTTGCCAGGGTTCTTAATGGTAAAGCGGCCGGTGTGCAAATCACATCAGCAGGCGGTACCTCTGGGTCAGGTACGAACATTACCGTAAGAGGTTTTAGTTCCTTTAGTGGGAGCAACCAGGCCTTGTTTATTGTTGACGGGGTACCCTTTAGCAATGATACCAACGCACCTGGTAACTTCTTGGACGGCAACCCTGCTCCTTCACGTTTCTTGGATTTAGACCCTAATAATATTGCCAGCGTAGAGGTATTAAAAGGACTTGCCGCTACCACCCTTTACGGAACATTGGGACGTAATGGGGTAATTTTGGTAACCACCAAAGCAGGGGCCGCTCAAAAAGGGCCGAAGAAGACGGAGATAACAGTAAGTCAGTCTTACTTTGCGAACGAGTTTGCCTCCTTACCTGATTACCAACAACAATTTGGTAACGGCTTTGACCAATCCTTTGGCTGGTTCTTCAGTAACTGGGGACCTAGTTTTGACCGTGCAGGCGTTTCTGGATGGGGTAACCAAGCTGCCATAGACGACCAAGGTACCTTATTGCATCCTTACGCATCTTCAGCTTTTCTTAACCCAGGAGGCCCCAATACAGGTCAAAGTGCCTTGGCACAGCAATTTGCTAATCAAAGATATGAGTGGAGGCCTTATAATTCGGTAGAAGAGTTTATGCGTCCCGGACGCACTATGAACACCTCTTTGAACATTGCCGGCGGCTCAGAGGATGGGAATACCACCTTTAATGCCAATATTGGCTATTTGGATGAAGAAGGCTTTACCCCAGGAAACTCATTGAACCGTTTCAACTTCTCGGTAGGTGGAAAATCTAAACTGTCCAATAAATTTACCATACAAGCCACGGCCAATTATGCCCGTAGTGATGTGAAAAGCCCTCCCATTGCAGCTAGTAGGGGTAATGGTTCCTTGGGACTTTCTGTGTTTGGCAACGTTCTGTTCACGCCTTTGAGTGTAGATTTAATGGGACTTCCATTTGAACAGCCAGAGGACGGTTCCAGTATCTACTATCGTAATGGAAATGATATTATCAACCCAAGGTGGACAGCAAAGAATGTTACCTACAACAACTTGACCAACAGGTTTAACTTCAATACTTCATTAAACTATGAAATCAACGAAAATCTAGGACTGACCTGGAGAACAGGTCTCGATTTTTACAACGAACGCAATATCAATGGGTCCAACAGAGGTGGTGTTGAATTTACCGATGCCATTTTTGGTTTCTTGGATACATTCGACAACAATAATACCATTTGGGACCACTACGTTGCCCTCAATGGCAACTACGATCTTTCTGAAAAAATTGGAATGACCTTCATTGCTGGTGCAAATGCTCGTTCGGACATCTTTGATCGACAAGGGGTGGCAAGTACGGGTCAAATTGTTTATGGCATCAAGAGGCATTTCAACTATGAAAACCAACTGCCCATCCAGTTTTCACAACAGCGTAACATTATTGGTTTGTTAGGTCAAGTATCCTTCGACTACGATAATATGCTGTTCTTGAATTTGAATACAAGAACCGATTGGGTATCGAACTTGATCAGGGAAAACAGGGCACTTACTTATCCAGGAGTAAGTCTTTCCTTCCTACCTACAACGGCCTTCAAAGGACTACAAAGTGAAAACGGCCTCAATTATCTGAAGCTAAGAGCTGGATATGCCACCTCTGCCAACTTCCCAACAGGTTATCCAACCGTTGGTGTGGTAGAACAAAATACACAGATTTTTGGTGATGGTGGAGAAATTACGACCAACCAAGTCGGTAACGTCAAAGAGAATCCCAATCTAAAACCTGAACTTTTAAAAGAATTCGAGGTGGGGCTAGAATCACGTTTCTGGCAAAATAGGGTTTCACTGGACTTTACCTATTATGACAGAAGAACGGATGATTTGATTGTCAACCAACCACTACCTCCTTCCACTGGATTCACCCTGACTCAATCCAATATTGGTCAAATCAGCAATAAAGGTATCGAAGCCGACTTAGGTATCGACATTTTTAGAGGTGGAAAAGATGGCTTCAACTGGAACTCAAGGGTAAACTTCTTTGCCAACGAGGAAGTCGTTGAGGAGCAAGAGGAGGATATCATTTTCTACGCAGGTAGTACTGCCCTGTTTGTTGGAGCCAACGCTGCCATAAAAGGAGAGTCTTTGGGAACTATCGTGGGTACCGCAGTAGGTCGTGACGAAAATGGAAACTTCTTGGTAAATGATGCGGGTAACTACGTTATTGTGGAACAGGACAGTGAGGGTAATGTCCCTATTATTGGAGACGCTGTTCCAGATTATACCATGAACTTCTTTAATACCTTTTCCTATAAAAACTGGAACCTTGGTTTCCAAGTCCAACACGTGAAAGGGGGAGATATCATGTCCAGTACCATAGCCACCCTATTGGGTCGTGGTTTGATTACGGAAACTGTGGACAGGGAAAACACTTACATCATTCCCGGTGTTAATCAAACTACGGGAGAAGTGAACGACAAACAAATCAACAATTCCACCTATTACTTCAACAACCTATTGTTCGGACCGGCGGAAATGAAGATTTATGATGCTTCGGTAATCCGTTTGCAGGAAGTATCCCTATCGTATTCTTTCCCCAAAAAGTATTTGGACAATACCCCATTTGGGTCGTTGACCTTAACCGCACAGGGCTTTAACCTTTGGTATGATGCCTACAACACCCCTGATGGTGCCAATTTTGACCCTAACGTAGCAGGTGTCGGTATCGGAAACGGTCGTGGATTTGACTTTATGAACGGCCCATCCCAGAGACGATATGGTTTAACTGTGAGAGCATCGTTCTAATAACAATTGTTAATGATATACGCATTATGAAAAATTTTCTAAAATATATTACCATAGTCTTAATCACAGGGGTGACACTCACCAGCTGTGAAACGACTGAATTGGACTTAAGAGTTAGTCCTAATGACCTTGCTGCCGATCAGGCAGACCCTAACTTGTTGTTGAACTCCATACAATTGGCCTATGCCTCGAATATGGCTGAAATAAGCGACCTAGGTGCCGAGTTGACCCGAATCGATTATATGTTTGGAAGGGATTATTTCAATAATTACCCTGGAGATACTTTCGATGATATCTGGGCAAGAACCTACAGTAGTGATTTTAATGATGTGGGAAATGGGGATATTCGAGTTGGAATGTTTACCAACATTGCCAACTTAGAAACGATAGATGAAATCAGTGACTTGGATTATTCATTTCATGTTGGTGTGTCAAAAACTCTTCAAGCACATATGCTGATGCTTTTGGTGGATTACCTTGGCGAGGCTGCCCTTGGAGAAGCTGGAAAACCAGAAGATTTTCCATCCCCAAAATTAGATGAAGGGGGCGCCATATATGCTGCTGCGATGTCTATTTTGGATGAAGCCGAAGGATTACTTGCCACTAATCCCCAAACCTTCGGAGCAACGGATTTATTTTATGGAGGAGACACGGCAAAATGGTTGAAATTAATTAACACCCTTAGGTTAAAGTCGTATATGATGACAGGTGATGTTGGGAGTTTTAAACAGGTAATTGCCACTGGCAACTTTATTTCCTCATCCGCCGATGACTTTCAGTTCCAGTACGGCACCAGCGAGCTACAACCAGACACACGTCATCCAGATTATGCTGCCGATTACACCCCATCAGGGGCCAACATTTACCAGTCCAATTGGCTAATGGAATTGATGCTAAACAATAATGACCCACGCATTCGCTATTATTTCTATAGACAGGTGGGAGAAACTCCTGGGGCGGATGCAGACCCCAATGAAGAAAAATTAGCCTGTTCCTTGGCCACTCCCCCCCAACATTATATTGATGGTGGCTTTACGTATTGTAGTGTACCTAATGGCTATTGGGGCCGCTCCCACGGTAACGATGAGGGTACTCCTCCGGATAATTTTGAACGTACTGCGGTAGGTGTCTACCCTGCAGCTGGAAAATTTGACGACAATGATTTCGCCGTGGATGCAGAAGACCCTGCTTTTGATGGAAAAGTTGGATTGGGTAAAGGTGGTGGTGGTGCCGGCATTGAGCCTATTATTCTTTCTTCATATGTTGAATTTTGGAGAGCGATTATGGCCGATAATGACACTGAACGAGGACTACGCTTAAACCGTGCACTCCAAATGTCAATCGATAAAGTAATGTCCTTTGGTTCATTAGACCCTACTGGAGACTTATCCTTTGCCCCGGACCAAGCAACGGTAGAAAGTTACATCAATGATGTTGTAGCCAATTTTAACGACGCTACTGGTGAAGAAAAAGAAAACATCTTTGCTGAGCAGTACTTTATCACCCTTTATGGAGGTGCGACAGAAGCTTACAACTATTACAGAATGACGGGGTATCCGACCACCGTGTTACCTAACTGGGAACCCAACCCTGGACCTTTCCCAAGGAGTTTTCTTTACCCTCAAGGTGAGGTTGTAACCAACCCATCTTTGACACAAAAACAAACTATGACACAGCAGGTATTCTGGGATAACAATCCAGCCAGTCCAACGTTCCCACCTGCTAACTAAAATTTAAAACTGAAATTATGAAAAATTGGTTTAAACAAATATCAATACTCCTCTTTTCAGGAGCTGCCCTTTGTATTTCCTCTTGTGATGAGGGTGACACCGTGGTAGACCAGGTCACAGCTGGTACTGAAAGGGGTGCAATACTACGAACCATTACCGTAATCTCAAATGAACTTCCAGTTGGTGACGATAGTGGAAATTTCGCTGTAGAGCTCGAAGTTCAAGATTCCGAAGATGGTGAACTTGTAAATCAAGTAGAAGTTTATGTGGGTTTTCGTGACAATACAGAAGAAATAGGGCCGGGCACCAACGTTGAAGAAACCCTATTTGCCACGATTTCGTCAACTACATTTACCAATGGTCCATTCGGTCTTCCAAGGTTTACCTATTCGGCAACATTACCAGATATGTTGGCGCATGTGAACAGAACAAATGATGATATTACTGGTGGAGATCAATTTACCATCAGGTTTGAGTTAGTGCTTACTGACGGCAGAAGATTTTCATTTGTCAATAATACCAGTACATTAACAGGTTCTTTCTTTCGTTCACCCTTTTTATATACCCCAACTGTTATTTGTCCGGTACAAGAAGATTTATTCGTTGGAGATTATCAACTGACGGTCGACCCAATAAGCCCAGTTGGGGGAGTCCCCATTTGGAATAATCAAACAGTAACCATAAGCATTGGTGAAACAAGTACTGAAAGGGTGTTCTCTGCCATTTATTTGGAAGACCTAGGAATTGGTAACGGCCCTGAAGAATTTAAGTTTAACCTAATTTGTGGGAAAATTGTTCCTCTTGGGGGCCAAGCAACTGGGCTTGCTTGCGTAGATAACATCACACTAGGTCCACCAGTGGGAGATGATGTTACTTCAGGAACATACGATATCACCGATGATTCCTCATTTACCATAGTTTTTGCAGAAGATGAATCCGGTGATTGTGGTGGGTCAGCAACAAATGCAACAGCCACTTTAACCAAGATTTAAAAACAATAAGGTTTATCAATAGCTTCGACCCCTTTAATGGGGTCGATTCTATTTTGTAAGATTCGTAGAAAAAATCCTATCACCAAAATATAGTAAATCTATTATCCTTTTAATTACATAGTATTCATATTTAAACAAACTACTTGGTTTAAAAAGTAAAATTGATGAAATAAAATAATACCGTAGCTGTTTAAGAGCTCTAAAAACTTTGCAAATTCAATCCGATCATATTTAAGACCACTTAATGGTTTGATAAAGGAAGTGGAATAGCAAATAAGCACCTATCTACTCACCTCCCTATTTTTCATACTCATTTGGTCGCATGATCCAAGTTCACTCAAAACATATTTATAAATTCCAAACTTGAATCCATCTATTATTCCATCATAAATCAACCCAAACCCCTCATCCGTCAGATCAAAAGGGGCATCCGTCAATTGGCACCCTAAAAATCCATCCGTAGCCCTTATGTTTGGGATATATTTATCAAAGTATAGTGTATTATGATCCCAATCTTTAAAACACCTATGACCTACGTTTTGGCAAGCGCTTTACTTTTGGTCAGCCCAAACGTTTTTAGCCAAGAAGACCCACAAACAACGCATCGACTGGAAAACTTCATCAAACAAAGTTGCACCACCAACTACAACAAAATTACTTCGGAATCGGTACAACGTATCTTAAAGCATGATGTGTACCACATCACCCAAGAAACCAAAAACATCTATGGTGATAAAGAGACCGAAATCCAAGAGTTTATTGTGGTGGACAATGGCCGAGAGGTGCAACCTTTCGAAAAAATCCAAATGAATACACCATTACCCAAATTGACCAGCTATATCCGTGAGGATTTTATTTTAAATCCAGAATCTGCTCCCCATTTTCAGGTACTCTTGGACTACATCTATCCCATCGCCGAATGGAAACCGGACAAACGGGAATTCCTTTTTACAAATGGGAAATGGTACTTTCTTCGGGATGCCTACTTCCGAACCAAACAAGGGTTTGAAATCACCGTTGACCCTAAAGGCAAAATCACCCATATCTGCTATAAAATGAAGTGGGACGAAACGGAAAGCAAATAAAAAGCCTCCCAGTCGGGAGGCTTTTTTTATCCTTTAAAGCGTAATTCTTAGTAAAAAGTAGCTCTCTTATCTTCAATTTCAGCTTTGTCCTTTAAGGCATTATAAACTGCTCCATTGACCCTGGCCGCTGTACTGGACTGCAGGCTTTGGGCATAAGTGCTGTAGTTTTCCACATCGGGAGCTGCCGTTTTGTTGGTAACGGTCAATTTGTAGACACCTGTCTCTCCCTCGATGAGTTCGGAGGTCTGGTCTTTGTCCAAAGCAAATGCCGTACCCACAACCATAGGCTCTCTTCCTGCACCGGGCAAGGTAGGTGCCTTTAGCGTCAAAGCAGAAGCTGTACTAATGCTCACATTGTTATCCGACGCCATGTCATCCAAGCTTTTTCCTTGGTTGGCGGCAATAATTTGCTGTGCCTTGCGCTCTTTTCTGATGGCTGGCAGTGCAGTTGCCGAAGCATCCTCTGGAGCCATAAGTCCTTTTCTATATTTTTTGGTAAGCTGTACCACGGCATATCCGTTGTTCACATCAAAACGTCTCACGTCACCTACCTTGGTGTCCTCGTTAAACGCCCATTGTACCACACTACGCTGTGAACCCAAACCTGGTAAGTTTTCCTCCATTTCCTTTATCTTGTTCACGGGACGAACAGTGTAGCTACTTTCCCTAGCAATGTCCCCAAAGTTTTCCGGCTCATCATCGATAACCGCCATTTCAAACTTGGTCGCATCGGTGAACAAGGTGTTTATGGTCTGCTCGGAAGGCTCCACTTCACGGGCCAAGGTAGCCACCTGGATAACGTCCTGCTTGTCATCCACTTTAATAACATGGTATCCAAACTGGGTTTCTACCAATCCAATGGTTCCTACTGGATTGCCAAAACAGAAATCGTTGAACTCATCCGCCATTAGACCTTCTTGGAAATAACCAAGATCTCCTCCACGTGGCGCAGAAGGTCCATCTGAATTTTCCCTGGCCAAAGTGGTGAACATGACATCCTCTTTTTTGGCTTCGGCCAATAATCTTTTGGCCTCTACTTCAGCTTCTTCTTTGGTCCTTGTGACCGCAGGATTGGCTCTTTCGGCGCCTTCCCAAGAAATAAGAATATGGCTGGCCTTTACCGTACCATTTTCCTTTCGGTCCATAACTTTTGAGACTTTATAGAAGTCCCCATCCTTATAAGGACCATACACCTCTCCTACTTCCATGGCCATCAAGGTATCGGCCACAACGGAAGGAAGGTCTTTTTTGGCCTTGTAAATCGTGTCAAATTTTTCATCGGAATGTCTGTCCAAAAAGGCAGCCATATCGCTCGTATTCCTAAATCCAGCAATGGTATCGTTGGCATCTTTAGCCTCTGAATACTCTACTGAATCATCCAATAGTGCCGTAATGGCTTCCTTTACACTGGCATCATCTTCCGCTGATGGCTTTTCCTCGAAATACACAAATCGGATATCCCTGGCGTTTTCTTGCTGAAACTTGGCCTTGTGATCTTTGATGTATGCTTCGATCTCACTTTTGGAAACTGTGATGGTGCTGTCTGGAATGGTGGTGTAAGGAATACGGACATATTTGATATCCACCTTGTCGTTGGCCATGGTGTAGTCCAGTTTTCCTTCGGCAAGGGTAGCAGTCACCCCTCCTTTGACCAAGTTGAAGTACATACGCTCTTTGGCAGCTTGGATAATGGACTTTTCATCTTGCAACCACGCATCGTAACGCAAAGGGTCGTTGGCTTTCCAATCGGCAATGGTGCTTTTGAATACCTGCTCGTTGAAAATACCGTTCTCATCTTGAAAATCTGGAATCTGGGCATAACCCGAAGTCCTCACAAAGTCAACGATTTGGTCGCTCTCAACTTCTATCCCCAAATCCTCGAACTGCTGGTTCAGGATGGTCCTACGCACCTCTTGGTCGTAAACCATGTTCACCAACTGGGTTCCTGTAACGCTAGGTCCATATCTTCTGGAGGCATTCTCCACTTGGGCCCTAAATTCATTGATGGGAATATTTTCTCCATTGACTTCTGCGACCGTGGAGCCAACCTTTCCACCAGCAAAATTATCGCTGCTGAATACTCCCGATATTACGAATGCGAACAACGCCAAACCAATGATAAGAATCAGAACTGTTGTCCGTTTTCTAATATTCTCTAATATTGCCATTTTACTGCTTGTTTTCTTTAAATTCAGTGGGCGAAAATACCACTTTCTTTTCAAATAGGAAAGCTAAAAAAGGTGCGGAAATTATTAATCTTCAGTGTGAACGGTGACCTTTACCAAATCGATTTTGGTATTCGATACCTCCAAAATCTTGAAGCTAAATCGACCTAATATGACTTCCGTGTCCTGTTCGGGTATTTCTCCGGTCTGATGCACGATCAATCCGCCCAAGGTCTCATATTCTTCGCCTTCGGGCAGTTCCATTTTGTAGTTTTCGTTAATGTAATCCACCTCCAAGCGGGCGGAGAACTTATATTCATTTTCGCTGATCTGCTCCTCGTGCAGGTCCGTGGAATCGTGCTCATCCTCTATTTCGCCAAAAAGCTCCTCAATGATGTCCTCAACGGTCAAAATTCCCGAAGTACCCCCATATTCGTCCAAAACCACGGCCATACTCTTTCGTTTTTTGGTCAATACGTTCAGAATGTCCTGGATGAGCATGGTCTCCGGAACGAATTCAACCGGCAGCAGGATACTTTTTATGGTTTTGGGCTTTTTGAACAACTCATACGAATGCACATACCCAATAATCTCATCGATACTGTCCTTGTACACCAATATTTTTGAATATCCGGTTTCCGAAAAAAGTTTGGTCAGGTTTTTTGGGGTTTCACCAATTTCCACTGCCGTAATCTCGGTACGCGGCACCATCACCTCCCTTGCCTTAACGGTTGAAAATTCCAAGGCATTCTGGAATATCTGGATCTCGGAATCCACATCATCCTCCTCTTCCACGGTTTCCATTTGCTCGTTGATGTAATCGCCCAGCTCCAATTTGGTAAATGTAAGTTGCACCTCGTCCCCTTCGGTCTTGAAAAGGGTTCTCAGAACAAAATCGGATACCTTGATGACAAAGGTCGAGATCACCGAGAACAACAGGTAAAACATATAGGCCGGCACGGCGAATACCTTGATTAGTACATTGGCATAGATTTGAAAGAATACCTTGGGCAAAAACTCCGCCGTCAACAGAATAAGTATGGTTGAAATTACGGTCTGCGAAAGCAGACTAAAATCCGTCAATAGCACATTGACAAACTCATATTTGGCGGGCAACAAGCTTTGGAACCACTCCATGAGCACATCCCCCATAAAAAGACCATAGATCACCAAGGCAATATTGTTGCCTATAAGCATGGTGGCTATAAATTTGGATGGTTTGTCGGTGAGCAGGGTTAGCACCTTGGCCAAAAAGCCTTCTTGCTTTTTCTCTATTTCAATATGGATCTTGTTGGCGGAAACGAAGGCGATTTCCATGCCGGAGAAAAATGCCGATAACAGCAGGGAAACAATGATAATGATTAGGGAGGAGTCCAAGGTTATTGTTGATTATCCTTTTTTCGCTGTTCAAAACGTTTCCGATATCTTCTTCTAAACACAAACATAGCAACGGATACTACGGCGAAAAAGATAAAGATGTAGGTTTCCTTTGGATTCACGCTCCAAAGTGTTACAATCTTATAGATGGATATGGCAGCTACGGCCAAGTATAGGTATTCGGTGTATCGTAAAATCTTAATCATCCTGTTCTTCTTCTTTAATCGTCATCATCCCATAAGTTTTATGGGCCTTGAAAAATGTAAAATCCTTATTAAAGTCCATCCCTTCACCGTCCATTACGGTTCTGTCTTCCGGATTGGTATATGTAAATGAGGCTTCTGTAAAGATCCAGTTATTTTTTCTGTCAAAATACAACTGGTCGGTTTCCAGCTTTTTGCCATCGTGACTTTCCAGCACCACATTGCCCCGCAAATCTATTAAATTGGTTTGGGAATATACGATGCCATAATCGGCTATGATGACGCTTTTCTGATTCTTTTCATTGAAAAAATCCACTCGTAGCCCTTCTGGGAAGGTACGGAATTTAAACCGTTGGTTATCGAAATCTTCGGATAACGGACTGGTGAGCACGGCGATGACCCGCGACTTTGCGGAATCCTGTGTGCTCATGGCCTCTACGGTTTCGGTATAGGTCAAGGTGAAATTTTGGGCAACACCTTGGGGAAAGAGGGGTTTTACGGCCTCCTCGCCCACTCGTTCGTAGTCGTCACCACAGGACATAAAAAGGATTGCCACGGTGAAAACCGTGGCAAAGCTCTTTAATATATGTTGTGATGTTCGTTTCACTACAAATTCGGTACCGTAACACTACCACCTACCCAACAGCTGAAGGAAATGGTCTTACCAGCCATACCGGAGCTAAAGATCATCTCTTTGGATGGGGCCTTGGCCTCATAACTTGCGGCTGCTTGGCTTGCGCGTCCGCTCAATGCAGGATCCACAGTGGCCGCTTTTCTGGCCATGCTTGCAGCTTTCCAGTAGATAGCTCTTTTCTCGAACGGAGTGCTTCCACAATCGTTGGCACTGTTTCCATAGAGGTTGGCAATCAACAAATAGGCTTTACCGTTTGCTGGATTGGCATCAATGGATTTCAAAGCATAGCTTCTGGCTTGTGAAGAACTGCTTCTTCTAACCGTAGTTGCAATCTTGTATAGGATTTCCGATTTTTTGTATGAATCGGTCTCCAACTCTACCGCCTTGTTAAAGTCGGCAAGGGCTCCGTTCATATCACCGGATTTCTGCTTCAATACACCACCGTACATGTAGGCGTCTGCAGAAGGATCCAAAGCCAACTGGGCCTCGAACAATTTTCTAAACATAGGGTCGTCCGTACATTCTTTGGAGAACATTCTTCCTACCGCACGCTTAACCCACTTTACATCGCCTTTCTTTTCATCAAAGCTTTTTTCGTAAAGAGGAATTAGGTTATCACAATCTGCAAGTGCACCCAATTTGGAATCTACACTGCTGGCCACTTTACCGTAAGATTCTGAGTTCACGGTAGCTGCACGCAGCATTCTCTTTTCTTTGGAGGTCAAAGTTCCCAAAGAATCCTTGGGAAGAAGCTTGGTTACCACATCGGTCAACTGCTTATTTTCTTCCTCTATTTTTCCCGTTACATCATCATAGGTGTTGAATACATCTTGAAGATCTTTTTTACCTGCATCGTGCAAGTCTACCAAACTGGAGAAGTACAGGTACAATGCCCTTGGGTTCTTAAAGTTGGCTTGATCCTCTTGGAATGCCTTGTCCAACATATTGAACAATTCCTCATCGGAAGCCATTTTGTTTTCGTACATCAACAATACCTTATCAATTGCAACTCCCGCCTTGGTGTAGTTGGTAGGGAAGTACTTAAGACTGTTGTCGTACAACGCCAAAAGATCTTTGATGTAAGCATCCTTCTCGGCTCCAGTAGAGCTTTCAATCTTGGATTTTAGGATTTTTTCCCCGTAGGAAAAGTTTGCCTTGTTGATATCTGGACAGCTTTCATACACCATTTTCCATGGTTCGTAAGCTGCATCATAATTTTTAACCTT
This sequence comes from Flagellimonas sp. MMG031, assembly GCF_040112705.1. NCBI lineage: Bacteria > Pseudomonadati > Bacteroidota > Flavobacteriia > Flavobacteriales > Flavobacteriaceae > Flagellimonas > Flagellimonas sp. MMG031. Next base: position 167,205 of record NZ_CP157804.1, read on the forward strand.
TACGTGTTCTGCGTAAATCGACAGATTGGTCATACACTCGGGGTTCTGTGCTTGGGCCATACTTAATCCCGTCAACATGGTGACCGCTATCATTGTTAAGTAGTGTCTCTTTTTCATCTTTCTAATTTTAAAGCTGTTAAAGTACAAATTTTCATTAAAAAATCCTTTTTTGGGACCTTTTATGGGTGGTTATTTATTAATTTTTCAAAAAAACGGCCTATCAATTAATTTTTACTTTCCTAAACCATCTATCATTTAAGGATAAGCCCAGATTGATTTTGAAATAACTTTCTTCCACCAGGTTCTGATCCGTGGTGCCTCGTCTTCCCAACTCAAACCCAAGGTTCAAATTGGAGAAATTGGCACCCAACGGTAAACCAAGTCCAAAAGTTATGCCAAAATTGTTTATCTCTTTGTTGTTCACGGTCATCCCGGTCACATCGTACCGAAGTCCTGCACGGTAGGTCACCCGATTAAAGTAACCGTTGAGCGCCCTGTATTCGGGTACCCAGTAACCTCCCAAGGCGTAGCTGCTCGCATCATTATAGGTTACGTTGTCCAAGCCCAAGAAAGCGTTCTCGAACTTGCTCATTTGCTGAAAGCTGTACTCTGCCCCTACAAACCATTTTTTATCTTCTCCATACCCCAATCCCAAAGTGGTCCGTGTAGGTATCTTGATTTCGGTGTTTCTGAGGTTGGATGCATCCAGATTGACGTCCACAACCTCTACGTTGTTTCCGTTGGCAATGGAAAACGAGCCAAGGGTCTCCGTGTTCTTTGACACCAAGTTTCCTTGGGTATTGACCAGAACCGAAGTATATAAGGTGTATTTATCCTTTATGGTAGGGGTATAATTAAGAGCGTATTTAAAATCGTAGCCGTTTATTCTGGATTCCCGATCGTCCAAGGTGCCAAACTGTACTCCTTCCACACTTTGGATCCTTTGGTATTCCAGCGTTCCAAAATTATAGTTGATGGTAGCGCCCAAGCTTACATTTTTGATCGGCTCAAAACCAATGGAGGCATACAAACGGTTCAATCCGCCCGAGCCCTCATAAAAATTGGTGACTTCTGCCCCGCTGCTGTTCTGGGCTATGGAGTTTAAGGTATAGCCCACAGAGGAGTATGGCATAATTCCAAAACCGAAGCCTGCATTCCGTGCTATGGGAAATCCTATGGATAGGTAATCCAAATTGGTCACCGAGGTGTTCTGTTCTTCCGTGAAGGTCTTTAGGCGGTATTCTTTATGGGAAAGTCCCGCGGTGTAGGCGGTCAATCGCAATTTGGAATAGGCCGCGGGATTGCCCAAATTGATATGGATACTGTCCCCGTACATGCTCAATCCGCCCATCATTTGGGTATCCACTGCCCCGTTGTCGCGTTGGTCGCCAATACCGAAGTACGAATAGGGCGAAATGGTTCCATTTTGTGCGAACAGACCATGGGCAGCCACGCAGAAAAAAGCGATCAGAATTCTTTTAATCATTCAGTTTGTATTGTATTCCAGTAGGCAGTTGAGCCCCTCCAAGAGAAATTTGGAGTTGGCAAATATGGTGTTTTTTAGCCTTTTGGCAAAAAAATGGTAGTCTCCCCCTGTTAAAATAACTGTTAAATCTTGAAAACGAGACCGATATTGCCCGATTACCCCATCCACTTCCTGCGCCACACCATTGATTACCCCGCTGTGCATACAAGATTCGGTGGAATTGCCCACAAAGTCCAGCAGCTCCCCGGGCTGGAGCAGCGGTAAGCCCGCCGTTTGGTTGTGCATGGCATTGTAGCGCATACGGATTCCCGGGGAAATGGCACCTCCCACATATTCCCCGGCATTGTTCACCATATCGTAGGTGATGCAGGTACCGGCATCTATCACCAAGGTATTGCCGCGCGGATTTTGATGATAGGCGGCCGCGGCCAAGGCCAATCGGTCCACGCCCAAGGTATGCGGGGTAGCGTAGCTATTTTTAAAAGGGACCTTGGAGGCACTGGTAAGCACGTGCACCTTACAGAACAGGGCCACCACATCGCGCTCCTTGCGGTCCAGTTTGCCTACGGATGAAAGTATGGCATTGTTGATCTGTGGATATTGCTCAAACAATTCCTTGATCTTGGAAAGGAACAGCCCCGACTCGGAAGACTGATCGTGCACGATGCTATCGTTTTTAAAAACAGCATATTTGATAAGGGTGTTGCCTATGTCGATCACCAAATTCATATCGCAAAGATCGGGAATTGGAAAAAATGAACACCTTTTTTTCGGGTTTTTGTTTGTATATCCTAATTTTGAAATTATATTTGCACCCGCTTAATACAGCATGGTACCTTAGCTCAGTTGGTAGAGCAACGGACTGAAAATCCGTGTGTCCCTGGTTCGATTCCTGGAGGTACCACAAAGTGGAAGCTATGAAAAGCCCGTCCTATTTGGATGGGCTTTTGTTTTGGAACAAAACCGAATCGAAGTTTATACCGAGCAAAAAACAAAGTTTTTTGTCGAAATGCTGCTCTATTGGGAGTTGAGGGTTAAACCGACTTGCTTTTTAACTCGGTTCTTTACTATGCCCAGTTTTCTTAATACACTGGCCCCGTAAACTGCATTAAAACCGTATCCTTCTTTATTTCACAAATAACCTTTCTGTCTAACGGACCACCATTGGTATAATATCCGCCGCCTGTATGTTCCTTTTTGCCATTTTCCCGCTCAAAAATTAATCCATAAGCACCATCACCTTTCTGGTTGTTCGTCATATCAAGAAATTCTACGACGGATTCGTTGGGTTTGATTTGTTCGATTTCCAGTTTCGTTTTGTCGTCAGAGGAGAAAGTTACGTTATGGATGGCTTCGCCAGAGGTGTTTTTGATTTCCACAAGTACTCCGTTTTTACCCAAATGGCAGGAACTTATCATTAGCAATACCAGTATGGAAATCAGCTTTTTCATAGTGTGTACAAAGATCTAGAAAATAATTTCGTCGCCTAATTTTTCTTCTCGTTCAGCCTAGTTAAAGTCAAGTCAATCTGGGCTTGGGTTAAACCTGCCTACTAGCAGGCAGGAATCATTGGTTGTGGAGCGTATTACAAAACTGCTCTTTTAGATTTCAATTGATATTTTCACCTTTCCCCCTAGTCCTTTCTCCACTATATCGTAGAGTGTTTTTAGCGTAAGATTGCTTCCGTTGTTTTCCACACGCGAAATGTAAGTCCGTTTTTTGTCCACAAGTTCGCCCAATTGCTCTTGGGTAAGGTTTTTTTCCTCACGTGCCTTACGCAACAAAAGTCCGATTTTAAAGGACTCAAAGTCCCTTTCCAGTTCATCCCTACGTTCAGTTCCCCTTTCTCCGTACACGGTATCCTTAATATCCTTCCAACTTTTTGTATCCATTTTATCTTCTTTTGTCTTCATAGTATGAGTGCATTAGTCCTACTGCTTTGTCGATTTCCTTTTGCGGGGTTTTCTGCGACTTTTTGGCAAATCCGTTTAAGAGGATTACCAATTTTCCTTTGTCAAAAAAGCAGAATACTCTCCAAATATTCGAGCCGAGTTTAATTCGGGCTTCGTACAGTCCTTTAGTGCCCGCTATGGCTTTTAGGTAATTGGAGGGAACCCTTTTATAGGTTTCAATTATTTCGATGACCTTGAATATTTTGTCCTGCACCTTGTTTGGCTGCTTTAAAAGGAACTCCTCGAAATAGTTTTTGTACTGGATTACCTCCCGGACCTTTTCCATAAAACAAATGTAACTTAAAAGTTACATATTATAAAATTTTCTTCGGGTTTGGTGGTTGGAAGGGTATTGGTTAAAAAGGGCTCGAAAATAATTTCGTCACCTCATTTTCTTCTTTGCTCAGCGCGGCCGAAGCCAGTGATGCCCTGTGGGGAGTTATGGCTTAAACCAACTTGCTTTTTAAGTCGGTTCTCTCTTGTGCTTTAGTTTTTTTTATAAGTCAAATCTGAACTTTTTCACATAAATAGAGTTTTCTTTAAACTCTTCATTCATAGCTTGACCTTTGAGTATTTCAAAGCTTTTTTGAATGGCTTCACATTTGATTGCCTTATTCAGAACTTCTTTTTTGCAATTCACGCACTCTACTTTTGAAATTTGTACGTTACTCAGTTCTACAATGTTTTTAATCCCAGTTGCAATTGTTACCCGTATGAATTTGCCTTTTTCATTTACATCTCGTGTAACGGATTCTTGTATTTCAGTTAATTTCAAGTATTCAAATTCCCCTGTTTCCCTATCATTGTGTGTTTTTAAAACAACAAAATGCCAGTTCCTATCTTTTTGAATAGACTCAAAAATATCATTTAGCTCGTGTTCAGCTACAGACTTTTCGAATTCAGGAACCATTCTGCCTTCAGGAAACCAGCCTAGGTTTCCTTGGTTTTTCCTTGGGTCCATCGAGTATTCATCTGCAAGATCCCCAAAGTCCTCTCCATTTCTATATCTTCTAAATATTTCTTTTTTAGTACCCTGAATTTTGGAATTGGACATTTTGCCACCATCCAACCATATGTATTTAACCTTGAATTCCTTCTTGGTTTTTTTATTAAGGATTTTATAATAAACATCATTAAACTCCTTTATGCTGTCGATTTCAATATCTTTGATAAATTCTTCAAAACCAGAATCGCTTGTTGTCTGTATGATACGTTTTAGGGAAAAACAAGGATTATTCAATTGAATACTATCCACTTGGTTTTGGGTGCTTATGTTCCGCATTAATAACTTGTAATCAGGGTTTTGACCAAAACAACAGGGCATTACAAAAAGAACAAATATTATATTTTTAAAATTTTTCATATATGAATCGTAAAGGTCTTAGCTATGGCGGAATGAACTATGGACTTTGTTCTACTTAGTCATTTTTCAATTAGCCATAATTTTTAAAGTCAAATCGAAATCATTAAATTTTTCTATAGGAAACATTTCAGAAAATAATTCCTCCTTAACCTTTTTTGTCTCCTTTATATAAGTATCTCTACTCAATACGAAATTACGGGATGTTGAAATTGCTAAAACATGACCTAGCAATTCAAATTCAAAAAAGTTATGATTGTCTAAAAGGTATTTCATTCTGTACCTTTCGTCAAAAATTAATTCTGGTGATTTATTCCATTCCTCTAGCATCATCATGATTCCATTTTTTCTCCTGAAGTATATTAATGGAAAGTCGCCGAGGTTATATCTTGAAAACTCTCTAATGAAATCATATTTTTCATTCAATGCATCTCCTTTTTGCCTTTCTCTTTCTTCTAGATAAACTTTATATATTCCTCGTTTCAACTGTCTAGCCATATTTTTTTGAAAATTTTGCCGAAGACTATATTTAGGTTTAACTCTTACTTTTTTTTGCTTTAGATTAACGTTAAATAGTTCTGATTTAAATCTTGCTAGTGCTTTATTCTTTCCGACCTCATTGCTGGAATCAAGTAAAATCATTCTGGAGATATTAAAAGTCTCTTTTATGACTGTTTCAATAGAAGGAATTCTGTTTTGAATATTTCCAAAATATGAATTGCATTTGTCACAAACATTTTCACATATGTTTTTACCACATAAAGATTGGGGAATCGTATGTGCTTTATTATTAAATGTAACTTGTGTATCATTCTGTCTACACCAAATGCAAATTTTCATTTATTTTAAAAATTATGTAACATGTTTATATAAACATAAAATACATCCATACACCCCAAATTAAGCATAAAATCGATGATTGGCAGTTGCATCCATATTTAAAAATCAAAAAGCTCCTCTACGTTAACTTCTAGAGCTTTAGCTATTTTGCGAAGTTGAAGAAGATTGGCGGCTCGCTCACCGCGTTCTATCCTGCCTATCATGTTTCCGTGAACTTTGGCCTCAAAAACCAAGTCCGCTTGGGTCATCCCCTTTCCTTTTCGTAAGCGACGTATCTGCGCTCCAAATTTTACGAGGAATTGTTCTTCTTCTTTTGTCAAATCATTCAACATGGAAGCAAATTGCCTATTCCAAAAACCGAATAAAAACACCATATGGTGTTATTTTTGATTAATTTGCTTACTTTTCATAAATCAAAAGCCCAAAATCTAATAATCGATTATGCTTCCACCTACCATCGCTTCCGCCCTAACTCATTTCCTCCACCACAGCACCCACACCCAATTACAGATTACCTTTGCATCGCTCAACATTTGCAATTCGCAACAGGGCATGCTGCTCCACCACCTGCCTAGCCGGCAGGGCCGTATCGGGTTTCAAAAATTGTCCCCGCAGCTGCTCCAATTGGATATCATGGACAGTCTGGTGTTCCGGTTTTCCCTGCAATGCCACATATACCAAACCACTAACCTCAACGATATGGGACCGCTCTCCCTGCCCCGCCCCTTGGACCAGGGCAGCCTATACGTGGATGAAGAAAAATTGGTGCTATCCTTTAGGATAGATGCCCCTGACCCTTTGCTCCGGATCCAGGTTACGCATACCTACCAAGGCATATACCGCCTAGAGAAGCTTTGCACCCCGATTTGCGGGCATGCCACTAAGGCGTAGTTAGTTGTTGTATTGCGCATCGGAAACAGGCTCCATCCATTCCACGATTCCCTTTTCGGTGTTGGGAATCACATAAATGTGCGACATGCCCTCGTCCTTAGATGCCCCGTGCCAATGCTTGGTATTTGGGGGACATTTTACTACATCGCCCTTGGTAATTATTTCCTTGGGCTGCCCCTCAATCTGATGATAGCCGGTACCATCGATCACGATCAATAGTTGCCCCGCCGGGTGGGAATGCCAATGGCTCCTCGCCCCAGCTTCAAAATACACATTGCCCGCCAAGGTGGTGTAGATAGAATCGGCCTGTACCAAACCATACGGATAGGCGTTGCCGGTAAAAAATTCAGCTGGGCCCTTTTGCCCCTTCGGGAAAATGGCATCTTGAGCGTTTCCGGTTGCGGCGAAGCACAGTGCGCCCAAAAGCGCTATCAAGGTCATTTTTTTCATTGCTATCGTGTTTTAGTTGTTGTTTTTTATCATTCAAACCACCCTTGGGCGATCTTATAGGTTCAACCAATAGGTGAGCTTTAAGTTAATGGAACGGAACCGGGGCGCAAAGGTTCCCGTAAAATAATTGTCATTGTACACCAAAAATAGGTCCGATAAGGGAGCAAAACGCCATTGCAAGCGCGAATTGATGCCAAAATTGTCCCGCTGATTGCTGTATTGGATCAAGGTGTTCCAAAATATGGACTTGCTAAAAGTGATTTCGGCACGGGCAATGCCCAACCAAATATCGGCATCGTTATAGGGTTCTGGCAGTCGAATGCCATCGTAATTGACGCCAACACTAATGTTGGCCCACGGCTGAAAGCGATAGCCCACCTGTCCGCCAAAGGAGTACTGCTCCCCGTTAAAAAACTGTCCGATCGAGGTATTGCCCGAAAAAGTGAACAGTTTGGACGGGTTGGATGCGTATTCGGCGTTGTACTGCGTAAAGCTATACCCCCGGTTTCCGGATAGTGGCGTAGCGCCCGGTGTTCGGGTCGGGTCAAAGTCGTTGGTAAGGAAAATATAATCGTGCTGTACGTTATTAGAAAAGGTGGACTGGTTGGTAAAATTGATTTCCCAAGTGGCGCGGTAGAAATAATCGGTGTTCTTAAAATCGAGATTCACCCTCCAAAAGTTGACGCCCAACAGTTGGAAACTGTGGTTACTGATCTTGGAATCCCTCGGATAAAACCGTCGTGTGGCCGAAAGGCCATTTTTAAAAATATCGGTTCGTGGCACAAAGCCCAAATCGGCCCGGTACTCTTCATCCACATACACAAAATCGGTTACAAACCGCCAGTCCCTATCGTCGTAGTTCACCCGGGCCTGAGCCGAAAAGTTGCCCTCGCTATCCCCCGGCTGAAAGGACTTGTGCACAAAGAAATTCCCGGTCCAAATGTTATCTGCCGAAGCCAAATCATAGTCCAGCCCGATGACCCGATTATAGCGTTCGTTCGGGTTGAGGGATTCATAGGTGTCCAACGTTTGGCGGTTCACCCAAAAGAAGCCCAAATTGGAGCGGGAGAACACTTTCTTTTGAAACGCCAACATCATATTGTTGTATGAAGGAATCCTATTGGCATCGTCCGCGGCCGATTGCAGGTTCAAAAAGCCCAGTCGCCATGTGGAATTGAGTTTTCCGCTCAAACGTACCCCGCCCAGCAATCTATTTTCAATGAGATTGCCCAAGGTATCGCGCACCAAGCCGATACGCCTTGAGAAAAAGGGAATATTGTCCAAAGTGTTCCCATAGTTGGCAAAAAGGTCGTTGTTGTCGATAAAGAACTGGCGCCGTTCCGGCAATCGTATTTCAAAGCGCGTCAGGTTGGTAAACACATCATCGACCTCCACATTGCTGAAGTCGGGGTTAATGGTGACATCCAAATTCATCCCCTCGCTAACGGCCACTTTTGCATCCACCCCTGTCTTAAAATCCTGTTGGTCGGTATCCGCTGCATAATCCTCCTGCGCCAGCGTATTGATGTAGGGAATCAAGAAAAACGGGCTCCGCGAGCGCCCCAAGGGTCGTTCAAAGTTCAACTGCCCCATGTAGGCCAAACTGGATAGGGTCTGGTTTTGCGGAATCTGGGTCCATGTGGTCTGTTCGTTGCTTTGGATATTCCAGCGGTAGGCCCTAAAACGCCAAGAGGTAGAACCTTCGATAAATTTTAAGGACGTGAAGGGTATCGCGATTTCCACGGTGTAATGGTCATTGTACCGTTGGGCTTCGGCCTGCCACTTGATGTCCCAGGTATTGTTGAAATTTTCCCCGCCTTCGGCCACCAAGCCCTCACGCTGAACGCCGTAGGGAGTCACACCAAAAAAGAAGGCCGTGGTCGCATCGCTGAAGGTATCGAAGAGGAAGGAGATGTTATCGTTAGTAGTTCCGCCAAAATCCCGGCGAAGAGACGATACCACGTAGTCGCCATTGACTGCCTCGGCCCGAACGCCCAAATACAGGGTAGTTTCGGAAAAGACCACTTTAAAGGATGTGGCGTGTTTTGCCGGAAGCGAATCGGTTGGAAAGTACTGCACAAAATCGGAACCGGTTTCGGCCATTTCCCAAAAAGCTTCGTCCAATTTACCATCCAACACCACTTCTTCGGTGATGAATTTGGCGCCGATCTGTTTGGTGGTATTTTGGGCAAATCCCAAATACGGAACAAGCATAAAAAGGCCAAAAATCAACCATAATACGGGGTACCAGTGCTTCATCATCATCGTTTTTCCATTGATGTGACCAAAAATACGCTCCGACCCAGTGGAAAATCGTACCAGAATTACAGATGTTCCTACCAATATTACAGATTGTACACGCCCATTTGAAATACTGGCAATCAATAGCTTATATTTAATGCGTAATTGATAGGGTTAGGACCATGGAAAAGATTTTGCACATACGGACCGTTAACGATTATTTCAAGTGGCGCGATGCCGAATTGTTGCATCCCTTGGTCAGTATTTTGGATTATTCCACGCTAAATCTGGACCAGTATTCCTACAAGGGCTATGAGGGCATCCATTGGGGCTGCTACGGCGTTTTTTTAAAGGATAGCAAGCATTGTAAGATCAAATATGGCGGTAGGGACTATGACTATGACGAGGGGACCTTGGTGTTTGTGGGTGCCGACCAAACCGTACAGCTCACCCAAGATGCCAATTACGTGCCCAAAGGGTATGCGCTGGTGTTCCATCCCGACCTTTTTCTGGGCTCGGACCTTGCCAATAAGATGGCGTCCTACACTTATTTTTCCTATGCCGTAAATGAGGCGCTCCACCTGTCGACCAAAGAGCGTAGAATTATTTTGAGCCTGTTGGATAAGATTCAATTTGAATTGGAACAAAACCTGGACAAACACAGTAAAAAGCTCATTGTTTCCAATATTGAGCTGCTGTTGGATTATTGCCTCAGGTTTTATGATCGCCAGTTCTTGACCCGTGAAATTCCACATCAAAATTCCCTGAACAAGTTTGAATCTTTGTTGAGCGACTATTTTACTTCGGGAAAACCTTTAAAATACGGATTGCCCACGGTGGGGTACTTTGCCGACCAATTGCATTTGTCCAGCAATTATTTTGGTGACTTGATCAAAAAAGAGACCGGAAAATCCGCTCAGGAATACATCCAGACCAAACTTATCGATGTGGCCAAGGAAAAGGTCTTCGACCCGAACAAATCGGTGAGCGAAATTGCTTATGAGCTTGGCTTTAAATACCCCCAACATTTTAGCCGCATGTTCAAGCAGCAGGTTGGGCATTCACCCAAAGCGTTCCGCAACTTAAATTAACAGACCTTCAGAGCTGCATCAACCTACAGTCTGTGCGCTCTTTTTACTATTCTTGAATTCGCTAGGGCTTAGTCCGTACTTTTCCTTAAAAATCTTGGAAAAATAGCTCCTGCTGGTAAACCCGATGGAGTAGACCACTTCGGAGATGTTCATTTCGGTGGTGGCAATGTAGTCGCGGGCCAGTTCCAATCGTGCATGGCGAATGTACTCCGTAACCGTTTTGTTGTAGAGCAACTTAAAACCTTCTTGCAGTTTGGCCTGCGTTAGTCCCGTTTCCGCAGAAATGTCTTCCAACGAAAAATCTTGGGAAATGTTCTTCTCTATTTTTTTGACGTAGTTGCGAATGGTCTTCAACTCCCGCTTTAGCAGACTTGTCTGCGGTCGTTTGTTCAGTACCTCCTTGTTGTGCTGGATCATGTGCATGGACAATATCTGGTACACGTAGCCCTCGAGCATCATAATGCGGATCATGCCCTTCGCCTTGATTGCGCGCATCTTGGTGACCACCTCCGCCATTTTAAGGTTGTACGAGCCGTAGTAGGCAAACACCTTTTCGTGGTCGCTATCCAAAAACACCTTGTACAGCTGTTGGTTGAGCTCCTCGCCCTGGTTGAGCCTTTTGCGCAAAAATGGCTTCCGGCGCACTTGGATGACGGTTTGGGAAATTTTGATGTCCTTCGGGAAGTACCTGTCGGTGATGCCACCATCCCTGTTGGTCAAAATCACCGACTGGAACTGCTCCATGATTTTGATCTCATCATCGGGCTGGTAGCCAAACTTATGTCCGCAATAACCTTCCAAACAATAGTAAAAACTAATGGGATTAAAGTTGGAGGTGTCCACTTCAATGATCACCTCTTCGGCAAAGGTAATGTCCAGTTCCAACAGGCTTACCCCCCAATCGAAGGTGATGAAACGTATGCTCCCTTCGGCCTTATCGTTGGAAACCTGCAAAACATACTGCCCCCAGCGTTCCTTGATTTCGCCTCCGATAACGTCTCTTATCTGCTCCACCGATTCCGCGGTGTCCTGAGCATCCACTTTGATTTTGATCATTAAAATCTCCTACTAATTTGTTTATTCTTGATCTAAGACTATAAATATAGGGTTTGTTGTCCGTTGGTCAGCCATGGGCGCTTGGCTTTATCATAGTTTTAATAAAAAAATGAAAAGCAATACAAATAATTTGATTTGAGTTAATCATTACTTCTTTTATGGTCTTTCTTGTGGTCACACCTCAGGATATTATGATTTACAAACTTTCAAATGACGCAGGAAAAGAGGAGATAGAACAGGAGTTTGGAATTCCTTTCCGATATCCAAACCTATACACCCCAAACCCCATTATTAACGGATTTCACGAAATCAACCTCAGTGTGGTGACCATGGAGGAGCCCAACCGCATCTCATTGGCCATTTGGGGGCTGATGCCTCAGGATTTCAAAGAAGACTGGCATATATTTCAGGACAATGCCAATACCCTCAACGTAAAGGTGAGCGAACTGGAAGACATCGACTGGATGCAGGAATCCTTTGAACAGCGCCGCTGCTTGATCATTGTGACCGGTTTTTATACCCACCTTTTGGAAAATGGAAATACCTGTAGTTTTTACATCCATCAAGCCAACAACAGGCCTTTCTACCTTGCAGGCACCTATAATAGGTTGGACGATGGCTTTTTGTGCACCGCTCTTATGGTGGACAAAACGGATACCTTCCTCACCAAATACCACAACATTAGCAATCTTTGCCCCGTCATCATCCCCAAAGCCATGGCGATGGACTGGCTAAACCAAAAGGCTACCCCATCGGAGCTGGAAGAAATCATCCAAAAGCCGAAAGATGTGAAACTGAAAGCCAAAAGGCTATCCAATGAGTTTTTTTTGAACCATATCACTTCCGACACCCAACACCTACCCCTTATCACAAATTCGCAGGACTAACACGGTCCTCTTAAGGGATTACTACCTCTTTTTTAAGGGGCGATGCGATTCCTATTTTGCTTTTGAGTTAACATAAACACCGAAAACGACAAGCTACGGACAAAAGGCAAGCGATATTTGTAATGTACTGATTAAGAGTTGATCAGGCTATAATTTAAACACTACTATTATTATGTTACGTTGGACAGTCACCTTTGTTATTTTGGCCATCATTGCGGGTATTTTCGGATTTGGCGGAATCGCCGCCGGAGCTGCAAGCATCGCCAAAATATTATTTTTCATTTTTATTGTCCTGTTTATCATTTCACTGATAACCGGAAGAAAAAGACTATAGAACACCCACAATAATCATTAACCTTAAAACAGAGAACCCATGAAAAAGACGATAAGTGTATTTGCCCTGATGCTAGCTACCGTGCTTACTTTGAGCATGACCAGCTGCAGGGAAACAAAAGAAGATAAGGCCGAAGAGGCCGTAGAAGATGTGAAGGAAGGCGTTGAGGATGCCGCCGAAGAGGTGGAAGACGCAGCGGAAGATGTTGGAGACGACATTGAAGATGCTGCCGAAGAAGTGGAAGACTCCATTGAGGACGCCACTGACGATTCCCAATAGACTTCACAAATTAAAAAGTATAAACTCTGGCAAAGATTTGTCAGAGTTTTTTGTTGGCACCTATTTTATTATAGGGATGGCATGGCTTTACCATAAAACGTTGCTACCTTAGAACATCTAAACACTACCATTTTTTTGAAGACTGTCCTCACCATCCTCTATATCGTAACTTCCGTTTGGGCCATTGGCGCCATCATTTACCACGGTAGAAGACCTTCGCGTTCCATTAGTTGGTCATTGGCCATTATTACCTTACCCTTTCTTGGGGCACTCCTCTATTACCTTTTTGGTGTGAACCGCCGAAAGTTCCGCTTTTTTAATCCCAAGGAATTTGAAAAACGCAAAAAATACGGATTACCGGAATCTCCCTTAAAAGAGGACCATCGCACCCATTTCGAGAACGACATCAGAAAACAGCGCCTCAGTCGGCTTATCCATTCCAGTTGCAATACCACGGCGACCTCTGGAAACAAAGTTTCCGTGTTGCAGGATGGCGGCGAAACCTTTAATGTGCTGTTCAATGCCATGGAAAAGGCCAAAAGGTTCATCCACATTCAATATTATATTTTGGAACAGGGCCAGCTCTTGGACAAAATGTTGGATTTGTTGAAGCGGAAAATTGATCAGGGGGTAGAGGTACGCATCATTTACGATTCCTTGGGAAGCTATCAATTACGGGGGCGTCCCAGAAAAAAATTTCAGGATATCGGAGTAAAGATCTACCCCATCATGCCCATCCGATTAACCAACCTGTTGTTCTCGCTCAACTTTAGGAACCATAGGAAAATTGTCATCATCGACAACCAAGTGGCCTTTACGGGAGGCGTGAATGTATCGGACAAATACATCAAACGGGAGGATGGACTGGGCAAATGGAAGGACGTCCACTTGCAATTGGAAGGGCCAGTGGTCAACGACCTGCACATGGTGTTTCTCAAGGACTACTTTTTTGCCAGCAACAAGGAAAATTTTCATATCTCCGATTATCTGTTCGAACAGGAACAAATGGACGGAGTGGATGCCCAAGTAGTGGCCGGGGGACCGGATTCCATGTATCCCACCATCATGCACCAGTACATCGGCATGATGAACCAGGCCCAAAAATCCATTTGCATTGCCAATCCCTATTTTGTTCCTGGAGAGGCTTTTTTGGAAAGTTTGAAGATTGTGGCCTTGGAAGGTGTAAAAATCCGTCTGCTGGTACCCAAAAAATCCGATTCGCAAGCCGCCAAATTTGCGATGTTCTCCCATTTTGAGGAACTGCTGCAAGTAGGCATCGATATTTATTTGCGGGACGACTTTTCGCATAGCAAGATCATGATCGTAGACGACGACTTGGTATCCATCGGTTCCGGAAACTTTGACATACGCAGCTTTGAGCTCAATTATGAAACCAATGTGCTCCTGTACGACGAGCGCATCACCGCCGAAATGACCCAAGAGTTCCAAAAACTCTGCGATAAGGCTGAGTTGGTCACCTTGGAGCGCTTCAAGAACAGGGGCGTATGGCTACGGTTCCTCGAAGGACTCTTCAAATTCTTTAAACCCCTAATTTAATAGGCCCAATAGGTATTTGGAGCAAACATTAAATGGTTTACGGCAAGCCAAAACAGGGACAAATCTACCTTTGTGTCAAAATAAACAATGATGAAAAATTTAATCTTACTTTTATTTTTAGCAGGAACAACAGCCATGAGTGCCCAGAGCATCTCAAAGAACGCCTTGGGTGTCCGATTGGGCGATAACGACGGTTTTGGAGGTGAAATCTCCTACCAGCGTTACCTAAAAGCAAACAACAGACTGGAATTTGACCTCGGTTGGAGAGACTCCAACAATGTGGAAGCCTTTAAATTGGTAGGTCTCTATCAATGGGTGATGCCCATAGATGGCGGTTTTAACTGGTACGTAGGTGCCGGTGGTGGTCTTGGTTCCTTTGATGCCGGTGAGAACGATGGAACTTTTGCCCTTGTGGCCGGTGACATCGGTATAGAGTATAATTTTGAAATACCACTGCTCATCTCACTCGACATGAGACCGGAACTTGGATTCAACGACAATTATTCCGATGACCTTGACCTTGATATTGCGTTAGGGCTTCGATACCAGTTTTAGATAAAAAGAACCTATTCAGAAAAGCTGTCTAAAAAGCGGGTTATCTGTCAGTTCGAGCGCAGTCGAGAACTTAACACACATGGATTGTCATTAGGTTTCGACTGCGCTCAACCTGACAAAGTTCAAATATTACCGCTCTTTAGACAGCATCTTTTTAAGCCCAGTTCATTTTGAAGAGAAAATTCCTTTCCATTTTTCTTGTATTCATCGCACTATTTTTTGTAATCATTATTTTGAAGGAACCCAAAAACAGTATACCCGACAACATAAAAGATGAAGTAAACATCGCCTTGGAACATTTTCCAGAGCTTGAAGGCATTCCCATAACCTTTAAGTTTAAAAAAAACATCAAAAAATCGGTGATGCAGGCACAGCCTACTTGGAGCGGACTCGTAAAACCGAGAAGCAAGCGAAGCTACGTGATTCTGATCAGCGAACGGTTCAAGATTTCCGGTGAAGAATATAAAACAGTGGATGTGCCCAAAGATGTTTTGATCGGTTGGTTGGGCCATGAGCTCGGCCATGTGATGGATTATCAAGAGCGGGGCAATCTCAATCTTATCGGTTTTGGTATCCGCTATGTGCTTTTAAAAGAGTTTGTGAAGCAAGCAGAGCGTGCCGCAGATTCCTTTGCCGTAGCTAGGGGAATGTCCGAATACATCCTAAAGACGAAACGGTTTATACTCAACAATTCCGACATCGATGAAACGTACAAGACCCGAATCAAACAATATTATCTATCCCCGGATGAAATTATGGAAATGGTCAAACAACAGGATTCTGTCGACAATGGCCTATTATGATTGATTAGCGACAAATTCCTCCCATTCCTTAAAGCGCTCCTCTCCCATTACGCGCTCCATTTTTACCTGACCACCTTTCTTTTTGTTGGCTCCGTTCCATTCGGCAAACATTTGTTGGGGCACAAAGGTGACCTTAACACCTTCCAAAGCTTTGCTTCGGGCTACCTTGTAGTTTTTATTGGCTTCCTTTAAGTAAGCGTCCAACACGGCCGCAGTTTTTTCCTCATCCAGATTTTTATCGGACCCCAAATACCAGGAATGGTAAAATCCATCGTCAAAGCGTTTGGCGCAAAGTGTGTATTCTGGCACCTTGATATTGAGTTCCTCTTCCAAATGTTTCACGGCATCGTTCAACTTGTTCACCGAAAGCTGGGAACCCACGGTATTCAGGAAGAATTTAGTTCGACCCGTAATTTTGATCTCGGCCCTTTCCACATCCGTAAAGGCTATGGTATCGCCAATAATGTACCTCCAAGAGCCCGATACCGTGGAAATGATCAATACATAATCCACTTCCTCCTCCACTTTGTCAAGGGTAATGGCAGGGGCATTATCGGTCAATGATCCATCTTGATTGACGTATTCCGGTTCAAAGGGGACAAATTCAAAATAGACCCCATTGTCCGTAATCAATTTCATGGCCGTAGTCTCCGGACGGTTCTGGCAGGCAAAGAACCCTTCGGAAGCCAAATAGGTATCGATAATCTGAATAGGATGGCCCAATAGGGCGTTGAAACTTTTTTCGTAGGGCTCAAAAGCCACCCCTCCGGAAGTATAGGCCTGTAAATTGGGCCAAATCTCATGAATATGCTCCGCATTGTGGTAATCAATGACCTTTTTGAGCATCAATTCCATCCAAGAGGGAATGCCACTAAGGGCGCCAATATCCCAATTTTTCGCGTTTTTGGCAATGGAAAGCACCCGTTCGTCCCAATCATCAATTTGGGCAATCTTGTCCCCGGGCTTGTAGTATTTTTTAAACCAAAATGGAATGTTGCTGGCACTTATGCCGCTAATTTCCCCTTCTTTTTTACCATTGCGTTCCTGCAGGTTGGTGGAGCTGCCCAACATCATGATTTCCTTCTCGAAAAAATCCGCTGGCATATCAAAATTGCTCATGGCGAAAACCTGTTGCCGTCCTGCCCGTGTAATGGAGTCCAACATATCTTTGGTTACTGGAATTCGCTTGGAAGTCTTACCTGTGGTGCCAGAAGACAGCGCAAAAAAATCGGGACTCCCGGGCCAAGTGACATTGGGCTCGCCCTCAATGGTCTTGCTCCACCATTCCTCGGTAATTTTGTTGTAGTCGTGGTAAGGAATTTTCTCTGAAAAGGTCTTTTGGACGTCATCGGACGTTAGGATGGTTTCAAAATCGTACTGCCTTCCAAAATCGGTATCCTTAGCTTTTTCCAGCAAATCCCGGAGTACCTTTTTTTGGTCTTCAACAGGGTCTGTTTCCCTACTGAGGGCATCCTTTGCCTCAATAACACCTTTGATAATGTTTCCTATGATTGCCATATGGGTAATTTCTTTCTATAAAATTACCGATATACCTGCATTGGGGTGTTCTCAATCCGTTTTTTGATTGACTGGAAAGATCTTAGAAATGAGCTGTCGCCAAAAGGGATGACACAGGTTCTTGCACGTTTGTTGCGTTGGGCTGAACAAGCTTGTCCGAAATTTTGGAATAGAGCGGTTCGGGAGTTTCTGGGTGAACGGAAACCTTTCCATTGGAAGCATCAATTTGAATCCCGACCAAAGAAAGGTAATTCATCAGGTGTTCTGCCTCTTTGATGAGTGTCTTTACCACCTGAAGGCGGACCGCATATTCCAAATTGATCCTACTTTCGTGGTTGAGGAAAGTTTTGTTTTCCGTATGTTTCCAGATAATTTCCAACTACTTCTTTTGATGCAAAAATAGTCCAAATAATATATAGTTTACAATTACTAAACGTTAAATTAACATACAGCGGGACTTTAGTGGAGAAAACCTGATTTTTTACACATCCTCCTTTATCTCCAGTATCAGGAAAACAGGTCGCTTCCAGACCATTTTTAGAATTTTTCAACACTTCCCCCACCCATCTTCTTAATGTTTTCATAAATATGGAAATCAAATGGTTGCATAGGCAAAAAGTATAAAACTAACTCTTATATTTAGCCGATTGCGAATAATTTTAAAAACAAAAAATGACCCAGGATTTATTACAACAGGCGGAAGAATTTGAGAAAAGGCCCATGAGCCACATGTCCACCAGCGATAGGGTTAAGGCCTCAAGGGAAGCAAAAAGCTTGATTCTTTCCATTAACGAGATCTACAAAAAGACTAAGGATTCCAAATTAATGGAAATCATGAAGAATATTACGGCCAAGAAGCGCAAAATCGAAAAACGACTTAAAGGTTCGCCCTTGGCTTAACATCTACTTTCAAAAGTATACGGAAGGATGTTTCTCCATCCTGCGATAGACATCCTTCCCAAGATTCCAACTCTCTTCTTCCAATTGACATAACAGTTTGTTTTTCAGCGAAAAGATCCAGCTTTCGCCCAACCATCTTCATGTCAAAATCCATCACTTTTCCATTTACATAACTTTTACCACCAATTATCGTGATATTAGGGCAACCGATATAATTCTACATGGGAATTGGCTTTGTTTTGAATACTTTAGAGGTGTAGTTTTAACTCAACTAAATAAACAAACACGCTGAAAAATGAACACTATAGAAGCAAAGTTGGGATACCTTTTTTGGTACGCCGTAATTGCACTATCCGTCTACTCCCTTTTAAGAAGTATCTACTTTTACATTAGTTAACTATACTAAACACTAACGCATCCCTTAAAATTCATCTGCAGTTAGTTAGTAATGTGTCTTGGGGCTCCTGTTCAGGTGCCCTTTTTTTATTTCCACTCCATTTTGGGCAGCATAACCTCTTTCTTATCATGGGAGCTCTCCATGGTCTGCATCACCTCATCCAAAAAAGAGATGGCCTCAATAATATGCGGGCCTTTGTTCAACATAACGCATTCCGCTTGGACGGAAGAAGCTAAATCGGTAATCTCAGATCTCGACGGCATTCCTTTTTTGGCCAAGCCCTCCAATACTTGTGTGGCCCATACCACAGGAATATGTGCCGCTCCGCAGAACGATAAAATACCTTCCTGTACGGCACCCATATTTTTCCATCCTACTTCAAGGGCCAGGTCGCCACGAGCTATCATAATGCCCAAACGTTTGCGCTGCATTGCAGCAATAAGGATATTGATCAGGTTTTTATAGGCCAAATGGGTCTCTATTTTCAGGATAAGTCCCAAATCATCATCCGCACCCAACTTTTTGAGCTCAAAAAGCAGGTCATTCACATCTTTTTCGTCGTTTACAAAGGAATAGTTGACCATATCCGCATATTGTGTCACAAACCTTAAATCTTCACGATCTTTTTCCGTGAGTCCCGAAATTCCCAAATCCAATGTGGGCAAATTGATTCCTTTCTCCCCTTTCAGTTTTGCTCCACCTGGTTTGGTGCGTGTAATTTTTACTACAAAGGAATCCACATGTTTTTGGATAACTTCTCCTTCAATTTTTCCGTCATCGAATAAAATGGGGGCTCCCGTTTCGACCCGATCTACGATTATGGCAGGGATGCATCCAATGCTGGCAGGTTGAAGCTGTTTTCCATTTCCATCGAAGGTGGGTAGGGCAACCTCTTTTTCGTTTCCGGTCACGATGAGTTCGTCGCCAGCGTGCACCCGGATATATGGTTCTTTCGGGATATTGCCCTGTTTATGGTCGCGAATAACTATCGGCCCAGTCCTTATTTTGGGACCGGCCAAATCCATGGCTATCGTTACATAGCTGGAATTCTCTTTGGCAGCCCTTCGGACGTGGTCAATTATGGCTTTCCATACTTCGGGGCCATCATGGGCGCAATTGATGCGGGCACAATCCATCCCATTTTTCACCATTTGGAGCACCAAATCATAGTCTGTTGCCGCTTCCGTGGGTTGTGTCACCATAATACGCACCCTGCGTTCCCGAGTGTTCAGCCCGAATAGTGCTTCCGTATGCTTTTGCAGCAACAAGGCCCCATCGCCAATGTTCAAAAACTCATTTTTGGTAAGATCGGGGCTCCTGCCCAACAAGCTATTCACAATGATTTTTAAGTTGAGAAGACTGCCCAGTATATTGCCCTCTGCATTGGCAAGCCGGGTCAGACCCAGTTGTTTGAGACCTTTTTGCATTTTTCGCGCATCAAAACTCCGAAAGGAAGTATAATGGAGCAAATTTCTGGCACTGGCGCTATACATATCGCATACACCCTTGGTCAATCCATGGCCATCCATTTCATGCTGATGGATCCTGTCAATGACGGCATCAATTTGCTCTGCCATTTTTTCCAGTAGTTCCCGAGTAATGCCCATAATGCCATGATTGACCACAAAGATGATCGAGAAACTTGTCAAAAAAGCTGATATCGGTCAGACAATCCTAGTTTTGCCAAACGGATTCCATCTTTTTGATGGATTCGATAATGATGGGATGTTGGCTGTCCTCATTCACAATAATCAATGTATCGTAAGGTTCGGTGGGAAATACTTGCTCGGTAATGGACAATAACCCTTCATTTACAAACAGCTCCATAGACGACCAATCCATCAAAACCCTCAAATTCCTGAGCTCCCCCTTCGGGAGCACTATAGGGGCTTTATGGATCCTTGCCCCAAAATCCTTTTGAAAATCAACTTGACCCGACAACCTCCTGTCCACTTGTAAGGTATCCAGACCCATCTGGACCTGAAGCACTTCATCCCTATCGTTTTTGAACAGAAGCTTCATATTTTTTGAAGCTGTTTTCAATTGTATTTCGGATTGATGCAGCCCATCAACAACTAAAGTGTCCGAAGTGGCCGCTGGGACTTGCGTTGAGGACAGCAACATATCGGAAGTTAATTTTCCAACGGACGCAATGGGATAATTTGCCAAAACATAGTCGTCTTCAACCTTATGTAAGCTAAGTTTGCGGGGGACGGTCATGGCACTTCGCCATTTCTGGGTAGGGGTATCCCGTGCATAGTCCCAATTGCTCATCCAACCGATAAAAATTCGGTCCTCGCTTAGCACATTGTTGTAGGTGACCCCAGCATAATTATCGGTTCCATAATCCAGCCATTTAGGTTCTTGCTGCTGCGAAGTAAAGGTTGTTCCGTCAAAATCACCAACAAAATATTGGGTTCCACTACCACCATTCGGAGCTCCGGGATTAATACTGATCAACAACACCCATTTTTCTTCCTCTAAACCCTGTACTGGTAAGGGGAAAAGATCGGGGCATTCCCAAACACCTCCATGGGCGCCCTGTGTTTTTCCAAAATCGCTCATGTACTTCCAATCCTTCAGGTCTTTGGAAGTATAGAATTGCGCATGGTCGCCCGCCACCAATGCCATTATCCAAGATGACGAAGCTTCGTGCCAAAACACCTTGGGATCCCTAAAATCCTTGATGCCTTGATTCAGTATTACCGGATTGCCTTCATACTTAGTCCAAGTGACACCATTATCCAAACTGTAGGCAATGCCCTGTGTTTGAAAGTCTGTTCTACCCTCTTTTTCACCCTTCATGGAATGGTAGGTGAATATGGCCACCAAAGGTGTTTCCCCATTTTTACCGAAACCCGTCGTGTTATTTTTGTCCACCACAGCGCTACCCGAAAAAATAAGTCCATGCTCATCGGGATATAGCGCAATGGGCTTATGCTCCCAATGCACCAAGTCCCTGCTCATCGCATGCCCCCAATGCATGGGTCCCCACACGATATCATCTGGGTAGTATTGGTAGAATAAATGGTACCAACCGTCATTGTATACCAAGCCATTGGGGTCATTCATCCATTTTTCCGATGGTGAAAAATGAAATTGTGGTCGATATGCTTCTTGATATTTCGCATCCTTATCTGTCGGGGTCGATGCCTTCTTTTGTTCCTGCTTGCATGCCACCAGGGCGAGTATCAAAAAGCAACTTATGACTTGTCTGTGCATTTTCTCAAATAAATTAACCCGCTCAAGTTAAACAAATTTTAGCGCTCACTGTATGGGTTTTATCTACATTGAGGCAGAGCAATTGGACGGAAAACCAACTGTAACCAAAAAATATTTCCCTTTTTCCGAAAGGAACGAACGCAAAAATCTACCTATCTTTAAACAGCGTTTTGCAAACCCCAACTAAATCCATAAAAGTTGAGCAAAAACCTTCTTTTGATCCTTACCCGAAACCCCGAACTTGGCAAGTGCAAGACCCGATTGGCAGCGAAGGTGGGTGATAAAGCGGCTTTGGATATCTACAAATTTTTATTGGACCAAACGGTCGCCTTCACCAAGAATCTAAATGTAGAGAAATGGGTGTACTATTCCGAACAGATTTGGGAACATGATATCTGGGACAGTTCCATCTACCAAAAAAAACTCCAGGTTGGAAAGGATTTGGGCGAGCGCATGATGCATGCTTTTGAAGAGGGATTCCGAGCCGGGTTTGAGAACATCATCATTATTGGAAGTGATATGTTCCATTTAAACCAAAAAGATCTGGAAGAAGCATTTTCCAAACTTGACCAACATGATTTTGTAGTGGGCCCGGCAGAAGACGGCGGCTATTACCTATTGGGTATGAAATCCTTACGAAGGAAGCTGTTCCAAAACAAGGCATGGGGCACAAATATGGTGTTGTCCGATACGCTTTCCGATATCAAAGACGCCGACGTACATCTATTGGAAGAAAAAAATGATGTCGATTATTACGAAGATATTAAAGATATTGAGGCCTTTGCGCCATTTTTAAAACATATACAAGAATGACACAAAAACAGATTGATGAATCCGTTGATTACTTGAAAAAACGTGGTTTCGAAACCCCAGAAATTGGGATTGTACTGGGCACGGGACTTGGGCAGCTCATTGAGAGCATCGAGCATCCCATCGAGGCCCATTACAACCATATCCCGTATTTTCCGTTGGCAACGGTAGAATTTCATACCGGGAAACTCATCTATGGCACTATCGAGGGCAAAAAGGCAGTGGTGATGCAAGGCCGTTTCCATTTGTACGAAGGATACGATTTTTTGGACATTACCTACCCCATTCGCGTGATGCACAGTCTTGGTATACAACAATTGTTTGTGTCCAATGCCGCGGGAGCCATCAACCTCAACTTTAAGAAAGGGGATATCATGCTCATCGAAGATCACATCAACCTGCAGGGAGGTTCTCCATTGGCCTTTAAGAACGTATCCGAATTCGGGAACCGTTTTGTGGATATGAGCGAACCTTACGATTTGGATATGCGCAAAAAAGTGGAGGCCATAGCCAAACGCGAAAACATTTCGTTGCAAAAAGGGGTATATGCATCGGTGGTGGGCCCGCAACTGGAAACCAAGGCCGAATATCGCATGCTCAAAACCTTGGGTGCAGATGCGGTTGGAATGAGTACCGTTCCCGAAGTAATTGTTGCCAATCATTTACGACTACCCATTGTAGCGGTTTCCGTTTTAACGGATGAATGTGACCCTGATAATTTGCAACCTGTTGAAGTACAGGAAATTTTGAGGGTCGCAGGGCAAACGGAACCCAAAATGATCAAACTATTCAAAGAACTTATCAAAGAACTATGAGCTATTTAGATGCCACCCAGGATTTATATAAAGAAGCAGCCCTGACCCCAGATGTTGGACTCTGCTGCACCACCAACCCCATTTGGCAATTTCCCGGACTTTCCATTCCCAAGATCATGCAAGAAATGAACTATGGTTGCGGAAGTACCGTTTCCGCGCAAGATTTGGTGAACGAACCCAAAATTCTTTATGTGGGGGTTGGCGGTGGTATGGAACTGCTGCAATTCGCTTACTTTTCTAGGCAAAAAGGAGGGGTTACCGGAGTGGATTCCGTGGATGAAATGCTGGAAGCTTCCCGGAAAAATTTCAAATTGGCCGAAGCGGAAAACGATTGGTTCAAAAGCGACTATGTCAACTTGGTCAAAGGAGACGCCCTGCATTTGCCCGTTGAAGATGAGAGTATGGACGTGGCCGCGCAGAACTGCTTGTTCAATATCTTTAAAATGGAAGATTTGAAAAAAGCCGTTTCTGAAATGTACCGTGTCCTGAAACCGCATGGCCGTTTGGTGATGAGCGACCCCATTTGCGAGCAACCCATGAGCGATGAACTCCGCAACGATGACCGATTGAGGGCACAATGCCTCAGCGGAAGCATCCCCTTAAAGGATTACATAAAAATATTGACCGATGCCGGCTTTGGTACCATCGAAATCCGTGGTAAACGTTCTTACAGGGTTTTATCTCCCAACCACTATCCAACTGATGAGCTTATCCATATCGAATCCATAGAAATAGCGGCCATAAAAGACCCTATGCCCGAGGACGGACCTTGCGTGTTTACCGGAAAAACAGCCATTTACTTTGGCAACGAACCCTATTTTGATGATCAAAAGGGACACGTATTGCAACAGAACCAGCCCTTGGCAGTCTGTGATAAAACGGCAGCGGCTCTGGCGAATACCTCAGATGAAATTTTTATCAGTGAGAGCACCTACCACTACAATGGTGGGGGTTGTTGTTAAAAAAGGGGTTATCGAACAATCCTCAATTCTCAAATTCGAGGTCCGCGTAGTCGTTTATGATACCGCTGCTGATCATATTGGCGAACTTTGTTTTGTCGGTTTTGAGCGAAATTTTACTTTGGGCTGTTTTGGAGGAACTTTCCAAGGACAACAGGCTTATTGCAGGTAGTATGTTTCTTGCCAGATAAAGACTGTTTTCATCTTCAAAAATCAAGCTGGCCTCATCCACATTGGTATTGGAAACACTATGCTGCTTGAATACATTTTGAATATGGTGTGCAAACCGTTGCCCTTGCTCACTTTTGTTGTAATGATAAACGGCTACATCCAGCGCGCTTCCTTGGGAAAGGTCGCCCGCACGCAATAAGAGGACACGTTGGTATTTGCCCATGTTTTGAAGGTATCGCTTGTTGATGACCTTCACATACTCCCCCATGATTCCTTTGGAAGCATTTGTATTGCTGGGCTCCCCCATTACATAAACCTGTGCACCATGTTCCATCAATTCAGCGGCGAGACGTTTGGCAATATCTTTGGTAAAGCTGCCATCGCTTTCAACCTTATTTTCAACGATCAGATAGTACACAGCATCCTTCAATTTGTCACTTTTGACCGACATCTGGGAAAGTTCGGCATCAAAAATAGGGGCTTCGGCATCGGCGACCGCCTCGACCAAAACACCTTTCTTTTTAAAGGAATCACTGGCATAGGGCACCTTGTATTCTTCACCTAATTTCAGGGCGCTCCCTTCTTTGATCTTATCGGAATTGAGTTCCAGAAATGTGCCATAGTGCTTGGCGGGATCTAAGCCCTGTTTCCGTAGCAAGGAAAAAATACCGTCGCCCTGCTCGGCTACCACTTGGTAAAAATTATTGTCTTGAGCAAAAATGAGTGTACAGGCCCCGACCCAAAATAGAAGGGATAATCTTAATTTCATTATAACATGTTTTGGGTGGGATGTGCTACAAATATGGCGAAAATTATGAGACAACAGGTCGTTATCCCATTAAAAATTTTGGGGCTTCATTTTCTAATCCCGACTTCGTGATGTTTTTACTTGTGCGTATTGTTCCCGTATCACGGACTCTGCAGGTTTATTCTGGGGTGTAAAGCGATTGTCACCGGCTCCACCCACTTTTTCGTGTTCCATAAACCATTTCCACACAAAGCCACCAGCAAACCAGTCCTCGTTCCAAAATTCGTCAAAAAGCACTTGGGTCGCCCTTGCTTGGGCCTCCAAGTTCACATTCTCTTGGTTCCGGTCTACCAACCAGGGCTTTTTACCGGTAAAATCCATGCTCCGATAGCCAAATTCCGTAAACAAAATAGGACGGTCCTGTTCTTGGGCCAATGCCTTCATCTTATCCTTCCAAGGCTTCCAACCTTCGGTAAGTGTTTCTCTTGTAGGATTTTGCCTTTCACACAATGGAAAATAAGCATTCACCCCTATATAATCGAGTTCCGACCAAAAAGGTGTTTTGGCATATTCATCCCAATTGGCTGCATAAGTGAGCTTTCCATGATATACCTCTTTGATTTTTTGGATGAGTTGATCCCAAAACTCGGGGCGTTCATCAATGAAGGTCTTCAATTCCGTGCCCACGCAAAAAATATCGCTTTGGGTTTCTTCGGCCATTTCGGCGAACAATAGTATAAATTTTTCATACGAAGCCTCAAACGTTTCCCAATCCGCTTCGCTCTTCATATCCAAGTTTCCGGTAAAAGCACCATTGGTAATCCAAATTTGGGGCTTCACCATCACCATTACCCCATTCCGATGCAGTTGTTCGATATACTGTTTTGCACCATCCCTTCGCTCACCAAACCATTGTCGGTCCGAATTAAAAAACAATTCAGCTGATTTTTCGCCATTGATAAAACCAAAGGGCATAATGGCCGCATAGTTGGCATGGACATCCAAAACAGGGGCGATATGCCTTTCCGAAACCTCTTCACGGGAAGCCACAAAACTTACACCGTTCACCTTTTGAAACTTGCTACTGGCGCAAGAGGAAAGGACTAGGATTCCTAAAAAAAACAGTTTTTTCATAATGATAGCCAACCCTCTAAAATAATCATTTTAAAACAGCATTCAGCTCCATTATTCTTATTAAATTTCATCTTGTTGTTAAGTTCTTAACAAAAAAAGCGACACATCAAACAATCAAACCTAACCCATGGAGCACGTTGTCATTATTGGAAATGGAATAGCAGGCGTTACTGCTGCCAGGCATATCCGCAAACTTTCCGATAAAAAAATCACCATCATTTCGGCCGAGTCCGAATACTTTTTTTCGAGGACGGCCTTGATGTACGTGTACATGGGCCATATGAAGTTTGAGCATACCCAACCCTACGAAAACCACTTCTGGAAAAAGAACAACATCGAATGGTGCATGGATATGTTGCCAAAGTAGATACCGAACAAAAGCTGCTTTATCTAGCGGACAAATCTTCGCTCAATTACGATAAGTTGGTTATTGCCACAGGATCTAAACCCAACAAATTTGGATGGCCCGGGCAGGATTTGGATGGAGTGCAAGGGCTTTACTCCAAACAAGATTTGGAACTCTTGGAAGAAAACGCACCCAACAACAAGGTTTGTAAACGAGCTGTAATCGTAGGCGGCGGCCTTATCGGCATCGAATTGGCCGAGATGCTACGAACGCGAGATATTCCCGTTACCTTTTTAGTACGTGAAAAAAGTTTTTGGAACAGTGTTTTGCCCTCTGGAGAATCTGAAATGATCAACGAACATATTCGGGAGCACCACATTGATTTGCGATTGGGCACATCACTTCAAGAAATCCACCCCGATGAAAATGGAAGGGTGAAATCCGTGACCTTGGCGGAAACGGGTGAAGAAATTGAATGCAATCTGGTAGGATTGACGGCGGGTGTAACCCCCAATATAGATTTTCTGAAAGATTCTGGGATTGCATTGGGGCGAGGCGTAAAAGTCAATCGCTTTTTGGAAACCAACGTGAAAGATGTGTACGCCATTGGCGACTGTGCCGAACAGCATAAGGCCATTGGAAATCGCAGGCCCATTGAGGCGGTGTGGTACACGGGACGGATGATGGGCGAAGCCCTTGCCCAAACCATTTGCGGCAATCGGATGACATACAACCCCGGACATTGGTTCAACTCGGCCAAATTCTTGGATATTGAGTACCAAACCTATGGTTGGGTGTTTTCGGAAAGAAACAAAAAAGAAAACGAGCTCCACTTTCACTGGAGGCATCCCAACGAAAAAATCTGTATCACCATAGCGTTTGACAAGGATTCCGGAATACTGTTGGGCATCAACACTTTCGGCATTCGTCTAAGGCATCAGATCGTTGATCGATGGCTCAGCGAAAAACGAACGGCTGATTTTGTAATGGAGCATTTGGTGGACGCCAATTTTGATCCTGAATTCTACAAAAACTTCGAATCGCAAATCGTTTCAAAATACAATGCTGATTTTGGAAAATCCATCAGCCTGAAAAAGAAAAGCCTAAAACGCATCTTCCAATTGGGTTGATGGGTTTGTACCTAATTGGAAAATATTAAAACAAAGAAACAACAAACAATGAGCAACCAAACACATAGTCCGAGCATGGCCCTAACGGGGGAACCACCAAAAAGCTTGAGCCTCAACCAAAAGATGGCTGTTTTTCTAGGAACATCGGGATTGGGCATTTTACTGTTGGCCGTTTTCAATGTGAGCTTTCCAAATAAGACCCTTTGGCTCACCTTGTCGCTTTTGGCCATCACCATTGGGGTTATTTGGTTCTCTTGGGATGCCTATTCCAAAAAACTACCGGGCATTAAAAACGACGGGGTCTGGTTCAAATCCATTTCCAGTCGTGGTCTATGGGGGTGGATTGCTGGCTTGGCATTGACAGGCTTTTATATTATACTCTATTTTTATCCCGAATATCTTGGCTTGGTAAGCGATGGCGAAAATAAGGGTGTCATCGCCCTTTTTGACCCACTAAGCCAGTTGTTGAGCGGCAATCCGGCCAGTCAGTGGTTTGTGTATGGGACCCTTTATACCGTGGCCATTTTGGCCTTTGGCATCAAGTTCCTCTGGAAATACCGCCATAACCGTTATGAAAGGTTACGCACAGTGAGCGTAATGTTCTTTCAAACCGCCTTTGCATTCATCATCCCAGAATTGATGGCACGTTTGAACGGGGACAAGATTCTGAACGGAGGAAGCCTACCTTATTACGACTTAAAAAATATTTGGCCACTGAACTATTACAACTTTGAAGGATATCGTATCAAAATGTTTTTGAGTTCTGGCGAAATCGGTTTTGCCCTTTTGATTTTTGGTATCCTTTCCATTTTTGTGATAACCCCCATCCTAACCTACAAATATGGCAAAAGATGGTATTGCTCCTGGGTTTGTGGCTGTGGTGGATTGGCCGAAACAGCTGGCGATTCCTTTAGGCAGTTGAGCGATAAATCCACCTTTGCCTGGAAAGTAGAGCGATGGGTGGTGCACAGCGTCGTGGTTTTTGTAACCTTGATGACCACCGCCGTTATCTACTCCTATTTGGGAACGGACACCAGCAAATATTGGTTGACCAAAAGTACTTTTTTGATTGGCGTAGCTGGGTTGCTGACCTTGGTTTTCGGTTGGGCCATGATTTTTAAACGGGACCAACTTCAAAAAGATGCCCAATATGGGGCTATCGGTTACTTCGTGATTATCTTGGCATTGATCGGTTTCCACTTTTTCAGTGGTGACGGGGAAGTATTTTTGTTCAAATCAGGTACCCTACGTAAATCCTACTCTTTTTTGATCGGCAGTATTTTCTCTGGTGTTATCGGAACGGGTTTTTATCCCATTTTTGGCAGTAGGGTTTGGTGCAGGTTTGGATGTCCCATGGCAGCCATTTTGGGCTTTCAGCAAAGGTTGTTTTCCCGGTTTAGGATTACCACCAATGGCGGTCAGTGCATCTCCTGCGGCAATTGTTCGGTGTACTGTGAAATGGGAATCGATGTGCGCGCCTATGCCCAAAAAGGGGAGAACATCGTCCGATCAAGCTGTGTGGGATGCGGAATCTGCTCGGCGGTCTGTCCACGTGGCGTACTTAAATTGGAGAATGGCCCCTTGGAGGGAAGAATCGACAGCAATCAGGTGTTGTTGGGCAACGATGTAGACCTCATGACCTTGGTAAACAAAAAGTAAGATCACTTTCTTTTTCAAAGTTTCGCATCAGTTATCCATGGAAAATTTTAGTTTTGGCAACTGCTAACACTAACTAAATTGTTCCCAGCCAATGGCGGATATCAAAGTCATTATCCCAGCAATCAACGAAGGAGATTCCATTGGTTTGGTCGTCTCGGAAATCCCTGACCACGTATCGGAAATCGTAGTCGTTGACAATGGTTCCGAAGACGATACCATGGCAAATGCCAAAAAAGCTGGAGCAACGGTGATCACCGAAAACCGCAAGGGCTATGGCTTTGCCTGTTTAAAGGGATTAAATTATATCTCCGAACAATCCAAAACACCCGACATTATCGTATTTATCGACGGAGACTATTCAGATTATCCAGCGGAATTGGATAAGATTGTCGCCCCAATTTTGGAAAATGACATCGATTTTGTGGTCGGGGCGCGAAAAAAATCACTTCGCGAACCGGGTTCCATGACTCCACAACAGGTTTTTGGGAACCAATTGGCCACATTTTTAATGCGTTTGTTTTTTAGGTCAAAATTTACGGATTTAGGACCTTTTAGGGCGATAAAGTACGAAAAGCTCAAAGAATTGAACATGCAGGACACCACTTATGGATGGACAGTGGAAATGCAGTTAAAAATTTTAAGAAAAAAAATGTCATATATCGAAGTACCAGTGCGTTACAAACGAAGAATTGGCGTATCAAAAGTTTCTGGTACGGTAAAAGGTACTATATTTGCTGGCATAAAAATTTTGGGTTGGATCTTTAAATACAGTTTAAAATAATGGGACTCGCTATTACTTACATCATCATTGCTATTTATAGTACGGCCTTACTTTTGATTTTCTTCTACAGTCTTGCCCAGTTGAATCTTTTGATCAACTATCTCGGCTATAAAAAGCGAAACGAGGAAGCCCCAAAATTCAACCTTCTCGACCCCAAGGAAATTCCATTCGTTACCATTCAGCTTCCTATTTACAACGAGGAATATGTAATGGAGCGTTTGTTGGACAACATCGCCAAAATAGAATACCCTAAAAGTAAACTGGAAATCCAAGTCTTGGACGACTCTACCGACGATTCTGTGGCCGAAACCGCCCGAAGGGTACAAGAGCTTCAGGAAACTGGTCTCGACATACAACATATCCGCCGCGAAAACAGAAAAGGTTTTAAGGCCGGTGCACTAAAAGAAGGATTGGAAATCGCAAAAGGTGACTTTATCGCCATTTTTGATGCCGACTTTCTCCCAGAATCCGATTGGTTGAAAAAAACCGTTCCTTACTTTAAAGATGAGGAAATCGGTGTGGTTCAGACCCGCTGGGGGCACATCAACAGAGACTACTCTACCCTAACCCGTATCCAAGCCTTTGCTTTGGATGCCCACTTTACCTTGGAGCAGGTAGGACGAAATTCCAAAGGACACTTTATCAACTTTAACGGTACCGCTGGTATTTGGAGAAAACAATGTATCCTCGATGCCGGAAACTGGGAAGGCGATACCTTGACCGAAGATTTGGATTTGAGCTACCGTGCACAGTTGAAAAACTGGAAGTTTAAATATTTGGAAGATGTGGAAACACCCGCAGAGCTTCCCGTAGTGATCAGTGCCGCCCGTTCCCAACAGTTCCGTTGGAACAAAGGAGGGGCCGAAAACTTTAGAAAAACGGTGCTTAGCGTTATCACAGCCAAAAACATCCCGTTCAAAACCAAGTTCCATGGCGTAATGCACTTGTTGAACAGCTCCATGTTCCTTTGTGTTTTTATTGTGGCGCTATTGAGCATTCCCATGCTGTACATCAAAAACACCTATGGTCATTTGGGTTGGGTGTTTGAGGTAACCAGCTTCTTTATTTTGAGCACCATCATCCTATTTGTGTGTTATTGGTTCACCTACAAGAGTATACAGGGCAGTAGTTTTGACAACTTTGTGGATTACATCAAACTCTTTTTTACGTTCTTCTCTGTGGCATTGGGCTTCTCTTTGCACAACACCGTAGCGGTTCTAGAGGGGCATTTGGGCAAACGAAGTGAATTTGTGAGAACTCCTAAATTCAATATCAACAACCTAACCGATACCTGGAAGGGCAACAAATATTTGACCAACAAATTGTCGCCCAACATGATTTTGGAGTTTGCTTTGATGATCTATTTCCTTTTTGGAATGTACAGCGCCATACCGTTGAACGACTACGGATTGTTCCCTTTCCACCTCATGTTGTTCCTAGGGTTTGGATTCGTGTTCTTTAAATCCTTGACGTCCAAGGCATAATCCTGCACCATGCAAGCTTATTGGCGACTGCATAGATATCCGATACTATTTGCCGTCGCCTGTATTTTGTTTTACTGGAGCTTTGCCTACCATCTGGTACGCACCGATTTTGTAAAGCTCTTTATGCTCTTCGGGGCACTTTTTTACCTCACCTACAAAATCATCCAGTTCGAAAAATGGAACTTTAAGTTCCTTTTAATTATCGGCATACTTTTTCGGTTGGTGTTTTTGATGGCCGAACCGAACCTTTCACAGGATTTCTACCGGTTCCTCTGGGATGGGGAACTGATTAAAAATGGCATCAACCCCTATTTGTACACCCCCGACCAAATTATGGAACAAGGGCATGTCACCTTTGCCAACATGAAAGAGCTGCGCGAAGGGATGACCGACCTCAACGCAAGGCACTACAGCAATTATCCACCTGTCAACCAAGTACTGTTCGCATTGGCATCGGTTTTGGGCGGAGGAAGCATTTTGGGATCAACCATTGCCATGCGATTGATCATAATACTTGCTGACCTGGGCGCACTTTATTTCGGCAGAAAGTTATTGCAACAACTGAACAAGGCCAACAACTTGGCGTTTTGGTACTTTTTGAATCCCTTGGTCATCATTGAATTGACCGGAAATCTGCATTTTGAAGGCGTAATGGTGTTCTTCTTTGTGTGGGCGCTTTACCTCATATCCATCAATAAATGGTTATGGGCAACCCCTGTTTATGCCATTTCCATTATGGTCAAACTAATGCCGCTGTTGTTTTTGCCACTATTTATCAAATACTTCAGATTCAAAAAAAGTGCCGCCTTTTACACCTTAGTCCTTTTAGGATGTACTGCATTGTTGTTTCCGTTTTACTCCAATGTATTTATCGATAATTATTCCGAAACCGTTGGGCTTTGGTTCAGTAACTTCGAGTTCAATGCCAGCATATACAATGTGGTCAAAAAGATAGGAGTCACCTATTTTGAAGCCAAACCTTGGGAACTCATCGACGCTTATGGCTCTTTCATTCAAAAACTGGTCATTGTTATCGTATTGTTGCTCGCTTTCCTTCGGAAGAATCAAAAAATGGAAAGTCTCATTACCTCAATGGTATTTGCCTTGGCCTGCTATTATTTTCTATCCACCACCGTACACCCTTGG
Organism: Flagellimonas sp. MMG031; assembly: GCF_040112705.1. NCBI lineage: Bacteria > Pseudomonadati > Bacteroidota > Flavobacteriia > Flavobacteriales > Flavobacteriaceae > Flagellimonas > Flagellimonas sp. MMG031. Next base: position 200,207 of record NZ_CP157804.1, read on the forward strand.
TATGTGGTGTTCCTGTTGGGCTTCTCCATTTTCACCGATTATCGATTCCCCCTGCTCTGGTCCTTCACCATAATTCTGAGTTATTACACCTACTCCAACCCAGACTATACCGAAAATTTAGGGTTGCTGGCGATTGAATACCTATTGGTAATCGGCTTTTTTATTTACGAAATGATAGGTAGTCGCCCTAAAAAGTTATATTTCTTTAAAAAATAACATCAATTCTAGCACAGTTCGAATTAATTTGTACTTTAGTCCCGTAATGAAAGGACAAGAGTACATATTAACTTCGTTGAGCATCGCTGCTCCCATTAGTCCATTTACACCCCGCCGTCGTCGCCCGTAAGGGTGAATCATATCTATTGGAAATAGGTGAGTCCATTTCCGCACAACTTCCAAAATACTTTTTTCAATTTTTATAGATCAATCGCTTGCAATGGAAATTATTGTTGCTAACGAATCACATTTTAAATACGCACAAATCATTAGTGATACCATTACCGAATCCGCCAAGGTTCGCGGAACGGGTATCGCCAGACGTACGCCCGAGTACATCATAAAGCGTTTGCAGAACGGAAATGCCATCATTGCTTTGGACGGGGATAAATTTGCCGGCTTTTGCTATATCGAAGTCTGGGGAAATAAAGACTTTGTGGCCAATTCCGGTTTGATCGTGCATCCCGATTATAGAAATCAAGGGCTTGCCAAGCAAATCAAAAAAGCCGTTTTTGACCTATCACGGAAAAAATTCCCCGATGCCAAAATTTTTGGTATTACCACCGGGCTGGCCGTGATGAAAATGAACTACGAGCTGGGCTACAAACCCGTAACCTTTTCCGAACTTACGGATGATCCCGAATTCTGGAAGGGGTGCCAAACCTGTAAGAACTTTGATATTTTGACCCGTACCGAAAAGAAAATGTGCCTCTGTACAGGCATGTTGTACGACCCAAAATCAAAAAAACAAGAACCTGAAAAAATCAATAAAAAAGCGTTCCAACGACTAAAAAGCATCAAGGAACACCTCTTTTTAAAAAAGAAAGATAATTAAACTGTCTGTTCGATCTAACATGCAGAACCTGGGTTGAGTGAGGGGTCGAACCATCAAGAATATAAGAACTAAGACATAAAATGGATTCCTGCCTTCGCAGGAATGACAAACTAAAAGAACAATGGAAAAATTAGTTTTAGCCTACAGTGGCGGATTGGACACTTCATACTGTGCCAAGTACCTATCGCAAGAAGAAGGCTTTGAAGTACATGCCGTAAGTGTGAACACTGGAGGTTTCAGTGAAGCAGAAATCAAGGAAATCGAAGAAAAAGCCCTCGCTTTGGGAGCAACCAGCTACACTTCCATAGATGCCGTTACCACGTTCTACGAAAAAGTGGTCAAATATCTCATCTTTGGCAATGTGCTCCGAAACAATACCTATCCCCTTTCCGTAAGTGCGGAGCGTATCGTACAGGCCATAGAAATTGTAAACCATGCCAAAAAACTAGGTGCCAAATACATTGCCCATGGCAGTACCGGTGCAGGCAATGACCAAGTTAGATTTGATATGATCTTTCAAATCCTGGCGCCAGAAATCAAGATCATCACCCCGATCAGGGACAAAAAATTGGCACGAGAGGAAGAAATCAACTACCTACAACAAAATGGTATCGACTACTCTTGGGAAAAGGCCAAGTACTCTGTGAACCGAGGTTTGTGGGGGACATCCGTTGGAGGAGATGAAACCCTTACCTCCCACTTATCCCTGCCCGAAAGTGCCTATCCGAGCCAATTGGAAAAGGAACTGCCAAAAGGATTAAAACTGACCTTTAAAAAAGGGGAGTTGGTAGCCTTGGACGGGGAGGAAGACACTCCTGTGGCCAATATCGAGAAATTGTCTGCCATCGCCTCCAAATACGCTATTGGCAGGGACATCCACGTTGGCGACACCATTATTGGGATCAAAGGAAGGGTTGGGTTTGAAGCAGCCGCACCATTGATCATCATTAAAGCGCACCATCTACTGGAAAAACACACTTTGAGCAAATGGCAGCAATACCAGAAAGAACAAATGGGCAACTTTTATGGAATGCTATTGCACGAAGGAAATTACTTGGACGAAGTAATGCGAAACATCGAAGCCTTTTTGACCGACACCCAGAAACACGTTTCGGGAGATGTTTTCGTGACCTTGCATCCCTATCGATTTGAATTGAACGGCATCACTTCCCCCCACGATTTGATGAACGCTTCCTTTGGAAGCTATGGTGAAATGAACAAGGGCTGGAACGCCGACGATGCCAAGGGCTTCATCAAAATTTTGTCCAACTCCGGGAAAATTGCAAACCACGTAAACAATGAAATTTAAAAGCCGTTAACTTGAGCGGAGTCGAAGGTAGAGACCTAGTTGGATAAGATTCCCGCCTTCGCGGGAATGACAAAATTAAAATTATGATAAAAGTAGGAATCATAGGAGGGTCGGGGTACACCGGCGGGGAACTGATCAGATTGTTGCTCAACCATCCTGAGGCAGAAATCGACTTTGTGTTCAGCACCACCCGAGCGGGCAAATCGATTACTTCGGCCCATCAAGATTTGCTGGGGCAAACGGAATTGAAGTTTTCAGGAGAAATAAATCCAGATGTGGATGTAGTTTTTCTTTGTTTGGGACACGGCAATTCGACCTCATTTTTGAACGAGAACAAATTTTCGGCATCAACAAAAATCATCGACCTCAGCAATGATTTTAGATTGCAGGGAGATTCCATGTTCAATGGGCAACGGTTCATTTACGGACTTCCCGAATTGAACACGTCCGCGATCCAAGCTGCAGAAGCCATTGCCAATCCCGGTTGTTTTGCCACCGCTATCCAATTGGCCCTATTGCCTTTGGCAAAAGCAGGGTTGTTGGGCAATGATGTCCATATCAACGCCGTTACGGGCAGCACCGGCGCTGGGGTCGGTCTTTCGGACACTTCCCATTTTAGCTGGAGGAACAATAACGTATCTTGGTACAAACCTTTTACGCATCAACATTTGGGAGAAATTGGAGAAAGCTTGAATTCCTACGGGAATTCTGTGGGCAAATTGATGTTCTTGCCAAATCGCGGCAACTTCACCCGAGGGATTTTGGCCACCGCCTATACCCATTTTGATGGCACCTTGGAGGAAGCGAAACAATTGTACAGCGATTTTTATAAGTATGCTGCTTTTACACACCTATCGGATGAAGAATTGCATTTGAAGCAAGTCGTGAACACCAACCAGTGCCACATCCACTTGCATAAGCACGATGACTTGCTCTTGGTGACATCGGCCATCGACAATTTATTGAAGGGAGCATCGGGACAAGCGGTTCAAAACATGAATTTGATGTTCGGATTTCCTGAGACAACAGGCCTGTTGTTGAAGGCAGGAGTATTTTAATATGGGTGCCCTGAGCGTAGTCGAAGGGCACAATCAAATCAGATTTCCGTCTACACGGAAATGATAAAAAAGAGAATCATGAAAATAGCCATCATAGGAGCAGGGAATTTGGGATTGGCCATTGCCAAGGGCATTTTGCATAGCAATGGAGCCACCACCATGTACCTCACCAAACGGAATACGAAATCCATTCAGGAATTTGAAAAGTATGGAATCGTAACCGTAACCTCGGACAACCAAGAAGCCGTAAAAAATTCAGATATCCTGATTTTCGCGGTGCAACCCGGTCAATTTGTTTCTATTTTGAAAGAGACCAAGGACCTTCTGACCGAAAAACATGTAATCATAAGCACCATTACAGGTTTCCGTATTCCCAAAATAGAGGAAATCATCGGTTCGGATAAATTTATCATCCGAAGCATGCCCAATACCGCTATTTCAGTAGGTAAATCCATGACCTGTATTTGCAGCAACGAACTGGGCAAAAAACGGATTGATTTGGCAAAGGCCATTTTTAACCGAATGGGCCACACCATGGAAATTCCGGAAGACCAAATGCAAGCGGCAACGGTCATCTGTGCCAGTGGCATCGCTTTTTGGATGCGTTTGATTCGAGCCACAACACAAGGAGCCATTCAATTAGGTTTTGATGCAAAAGAAGCCCAAGAGCTGGCCATGCACACCTGCAATGGGGCTGCCAGTTTGTTGATTGAATCCGGTAGCCATCCTGAAGAAGAAATCGATCGGGTGACCACACCAAAGGGATGCACCATTGAAGGTTTGAACGAAATGGAGCATCAAGGTTTGAGCTCATCCTTGATCAGGGGAATTGTATCCTCGTTTGAGAAAATAAGTGAAATCAGAAAAGGATAAAAAGAAAGGTCGAGCTGTCATATCGTGCGGAGTCGAGATGCGAGACCTTTATTGAACAAAAACATAAAAACACCTCTCGCCTGACTGTCTGCCGTAGGTGGGCACTCGGGGTGACAAGTAAAAGATTATGAAACTATTCGACGTATATCCACTGTACAACGTTACTCCAGTGAAAGCCAAGGGCATAGAAGTCTGGGACGAGAAAGGGGAAAAATATTTGGATTTTTATGGCGGCCACGCCGTAATTTCAATCGGACATACCCATCCGCATTACGTAAAGCGAATAAAGGAGCAACTGGAACAGATGGCGTTCTACAGCAATTCGGTCCAAAATCCACTTCAGCAGGCATTGGCCGAAAAGTTGGGCCAAATGTCAGGATGCGAAGATTACGACCTATTTATGTGCAATTCTGGGGCCGAAGCCAACGAAAACGCACTGAAAATGGCCTCGTTCCACACTGGAAAATCAAAAGTAATTGCCTTTACCAATAGTTTTCACGGAAGGACCTCGGCTGCCGTTGCTGCAACGGACAATCCGAGCATTAATGCGCCCATCAACAAACAGCAAGAGGTCACTTTTTTGCCCTTGAACGATGTTGATGCCTTTGAAAACGCCATTGAAAATGATTCATACTGTGCCGTTATCATAGAAGCTATTCAAGGCGTTGGTGGTTTGGATGAACCGACTACCGAATTTTTCCAGTTCATCGCCAAAAAATGTAAAGCGCATAACATCGTATTGATTGCCGATGAAGTACAGTCCGGTTACGGACGAAGTGGTAAGTTCTTCGCTTTTCAGCACCATTTGGACACTGAGCGGAGTCGAGGTGTACAACCCGACATTATTTCGATTGCCAAGGGTATGGGCAATGGTTTTCCAGTTGGTGGTATTTTGATCCACGAATCCTTTAAACCCTCCTATGGACTTTTGGGCACCACCTTTGGAGGCAACCATTTGGCGTGTGCGGCGAGCTTGGCCGTGTTGGAAGTGCTAGAGGATGAAAATTTGATGGCCAATGCAGCAAAACTTGGTTCGTATTTCAAAGAAAAAGCAGCGGAGATACCAGAAATCAAAAAGGTAAAAGGTAGAGGACTTATGATTGGATTAGAGTTTGATTTTGAGGTGGCGGACCTCCGCAAAAAAATGATTTTGGAGCAACACATGTTCACAGGAAGCGCCAAAAACAAGAAATTGTTGCGATTCCTGCCTGCGTTGAACATCACCAAAGAAGATATAGACTTATTTTTTGAAGCCCTCAAAAAAGCATTATCATGAAGCACTATTTATCCATTAACGATATTGATTCCCTCCTCGACTGGGTGGACGAAGCCATTACCCTTAAAAAAGACCCGTACCTATTTGAATCCTTGGGCAAGCGAAAAACCATTTGTCTGTTGTTTTTCAACAATAGCCTTAGAACACGCTTGAGTACGCAAAAAGCGGCCATGCATTTGGGCATGGAAGTGATGATCATGAATTTTGGCAACGAAGGCTGGGCTTTGGAATATGGTGATGGTACCGTGATGGACCAAGGTACTTCCGAACATATCAAGGAAGCGGCCCAAGTGGTTTCCCAATATGCCGATATTGTTGCTATTAGGGCATTTGCAGGGCTAGTTGACAGGGAAAAAGACGAAGCCGAAGAGGTAATTACCGGATTTGCCAAATATGCCACCATCCCTGTGGTCAATATGGAAAGCTCGGTGGGGCATCCGCTCCAGGCGTTGGCCGATGCCATTACTTTGAAAGAAAACGAAACCAAGAAAAGGCCTAAAGTAGTCCTTTCGTGGGCACCGCATCCCAAGGCCTTGCCACATGCCGTGGCCAATTCGTTTGTACAGATGATGAAATTGCAGGATGCCGATTTTGTGATTACCCATCCCGAAGGATACGAACTCAATCCCGAATTGACACAAAGCTGCCAAATCGAATACGATCAAGATAAAGCATTGGAAGATGCCGATTTCGTTTACGTCAAAAACTGGAGCAGTTATTCCGAGTACGGCAAAGTGCTCAGCTGGGACACCAACTGGACCATGACCCAACAAAAATTAGGTCATGCCAAATTTATGCACTGCCTCCCCGTTCGCCGGAACATGATCGTGGAAGATGCCGTTTTGGATGGTGAACAATCCTTAGTGGTGCAACAAGCCAAAAACCGAGTCTTTTCCGCACAGCTAGTCTTGAAAAAAATATTGGAGAACTTATGAAATTAAAGGACAAGGTCTGTATTGTAACCGGTGCAACAAGTGGAATGGGCAAAGCCATTGCCCAAGGACTATCGTCCGAAGGAGCGCTTTTGGTGCTTTCGGGCAGGAATAAGAAAAGTGGCCAAGCTTTGGAAAACAGCTTGGCCCATGCTGTATTTGTTCCAGGGGATGTTATGGAGCCTTCCTACAACAAAAAGCTGGTCGATACGGCTTTGGAAACCTATGGCCAATTGGACATCCTTTCATTGAACGCAGGTATTCTGGGATTGGGCAATGTGATGGAACTACCTATCGAAACGTGGCAAAACGCCATCAACACCAATTTGAGTGCTCTCTTTTATCTTTGTAAGTACGCACTGCCCATCTTACAGCAACAACCTCAAGGCAATATTTTGATCAATGCTTCTATAGCGGCCTTCAAAAGTTTCCCAAATCATCCAGCCTATTGTGCTTCCAAAGCGGGAGCCGTAGCACTAATGAAGCAAATGGCGGTGGACTACGCTCCAAACATCCGTGTAAACGCCATTTGTCCTGGGCCAGTGGATACGCCCTTGCTGTGGGAATCGGCCAAGGCTTTTGAACATCCTGAAACTGCCGTAGAACATGCGAAAAGGACTACATTGTTAAAAAGGTTGGGTACCCCTCAAGATATTACTAAACTTGTGCTTTTTTTGGTTTCGGATGACAGTTCTTGGATCACTGGAACCACAGTAACCATTGATGGAGGGATTATAAATACATAAAATGAAACAAAAATTATCCGTAGTAAAAATTGGCGGAAACCTGATAGAAGATGCCGAAGGATGCAAACAGGTATTGGACCTGTTCGCCAAAATGGACGGCAACAAAATTTTGGTTCACGGTGGTGGTAACAAAGCCACCGAGTTGGCCAATCAATTGGGGGTAGAATCCAAAATGGTCAACGGACGGCGAATCACCAATGCCGAGACCTTGGATATTGCCCTAATGGTCTATGGCGGATTGGTCAGTAAAAAAATCGTAGCCAAATTACAGGCACTTGGCACCGATGCCATCGGAATGAGCGGTGCCGATGCCAATGCCATTCGCGCCCACAAAAGACCTAAAAAAAATGTGAATTTCGGTTTTGTCGGCGATGTAGATATGGTGAATACCTACGGAATCTTTAAATTGTTGCAAGCAGGGTTCACCCCTATTTTTTGCGCACTTACCCACGACGGAAAAGGGCAACTGTTCAATACCAATGCAGATACCATTGCCGCTGAATTGGCCATTGCCATGTCCGATCAGTTTGAGACCACCCTTTACTATTGTTTCGAAAAAAAAGGAGTATTGCAAGATGTGGAGGACGAAAACTCCGTAATCCATCACATCGATTCCAAGGGGTATGACGAACTCTTGGCCTACGGCATCATTGCGGATGGTATGCTTCCCAAGTTGCACAACTGCTTTTATGCCCTACGCAACCATGTATCCAAAGTATGCGTGGGAAACACCAATATGTTGGAAGCAGATAACTCAGATTACACCACATTGACCTTATGAACATCAATCAAGAAATAGTAACGGAAAAAGCCATTGACCTGCTGAAAAAACTCATCAGTACACCATCCTTTTCAGGTGAAGAGGATAAAACAGGTGATGCTATTGAGGGTTTTTTACAGGGTTTTGGAGTGAAAACCCATCGCCAATACAATAATATTTATGCGTTCAACAAGCATTTTGATGAGCACAAACCGACACTGTTGCTCAATTCACATCACGATACGGTAAAGCCGAACAGCGCCTACACCAAGGACCCTTTTGATGCTCATATCGAAGACGGAAAATTATATGGGCTCGGCAGTAACGATGCTGGCGGATGTCTGGTGTCGCTATTGGCCACTTTCGTTCATTTTTACGAGAAAGAAAACTTGAGCCACAATATCATCATGGCAGCGACTGCGGAAGAGGAGGATGCAGGCGAAAAAAGTATCAGGGCATTGCTCCCCATTCTTCCCACCATTGATGTTGCCATTGTGGGCGAGCCTACTTTAATGGATTTGGCCATTGCAGAAAAGGGATTGGTGGTTTTTGATGGTGTTGTGGAAGGAACCCCATCACATGCAGCCCATCCGAACAACAACAACTGTATCTACAACGCGATTGAAACCTTGCAGTGGTTCAAGGATTACTCCTTTGAAAAGGTATCGGAGGCATTGGGAGAAGTCAAATTGACGGTTACCCAAATCAATGCGGGCAAACAGCATAATGTAGTGCCCGCACAGGTGGATTTGGTCATTGATGTGCGTGTGAACGATTGTTACAGCAATCAGGAAATAGCCGATATCCTGCAAAAGGAAGCGCCTTGCAAATTAACACCTCGTTCTTTGCGATTGAACTCCTCCTGCATTGACCCAGACCACGAGTTGGTGAAAAGTGGATTGGCCCTAGGGCGAAAAACCTACGGTTCACCAACGCTTTCAGACCAAGCGGCATTAACCTGCCAATCAGTAAAATTGGGACCTGGGGACAGTACGCGGTCACACTCGGCCAATGAATATATTTTTGTACGGGAAATTGAGGAAGGCATAGATCTTTACATTAAAATCCTGACGGGATTTTTACAGTAAAAAAACGAAACTTGGGCCCTGAGCGAAGTCGAAGGGCCATACATATCGAAATTATAAGATTCCCACCTTCGTGGGAATGACAAAAGAAAAACTATGAAACTCTGGGACAAAGGATTCAGCACTGATAAAAAAATAGACCACTTTACGGTGGGCAACGACCGTGAACTGGATTTGGTCTTAGCCAAATACGATGTCATCGCTTCCAAAGCACACGCCAAAATGTTGGGCAAGGTGGGGTTGATTACCCAAGACGAGGCCAAAGATTTGGTAAAAGCATTGGATACCATCTCTAAGGATATTGAAAAGGGCAAGTTCAGTATTGAGAATGATTTTGAGGACATGCACTCCAAAATCGAGTTTATGTTGACCGAAAAATTGGGGGATACCGGTAAAAAAATCCATTCCGCCCGTTCCCGAAACGATCAAGTGCTCGTGGCCATGCAATTGTACCTGAAAGATGAGTTGACCGAAATCAAACAGCAAGTAAAAACCCTGTTCGATTTGTTGATGAAGCTAGCGGACAAGCATCAAAAAGTATTGCTGCCGGGTTACACCCATTTGCAGATTGCCATGCCCTCCTCTTTTGGACTTTGGTTTTCCGCCTATGCGGAGAGCTTGATAGACGATTTGTACTTTGTACAAGCGGCTTACAAAGTCGCTGACCAAAATCCGCTGGGCAGTGCAGCAGGTTATGGAAGCTCCTTTCCTATTGATAGAAGTTTTACCACGGCCGAAATGGACTTTGCCACGCAAAAATACAATGTGGTGGCTGCCCAAATGGGGCGTGGAAAAGTGGAAAAAGCAACCGCCTTTGGAATTTCCAGCGTTGCCGCCACGCTTTCCAAAATGGCCATGGACATTTGCCTGTATATGAGCCAAAATTTTGATTTCATTTCTTTTCCAAACGAGCTGACCACGGGTAGTAGCATTATGCCACACAAGAAGAATCCCGATGTTTTCGAATTGATTCGTGCGAAGTGCAACAAGATTCAAGCGGTACCCAATCAATTGATCATGATCATGAACAACCTGCCCAGTGGCTACCATCGCGACCTTCAATTGGTAAAGGAAGTAATCGTACCTGCTTTGCAGGACATGCATGCCTGTCTGGAAATGATGACCTTCAGCTTGAAAGAAATCAAGGTGAACAAAAGTATCCTGAACGACCCCAAGTATGATTACCTATTTAGTGTGGACACCTTGAACGAACTCGTTAAAAGCGGCATGCCCTTTCGGGATGCCTACAAAACCATGGGCAAGGCCATAGAAAATGGGAACTTTAAACCCAAACGGGACATCGAGCACACCCACGAAGGTAGTTTGGGCAATCTATGTTTGGAGCAGATAAAAGAGAAAATGGAAAAAGTTTTGGCTTAAAATGGATACATTAGGTTGAAAATTTAGCCAACGGCTTTCAAATCAAACCTATGTCCGTCAAAAATATACTTCGCCTTTTTCTCTGTATTGGGATGTTACAATCCACTCTAGCGCAGGATGTTTATCAAAAGAATGAATCGGTCGATATCCAAAACTATGTTTTTGCGCTTTACTTGAACGATACTTCCAACGAAATCAAGGGAGAAACCCAAGTCACCGTGCTGTTCAAGGACAAGCCAGTTCCATTTTCGTTGGACCTCATCCAAAAATCCGGTCAGTTCGGCATGCAGGTTTCCGAAGTCATGGACCATGGTTCACAAGCTGACTATACCTTTGCTAACGATAAAATCAATATCGTTCCAAAAAATACCGAGCACTCAATTCAAACCTACACCATCTCTTACCATGGTATTCCAGAAAGAGGCTTGGTCATCGACACCACCAAATATGGCAAGCGTTCCTTTTTTGGGGATAACTGGCCCAACTTGGCAAGGCATTGGTTGCCTTCGGTAGACCATCCGTACGACAAGGCGAGCGTGGAATTTCAAATTACTGCGCCCGACCAATACGATGTGGTGGCAACCGGACTAAAAGTGGAAGAAAGCAACTTGAAAAATGGCTATAAGCTCACCATTTATCACGAACCTGCTCCTGTGGCCACCAAGGTGATGACCATTGGGGTCACTGAGTTCGCTTCGCGATTTTTGGACATGGTGGATGGTATTGAGGTTTCGGCCTGGGTGTACCCACAAAACCGTTTGGAGGGGTTTGGCGATTATGCGGTGGCCAGCAAAGTACTCGATTATTTTATCGGTACCATTGGACCGTATTCGTATGCCAAATTGGCCAATATGCAGGCCAAAACCCAGTGGGGTGGACTGGAAAATGCGGGTACCATTGCCTATTTTGAGAATTCGGTCACGGGAAACCAAACTGTGGAGCCTTTGATTGCCCACGAAATCGCCCATCAATGGTTTGGAAATTCGGCTACCGAGAAAAGCTGGAACCATGTTTGGCTGAGCGAAGGGTTTGCGACCTACTTCGCTATTCTCTATTTGGAAGATGTGTACGGCGATGAACGCCGCAAGGAGGAATTGGCCATAGATAAACAGCAAATCTTTGAGTATTACCGGAAAAATCCAGCCCCCATTGTGGACCTCAGCATTAAAGACCCCATGAAGGTACTGAGCACCAATACGTACCAAAAAGGAGGCTGGATATTGAACATGCTTCGCCATAGCTTGGGTGATGGTGTTTTTTGGGAAGGCATCCGAACCTATTATGCGCTTTACCAAAATGGCAACGTGCTTACGGACGATTTTCGTACTGTGATGGAAGAGGTTTCTGGCGAGGATTTGGAAGCCTTTTTTGAACAGTGGTTATTTGTAAAGGGTCATCCGCAAATCCAATGGAACTGGGAGTACAGCAACGGAAACATTGACCTGAACATCATGCAAACCCAAGACCATTATGTATTCCAATTTCCTTTGGAAATAGGGGTGGTAAAGGATGGAAAGATGAAGATAAAAACCATTGAGGTAACCCAACAAAACCAAAGCTTCTCGTTGGAAAGTAGGGAACGGCCCGATGCCATAGTACTGGACCCCAACGAATGGACCTTGTTCGAGGAGGTGGGGAAATAGCTGTTTTTTTTTTAGGGCAAAATGGTCATCCGTCAATTGAAACAGGGCATCCGTCAATTGAAACAGGGCATCCGTCAATTGAAACAGGGCATCCGTCAATTCATACATAATTCAAACCTATAATTTCCCGAACTTCACTTATCTGTACCGAACTCGTTTCGGTATAGGTCTATATAAATTATTGAAACGGTTCATAGCTATTAACGTTAGCAAGCATATGGAAAAGATATTAAAATTTTATCGAGACCTACTTGGAATTGACCTAAACGATTCTGCACATCCAATTGTTCAAAAGATTAATTCAATACCCTCAAGTTCAAAAAGAGATCGAGAAATCAAAGAACATCATCTGAGGATTTTGGGCTTGTCTTTGATGGATATTAAGGATTATGACAAGTCAATCTACGAGTATTACACAAAAAGAATAGTCAACAATACTGACTTATCAATACACGGACATATTTTCGAGATAAATCAGTGTGCTCATTTTATAAGAGTTTCAACTGATAACAATATGAAATTTGAATTTGGAGACCCTAACAAAAATCAGCCTGACTTCATAGTCGAAAGTAATGGGTTTGAAATTACTTCTTCAAGATTTACAGAGTTCACTGAGGACTCAAATCCTGGAATTAAATTAGTGCGGAAATTTCGCGAAAAGAACAAAAAGAATTACGCGGACATGGACTGTGTTTTGCTTATTGACATAAATCAGATGTCATATCACACAATGAAAAATGGAAAACCAGTCTCGCCAACCTTTGAAGAGATAAGAGAAACCATTCGAAATGAATCAAAATTCGGACTCGTAATGTACTTTGTCGAATGGATTGAAAACAATAATGGAAATTTAAATTTCAGGGGGACAGTCTATACTGATTACAATACAAAATGTAAGCCCGAACTGAAAAAATTGATGGAGAGTTATTTCATTAAGGGCAATCACAATTTCGGAGATGAAGTTATAATGTCTGCAAATTAAAAACGTTTCCTAACACGGTGTATAGGAAAGGCTACAAAACGGGTAAGGCTACATGTAATTAATTGCGGTCGGATTTCCCAAAATGGAAATCCTTATAATCAATTATCTTTAAAGTCGGGCGGACATTTTCCGTTAGAAAAGTCCGCAACTAATCATACACTAGACTGTTAAGTCCAAACCCCAGTTGAGCCTTTACACTTAGTCAGGGCTATTTTTCATTTCCGCAGGAAAATCCAGAACGTCCCAATACCATAGTTTTGCGCCTCAACGAATGGACCTTGTTCGAGGAGGTGAAAGGTCAATAAGGTTTATAGAAAAAAAGTAAATGCTTACCTTTGCGGCACTAAACAAACAATGAACAACCTCCGCCTAACCCCCTCCGTTTTCATAGTGTTTGCTATGCTTTTTTGTGCGCTCACCTTTGCGCAAAAGAAGAACGCCGACTATAAAATCCATCTGTACCAAACGGACGAAACCATTACTATTGACGGTATTGGCGATGAAACCACATGGCAGGAAGCAGAGGCCGCCGAGGACTTTTTTATGGTATTGCCCATGGACGACCGCAAAGCCACCCAGCCTTCGGAGGTGAAAATGGCGTACGATAACCGGCAACTCTACCTGTTGGCCACCTTTTACAAAACACCCGGTAATACCTACGTAGTGGAATCGCTTCGCAGGGACTTCTCCTTTGGGGGAAACGACAATTTTTTATTGTTCATGGACCCATTTAACAACCAGACCACAGGGTTTAGTTTTGGAGCAAATGCCTATGGCGCACAGTGGGACGGCACCATGTCCAACGGTGGTAGCATCGACCTGAATTGGGACAGCAAATGGATTTCGGAAGTGCAGAGTTATGAAGATAAATGGGTCGTGGAAATGGCCATCCCCTTTAAATCCATCCGCTATGAAAAGGATGTGACCGAATGGGGCGTCAACTTTTCCCGATTGGATTTGAGCACCAACGAAAAATCGAGCTGGACGCCCATACCACGGCAGTTCCCTACCGCCTCGCTGGCCTACACGGGCACCATGGTCTGGGACAATCCGCCGCCCAAACAGGGCCTCAACTATTCCATTATTCCCTACGTGCTGGGCACAACCGGCAATTCGAGTATCGAAAACCTGACGTACGACAACGAGTTCAAAGTTGGGGGCGATATCAAATTGGGGCTGACGTCTTCCTTGAACCTCGACCTGACCATCAACCCTGATTTTTCCCAAGTGGAAGTGGACCGCCAAGTGGCCAACTTGACCCGTTTTGAACTCTTTTTCCCAGAAAGACGCCAATTTTTCCTTGAAAACGCAGACCTCTTTGCCAGCTTTGGGTATGATGAAATCCGACCCTTCTTTTCGCGTAGGATAGGATTGGGCGTCCCCATTATCGCAGGGGCTCGTGTCAGCGGCAACCTGAACCGTAACTTGCGTTTGGGCGTTTTGAACATGCAAACGGACAAATTGGAAGAGACAGGGTTGCCAAGTCAGAATTTTGCAGTGCTTTCCATGCAGCAAAAGGTGTTCTCTCGTTCCAACATCGGCCTATTGTTCGTGAACAAGGAATCCTTGGACTACAATGCCCTGGCAGATAGCTTGCAGACGCAGTACACCAAGTTCAACCGGAATCTGGGTCTGGAATACAACCTGGCCTCGGCCGATAACAAATACAATGGAAAGGTGTTTATGCTGAAATCTTTCGGTCCCGATGCATCTTACAACGGTATTGCCCAGGGCGCCCATTTGGCATATAGCAGTCGTAACTGGAACTGGCGGGTACAGCAGGAATATATTTCGGAGGATTTTACCTCGGAAGTGGGTTTTGTGCCCCGAAACAACTATCTCAAGTTTGAAGGTTCCGTAGGATATCAATTTTTGCCTGCAAGCGACAAGGTGGTGAGCCATGGTCCGCAATACACCGGTTTTTATTATTTCAACCCCAATTTTAACGCCACGGATTATGTGTCCATCGTGGGCTACCGAATCGATTTTATGGATCGTAGTTCCCTGAGTGCTGATGTCTTTAATGAATACGTTCGATTATTGGCCCCCTTTGACCCCACCAACACCGGCCAAGAGCAGTTGGCCACAAATACGCGGCACCACTGGAACGGGGTGTATTTGCAATACAATTCGCGTCCAAAAAGTTTGTTCACCTACAATATGACGACCCGATTGGGCCGCTATTTTGCGAGTGGTTACCGTACCAATTTAAATGCCAGACTAGGCTATCGGTTTCAGCCTTATGTGAGTTTGGGGGCCAACCTCAGCTACAACAACCTCGATTTACCTGCACCTTGGTACACCACCGATTTCTGGTTGGTGGGCACGGAGGCAGATATCACCTTTACCAACAAATTGTTCTGGTCTACCCTAGTGCAGTACAACGAGCAGAACAACAATTTTGGCATCAATTCACGACTGCAATGGCGATACGCTCCTGCATCGGACCTCTTTTTGGTATTCAATAACAATGAACAGCTCGCCCCACTGGAAGGCAATTTGTGGTCCTTGACGCTCAAGTTTACCTATTGGTTTAATCGATAAGGTCCATCCGTTCACTGAAAACCCCCATCCGTCAATTCAAAAGGGGCATCCGTCAATTGGGGGCCTTGAGCAAGCATCTTTTTTTAGACCTTCGGGATTCCATTGGAAATAGTTGAACATCATGTTGGACAAAACAACGGGCGCCCTGCGTCTTTACGAAGGTATCGAGATTGGCCCTCATATCGATTTTACCACAACCGCAGAACTGAACTTGGGCAACAAACCCGAGGTGATTGGCTTTGTGGATGCGGAAAATCAGCTAGTACATTTTAGAAATGTGAGGGTGGAACGCTCCTTTTTCATCTTTCGGATGCGATTTAGCTACAACCGACTTTTGGTTTTGGAACTTTTGGTGAGTCCGCTTCCCATTCCAATTACAAGCGATTGGGAGGACTGGAGCTTTGAAGCGGAAATGAAACACCTGGAACTGTGCAACGCTTGGTTACAGAAACAGGTTGGGAACGAACGTGAGTTCGATTGGGGCTGCATTTGGTCGGGCTACGATAGTTTGGGCGGTTATAGCAGTGTTAAGATCAAATATTACTAGTGGTAAAAAAACTATCCGTTGATCCAAACAGGGCGTTGATCAACTCGGAAGGGGTATTCGTCAATTGGTGTGAAATTTCTACCGTAAAAAAACTAGCTTCACTTTCCTGTGCTGAACTTGTTTTGATATCGATTGATATAGATTCCTATGACCTAACGTTGTAGCAAGTGCTGAAAAAAGCCGTTTTCAAAGTAATATCTCTTGCCGAAAAGTAAATAATAATTTACCTTTGAACTGTCCTTAAAAAGGAAAACTGGATGAAATGTTCCAAACTTTATAAAATTTTGACCAAAGATGGTTGATATCCAGTTTCTCAAAAAGGTTCACACGTGAAAATGCATCACCAAACGAAAAGAGGAACAATAATATTTCCGAATCACGGGAGCCAGGAAATGGGTAAAGGATTGGAAAAGAAAATTCTTAAAGACGCTGGAATAAAATTATAAGGTTATGGCAAAAAAGAAAATCATAATGACTGTTGAGAAAACCGATACCGGCTTTTCTGCTTATGCAGTAGATTATCCAATTTTTACGACTGGAAAATCAATTCCTGACCTGATAAATAGTGCGTATGAAGCTACCGAATTTTATTTTGAAGAAGAAACGGTAAAAGTTGATCCGGCTGATATCCGATTCGAAATTGATTTTAAGCAGTTTTTTAAATATTATAAAGTAATCAATGCAAAATTCCTCGCTGAGAAAATCGGAATGAACGCTACATTGCTTTCTCAATATGTTTCCGGAACGAAAAAACCATCACCAAAACAAACTCAGAAAATATTAAACGGAATTCACCAAATAGGACAGGAATTGTCAGGTATTAATTTACTGCAATCTGCATAGCAGAAAGTTGAAGCACTAGCTACAATACCTATATAGTTTATGGCGAGAAAAGTGCAACAATAATATCCTTCCCAAAAAAACCACTTACCTAATATACCTCAAATCAATCACTTCTTGCTCGGTAAGGCAACGCCTAGCTACCTAGTAATTTATTTTTTTTACTGGAGGGCGTGCACCTGCACATGATATGATTCACTTCCATCTAATGATGTGCCAAAAACATCCAACTTCAACCCAATTTTACTCCATTTTTTAAACCCTGTTTTTTGCATCCGTTGATCCAAACAGGGCATTGATCAACTCAGAAGGGGGATTGTGCATTCGAAATGAATTTCTTCATAAAAAATACTAACTTCACTTACCTGTGCCGAACTCGTTTCGGTATCGATTGATATAAATCGTTAAAACGATTCTTATCCTTTAACGTTGTGCAACATTTGACCAAATGAACAAAATTTAATGAATACTACCGAAAAAGGAGACATTTTAGAAGATAAGGCGGTTGGAATAATCGAAAGAATTCTTGATGACGGACTTATCGGAGTAATGAAAGAATATGCAAGGGTTTTTACAAAAAAAAAGTACCCTTCAAATTTGAGAGGTTCAGGAGAAGTTGAATTTGACTTGACAATCGAAATCTGGCCACCAAATGCTGACCAGTACTCAATGATTTATTTTATTGAATGTAAAAATTATACCCATCGAGTGCCAATCAATGAGGTTAAAAAATTCTTCGCTGACATCTTGGAAACAAGTGGAGTAAATGCAAAAGCAATAATTATTACAAGCTCACCTTTGCAACAAGGAGCATTTGATTATGCATCAGCAAAGAAAATGATGGTTATTGAGGGAGAATCAAAGGACAACTTTAACATCACGCTTTACAAAAGAAATATAGAGGAGGAAAATATAATTCCAATTCTCGAAGAAACAATCAATGAACAACTTCTGGATGAAGGAGTTAAATCATTATCAAAAGTTGTAGATAAACAGCTTTTAAGCTGCTTAATCCCCGCGAAAAGCAAAGTTGGTTATGGAATTGATTTACTTTCAAAAGAAAACATCAACCAAATTACATTAGACGAATTAGACAAATTCGATGAATCATACCTAATAAACGGATATGGTCTATCCGTAAAAGACCTTTCCAATTATTTAAAATCTGAATACAACATTGAAATTAACTATTTTGATCCTAAAGAGAATAAATATTTAGGAACTTGCGACATCGACAATAAAACAATTGGTATAAGCAAAAAAATTATTGGAACACCAAGAGAGCTTTTTACTATTGGACACGAGTTTGGTCATTTTAAACTGCATCAAAAATTGCGGATTAATCAAGAGCTTATGAATTCCTTTTCAGACTCTAAATACGACTTTACTATTGGAAAAAACCGACTTGAAAATCCGAGGCATTGGGTTGAATGGCAAGCAAATTATTTTTCTGCTTCACTTTTGTTACCAAAATCATCAATAATTGCAAAAGCTTGGCAATATCAAGGAGCTAAGCACAATTTAATTTTTGATGACAACTATTCAAATCAAAGGAAACTCAGAAGGATTATTGACAAATTAGCGAACCACTTTAGCGTATCAAAAACGAGCATAATTTATCGACTAAAAGAATTGAATATGATAACGGACAATACAAGCACTAAAATAATTGGAGATTTAATCAGTCAATGGAAATCAAAATATTTTGTGTAAAAAAGTTTTAGCTCAACGGGGCCATAGGCAATGCTTCTAGTTTCGAACTTGTGAAAATCCTCCAGATTTTTAGTTTGATAAATATGCGCCAAGCTTGATGCTGCACCATACAACTAGTCATGGCCTAATATGATAATTGCAACAAGAAACCTTCCTAGAAAACCGATTAAATTACCTTATATTCTTCAAATTAATCACCTCCTGTTCGGTCAGGTAACGCCAATGGCCACGAGGTAAGTCCTTTTTGGTGAGTCCAGCAAAGACCACCCGGTCCAATTTGGTCACGGTATAGCCCAAGTGTTCAAAAATACGTCGCACAATGCGGTTGCGCCCACTGTGTATCTCCACGCCCACTTCGCGTTTTGGTGCACCTTGGATGTAGCTCACACTATCCACAGTGATGGGACCGTCCTCCAACTCCAGTCCCGCTTCAATTTTGTGCAAATCGCCCAAATTCAGGTTGTTGTCCAGATGCACATGGTAAATTTTGCGTACGTTGTGCTTGGGGTGCGTCAATTTTTTGGTAAGGTCACCATCGTTGGTAAAGAGCAACAGACCCGTGGTATTCCGGTCCAAACGGCCTACGGGCAACAAACGGTTGTTGGATGCACTCGAAATCAGTTCCATCACCGTACGGCGGCCCTTTTCATCACTGGTCGTGGTGATAAAGTTCTTGGGCTTGTTCAACAATATATACTCTTTCTTTTCCAGGCTTAGGCGTTTACCGTCAAAGCGAACATCGTCCGAGCGCTTTACCTTATATCCCATCTCGGTCACCGGTTTGCCATTTACCGTAACGTTACCTGCTGCAATATAGGTGTCCGCTTCCCTTCGGGAACAGATGCCCGCATTGGCAATGTATCGGTTCAGTCGAATCTCGTCGGGATTGGATTTTTTCTGAGGTGCGCTTGCACGTTGTTTGGGCGTAAAAGGTTTCCCCTGCGGTCTTTTGTTGTCCCCGCCCTTGTAATTTTTCGAGGGTCTTTTGCCCCTGTTGCTGTCTGATTTCGCCATCAGTCGTAATTTTTGGCAAAGGTAGTCTTTTTACATGCCCAAAGTTGGATTATGGTTACAATTCTGAAACCTTTCTTACCAACTTGAAATCTTGTTACAAAATTCGGTTCAGCACCACATCCACATCGATCAACAGAATACTGAAAACGCCTACCACAATAATTAGTTTGATGATGTTGTGCAGCCACACATAATGCTTCTTGCCATTGGCCTTCCACAGTAAGGCCAAAAATAAAATCAACAGCACCACGCAGGCCGAAAAATAGAAGTACATATAGCCGACATCAAAGGTATTAATCAAAAGTAGCGAAGGCACCAAGGTCAGTACAATCAGAAAAGAGATGATGGCTTTGGAAACCTTGGGTCCGTAGATAATGGGAATGGTCCTGTAGTTTTGCGCCAGATCACCCGCCATATTTTCGAGGTCCTTGATCATTTCCCGGGCCAAAATCAGTAAAAACAAGAAAAGCGCGTGCACAAAAATCACGGTCTGAAAGTTCTGATAGTACACGAACACTACAAAAAACGGGGCAATCGCCAAAGTGGAAGACACCAAATTACCGATCAGCGGTATCCGTTTGAGCTTGTGCGAATAGATCCAAATGCCAAAAATATAGGCAGAAAAAAACAGCACCGCCTTGAACGAAATGTAACTGGCCGCAAAAACGGCCATAAAGTTGAGCACAAAATAGGTGGATAGTTTAAAACGCTGGCTCACCAAGCGGTCCAACATACTTTTGGTGGGCTTGTTGATCAAATCCTTTTCCGCATCATAAAAATTATTGATGATGTACCCACTGGCTATGGTGAGTGCCGAAGCGGTGACAATAAGGAACAGATTTAGGTCGAGGACCACATCCCGCAACGGAATATCGGGCGCCAGAATATATATGGAGGCCAAGTATTGCGCCAAGGTAATCACCAAGATGTTGTAGCCTCGGACCACGGAAAACAGACTCAACAGCTTAAAAAGCAGGAGTTTGTTTTTTCTACTAAGCATGGTTTTGCTGTTAGAAGTTGTACACTACTTCCAAAGTATGGCCTTCAAGGGCTTTTTTGGCCTTTTCCAGATCTTGGGTAAAGCCCAAAATATAACCACCACCGCCAGAACCACAGAGTTTGAGGTAATAATCGTTGGTTTCGATACCCTTTTGCCAAAGTTGATGGAACTTGGCAGGAATCATGGGTTTGAAGTTGTCGAACACCACGTGTGACAATTGTTTTAGGTTTCCGAACAGCGATTTAATGTTGCCGTTCAAGAAGTCCTCAACACAGGCATCGGTATGTTTGATGAACTGATTTTTAATCATATTACGGAAACCCTCCTGCTTCATGTTTTCCATAAAGAGTTGCACCATGGGTGCGGTTTCGCCAGTCATACCGCTATCCAACAAGAACACTGCACCTTTTCCCTCGGTGTTTTGCGAAGGAATACTGGTGGATTCGATGTTGTCCTTGGAATTAATAAGGATAGGCAGGCTCAAATAGCTGTTCAATGGGTCCAATCCTGAGGATTTACCGTGGAAGAAAGATTCCATCTTCCCAAAAATTTTCTTCAACTGAAGTAATTTTTCACGGGTCAAATTTTCCAAGACGGTGATTTTGTCCGTAGCGTAGCGGTCGTAAATGGCAGCCACTAAAGCACCACTACTTCCAATGCCGTAGCCTTGCGGAATGGAACTGTCAAAGTACATCCCTTCGGCCACATCCTTCTCCAAGGCTTTAATATCGAACGATACCAAACCTTCCTCCTTCATCTCCAACACCTTAAGATATTCTGCGTAGGCCTTCAGGCTCTTGTTCGATTCTTGGGCCATTTGGGAATTGTTCTTGTCCCATTTTAAGGCACCCTTAAAAAAATTATAGGGTATGGATAGACCTTTGGAGTCTTTGATAATGCCGTACTCCCCGAACAATAATATCTTGGAATAAAATAGTGGACCTTTCATATACTACGACTAAGATACAAACATTTTTTGTTTAATGTTTAATAAATATCGATAAACAAATCGATTTTATCCATAAAACCATGTTCCCGTTGGTCTAAAACCTTGGCAAATAACGTAAAAAAACGCCTTAGCTGTTCATTTTTAACCGTTTATTTTGATGGCCCCCGCTCCCACTTGATCGTGGATGTATTGTCCGTTTTCACAATGTTGGGCCAAATTGTCTTTGATAAACGTCTGTACCTTGGCCTTTTCGGATGAAGGGTAGAGCAAATGCACATTGGCCCCAGCATCAAGTGTGAAGCATACCGAGGTTTTTGTCTCTTCGCGGTAGTGCCAGATTTTCTGGATGATTTCCAACGTATCCGGTTTCATCAACATAAAGTAGGGCATACTTGTCAACATCATGGCATGCAACGTCAGTGCCTCGCTTTCCACTAGTTTGATGAAATCGTCCACATCCCCATTTTTCAAAATAGGTTGTAGTTGGTCCAGATGGTCAAATGCCTGTTGAAATCGGTTTGTGGCGTAAGGGTGACCGTGCATCAATTGATGCCCCACGGTGCTGCTCACCTGTTTTTGTCCTTTGTGCACCAACAAAATGGTATCACAATACCCTTTAAAATCGGGATGCACCTCAAACGGATATTCCACCCCAAATAAATCGGAACTATTGGGTATGTTGGCATGCTCGCCCCATTGCACCAAATGGCCTTTTATGCTGCGACAAGCACTCCCTGAGCCCAGACGCGCCAAAAAGGACGCTTTTTGATAAAACACAGCCTCATCCAAATCTGGATTTAATTGTTTTTCCATATCCATTAGACAGAGCGATAGGGCGGCCATCCCACTGGCAGAGGAAGCTATACCGCTACTGTGCGGGAAGGAATTGGAGGTTTCTATGGTAAAATGATATTCATTTACAAATGGAACATACTTCTCAATTCGCTCTAAAAATGTTTGGATCTTGGGTTTAAAATCTTCTTTTGGCTTGCCCTCAAAAAAGAGGTCAAAGGAAATGGCACCCTCCTTTTCCTTTTTTGTAAACGAGAGCGAGGTTGTGGTAGCGCAATTGTCCAAAGTAAAACTTATCGAAGGATTGGCCGGCAATTGCACCGGTTTTTTGCCCCAATATTTCACCAGGGCGATATTACTGGGAGCTTTCCAGGTTACTTTGCCCTTTTCCGGGAATTGTTGGTACGGATGGGGCAAAAAGTCTTGTTCCGTCATGGGAAATGCTTGTTAGATGTACAATATTGTCACAAACTTACTGTAAATCGAATTGAAATAAATTCTTATTTTAGTCGAAGTTGCTCCAATCATGAAAAAAAGAGTCCTTTACATCACTGTAAGCGTTCTGGTTTGCCTAGCCATAGGATTCCTTTCGAGTATTGCTACCCAAAGCTCGGTAAACGATTGGTACCTTACGCTGGACAAGCCTTCCTTTACCCCACCCAATTATCTGTTTGCCCCGGTTTGGACCGCATTGTACATTATGATGGGGGTAGCTGCTGGTATTGTTTGGTCCAAGGGGTATCACCATATCTGGGTAAAAACGGCATTGTACCATTTTGTGTTTCAGCTTTTGTTGAATGCCCTGTGGAGTATTGTATTCTTCGGGCTTAAAAATCCGCTTGGGGGCATGATCGTGATTCTCGCCCTGCTCACCATGATCATTCTTACCATTAAATGGTTCAGGGTCATCAGTAAGCCAGCGGCCTACTTGCTCGTACCTTACGTCTTGTGGGTGGCTTTTGCCTCTGCATTGAACTATAAAATCTGGGAACTGAATTAACTAGCGGAGAGCTCCAACAACTTTCGTAAGGTACGGTCATTTCTTGTGGTGGCCTGCACCTGCAATTTTCGTTCGATCAAATTATTGTTGAGTTTGGCCTTGCCATAGCCTTTTTTACATTGCAGATAAACACAGTTATCGGTGACATGAAAGTCCTCGTGTTCAAAGTTTTGTTGATTAAATTCCTCGACCAATTCCTTTTGTGGGGGATTTTGGAGCAGTACATAGTACAATTTGTTGCTCTCGGTCGTATCCAAAAAAGGATTGTCCTCCAAAACTTGCTGGATATCAGCCCTCTGAACAACTAACGTAGGCACCTCAAAACCAAAATGCTTCAAAATTGTTGAATTGATAAGCTCTTGAAGTGTCTTTGTTTGTGACACTTCGCTATCAAAAACAAGGTTACCGCTTTGGATGTAGGTTGTTACGTTTTGAAGTCCCACATCCTCCAAAACAGCCCTCAGTTCGGCCATTTTTATCTTTTTTTGACCGCTTACGTTGATACCCCTGAGCAATGCTATGAATGTGTCCGCCATGTTAAACCGATGTGATAGCCAAATTTATTTTAGTAAATTGAAACGCACTTAAATTAACAAAATGAATCAATATATCCTGGCTTTGGACCAAGGCACCACCAGTTCCCGTGCCGTGGTCTTCGATAAAAAGGGAACCATTATCTCCGTAGCACAAAAAGAATTCACACAACTATTCCCCAAACCTGGGTGGGTGGAACACGACCCCGATGAAATTTGGTCCACCCAAGCCGGAATGGCGGCCGAAGCTGTGAGCAAAAAGGGCATCAAAGCCTCGCAATTGGCAGCCATCGGTATCACCAATCAGCGGGAAACCGTTGTGGTGTGGGACAAAAATACCGGAGAGCCGGTGTACAATGCCATTGTTTGGCAGGACAAGCGTACAGCGGATTATTGCGATGAGCTCAAGAAAGCAGGGAAATCACAACTCATCCGTGAAAAAACGGGACTCGTGATCGATTCCTATTTTTCGGGCACCAAGGTCAAATGGATTTTGGATAATGTGGAAGGAGCCAGGGAAAAAGCCGAAGCTGGGGACTTGGTTTTGGGCACCATCGACACTTGGCTAATTTGGAAAATGACGGATGGCGAACTACATATCACCGATGTAACCAATGCTTGTCGTTCCATGCTCTTCAATATCAATACGATGGACTGGGACGATGAATTGTTGGAACTGTTGACGATTCCCAAAAGCATGCTTCCCGAAGTAAAACAGTCCAGCGAGGTGTACGGGCATACCAGTGGTAGCCTTTTCGCTACCAAAATACCGATTGCAGGGATTGCCGGTGACCAACAGGCCGCTCTTTTTGGGCAAATGTGTACCCAGCAGGGCATGGTCAAAAATACGTATGGCACGGGTTGTTTTATGTTGATGAACATTGGGGACCAACCGATTGTCTCCGAAAACAATCTTTTGACCACGGTCGCATGGAAAATCAATGGGAAAACCACCTACGCGCTTGAAGGTAGCATATTTATCGCCGGAGCCGTTGTGCAGTGGTTGCGGGATAGTTTGAACATCATCAAAACCTCTTCCGAAGTCGAGAAATTGGCAAGTTCCGTGGACAGTTCCGATGGGGTCATCTTTGTTCCGGCCTTTGCTGGTTTGGGAGCTCCCCATTGGAACCAAAAGGCGCAAGGAACCATTTTTGGGCTCACCCGAGGTAGTACCGATGCCCATATTGCAAGGGCGGCATTGGAGTCCATCGCCTACCAGACCATGGATATCCTAAAGGCCATGGAGGCGGATTCCGGCATTTCGATACAGGAACTCCGAGTGGATGGTGGGGCCACCGTAAACGATATGTTGATGCAGTTTCAGGCCGATGTATTGAATACGGTTACGGTTCGTCCCAAAATTGTGGAGACTACGGTAATGGGGGCCGCTTATTTGGCCGGATTGGCCGTTGGGTATTGGGAAAGTCCCAAAGAAATCCAAAATATCTGGGAAACCGATGTACATTTCAACCCCACCAAAGAGCGAAAAGCCATTGATGAAGGCATCGAAGGATGGTACAGGGCCATAAAAGCGCTCGAATATTGGACAGAAAATCCGTAATCTTGTCAAAACCAAACAAACACTAACATTCCTAGCATATGACTCCTTTTATTTCTGAGATCGTAGGTACTTTTTTATTGATGGTACTGGGATTGGGCGTAAATGCCAACGTTTCCCTACAAAAAACCTACGGTAATGGCTCCGGTTGGATCGTGATCACCACTGGATGGGCCTTTGCTGTGTATACTGGCGTTGTGGTCGCAGGGCCATACAGCGGAGCGCACATTAACCCAGCGGTAA
This sequence comes from Flagellimonas sp. MMG031, assembly GCF_040112705.1. NCBI lineage: Bacteria > Pseudomonadati > Bacteroidota > Flavobacteriia > Flavobacteriales > Flavobacteriaceae > Flagellimonas > Flagellimonas sp. MMG031. The sequence continues at coordinate 226,035 of NZ_CP157804.1, forward strand.
GTTTTGGACTTGCTGCAGCCGGTGAATTTCCTTGGAGCGAAGTACCCAGCTATATCCTTGCCCAATTTATCGGCGCCATGTTTGCGGCATTTTGCGTGTGGCTCGTCAACAAGGACCATTTTGATGCCACCGAGGATGGCGGTACCAAAAGAGGCGTATTTTGTACCGCTCCTGCCATTCCCAACACGGGCATCAATCTGTTTTCGGAAATCTTGGGCACCTTCGTCCTTGTATTTTCCGTACTCTATTTTACGGATGCCGTGATCTCTACGAACAATGAAATCATCGGACTCGGTTCCTTGGGCGCTTTGCCGGTTTCCCTTATTGTTTGGGGCATTGGATTGTCGTTGGGTGGCACCACTGGTTATGCCATCAACCCGGCACGTGATCTGGGTCCGCGCATTGTACATGCGCTCTTGCCGTTAAAAAATAAAGGTTCCAATGGCTGGGGCTATGCATGGATTCCCGTAGCGGGACCTATTCTGGGAGGAGTAATAGCTGCTTGGGTAGCCATGCTCTTGCAATAATCTCATGAGGATATTCCTTGTGCGGCGATGTAGGCACCCGTCCATGCGTTCTGAAAGTTAAAACCGCCTGTTATGGCATCGACATTGATGATTTCTCCTGCAAAATAGAGGTTAGGATGTAGTTTGCTTTCAAAGGTTTTAAAATTGATTTCTTTTAAATCGACCCCTCCTGCGGTCACGAACTCTTCTTTAAAGGTGCTTTTGCCTTCCACCTTGAATGATGATGCAGTCAATTGCTCCGCCAAGGTCTGAAGCTGCACCTTCGTAATGTCGCCCCAACGTTCTTCTAGTGAAATTTGGGCAGCGGACACCAAACGTTGCCATAAGCGCTTGGGCAACTCGGTGAGGTTGGTGCGCATCACGGTCTTTTTGGCCTCTACGCCTTTCAATTCTTTTAGATAAGCCTCCATGGATTCGGTGCTGTAATCGGGCAACCAGTTGACCCGAATTCTAAAAGCGTAGTTATACTCGTTCAAGATATTGGCTCCCCAAGCCGACAGTTTTAAAATGGCCGGCCCGCTCATCCCCCAGTGGGTAATCAATAGTGGACCATCGGCATACAATACTGCATCCTCCCTGGCCACGCTTTTGAGGTTGAGCGATTTTGTGTCGGTATGAAACGTTTTTTTGGGCAATACCTCAACAGTTGCGTAGGTACTCAATCCTTGTATGCCTTTAATTCGTTCATCATTGATATTGAAGGTAAACAAAGAAGGCACGGGAGCCACGATATGATGTCCCAAGTCCTCCAGCAGCTTCCAGATTTTTGGGTTGCTCCCCGTGGCCAATAGCAATTTTTTGGTAGAGTACGGTTTGTTCATCGTCGTGACCTGCCATCCATCATCTATTTTAACGATGGATTTTACAGAGCTATTTTTGAGGATGTGCACCCCCAAACGTTCCGCTTGGCCCACCAAACAATCAATAATACTTTGGGAAGAATCACTTTTCGGAAAAACGCGTCCGTCTTCCTCGATCTTGAGCGGAACGCCACGTTCCTCAAAAAAGGCCATCACATCCATGGGGGCATAGGTATGGAAGGGACCTAACAACTCCTTTTCGCCCCTTGGGTAATTAGCTGTCAGCTCTTTCGGAGAAAATTCACCATGGGTTACGTTGCAGCGTCCGCCGCCTGACACCTTTACTTTGGATAGCACGGTCTTGCCCCGTTCAAAAATGGCAATGTTCAGGTTCGGTGCCTGTTCCGCAATGTGAATTGCGGCATAAAATCCGGCTGCTCCGCCCCCTACTATGATTACATCGAACATCAGTTCACTCGTTCCGGGAAGTTGGTGATAATACCGTCCACCCCGAACTCCATCATTTTTTGGATATCAGCAGGTTCGTTTACTGTCCAAGTATACACTTTGTATCCCGCTGCTTGCATTGCCGCTGTATTCTCTTGGGTCAATTGTTTAAAATAGGGATTTATGGCCACGGCGTTCAGTTCCTTGGCGACTTGCATCGCCTCTATAGGGTCATCTTCGGTCAAAACCGCGATTTGAATGTCTTTGTTCTTTTCCCTCATCGTACGGAGCTCATCCCACTTGAAGCTGGAAATCACAAAATTTTCCGGGCTCCAACCCTCTTTTTCGATATAATAGTTGACGATATGGTTCACCTTGTCGGCAGTGTCATCCCCTTTTAATTCGATATTCAGCACTACTTGGTTGTTGATCAATCTCAAAACCTCCTGTAACATTGGAATCTTGTGTCCACCATCCAAAATGAGCTGTCGAAGGTCGGCAATATTGTATTCCTCGATATTGCCCCCTGCATTGGCAAGTCTGTCCACTCTTTCATCATGGAAAACAACGACTTCCCCACTGCTTATTTTGAAAACGTCAATCTCGATCATATCTACGCCCAAATCCAAGGCTTTTTGTACCGATGCCAATGTATTCTCGGTCTCATGCCCCATGGCTCCTCGGTGACCTATCACCAATGGTTTTTTCTTCATTTCACAACTGGTTAAAAGCAAGATAGCTCCGAGAGCTGCAATACAGGTTTTCTTCATTTTTGGTTCGTTTTGGTTGATAAAAATACAATTTGCTTTGGAAATTTGGTTGATAGTGGGCCCCTTGACATTGCCGTATGCATATCATTTGTTTGAATAGTATCAAGGCAACTGAAAAATAAAGGATTCCAAGGGTTCGAGCTGCACTTGAACCTGACCTTGACCATTCTTCACTTCCAATTGCGGTTGTGTTTGTTGATACAGCATTTCTGTTAAAGGATACGTTCCATCTGTCAATTGCCATTGGGCAATCACATCTTCTGGTATTTTTAAGTTTAGGGAATAGCTTTTTTCTACATCAAAATTGGACAGCACAATCAGCTTTTCGCTATCGGACCATCGTACATAGGATAATATTCGGTGGTCATAACCTTCGGTATGGTCCTTATTGAAAAAATGGATCTCTTGATAGTTGCCCATTAGGGCTTCACTTTTGATGGTAAAGTTTAAGAGTCGCTTATAAAAATCGCGCAAATTTTTTTCTTCTTCGGATAATTGGCCACCATCAAACTTTTTATCATTAACCCAACGTTGATGATGAGGCACTCCAATATAATCGAATATCGAAGTCCGTGATGGTTTTCCAAAACCTGCATCTTCCGCCCCGGGCTCTCCCACTTCCTGACCAAAATAAATCATGGTAGGAGATGTACTGATGGTAGCGGAAACCACCATGGCCGGTTTGCCCAATTGGGCATTTCCAGCAAACTCAGGACTTGCAATACGTTGCTCATCATGGTTTTCCAGAAAATGGAGCATGTGGTGCTCTATGTCTGCCATTCCTTTTTGGACCACGGGAATATGGTCGGTCCAACCGTAGCCTTTCATAATATGTTTGATGCTATCGTAGAGTTCTACCTTGTCGTAGAGATAATCCATTTTTCCCTTATGTATATAATCTCGGTACAATTGGGGATTGTAACTTCGGCCAAGAGAAAGGCGTCAGGATTTTTCATTTTGATGTTGGAATTCAGATAGCTCCAAAATTCCACGGGTACCATCTCGGCCATATCAAACCGGAACCCGTCTACACCTAAATCCAACCAATATTGAGTAATGTCCTTAAACTTGTACCACGAATCGGGCAGGGCCTTATCCTTCCAAAATTCGTAATGTTCCTTATAATCTTTTTGACGGTATTCTTCGGGCAGTTCCTCAAAATCTTTGGTTCCGTCCGGACGTACGCCATAATTGATTTTTACAGTTTCGTACCAATCATTAAAATGGGGCCGGGCCAAGCGCGAGCCATTTCCGGTCCATTTGGCAGGAACCTCTTCAAATTTGGCATCGGCCAACCGATGCGCATCACCGCCCAATGGCAAATACCCATCTTGCCATTCGGGCACTTGGAAAGCTTCGCCAGGGATATAGTAAAAATTGTTGTTTTTATCGTAGGCTTTGGAGGTATCGTCCGAAGCACCAAAATCTTCCACACCTTCGGGATTGGTCAACCCTTCGTAGTTTCTGGCTACATGGTTGGGCACAATATCGATAATCACTTTCATCCCCGCATTGTGCGTACGCTGAACCAGCGCCTTGAACTCTTCCAGTCTTTTTGAAGGATCAACAGCCAGATCGGAATTCACATTATAATAGTCTTTCACCGCATAAGGGGATCCTGCCCTTCCCTTGACCACATCGGGATCATCATTGGAAATGCCGTAGGTGGTATAATCACGGATAACAGCATGGTGAGGCACGCCGGTATACCAGATATGGGTAATCCCCAAGTCCTTTATTTCGGTCAGGGCTTCGGTGGTAAAGTCGGCAAACTTGCCCACACCGTTTTCTTCAATGGTTCCCCAAGGTTTGTTATTCGTATTGGTATTGCCGAACAATCGGGTAAATACTTGGTAGACTACTTCTTTCTTCTTCATGGGCGGGACTGTCGGTTTTTGACTGGGTTCTTCTTTGCACGCAGATAGGATGGTCAGGATAGTCAGAAAAATGAGGGTCTGTTTTGCATTCATACCATCTGAAGCTAGGTTATGCGACTTAATGTGCAATGGAATCACGGATCACCAAGGTGGGTTCCAATATTTTGGTCTGATAGGTCTCTTCCTCCGCTTCGCTTTCTACCTTATCTATCAACATTTGGGCAGAAACCTCTCCCATTTTTTCACCGTGCTGTGCCACCACAGTGAGGCTGGGGTTGGCATATTTGGACAAAACACCATCGGTAAACCCGATAAAGGCGATATCCTCGGGAATACGCAATCCTTTTTGCTGCACCAATCGCATGCTGTAAACGGCAAATATTTCATTTACACAGAGCACAGCATCCGGGTTTTTGGTATTTAAAAAGTTTTTGATGGCCTGTTCATCCATTTCCATGGAGGGCATTTTTAGGATCATGGATTCATCCGCCTCCAATTCACTGTCCTGCAAGGCCTTCCAATAGCCTTTGGTCCTTGCCTTGCTTACGCTCAAGTAGTCGTCGGTAGTAATCAGGGCGATACGTTTTTTGCCTTGGGATATAAATTTGTTGGTAGCTTGGTAAGCCCCTAGTTCATCGTCGATAATCACCTTATCACATTCCACTTCATGAGTGATCCTATCAAACAACACCACAGGAATACCTTGCTCGGTGACTTCCTTTAAGTGATTGTAATCCCCTTTTTCCTGTGTTTGGGAAGAGAGCGACATGATAAAGCCATCGATACTGCCATTGGCCAACATTTCCATATTGATGACCTCTTTATCAAAAGATTCTTCGGACAAACAAACAATCACGTTGTAGCCCCGTGCATTGGCGTATTTTTCGATTCCACGAATAACTGTGGTAAAGAAATGATGCACAATATCGGGGATAACCACACCAATGTTTTTGGTACGCTTGTTTTTAAGACTTATGGCTATGTTATTGGGCTTGTAATTGTAGAGTTTGGCAAAGGCCTGTACCTTTTCCTTGGTATCCCTGCTGATTTCCTCGCTGTTCTTCAATGCTTTGGACACCGTGGAAATGGACACCTCGAGTTCTCTGGCTATATCTTTAAGGGTAATCTTTGCTTTCAATGACCTAATTATTTAAACGGTGCTTTACAATCCGCGCGTGAAAATTACTCATTTATGCTTCAAGAGCGTACAGAAATGGTACTTTTTTAACACAATGGACACAATTCAATAAGGACCCCAATTCCATTTAAAATCCTTACCAAAGGATAAAATTGTTATATTAGGGCCAATATTGCTATATTCACAATCCCCACTGCTTTAATTGGGAATGCAGCAAGTAGGTTGATTTAAATTTGTCGATTTAACACATTATAAAGTTATGAACACGAAACCGTTTTCGTTGTCTTTTACGATATGCTTAAATTTACATTAACCTTTTTTTTATATATGTTTAACACTTGAATTAAAATTAACTAAACTTAAATCTAATTATTTATGAAGATTACGCTACTACGAAGCTTTTTGATGCTCGGGGCATTTTTATGCTTTGGGTTGGTGAAGGCTCAAACAGTATCAGGTACCGTTTCTGATGCAAACGGACCGTTGCCAGGGGCAAGCGTATTGGTAAAAGGGACTACCAATGGTACGCAGACCGATTTTGACGGTAATTACACCCTTAACGATGTGGGAGAGGATGCTACGATAGTGTTTAGCTATATTGGTTTCCAAACCCAAGAGATTGCCGTAAATGGTCAATCTACCATTAATGTGACCTTGACCGAAGATGCGCAAGCTTTGGACGAAGTGGTAATCATTGGTTACGGCCAAACCACGGTCAAGGATGCGACCGGTGCGGTTGCTGCGGTAACTTCCGAAGAATTCAACGGAGGTGTGATCGCATCCCCAGAACAGTTGATTCAAGGTAAAACCGCGGGTGTTCAGATTACACAGGCCAGTGGTGAACCTGGTGCCGGGGTTAATCTTAGGATTAGGGGTTCCAACTCCATTCGTTCCAACAACAATCCGCTTTTCGTAGTGGACGGTATTCCACTTTCAGGGGAGTCAACAACTCCTTCAGGCGGTGACGTAATCAACGGTAGCAACGCTACAAGAAACCCATTGAACTTTATCAACCCGAACGATATCGAGAGCATGTCCATTTTGAAGGATGCTTCCGCTACGGCAATTTACGGATCTCGTGGTGCAAATGGTGTTGTAATCATTACCACTAAAAGTGGTAGAGCTGGTTCAGGTGGCGTTTGGGAATTCAACTCCAACTTGAGTATTTCCACACCTGCCAATGAGTATGACTTGTTCAATAGAGATGAGTTCTTGTCTGCAACTGCCACTGAAAGAAGTCAGGAAATTGCCGACGCTGCTGATTTCGGTTTCGATACAGATTGGCAAGACATCATCACAAGAACTGTTGCTTCACAAAACCAAAACCTTTCTTATTCCAGAAACTATGGTAGCGGTAACGTAAGAGCTACTTTCTCTTACAGCAAGCAATTTGGTGTGATTGAAAAATCTGCGCAAGAGCGTATCACAGGAAGAATCAATGCAAGCCAAAGGTTCTTGGACGATAAGTTGCGTTTGACCCTTCAAGCTTCGCTTTCCCGTGTGAACGATGATGCCCCACCAATTAGTGGTGGTTCTGGAGCTAGTGGTAACTTGATTGGTGCTGCCTACTCGGCTAACCCAACTTGGCCTTCAAGTCCAGATTTCTTTTTGGAAGGTAACCAGTTGAACCCAGCCAACTACTTGGCTAGCTGGCAATCTGTAACCAACACCAACCGTGCATTGATCAACGTTTCTGCAGAATACGATATTCTGGACGAGTTGACTGCCAAGGTAAGTGTAGGTTACGATGATTCGGATGCAGATGCGATTACTTCCATTTCCGCAAGAGCCAACAACTTTAACCGTGTTACTGGAAATGGTCAAACCGCTTTCAACAACTTGAACGCTACCAGCCAACTGTTGGAAGCTACCCTTAACTACAAAAAGGATTTCGACAATTCTTCTTTAGATGTTATTGTAGGTTATTCCTTCCAGGATTTCCGTAGAAGAGGATTCAACTCTCAAGGATGGCAAGCACCTACCCAAGACTTGAATGCTATGGGTGAGCTTTTGATCGACGATGTGAACAGCATCCGTAACAGCATCACTGGACCATACCAGCAAGCTGGGTTTGCTCCTAACGGCACTTTCGTAAACAGTATCAATCCTTTTGAGGATACAGCAACTTTGGATATTACCTCCGGTAACTACACCTCTGTTTGGATTGACACTTTCGATAATACAGACGAATTGCAATCTTATTTTGCAAGGGCGAATTATAGCTTGATGGACAAATTCTTATTTACGGCTACCGTAAGAGCGGATGGTTCTTCAAGATTTGGTGGAAACAATCAATATGGTTACTTCCCATCCGGTGCTTTTGCCTGGAAATTGAACGAGGAAGACTTTATTGGTGACGCTTTCTCCACCTTGAAATTGAGATTGGGTGCTGGTATCACCGGTAACCAAGAAGGTTTGGGTTATGCCAACTTCTTAAGAAGGGTACGTTTTGGAGGACCTGGTATCACTGACAGTGGTGACATCATTAGACCAGGTGCACAGACAGTAGCCGTACAGAACCCAGATTTGAAATGGGAGTCTACTTTGGATCTGAACGTTGGTTTGGATTTCGGTATAAATATGGATAGATTCAGTGGATCTGTTGACTTGTACCGTAAAGAAACAAGAGACCTATTGTTCAGACAAGGTGCTGCAGCCCCTGCTGCCGACCCATTCGTGTTCAAAAACCTAGAGAATGGCACAGTAATCAACCAAGGTGTTGAAGTCGCGTTGAACTATGACTTCGTTCAAACACAGGATGTAACATTCTCCACTTCCTTCAACGTAGCTTACAACAAGAACACCGTGGAAGGTTTGAATGGTATTACCGCTAACTTCGGTGCATTGAACGGACCTGGTCTTACCGATGCATTCGCGCAACGTTTGGGAGAAGGTAGATCTTTGTTTCTCCTTCTACATGGCCGAGTATTCTGAAGACAGCAGTGGAAATCCAAACTTCAACCCTGATCAAAAAGATTTCGTGGGAGAAGATGGTCTTCCTGATGTAAACGCTGGTCTATCCCTTAACCTTAGGGTTAAAAACTGGGATGCTTCAGCTTTCTTCACAGGTCAGTTTGGATTCTCAGTATATAACAATACTGCCAACGCCTTCTTGAACAGACCAACGTTTGAAACTACAAGAAACGTTGACCCAAGAGGTTTGGAAGTTAATGTAAGCCAAGAGGTATCTACCCTGTATTTGGAAAAAGGTGATTTTGTTAGATTGCAGAACGCCAACATCGGATACAATGTCCCATTGAGCGGAGAAGGAGCCTTGAAAAGCCTAAGATTGTCACTAACCGGACAAAACTTGTTTTTGATTACCGATTATAGCGGATTGGATCCAGAAGTATCCTCCAACACAGGAGACTTCGGTACTGGTATCCCCAGTGCAAGTATAGATTACACTGCGTTCCCACGACCAAGAACAGTAACTTTGGGAATCAACGCTAAATTTTAAAAAAAAAGAGCAATGAGAAATATTTTAAAACAAACGAACAGATATTTGGCACTTCCCTTGCTAGCAGGTGTCATGCTGACTTCCTGTACCGATTTGGAAGTAGAGCCAACTGATTCATTACTGGCGGAGGGTTTCACGGGAATTGAAACCGCTGAGGCCGCATCCAGCCAGGTGACTGCAATGTACAACGATTTGTATGGCTATTTTGGCACGCAGGCTAACCTGTATGCATTGAATGAAGTAACCACAGACGCCCTTTTGGTACCCACCAGAGGTTCTGACTGGGGTGATAATGGAATTTGGAGACAGTTGCACCAGCATTCCTGGACTCCTGAGCACCAATATATTTTAGGTGTTTGGAACGAATGGAACGGGTTGCAATTGCAGGCCAGCGAAGTTTTGGATTCTAGATCAGCTTCCTCAACCGAAGCGGTTGGTCATGCTGCCTTCATCAGAGGACTGTCCATGTTCATTATCTTGGACAACTTTGGACAAGTACCTTACAGGGACACTGAGTCTGCAGACCCATTGGGAGATCCAGATGTTTTGACGGGTGAGGACGCTGTATCCTTTATTTTGAGTGATTTGGATACTGCTATCTCCAATCTGCCAACATCATCTGCTGGTGACGACAATTCAAGAGCTACCAAGGCTGCCGCTAGATACTTAAAAGCAAAAGTGCTTTTGAACAGACATATCTACAATGGATCAGGAACTCCTGATTCCGCTGATATGAGTGAAGTTATCTCTTTGGTAGATGGTATTGAAGGCGATGGCTATGAGTTGGCTGACAATTACTTCGACATCTTTGTACCAGGAGGTGACACTGAAACTATTTTTTACGTACAGGCTTCCGCAGGTGCTAGAATTTTCAACACTTTGCACTATAACTCTACCGAGTTAGGTGGTGGTGGTTGGAATGGTTTCAGCACCTTGGCAGAGTTTTACGACTTGTTCGAAGGAGATGCCAACAGCAACAGAGGCCTTAACGATGGCACCTTGCAGGATGGTCAAGAAACCCGTAGAGGATTTGTTCCTCCAAGCGGAATTGCCTTTGACGGATCTTACGGTACTGACGAAAACAGCGATGGTATCGTTGACGGTTCCAATGTTGGTTTCGGATTCTTGATTGGACAACAATATGGACCCAACGGTGCTGCACTTGAAGACAGAAATGGTAGCCCGTTGAGTTTTACCCGAGAATTTGTTAGTGCTGTAGACGGACAACCAAGCTTGGTTGACAACAACGAAGTAACGGGTATCCGTGTGATCAAGTACAACCCAAGGGATGGTGCTTTCGCTAACCATATCATCTTCTTCAGATATTCAGATGCGTATTTGATGAAAGCCGAAGCTATGATGAGAAGTGGTGGTGACCCAACCGCTATGATCAATGAGTTGAGAACCCTTAGGGGAGCTGCTCCTCTTGGAACAGTTACAGAGCAAGATCTTTTGGATGAAAGAGCTCGTGAGCTGTACACTGAAGGTTGGAGAAGAAACGATTTGATTCGCTTTGGGCAGTACACCAAAGATTGGGACTTCAAAGAAGCTGACGCTGTGGGCAACCCAGATCGTCAATTGTTCCCAATTCCATCTGCACAACTTATTCTTAATCCTAACTTGGTGCAGAACCCAGGATACTAGTAATTCAAAGTTTAAGCTGTTTAATATAGGAAGAGACCACCGATTGGTGGTCTTTTCTTTTTGCATTGTACATCATTAGTCAATTATTAATTCTTTCTTAGAAAAACATTAATGTATTTGATGTTCGCCATGCGAAGGAATTATTTATATTACCCCCTGCTATTGAAGAAAGAAATGAAAGGACAGTTCTGGATACTTTTTGGAGTCTTGACGACCTTAATAAGCTGCGGTACCCAACAACAGGAGACTCTTTTTGTGTTGAAAGAAGCCAAGCAAACAGGTATCACTTTCAGCAATAGCCTAAAACAAACTCCTGAACTTAATATTCTCAACTACCTTTATTTTTATAATGGCGCTGGGGTCGCTTCTGGCGATTTCAATAGCGATGGACTGCCCGACCTATACTTCACCTCCAATCAAGGGGAAGACAAACTATACCTCAATCAAGGTAATTTTAAATTCAAGGATGTTACCAAGGAATCCAACCTAAGGAATAATGATGGATGGACCACTGGGGTAACCCATGCCGATGTCAACAATGACGGTTTACTGGATATTTACGTCTGCAAAGTTGGAGATCATGGCATTATTCGTGGGCAAAACCTACTATACATCAATCAAGGGAACAACGCAAAAGGTATCCCAACATTTAAGGAAGAAGCCCAAAAATATGGTCTGGACTTTATAGGCTATGCTACCCAAGCTGCCTTTTTCGATTACGACTTGGACGGTGATCTGGACATGTACCTCCTTAACCACTCCGTAAACCCCAATCGTTCCTACGGAAAAGGGGCCAAAAGAAAAATCGTCGATTCCATGTCGGGCGATATCCTTTTTGAAAATCAAAATGGAGCTTTTATCGATGTATCCAAGAAAGCCGGTATCTTCCAAGGAACCATCGGGTATGGACTTGGGCTTGCCATAAGCGACATCAATAACGACGGTTATCCCGACATTTATATCGGTAACGACTTTTTTGAAAATGACTACCTCTACATCAACCAAAAGGATGGCACCTTTAGGGAAACCATCTCCGAGAACGACCAGAAGCTAGGACATACCACCCACTTTTCCATGGGGAACGATATTGCCGATATCAACAACGATGGCCTTTCCGACATTCTTTCGTTGGATATGCTTCCCGAAGACTTGGAAACGTATAAAACATCTGGGTTGGAATACGCCTATCCAGTGTACCAACAGTTCTTAAAAAATGGTTTCGCTCCCCAGTACATGCAAAACACCCTTCACTTGAATCTGGATGGGGAAAATTTTGGGGAAATTGCCAACCTGAGCGGAATCGACGCCACGGAATGGTCCTGGGGCGCCCTATTTGCCGATTACGACAACGACGGGTTCAAGGACCTATTCATTTCCAACGGCATACAGGGCGTAACCAATAACATGGATTATATCAACTATATATCCAATGAAGAAATCCAACGAAACATTGAAACAGGGCTATCGGACAAGGACATGGAACTGATTGACCGGTTGCCCAAAAAGAAAGTGCAGAACTATTTTTATAAAAACAACGGCGGGGCTCATTTCAATAATGTCACCAAAACGTGGGGGCCTCAGATAGATTCCTATAGCAATGGATGCGTATATACCGATCTGGACAATGATGGGGATCTTGATATTGTAGTGAACAATGTCAACCAAGAAGCTTTTGTGATGGAAAACACCCTAAGCGAGGGGAATTTCATCAAAATGGCCTTTAAAGGAAGTGAAAAAAATACCTTTGGTATAGGCACCAAGGTTATTCTGTTTCATCAAAAAGGAAAATCGGTTCAAGAAAACATCCCAACACGCGGCTTTATGTCCGCAAAGGACAATACCTTAACCTTTGGTGTTGGCTACGATTCCATAATTGATTCGCTCCATGTGGTTTGGCCATCAGGAAAGTTTGAAACGCTCAAAAACGTAAAAGCCAATCAACTTTTAAAAGTTGACCATTCCAATGCCAGTGGCAATTATTACGAAAAACCCGTTAAAAAAAAGCAACTACATTATAATCCGTCCTCACGGAACCTCAATTTTGTGCACAAGGAATACCCCACCTTGGACTTTGATCGGAATCCATTGGTTCCATTTGCCCATTCAAATGAGGGACCTTCGGTAAGCGTAGCCGATATCAATAATGACGGATTGGACGACGTCTTTATTTCTGGAGGCAAAAAACAGGGTTCCAAACTATATCTTCAGGATCAACAGGGAAACTACAACGACCATCAACCAGAACTCTTTGAAGAAGATGCCATAGCAGAGGACGTTGACCAAGTATTTGTGGACGTAGACAACGATATGGACCTCGATATTGTGGTGGTAAGCGGCGGAAACGAGTTTACAAGCGGCAACCCATTACAGCCGAGATTGTATCGCAACAATGAAGGGATACTGGAGAAAGACAACAACGCCTTCCATCAAATAGAAATCAACGCCGCTAAGGTCGATGCTGTGGATATAGACAATGATGGCGACATGGACCTTATGATTTCATCCAATGCGGTTTCGACCAAATTTGGGGAGAAAAGCCAACAATACCTCCTCGAAAATAACGGTAAGGGCAAATTCCAAAACATCACCGCTTCATTCGCTCCGGAATTACAAAATTTAGGCAACATTAAAGACTTTGTTTGGCAAGATTTGGACGGAAATGGCTATATAGATCTTATTGCCGCAGGGCACTGGAATCCCATCTCTATCTTTTTGAACGATGGCAAAACACTATCCCTCCAAAAAAATAATGGACTCGACAACACCCATGGTTGGTGGAACACACTAGAGCTTGCAGATTTTGACAACGATGGCGATCTGGACATACTGGCCGGAAACTGGGGCCTAAACACCAAATTTGACGCTTCCGTTGAAAAACCAATCACTTTGTACATCAACGATTTTGATGACAATGGGTCTATTGAGACTGTTGTGACCCATTTTCATGGGGACCGGGAGACTGCCTTTGCCTCAAAGGATGAGTTGGCCAAACAAATGCCCTCTTTGAACAAAAAATTCCTGTTTTACGAAGACTTTGCCAAAGCATCCTTGGATGAACTCTTTGGAAAAGACAAATTGAATGAAGCCATCCAAAGAAAAGTATATCTGCTAAGCACCTCCTATTTTGAGAATGATGGCAATAACAACTTTACCCTAAGAACATTGCCGCATTTGGTACAGTCATCTTCGGTAAACGATATACAGTTGGTAAAAAACGATCAAGGAAAGATTAATGAAATATTAATGGTGGGCAATAATTTTGAGATAAGCACTCAACTTGGTAGATTGGATGCTTCACACGGATTTTTGTTGCAGAATGACGACAGCGGGAACATTAGCTGGGAGCGTAGTCTGGGCATTTCCGGTGCAGCCAGAAAAATTGCAAAAATAAACAACAATGGGAACGAAGAATTCATCATTACGATGAACAATGCTGCTCCCATTTTTTTGGTTAAAAAAGAACGTTAGATGAAACTGAAATATATCACCCTATCCCTTGTACTACTAGGTCTATCTGCCTGCAACAGCAAAAAAGAAGACCAAACCGCACAAGAAGCGAAAAAAGAGACCCTTTTCACGTTGCTCTCACCTGAGGAAAGTGGCGTTACCTTCATCAACAAAGTAGAGAACAGAAAGGATTTCAACATTTTTAAATACCGAAACTTTTACAACGGAGGTGGCGTGGCCATCGGCGACGTGAACAACGACGGGCTTCAGGATATTTACCTTACCGGAAACATGGAACCCAACAGACTTTATCTCAACAAGGGCAACATGAAGTTCGAGGATATTTCCGAGCAGGCCGGGGTACTGGGGAACAAACCTTGGTCCACTGGGGTGGTTATGGTGGACATCAACCACGATGGCCTTCTGGACATCTATGTCTGTAATGCAGGGAACATGGAAGGCAATAACCACGACAACGACCTCTACATCAACAACGGGGATTTGACCTTTACCGAAAAAGCAGAAGAATACAACTTGGCCAAAACAGGCTTTACCACACATGCCTCCTTTTTTGATTATGACAAGGATGGCGATTTGGACGCCTATATCCTCAACAACAGCAACATCCCCGTTAGCAGCCTTGGTTATGCGGAACAACGAGACGTAAGGGCGCAAGACTGGGAAGGTGTTCCAGATATTTTTAAGGGTGTGGGCGATATGCTGCTGCGCAATGACGACGGTAAATTTGTGGATGTCAGCGAAGAAGCCGGCATTTACGGAAGTCTTATCGGATTTGGTCTTGGTGTTTTGGTTACCGATTTTAACGGAGACCTTTACCCAGATATCTACGTATCCAACGATTTTTATGAAAGGGACTACCTCTATATCAACCAAAAAGATGGCACTTTTAGTGAGGAAATCAACGACTGGACCTCCCATTTGAGCCTATCCGCCATGGGAATCGACGTGGCCGACATCAACAATGATGGACATAACGATATTTTTATCACCGATATGCTTCCGGAGAAAGAGCATCGGGTTAAATCAGTGATGGAATTTGAAGGGTACAACGTATTTAACCTGAAACAGAATAAGGATTTCGGACAACAGTACATTCAAAATACCTTACAGCTCAACAATGGCAACGGCACTTTTTCCGAAGTTGCCTACTACAGCGGCATACACGCCACCGATTGGAGCTGGGCCGGCCTTATGTTCGATATGGACAATGATGGTCTTAAGGACATTTTTATCACCAACGGTATCAACCACGACCTGACGGATTTGGATTTTGTGGATTTCTTCGCCAACGAGATTGTGCAAAAAATGGCGCTGACCGGAAAAAAGGAGTCCATAGACTCCATCATCAACAAAATGCCCATAAAGCCACAGCCCAACTATGCATACAAGAACAATGGCGATATTTCCTTTACCAATGCAAATGAGGAATGGGGTTTTGAGCTCCCCTCCCGCTCCAATGGTGCCGCCTATGGCGATTTGGACAACGATGGGGATTTGGACCTAGTCATCAATAACGTGAACACTCCCGCTTACATTTATAAAAACAATACGGAGTCCCAGTTGAACAATAACTACATACAGCTCAAGTTCAAAGGACCCCAAGGCAACCCTTTTGGCGTGGGCACTTTGGCCAAGCTTTATTTCGATGGAAATATTGTCAACCAAGAATTGATTCCCTCAAGAGGATTTCAATCCTCCATCCAGTACGATATGACCATTGGACTGGGAAAAACCGCTCAATTGGATTCCATCCGCATCGTTTGGCCCGATGAACGCACCCAGAAATTTGAAAACGTACAAGCCAATCAAGTCCTGAATATAGAACATACCAATGCAACCGAAACCTACGTCCTTCCAAAAAAGGAGGTGAAAAAATCCTATCTCAAGGAAATGGATGCCAATTTTGCGGCTGCACATCAGGAGGATAGCTACAATGATTTTGATTACGAAGGATTGATTTCCCACAAACTTTCCCAAGAGGGACCCTCCCTTGCGGTTGCCGATGTTGACGGCGATGGCAACGAAGACTTCTTTATCGGAGGCGCCAAAGGTCAGCCTGGAATCGTATACCTGCATCGAGGTAATGGCAGGATAACTGCAAAAAACAGTGCTTCCCTCGAAGCTGACAAGAATTTTGAGGACGTGGCCGCAGCTTTTTTTGATGCTGATGGCGATGGGGACCTCGATTTGGTCGTTGGCTCAGGAGGCAACAATGTGGGCATGGAGCGTACATACGTTGCCCGACTTTACCTCAATGATGGCAATGGGAACTTTTCAAAATCAGGGAATGAACTGCCATCCACCTATAAAAACATCGCGACCATAGCACCGCATGACTATGACGATGACGGCGACATAGACCTATTTATAGGCTCCCGAAGCGTAGTTGGCGTGTACGGAATCTCTCCAGACCACCTGTTATTGGAAAATATGGGTGATGGCACCTTTACCGATGTTACCGAACGTTTGGGGTACGATTTAAAAGATGCCGGAATGGTGACCGATTCCCAATGGCAGGACATGGACGGGGACGGTAAAAAAGATTTGATCGTCACCGCAGAATGGGACACCCCAAAAATCTATAAAAACACGGGAAGGAGATTGACCAAAATGGACAGCTCTCTGGACAGCCTCTACGGATGGTGGAATACCGTGGAGACCGCAGACTTGGATGGTGATGGCGACCAGGACTTGATTCTGGGCAACCAAGGTCTAAACCTACATTACAAGCCCACGGAATATGCCCCGATGAAACTCTACATCAACGATTATGACAACAACGGGACCATAGAGCAGATTATGACCCTTCAGGAAAATGGAGGGGATTATCCCATTCACCAAAAAAGGGAACTCACCGAACAATTACCCAACCTCAAAAAGCAAAACCTCAAGGCTTCTGATTATGCCCACCGAACGATTCACCAACTATTCCCTGAAGAGGTAATGGCCAAATCGATAGTGAAAAAAGCGGAAACCTCAGCATCAGTAATCGCCATAAATGAAGGCAACGGTACGTTTACGATCAAAAATCTTCCCGCTCGGGTACAGTTGTCCTGCGTTTGTGATATCACTTGTACTGATGTCAACAACGATGGCAATTTGGATTTGATCATGGCCGGGAACAACTACGAATTCAAACCGCAATTTTCCCGATTGGATGCCAGCCAAGGCAATCTCCTTTTGGGCGATGGGCAGCTTGGCTTTACATGGCAAGATTATGAAACCAGTGGATTCAAGGTTCGGGATGAAGTAAAATACCTGAAGCAATTCAAGGACAAAAACGGAAAAACTTACGTTATTGCGGCCGTAAACAATAACAAACCAAAGATTTTTGCCATCAATGAATAGGTTTCTCATCATAATATTGATTACCCTTGGTGTTGTCTCCTGCAAAAAGGAAGGGAGTCTTTTTGAAAACCCCGAATCCCAAAAAACAGGAGTTGAGTTTACGAATACCCTCACCCCTACTGATGATTTGAGCATATTGGATTACCTGTACTTCTACAACGGAGGAGGCGTATCCATCGGCGATATCAACAATGATGGCTTGCCGGACATCTTCTTCAGTGGAAACCAAGTCAAGAACAAATTGTACCTCAACAAGGGCAACCTACAGTTTGAGGACATCTCGACCTCCGCAGGAATAGAAGGCAATAGCAGTTGGAATACCGGCACCACCATGGCCGACATTAACGGGGATGGCTTATTGGACATCTACGTTTGTGCCGTAGTGGGCATTAATGGCTTCAATGGCTTCAATGAGCTGTATATCAACAATGGGGACAATACCTTTACCGAAAGTGCCGCGCAATATGGGCTGGATTTCGACTCGTATAGTTCCAACGCCTCTTTTTTTGATTATGACCTTGATGGCGATTTGGACCTCTATCTACTTAACCATGCCGTACATACCCAAAACTCCTTTGGACGTTTTGACCTGCGGTACGAACGTCGGTACGAAACTGGGGACAAACTGCTCCGCAACGACAACGGAAAGTTTACCGATGTAAGTGAAGAAGCCGGCATCTACGGCGGAATCAATGGATACGGACTTGGATTGGCCATTGCTGATTTTAATCAAGATGGCTACCCCGATATTTATGTGGGCAACGACTTCCACGAGGACGATTACTACTACCTCAACAATGGCGACGGAACCTTTACCGAAAGCCTAAAAAAATATTTTGGTCACACCTCCAGATTTTCCATGGGGAACGACGTGGCCGACATCAACAACGATGGCCGCCCTGATTTTCTTTCCTTGGATATGCTTCCCGAAGACGAAGTGGCACTAAAATCATCGGAAGGGGACGACAATGTCCAAACCCAAAAAATGCGCATCGACCGTTTTGGGTACCACTATCAGTTTACCCGCAACATGCTTTTTGTGAACCAACCCGATGGCAACTTCATGGAAACCGCGCTAATGAGCGGCATCGCTGCTACGGATTGGAGTTGGAGCGCCCTCTTTGGTGATTACGACCTGGACGGACAACAAGACGTCTTTATTTCGAACGGGATTCCGAAAAGACCGAACGACCTTGATTTTATCAAATTTGTGTCCACAGAACAAATCAAACAAAAAATCGACAATACTAAACTGGTGGACCAAAAAGCACTGGAGCTGATGCCTTCGGGCAATGTTCATAACTACGTATTTAAGGGAAACAAAGACCTGCAATTTCAGGATATGTCCGAAATATGGGTGACCAAGGATACCCTGATTTCCGGTGCCACCGCAATGGGCGATTTGGATGGTGACGGTGATTTGGATTTGGTTACCAACAATATCGACCATCCCGCATCGCTCTACATCAACAAAACCAACGGAAAGGGCAATTACCTAAAGGTAAAGTTCCACTATACCAAGAATAATAGATTCGGTATTGGCACCAAGGTGTATGCTTACAACAAGGAAGGACTTCAATTTAAGGAACTATTTACCACTCGCGGGTTTCAGGCCTCTTCCGAACCTATGGTTCATTTTGGATATGCCTCGGACCAGCCTTTGGATTCCTTAAAAATTATTTGGCCCGATAAAACCTATCAAGTGCTGACGAACGTCAACTTGAACCAAACATTGACCATAAGTCCATCCAATACCCGACCGTTTGATTACGGCAGCATTAGTGCAAAGAAACAACCGATGTTTACTCCCGTGAACAATAGATTGGGCTTGGACTTTACACATGTGGAGGACAATTATACCGATTTTAACCGTGAAAAACTGATTCCCTATCAGATTTCCGATAGAGGTCCCGCCCTTGCCATTGGGGATTTAACAGGCGATGGAAAAGAAGATGTCTTTTTTGGAGGGTCCAAGTACATATCCTCCCGAATCTTTGTGCAACAGGATTCCATATTTGTGCCGAAACGTTTTGATAGCCTTCAAAAAGACTCCATCAAAGAGATAGTTTCCGCGAGCATTGCAGACTTTGACAATGACGGCAAGAATGATATTATCACCAGTTCCGGCGGCGGTGACTTTTATGGAACTTCGGAGGCTCTTTTAGATGCTTTTTACGTACAAAAAGACACTGTATTTGAAGCCGTTGCACTACCAGAAATCTACCAAAACTCCTCGGTCGTCAAACCTTTCGACTTTGATGATGATGGTGATTTGGACGTGTTTATTGGTGGACATACACTAACCGGTAAATTTGGAACCCTGGCCACCTCGGTTTTGCTCGAGAACCAAGGAGGCAAATTTAAAGCCAGAAAAGAGTTTGAATCGTTCGCCAAAGGGATGGTTACCGATGCCATTTGGAGCGATTTTGATGGGGATTCCATCACCGACCTTATTTTGGTCGGGGAATGGATGGCCCCAAAATTCTTAAAATACCAGAACGGAGCGTTCACCGAAGTGGCACAATTGGATTTGACCGGACTTTGGCAGACCATTGAACCCTTTGATATGGATGGTGACGGGGACATGGACTACCTTTTGGGCAACTGGGGCACCAATTCCAAGTTTAAGGCATCCAAAAAACACCCCATGAGGCTTTATTTCAACGATTTTGATGAAAATGGTCAGACCGAGACCATCACAGCCATGGAAAAGAACGGGAACTACTATGCCTTGGAAACCTTGGACGGACTAGCATCGCAATTGGTTTATCTCAAAAAGAAATATACCACTTACAAATCCTTTGCCGGACAGACCATCGAAGAAATTTTCGGGGAAGATGCTTTGGATGCATCGACACTGTTGGAAGTAAACACCTTACAATCGGGCTATGCCAGAAACGACGGTGGCACATTTACCTTTGTCCCGTTCAACAATGCGCTTCAGGTATCTCCCATCATGTCCATTCTAGTGGACGATTTCGATGGGGATGGCAAAAAGGAAGCACTTTTGGGAGGTAATTATTTTGGGGTAAAGCCCTACCACGGCAGATTGGACTCGTTTCCGGGCGCCCTTATCAAAAATGAAGATGATATCGTTTTAGGAAACCAACTTGGGTTGGATTTTACCAAAAAATCGGTTCGTCATCTACAAACTTTTACAGTACAAAATCAAAAATATGTGTTGGCCGTCTTCAATGATGATGTAGCACAAGTATATAAAATCAATAAGTAATCGTTAGGCCATGATAAAAAAAGGAATACTACTGATCGCAGCCATTTTGCTGGTTTTGGCATCTTGCCAGAAAAAAGAGGAACCCATTGAAATTTCTCCGGAGGAATTGCACGCTTCGGTGGACAAGGTCATTGAAATCATGATTCATGATATATTTTCACCGCCCGTAGCCAGCAGAATTTTTGCGTACCCCAACATTGCCGCTTACGAAATTGTTGCCTTAAAAAATGACAAATACAAGTCGTTGGCGGGCCAAGTAACCGATTTAGGAAACATTCCCGCTCCTAAAAATGAGGAAAACATCAATTTTGAAATGGCTGCTTTGGTGGCCCACATGGATTTGAGCAAGCGTCTCATTTTTTCGGAAGAACGGATGGAGACTTTCCGGGACAGCTTGTACACCATTTGGATGGACAAAAATGAACCCGTTTTTAACGCCTCTAAGGAATATGGTTTGGAAGTGGCCGATTTTATTGGGGAATGGATGAACAAAGACAATTATAAGGAGACCCGTACCATGCCCAAGTTCTCCGTGAATTCTGAAGATCCTTCGCGTTGGCAGCCCACTCCCCCAGCCTATATGAACGGTATTGAGCCCCACTGGGAAAAAATCCGTCCTTTTGCCATCGATTCAGCTCAGCAATTCAAGCCCATACCCCCGCCAGAATTTTCCATGGAAGAAGATTCCCAGTTTTACAAAGAGGTGATGGAGGTTTACGAGGTTCGCAAAAACATGATCGGTAAAGGCGATAAATCAGAAGAGATAGCCATTGCACAGTTTTGGGACTGTAACCCTTACGTTTCTGTGACCCGTGGACATTTGATGTTTGCCACCAAAAAGATTACGCCTGGTGCACACTGGATAGGCATTACCAAAATCGCATCCCGTAAAACGAACTCCGATTTTGCCAAAACGGTTTATGCCTATACCAAGACATCCATTGCCATTGCCGATGCCTTTATCAGCTGTTGGGACGAAAAGTACCGAAGCAATCTCATCCGCCCGGAAACCGTCATCAACGAGTACATCGACGACAGTTGGGAGCCAGTGTTGCAAACCCCGCCATTCCCAGAATACACAAGCGGACATAGTGTGGTCTCCGGAGCTGCGGCTATTGCACTGACCAGTATTTTTGGCGATAACTTTGCCTTTGATGATGATACAGAAGTAGCCTACGGCCTTCCGGTACGTTCTTTTTCCTCGTTCAACCAAGCATCCGACGAGGCGGCATTGAGCCGAATGTACGGTGGTATCCATTATAGGGCGGCTATCGATGTTGGGATAAAGCAAGGTAGGGACCTAGGGAAATTTGTGGTCGATAAATTGGACATGACAAAAGGCTAATCCGTATTTTTGCTCCTTAGTTATGAGGAAGATCAGTTCAATAATCCTTGCCCTTGTGGTAGGAGTGATTTTATGGTACTTTGTATTAAAACCCCAGGATTATCAGGTCAATTTTAAGGCCAAGGCCATTCCTGGGACCATATTTGAATCGGTAAAGGCTTGGAACCAAGGATTTGATTCCGTTATACCGCTGGATTACGAAAGTCCTAGACATTTTAGGCAAACCATTTTGGTAAACGATTCCCTGCAGGTATTTGAGTGGGAAATCCAAAAAGTGCATGACTCATTGAGCGAAGTTCAAGTAAACATAACAGACTTGGATTATTCCTTCAATAATCGTTTGGGCGTCCCTTTTTCCGATACCGATTTTGAAAAAGGCTCCAGACGGTTACTTTTGGATTTCAACGATTTTTTGAACGACCATATCCAACTTTTTACAGTATCGATTGAAGGCGAAGAGGAAATATTTTCATCCTTTTGTGCCTGTATACCGCTTACCACCACCACGGAAGGCAAAGCTTTGGGCATGATGAAGAACCACAATTTTTTAAATGGTATCTTGCTTCAAAACCAAGTGCAATTGAACGGCCCTCCATTTGTTCAAGTAGTGGATTGGGACTTGAAGAACAACCGCCTGTCCTATAACTTCTGTAATCCCATAATCCGTTCGGAGAAACTTCCAGACCATCCAGATATCGTATACAAACGGATATTCTCCCAAAACGCAATTAAAGCCATCTATCATGGCAATTATATCACGTCTGACAGAGCATGGTTCGCATTGTTGGATTATGCCGAGGAAAAGAACATCCCTGTTGAGCGCACGCCGATAGAGGTTTTCTACAATAACCCCAATATGGGAGGGAATGAACTGGAGTGGACCACGGAAGTGTTTATGCCCATAAAGGAAAGTGATGAATAAATTATCCCTTTTATTGCTCGTCATGGTTGCGCAAACCTGTGCTCAGCAAAATTTTCTGCGCGAATTGGAACCCATGGGCGATCTTCCTTCCAAACTAAAGGAAGTATCGGGTCTTGAGCTCACGGATGACGGCCATTATTGGGTGATAGAAGACAGTGGTAACCAGGACGAAATTTATAAAATTGACGACAAGGGCCACTTAAAGGAATCCTTGGAAATTGACCATGCCAAAAACGAGGATTGGGAGGATTTGGCCATGGATAAGGAGGGCAACCTGTATATCGGAGACTTCGGGAACAATCAAAACGAACGGGATGACCTGGTCATATATAAAATCCCAAAAGACGAACTGGACAGAAAAAAGCCAAACGCCGACAAAATTAAGTTTCGGTATCCCCAACAAAACGATTTTCCGCCCAAAAAGGACAGTCTCTATTATGACACAGAGGGATTTTTTCACCTGAACGGGCATCTTTACATTTTCACCAAAAATCGAACACGGCCTTACTCCGGAAAAACATTGATGTATCGTGTACCTGACGAAGAAGGGTCTCACGAAGCCGAATTTTTGGGTTATCTTTTCCTTTGTGGGGACCAAAATCGCTGTTCGGTGACCAGTGCCGACATCTCACCGGATGGGAAAACCATTGCTCTTTTGAGCTATGGACTCGTTTTTTTGCTTACTGACTTTACAGCACCGGACTTCTCCCAAGCCACCATTAAAATAGTGGATTTAAAAACCAACACTCAGATTGAATCGGTTTGTTTTGCGGACGACAAAACCCTTATCATTGCCGATGAAAAGAATCCGTTTGGTGGGCAGCATTTGTATAAATACACTCGTGATTAAAACCCAAAACCAAGTCCAAAAGCAAATCGAAGCCCATCGGAGCTATTGAAAAGTCCGAAATTGGCGGAGAGTATATCTGCTCCGTTCACGAAAAATCCACCTCCGTACGAATTGTGCCAAATTCGCGAGGAATCTTCTGGGAACCATACCCTGCCATAGTCAAAACCACCATAAATTCCAGGGGTTACAGGAAGAATTCCCGTTTTGGTCCTTCGAAAGCTGTAGCGGATATCCGTATTTTGAAAATATGCTGTTTTACCCGTAAACCGTTGGAATCTAAAACCGCGCAATCCATTGTTGCCGCCTATGCTTGCCGCTTGATAAAATTCATACCCATTGCCAATGGTAAAGTGACCCTTGAGTTGTGTGGCCAAAACCAATCTACCGTCTGCCGAAAGTTTATGGTCCATGGAAAATGACGGTATCACATAGCCAAAAGACCGTGAACCGTCGTCCAAATTTTTACGAAATCCACCTTCCAAGTAAAAGGCCATGCCCACAGTCGGGAACGCTTCATTATCCGTATTGGAATAGCTGTATTCGCCATCCAAACCAAAAAAGCTAAGGTGGTTTTCTTCGCCGTTGGCCACATAAAATTCATTGATAAACCTGTTTTCGGTCTCTTCGATTTCGATGTTTTCGTAGGCCAGGCCCAATCGCACTTTGGATCCCAAAAAACCGCGCCATACCAATGAGGGTGCAAGCTGTAAAGTACGGATGCGTACCCGATTGTAATCCAAGCCTAAGGGTTCTGTATCATCATTGTTGACCGTTTCGTTTCCAAAGCCGAAAAAGTTACGGGTAAAGTTGGGACTCGTAAACTTGGCATACACCTCAAGGTTCACTTTGTTAAATACATGGGCAAACTCTCCACGATAGCCCAAATCAAACCCATCCGTGGCAAAATAATAGGCCGCATTAAAGGTATGTTGCTGCGTAAATGGGTTTTTCCTAAAACCGTTGAAGGTATAGGTATCGGTAAGCCCAATGCGTACGCCATCGTCAGGATTAAAGCCAATCGTAGGTAATATTTGATTGTTACTGGCCTTGATGTTCAAAAACTCATAAGTGTTAGTGTCATAATCCCTTACAAGGCGAATCTTTCCACCGTAGGCTTCGTCCAGCGTATTTTTTTTGTCTTTAAAATCGTAGACCGATAATTTCTTGGAGCCTTCGGAAATTTTGTACACATCGTTGTTTTGCCCCCCCACAATGCGAACCTTTATTTGTGAGGTTTCGGTACGGGCATCGAATACATCATCATCGTCCAGACCGTACACCCATATCTCCTTGGTATGGGCTGGATCATAAACCTTGTTGAAGAACAAATCGGTCATTTCCCCTACCTTGATGCGATATGCTCGAACCTCAACATGACCGTTGGGCAATGATACGATATTGAAGTAATCATCCTTGTCCGTTCCAGTGACCACACTGTAGCGATTCAAAACAGCGAAATAGTCCTTCGCAGTCTGAACCAGGTTAGCTTTTCTGGCCAATAGTATCCGTTTGATTTCGGTCAACGTTTCGTCCCTGACCTCTTCTGGAAATGCCAAAAATGCTTCATCGATGATTTCTTCGTTCAGATTTTGCTGAATGAATTCGGCCTGCTCTACCCATGTGTCCAAATCGGTTTCTGATAACAGGGCCATATCCAAGGCAAAGGTGCGGGGGGAAGAAGTGAATCCTTCCACACTTCGTATTTCTTCGTGGAAACCTTCAAAAATCCGTAATCCAGGTACGGCCCTGGAACCAAAGCCCATGATCAATCCGTCTCCCCAGCGGGAAAATACTTGGTCCCTGTCCCGAGCAATCGGTTTGTAGACTTTGTTGCCCTCTTCGGTTTCAAACTCTGCCCACCTCCATTGATCCACGTGTCTATCCCAATCCCCGATCATAATATCAAAAAGCCGGGCCTTGGCGTACTCCTTCTGGTCAATGCTATACTCTTCATCTTCGCGGAGCTTGTCCATCAGGTCGTAGGTGCTTTCGATTTTTTTGGTATATCCGAAGCTTTTGAGATTATCATGATCATCGGAAACATGCTCCTCGATCATATAAAGGCTGTTTCCGAATTCTTTATTGTAATCTCCCAAAACCGATTGTTTGGGCACATAATATAATTTGGGGTTGGTGTGGAACATCCCTAAGGCATCGGAAAGTTTACCTATGGTAAATGGGGCATAGGGATGTGCTCCGGTATACAGGTCCAGCAACAATTCTTGGGTATAGGTGTCCTGAAATTCCCCAATGATATATTGCTCTTGGAATGCAATGGCCTGCAGGTATCTTTCGGCGCTCTT
The DNA here is from genome assembly GCF_040112705.1 of Flagellimonas sp. MMG031. NCBI lineage: Bacteria > Pseudomonadati > Bacteroidota > Flavobacteriia > Flavobacteriales > Flavobacteriaceae > Flagellimonas > Flagellimonas sp. MMG031. The sequence continues at coordinate 252,166 of NZ_CP157804.1, forward strand.
CCTTAAATCCCGCATAACATACTCCCGACCTTGCTTATCTGCCAATCGCAGGGAATTGGATTGGTTGCCGCCACCTTTCCGTACCACAGTGAGTCCTCCAAAAAGTGTATCCAATCGCACCGTAGGTGCCTTGATCTGGGTCCCGTAATATTTTCGATACCGCTCTCCCCAAAGCCATTTATGGAATTTGCTTTTTTCAATATCCTCTTGAGCGTAGACCGAAGCCATTTGATACGCCGGAAAATCATCATCCATCTCGATTTTCTTGGTTGGCCGATCGGGAGGAAGAACCGGTGTATTGTACAATACAGTGTCTGTTTCCGTTCCGTGGAACACCACATCGGAAGAACCATCTTTGTACACGGTCAAAACCGCATACCCGTTCATTCCTGAAGAAAACTTACTGCCATTTAGCAATCGGGTTGCTCCGGTTTTAGCTCCAGAACCACTAACGATCTGAGGCTTTCCAAATTCTTCAATATATTGGAGCGTATGTTCGTGTCCTGATGCGAAAATAATCTTATCAGAATATTGCGATAGCGTCAGGATTCGCTTCTTTAACTCGTTGTACAACTGATTGGAAAGGTCTTCTGCGGATGCGCCCGATGTCTTCCGTAGCAGATTGATGGCTGCACCCAAAAATGGCATGGGCACCTTACCTCCACTGGGATAAAGCCCCTGCTTAAATGAGAATTGCCCTCCGTGCACTCCATAGGACAACAGGGGGTGGTGCATGGCAATGATCACCGTTTTGTCCCTGTTCTTTTTAATCAAACTTTCCAGTTCCTCAAAAAACCGTCCCCTACTTTTGATTTCGCATTCATCGTTCATGGTGGGATGCTTGTCCCAATTGACCAAGTACCACTCTGTATCAATGGCAATGACCATAACTTTGTCACTGATCTCTATATCCTCAATGGGGCAGCCGTTTTCGGGTTGAAAGGCCTCATTATCATCCAATACATCCTCTACATACTCCTCTACGCGTTTCAGGCCTTTCAAACCGTCGCTATACCAATCATGGTTTCCTGGGATAAATAGTGGTCTGCCTTTAAAGTCTTCCAAGGTGGCCAACTGGGCATCCAAATAATGTTTGGATTGCCGATAGGCCTCTGGGTCGTCATCTTTATCCACAAAACCAGCGGGATAAATATTATCTCCCAAAAAAATAGCGGTACTGTTGGGCTGGGCGCTCTCCAGTTCTTTCTTGAACCTTTTCAAGGTGGGGTTGAGCTCTCCCATGGGAGATTTTCCCGCGTCACCAATCAGGTAGAAGGTATGCTCCACTTCCTTTTGAAATTGGCCAGTGGTACCCGGGTAAGAATCCGCATACTTGGTTTGGTAGGTGGCGCAACCATGCAATACGCCGATGAGCAGGGCTAGCAAGTAATGTTTCTTCATATTGCACGACGTTAATACCAAAATTTCGTAATTTGGAATTCCAATCAGAATATATGTCGGAAATTGTTGATAAAACTAAACACTTCGTTTCTAAACTTTTAACGGAGGAACTTGACCCCAAGTTCTTGTACCACAACTTGCGACATACCGAACGAGTAGTCAAAAGTACTAAAGAATTGCTCAACTATTATAACTTGGGCGATACGGAGAACGAACAACTGCTATTGGCGGCTTGGTTTCACGATGTAGGTCACATTAATGGCCATGAAGACCATGAAGAAAGTAGTTGTAAGCTTGCTTCTGATTTTCTTAGGGAACAGGGCTACGACCAAAAGGGAATCCATCAGGTGTGCACCCTCATCATGGCCACCAAAATGTACAGCGAACCCCAAACCTTGCCGGAAGAAATTATCCGCGATGCCGATATGTCTCATTTCGCCAAGCGAAGTTATTGGGAAACCACCGATTTTTTAAAGGAAGAATTCAAGCAATTGGGGATTGCAGACTATTCCTCCAAAAAGTGGCGGGACAAGAACATCAAAATGTTCCGCAAGCACCAGTTTTACACGGATTACGCAAAGGAAAACTGGGAAGATGGAAAGCAGAAAAACTTGAAGCAGCTCCTCAAAGAGAAAAAGGCCGAAAAAAAGATTGCCAAAAAAGAAGCCCTCAAAGCCAAATACAAAAGCGAAAGTCCCGACCGAAGTGTACAAACGCTGTATCGGGTAACCTTAAAAAACCACTTGAAACTGAGCGATATTGCCGACACCAAGGCGAACATCCTGTTATCGGTGAATGCGATTATCATTTCGCTGGTATTGGCCAATTTGCTTACCAAACTGGACAATCCTTCCAATACCTATATGATCTATCCTACCTTGATCTTAATCATGTTCAGTGTCGTTTCCATGGTGCTGTCCGTATTGGCAACAAGACCCAATATCACCACTGGCAAGTTCACCAAGGAAGATGTGGAAGAGCGACGTGTAAACCTTCTCTTTTTTGGAAACTTCCATCAAATGGACCTAAAAGAGTACGAGTGGGCCCTGCAGGAAATGGTGAAGGACAAGGATTATGTGTATTCATCCCTTACCAAAGACCTTTATTATTTAGGTGTTGTTTTGAACAGAAAGTACAAGATACTTCGGATTACCTATAACATATTCATGATAGGGATGATCATTTCGGTAATTTCTTTTGGGATTGCCTTCCGATTTTTTGGCCCGGACCGGTTGATTTTCTGATCTAGCTGTTGAGTTCCTCCATGAGGTCATCGTAGGTATAGGTGCGCTCGGATTTTTTATCCTTTTGATATAGGATTTCAGCACGAATGGCTTTCAACCCCGAAACTCCTTGTACACCTTCAAGTTCCACGATTTCGATGTTATTGGTAAAGTAACCTTTGGCTTTTAGGAAACTGATGTATCTCAAATATTCCTTTTCGTCCTTGCGCTGGGAGTACACAATGGCCAATTTCCCTTTTTGGGTAAGGCGCTCGTTGGTTCCCTTCACAAAGGATTTATCGATTCGCTTTTTAATGACCTCGTATCTGGCATTGTAGGTGCCATCCACATCAAAGCGCTTTTCGTCCATCCTAAACCGTATGGCCAAGGACGTACTGTACACCAAGACCAATGAAGCCACATCCAACTTAACGGGCAAATGAGGTTTAAGTGCGTAATACTTGTTCTCCATCTCCACCATTACCTGCAACTGCCACAATCTTAGGTTGCTCAAAAACAGTTCATTGAACTCTCTGTCCTTTGCAATGGAACTGCCGATGTACATATTGTGTTCCACACCGTCGGTTTTGTACCGTTCAAAATAGTGCGGGAACATTTTTTGGGCCTCTTCCTGCTTTTTATCCAATAGGGCCGCCAATTTCATGTTAGCCTCCATTACACTATCATCGTAGTTTCTACGATGGTCGTAGTAGCTTTCGGTGGTCTTGTCTATTTTTTGTTTGTACGCTTCAAGTAATCCTGCGATTTCTTCATCTTCCTTTTGTAAATGGTCAAATACAGGGTCTACTTCCTCTTTAACAAAATCGAAAACCGCTTGTTCGGTGTGGGTAAACAAGGCCTCCTTAACTTCGTTCAGGTAATTGTTGACCCTGAACATCAGTTCCTCATAGATGGGAAGTTCATATTTGGAGAAAGCAATTTGGAGGATATCATTGATTTCTGACAGCTGAATCATCAAATCACGTTGGATGGCCAGATTGCGTTCCTTTGCGGAATCCTTGATATCGATTTGACCGTATAGCGGGTAAACATCCTTAAAGACGATTTCTTTAAAAACGGCTTCGTTGCCCGAAAGCTCATCGGCCATAAAACGCTTGGCCTCTTCTTGAAACTTCCAATATACCGACGGGTGTACCGAGGTGCATTCATGCTGGATTACTGCATCAATCAGATTCTCCTCTTCTTCGATGGTGCGCATCACTGCCGCCACGATGTAAGGCATCACATCGTCCAACTTGTTGGCATTGACGCTATTGAGTTCGTTTACTTTGCCGGAAACCAGTTCCAAGACACCCAAAAGTTCGCCGTTAACAGCAATAGGGGCCAAAATGGCACTTCTAATGCCCTGGTCCATCAAATTTTTATAGGGCTGTACTTTGCCTTCAGTTTTATTGTAATACTTCTCCACATTGGAAATGGCAAAATACTTGTTCTCCTTAAAAAGCTTTCCATGGGAATAACTACAAAACGTGGAATTACAGTCTTCGGTTTCCTTTCCATTCAGGATATAGCTATCCATTCCCTTTCCATAAATCTTAAAAAAGCGATCTGCACCGGAATCGTAGCCCGCAAATCCGACCTTAATATCGTTCAACCTAAAGAAAGATCTAAAGGTATCCTCGAAATTTTCCATAAAGGAGTCGTTCCCACGTTGGGTCTTTCCAATCAAGGTCGACTTGATTTCCGAAACGGAATGCTCGGCGGTAACATCGAACATATTGGATATAACAAAACCCCTCGCCAAAAAACTGTTCGGTGGAATTTTTTCCTTCCAGAGATCTAAGTTGTAAAAGTTCTCCAACAGTTCATCCACATCATCCTGGCTAACGGGCTTTGCTTTGTCTGTTGGGATGATTTCCATAAAATCAGCATTGTACAAAATACGGTAACGGCGCATCACACCGTTGGAATCGGGTATATCGAAAAAAAATGGACGTTTAAAATCTAAATTGTAACCGTAATAAAACTGCAAGATCACCGTACACTTCATGATGTAATCAAATTCCCTTGGAATGTTGGTGATTTCCGGTTCGTACTCCTCTCCTGCATCCTTCAGAATTTGACGAAACCGTTCAGAAGAGTTAAAAACCAAGTTCTCGAAGGGCGTTGAAGCTGTTTTTATCTCGTTCTTGGTCAAAATGGGGGCAAAAGAATCCTCTAAAATTATGCTGATTACATCCTTATGTGTCTCCAACAACGACAGATCGGTGAAGCCTTCACGAAGTTCTGGGTAGGGAGCCTGTGCATCCAAGACATATTTGGCCCGTTGGGCCAAGTGCTTGTTTGAACTCTTAAGCTGCTCATCGTAATGTTCCAACAATTTGTTGAAACTCACCAATTGAACAAGTGGGCTTTCAGAATGGTAGTCGTGCTTCATACACCGTTTAGTCGAGGTTTCTACTACAAATTTACAAAAAGTAAAGGCGCATATGGTTTTATCAATATCTTTATGGACAAAACGTCCTTTTTTAAGGATTTTAGTACCTTTTTCATGTCCTCTTCGAGCCGATTAGACAATGCCTACAAAAATGCCAAGGTCATTCCCTTTGATGAAGGCTCCAAATTCATTTTTTTTAGTGATTGTCATCGTGGGGACAACAGCTTCGCCGACGATTTTGCCAATAATCGGAACATTTACTTTCATGCGCTAAACCATTATTATCGGGAGGGGTTCAGCTACATCGAACTTGGTGATGGGGACGAGCTTTGGGAAAATATCAGCTTTGACTCCATTTTTGAGGCACACAAGAATGTATACCAATTGTTGCGGAGGTTCCATTTGGAAAACCGTTTGCATATGCTTTGGGGCAATCACGATATGGTGTACCGCGACCCCGCCTATGTGGATGAGCATCTTTCCCACTATTTTGAGCCCATTGATGGGTCGGATAAGGAACTTTTCGAGGGCATTACGTATCACGAAGCTATAGTTTTGAAGCATGCTGAAACGGGTCAGGAGATATTCTGCGTTCATGGGCATCAGGCAGACTGGTGGAACTATGTCTGCTGGCGGATTGGTCGATTTTTGGTGCGGGTGTTGTGGAAACCGCTTCAGGTAGTGGGCATCGCCGACCCTACGAGTCCTGCCAAAAATTACAAGGAGCTTATCCGAATCGAAAAGCGCATCAAACGCTGGATTCTTAAAAATGGATTGTTGATTACTATGGCGGGACATACCCACAGACCGAGGTTTCCAGAGCCTGGGCAAATTCCCTTTTTTAACGATGGTAGCTGTGTGCACCCGCGAAGCATCACCGGTATTGAGTTGGAAAACGGGGAACTATCACTCATTAAATGGCACATTGATACGAAGCCAGACGGCACCCTTCAAATTGTTCGGGTATTGTTGGAAGGACCTGAAAAGCTTCGGGATTATATGGATCATTAAGTTCGCTTTGCCATCGTTTTGATGGCACTCACGAATTGGTCAAGTTCATTGGTGGTGGTAAACACGTTGGGCGTGATCCTGCAGCCATGGACATTTTCAAAATCTATGGCAACGGTCCAGATGTTGAACTCATCCAATAGCGTCTTTGCCATTTCCGAAGGTTTCATATTGGTAAGTCCCACATTGGCAATACCGCAACTGCGGCGCGGTTCCAAGGGTGTATTGATGACCACATTCTCCACATCCCGGAGTTGGTCGCTCCAATAGCGTTGCAGGTAGCGCATTCGGTTTTCCTTGCGCTCCAATCCAATCATGTCCAAGTAGTCCACAGCATCATTAATGGTCAAATCTGTATGAACGGGATGGGTTCCTGTATGGTTGAGCCTGCGGATTTTGGTATCATCCTCTTCGTGTTCCGCAAACAAGGGCCATATTTTAGAAATATTCTTCTCCGCAACATAGAGCATGCCCGCTCCCAATGGGGAACAAAGCCATTTGTGCAAACTGGATCCATAGTAATCGCAGTCCAATTCGGCCAAATCTACCCTTATGTGTCCAACACAATGGGCACCGTCCACCATCACCTCGACCCCATGGGCATGGGCCATATCGCAAATCTTTCGGACGGGCAATATCTGTCCGGTCACATTGATCATATGGCAAATCATCAATAATTTGGTCTTTGGAGTTAATTGCGATTCGTAGAGCGACACAATTTCCTCATCCGATTCTGGGTGATTGGGCACGGATACCTTTTTGCAAACAATACCATAGCGGTCTTCCATTTGATGAAAATGTATTTGCATGGCGCCATAATCTTGAACGGCAAAAACAGCTTCGTCACCCTTTTCCCAAGGGAAGCCCCCAATAATCATATCCAGAGACTCGGTGGTATTTCGGGTAATTATTAATTCCTTTTCAGAACAATTGACGAGTTCCGCCACCCGTGCCGCTGCCTTGTCCTTGTTTTCCCATTGCACGGTACGCATATAGTACGAACCTTCATAATTTACGTGTTGTACATGTTCGGTGAACTTATTCAGGATGGGAGTGGGAATAATGTTGTAGTACCCACTTTCCAAATTAATGTAATCCGGCTTTAAGCTGTAATCTTCCCTGATGCGTTCCCAAAATGCTTCACTGTCCTTATCGGGATACGGCCCTTTCTCGGTCATGGCGCCATCCAAAGTAATCGGAAAAAGAGGGGCGGCCATGGCGGCACTGCCCATATAGCGTAAGAATTGTCGTTTTTTCATTTTGGTGTCAGGTTGATTTAAAAAAGAATGGTAATTTTCATTTTTACTTGCTTTCAAGATACAACTTATACCCCATAAATGAATGATGTAACGGCCATATTAGATCAAATCCCCATCCGGTACGACCTTGCATCGCACATCATGCTCTTGGGCATAGTACAGGGGGTTTTCTTGGCCTTGGTCATCTTTTTAAGGGCAAAACGCGATTCGGCCATCATTTTCTTTGGTTGGTCCCTTTTGGTGCAGTGCCTCGTATTTTTGGACATCTACCTTTGCTACACCGGTTTGATGAAATACACGATGCACTTGAACGATTCAACCGAGTTTCTGGTGCTCTTGATTGCTCCAACTTTATACTTTTTCTTGTTTGCCCTATTGGAACGGAAGCCCATTGGCCCAAAAAAGCATTGGCCCCATTTTATACTCCCATTGCTCTACGTCATTTCACAAGTGAACTTCTATACCAGTCCCATTGAAGTAAAAATCAATGCCTATCTCGGAGCTTACCATAGTGACTTGGGCTTTTTGGAAGTCCCGGGCACTATGGACTACTCATACCACCATATTAAAGACCAATTTCGATGGTTGGTCCTAATCAGCTTTGCATTTTATCTGATTTTGTCCCTTTTGTTAGTACTAAAGTCCCGAAAAAAGGGGTGGACCAAGGCCAAAAACATTAAAGTGGACAAGTACATGTTTTCAAGAAACACGGTTATTTTTTTCTTAGTGATCCTACTGACTATATTTATTATTTATCTCAATTTTGATGATGACGGTGGTGATCATATCATCGGAATCATACAAACTGCCACTATCTTTATCACCTCTTATTTCATACTTTCCGAATCGCGCTTTTTTGAAAAATCTTGGATTGCCGATAAGTATGAGACCTTGTCGGGCACTTCCGTTCAATTCAGGACCCTTGAAGCATTTATCGAAGATTCCCAATATTACACCCATCAGGATATCAGCTTAAAAAAAATATCCGAGCAGCTGGATACCAATAGCAATACCATCTCCAGATTGATCAACTCCGAGACGGGCAACAACTTCAACGATTACATCAACCAAAAACGGATTGCACTTGCACAAGTGAGGTTATTCCATCCAGAATTTCAGCAGCTCACGGTTGAGGCTATTGGTGAATCGGTCGGGTTCAGGTCCAAATCAGCCTTTTACAGTGCTTTCAAAAAACATACAGGCCAATCCCCTTCCGCTTATATGAAGGAAAATAGAACTTAATTCCTCCAGAATTGCAATTCAGGACATTTACGAGCTCCAAAAAATATGTGGTTTCCCCTATGCTCCACATCTTTGGAAAAAATTTTAGCAATGGATTCTAGCATTAGACGTTACGATTTGGATTGGCTTCGGGTGATTGTATTCGGCCTACTTATTTTTTACCACGTGGGGATGTTCTTTGTTCCTTGGGGATGGCATGTAAAAAACAACATTATTTACGATTGGCTGCGCTGGCCCATGCTGTTTTTAAACCAATGGCGATTGCCCATACTTTTCGTGATATCCGGAATGGGTACGTTTTATGCCCTGGGCAAACGCGGGATGGGAAAATTTATGTGGGAACGATTTCTGCGCTTGGGGATTCCTTTGGTGGTAGGTATGTTGCTTATTGTGCCCCCTCAAGTGTACGTGGAACGCTTGGCGGAGGGACAGTTTACGGGTTCCTATTGGGCATTCTTTTCAACAATTGCTTTTGATGGGGTGTATCCCGAAGGAAATTTAAGTTGGCATCACCTGTGGTTTTTGCCGTATTTGCTGGTTTTCTCGTGGGTCTTGGCCCCGCTTTTCGTCTATTTGAGGAACCACAGCACAAAATTCGTGGAATGGGTTAAAAACATCATCCAAAAATCATGGGGCATTTACCTATTCGTGATTCCGCTTTATTTGGTGGAATCCTTGGTAGAACCATTTTTTCCCATTACCCATGCTTTGGTGGATGACTGGTTTAATTTTATATTCAGCATCATTCTGTTTTTTTACGGCTTTGTTCTGGTCGCTACAGGAGATATCTTTTGGAATACCTTGGGCAGGATGAAGAAAAAAGCCCTTCTTTTAGGTATCGTAGGTTTTACGGGGCAGACCATCATCTGGTTATTTTTTGAAGATGGTTATGTGATTCACTTTACCGAGGCCCTTCTGAAAGTGGTAAATATCTGGTCGTGGATCTTGGTGCTATTTGCCTACGCCGCCCAATACCTCAACAAGCCGAGCACTGGACTCGCCTATGCCAACAGGGCCGTATACCCATTCTACATATTGCACCAGACCATCACGGTCTGCATTGGCTATCTTGTAATGGATTTGGATTTGGGGCTTGCCCCCAAGGCGTTGATCCTTGTTGCAGGTACCTTTGGACTGAGTTGGCTCATTTACGACTTGATTATCCTTCGGATACCCGTTCTACACCCACTTTTTGGACTTAAAAAGAGAAAGCACTCCAAAAAAGACTACAGCTTAACGATTTAACGTCAATTTATACAATTGGTGGCAAGGTATTTGCTAACTTTATAATTAGACCATTGCCTTAGTTGCCATGAAAAAGAGTGTATTTGCTTTGTTAGGGGTTCTTTTGTTTGCCATGCCCATGCATGCGCAAGGTGACATTCCCACAACCCGGCCCTTAAAAATTGGCGATAATAATAAACTCGATGTCAAAACCAGCAACCAAGGCACTTTGCTAAGAATGCCTTCCGTATTGGACGAGAGCCTTACCTCCAAGAATGAGAAGCCCGGAGTTCAAATGTTGCCAGACAGGCAACTTGTTCAGGCAGGTCACGACATGGTCATCGACCCAAAGATCAAAGAAAAAAAGGAAAAAGGCTCCAACGAATATTTTGGAGACCAATATTTGGGAGATTTCACTACCAAAGCCAAATTTGTGGGCATTGTGGCCCGCGACCACGAATATGTGGATGGTGACCGCATCAAAATATATGTCAACGGTGAAGTTGTAGAATACAATCTGCTACTCGATGGTTCTTTCAAAGGGCTCAATCTGGATTTGGTGGAGGGTTTTAACCGTGTAGAGTTCGAAGCCTTGAACCAAGGTTCTTCTGGACCGAATACCGCACAGGTAGTAGTCACCGACGACAAGGGCGTGGTTATCCATAACAACCGCTGGAACCTCTCCACAGGTTCAAAGGCCAGTCTCATCATCGTTAAGGAAGAGGACACTGGCATCGAAAAAAACAACTAAGCCCTTACCTTTTACCGGGCGAGTAGGTCTCTTTTGCACGTTTGAGCACATCTTCTTTGTAATAAGCGGCATCTTTGAATTCCATATCGGCATAGCGCTGTGCCTGATCATTAAAATGTGGCGAATCCGGGTCGCCGCTCTGTCCACCGGCCAAAATGGTCTTCGCCTTAACTTTATCGCCAAACTCCACCGCCGCTACGAAGCTATTTCCCCGAGTACCGTAGATTTTTTTGGTATTGTTATCATATCGGGCGCCATAGGCAGCCAATGCCCCCCAAGTACCACTGGCAAAACCAATGGGAATGCTGGGTTTGGCATCATCAAAAGGTTGACGGATATCACCATTTAAACGTTGGTAACGATTGACCTCGCCCCAAGGCATTTTCCAAGTTCCAAAGTCGGACTCCAAATTACCCAAGGTCTCTTTGAGTAAGGCAAGCTTTTTATCGTCGTCCCAAGCATCTCCCCAATATTCCACCAATTCCATGGAATACATCCCTTCAGGCCTTTCCGCCTTCGCATAACAAAGGGTTCCATAATAGTGCGCCAGTGTCATTGCAATGGATTCTTTGGATGTGGTATAGTCCCAATTCCGAAGTGTGTCGATAGCTTCCTGTAATGCTGGGTCCGGATTATTGTCATACGCCCTAACCAAACCAGGAATCAATGCTTCAAAAGCAGGCAAATAGGAGTCGTGGGCCAGCTCAATCAAACTGTCCAAAGTGTATCCGCTTCTTCCTGTTAAAAGTTGAATGGCATGGATACCCCTAAAATTTTCTTGGTCCCGGGACATGTAATTGGGATAGTCCTTCCGCTTGGGACTGTACTCCAAAGCAGAAGTATAAGGGGTAGAGTTACAATTTTGAATCCAACCATTGGCTGGATTGAGTACCAATATATTTTCATCCACCGTATGCAATCCTTGCCAATCTGTTTTGGGATTGCTACCATCCACAGGCTCAGTGTAATCAAAAATGGTATCGCGCTTGGGCACAAAATTCCCATGGAAATAGGCAATATTACCTTCGGCATCCGCATAAACCGTATTATTGGAAGAATTGGTCCGTATATCCATCATGTTGCGAAAACCTTCATAACCGTCTTGCTTGGTTCGGATATAGGACTGTTCCAACGCCTTGACCGGTTCCCACATCATGGCCGAAGCGGTCCATTGGTCATCCACTTGATGTGTAATCGGTCCGTGATGGGTTCGGTACATGGGGAATGTTCTTTCTTTCATGGCCTCCCCTTCCTTATATTTTAGGGTGATGGTTGTGGAATCCACAGGTCGTAATTCTTCTCCATATTGATAGAACAGCTTGCCATCGTTCTTTACAATGGTCTCCTTAAACTCGTCCATTACATCGGTATAGGTCGAGGTATGCATCCAACCGGTCTTTTCATTGAAGCCCTGATACACAAAAAACTGCCCCCATGTTACAGCTCCGTAGGCGTTCAATCCCTCTTCGCTCACCACATGCACTTCGCCCCTAAAATAAAAGGAGGTATGGGGATTGATCAAGAGCATGGCATTACCGGATTCGGTCAAATCACCGGAAATGGCGATTCCATTAGAACCTTGGGGTTCTTCCATTTCAGCTTCCTTTTTGAGTTGCAGGGCCTCCATCTTGGTTAGTTCCATCCCACTTTCATAAAAACTTTTGATTTTTCGTGTGGAAATACGTTCAATATCCCCTCCTATGGAGCCTTCGCTAAAATACATCGGCATCCATGGCTCAAAACGGGTCAGCAGTTTTGGTTTCACCTCAGGATGAGTGTGTAGGTAATAATTGATACCATCCGCAAAGGCATCGCACAGCTCCTTGAGCCACTCGGGACTATTTCTGTAATTGGCCTTGGCCTCTTCTTCGGTCATGAACATTTTTGCCCGAAGGTCGCTGTACAGCGCATCCTCGCCTTCCACTTCGGCCAATCGGCCCGTGGCCCAAATATAGTTTTGTTCCACCCGGTTAAAATCATCTTCGCATTGGGCATACAACAAGCCAAAAACCGCATCGGCATCTGTTTTTCCATAGATGTGGGGAACCCCAAAATCATCACGGATAATGGTAATGTTCTCAGCTTGGGCCTCCCATTGTTCCACCTCGGTTTGAGGAGATGGGGAACAGGATATAAATATCAGGATGGCGGCGAATAGTAAGTTTCTCATAAGTTAGTTTGAAAAGGTATTAAAGGTTCAATTTGATAAGACCACTTTTATTTTTTCTTTTTAAAGATTGCAAAAAGAACCACCATTCCAACTATAAACCCTAAAATGAAAATCACAAAAGGATTAGCCATAATAATTGATGGTGTTAAATTTAGTTGTTGGAAAATACAGAAATTAAACCACAATTACCAACTTCCACTGGCCCCACCACCTCCAGAACTGCCGCCACCTCCGGAAAAACTACTGGATGAGCTTCTTCCCCCAGAACTAGAACCAAAAGAATGGGTTCCAGATGATGAAAAGGTTTTCTTCATATAGGCCTTATCCGATTTCAACAGGGAAAGTTTAAACCCTTCGTCTCCTTTTCTCTTGATTTTTAGAATCACCAATATAATGGTCAAAACCCCAAAGGCCAATAGTCCGGAAAGTACCAAAATCCCAACACTTACTCCATTTTCGAGAAGCACCTCTTCAAACCCCAAGATCATCGCCATAAAAAATAGCGGCATCCCCATAAAAACAAGTCCAAAAACCATGGGAAACGACATGAAAATGGCCATAAAAATGCCTCGAACCACGGCCAACTTTCCAGTGAATATGCCCCGCAAAATTTCAATTAGAGTGGAATAGCCCTTATAAAAAACAAATGCGCCAGCGGCGACGAACATCAACAAGAACAGGCTGATCAATCCCAATAACCACCATGGCATTTCCTCCTCCTCGGCGATTTCTGCCTTAAATTCCTCCAACGCTTCCGGGTGTTTTAAAAAATCAATGATTTGATCGGTGGCCAGATCCAGTCCACCATAATAATCTTCCTCTTTGAATTTCGGTATCATGGTATTGCGGATGATTCGTGAGGCAACCGCATCCGTGATGTAGGATTCCAATCCGTAGCCCACCTCAATCCGAACTTCCCGGTCCAGTTTGGAGAAAAGAATCAAAATACCATTGTCCTTGCCCTCCTGTCCCAATTTGTTTTTGTTGAACACTTCAAACGCATACCCCTCAATGGTTTCGTTGCCCAATGCATCTATGGTCAAAATCACCAATTGGTTGCTGGTTTCCGATTCAAATTGATAGAGTTTTGTATCAAGCTCTTCCAATTCGGACTGGGCAAAAATCTGGGCTTTGTCTGTTACGATTTCGGTTAAAGTAGGGTACGTTCCTTGCGCATAAGACAAGGAGCTCATTAAAAACAACAGGATCAGATGTAGTGATTTGGGCATGATTAGTGGTCTGGTTTAGATGCCTAAATATAACATTTGTAGGCTTTTACACGATTAAAAAAATCAAGATTCGGCATCCCTCCCAATTTGCCGTAACTTGCACCCTCTTTCGAAAAGCTGCTATGTCCAACAAAAAAGTAAGTATCCTCACCGCATTTAAAACCATTATTTGGCCCAAACGCAAATTGGTGCTTCTTGGTCTTTTGCTCATCGCCATTAGCAAGGCGGCCAGTTTTGTGGCTCCAATTGCATCCAAACACCTTATTGATGATGTTATTGTGAACAAAGATGTGGACATGCTGAAATATCTGGTGGCAGGGGTCATGTTCGCCATTTTTGTACAGGCGGTCACTTCTTTTTTGTTGACGAAAATATTGAGCGTGCAGGCACAGTATCTGATTTCCGAGCTTCGAGCACAGGTACAGAAAAAGGTGTTGGCCCTGCCCGTCCGATTCTTTGACAATGCAAAATCCGGAGCGCTCGTTTCTCGTATCATGTCCGATGTGGAAGGTGTACGGAACCTCATCGGCACGGGTTTGGTGCAACTGGTGGGAGGCATCATTACGGCAGTGGTTTCCCTTATCTTGCTTATGGACATCAGTGTATTCATGACCTTGTTCACCTTTATCCCGTTGACCATTTTCGCCATTATCGCATTAAAGGCTTTTAAGATCATTCGGCCCATTTTTAGGAACCGTGGGAAAATCAATGCAGAAGTCAAAGGTAGATTGACAGAAACCTTGGGTGGAATCCGTGTCATTAAAGGGTTCAACGCGGAAAAGCAGGAAGAAGAAGTGTTTGAAGTCGGGGTGGAACGCCTGTATGAAAACGTAAAAAAGAGCTTGACCACCACCGCTTTTATGACGAGTTCGTCCACCTTTTTATTGGGTGTGGCAACCACCAGTGTTATGGGTTTTGGCGGCTATAAAATCATACAGGATACGCTTACCGTAGGTGAATTTGTGGAATTCACGGTGCTATTGGGTTTGATGATCGCCCCCATCGTTCAAATGAGCAGTGTGGGAAGTCAACTTACGGAAGCCTTGGCAGGCTTGGACCGTACCGAAGAACTGATGAACCTGGAAAAGGAGTCCGATGAGGAAAACCGCACCATAGTATTAGATCATGTTGAAGGACGAATGTCTTTCTCCGATGTGCGCTTTTCCTATGAAGCGGATAAAGAAGTGTTGCACGGCATCAGTTTTGATGTAGCTCCAGGGCAAGTGATTGCCTTGGTCGGTAGTTCCGGCTCAGGTAAATCCACCATTGCAGGCTTGGCGGCCAGTTTCCTTAATCCTGATTCGGGCACCATCACCATTGATGGGCACGATTTGTCCAAAGTAAACCTAAACAGTTTTCGCCAACATTTAGGGGTGGTATTACAGGATGATTTTTTGTTTGAGGGCACTATTCGGGAGAACATTTTGTTTCCCAGGCCCAATGCCAGTGAGGAAAAATTGATGGAAGCGGTAAAAGCGGCTTACGTGGATGAATTTACCGACCGTTTTGACAAAGGATTGGACACCCTGATCGGAGAACGTGGGGTAAAGCTATCTGGAGGTCAGCGCCAACGGATTGCCATTGCGCGAGCCATATTGGCCGACCCAAAAATATTGGTCTTGGACGAAGCTACCTCTAGTTTGGATACGGAATCCGAAGCCTTGATCCAAAAAAGTTTGGGCGAACTCACCAAGGGCAGAACCACCTTTGTGATTGCGCACCGACTGAGCACCATCCGCAAAGCGGACCAAATTTTAGTGATTGAAAATGGTCATATCTTGGAACAGGGTACCCACGAAACATTGATTGCTTCCGAAGGAAGATATTACAATCTCTTTACGTACCAAGCGAGGATCTAAGCTTCTTCGGGAGCCAGTTCTACCTCCAGACCGTCCAAATCCTCGGTAATGTGGATTTGACAGCCCAAGCGGCTATTGTCCTTTACAAAAAAGGCTTCGGCCAACATGGCTTCTTCGTCATCAGACTTTTCAGGCAGCTGATGGTCCGACTGAATATAACACTGGCATGAGGCGCACATGGCCATACCACCACAAATACCGATGGTTCCTTCTGGAGCCAATTCGTACGAACGAACCACTTCCATGAGGTTCATGTTCATATCGGTAGGGGCATCCACTTCGTGTGCAACACCTTCCCGGTCAATTATTTTTAATTTGATATCGCTCATACCTCGTCGAGAACCTTTGTATACAGTTCCGCTATCTATTTAAATTGCACTTATACTTAGTCGATTGCTTTCACCACAGCTTTCGGGGCCTCTTTCTTGCTTCCATCGAAACCGGTTACGCCACCAACGGTGGTATACTTCATCACGTATTTTTTATCTGGATGGATTTTTTGGTAGGCACTTTGGCACATCAAGGTCGCTTCGTGGAACCCGCACAAGATCAATTTCAACTTGCCCGGATAGGTATTCACATCACCGATGGCGTAAATCCCAGGAATATTAGTCTGATAATCATAGGTGTTGTCCACCTTGATGGCATTTTTTTCAATCTCCAACCCCCAGTTGGCTATCGGCCCCAATTTTGGGGACAATCCGAAAAGGGGGATAAAAAAATCAACGGCTATATCGGTTTCTTCGGAAGTATTGGTGTTTTGTACGGTTACTTTTTCCAAGCTATCCTCCCCTTTTAGGGCAACTACTTCTGCTGGGGTAATCAGATTGATTTTGCCTTCATTTTTGAGGTGCTGTACCTTCTCTACGGAATCCAATGCTCCCCGGAACTCGTTCCGACGGTGTACCAAGGTGACTTCTTCGGCAACATCGGCCAAAAAGATGGACCAATCCAAGGCGGAATCTCCCCCTCCTGCAATCAGTACTTTTTTACCCCGATAGATTTCCGGCTCCCTGATCATATAGGCTACACCGTTATCTTCATATTTTTCCAGATTTTCCAACAGTGGCTTTCTGGGCTCAAAACTGCCCAAACCACCTGCGATGGCCACTACTGGCGCGTGGTGCTTGGTCCCTTTGTTGGTAGTGACGATAAAAGTGCCATCATCCAATTTTTCGATGGTCTCTGCACGCTCACCCAAGGTGAAACCAGGCTGAAAGGGCTTGATCTGTTCCATCAAATTGTCTACCAAGTCGCCTGCCAATACTTCGGGGAATCCAGGGATATCGTAAATGGGCTTTTTGGGATATATTTCCGAGCATTGTCCACCAGCTTGCGGCAAGGCATCAATCAAATGGCACTTTAGCTGCAACAGGCCAGCTTCAAAAACAGCAAAGAGACCCGTAGGTCCCGCTCCAATTATCAGAATATCTGTTTTGATCATATACAAGAGGTTTTGGCACGCAACTTACTGCTTGCCTCAAAAAAGATTTATGATTTTAATCAGTTAGGAAATATTGATGACTTCTTCGATTTGAGGGGCATATTTTTTAATGGTCATTTCCACGCCACTTCAAGGTCATTTGGTTGACGCTGCAGCCAATGCAGTTACCCTCCAATCGAACCTTCACGGTATTGTCTTCGATGGAAATCAATGTGATGTCTCCACCATCGCTCTGCAAGAAAGGTCGGATTTCTTCCAACGCCTTCTCTACATTGCTTCTTGTTTCTTCTGATGTCATTGTTGTCATGCTCACTTCTTTTTAACAGCGGAACAACCGGCCATTGTTGTAATTTTTATCGCTTCTGTAGGAGGAAGGTCTGTATTCCTTCGTACCAATTCCTGTACCACATTTCTGGTCAGTTCCTCAAAGGCTTCTTCCGTAAGCGTGGCTGTTTGCATGGCAGCCGGTCTGCCCACATCGGCAGCCTCACGAATACTTTGTACCAACGGGATTTCGCCCAAAAATGGGACATTTAAATCCTCAGAAAGGTTCTTGGCCCCATTTTTACCAAAGATATGATATTTGTTATCGGGCAATTCCGCAGGTGTAAAATACGCCATATTCTCGACGATTCCCAACACAGGCACATTGATGGCTTCTTGCTGGAACATAGCGACCCCTTTTCTGGCATCCGCCAAAGCGATTTCCTGAGGTGTACTTACCACCACTGCCCCTGTTACGGGCAAGGACTGCATTATGCTCAAATGGATATCCCCTGTTCCTGGAGGTAAATCCAACAAAAGAAAATCCAACTCGCCCCAATGTGCATCAAAAATCATCTGGTTCAATGCCTTTGCTGCCATGGGCCCCCTCCAAATCACCGCTTGGTTGGGTTGGGTAAAAAATCCAATGGAAAGCAGCTTCACCCCATAATTCTCAATAGGCTTCATTTTGGCCTTTCCATCCACATTGATGGACAAAGGTTTCTCTGCGGCCACATCGAACATAATGGGCATGGACGGTCCGTAGATATCCGTATCCAACAAACCTACTTTAAAGCCCATTTTGGCCAAGGTCACCGCCAAGTTGGCCGTAACCGTAGATTTACCTACGCCCCCTTTGCCGGATGCAACGGCAATAATGTTCTGTATACCGGGAATGGGTTTCCCTTTGATTTGGTTTACCTTGGGCTTGGCAGGCGCATCCACCTTTAGGTTGACCTTTATTTTGGCTTTTTCATAGACCTCGCTGTGGATAATTTTTAAAATCTCCACCTCGGTCTTCTTTTTTGCCTGTAGACTTGGATTTTTTATAGTGACATCCACTTCGACCTCGTCGCCAAACACCTGAACATTGTTCACCGAACCGCTTTCTACCAAATTTTGGCCTTCGCCCGGTGCGGAAATTTTTTCCAATGCCTTGAGTATATCTGCTTTTTTCAACTTCATGATTTGCAATTTTTTAAACCAATTGTTTGAACTGGTTCTAAACTACAAAGATACGATGTTGGTCTTAGATTAAGAAGTTGTCCCTCCGATTTTCAAAAAAACTGAGAATCGACCCAAAGTTTCTTTTTAAAAAAGGTTTCGGACACAAAACAAGTCCCAAATGATGCTCTTTTTTTTGAAAAAATGTAGTTTAGAAGCCGCTATTTCAAATTATCGACCCATATGCCAACCAAAACCAAATTTCCCCTTATTCTCATTCTTCTGATTTCCCTGACCTGGATTTCCTGTTCCACCAACAAAAATTCCTTTAGCAAACGGGACGTCAAAAAATCGGAAAAACTCATCGGCTTGCATTTTGCCAACAAACAAATCGATACGCTTTACCCCTATTTGCAACGAAATAGAAGTGGTTTTGATTCCCTTCGTAAATATCCGTTGGACAACGGTGTTTTTCCCGCTGTCCGTTTTGACCCTACTCCCTTTGGCTTCCAAATGCCAGAGCAACAAGAAGGAACCCAATGGAACATTCCTGACCATGTGGAGGTACCGGAACCTTATGATTTATTGGCGTTTTACACCATACCTCAGCTAGCCTCACTCATCAAAAATCAAAAAATAACCTCAACGGAACTCACAAAGTTCTTTTTGGCGCGATTGAAAAAATACCAGCCCGTACTCCAATGTTCCATCACCATTACAGATAGTTTGGCCTTGGAACAAGCCAAGCGGGCCGACAAAGAAATTCAAAACGGGAACTATCGTGGCATCTTGCACGGCATTCCCTACGGGACCAAAGATTTAATGGCGGTTCCCGGATATCCCACCACTTGGGGCGCGGCTCCTTACAAGGACCAAATAATCGATGAAACAGCAACGGTGATACAAAAACTGGAAGATGCAGGGGCCGTTCTGGTGGCCAAACTGGTTTCGGGGGCTTTGGCCCGAGGTGATGTTTGGTTCGATGGAAAAACCAAAAATCCTTGGGACACCACCCAAGGGGCCAGTGGTTCCTCTGCCGGGTCAGGTTCGGCCACCTCGGCAGGACTTGTTCCGTTTGCCTTGGGAACCGAAACCTTAGGATCCATTACCTCGCCCAGCACACGGAACGGGGTTACTGGATTGCGGCCTACCTACGGCAGGGTGAGTCGCCATGGAGTGATGAGCCTGAGCTGGTCCATGGACAAGGTTGGGCCTCTGGGCCGAAATGCAGAGGACTGTGCCATTGTGTTTGAGGCAATTCAGGGAGAGGATAAAAACGATTTGACTACAGTGGACCTTCCATTTGGGGTGGATTGGAGCAAAGACATCAAAAATTTACGGGTCGCCTATCTTCAGAAAGACATCGAAAAGGACACAACTGAATCCGGCAACAATCTAAGAAATGCCCTAAAATCGCTCAAGGAAATGGGCATTGACCCAACGCCAGTGGAAATGCCCGAGGCGGTGCCCTATCGTGGTTTCGACATTATTTTAAGAGCGGAAGCTGGTGCCTTTTTTGATGAACTGGTCCGTTCGGGAGAGGTGGATTCCATGGTAGAGCAAGACCAGCGTTCCCGCGCAAATTCCCTGCGACAAAGCCGATTTATTCCCGCTGTGGAATACATTCAGGCGAACCGCCAGCGACAAGTACTTATCCAAAAAATGCAGGATTTGATGAAGAATTATGATGTGTTGATCTCTCCCACTTTTGGAAACGACCAACTCTTGGCCACCAATTTAACGGGACATCCCGTTATTGCGGTACCTACGGGTTTGGACGATGAAAACCATCCAACAAGCATGACCTTTGTGGGCAATTTGTATGACGAAGCAAGTATTCTATTGTTGGCCAAAGCGTTTCAGGACAACACCTCTTTTGACGAGTTGCATCCTCCAGGGTATTGATCAAAGTTCTTGGGCAGGGTCCCAGAAGTATTTTTGAAAATCGACAATTTGATTGTCCTTTATTGGGATTCCTTCGTTCTCGAGGAGCTGCTGCATTACGTTGGTGCCATCAAAATGGTGCTTTCCCGTGAGCACCCCCACTCGATTCACGACACGATGGGCGGGAACATCCTTTGCCAACGAATTGTTCATCGCCCAACCCACCATACGGGCGCTGCGGGCAGCTCCCAAATATTTGGCTATTGCTCCGTAAGACGTTGCCCTGCCATAAGGAATCTGCTTGGCCACTTCGTAGACTTTATCAAAGAAGTTTGTCTCTTCCATAGGATCAACGGTACATAATTCGAATCAGGGTAATGATGAGCAAGAGCAACATCAATGCACTCAAAATGTAGTTGGAGTTCCTCGAAAAGCGACTGTTCTTGGTCTCCAATTTGTCAAAATAAAAGGTATAGAGGTAAAGCACCGAGAAAGTACCTGTGCCAGCTGCGACTACAAAGGTGGTGATGTCTTTCGCCTCAAACTTGATCCATCCGGCCTCGTTCCACATGGCATTCAAGCCACTGTAATAGGGAATGGTCAATAAATTAAGGGCTGCCAACAACACTCCCTTGAAGAAGCTGTTCTTTTTGCTCAGATTCACTTCCTTGATGGCCTGTGCCTTGGCCTTGTTCCGTTTGGCCACTACGAAAAAGTAAATGGCAAAAAATGCAAAAACGGCCACCGCAATCTTAAAAAGCACATCGACCACTTCTGGGTTTCGATATAAAAACTTTGAAATGTAAACTGCGATATAGGCCTGCACCATTATGGTGCTCGAGACGCCCAAACTAAATATGATTCCGTTCAATTTTCCCTTCTCCACGCTCACCTTGGCTGCGTTCATGTTGAGCAGACCCGGCGGCACCGTTGCCATAAAGGCGGCCGAAAACGTGGCAAAAAAGAGAATGAGTACGTGGGTCATTGGTTAGTTGATCCTAAATTGGATATAGGTAATTGGTTTTCCTTTTTCAAGATACTGATTTTCATAGAAAGTTTGAATCCCGAGAACTTCGGGGGGTGCCCCTTCGTTTTTATAAACGTCGTGGTTGGCATACAGGATTTCATGGCCCAACCCCTGTAAAAGTCCCAAGGTATAGCCATGCATGTATTCGCTATCGGTCTTAAGGTTGATGAGTCCGCCTGGTTTCAATATTTTCTTGTACCGTTCCAGAAATACGGGATTTGTCATACGATGTTTGGTCCGTTTGTACTTGATCTGTGGGTCGGGGAAAGTTATCCAAATTTCGCTGACTTCGCCCTCTCCAAAAAGATGGTCCACCAATTCTATCTGAGAACGCAAAAAGGCCACATTGTTCAACTCTTTTTCCAAAGCAGTTTTGGCACCACGCCAGAACCGCGCCCCTTTGATATCGATGCCAATATGGTTGTTGTTGGGGTTGATTTGCGCAAGACCCACCGTATATTCTCCTTTGCCACAGCCCAGCTCCAAAACTATTGGGTTGTTATTGCCAAAAAAGGAAGACCATTTGCCCTTATATTTGAATCCAGCCATGACCTCTTCGCGACTGGGCTGCACCACATTGGCGAATGTTTCGTTTTCCTTGAACCTTTTGAGTTTGTTCTTACTTCCCACTTTTTGGTATTGAATTGAGCAAAAAATTAATGATTTGGCAAAACTAAGGAAATCTAAAAGCAATTCGCATTTTGTTTTTTTGTGATCATGGAAAGTTCCAAACGTATTCTGGTCGCTCCATTAAATTGGGGACTGGGACATGCCACTAGGTGCATCCCCATTATCCACGAATTACTGGCCCATGGCCATCAACCCTTTATTGCATCGGATGGGGTGGCCTTATCCTTATTAAAAAAAGAATTTCCCGAATTGCCCGCTTTTGAATTGCCTTCCTATAAAATCTCCTATGCGGAGAAGGCGAAAAACTTCAAAATCAAGATGATTTGGGATTCCCCCAAGGTCCTCAAGGCCATGGCCAAGGAAAAGAAGGAAGTAAAACGTTTGGTAAAGGAGCACGGTTTGGATGGCATCATTTCCGATAACCGATTGGGAGCCTATTATAAAAAAGTACCCTGTGTGTTCATTACGCATCAACTTAACGTACTTTCGGGCAATACTACGTGGATGAGTTCCAAGGCCCATCAAAAAATCATCAAAAAATTTGATGCCTGTTGGGTTCCCGATGTACAGGACAAACCCAATTTGACCGGGAAGTTGGGCCATTTGAAAAAATCCAAGTTGAACATTGCCTATTTGGGGCCCTTGAGCCGTTTTGAAAAAAAAGAAATCCCCCCGATGTATGATTTGATGGTTTTGCTATCGGGCCCAGAGCCCCAGCGCACTTTTCTGGAAGAAAAACTGTTGAACGAACTACGGGGTTTTGAAGGCAACATTCTTTTTGTAAAGGGAAGAATTGAAGATGAACAGGTGAGGGAGGAGATAAAGACACCCAACGGAAACATCATCCATTATAATTTTATGAAGTCGGCCAAACTCGAAGAAGCCCTGAACCAAAGCAAACAGGTGCTGTGCCGATCGGGCTACACTACGGTAATGGATCTGGCCAAATTGGAAAAGAAGGCGTTTTTCATCCCGACCCCCGGGCAATACGAACAGGAATATTTGGCCAAACGGATGCAGAAGCAGGGACTGGTCCCGTTCAGCAGTCAAGAGGACTTCTCTTTAAATGATTTATCCAGAATTGCCGACTTTAAGGGATTGACGCAATTTGAATCCCAAACGGACTATTCGGACTTGTTTTCGGTCTTTTCTACCACAGGGGTTTTTGATGCTTTCTCCAGTGTAAATGAAAACTCAGAACCCACGTCCACTTCGCTTTCCACATAGATTTTTTCACCATGGGCCTCCACAATGTGCTTTACAATGGAGAGTCCAAGTCCCGAGCCCCCTTCGGCGCGGCTACCGCTTTGATCTACGCGATAAAAGCGTTCAAACAGGCGCGGTATGTGCTGTTTGGGAATTCCACCACCATTATCCGTAACCCGAACTATCACCTTGTTCTTAATGAGGTTTTCCACGCTTACTTCCGTAGTTCCCTTAGGCAGTCCGTATTTAATGGAGTTAACCAGCAAGTTGCTGATCACCTGCTGTATTTTATCACGATCACCGTTAACGTAAATGGGATTGGGGTACTCCATATCAAAGGTTAGGGAAATTTCCTTTCGGGCGGCTTTCATCTCCAATAGGTCAAAGGTATTTTGAATGAGCTCTATGATGTCGAAATCCTCCTGTTCCAATTTTAATTCCCCAGCTTCCAACTTGGTGATCAAATCGAGGTCTTTTACAATATAAATCAAACGTTCGACGCCTTTACTGGCGCGTTGCAAATACTTTTTACGAAGCTTCTTGTCCTTCATTGCCCCATCCAATAGGGTAAGGATATAGCCTTGAACCGTAAACAAGGGTGTTTTGAGCTCATGGGAAACGTTCCCCAAAAAGTCCTTTCGGTATTCTTCGCGGATTTTTAAGGTATCGATTTCAATTTTCTTGCCTTCGGCGAACTTTTCGATCTCCTGGACCAAGGTTCGCATATCGGTGGTAACCGGTTTGGAGGAAAAGGAGGAGGATTCCAAAAGGGAAACATCGTCGTAAATCTTTTTGATACGTCGATAAATAAATCGCTCCACCCGTATTTGAATGATGCCAAAACAGATGCCAAAACACAATACAACAAAAAGGAGGATATGAATCCAGTCAACACTTCCGGCGTCCCATTGGAAGCCAACGAAAACAGCAGTAATTAAAAGGGTGATGGCCAGTGAAGACCTTAAGGCAAACTTGTATGATTTCTTTAGTTTTATGGCCATTAGAGCACAAACTTATACCCAACGCCCTTTACGGTTTTAAAATGGTCATCTCCAATTTTTTCGCGTAATTTTCGGATATGGACATCGATGGTACGGCCACCAACGACCACCTCGTTGCCCCAAACTTTATCCAGAATCACCTCGCGCTTAAAAACCTTGTTGGGTTTGGAGGTCAATAGCGACAACAACTCAAATTCCTTGCGGGGCAGCACCATTTCCTCTCCATTGTTCACAATCTTGTATTCTTCCCGGTTGATGACGATTTCTCCCACCTTTACAATATCCTCTACTTCTTTTTTATCGTCCTTCAACCTGCGCAACAAGGCCTTTACCTTGCTCACCAGCACTTTGGGCTTAATGGGCTTGGTGATATAGTCATCGGCTCCTGCATCAAACCCCGCCACTTGGGAGTAATCTTCGCCACGGGCGGTCAAAAAGGCAATGATGGTATCCTCCAGCCCAGGCGTGTTACGAATTTGTTCACAGGCTTCGATTCCATCCATTTCGGGCATCATCACATCCATAATAATCAGGTGCGGATTCTTCTTCTTGGCCTTGGCCACGCCATCGGCGCCATTCTTGGCAGTAAATACTTCGTAACCTTCCTCTGCGAGGTTGTAGCTTATAATTTCCAGAATATCAGGTTCATCGTCTACTAGCAGAATCTTTATGTCCTTGTTTTTCATGGGATGTGGTTTCTGTGTTAATCGCCCAAATGTAAAGATAATACACTTACGGGATAAACGGTTAACGTTCATTTAATCTAGTAACATTATTGTAACAGAACTGAAATAAACACTTAACATACAACTAACACCGCTTTTACAACCTCCCCGTTTCTTTGCCCCGAATTAATACGACAGCGTAGAGTATGAAAACATATCTATTATTTGCCTTTTCTTTATTCACCCTGGTGCTATCCGCCCAACAGAACGGAAGCGTTGTAGGGAAACTTACGGACAAGGAGCTTAACAATGAACCTCTACCCTTTGCCAACGTGCTGATTAAAGGGACTACAAAGGGGACAACTTCCGACTTTGATGGTCTTTTCCAGATTGAAGATGTAGAACCGGGAACCTATACCTTAGTCTTTAGTTTCTTGGGCTATGAAACCTTGGAAGTGCCTAATGTTGTTGTTGAGGCGGGCAAGGTAACCGAAATCAATGCCGGTCTTGGTGCCAGTAGCGTAGGTCTTGATGAAGTGGTAGTGACCACAACGGCAAGAAAAGATTCAGAAATAGCCCTTTTGCTCCAACAAAAGAACGCTTTGGTGATGCAAGAGGCCATAAGTGCAGAAGCATTGACCTTAAAAGGTATTGATGATGCAGCAGCTGCCGTGGCCCAGATTTCAGGTATTTCAAAACAACAGGGGTCCAGTAACGTATATGTGAGAGGTCTTGGTGATCGTTACCAGAACACCACCATGAACGGTCTTTCACTCCCATCCAATGATGTGGAAAAAAAGAACATCAACTTAGATCTTTTCGGTTCCAGTATCATTGAAAATGTGGCCGTTAGCAAAGCATACAGCCCTACATTTTACGGCGATTTCGCCGCAGGAAATGTTAATGTAGATTCAAAAGAGTACACTGGAGATGGTTACTTGGAAGTTTCTATGGGCAGTGGAATCAACACCAATGCCGCTGGCGAAGATTTTGTAAAGAGTGAAGGTACCAGCGATTTTGGTTTCTACAATAGATATGACAACAATCCATTTGCAGTAGTTCTCTCCCATGGCGTAGACCCAGAAGCTGCCTGGGACCCCATTAACATTAACGGGGCAATTGAGGGTGGTTATTCCTTCGACTTCAATGATGACAAGTCCAGATTGAGCTTTTTTGGCGCGGCAAGTTTTGCCAATGGTTATGAGATTTGGGAAGGACCTGCTAGGGACTTTACCAATGTGCTTAAGGTAGACTTTCCAGATGTTCGAGAGTTTGCATACAAATCGACCACAACAGCTTTAGCAAATGTTACATATCGCATCAACACCGAAAACAAGGTGAAGTTCAGTTCATTATTTGTGAATAGCGCCGCCGACAGGGTTGGCTATTATGGCGTGAACGGTCAGGGAAGAAACCGTGATGCCATATTGGACACGGACCAAGGCTTTTATGTAATGAACGTTCAGTTTAACCAAGATATGATTTTTGTAAATCAATTGACCGGTCAACATTTGTTCGATGATAAACTTTCATTGGATTGGGGCGTTGGTTTCAACAAAGTGTTTTCAGATGAGCCGGACAGAAAACGTATCACCTTAGAAAACTATCAATTGGCATTGGACAACGACGATACCACCAATCCGGTATTCTACACCAACATTCCTTTTGATAACCAACGTTTTTTCCAAAGTATAGATGAAAACGAGCTAAACAGCTTTATGAACTTGGGCTATAAGGTTTCTGAAAAGGTTAAGTTCAATTTTGGCTACAATGGAAGGAGGAAAGAACGTAGGTTCAGCAGCATCCGTTATGGCTATGATATTGTAAATAGGGACAATACGCCTGTAACCGATGTAAACAACCTCAACTCCATTTTTAATGTAGAAAACATTAATATTCCCTCAGGTGCAGGACTTTGGAATACCATTGTTCTTAATCCTATCACCAATGAAATTGGCAATACCAACCGACCTGGTTTACCAGAGAACACTTATAAAGGTAATTTGGGAATCCATGCTTTCTATACCACGGCAGAGCTAGGCCTAACAGATAAACTAAGCCTTGTTCCCGGTATTCGTATCGAATCTTTCAGCCAAAAAGTGGAGTACGATGTAATCAATATCAGTCCCGTAGACCCAGGTTTTAGGGAAGTTTACGAAAACATCTTTTTACCTAGCTTGAACGTAAAATATGCCCTGAATGAAAATTCGAACCTAAGGGCTGGATTCAGCAAAACCGCTTCTTTTCCAGAATTTAAGGAGGTTGCCCCTTTTGTTTACGAATCGGTAACCCAAAGGGTGGGTGGTAACCCTGATCTTTTGGGCGGTTTGAACGGTGATGGCGCCACTTATTTCAGATATCTATAACTACGACCTTAAATATGAATGGTTCTTGGAAAGAGGGGAAATCATCTCCTTGGCGGCTTTCGCAAAAACAATCAAGAACCCTGTGAACCGAGTCGTTGCAGCCGATGCAACAGGTACACAACGCTATTTTAGGACAGGTGACCAAGCGGATATTTACGGGGTTGAATTGGAGGCCAGAAAAAATCTTGTGATGGACAGCGACGAAAACGCCATTGTTTCCATGGGATTGAATGCGGCCTACACCCACACCGAACAGGACTTAAAAGATATCCCTGCCGGTACTGAAAACACCTTTGGAACCTCATTCGACCGATCCTCAGATCAATTGGAAGGAGCGTCTCCATTCATTATTAATGCGGATTTGAACTACAGTCCCACATTTGGAACCTATAAACCGAAAGCCACAGTGGCCTTCTCCTATTTTTCCGACCGCATTTTCTCATTAGGAGCCGGTAGCTTGGGCAACATAGTTGAAAAGGCAGTTCCCACACTGAACTTTGTATGGCAAAATTCCTTTGGAGAGCACTTTGAAGCAAATCTTTCCGCTAAAAACATTTTAGACCCGGACATATCCTTCGTAAGAGAAGGTACCGATTTGGGCGACATTGTAATAAGAGAGTATAACCTTGGGGTTAACATTGGGCTAACCCTTAAATATAAATTTTAATTCTATCTAAATTTCTGACAAATGAAAAACAAGTTTTTATTTTTAGGTATAGCCGCTGCTTTGTTCATTGCCTGTGAAGCAGACGATACCTCAGATATTGTTATCACCGATAACAGTGTAACGAACAATACCACCAACAACACAAGCGGTGGTGGTGGAGAAGAAGTAACTGCCGTAAGCCTAAATGGGTTGTACACCCAAGATCTTACATTAGATCCAGACATCGCTTACACCGTAACCGGGCCAGTACTTATGGCAAACGGAACTACCCTTACTATTCCTGCTGGCATGACCATAGAGGTGGAGCCTATTGGAGTAAACGCCTATATTGCCATTCAGCAAGGGGCGCAAATCAATGCAAACGGAACTGCTGCAAATCCAATAGTATTCACTTCAAACAGCTCCGACCCAGGACCTGGTGATTGGGGTGGATTGGTTATCTTGGGAAGAGCGCCTATAAACTCGACTCCTGATGGTTCTACTGACATTGCTACTTCCGAAGTAGGTGCCTTGGCTTATGGCGGAAATACTCCAGCAGATAATTCTGGAGTTATCCGATATGTGCGTATAGAGTATGCCGGTGGTGCCATTGATGGCAATGCCGAGTTGAACGGACTTTCCCTTTACGCTGTAGGAAACGGAACCTTAATCGACTATGTGCAAGTGTACGAAGGCTCTGATGACGGATTCGAATTCTTTGGTGGAACAGTTGAAGCTAGCCACTTGGTTGTAGTTAATGCTGAGGATGACTCTATCGACTGGACCGAAGGATTTACCGGGGTACTTACAGATGTATATGTACAACACGGAGGTACCATCAACGACAAAGCTTTTGAATGTGACGGTTTCAATACTGACTTCAGCAATGAAGCAGGCTATTTCTCCAACCCAACCGTAACCAATGTAACTGTGGTAGGTGGACCCAATAACGCTGGCGAAGCTGTAAGATTGCGTGCCGGAACACAAGGCACCTTCACAAATGTATTGGTTATCGATTTCGAGGAAGCGTTTGACTTGGATGACGCTGATACGGGTCAAGGTGTATTGGATGATCTTTTGAACATTGTAGACGTTACTTTCACCAACGTTACCGTAACCTTGAAAAACGATACTGGAGCTATTTTTGACGAAACCGACGTTATCTCTGGTGTTGGGAATGGTACTGGTACCGATGTTGCTACTTGGGGTGCTGGTTGGACCGTAGGTATCAACTAATCATCCTTTCAAAATAAGATATTGTAAGCCCCCGGCATTCCGGGGGCTTCTTTTTTGCATTTCATCGAAAAGTAAACCTCTATTTGTCAAAAGGTTCCGCTTTCGCATTCCAATTTTTATATATTTGTGGCATAGCCTTTGTAACCATTAACGTATGAAGCACCTTTACCTCGTCATGTTATTATTTGTCTGCACCCTTGGGTTTTCTCAGGAAAACGCTAGGTCCAACGCAGATATTGACGGGTTTAAGCTCTACCCCAACCCGGTTACCCAAGGCAAAGTGTATATAGAAACCACCCTTAACGCCCCCAAAAAAATCTTGGTTTTTGATGTGTTGGGAACGCAAGTCCTCCAAACCACCATTTTAGGCAAGGAACTCAACCTTTCCGAATTGGACAAAGGGGTCTACATTCTTCGCGTGTTCGAGTACAACAAAGTGGCGACTAGAAAGCTCATTGTGAAATAGTTCCATACTTTTTCCTTACACACCACTTAGCCAAACCACAACAATCAACGCTTTACCACCCATTTTAGTGTTTTCACAACATAAAATGGTTCAAATTACCGTGTTGATTTACTTTTATATTGCACATAGACCCCAAATCAGCGCATATGAAGAAAATCTACTTTGTATTACTACTTATGGCTTTACCATTGTTTTCTTTCGGTCAAGATTTAGTTACCGTGAACAACGAACCGGTACAAGAGCTACAGGGTTTTAAAATGTACCCTAATCCCGCTTATGGGAACGAAGTTTACATTACCACCGAAACCAACGGTGTAAAGGATATTAAGATCTATGATGTATTTGGAGAAGTGGTGCTCACCAGCCGAATCACGACCAACACTCTCGACATTTCACGATTGGTTCCAGGTGTTTATGTACTCCAAGTAACAGAACGCAAAAAAACCATGACCAGAAAACTGGTCGTCAAATAAACCATACTTCATCATTTTTAAAAGGCTTTCTAAAAAGCGGTAAAATTTGAGCTTTGTCAGGTTGAGCGCAGTCGAAACCCATTGATTATCAATGCGTCTTAAGTTCTCGACTGCGCTCGAACTGACAGGTAAACTGCTTTTTAGACAGCCGCTTTTTATTTTTGGGTACTTTTGCCCAAGGATGAAACAGTTTGAGACCCATCGTATTTTCAATATTGAAAAGGCAAGTGAATTCAATGATTTGGCCTTGGATGTTTTTCGTTTCCAGTTTGAAAACAATGTAGTCTATCAGGACTTTTGTCAACACCTAAAAAAAGGACCTGAAACCGTTTCGCATTATCTCGACATCCCTTTTTTACCCATATCCTTCTTTAAGACCCATCGCGTGCTTTCCACCCAAAAAGAAGTCGAAACCATTTTCACGAGCAGCGGCACCACACAAAGCACGACCAGCAAACATTTAGTACCGGACATCAAACTATATGAAAACAGTTTTTTAAGGGCCTTTGAATATTTTTATGAAGCTCCCGAAGAAATCTGCATTTTGGCATTGTTGCCCTCTTATTTGGAAAGGGAAGGTTCCTCGCTCATTTATATGGTCGACTATTTAATCAAAAAATCAAATCATCCTGATAGCGGATTTTACCTTCACAACCTCGATGAACTTCACCGAAAATTGCTTGCCCTAGAGCAAAAAAACACCAAAACCCTTCTGATAAGCGTGTCGTTTGCTTTGCTGGACCTGGCCGAGCAATTCCCTATGAAACTCAAAAACACGACGGTGATGGAGACGGGAGGGATGAAAGGACGTCGTAAGGAACTCATTCGCGAAGAACTCCATCATATCCTAACCCAAGGGTTGGGTGTTGATAGGATTCATTCCGAGTATGGGATGACCGAGCTCTTATCACAAGCGTATTCCAAGGGCAATGGGATTTTCCAAACACCCCCTTGGATGAAAATCATCACTCGCGATACCGAGGACCCGCTCAGCATACAAGCCTACGGAAAAACCGGGGGTATCAACGTCATCGATTTAGCCAATGTTTACTCGTGTTCCTTTATCGCCACACAAGATTTAGGGAAGACCCATGCCAATGGCAGTTTTGAGGTGTTGGGGCGGTTTGATGATTCCGATATCCGCGGCTGTAATTTGATGGTGCTTTAAGTTCTAAAGGTCACTTTTCTGCAAATTACACATAATACGATACCTTTTACAAGGTATAATATGCACTTATTCAATATTTTACATACTTTAAAAAAGTAACCAAACAAACTAAACATGAATCGAAATGCATTCTTAAAAAGAACCGCTCTATCTGCAGCGGCGCTTGCTTCAATGCCCTCATTCGCTCATTTCTCTTCCAAAAATGAAAAAGAGAGCAAGAACCTGAAACCAAAAATCGTAAGAAAAGGAGAAGGAAAACAAGTAAACGTTATCGGAGACCAACAAACCTTTAAATTGACAAGTGAAGACACCAATGGCCTTTTCACCTTGATTGAGGAAGTAAATCCGCCGGGAACCATGATTCCTCCGCATGTACACACCAATGAGGATGAAATCTTCAAGGTTTTGGAAGGAGAGCTTGAAGTTACTGTGGGCGATGAAACTACTGTTTTAAAAGCAGGTGATTTGGCTTTTGCGCCCAAAAATGTACCGCACACCTGGAAAGTGGTGGGCAATCAAGATTGTAAAACCATTTTAAGTGTTTTTCCAGCAGGATTGGAGCTCATGTTCGCCGAATTGGGCAATCTACCACCAGGACCACCAGATTTTGCCAAAGTCAGTGAGATTTGCGGCAGGTATGGAATTACATTTCTAACATAAAAATAAGAGGGTGTCTGAAAATATTGTAATACGTCATTTTGAACCTGCCTGTCGGCAGACAGGTTTATTTCAGAATCTCATCATACATCATATTGTTAAGCAATGCACTATGAGAACCTGAAACAAGTTCAGGTTGACGAAAACAAAACCGACTTTTAGACACCCTCTTTGTGTTTTTACTCCACTACCAACACAAAGTAGTTCTTTTTCCCCCGTTGCAAGAGCACAAATTTATCATTGATCAAATCGGCCGAAGTAATCAAATAATCTTCCTTTACTTTTTCTTTGTTGACCGATATGGAATTTTGTTTCAATTCTCGCCTAGCCTCGCCATTGGAGCCCAAAAATCCGGTCTTTGCTGCTAAGGCCCCGATCATATCCAAGCCTGGTTGAAGCTCTTCTTTGGAAATAGTGGCTTGAGGAACACCATCAAAAACATCTAAAAAAGTCTTCTCGTTCAATTTTTTCAAATCCTCGGAAGTGGATTTACCGAACAAAATGTCGCTGGCCTTAATGGCATTTTCCAAATCTTCCTCCGAATGTACCATAATGGTCACCTCTTCCGCCAATTTCTTTTGAAGTGCCCTTTCATGCGGTGCCTCTTTATGCTGTTCCACAAGGCCTTCTATCTCATCTTTGGTCAAAAACGTGAAGATTTTGATGTATTTTTCGGCATCCTCATCCGAAGTGTTCAACCAATACTGATAAAATTTATAGGGCGAGGTACGCTCCGCATCCAGCCAGATATTCCCTCCTTCGGTTTTTCCGAACTTGGTCCCATCGGCCTTTGTAATCAACGGGCAGGTTAGGGCAAAACCTTTTCCGCCACCTATTCGTCTGATCAATTCCGTTCCAGTGGTGATGTTGCCCCATTGGTCACTACCGCCCATCTGAAGGGTACAATCGTGGTTCTGGTAGAGATACAAAAAATCGTAGCCCTGTACCAACTGAT
Organism: Flagellimonas sp. MMG031; assembly: GCF_040112705.1. Taxonomy (NCBI): domain Bacteria; kingdom Pseudomonadati; phylum Bacteroidota; class Flavobacteriia; order Flavobacteriales; family Flavobacteriaceae; genus Flagellimonas; species Flagellimonas sp. MMG031. Next base: position 285,182 of record NZ_CP157804.1, read on the forward strand.
AGGTAAACTCTGTGAAGGACATCCCTTCCTTTGCATCGGAGGACAACCGCTTTTTCACGGAATCCTTGGCCATCATATAATTGACCGTAATATGTTTTCCCACATCGCGGATAAAGGCCAAGAACGAAAAGTTTTTCATCCAATCGTAATTGTTCACCAGAACCGCGGCGTTGGGCTCTCCGCTTTCAAAATCCAAAAAACGGCTCAATTGACCTTTAAGGGCCTCTTCATTATGGCGAAGCGTTTTTTCGTCCAAAAGATTTCGCTCCGCGGATTTTCCAGAAGGATCACCGATCATCCCAGTCGCTCCGCCCACAAGTGCATAAGGCTTATGGCCCGCCAATTGAAAATGCTTGAGCATCATTACACCCACCAAATGTCCAATGTGCAAAGAATCGGCAGTTGGGTCGATACCCACGTATGCGGCCCTCATTTCTTCCATTAGGTGTTCCTCGGCTCCTGGCATCACATCGTGCACCATTCCCCTCCATTGCAGTTCTTGAACAAAATTCTTCGTCATGATCGGTTTTTTGGAATAGCTGCAAATATAAAATGAAGTTGGCATTTTGCTCCATATTTCCGCAACAAATAGGTACTTTTACCTTATGATTTTGGTTACAGGAGGCACTGGACTTATCGGTTCCCACTTGCTTTTCCATCTGCTGAAAAATGGGAATAAAGTGAGAAGCAACTTCAGGACAAAGGAGTCCATCGACAAGGTTCGCAAGGTTTTTGGATATTATTCGGGCAATGCGTCCCAACTCGTTGATCAAATTGATTGGGTCCAGGGAGACATTACTGCTTTGGGCGGTTTGGACGCCCTATTTGAAGGTGTTGAGCAGGTATACCACTGTGCCGCCCTGATTTCTTTTGATCCGAAGGATTACAAACTTCTGAAACAGACCAATGTTCAAGGCACGGCCCATATGGTTAACCTATCCCTAAAATATGGTGTAAAAAAACTGTGCTATGTGAGCTCCATTGCAGCTATTGGTCCCAGCCTAAAACAAGCTAAAGTCACCGAGGATACGGAGTGGAACGATGCCAACGCTACGGTATACGGCATCACCAAATATGATGCTGAGCTGGAAGTGTGGCGGGGATCACAGGAAGGGCTCTCCGTGGTGATCGTAAATCCTGGAGTCGTAATCGGGCCCGGCTTTTGGAAATCGGGAAGCGGTAGCTTTTTTTCCTATGCCTCCAAAGGAAAAAAATATGTTATCCCTGGCGGAACTGGTTTTGTAACGGTAAACGACGTTATCAAGGCCATGACGCGTTTGATGGACTCCAACATACAAACGGAGCGTTTTATTTTGGTCGACCAACATATGAGCTATGCGAACCTCTTAAAGAAAATCGCGCCCCAATTGGGAGTGGAGCCCCCTCAAAAAGTAATTCCTAAGTTTTGGTTGGAACTCTTTTGGCGCTGGGATTGGGTCCGAAGCACCATTTTTGGCAAAAGAAGACGCTTGTCGAAAGCGGTGGCAAAGGGACTGTATCAAGAGGAATACTACAGCAATGAAAAAATCAAATCCCAACTCAATTTTACCTTTGAAGATATGGACGAGTCCATCGCGTTCTGCTGTCAAATGTTTACAGGGAATCGGTAACGACCTTTTTTTTGCCCACTCTTTTTTCCTTGACGGACTGCAAAGAATCACGCCGTTGTAGCCCGGCCTCTCGAATACTGTCATTCAAACGCTTGCTAATGGCCTCCAATGTATCTTGTTTCCGTTTCAGCATCGCTTCAACATTTTGATAGATCTTTTGGTATTCAGAGGGCAAAGAAGCGTAGTACAGGTCACTCTCGGCAAATTGGGTACTATCGATACTGTACTTGTTATAGATAAATCCCATGACATCGATATGCGCATCATCAAACTTTCTTTTGGCCCCGGATTTGGCCGCATTCAATATGGACAGATCATATAATATTTCGATCATTTGATCTTGGGGTATGAGGTTTTCCGGTTCCTCCACTACTTTTTCGGCACAGGAAAACAAAACCATCAAACTTAAATAGACAAGTACCGCCTTCTTCATTATTTACCTGTTAAAGGTCAATCTTTTCGCATGTTTTTTGTCACTGAAGGTACCATTGTCGTACGCCAAATGCCCATTCACAAAAGTACGTTTCACTTCCGATTCAAAAGTAACACCTTCAAAGGGTGACCAACCACATTTATAGAAAAGATTGGCTTTTGTTACCTCATTTTTAACGTTTCGGCCCACTTGGACCAAATCGGCAAAGTACCCCTCCCGGATATATCCCCTGCGGTCAATATCAAAGAGTTTTGCAGGGTTATGGCACATCTTTTCTACCATTTTTTCCAAGCTGATGATTCCTTCCTTTTCTTTTTGCAGCATGGCCAAAAGCGCATGTTGGACCAAAGGTCCACCCGATGGGGCACTGGTATAGGGATTATCTTTTTCTTCCAAGGTATGGGGCGCATGGTCGGTCGCAATCACATCAATGCGATCGTCCAAAAGGGCTTTCCACAGTTGCTCCCTGTCCGTCTTGGTCTTCACGGCGGGGTTCCATTTAATATGGGTCCCTTTTGTGGCATAATCCTCATCGGAAAACCACAAGTGATGTATACATACCTCAGCTGTAATCTGTTTCTTTTCCAGCGGAATTTCGTTCGTGAACAAGTCGGTCTCTATTCCTGTGGACAAATGGAACACATGCAATCTGGCGCCCGTTTTTTTCGCCAAGGCAATAGCTTTGGACGATGAAAGATAGCAGGCTTCGGCACTTCGGATGATGGGATGCAGTTCTATGGGAATATCATCCCCGTACATGGCCTGGTACTTTTCCATATTGGCCCTAATGGTACCTTCGTCTTCGCAATGTGTGGAAATGACCATCTCGGTATTACTGAAAATCTTTTCCAACACCTCTTCATTGTCCACCAGCATATTTCCTGTAGAAGACCCTAAAAACAACTTTACCCCGGAACAGGCATTTCGGTCGAGTCGCTTTAATTCCTCCAAATTGTCGTTGGTTCCCCCAAACAAAAAGGAATAGTTGGCCGAGGCATCTTTGGCCGCCATGGCAAATTTTTCTTCCAATTTTTCTATGGTCGTGGTCTGTGGATTGGTATTGGGCTGTTCCATGAACGTAGTTATGCCCCCCGCAATGGCCGCTCGGCTCTCCGTGGCAATGGTGCCCTTATGGGTAAGACCCGGCTCCCTAAAATGGACCTGATCATCGATGACGCCCGGCAATAAAAGGTCGCCTTCCAAATCGATGACCTGGGCATTGGCATCTGAAATATCGGAGTCTATTCGGGAAATAAAGTCCCCATCCAACAACATATCGGATTCGAAAATGCGGTTTTCATTGACAATCTTTGCATTTTTCAGCAGGATTCTTGACATAACTAAAAGCTCTTTTTAAAAAATATACTTCTGAATTTCATGGCGATGACCCCAAAAACGGCCTCTCGTATAATGGCGGAGTTCATTTTTGACTTTCCGTTTACCCGATCAGTAAAAATAATCGAAACCTCTTCAATTTTGAATTTTTTGAGGTAGGCCCTGTACTTCATCTCTATCTGGAAGGCATATCCGATAAACCGCACATGGTCCAAATTGATGGTCTCCAAAACCTTTCTTCGGTAACAAACGAATCCCGCAGTGGGATCGTGCACCTTCATCCCAGTAATCAGTTTTACATAGAACGAAGCACCGTAGGAGAGCAAAATACGCGCCAAGGGCCAGTTGACCACGTTTACCCCTTTTTTATAACGGGAACCCACGGCCACATCGGCCCCGTTCAAACAGGCGCGGTGCAATCTGGAAAGGTCGGCAGGACGATGCGAAAAATCGGCGTCCATCTCAAAAATGTACTCATACCCTTTTTCCAAGGCCCATTTAAATCCATGGATATAGGCCGTACCCAATCCTGATTTCTCCTTGCGCACCTCCAAAAATAGCTGGTCTGAAAACTCCTCTTGTAATTTACGAACAGCATCTGCGGTACCATCTGGAGAGTTATCATCCACTACAAGTACATGAAAATCCTTTTTTAGGTCGAAAACCGTCCTTACAATGGCCTCGATGTTTTCAATTTCGTTGAATGTGGGTATAATGACCAAGCCGTCTGCCATTCGCGCTAGATTAGAAATTCAAAAATACGGTTTTCTATCTTGCCCGCACAAGTTCCAGTTCACATGCTTGCTCGGAACAAACCCAATATTTGTAACTTTGCCGCTTAAAACTCACTTGAATGTCGCAAAAGTTTCCCAGACTTTTTTATGTGCTCTTAGCGGTCCTTTTGGTACTTAACTTGATTCAAGCATCCGTAACAGAGCTCATTTATGATGAAGCTTATTATTGGTATTATGCTCAAGAGTTGGCGTGGGGCTACTTTGACCATCCTTCCATGGTGGCTTTTTTAATCAGATTGAGCAGCTTATTTTTTGACGGTGAACTTGGCGTAAGGCTAATGAGTTGCATACTATCGGCAGGTACTTATGTATTGCTCTGGTTGATGGTGGACAACCCCAAAAAGAAGGAATATGTCATCCATTTTTTTCTATTGGTATTCTCCTTCACTTTAATGAACGCTTATGGGTTCTTGACGCTTCCCGATACCTCCCTCTTGTTTTTTACCGCCCTGTTCCTTTGGTTGTACAAACGTTTTTTGGCCAACGAGAGCATTGCAACAGCGCTTCTATTGGGAGTGGTTATGGCGGCACTCATGTACAGCAAGTACCATGCGGTTTTGGTCATCTTTTTCGTGCTGCTGTCCAATTACAAACTGGTCCTCAATAAAAAAGCTTGGTTAGCCGTGGGGATTGCACTGGCGTGTTATCTTCCACACTTTGTGTGGCTCTACCAAAATGATTTTGTATCCATCACCTTTCATTTATATGAGCGTCCCAACCAACCCTATTCGTTTGACGAGTTTACCTTGGGCTACTTTTTAAACATCATAGTGATTATAGGCCTATTGTTTTACTGGGTCTATGGTGCCTTGTTCAAGTTTAGGGCCACGGATAAGTTTTCCAAAGCCTTGGTGTATTTGATTTATGGGGTTTTGATTTTCTTCTTTATTTCCAGTTTCAACCGACGGGTACAGGCGCAATGGGCCATTGTTATCTCCATTCCGTTGGCCATCATTGCCTTCAATCATCTATTGACGCATGCCAAAAGCCGAAAATGGATGTATCGTGTAGGTTTGGTGAGTTTGGTGCTCTTGCTGTATGCGCGGGCATGGATGGTGTATTATCCCTTGTTCCCCATGTTTTTTGAAACCCACGGCAACAAGGAATGGACCAGTGAACTCAAAACAAAGTCCGGTGGGGTGCCCATTATTTTTGAGAATTCCTATCGTCGCGCCTCGATGTACGAGTTTTATGCCGATGTTCCTGCCATCTCCCTCAACAACTACATGTACCGGAAAAACCAGTATTCCATTGATGGTTCGGAAGAGCGGGTAAGAGGCAAAAAGGTTCTGTATGTTTCCAAATACCTTAAAAAAGGTGAGGTGAGTTATATGCATTTGGACAGTACTATCTTTTATGGAAATTTTATCGATGATTTTCAATCCTATCGAAGGTTGGAATGTATAGTTGAAAAACCAAGCGCAGGCATCGGGTATGCATTAAAAGTATACAATCCCTATCCTTTTGATGTTCCCTTGGAGCAATTAAAGTTTACCATTTCGTACTCCAACGAGCACAAACAGGTAAAACAAACACAGCGATTAAAAGTTAAGAGCAGCGAGCCACCACAGGTGCTCCTTAAATCCAAGGATACGCTCCACTATACGTTTCAGTTGCCGCTGTCGTCCATGGAAAATCCGTCGTACTTTAGGATTGGGATTTCGGAGAACAACCTTCCCGCTGGTCTCAATGGCAAACCGATAAAGATTGAATAATGGAACCCATAGAAAAAACAATCATTTCGTTGGATTGGATGACGTTAACACTGTTTATCGGTCTGGTTGTTTTGGCGCTTGGCAAATATCTTTTTCACAAAAAGTTCCTCAATTTCATCATTCTTCCCTTCAACGATAAGTATATCCTTCTCCATAATAAAAAGGGACAATTTTCACATTGGTTCCATTTGCTCTTGACACTATTCCAGCTCATCAATATATCACTCTTCCTATTTCTTATTTTACAAACTTTTGAGCTCGCCCCGGTTCCAAATTCGTTCCTCTCCTACCTCATTGTTTTAGGGTTTTTGGCCCTGTTCGAATTGGTTAAATTTCTGGTTCAAATGTTTACCGGGTTTGTGTTCAATAACCTAGGGCTCTTTGGAAGTGTGGTCTTCAGTAAAATCTCATATCTCAATTATAGCGGCATCATCATCGCTGTTGCCAATATTTTATTGATTTACATTACTCCCCTCTCAAAAACCACTATTTATGTGGTTTTGGCACTGGTATTCTTGATTAATGGCATCGGTATCACAAAGCTGCTGAAGAACCATCAAAAAGCACTCTTCCCATTTTTTGTGTATTTTATTTTGTACCTTTGCGCACTCGAAATTGCGCCCTTGGTGTTAATTGGAAGCTATTTTAAAGGTTGAAAACTTATGAAAGTAAAAACAATTTTGGTTTCCCAACCGGAACCCAAAGTCGAAAACTCACCCTATTCAAGATTAATTGAAAAGGAGAAAGTAAAAGTAGATTTTAGACCTTTCATACACGTTGAAGGCGTAGAAGCCAAAAATGTGAGACAGCAGAAAATCGACTTGAACAACTTTACGGCAATCATCCTAACGAGCCGAAACTCCGTGGATCACTTCTTTAGAATTGCCGAGGAAATGCGCTTCAAAGTTCCAGATTCCATGAAATATTTTTGTCAGTCGGAGGCGGTGGCCTACTACTTACAAAAATACGTGGTATACAGAAAAAGAAAGATTTATGTTGGGAAGAGAACGTTCAACGAATTGATTCCCTTGATCAAGAAGTATAAAGACGAAAAGTTCCTTTTACCTTCTTCCGATTCCCTAAAGCCCATCGTCCCCGAATTGTTGGACGAGGTCGGCGTAAATTGGACCCGCGGTATATTCTACAAAACGGTAATCAGCGACCTATCGGACCTAAGAAATGTGTATTATGACATTTTGGTGTTCTTTAGTCCCTCAGGAATCGAATCCCTAATGAAGAACTTCCCCGATTTTGAACAGAACGATACTAGAATTGCCGTTTTTGGCAACAGTACGGTAAAAGCAGCCACCAATGCAGGCCTTCGGATTGACATTCAGGCACCAACGCCCGAAACACCTTCCATGACCATGGCTCTACAGAAGTACATTACCAGTGTGAACAAATAGTTCGCAGCACAAAAGAATAAAAAAGCCCCGTGAGAACGGGGCTTTGTTTTTTAAAAGGCATATCGTTGTGGTCCGCCCCGCCTGATTTCCTCACTTGCGTAAGCTTCAAACTTTTTAAAGTTTTCCCTAAAAGCATTGGTCAGCTTAAAGGCAGTTTTGTAGTAGGCTTCATCGTTGTTCCACGTTGCCCTTGGGCTAAGCACTTGTGTAGGTACGCCTGGACATTCCCTTGGCTGCGCCACCCCAAATACGGAATGGATATGGTATTTCTCATAATTGTAAAGGCCCAGCTCGCCACTGAGTGCCGCACTGATCATGGCACGGGTGTATTTCAGCTTCATTCGGGTGCCCACACCGTAGGGTCCACCGGTCCAACCCGTGTTCACCAACCATACATCGACCCCAGACTCTTTCATCTTCTTGCTCAGCATCTCCGCATATTTCGCAGGATGCAAAGGCATAAAGGGAGCGCCAAAACAGGCCGAGAAGGAAGGTTGCGGTTCCACCACACCAGCTTCCGTACCGGCAACCTTCGCCGTATATCCCGAAATAAAATGATAAGCGGCTTGGGCCGGGGTCAATTTGGAAATTGGAGGTAACACCCCGAAGGCATCCGCCGTTAAAAAGAAAATATTCTTTACGTTCTCTCCAATGGAAGGCCACTGTATGTTTTCAATATGGTGGATGGGGTAGCTTACCCTTGTATTTTGTGTGATGGAGGTATCGGAGAAATCGACCACACCCTTGTCGTCCATGACCACATTTTCCAAAATAGCTCCTTTTTTGATGGCCCCGTAGATTTCAGGTTCCTTCTTTTGGGAAAGGTCAATGACCTTGGCATAGCAGCCTCCCTCAAAGTTGAAAACCGTATTGTCGGGTGTCCAGCCGTGTTCATCGTCCCCGATCAATTTTCTGTCTGGATCGGTGGACAAAGTAGTTTTTCCTGTTCCGGACAGACCGAAGAAAATGGCAGTATCGCCAGATTCGCCCACATTGGCCGAACAGTGCATGGGTAGCGTATTCTTATAAACGGGAAGAATAAAGTTCAAGGCGGAGAAAATACCTTTTTTGATTTCACCGGTATACCCTGTTCCTCCGATCAAAGCGATTTTTCGGGTAAAGTTAAGGATGGCAAAATTATGCTGACGGGTTCCGTCTTCTTCAGGATTGGCCATAAAGCCGGGTGCATTCACCACGGTCCATTCCGGGTCAAAATCCTCCAACTCATCCTCCGCAGGACGCAGGAACATGTTATAGGCAAACATATTGGACCAAGGATATTCGTTGATTACCCGAATATTCAACTTATAATCCGCATCCGCACAGGCATAGGAATCCCGAACATACAATTCTTTGGTATTGAGGTAGGCAATGACCTTATCGTACAGTTGGTCGAACTTTTCGCTCTCAAAAGGAATGTTGATGTTTCCCCACCACACCTTATCCGAAGTAATATCGTCCTTAACAATGAAGCGGTCCATGGGCGACCTACCTGTAAACTCTCCAGTATTTACTGCCAAGGCCCCGGAAGAACCTTCTTGGCCCATTTCCTTTTCAATGGTAATGTCGTGTAATTCGTCTGGGGAAAGCTGGTAATTCACATTGTCATGGGTTATTCCATAGGAGTGTAACGAAATCGTTTTCGTAATTGAAGTGGAATCCTTCATAGTTTAGATTTTTATGTTGGTACAAAGCTAGAAAATAATAGTTTTTCGTCCTTTTAAATCTTGCTTAATTGAGTGTTTTCTTGGTTAAAATGTGATATCCCAATAAAATCCAACCTAAGATCAACAAAACCCCTCCAAAAGGTGTTAAAAAACCTATGATTTTAAAGTCAAAAGCAGTCAAACTGTTCAATGCCAAAAGGTAAATTGAGAAGGAGAACAGCACCACGCCTGCCACAACAAGTCCATAAATGTACCTTTTTGGCTTACTGGACAGACCATCCCACATTCCCAAAAAAAGTAGGAACAGGGCGTGATACATTTGATACTTCACCCCAGTTTCAAAAGTGTCGATAGCTTCCGCATCTACCAATTTTTCCAAGCCATGGGCCCCAAAAGCACCCAAACCAATGGCCAACAAACCGAATACCATTCCCGTTAACAAAATTGTTCTGTTCATAACTTTAACACGCTATTTTTTTAGAGATATAACATTTTAATACCTTAGTATCCCGAATATCAAAAGTAAACAAAACACATGGCCCGTACTATTTTAGTTGTTGGAGCAGGCAAATCAACCTCTTACCTCTTGGATTATCTCCTCGAAAAATCAGCAGAAGAACAGATTCACCTCAATATCGGGGATCTTCACCCGGAGAACATTCCCGATAAATTTGCTTCGCATCCCAACTGTACGGTCTTTCAATTGGATATTTTCAACGAGACCGAACGCAAGAAAGCGGTTTCCGGAGCCTCCATTGTGGTTTCCATGCTGCCCGCCAGTCTGCACATCAATGTCGCACACGACTGTTTGGAGTTTGAAAAGCATTTTATTACCGCTTCCTATGTCAGCGATCAATTGCGGGCATTGGACGAGGATGTCAAGAAAAAAGAACTAGTTTTTATGAACGAAATCGGTCTTGATCCCGGTATCGACCACATGAGTGCAATGGAAGTCATTGACCGAATTCGCGATGCGGGTGGAAAAATGTTGTTGTTCGAATCCTTTACAGGTGGATTGGTTGCTCCGCAAAGCGATACCAATCTTTGGCACTACAAATTTACCTGGAACCCTCGGAATGTTGTCTTGGCTGGCCAAGGAGGGGCTGCCAAATTTATTCAGGAGGGCACTTACAAGTATATTCCTTACCAGAAACTCTTTAGGAGAACCGAGTTTATGGATATTGAAGGATACGGCACTTTTGAGGCCTACGCCAACCGGGATTCGCTAAAATATCGGGAGGCCTACGGGTTAGAAAATGCATTGACCCTATTCCGTGGAACCATGAGGCGCGTCGGCTTTTCCAAAGCGTGGCAAATGTTCGTGATTTTGGGCATGACGGATGACAGCTACTCCATTGAAAATTCGGAAGGTATGTCGTACCGTGAATTCGTCAACCTCTTTTTGCCCTATTCCCCTACCGATTCCGTAGAACTTAAAATGCGACATTACCTTAAAATTGACCAAGATGACATTATGTGGGGAAAACTGTTGGAGCTGGACCTTTTTAATCCATCCAAAAAAATCCCATTAAAAAATGCGACACCTGCCCAGATGCTCCAATACATTTTGGAAGATAGCTGGACCCTGAAAGAGGATGAAAAGGATATGATCGTGATGTACCATAAATTCGGCTACGAACTGAACGGTAAAAAGAAGCAGATAGATGCCAACATGGTCGTGATTGGAGAGAACAGCGCCTACACCGCTATGTCCAAAACGGTTGGATTGCCGGTAGCCATGGCCACGTTGCTCATCCTTAATGAAAAAATAACGACCCCAGGGGTACAAATACCCATCTTGAAAGAGGTGTACGGACCTATTTTAAAAGAGTTGAAAACCTATGGCATCAGTTTTAAGGAATATGACAAACCCTATTTGGGCTATAATCCTGACTCTGTTGCAGGATAGTCAACTGAAAGTTTTTCTATACCTTTGACTTCAAATCAACATCCATATTGTGAAAAACAATAACAATTCGGTTAAAATAGATGGTATTGACAAGAAAATCCTAAGATACCTGATGGAAGATGCGCGAAAGCCCATCTTGGAGATTGCGAGGAACATTGGGATTTCTGGAGCGGCCATTCACCAGCGGCTTCGCAAATTGGAAAGCTCGGGGCTTATCGCTGGGTCCAAGTTTGTTATCAACCCTAAAGTCTTGGGCTACTCTACCATGGCCTATATTGGTATTTATCTGGATAAAGCTATGACCAACCCAAGGGCGGTAAAGCAGCTAAAGGAAATCCCTGAGGTCTTGGAATGCCACTATACCACGGGAAACTGGTCCATACTCATTAAAGTATTGTGCCAGGACAACGAACATTTAATGCAGGTCCTCAACAAAAAAATACAGCAAATCGAAGGAGTTTCGAGAACAGAGACCTTCATCTCATTAGATCAACAAATCGATCGTCAAATACGGATTTGATATTTGTATTAAATCTAAATAAGCATTACATTTGTCCCCATGAATGTAATAGTTCAATCTACATATTACACTCTCTACCAAGCTGTGGACGAACGCTGTTTTTATCTTGACTTTGGTCAAAAAACAGTACGTATGTCCTTATGTCAGCTTCTTTCGCTTCGCCATAAGGTGATGAGCATCAACATTGAAAGCCACTTTGATAGCGACCTCAACGCCCACGGTTTCGAGGTATTGATGCTGTGCAATAAAGAACACCTGTTCATTCTAAACACTTTGGAGGTGTTGGATCTGAAAAAATTGGTGTCCAACAGTTTTGTATCCCTTGGTCTTTCCGCCGATGTTGCAGAAATGGCCGTTTCCTAAACAAGGATAACCCTTTATTTTTAATGAGTCTTAAACCGCCTTAAAACAAAGGGCTCATTTTTAAAACCCCCTAAAATTCAGTACCTTTATAGGGTATAATTGGATTAAAATCATAGTATTTATGAAAGATATAGCAAGACAAAGTATGAGCATTAAAGTGGAGTCCATGGATTTGCTCAACGGACAGATAAAAATGGAGGCCCACGCCTCGGCAACCTATTTGGCCATGGCCTCTTGGTGCGAACAGAACGGTTTTTTCACCAGCGCCAAATTCTTCTTCAAGCAAGCTGAGGAGGAACGTGAGCACATGATGAAAATCTTTAACTTTTTGGTGGATACGGGTGGCAACCCCATTTCTCCAGAGGTTACGGGCATCAATCACGATTATTCCTCCATCGTCGATGTTTTTGAATCTACCTTGGAGCACGAGGTGAAAGTGACCAAATCCATCCATAACATCGTAAAAAAAGCTAGGGAGATTGGTGATTTTGCCACAGAACGTTTCTTGGATTGGTTTGTAATGGAGCAGGTAGAAGAAGAAAACACCATCAGGGATATCTTGGATATGATCGAAGTGACCGGCACCGAAGGTGTAGGCCTGCAAATGATCGATAACCAAGTTGCCAATTGGATTGAGTAAACCACAAAATTAAGTATAGAAAAAGGGGCCGCTTGGCCCCTTTTTATTTTATTTCATTTAGCTGTTAATCCCTGCCACCGAAGACCTGAAAAGCCCAGTACAACAGGGAAGCCAATGCACCCAAAGCAGCAACCACATAGGTTCTTGCGGCCCATTTTAGGGCGTCTTCGGCACCTGCATGTTCTTGCTGGCTTACCATGTTCTTCTGCTTGAGCCATACCAAGGCCCTTTTACTGGCATCGTATTCAACAGGAAGGGTCACAAAACTGAACAAAGTCGCAAAACCCATCATGATCAATCCGGCTACGGCGATGTAAAAACCGATGCCTCCCGCCACGCCTGTGGCGGCCATCAGCATAATACCCCCAAATACCACCCAGGTAGACATACCGGAGGTAACGCTTACCACGGGCACCAATTTAGATCGCATGGTCAACCACTCATAAGCCTGTGCATGCTGAACAGCGTGGCCGCATTCGTGAGCCGCTACTGCGGCTGCAGCTGCATTGCGCTGATTGTACACTCCTTCACTCAGGTTTACAGTCTTATCCTTTGGATTGTAATGGTCTGTTAGCATTCCGGGAGTGGATATCACCTTTACATCCCGAATACCGTGGTCATCGAGCATTTTTTGGGCGATTTCGGCGCCGCTCATGCCATTCCTCAAATGAACCTTGGAATATTGCTTAAACTTACTTTTCAATCGGCTGCTTACCAACCAGCTCACTAGGGCAATTCCACCAATCAATATATAATATGTCATCATAGCTTTTTCATTTTATACAAACTAATATACTACATAAAAGCAAAAACCCCGCCAAATAGGGTCGGGGTAATTTTGCTGTCAAAATGTTAGTGGATCATGCCATCACAGGCTCCAACTGAAAGGTTTCGGCAATTTCTTTGTAAACTACCTCACCTTCTACCACATTCAATCCCTTTTCCAAGGATTTGTCCAATTTACAGGCACTTCGCCATCCCATGTTCGCCAATTTTAGCACATAGGGCAGTGTTACATTCGTCAAGGCAACAGTAGAAGTATAAGGCACTGCCCCTGGCATATTGGCTACACAGTAATGGACCACATCATCAATTATATAGATGGGGTCTTCATGTGTGGTTGGTTTAGTGGTTTCCACACATCCGCCTTGATCTACCGCCACATCAACAATTACGGTTCCCGGATGCATGTCCTTGAGCATGTCCCTGGTAATTAAGTTGGGTGCTTTTGCTCCTTTCAACAGGACTCCACCAATGATCAAGTCGTGTGTTTTGATATATTTTCTGATATTGAATTCGTTGGAAAAACCAGTAATCACATGGCTGGGCATAATATCGTTGACATATCTGAGACGTTTCATGTTCACATCCAAAATCGTAACCTGTGCCCCTAACCCTGCTGCCATTTTAGCAGCCTGAATGCCAACCGTACCGGCACCAAGGACCAAAACTCGCCCAGGGGACACCCCTGGTACTCCGCCCAAAAGCACACCTTTGCCTTTTACGGGCTTCTCCAAATATTTGGCGCCCTGTTGTATTGCCATTCTACCGGCAACTTCGGACATTGGAGTTAGCAATGGTAATGTACCGTCTTCGTCCTCAACGGTTTCATAAGCAATACAGATGGATTTACTCCTGATCATAGCCTTGGTTAAGGCCTCGCTGGAAGCAAAATGAAAATAGGTAAACACTATTTGACCTTCCTGAATCAAATGGTACTCCTCCGCAATGGGCTCTTTCACCTTTACGATCATATCGCTCATGGCATACACCTGACCAATGGTATCCAAAATAGTGGCCCCTGCCTGTTGGTAATCCTGGTTAAAAAAACCACTTCCTTCGCCAGCACCCGATTGCACATACACGGTGTGGTTGTTCTTGACCAATTCAAAGACCCCGGCAGGCGTCATGCCGACCCGACTCTCGTTGTTCTTGATTTCTTTAGGTATTCCAACAGTCATTTTGTTGCTTTTAATGGTTGATGTGTCAAAGTTGAACAAAAAAATCAAATTAAAACGCAAAAATTCGATAAAATACAGGGGTCAATGGTTAAAAAAGGTATTTTTAACATCTATACCCTATTTTAATAGGGGTTAATCATTCTTTTTTATATTTTTTTAAAGTGTGTACCCCTATTTTTTACACCTATACTGTTTTGAAAATAAAAAAGCATGCCGAATGGCATGCTTTTTTAGGGTATTTCTATAAGAATCGTATTGATTTTATCGTAAGGTGATGTTTTCGTCAACCTGAACTTGATTCAGGTTCCCATAAAACTGATTTAATTGTATGAGATTCCAAATCAAGTTCGGAATGACAGCAACGATGTTTCGGATTACCCGACAATATTCACAATCTTGCCAGGCACCACAATGACTTTCTTGGGTTCCCTGCCCTGTAACTGCTCTTTTGTTTTTTCATGGGCCAAAACAGCGGCTTCAATCTCATCCTTGCCCATATCCAAGGGTAATTCCAATTTGAAACGCATTTTCCCATTAAAAGATATCGGATATTCCTTGCTGCTTTCCACCAAATACTTTTCCTCAAATGTAGGGAAGGGGGCTTCCGCAATAGATTCCGTATGCCCCAAACGACTCCACAGCTCTTCGGCTATATGGGGCGCATAAGGTGATACCAGAATAGCCAATGGCTCCAGAATAGCTTTACTGGTACATTTTTGGGCCGTCAATTCGTTAACACAGATCATAAAAGTGGATACAGAGGTGTTGAACGAAAAGTTCTCGATATCCTCTTCCACCTTTTTGATGGTTTTGTGCAA
Organism: Flagellimonas sp. MMG031; assembly: GCF_040112705.1. Lineage (NCBI taxonomy): Bacteria > Pseudomonadati > Bacteroidota > Flavobacteriia > Flavobacteriales > Flavobacteriaceae > Flagellimonas > Flagellimonas sp. MMG031. The sequence continues at coordinate 300,353 of NZ_CP157804.1, forward strand.
GGTTTTTAGATTTTCGGCAGTGGGTTCCGCTTCGGCTCCGCTCAGCGACCCATTTGTATATGGCGCATACAACTTCCATAGTTTCTTTAAGAAGGAATGTACTCCTGTAATCCCCGCCGTATTCCAAGGCTTGGATTGCTCCAAGGGTCCCAAGAACATTTCGTACAAACGCAACGAGTCTGCCCCGTACTCCTCACAAATGGCATCGGGGTTGACGACATTGTATTTGGATTTGGACATTTTTTCGACTTCGCGGCCTACGATATACTTTTCATTGTTTTCTGTCAAAATCAATCGCCCATTATCTGAAAAAAATAATGATTCTTTTAGTTCAGGTTGCCAGTTCAAAAACGCATCGATATCCAGTTCATCAGAACTATTGACCAAAGTTACATCAGCATGGATGGGTTGTGTATTATGAATATTAATGGAAATATTAATTAAATTAGGACCCAGTACCCCGCTCAGCGCAATTTTCAAGGTCTCCTTGAAATCTTCCAATACGTCTTTATCAATTTTAAGGGAATCAAAAAGACCTTTTGAAACAAACACATCAGTTTTCTTATTTGAACGTTGTCCCTCACTACTATCAAAACCCGGAATATAATCCAGCCTATAAACAAACGCACTCGTCCCCGTAATCATCCCTTGGTTGATCAACTTTTGGGCAAACTCATCTTTGGGCACATAGCCCATATCGAACATAAACTTCTGCCAAAAACGGGAATACAACAAGTGGCCCGTAGCGTGCTCGCTACCTCCTATGTATAAGTCCACATCTTGCCAATAGTTGATGGCTTCTGGAGAGAAAATAGCCTCATCGTTCAGCGGGTCCATATACCTATTAAAGTATTGGGAACTTCCTGCCCAACCCGGCATGGTGTTTAACTCCAATGGGAAAACAGTTTTATGGTCAATCAAGTCATTGGAAACTACTTTTTTATTCTTCGCGTCCCATGCCCATTCTGTAGCATTGCCCAATGGTGGCTCACCTGTTTCGGTGGGGAGGTATTTTTCCACTTTGGGCAGTTCCAAAGGCAAATATTTTTCATCGATCATCTGCGGCATACCATCCACATAATACACGGGGAAGGGTTCCCCCCAATATCGCTGACGGCTAAATACGGCATCACGCAAACGATAATTCACTTTGCCCTTGCCATGTCCGATTCGTTCCAATTCGGCAATGATTTTCTTCATCGCATCCTTGTAGGAAAGTCCGTTTAGAAAATCGGAATTCGCAATGACGGTAGTTTCTTTGTCAGCGAAGGCCTCTTCGGAAATATCGACCCCTTCAAAAATATTGGGGATATCTATATTGTAATGTTTTGCAAAATCGTAGTCACGTTGATCGCCACAGGGCACAGCCATCACCGCACCGGTTCCATAGCTCGCCAGTACGTAGTCGCCAATCCAAATGGGAATGGGCTCCTTGGTGAACGGATGCTCTGCATATGCTCCTGTAAATACTCCGGAAATGGTTTTTACATCGGCCATACGATCACGTTCGGACCGTTTTGCCGTGGCTTCCACATAAGCCTCCACCTCAGCTTTTTGTTCTGGCGTAGTGATTTTAGCCACCAGCTCATGCTCCGGGGCCAAGGTCATAAAACTTACCCCAAAAATGGTATCGGGACGGGTGGTGAAGACTTCTATCTCGTAAGGCTTCTCGACTGCGCTCGAAGTGACATCGTCATTCGAAATCACCTCTTGGTCGCTTCGACTACGCTCAGCGTCCAATACATTAAAAGTAACGGATGCCCCAACCGAGCGTCCAATCCAATTGGTTTGGGAATCTTTTAGTGGTTGTGGCCAATCAATTTTATCCAATCCGTCCAATAAACGCTGTGCGTATGCGGTAATACGCATACTCCATTGCGTCATTTTTTTGCGGATCACGGGATGACCACCACGCTCGGAAACTCCGTTTACGATTTCATCGTTCGCCAAAACGGTTCCCAAGGCAGGACACCAGTTTACTTCGGTATCCGCCAAATAGGTCAATCGATAATTTAACAGGATTTCCTGTTTTTCTTTTTCTGAATACGCATTCCAGGTCGCTGCATCAAAACTTGGGGTGTCATCATCACAAGCGGCTTCGACATTGATATTTCCCTCTTTTTCAAAAATGGAAATCAAACTATCAATGTTTTCAGCTTTATCGGATTTCTTGTTGTACCAAGCGTTGAACAATTGGATAAAAATCCATTGCGTCCATTTATAATATTGTGGATTTGAGGTTCGCACTTCGCGGCTCCAATCAAAAGAAAAACCAAGCTGGTCCAGTTGCTCACGGTACCGGTTGATGTTATTTTCCGTAGTAATGGCCGGATGCTGACCCGTTTGAATGGCGTACTGCTCAGCAGGTAATCCAAAGGAATCGTAGCCCATGGGATGCAACACATTGAACCCCTTGTGACGTTTATAACGTGAATAGATGTCCGTTGCTATGTAACCCAGCGGATGCCCTACGTGCAACCCTGCACCGGACGGGTAGGGAAACATCGACAATGCATAAAATTTAGGCTTGTCGGAATCGTTGGATGCCTTAAAGGTTTCGTTTTCTGCCCAATACTTCTGCCATTTGGCCTCAATCTCGCGGAAATCGTAATTCATTGTTAATCTTGTTCAATTTCGTGTGCAAAAATAGGTTTAATCCCCTAAATACAATTTACTTTTCTATTTTTACGTACTGATTCTACCGTATGAGCCAATATATTGAACGATATCAGCGCCGAAAACTGATTTCCTCCTATTTTTCCGTGGCTTTGAGCATTGCCTTGGTCCTATTTCTATTGGGTGTCTTGGGTCTTTTGGTGCTCAATACCAAAAAATTGGCCGACCACTTTAAGGAACAGATAACCATTTCAGTGTACTTGAAGGATACGGCCAAACCCGTTGAAATCGACCAATTGCAAAAAAGCCTTGCCCTTGCCGAGTACACCAAATCGGCAGCCTATATTTCCAAAGAAGATGCCGCAGAACAGTATAGTGAGGACATCGGAGAAAACTTTGTGGAGTTTTTAGGGTACAACCCCCTTAAAAATTCCATTGATGTCAACCTAAAGGCTGACTTTGTATCGCCACAACAGATTGATGAGATTGCTGCCGAGATTACCGAAAAAGCATACGTGGATGAAGTAAGCTACGATAAACCCTTGATTTCGTTGCTGAACAACAATGCCCGGAAAATAAGCCTTTGGATTTTGGTGGCCAGTGCCGTGTTTACACTCATCGCCGTGTTGCTTATCAATAGCTCCATTCGCCTGTCCATTTACTCCAAACGGTTTATCATCAAAACCATGCAAATGGTGGGTGCCACTAAGACCTTTATCCGCAGGCCCTTTATTTGGACCAACATTAAGCTGGGCATGGCAGGCGCCGTTGTTGCCCTTATCGGGTTGGGCGTTTTGGTGTACTACATCGACAAAAATTTCCCCGAACTGAACTTGTTACAGGATTACATAGTCCTCATACTTTTGTTTGTTGGTGTTTTTGGTTTGGGGGTAATCATTTCTTGGGCCAGCACGCATTTTGCCACCCAACGTTTTTTAAACTTAAGGACGGACGATCTTTATTATTAACTTTGCGACATGAGCAAGAACAACAAAAACGGTCAAAAACCGACAAAGGAGTTTGTTTTTCAACGAAAAAACTACCTCTTTCTCTTCATCGGCATTGCCTTTATAGCCCTTGGTTATATTTTGATGAGTGGAGGCGGAAGCGACGACCCAGAGGTTTTCAATCCCGAGATCTACAATTTTAGACGGATACGCCTTGCGCCGACCTTGATCTTGATAGGGCTTGGCATTCAGGTCTATGCCATTTTGTTGAATCCTAACAAGAAAAACAAAGAGTAATTTGGAATTGATCGATGCCATTATCCTTGGGATTATTCAGGGATTGACCGAATTTTTGCCAGTTTCCTCCAGCGGTCATTTAGAATTGGGAAAAGCCATTTTGGGCGCACAGGCCGTTCCCGAAGAAAGTTTGTTGTTCACCGTCATCCTTCACTTTGCCACTGCCTTGAGTACGTTAGTGGTATTTCGGAAAGATGTTTTTGAAATTTTAAAGGGCCTATTTCAATTCAAATGGAACGAGGAAACCCAGTTTTCCTTAAAAATTATCATCTCCATGATACCTGCCGCCTTGGTCGGTCTTTTTTTGAATGATTTTATTGAGGTCTTTTTCGATGGTGCCATTGTGATTGTGGGCATCATGTTGATCATTACTGCATTTTTATTGTATTTGGCAGATTTGGCCAAAACCACCGATAAAAACGTATCCTTCCGCAGCGCATTTGCTATTGGCATGGCGCAAGCCGTAGCCATACTTCCCGGAATTTCCAGAAGTGGCGCCACAATTTCAGCTGCGGTTCTCTTGGGGGTTGATAAGACCAAATCAGCACGTTTTTCCTTTTTGATGGTAGTTCCGTTGATCTTGGGCAAAGTGGCCAAAGATTTGATGGGAGGGGAAATTTCCTTTCATGGCGACCAAGCTGTGGCCATGGGTGCGGGATTTGTTGCTGCCTTTATTGCAGGACTTGCCGCCTGTACGTGGATGATCAAACTGGTGCGACAAAGCAAACTTACCTATTTTGCCATTTACTGTTTGGTTGTGGGCCTCATAGCTCTTGCGTGGAGTATTTGGGATAGATCAGTATATTTGCCACAAACCCCAAGTTTTTGAACACCAAAGAAGATTTCTTGAACGGTCAGATACTCTTGATCGACAAACCCTTGGAATGGAGTTCGTTCCAAGCGGTGAATGCCCTTAAATGGGCGATTCGCAAAAAATTTAGCCTTAAAAAAATCAAAATTGGCCATGCCGGGACCCTTGATCCGTTGGCCACGGGTCTATTGATTATCTGCACCGGTAAATTCACCAAAAAAATTCCGGAGCTTCAAGGACAAGTGAAAGAGTACACGGGAACCTTCACTTTGGGCGCCACTACGCCTTCCTACGATATGGAAACCGAAGTGAACGAAACCTTTCCCACAAATCATCTTTCCGATAAGCTCATTCACGAAGCCACAAAGTCATTTTTGGGCGAAATTGAACAAGTACCGCCCATCTTTTCAGCCTTAAAAAAGGATGGAAAACGATTGTACGAATTGGCCCGTGAAGGGAAGCAAGTGGAGATAAAATCAAGGAAAATCGAGATTTTGGAATTTGAGATTACCCGAATTGCCCTTCCCGAAGTGGATTTTAGGGTGGTTTGCAGCAAAGGAACCTACATCCGTTCCTTGGCCCACGATTTTGGAAAGGCAGTGGGTTCGGGTGCCTACTTATCTAAGCTCAGAAGAACCAAAATAGGGGATTTCAACGTAGATAATGCTACAACGCCCCAAATGTTCAAGGAGAGATTAGGGGTAAACACCTCAACCTAGAGGGGTTGGGATAAAATATTTTAGAAAAAAAGCGGTTATAGTTAAACCATGAACCTTAACAAGAGCCAGTTATCACTTTTGATCACTTTCTTCGCTATGTCCATAGTGGTTTTGTTGCTTTTCAACATTCACTTAGGAGGTATGCAGGAGGATGAATATGTGATTGAAATGAGCTTGGCCGACGAGGATATCGAAAAGCTCCTGGAAGAAGAGGAACAACGACTTGAGGAGATGGAGGCCGCCAACGACCCAATCAAAAGCCATATGGCCCTCAATGAAACTGCAAAGCCGAGTGTGGGCAATCCGGAACCTCTGAAGACACTGGAGGAACTTATGGAAGAAAGAGCACTGAACAGCGAAACAGGTGAATACGCCGATAATTCAGGATTTGAGGAGCAACTGAAGCAGTTAAAGGCCCAACGGGACGAAAAAAAGCAAAAGCTCGGGGAACGCGACGCCCAAAAAGAAGAATTCACCAACTACTTGAAAGACAGACGCACCTCCATTTCGTACTCTTTGGTGGAGCGAAATGCCTATTACCTCCCCCCGCCCATCTACACCTGCATTGAAGGTGGCAAGGTAGTGGTGAACATTACCGTAGACAACAATGGCTATGTTACTGAAGCAAGTTTTAATGATAAAAGTTCGGGGACAGACAACGGTTGTTTGGTAGACAATGCCATCGCTTACGCACTTAAGGCACGTTTTAGCCCCGATTCCAAAGCAGCACAGATCGGAACCATTACCTATCTATTCCAAAGCAAGTAACTTTAGGATATCCTGTAGTATATTTTGTCCCTTGTCCTTATTGTACCAAAGCTGTAATTCCTGTTTGAACTCATCGGTAAGTTTACCGTGTTCCGCTTTATAATCTTCCACCATTTTGGTGGCAAGGCTTGGTCTTGGACCCCAATCACCAACTATTTCTTGCTGGGAGTTGTCCAAAACAATCACTTTGGGAATGGAACGGGCACCATGGGTCAAAAAAGCATCCATCAATTCCAGGCTTTCATCCCTCAGCACAACTTTGAGGTCGATTTTGGGTGTTGATTCCGCAATTTTTTGAAGTATGGGCAAGCTTGCCGCAGCATCTCCGCACCAGCTTTCGGTGAGCACCAAGAAAGTTAATTCCCTATCCAAGTGGGTCAACTTTTCTTGAATTTCCTCCGAAATGTTGAAGGTTTTCTCCCAGCGAACCATTCTACGGTCGCTCAACTTGGTATAGTTAATCATGGCTTCGGACTGGTTGGGACCGGTTGCCTTACCCAATTTGGCCAACTCACTTACCAGTTTACGGTATCTGGAATAATCCATCGCCTTGGGAATAAAATCCTGTACCAACTCCAACTTATCGTTCTCCAAAACTTCCATAAAAAATGTTTTTACAAAAGTAACCATGAGCTATCGCCTATTTGGTGACTTTTATCATTGGTTGTTTTTGAAACGGATTCCTTACAGTGCCTCCGGGTTGATGGCCAAGCTCTTGAACAGCATCGCTTTGGTGTAAAAGAACTTGTTCTGCATCTCGTTCTGTTTCAGATAGGCATCAATGAGTTTGCTTTCCCGTGAGTTGATCAAAAAGAGGGAACTTTCCCCAAAACTGAACTTTCGTTCCTCCGCCTGAAGCAAAGTACCGTAATCCCTCACGATATTGGCGATCAATGTATTTTGGGTAATGTAGGAGTCCAACTCACGATAAATGGCGATTACCTTATTCTGAATTTCAACTTGGGCATTATCGCGATCAAATTCCGCATCTCTCAGTTTAAATTTGGCCAATTTTAAGTCCCCTCTTTCTTTTCGTAAAAATAAGGGTACGCTAAAGGTGAAACCTCCCTTGAAGTTTTCAGTGACCAAGGAATTGATCAATTCAGGGGTTTCGGTAATAAAATTGTATTCCACATCCAGTTTGGGCAGCAGTTTATTGGCTTTTAGGCGGCGGTCCACCACAAGTCCATCGATTTTGAAATCGAGGGAACGTATTTTGGGATGGTTCTCCAAGGTAAAGCTGTCCAAAGGTTTGCCCAAAATCTCCAAAGTGGTATCAATTTCGCCTTCCACGTCCAAATTTGGCATAATATTGTCCTGTAGCTCAACGGGAACATCCTCTATCCAAAGAAAATTGGATAGCTCCAATGATCGTTTCATCAACTTCACATTGGCTTGCTCTAGGCTCAACGCCCTATTTTCGACAGCGATTTTTGCTTCAACCGTGTCGATGATGGAAATATCACCTGCAAGGGCACTGCTCTTAACGCCCTGAAACCTGACCTCTGCGTTTTCCAAGAAATCCTCAAAAACCTGTGCATCGCGGTAGGCCCGTAACCAATCGAAATAGGCAAGGGCGGCATCATACAGCACTTGGTTCACCAATAAATCCTGATCTGCCTTGGACTGCTCCCTAAAGAATTTGGCTTTCCTGAGGGTGGCCATGCGCTCATTGATCCAAAATCCCTGCAAAACGGACATGGATACCCCGGCGCTGTACAGACCATCATCGGGAACAGTTGCTTCATCACTCAAAAAACTGCCCTCATTCTGTTCCAAGTTCCCCTTAAGTTCTATTCCGAACCAAGTAGGTATTTTGAAGGTTGCATTTAACTTGTCCCAGTATTCTGTTCCCTTGAACTCTTTCCGATTGTAATCCACCTCGACTTTGGGATCAAAACCTCCCCTGGCCTTCATAAGATTGGCCTGACCAATGGCGATGGTCAGCTGGGCCTGCTTGGCCACGGGGTGGTATTTTTTTACATAGCCCAAATACTCCTTAAACCCTAGGACCATTAATGAATCCTGTTGGGCATGAGAAAAGCTTATATAAAAGAAAAAGAGGGTACAGTATAAAAGTAAACTTCTATTTCTTTGCAGCATTTGCACTTTTGTTTTCGGGTTGATAATAATTGGGCGGGAAGCCGTTCAACTGTCTCCATAATTCAAACCAGATGGGGACATCCTCCAATAGGGCAATGGTATTGGCACCCGACCCTACTCTAAGGTCTTTAGGCCAGGGATGGTCCTCCGGGTCTGGAGCCAACAAAACCCTATATTTCCCATTATCGCTAATAAAGGTCTCAATCGCGACGACTACCCCACCGTAGGTTCCATAGGACACATTGGGCCATCCGCTGAAAATAATCACGGGCCAACCATCAAACTGTATCCGTACTTTTTCCCCAAGGTGTATCAAAGGCAAATCAATCGGCTCCACAAAGGTTTCTACCGCCATATCGTACTTTGCCGGCATAATACCTACCAATCGGTCGCCTTCCTTGAAGGTTTCCCCTATACCGCCTTGAATAGCCTTATTTATAAATCCGGTTTGGGGCGCCCTAATGTAGTACAAGTCATTCCGAATGGAATAGTTGGTGAATTCGTTCTCCAGCTTGGTCACTTGGGCCTCTGAGTCGAACTGATTGGATTGGGCGGTGAACTTCTCACTTCGTGCCTTGGATATTTTGTCGGCATACTCCGCTTCTACCCTGGTAATTTCCACTTGGGCGTTCAACACCTCGTTTTTACTGGCCAATAGTTTGTTTTCCTGCGAAATCAATTTAGCCTGTGTCTCTTGCAGCTTAAGGCGTTTCTCCTCCACATCGGTCACTGCCTTAAGTCCCTCGGATTCCAATTGAGTGGTACGATCAAACTGCCTTTGGGCAATCATAATGTTTGTTTTGGCCGCTTCAAAATCGATGCTATCGCTCTCCACTTTCAAATTGGCCTGTAACAATTTGTTCCGCGCTTGTTCCAATTTCAAGGCCCTTTCGGTGGTCAAAGCCGCTATTTGGGCATCAAGGGCCTTTACTTTTTCTTGATAAGAGGTAACGGACATTTCTTTGGCCCTGATCTGCTGCCCTGTCCGTTCCACCAAATTGGGGTCGAAATACTCGTTCTTGATTTCAGAAATATGCAAAATCGTATCGCCCTTCTCCACAAAATCCCCTTCGCGAACAAACCATTTCTCAATCCGACCTGGTATTGGGGATTGAATGGTCTGTGGGCGTTGGTCGGGCGTTAAGGTGGTCAAAAAACCTTTGCCGGATACGTTCTGGGTCCAAGGCAGGAATAAAATGATAACAAGAATAACGGTGAACACCACAAGGAACCGATTGAAATGCTTGTAATGTCTTCGGTGGGATACCCTTTGGACTGCCCTGAAGTGGGAAAGGTCTACCTTTCTATTTAAAACTGATTTAGAAATATTCAACATGGCGTTTCGCGTTATTGCTTAATTGTTCCATTTTCAATGGTCAGGATACGACCACATTTGTTTACCCATTTTTTATCATCGCTTACCACGACCAGACTCCATGGCTGGGCCGGGTCGGTTAAAAAGTCCATGATACGCGTGGTCTCATCTTCGTCAAACTGATCTAACGGATCACGTAGCACCAAGAGTTTAGGTCTTTTTACCAAGCTTCTTGCAAGCACGATCTTTTTGGCCACGGTATATGAAATTTGCTTTCCTTCGGGAAAAATAACCGTATCAATACCATCTTCCATATCCTTGACCACTTTGCTGAGTCCCGTAACATCCAGCACCCAAAGTATGTCTTCCTTCGTAATTTCAGGGTTGCCGAATGTGATATTTTCCTTAAGAGTGCCCTCAAAGGGGGTCTCCAATTTTAAGGATTGTCCTATTTTGGACCTAAAGTGGTTCAAATTTTCGGATTTCAAGCGTACACCGTTTACATAGATGCTTCCCCTAGTGGGTTCAATAAGTCCAGAAATAAGGTGCAGCAAGGTGGATTTTCCGGATCCATTGGCCCCTGTGATCAATATCCGATCTTTTTTCTCAATACTCATCGAAAGTCCGCTGAGTATATTGATATCGGTTTTTGGAACATTGTAAACAATATTCTCCAAGTCCATTTTAAAATCTTCTTGTTCAAAAAGTTCCAAATCCTTCTGATCTGTTTCTACTTCTTTGTCCACCACTTGGCCCAACTTTTCCAATGCAGTAAGCACGTCGTAAAAGGATTCCAATCCAACAATAAGTTTTTCCACCGAACTGATCACCAATAAAATAATGATCTCTGCGGCGACAAACTGCCCAATGTTCATCTCTTGGTTCAGTACCAAGAGCCCTCCTATGATCAGCAAGCCAGCGGTGACCAAGATTTTAAATCCAATCATCTGAATAAACTGCAGCACCAAAATGCGGAAGTGGCTTTCCCGTGCCTCTAAATAGCCACTTACCAAATAGTCGTTCTTTTGAAGTGCATGGCTGGTTTTACCGGAAAGCTTGAAACTAACAATGCTTCTGGCCACTTCCTGGATCCAATGGGCGACCTTATATTTTTGTTTGGATTCCGCAAGGCTCGTCTCCAGCCCCCTTGATATGGTATACTTAAAAACCACATATATCAATCCCAAAAGCAACACACCATAAACAATAAAGAAAGGGTGATACAAGGACAATAAAAGCAGTCCAAAAACAATCTGCAGGAGTGCCGTTGGAAAATCGATCAAAAGTTTGGACACCCCTTTTTGTATGTTGAGCGTATCAAAAAAGCGGTTGGCCAATTCCGGGGGATAGTAATTCCGAAGCTCGGACATCTTTATTTTGGGGAATCGATACGTAAATTCAAACGAACTCCGCGTAAATATCTTTTGCTGGATATTTTCAATGATGCGTATTTGCATCAACTGTAAGACACCCGAAAAGGCAACCCCCAAGGTGACCAAGATTACAAGTATAATCCATGAGGTACTTACCTGTGCGCCTTGAATCAGGTTGATAATAGCCTGAATACCCAATGGAAGTGATAGACCCACCAAACCTGAAAAAATAGCGTAGTAAAAGACCTGAAGTACATCTTTTCTGTCCAATTTTAACAAGTTGACGAGTCGCTGCCAAGAAGTAAGTATTTGTTTTGCCATCTATTTTTTATTTAAAGTACGGAAAATGAGGTCTGTAAAAAACTCGGTTGGTGAAATGGTGCTGTTGCAATTGGTAAGCGTGGGGAAATGCTCCTTTAAAAAATACTGGTGGAGCGACCCTTCCATGACGTTGCTTGCCAAACTTATGGGATAGGGGTACTTTTGGTCCACAGCAGAGATCATATCGCTCAATCGGTTGACCAATCGTTTACAAACGATAAAAAAACTATCCTTATCCTCTTGATTGACCTCCTTCACCAAATAGGATTTTGAGTACTCGTTGATGATTATCCGGTTCAACACTACTTCATTCACATGCGAAATGGTACTGTCCTCCTCCACATTCTGGGTCAAAACCTCCACGGCTTTCTCCAGCTTTTTGACGGGATCATCTATACCATTGGTGGCAAATACCATACGATACTCTACCCAGCCCCAGTACCAAGTGGCCAAATACAGCAAAAGTTTGTGTTTATTCTCAAAATATCGGTAAATGGAGCTTTCGTTGGAGTTGATCTTTACGCCCAACTTCTTGAACGTAAAACTGTCAAAGCCAAGTTCATCGATCATCAGGATACTGTGCTCAATAATATTCTTTCCCAAAGTGGAGGACTCGGGGTCTTTAATGTAAAGTTTTTCGTTAACCCCGATCTTCAGGGACTGCATCAATAAATCCATCGCACATCACTTTTAAAATTTTGCCTCGCAAATATAAAAGTATTACTATCGATTGGTAATACTTTAACTTTCAATTAACGCTTCGATTTTTCCCTTACTTTTGATAAAAATTCTAGCACTATGGACAAACATCGGTGTGGTTGGTGCCTTGGCGACCCCTTGTACGAAGCTTATCACGATACGGAATGGGGCGTTCCCGTGCGGGATGATGATACACTCTTTGAATTTTTGATATTGGAGACCTTTCAAGCCGGATTGAGCTGGATTACCGTATTGCGCAAACGAGAAAATTTTAGGAAAGCCTTCGACCGGTTCAATTACCGAAAAATTGCTGCCTACGACCAAAAAAAGGTCGATTCCCTGCTACAGGATCCCGGCATCATCAGAAATAAATTAAAAGTGAACGCTACCATATCCAACGCCAAAGCTTTTATGGAAATCCAAAAAGAATTTGGTAGCTTCAATACCTACATTTGGGATTTTGTGGATGGTGAGCCCATCAAAAACCAATGGAAAAATTACAAGGATGCCCCTGCGACCACCACTGTTTCCGATGCCATTAGCAAAGATTTAAAGAAAAGAGGCTTCAAGTTTGTTGGTAGTACCGTAATTTACGCCCACATGCAGGCCACCGGTATGGTCAACGACCACGAAGTAAACTGTTTTAGATACCATGAAGTTTAACCCTTTACTCCTTTTTATGCTTGTGACAATGCAATTTGGTGTTGCACAGAACAAGTACGAACGTGAATCAAGGATAGATGAGGAAGAATTCCCCAAAGCTTCCTACCTGTTGATACAAGATTACTTGGACGATGCCAAACGCATCCGTTTTTATAAAGAAACGGACAGCATCAAAAAAAGCTACGAAGCCAAGTTTAAAAAAGGAAGGCTTCACTACAGCGTGGAATTTGATGAAAATGGAAAATTGGAGGATGTCGAGTTTATCATAAAGGAGCAGGATGTTCCCAACGAGACTTGGGGCACCATTCTGTTCTATCTTGATGAAAACCATGCCAAATATCGAATCAAAAAAATCCAACAGCAATATCCTTTGCTGGATGGGCAATCCGAGAAAAAGCTCCTGCACAATGCCTTCCAAAACCTGATTTTGCCCGTGGTGAACTATGAACTGATTTTTTCCGCCAAAAAGGACAAGGAATTTCAAGAGTACGAAGCGCTGTTTGATGCAGAGGGCCAATTGATACAAATCCGCAAATCGTTCCCACCAAGTTATGACCATGTACTTTACTAGGTGGTTTTTTGGGCTGCTGCTATTGTTGTCTTTGGTCAGCGTTCGGGCCCAAGAAAACCTTACAGCCTATTGGCAGCCACAAGTGGCCGTCAATTACAAGGTTTCCGGGTCCTATTCGCACAATTTTTCATTGGCCAACCGAAATTACATTTTTGACGATGAAGTGGCGACCTTGCGGGTGAGGCAATTGGATCTTGCGCATTTTTCCAACCTTAAGATTCAGGGGAACCAAAGTGTGGCCCTTGGTATCCAATACCGTTTCCGAAATACCTTTGAGGATAGGGAAAACGAACTGCGGCTCACCCAACAATACAACATTACCCACAAACCTCTCGCTATCCGCTACGGACACCGGCTTAGGGCAGAGCAGCGAATTACCAACTCCTTGACCACACATCGGTTCCGATATCGCTTTGCCGTGGATTTTCCATTACAGGGCGAAAAATTGGACCCTGGGGAACCCTACTTTGTGGGCAGCCTGGAAAGCCTATTGAGCGTGGCGAAGCAAAACCTCCCTGAGTACGATACCCGATTATCGGGACAGATAGGCTGGGAACTTAACGGTGGCCTTAAGTTCCAAATGGGTGTAGAATATCGGATAGAGGATTTTACGGCCAGTCAACCACAAAATGTGCTTTTTTTATTGACGAGTGCGCAGTTCTCCCTGTAAAATTTTTACGAATTCCGCTCGTGGGACCAATTCTGCACCCAAACTCTCCAAATGGGGGGTATACACTTGACAATCGATGGCCAAGTATCCGTTCTTATCCAGTTCCCGGGCCATTTGGATGAACGCAAATTTAGACGCATTGGGCCGTAAACTGAACATGCTTTCCCCGCAAAATACGTGTCCAAGGTCAACCCCGTAGAGTCCGCCCACCAGCTCACCGTCCTCCCAGACTTCATAAGAGCGTGTATGGCCTTTTTGGTGCAGATTCATATAGGCCGTTTTCATTTCGGGGGTAATCCAGGTTCCGTCCTGACCCTTTCGTAGAACCTTGGCGCAATGGTCCATTACTTTTTCAAAACAAGTATTTTGGGTCAAGGTAAATTGGCCGTCACGAATCACCTTTCGCATGCTTTTGGATACTTTCACCTTCTTAGGAAAAAGAACCATACGGGGGTCGGGGGCCCACCATAAAATCAAGGAATCATCGTTGAACCAAGGAAAAATTCCATTTTTATAGGCCAACAACAACCGTTCTGGGGAGAGGTCTCCACCTACCGCTAGCAGGCCATCCTCACTGGCCCGATCCACCGGGGGAAACTCCAACCTTTTGTTCAAAAAGTATAGGGGCGTGTTTTCCACGTGCATTTTTTTCTAAAAATACAAATCGGGCCAAAAACAAGAAAATCTGGACGGTAGGGTCCAGATTTCCAGTATAATTATCATTAAACGTGTCGATTAAAAAGGCAAATCGTCGTGATCTTCTTCGTTATAATCGTCCGCAGGCTCAAAGGCCTCCATGGGAGGAACAGGTGGCATATTGTCGGCACCGGACTGTTCGGGCTGAAGGTTCTCGATGCGCCAACCTTGGATGGAGTTGAAATACTTGGTTTCGCCCTGTGGGTTTACCCATTCCCTGCCCCTTAGGTTGATGCTGATCTTTACCATTTGTCCAACACTGTAATTATTCAGTAAATCGCATTTATCCTGCACAAACTCCACCAAAATGTGTTGTGGATATTGTTCCTCTGTGGTAACGACCACTTCTCTTTTTCGGAAACCGTTGTTACCGTAGGTCTTGGTTTCGTCTATCATTTTGATTCTTCCCTGAACTTCCATGCAATGTTAATTTTTGTTGAAAACCCAAAAGTACATAAAATGAATTCCATTGGCATCCGTTATTTCAACGAACTATCAACATGTTTTCCATTTCCCTATCTTTAAAAACAATTTGACCATCCATGAACTTTAGCTCAAAACGGAAAACTTCCAACCTTATCCTCTTGATCTCGGCATTCGTTATTGTGAGCCTTATTTTATGGAACACCAACAGTTTTTTCAAAAAATTTAAGGAGGAAGAGCGACTCAAAATGGAAATATGGGCCACGGCCCAGTTGGAGCTGGTGCAATCTTCGGTGGACCAAGAGCTGGGAAACCTTACCCTAAAAGTTTTAGGAAACAACACCTCAACTCCCATGATTTTGGTGAACGAAGAGGGCTCCTATAAAACCCACAACATTCCGGAGGACAAAATCGGTGACAGTGTCTACATCCGAAAAAAAATCGCCCAATTCAGGAACGAGAACGAACCTATACAGATCATACAGGAAGATGAACTCTTGGAAACCCTGTATTATGGCAACTCCGAGGTGCTGAACAAATTAAAGTATTATCCACTGGCCCTATTATTGATCATTTTTCTATTTGGTGCGGTCATTTTCTTTTTCTTCCGGACCAACAAGGCATCGGAACAGAACAAACTATGGGCGGGAATGGCCAAGGAAACCGCGCACCAGATCGGAACGCCCCTAACTTCTTTATTGGGCTGGAACGAACTGTTGAAATCTGAGGCCATCAACCCAGAGGTAACCCGTGAAATCGCAAAGGACATCAGCCGACTGGAAACCATTACCGAGCGTTTTTCCAAAATAGGTTCCGTGCCCGAACTGCGAAAACACGATATTGTTTCAGAAACCAAAAAGGCCTACGACTACCTCAAGCAGCGCAGTTCCAAATTGGTGCATTTTTCCTTCAGCTCCAATGTAGAGGAAGCCGCGGTGCTAATGAACCCTCCTTTGTACAATTGGAGTATAGAAAACTTGGTAAAAAACGGCATCGATGCCATGAAGGGAAAGGGCAATATCGCCATCCAAATTGAAAAAAAGGGCCAAAACATCAACATATTGGTCTCCGATACCGGACACGGCATCCCAAAAAGCGATTTCCAGAACATTTTCAATCCTGGGGTCACTTCCAAGCAAAGAGGCTGGGGTTTAGGGCTTTCGTTGGTAAAAAGAATCGTGGAAGAGTACCATAAAGGAAAAATTAAAGTATTTTCGTCAAGCAAGGAAGGAACCATCATGCAAATTTCCCTGAAAGCACTAGAAAATTGAATTATGGCCGAGGAAAAACAACTTGTAATACAGGAAGCTGACATCACCAACAACTGTCCCGAGTGTTTTAATCAGGAACTCAAGATCACATTTTACCAAAAACATACGTATAATGCCTTGTACCATAGAACCACAGGAGTGGTAACCCACGAGATCAAGTGCAAAAAATGTAACTCTGTTATTTACCCCGTAAACTGGACCCCAGACATTGAAAGGGTCTTTAATTACTACAACAAATTGGTAAAACCAGACCGGCCAGCAGTACGGTTTACCATGTTGTTCTTCATTATTTTGATCCTGATGCTGTGCTTAGCGGCGGCAGGCGTTTACTTTTATTTGGAAAGTTAAAGTTTGGACCGGATAGCTTCCGCCACGGCTTCAAATTCTTCTTCGCTAAGTTTCTCTTTGTGTTGAAAAGTGGCATTGGCCATGCTTTGAAGTGGAATCAAATGAACGTGCACATGGGGCACTTCCAGGCCTATTACGGACATGCCCACCCGCTTACAGGGCACTGCTTTCTCCAAGGCCATCCCCACATTTCGTGAAAAGGCCATCAATCGCATGTACGATTCCTCATCCAGGTCCATCATCTTATCCACCTCTTTTTTGGGAACGCACAAGGTATGTCCCTTGGCATTGGGGTTGATGTCCAGAAAAGCAAAATTGTACTCGTCCTCAGCTATTTTGTAACTTGGAATGTCTCCATTGATGATTTTTGTGAATATACTGGCCATTTTGATTCGGTTTTAAAATAAAAAATCCCATTTTGCAATGGGATTAAATATAACCAATTAAGTTACGCTTACTCTCTTGTGATCTCCAAAATTTCAAACTTCAAGGTTCCGTTGGGTACTTTGATCTCGGCCACATCGCCCACCTTTTTGCCCAACAGCCCCTTTCCAATCGGAGAGGTTACGGAAATTTTTCCTTTCTTCAGGTCTGCTTCGCTCTCCGCCACCAAGGTGTACTTCATTTCCATACCATTGTTCTGGTTCTTGAGCTTCACGGTAGATAGCACCAATATTTTAGAGGTATCCAATTGGGATTCATCGATTAAACGAGCGTTGGCCAAGGTTTCTTCCATCTTGGAAATTTTCATCTCCAACAATCCCTGTGCTTCTTTGGCCGCATCGTATTCCGCATTTTCGGATAGGTCTCCCTTGTCCCTTGCCTCTGCAATAGCTTGTGACGCTTTGGGGCGCTCCACATCCTTCAGGTAGTTTAGCTCGTCCCTCAATTTTTTCAGTCCTTCGGGCGTATAATATGAAACTTTGCTCATGACGTTTAGTTTTAATACAAAAAGACATCGAAGAAAATCGAAAAATTTCCCCAATGTACACTTCCTCTACAAATACAAAAAATCCTCAACGATTCCCATGACCTGCATGGTTTTTGCGAGGATTTAACGCAAATATAGGCAATTTTTGATCAACTTTGCGCCTGTAACCCTTTGAAATCAATTACCATGAAGCATCTCTGGGCCCTTGTTTTGCTTGTGCTTATGCTCTCCTGCAGTTCGGATACGACCAACCGCAATCCTTATTTGCAAGAGGTTCGGTTTCGGTTTGAAATCAACCTGAACCTACCGCTTTACAACGACTTGAACAACATTGGAAATCCCGTTTATGTGGGCAACAATGGCGTGGGAACACGAGGAGCTTTTGTAATCAAGGCCAGCTTAAATACCTTCTATGCTTTTGAGGCCAGTTGTCCCAACCACACGCCCAATGAGTGTTCTACCATGACCATAGACGGACAGAACGTGGTCTGCGGCTGCGAAGGCTACACCTACAGCCTTTTTACGGGACAGCAATTGGACCGACCCAATGATGGCAACCGCTACTATGACCTGTTGTTTTACAATGCGGCCCAAAATGGCAACACCGTGGTCATTTCCAATTGATCTAACACTATGGTTAAAAAAGAGGTCCTGCACCTAACTTGCAGAACCTCTTGTCTTACAGTCTTACATTAAAAATTGATAGTCGCACCCACTAGGAAATTGATGCCTGCCTGTGGATAGTATCCTGCCCCTTCAACAGTGGTAACCGTTCCGGGATTGGAAAAATCATCATTAAAAGTGAAGAAATATCCGTTGGATACGATATCCGCATCAAAAATATTGTTGACCAATCCAGAAAGCTCAATACTCTTCACAAACGAATTCATGTTGATGGTGTACTGGAGATTGAAATCGGTTTGGGTATAGCTATCCAAGACGGAATTCTCGGAATCGATATTGCCCATGTACTGTTTTCCCACAAATTTTGACAACAATGATACTTGAAGATTCGCATTGGGCTGATAGGAAAGGATATTCCCTGCAATCAAACGCGGTGAGTAGGCAATACGGGTATTTCCCAAATTTTGAAGCTCCCCGTCACGTTCAAAAAAGAAATCGATATTGCGATTATCACTCAAGGCAATATTCGGCCTCCATTGAAAGGTTCTGGATAAGCGAACGTTGGCATCGATTTCCAGGCCTAACCTATAGCTGTCACCCACGTTGGACCGCAGCGGAGCTCCAACATCGTTCAATTCACCCGTTAGCACCAACTGGTCTTTATAGCGCATGTAGTACACGTTGGTGTTCAACTGAAAACTTGGGGAAACATACCTCCACCCCAACTCAAAATCGTTCAGCTTTTCGGGCTTTGGACTTCCATTTTCATAATCATTGCGGTTAGGCTCCCGGTTGGCCCTGGCATACGAAAAGTAAAAGTTGTTGTTTCGGTTGAGATCAAAGGTGATTCCCGCTTTGGGGTTAAAAAAATTGAACGTGTCATCCACCAGTCCGGTATCCTCACCATTCGCCTGATAGGTAACCCCTCGATACTGCAGGTCGCCAAACAAGGACCATTTATCCGTTAATCTATAATTGGCCTTGGTGTAGATGTTGAAATCCGTTTTGGTGGAGTTGTCATCATAATACCTGTCGCGTATTTCGCTATTGCTGGCAAACTCGGCCCAGATAATCTCCCCAAAGTGGTCACCCTTATATTCATTGTAACCGCCTCCCATGATAAGTTCCAGGTTTTCGTTGTTGTAGGTGGCCGAAAAAATGGTTCCATAAAAATCATTGTCCAACCATCGACGACGAATCAAATCTGTGGTTTCCACCAGTTCCCCATTCACGGTAAGGGGCTCCAAACCATAAGTGGCAAAATCATCGTCCTCTCGGTATTGCTCAAAGAAGCCCCGTCCCCGGGTATAATGAACGGCCAAATGGGTGTTCCAAGCAGAATTCCAGGTTTCGAACCAATGCAACTGAAAATGGTCTTGTTTGTAATTATCCACTTCATTCTCATAATACTGGATATTGCCATTGTCATCGGTATACTCACCTGCCGAATTATAGGTGCGGTCGTTCACCAACTGATCGGCGGTAATTCCGTTCCATGCCTGATAGGTGATTTCATGGCCTCCAAAAAGCAAGGCCTTCACCAAGGTATTATCATCATTGTAGACGCCTTGTAAAAAATAGCCATCCAATTCTGAGGATGCCCTATCCACATAGCCGTCCGAAGTAATTCTGGACAATCGGCCTGAAAACTCGATATGGTCGTTCATGAGCCCTGTACTGAATTTCACGTTGCTCCGTAAGGTGTTGAAGCTTCCTACGGAGGAAGAAATACGGGCATAGGCCTCTTCGGAAAAAGCATCGGTGAGCATATTCAAACTCGCGCCAAAGGCTCCCGCACCGTTGGTAGAAGTCCCCACTCCGCGTTGCAGCTGCAAACTTTCGGTGGACGATGCAAAATCGGGCATGTTTACCCAAAATGTTCCTTGGGATTCGGCATCGTTGTAAGGAATTCCGTTGATGGTTACGTTTACCCGGGTGGCATCGCTACCACGAACACGGATACTGGTATAACCTATCCCTGCCCCGGCATCGGAGGTCGTGACCACGGCCGGCATAAAGTTCATGAGAATGGGAATGTCCTGGCCAAGGTTACGGGGAGCAATTTCCACCTTGTCCAGATCGGAAAAGGTAATCGGAAACTCCTTAGTGGCCCGTACACCTTGAACGAGCACCTCATCGAGCACTACTTTTTCTCCCTCGAGGCTGTCAATGGGCTCCTCTTGGGCACTCATGGTGCCACCTAGGCCAATCAAAGCCAAGGCAATAGTGAACTTTTTGAAATGGTTCCGTTTGTTGTTCCGCGGTTGTTGCGAAGAGCCCGAAATGGCCCTTTTCTGAATAATTGAATAAAATTTCATTCGTAAAAATGTTACGAATAAAAGGGGTCATTATTCTGTGTTAGTAATTGATTTTTGTTTCTTGAAGAAACATAGAAATTCCAAGATGCGGCTTGCGCATTCCCTTGGCGGCATTACCCGCCCAGGTTCATTGGGTATAATCTCAGCCTTTTGGTAAAAGCACCCCTTTGAGATGCCGCAAATGTAAGATGTGTATATGGTTTTTCATAAAAATCCGAACGGAAATTTAACTTTTGATAACAACCACGCCCCCTAAGCACCTGCGTATATAATGGTATGCGCCCTAAATCAAAAAACAGGTTTGCCCTTAAAATAATTTTGAGCTATGCAGTGTTGGGAATTTTGGCAACGCTTGCCGGATTTTTCATTTATAATGAGTTCAAAAGCTATGCTTCCTTCCAAAAAAGTGAAGAGAGCAATCAAAAGCTTTTGAAGACGAACAGACTCCTCACCCAACTCTACGATGCCGAGAACCTGTCGAAACTCGCATTACAGACCAAAAGACCCAAAGACCTGCAATCCTACGCCCAAAAAGTGGATTCAATCAACCAATTCATCGATGTATTGAAACCTTTGGCGCAAACCGATTATGGAAACCAAGGTGCCCAACTGGACAGTGTACAGGAGCTTTTGAAGCAAAAAGTATTCAACAATGCTGAGCTCCGAAAGCTTAAGGTACGGAACGAGAACAGCACCTCATTGGACTCGGTATTAAAGGCATTTCACGATATGGAAGTAGACATGGGCCGGATTACCCCAGAGACCTTTGCCCCAAATTTTGAGCATTTGTCACCTAAGACCCAGAAATCGATTCGGGAATATGTCGCTCTTCTCAACAAAAACATTCCCGATTCGGAAAATGGTTCGGACGCCAACAACATCGACTCCATTTTAGAGGTGTCCAAATCCATATTGAACAAAGCCAAAACCGAAACGGCCATCGCCGAGCGATCAGTCCTTCAAAAGGAACTTGAAATTTATAGGACGGACTTGGAACTTTCCCAAAAAATGAGGGGCATTTTATCCTACTTTGAACGGGAAATGGCCCAAAATGCCTATTTGGACAATGTAAAACAGGAACAGGCGCTTCAAAAAAGTAGCCGATTGGCTGCTGGGGCCGTGGTTTTGGGGCTTATCACCGTCGTAGTTTTCACCCTTTTGATCACAAGGGATTTTTGGAAGGTGCAGCAGTACCGCGAACAATTGGAGCGCGCCAAAACAGCCGTAGAGTCCCTTTTGAGGACAAGGGAACAATTGATATCAACTGTAAGCCACGATCTTCGGACCCCATTGAACACCATAAACGGGTACTCGGAACTTATTGAGCAAAGTAGCTTGGACGATAAGCAATTGAATTATATCAAAAAGGTGAGGTCATCATCGGAATATGTGGAAAAGTTGGTGAACGATCTTTTGGATTATTCCAAATTGGAGGCAGGCAGAATAACGTTGGAAAAAGTTCCCTTTGAACTATACCGCCTATTGGAAGAAACTGCTGGCAATTTCGAAGAAATGCAATCCAAAAAAGGAGTTTCACTACAATTGGACGTCGAGGAGATCCTAAAAAGACCTGTTTTGAGCGATCCATTTAGAATCAAACAGATACTCACGAACCTCATTGGAAACGCTTTTAAGTTTACCGATGAGGGTTATGTGAAGGTTTCGGCCAATGTGGAAGAAAGAAACGGGGCTAGGTGGGCAACCATCCAAATAATGGATACGGGAATAGGCATCCCGAGGGAACAACAGGAGACCATTTTCCAAGAATTTACACAAGCGGAAGCTTCTTCAGAAAAAAAGCAAATGGGATATGGGCTAGGTCTTACCATATCACGAAATCTGGCACAACTACTGGGTGGCGAGCTAAACTTGGAAAGTGAACTGAGCCGAGGCAGTACGTTCACCCTCCAAATACCGGTGGAGTTCTCCGAGATGGACATCGTCCGACCCAAATCCAAAAACACCAATCCAAAAACCGACGAACTTACGATTCTGGTCATTGATGACGATGAAAATATGCTTGGGCTCGTATCGGAAATATGCAAGGTCAATGGCATCACCGCGCATACATTTACCCATTTTGAAAAAGTGGACAAATCAAATTTGTGTCAATATGATATGGTGCTCACGGATATGGAAATGCCGCAAATGGACGGGTGGGACGTATTGGAATCGCTCACAAACCATGGTTTTAAAAATTCCATACTCTTGATGACAGGAAAACATGTACCGGACAAAACGGTCTACCTTAACGCAGGGTTTTCCAACATCCTACAGAAGCCCTTTTCTGCCAATACGCTTTTGGAGCTACTTCCACAAAGCAATAAGATAGATTGCCAACAACCGATACCAAGTTCAACATCCTCTCTATTCTCCATTGACAACATTTCACCTTTTTTGGGCGATTTTGAGTCCTTACAAGACATTTTAATGGTGTTTTTGGTAAATTCGGACAGAAATATGGACATTCTATTTTCTGCGGTCGGCAATCATGATTATTCGGAAATAAGGACCGTATCCCATAAAATGTTGCCCATGTTCCGACAGTTGGAGGCAAAAAACGCCATAGTTTTACTGGAGGTTTTGGAAACCATTCCAGACGACGCCGAGGGCAAAAAGGTCCATAAAATGCTTTCGGAGCTCAAGGATACTATTGGCGAACTACGAAGGGATATAGAGGCTTACCTGTCTAAACATCCAATTGATACTGATTGATCTTGTTATAAAGCGTTTTACGCGTAATCTGTAAAAGTTGGGCAGCTTTGCTCTTATTGAAGTTGGTCAGCCTTAGGGCTTCCAATATTCTTTCCTTTTCAAAATCGGCCTTCGAAAAATGCTCTCCCTCCCTATTGTTGGCCCCTTTTACCACTTCATCTGCCAGTGCATTGGGAAATAGGATTTCGGTTTCGGAAAAGAGCACCGCCCTTTTGATCACATTTTTCATTTCCCTCAAATTACCGGGCCAGCTATACTCCAATAGCACGTGTTTGGTTTCGTCGGCGAATTCCAAAACATTTTTGTCCAATTCGGAATTGGCCTTGGCCAAAAAATAATCTGCAAACAGCAATATATCTTCCTTTCGTTCCCTCAAGGAAGGTACTTCGATGGAAAACTCATTGAGTCGATGATAAAGGTCTTCCCTAAAGCTGCCTTCCTCCACGGCCTCGGAAAGGTTTTCGTTGGTGGCAGCAATAATCCGAATATCAAGCTCCACTTCCCTAGTGCTTCCAACCCTTTTGATTTTTCGTTCCTGTATGGCACGCAACAGCTGAATTTGATGCTCATAGGAAAGGTTGCCCACCTCATCCAAAAATAAGGTTCCCCCATTGGCTGCTTCGAAATGTCCCATTTTATCGTCAATGGCGCCCGTAAAACTACCTTTGACGTGTCCGAAGAGTTCACTGGTGGCAATTTCCTTGGGAATGGCACCACAATCCACAGCTACAAAAGGTTGTATGCTTCTTTTGCTTGCTTGGTGAATGGCATTTGCCGTAACTTCTTTACCCGTACCGCTTTCGCCGGTCAGTAATACAGACATATTGGTAGGGGCTACCAATTCCACATACTGCTGTAGTTTTTTGGATTTTTCTCCTTGCCCCTTCAAAAAATGCTTCGCATTGATCGTTCCCACTCCAGATGTTGTGGAAGGCTTGGTGGTTTTTTCGGTCTCGGAAACCTTGGCATGTAGCGCATCTTTGATCACTGCAAGTATGCTTTCGGGCGTAAAGGGTTTGGAAATATAATCGAATGCCCCTTTTTTGATGGCATTGACCGCAGTCTTAACCTCCGCGTAGCCGGTCATAAGGACTACTTGGGTTTTGGGTGAATCCCTTTTTACTTGGGGGAGAAGCGTAACCCCGTTCCCTTTGGGCAGCCTAACATCGGAGAGGATAATATCGAAGGTTCTTGCGGCCAATTTCTCTTCGGCCTCTTTAATGGAGTAACTAGTGGAAACCGCAAAACCATTCTTTGTCAAAAACTTTTGGAGCATTTGACAGAAGGCGGTATCGTCTTCAATGATTAGGATTTTGGGCATAACTCAGTTACCTAATATACGTCCCATACCTTCTGAAAGATGCCGATGGTTTTATAAAGTTATCACAAAAAAAGGGCTGCAAATGCAGCCCTCCTTCAAACCAAACTAACTATTGTGGGGTGTTATGGGATTACATGTCAATCCAGTTCCCTTCAGCATCGGCATACACCGTTCCGGAAGTACCGTCTTCCAAGGTAAGTTCCAATTTGTATTGGTCCTTATCGTTTTTGTATGCCTTGTCGATTTTGGCGGTTGGGTAGTTGGACTCAACAGCACCGGTTACAGCAGATGGAAGGTCGGAGACGCTGATTTCCTCAAAATCGCCTTGAACAATTTCCATTGCACTGTTGTTTTCCATTTCTGGGGTTTCTACTTGGGCAAATGCTGTGATTCCTACAAATGATAGTACTGTGGCTAAAGCTAAATTTTTCATGGTAACTAATTTTAATTGTTAAACTTGCTTAGTTACTTGAAAACATGGTGCCATTTCAAGAAAATCAGTCCAGCACGACATATCTATATGATTATGAGGTTTTTATGATTTTTTGACGTTTTATGGGTGTGTGTAAAAGTGTGTAAGCAGTTGTGGAAAGTGTGTAATTTTTATACAAGAAAGGCTGCCGAAGCAGCCTTTCATACTTGCCAATAAATGGTCACAAGGAAAAAAGACCACGGTACAGATTGGCAGAGATGGATAATACATGGATAGTGTTTATATAGCATCATCCTGCTTCTTTATGTTTTCGTCCTTTTTTCTGTCTTTTAAATGTTTTATCAAAATATAGAGGGCCAAGCCCAAGGATAATAGATTTAAAAACAGTATTATTTTAAAAAACATAGCCTTTGTATTCTTTGATCCTCCTGTCAAAAGAAAGCCGTACGTATTGCACGGCCTTCTTACCAAATCAACCAACCTAGTTGAGACAACCCCTAAGGATTATCGTATTTAATCATGTCATCGAAAAGAATCCCGACTGTACTTTATAGGACACAACTTTTACCGGTGGGTCACTTTTGGTCAAAAAAAAAATCCGCTTTTTGTTCAAAAAGCGGATCAATTATCTTGTTGAAAACCTTTAGGCTTGGTGCGAAGGCTTTAAAAGATCATTTACGGTTTTAACAGGGTTAAAGGTCACCAAGGGCACCTCCACAAATATGGTGTTCCAGAAAGCCATGGCTCCGTTCCATAGTCCCGGTAGCTCAAGTGCTTTCAATTCTTTTCCTTCCTTGGTTTTTCCAGTGATGAAACCTTGTTTGGGATCCACATATTTCAACAGGTCGAATTTTTCGCCTTTGTGGTTCCTAACCCCACAGACCAAATCGACAGGGTTAAAGTGGGTCGAGTTTTTAAGAATGGCCACTTGCGCATCATCTTCCATATCTATTTGCGCTGATTCAATGATCTGAAGGGATACATTGCCATCGGCATCCTTGATCCAAAAAGGTCCTCCACCGGGTTCGCCTTCATTTTTTACCATGCCACAGATTCGGATGGGACGATTGAGTTTGTTCTTGATTTCGGCCTTTTGCTCCTCCACGCCAAGGTCATCATAGTTGCTTGGCATGCGTACATTGAGGTCTTTCTCCAAGAAGGCCTTAATCTCGTCCGCCTTTTCAACGGAAATATCTCCCTCTTCCATTGACTTAGCGTAGGCAAACGCCTTATCCTGAACTTTTTTGAGGACCCCTGCCAACATTTTTTTGCTATTGGCCACTGCTTCCAAGTTCTTATCGATGACCACGTTGTCAATATTTTTGATGAAGATGATATCCGCATCCTGATCGTTAAGGTTTTCGATAAGTGCTCCATGGCCACCCGGCCGGAACAGAATGGAACCATCGTTGTTTTTAAAGGGCTGGTTGTCCATATCTACCGCAATGGTGTCTGTGGAAGGCTTTTGATTGGAATAGGAAATTTGAAAACGGGTATCCGTTTTCTTGGAAATCTTTGGGCTCACTCTGGCCTCTTCCCTGGCGAACATTTCATCGTGCTGCTCGGAAACGGTAAAGTGCAGGTTGGCAACACCCTTGGTCTTTGCGTACTGCGCCGCTTCCTTTAAATGTTCTTCAAATGGGGTGGCGGAACCTGTATCGTATTTATGGAAGGGCAAGAGTCCTTTGGGATAAAAACCGTAGTCGAGTCCGCTTTCCAACAACATTTCCTTCACAAAAAGATAGGCTTCCTCATCCTTGTTGGATGCTTTTCCTTTAATTCGTGACATGATCACCTCATAAAATGGAAAGTCCGAAAGGTTATCGGTGAACTTTTGGGCATCGGTATCGCCAGTACGTTTTATGTATTCGGAAAGTTTTTCCTTGGAAGGGTCGTAGCTATCCAAAAAATTGAACATGGCCTTGAACATTCGGGATGCGGCTCCCGAGGCTGGCACAAACTTCAACAACTCCAAAGCGCCCCTGTTATCCTCAAAATATTGAATGAGGTCCAGCCGCTCTTTTTCGGAGAAGCGCAATATGCCGTTGCCCACCACCGCGGCCTGCGATAAGTTCACAAAGGGAATGCCTTCTTTAAATGTTTCTATTTGGTTCGCTACTTTTTCTTTGGAAATTCCTTTGGAATCGAGTTGTTCCAAGTCTTTAGGACTTAATTCGATCATGTTTTTGGAGAAGTTTATCTATGTGTTTAACTGCTGTGGAAAGCCTTGATGCTTTATCCCCCCTTAAATTAATGAATTTCCTGTTATTTTTCTCCAATGCTTCCTTGAAATGTAGAAACATTCGTTCTCTTTCATCGGGCTTGTCCCGCAGGTCGTCCGCCACCCAAGGTGTATCGATGTAGGTCAAAAAATAGAGGTTGTAGCTGTTCTGCAGGGCGTATTTCTCGATAAGTGGGTCGCAGGTGCTATCGTAATAAGCCTCGGAATATACTTTGGTCTCCAAGAGGTCGGTATCGCAGATCAGTACTTTGTTGGCCTTTTGGGCCAGTTCGTTTTCCAGCTGCATTTGCCCATAGGCAATGGGCAGCAAATCTTGGGGCTCGCAGGTCTTTTGTTCCCGATCCCATTTATCTTGAAGGTATTCCCGTGCGTATTCCGGCACCCATTCCGTATGGTAATGTTCGGCCAGTTGTTTGGAGAGTGTGGTCTTTCCTGTGGATTCAGGTCCAAAAAGGACTACTTTGATGAGGTTTGAAGGCTGTTGCCCAAGTTTTTCTTCCATGCTAGATATCCCTGTACAGCTAAAACGGTAAAGATGAGGTATTGCAAAGAGAACATTCCCCATCCCCGGTATGCATACAAAGGTACGGTTATTAAGTCACCCAAAATCCAAAGGGTCCAGTTTTCCAGTTTTTTGTTGGCCATGTACCACATAGCGGTAAAGAAAATACCCGATGTGAAGATATCCACATAGTTGGTAGGGCCAATTTCGGCACTAAAGGCCTTGTAAACCCCATAGGTCACCAACATGGTGAGTAGAAAAAATCCGAACCCTATCCATTTCTCCTTGGTGTTCGTTCGGGTAATTTGCACCACTGGGTTTCTATCATCCTTTCTTCTGGCCCAGTTCCACCAACCGTAAATACTCATGATGGAATAGTAAAAATTCATCATCATATCGCCATATAAACTGTCCACCAAAAAAATATAGGTCGTGATCACCGTGGCCACGAGTCCCGTAGGGTACACTAAAATATCTTCCCGTTTGGCATACACCACACTGGCAATACCGAAGAAGAAGGCCGTAGCCTCCAAAATGATCAGGGATAGCTCCCTACCTTGGTATGGGCCAAGGAAAAAATCAAAAATGGGGTTCATAGTCGCTACGGTCGGATTTTACCACTTTCATGGTGAGTACTACATGGTCCAAGTTCTCGAAGCTTTCCTTAATCTCGGAATTCAATAATTCCATCACCTTGTCATAATCGCCAAATACCTGAGTGCTCAGCGGGTTTTCCAAAACCGTAAGTCCCGAAGCGCGCAGTTTTTTGATAAACTGAATGATGGGGGTTTCAAAATCGTCCTGCAATGGGGAAAGGGTAAGTTCAACAGATATGTTCATGGCCAATAGGTTTCGCGACAAAACTACAAAAAGGAATTATCCTCCCATCATTTTAAGTGCATAAACGCAGGTGAATCCCTCGAACTCCAGAAATTCGATTTCGTAGTGCGATTTTTTGCCCTTGTACATAATTTCCGCCACCGTTCGGGTGTCCTCGAAGGAGAAATCAATCACATTGATGTGCCTTAAAAAACTAAGGCCCTGTTGTGCATAGATTTTGTAAAGCGATTCCTTGGCACCCCAAACAATGGTCAGTTTTCGCATCAAGGCTTCCGAATTGGCCAAGGTCTTATATTCTTGGATCGGAGTGAACTTATGGGCAATCTTTAGAATTTTGTCCCGCTGCATCTCAATATCGATGCCTACCTCATCCGTTTCGCTTACAATGATTCCCGTAAAATGGTGGGAATGGGTGATGGATATGTACTTTCCATCCTTTAAATGTGGTTTTCCAAAATCGTCATAATATAAATCGCTGTCCACATAACCCGCCTCGGCCAAAAGGTGGCGAATGCTCAAAAATGCCCTGCGATGTGCCTCAGATTTCATACCGTCCATCCGATTTTGACAATGCGCCGTAAGCTCCACATCTTTAGCCAGTTCAGCTTCTGGCTCGGTCACTTTCCAAATGTAGACCTTGGTGGTGGGCGAAACTGTTATTGTTTTATAAATGGGCATGAGCAAAAGTTATGCGAATTCGTATCTTTGTGCCAAAATATAAGCGAAGCTACAAAAGTAAAATTAGATAAAGTATGAGCACAAAGACAATTCCATACGTACCTTATAAGGTAAAGGACATCTCTCTTGCGGATTGGGGAAGGAAAGAAATTGAGCTTGCCGAGGCCGAAATGCCAGGGCTAATGGCCCTGCGCGAAGAGTACGGTAGCGAACAACCGCTAAAAGGCGCTAGAATTGCCGGTTGTTTGCACATGACCATCCAAACGGCAGTTCTTATCGAGACCTTGGTGGCCCTTGGTGCCGAGGTAACTTGGAGCTCCTGTAATATTTTTTCTACCCAAGACCACGCTGCCGCCGCCATTGCTGCTGCAGGTATTCCAGTGTATGCTTGGAAAGGGATGAACGAGGAGGAATTTGACTGGTGCATTGAACAGACCCTGTTCTTTGGCGAGGACAGAAAGCCTTTGAACATGATCTTGGACGATGGTGGCGACCTTACCAATATGGTGCTGGACCAATATCCTGAATTGGCCGCCGGTATCAAAGGTCTTTCGGAAGAGACAACGACTGGAGTCCACCGTTTGTACGAGCGAATGAAAAAGGGAACACTTCCCATGCCCGCCATTAACGTGAACGATTCCGTGACCAAATCCAAATTCGACAATAAGTATGGATGTCGCGAAAGTGCCGTGGATGCTATCCGAAGGGCTACTGATACCATGTTGGCAGGAAAACGTGTGGTAGTTGCTGGCTATGGTGATGTGGGCAAAGGTACCGCAGCATCTTTCCGTGGTGCAGGAGCCATTGTTACCGTGACCGAAATTGACCCCATCTGTGCGCTACAGGCCTGCATGGATGGTTTTGAAGTGAAAAAACTGGAGAGTTTAGTTCCCACTGCTGACATCGTCATCACAAGTACCGGAAACAAGGACATCATCCGCGAAGAGCATTTTAGGGCCATGAAAGACAAGGCCATTGTTTGCAACATTGGTCATTTTGACAATGAAATCGATATGGCATGGTTGAACGGTGCCTACGGAGATACCAAAGATGAAATCAAACCACAGGTGGATAAATATACCATCGATGGAAAGGATGTCATCGTGCTGGCCGAAGGAAGATTGGTAAACTTAGGATGCGCCACGGGCCACCCAAGTTTTGTGATGAGCAACAGTTTTACAAACCAGACCTTGGCACAAATTGAACTTTGGAAGCACAGCGACAAGTATGCCAATGAAGTTTATATGCTGCCCAAACATTTGGATGAAAAAGTGGCCAAACTGCATCTTGCACGCTTGGGCGCTGAATTGACAGAGCTTAATAAAGAACAAGCAGATTACATCGGTGTACAGGTTGAAGGTCCATTCAAGCCAGAATATTATCGATATTAATCTGAAGTTGGTATAAAACAAAAAACCCATGGCCAACACCATGGGTTTTTTATTGCTATGCTATTTTATTAATCGGCCAATAAGGTCTCGCCATAATAGCAGGTCTTGCTTTCGTTTAACAGCGCCAATCCTTCTTCCCTAGTGCTCATTGGGTCAATTTTTACCTTCTTCCCGTTTGGCATGTGCACTATGTAGAAACCTTCTTCAAAAGAGGATAGTTTGATGATTTCTCCGTTCGGACGAATCGCATTCCAAGATTTCTCATCAGGCTTGTAGACCAAATCAATTTTCTTTCCTTTTTTAGGCCCTTCTACAACGGTGACCTGAATCCTGTTTTTGGTGGCAATCATCTCAAAGGTATTGCCATCGTGCTCCACCATTTGGATTTCAGATTCCCCATCCTTCATGGCTATTGGGTTGGAGCCGGACCAGAACTCTATCACATTGAATATTAAGGTATCCCCAAGAAAGAACAGTCCATACACGGGAACAATGTTCAATCCCCAAAAAATCAAGTTGTCCAGGAATTTGCTATTGGTCAACCCTTGGTTCCAGTCCTTAAGATTATTGAATGCCCTAAAAGACCCCAAACAGCTAGTGAATAGTATGGAACAGGCCAGTAATGAAGAAATAATTGCTTTTTTCATGATATAAATTTTATAGTTAATGGAACTTAAGGTACAAAAGATTTTGATGTAAGGTTTTATACTTTCAATAAAGTGTTTTCCTGAAAGCAAGGGAGGTGATGTCAAACATCGTGACGGGATTGTTACCTTTATGGATTCAAAAAGGCAAAGTGATGGACAATACGTGGTACCATATTGAAAATATTGAAACGGTGGATTCCCCTTCCATAGTTTTGTACAAGGAGCACTTAGCATATAATATTGGAAAGATGGTCTCTTTGGTAGATGGTCAGACCGACAGGTTGATGCCCCATATCAAGACCAACAAAATGCCCAAGGTGATGCAGCTGATGTTGGAATCGGGGATTCAAAAGTTTAAGGCCTCTATCATTTCGGAAGCGGAGATTGCCGCCGAAGCCGGTGCCGCCACCGTGCTGATTGCCCATCAATTGGTTGGGCCCAAAGTAGACCGCCTGCTGAATATGATACCGCAATACCCTGCTACCGAGTTTTCTACGCTGGTGGACAATGTGGACAGTGCGGAGTTACTGAATCAAAAAGCTGAGGAAAAGGGCCTAAAAGTCCAAGTTTATATCGACATCAATAACGGCATGAACCGTTCGGGGATTGAAGTTGGCCCTCGATTGGATGAATTGATTGCCTATTTAAAAATCTGTGAATCCTTAGTTTTGAGTGGACTTCATGCCTACGATGGGCATTTACGGGACCCCGACTTTGAGTTGCGCAACCAACAGATAGAAAAGGGAGTACAGGATGTGGAAACCTATTTTGATGCGCTCCGGCTGGATTATCCGAAAGCCCAGCTCATCTGTGGGGGAACGCCATCGTTTACGTCACATCTTCTTCAAGAAAAAAGAATCACCAGTCCCGGTACTTGTGTCCTTTGGGATTGGGGGTATGGCGAAAAATTAACGGAACAAGACTTCAAACATGCGGCCCTTTTGGTAACAAGGATCATTTCCAAACCCACCGATGGAATCATTACCGTTGATCTTGGACATAAATCGGTCGCTGCCGAAAATCCGATAGATAAGCGAGTCAAATTCGTGAACCTTGATGGCTACGAACTGCTTTCACAAAGTGAGGAACATGGGGTCATTAAAGTAAAGGAGTGGGACAACTACAAAGTGGGCGATGTCCTCTATGGCATTCCCTATCATATTTGCCCCACTATCAATCTCCATGATGAAGTTTCCGTAATCGAGAGCGGTAAAAAAGTAGATACTTGGCAGATTACCGCCCGCAAACGAAAACTTACATTTTAGACCCGTAGTGCATTTTGTTCTTTTAACTTGAAAACCGTCAATTCGAGTGAAATTTTGAAAATTTTATATCCAGAATACGGTTTTCTAGGGAAAATCCCGCTCTCGATACTCGTTTTCTCCACTGAGCTCCAAAAACAAACTCGAACTGACGAATTTTTCAACCAAAATGCATACAAGAACTATTTCAGGTCGAGCGCTTTGTTCAAATCGTAAAAATAGAAGTTCTTTTGGTCGTTCATGGCAACGAAAAGACCATTGACAAAGGTATTGTTCAAGGGTACAGTGACTACATCGCAACCATCGGTTTCCAATGTGGATAGATTGACGGCTTTGATGAAACTATTGTCCTTTCTGGAAAAGATATTGAACTGCCCCCGTTGCTGGTCGGAAACGATGATATATCCCTCCCGGTTTGGATACCGGGCGATGGCAATGCCCTCAATATCCTCCAAGAACAGCTCGCCGCCAAAGCAAGCCAACTCCTCATTGCCCATACTCGGCTCCGCATAATACTTTTTGATGCACTCGCCTTCGTCGGAATAATACACGTAGCCCATTTCGTTGTCCACGGCAATGGCCTCGATTTCCTTGCCGCCCGTAAAGCTTCCGAACTTACGGACCAAATTAGCGGTAACCCCAATGCTATCGGCCTCTAACTTATATTGATAGAGATAGGAACCGCTTGGACCTATTTTTCTACCGACAATGGCATAGAGGGAAGAGTCCTTTGGTGATGTGTAGAGGCTGATGCCCATGGCCAAACGCTGCTCGATATTGGCTTCATCTTCAAAAACGGGAAAGCCTCCCCCATCCAATGGCTTCATATCCGGAATAGAAAACAATCTTATTTGTTGCTTTTCCCTTTCGGTAAAGGCAATTACATCTACCGCAACAGAATCGTTCAACTGGAAACCGTAGGCCAAATCCACATTATTGGGGCGTTCTATGTTTTTGATGGATTTTTCCTGAATAATCTTTCCATCCAAATCAAAGGCATATATTCCTCCGTTCGTCTCTTTATCGGTTCCAAAGACAATGCTTTTGGAGGCATCATCGGGGTTCACCCAAATGGCGGGGTCATCGGTGTCGTTCGGGGTTTTTTCGGTAATCACATCGGGTGCTATGGCAGGCAGTTTACTTCCTTGTTGACAGGAAACCATGGCTAAAATGGCAAATAGTGGAATGTATGTTTTTCTCATAGTTATGGTTTAGATAAAGATACCAGTCCCAAGAACCCACCCAAAGGCAGGTTCTTGTTGTGGCACCGTATATAAAATATACTACCTGATTTTATTTTTTGAACAAATCGTACTTCAAACCAAAGGTCAATCGAAGTCCGTAGTACTCCGCTTGCTGCGTGCGTTCGCTCACGCCTTGGAAAAAGCGCAGGGGTTGGTTGGTGATATTGTTCAAATCGGCATAGATCCTGAGTTTATTGTTGATGGCAAAACTGGAATTGAAATCCAAAAAGAACTGCTGATCATAATACCTGTCTTCAAAGGCGTTTCCGCCACTTTCATCCACGTAGGAGTCTGAAAAGTTCGCAGACAAACGGGCACTGAATCTCTTACCAGCGTAACCCAAGGAAGCATTGAACATATTAGGTGCGGTATTGGGCAAGTCCGTCGGTTCGCTCATCCCCATCCTCGTTTCGTATGCCATCGGCACTGGAAGTAAGATATGTATAGTTCAAGTAAATGTTGAAGTTTCTAGCGAAACCCGGCAGAAAGTCAAGTTGCCGCTGGAACGCGAATTCCACCCCAAAAATAGTGGCATTGTCCCCGTTCAATGGCTGGAATACATCAAAACCTTCTGTATCTGGGCCAAAGGAGTTGTCCGGAGCTTCAGAAATGAAGGTATAAATAAAATCGTCGATATTTTTATAAAATAAACCTCCCGAGATTACCCCAATACTTTCAAAATAATGCTCTGCCATCAGATCAAAGTTCATGGAAGTGGTTGGGTCCAAGGCTGCATTACCCAATATAATCTCGTCATCTGCATTGATAATTTCCGCTCTTGGAATCAAGTCTTCATAGTTGGGTCTGGCCAAGGTATTGGTCCACGCAAAACGTAAAATAGTGTTGGTACTAAAATCGTATTTAAAATGTACACTGGGCAAAATGTTGGTGTATGAGTTATCGGCACTAACTTCTTGGGAGACGATGTCATCTTCCGTAAATGTTACGCTAAAACCATCGGATTCCAATTGGGTATGTTCCAAACGAACCCCGGCCAATACGCTCAACTTATCCGAAAGTTTTTGATTGGCCATGATGTATCCTGCATACACGTTTTCTGAAATATCGAAGTTTCCGGGAAGAAATTCCTCGATGATGGATTCTCCGTTGTCCGCGTTCAGATTGAGACCGCCGAGCCATGCAGGGTCTGCGTAGAATCCTGCTGCATATTGACCTCCGGCCAAATAATCCGGGTCGGTGAAATCCCTATTTGGAACTGCATCCAGCGTAGGGAAGGTGTCTTCCAAATCATACTCAAAAAAATCATTGTTCCTATTCTTGTTCTTAAAGCGTCCCCTTGCCCCAAATTTTACGGTCCCATCTCCTTTTCCAAAAAGGTCCGCAGGAATTTCAACATTGACAAAAATATTGAGGTCATCTTGTCCGTATATTGTGTTTCGTTGGTAATCTCATCAAACTCAAAAGCCGATAGATTGTTGGCGTCTCCTGGGTTTGCAGCGGTCATGATGGGGAACTCTGGGTCGCTATTGTCATTGATTACGGTGTATTCGGTAGCAAACTGCGCATAGCGCTCGTCCAATCGCTCTTCGGATGCCTTGGCGTACGATGTGAACCAATCTACTTTTACGTTGCCCCAAAGGTGGTTTCCCCCAAGGGTATAGTTTTGCATACGCTGGTCTTCCAAACGGGCGTTTTGGTTTCGGTTATTGTCTATTCCTCCTTTGGTTTCTCGGGCTATCTCTGCCGGAAAACGGGTCGGGATGCCATTGGTGATGGTAAAATCATCAGAGCCAATATCCTCTGCGTCCAAAATCTCTTGGGCCAAGACATAACGGTTCTCCCTATCATCCCTCCAGTTGTACATGGTTTTAAGGTAGATGGAGTTATTGGCATCGAATTGATAATCAAAATTGGCAGAAAAACTACGACGTACGCGTTGCACTAAATAGGTCCGTTGCTCGGCCACATTGGTGTATGGATTTACTTCCAATTCTTCTTCCTCTCCTTCTGCATTGGTAAATGCGAATTCGTCCGTCCATTCCGCTTCAATATTATCGGAACCAAAATCGTTATCCTGAATCACCGCACCCAACATCCATCCAAATTTTCCGTCCTTGGTACGATCCCCTACTAGGAACGAAGCATTTAAGTTTCTTTTATCTGTGATAAAGTTGATCCCTGAACCCAAAGTTGCCGAAAGTCGAAAGCCTTGCGGGGCAGTTCGGGTAACCAAATTCACGGAACCTCCCAAGGCATCGCCATCCATGTCGGGGGTTACGGCCTTGTTCACCTCTATGGTCTGGATCATATCCGATGGAATCAAATCCATTTGAATGTTACGGTTATCGGCTTCGGCAGATGGAATACGACTGCCGTTCAAGGTCACGGAATTGAGTTGTGGCGAAAGACCCCTCACAATCACATTACGCGCCTCCCCTTGGTCCACTTGCATGGTGATACCCGGAATACGCTTTACCGCATCACCGATATTGGCATCGGGAAATTTTCCTATCTGGTCGGTGGAAACCACGTTGGTAATGTTCAAATTGGTTCGTTGCGTGTTCAGCGCCTTGGCTTGGCCGCTCAAACCTTGTGCAGCGACTTCCACTTCGTCCAATTGATAATTGGTAGGCATCAATTCTACGACCACACTGGCTGTTTCTCCAGAGGCAACCGATACTTCTTGATCTACATTTCCATATCCTATGTAGGTAATCTGAAGTGTATAGGTTCCTTCTGGTACACCCACCAAAGTAAACCTTCCATCAAAATCGGAAATGGTTCCTTTGTTCAGCGTTTCGATAAAGATGTTGGCACCAGAGACGTAAATTCCGTTTTCATCGGAAATGGTACCCTGAATATTTCCTGTTTGGGCTTGTGCTGTGGCAAAGCCAAAGACTAAGAACAGCGTTACAAACAGGTAATTTTTGATATGCATTAGTTTCATTTCAATTTGCGTTTTGGTTTTCTCAAAACTATGTATATCAATTCGTTATGGTTTGAAATAAAGGGAAACAAAAAGGAAACAAAAGGGAAAATGCACAGAAACAAGAGGGCAACAATTACAGTTATTTTACATTGGCATAACCTTTTCCATAAAACAGGGAGGAAATGGTGCTAAAGATCGATCATAAAGTTTACCAATTCTTCCTTTTGATCAATGGGCAGCTTTTTTCGAAGTCGATGACGGGCCACACGGACACTATCTGGGGTTACCCGTAAAATGGATGCAATTTCCTTGGAGGAAAGATTCAACCGCAACAGCATGCCCAAGCGGAGTTCGGCGGGCGAAAGGGAGTTTTGGGACAGGGAAGATAATTTCTTGACGAATTCAGGATGGATTTCCTTGAAAAAGCTCATAAACTCATCCCACTCCTGTTCCTGTTTTAGATTGAAGTCGATTTCCTTGACCAACTCCTTGATTTTTCTCGAGGTGTCCATGTGCTTGCGTGAAGCTATGTTTCTTAAGGTATTGGACATATCCAGTAAGATTTTGTTTTTCTGGGAAAGGTGCAGGCTGTATCTAGACAGGGAGGCTGCCTTAAGCTGTACCTCGTGTTGGAGGTTTTTTTCTTCGATGGCCTTTTTGTCCAGTTCCGCCTTTAGCATGCGTTGTTTGTATTCCTGAATCTTGAGCTTGGCCTTTCGTTTTCTTCCCATGTAGTAGTACAGAATAACGAAGATGACTGCAATTGAAAAGAGGGCTACCCAAAGTAAATTCTGATGGGCCTCGCTCACCTTGTTCTGCTCTTTGAGCAGCTCAATCTCTGCTTCCTTTTTGTTGGTTTCGTAAATAGTCTGGAGCACGTTCAACTGATCGCTGTTCTGGGACGTGAGCATATCGCTGTTGTATTGCTCGGCCAGCAGTAGATGGGCATGTGCCTGTTCAAAATTACCCATGAGCGCATAGGTTTTGGAGAGGTCCTTGTGCGCACTTTCCATTTGATGAAGGTCGTTGATTTGGATGGCAAGTTCCAGTGCCAAGGTGGTTTTTTCCAAGGCGGACGGATACTCCCCTCTTTTCCGAAAAACATCGCCAAGATTGTTCAATACATTCGCCTCGGCTTCGGTTCCAGTCCATTTGAGATGGCCATAAGCCCTGTTGAAATAATCATAGGCAAGGTCAAATTGTTCAAGGTCTTCATAAATGCTTCCGATATTTTCGTTGGTCAGTGCCGTGCCCAAATCATCACGAAGCTCTTTGAAAAGCGCCAAGCTCCTTCTTTGGTCTTCCAAGGCTTCCTCGTATTCCGATTGCTTTTCATGGCTTGCCCCCAAAAGTCCCAAGGATGTGGCCAAACCTTTTTTGTCACCTAGTTGCTCACAGGCCGCTTTGGTCTCCTCAAAATACTGTTCAGCAAGTTCAAAATTGCTTAGGGAAAGGTAAACTTTGCCAATGTTGTTGTTGAGTTCCGCATACAACATATCATCGGGATGATGAACCAGTTGTTCGAGGGCAAAATTGTATTGTGCCAATGCTTCTGTATACAGACCAAGGGAATGATAATATGCTCCAAGTTCTAGATGTCCAACGGCAATCTGTAGCGGTGATTCAGGGTGCTGCTTGGCGGTTTCCAACTGCTTCTGAAGTATATGATAGGCTTCTCCAGCCAGTCCCATATCCAAAGAACCATCAGTTTGCTGGCCATAAAGTGAAATTGGCAACAAACCAACCGTCAAAAAAAACAGTATAGACCCAAAAACCTTTTTCATAATGCGTGCTTGGACAAGCAAACATTGAAGTTCGTTTTTCAGGCTAACCCTAACATCACCGTTAGGTTATAAAACCATTAAAATTTCACAAATAAAAAAAGCCCCGCAAATGCGGGGCTTTTTTATCCATTATGTAGTTGTTGATTAGGCTTGGAAAGGCTCGATGGATACAAAAGATTTTCCACCTGCTTTTTTCTCAAACTTAACAACACCATCTACCTTGGCGTGCAAGGTATGGTCTTTTCCTGCGTATACATTTTCGCCAGGGTTGTGCTTGGTACCACGTTGTCTTACAATGATGTTACCAGCTACTGCTGCCTGACCACCAAAAATCTTAACGCCCAAGCGTTTCGATTCTGATTCTCTACCGTTTTTTGAACTACCTACACCTTTCTTGTGAGCCATGATATATAAATTTTAGTTCTTGTCTTATTTGCTTAACGCTTCGATCAACTCGGCTTTCTTCATAGAAGAGTAACCACTGATTTCCTTGGCTTTTGCCATTTCCTTCAACTCAGCAACCGTTTTGGAACTCAAATCCTCAGTCGCCTTGGGAGCTTCTTTCTTTGGGGCTTCCGCTTTTTTCTCTGCTTTTGGTTCAGCAGCTGGTTTTGCTTCAGCTTTTGCTTTGGCTGGGGCAGCTTTCTTAGCGCCTTTCGCTACAATGCTTTCCACAACGATTTCGGTCAAATACTGTCTGTGACCGTTTTTCTTTTGGTAACCCTTACGTCTTTTCTTTTTAAAGACGATTACCTTATCTCCCTTAAGGTGCTTTACTACTTTGGCTTCAACAGCCGCACCTTCTATGACCGGGGCGCCAATGGTTACGTTACCACCATCTTCCAAAAGAAGGACCTTGTCAAAAGTGACCTTGCCACCTTCTTCCTCTTGCAAACGATGAACGTACACTTTTTGGTCTTTTGCAACTTTAAACTGCTGCCCTGCCATCTCTACAATTGCGTACATAATGCGTTAATTAGATTAAAAATTCTTTCGCTTTGTCAAAATTAGCGGGTGCAAATATACTGCTAAATCCTTAATCTACAAGTATTCTATTTGATTTAACCCATTATTTTTTTGGAGTTGTTGCTGGTTTTGAACAATTGCATAAAGGAAAGTGTTAAAACCAAAGTTGTGGCAAACCCCATAATGGCCACCGTAAAAAAGACGATACCCTCGAAGTTCTTATAATCACTGGACCAAGCGGTGGAAAGTTCCCCTAAAAAGGCACTGTCCAACTCCGTGGCATAAAATGCAAAGAAAATGGTGAACAGCAAGGTGGCCACAAAGCCTGTTGTGATACCTGCGGTAAACCCGCTCCCATACGTAAAGTTTTTACCTTTCCGCAGTTTGGTGTATTTAATGGTCTCATAAATCCCAAAACCCGTAATCACCCCATTGAACAGACTAAAAAAGACGTTCGTGTGCTTGCCCATTAACGCCAAAATCAAAAAATAGGCGATGAGCACAGCACTGGTGACAATTCCGAAACGGATTGGAAGGGTAATGTTTTTCATAGTATTGTTTTTGGATTCACGTATTAATTTACTGAATGTTTGCCAATTATGCTAAATTTTAAATCTAAAGACTTTTATAAAACTTCTGCCCACCCACAAAATATTTTATATTTTGCGTAACATCGAGCAAGAAATCGATACCAACCCCGTAGCAACATCAATTTTTAAATACTGACTATTACAATGAAAAAACATTTGTTTTCTGCATGGCTCATGCTCTTTGGAGCGACCACGCTTTCTGCACAGGAAGTCGTTTTTGAAGAGTATGACCTGGACAATGGGCTTCACGTTATCCTACATCAGGACAATGGCGCCCCAGTAGTGACCACATCGGTAATGTACCATGTGGGATCCAAGGACGAGGATCCCAACAAAACAGGTTTTGCCCACT
This sequence comes from Flagellimonas sp. MMG031, assembly GCF_040112705.1. Taxonomy (NCBI): domain Bacteria; kingdom Pseudomonadati; phylum Bacteroidota; class Flavobacteriia; order Flavobacteriales; family Flavobacteriaceae; genus Flagellimonas; species Flagellimonas sp. MMG031. Next base: position 340,694 of record NZ_CP157804.1, read on the forward strand.
TTTTTGAACATTTATTGTTCGAGGGTACCAAAAACATCGAACGTGGTGAATGGGACCAAATCGTAGCTTCCAACGGGGGCAGGCACAACGCCAACACCTTTTTGGACCGCACCTATTATTATGAGGTGTTCCCATCCAACAGTTTGGAGGTAGGCCTTTGGCTGGAATCGGAGCGATTGCTGCATCCCATTATAGGCCAAGTGGGGGTCGATACCCAAAAAGAAGTGGTACAGGAAGAAAGAAGGCTCAGAACGGACAATGCTCCTTACGGTGCCTTTTTTGAGCAAATCCTGAAAAATCTCTACGCCGAACATCCATACCGTTGGGGCGTTATCGGGTCGTTGGACCATTTGGCCAGCGCCACTTTGGATGATTTCAAGAAATTCAACAAAACCTATTACGTGCCCAACAATGCCGTTTTGGTGGTAGCTGGTGATTTTGATACCGAAAAGACCAAAAAAATGATTCAAGATTACTTTGGTCCTATCCCTAGAGGCGCCGAAATACAGCGACCCAACGTAAAGGAAGAGCCCATCACCACCACAAAATTTGCCAAGTATTACGACCCCAATATCCAAATCCCAGCCATCTTATTGGCTTACCGGACTCCTGGGCAAGGTCAACGCGATGCCTATGTGATCAATATGATCTCTACCTATTTGAGTGACGGGGAAAGCTCCAAACTTTACAAGAAACTGGTGGACGAGAAAAAAATGGCATTACAAATACTATCGGTACCTGTGGATGCGGAAGATTACAGCTCTTACATTGTTGGAGGACTTCCTGTGGGCGACAATTCCATCCAGGACATCAAAAAGGAAATCGATGAGGAAATCCTAAAGCTTCAGATGGAGCTTATTTCTGAAAAGGATTACCAAAAGCTCCAGAACAAGTTCGAAAACCAATTTGTAAATGCCAACAGCAGTGTTGAGGGCATTGCCAATTCCTTGGCCGAAAACTACATGCTCAAGGACGACACCAACCTCATCAACACGGAAATCGACATTTACCGCTCCATTACCCGAGAGGAAATCATGGAAGTGGCCAAAAAATATTTGAAGGTGAACCAACGCTTGGAGTTGGAATATCTACCAGAACAAAAAGACGCTAATTAAGATGAAAAAGTATTTAGTTTTGACCGTGCTGTCGCTTTTCATGACAGCATCGTACGCACAAATAGACCGAAGCACACAGCCCAAACCAGGGCCAGCTCCCAAAATCAACCTGAAAGATCCTGCCCGTTTTGAATTGAAGAACGGCCTGAAAGTACTGGTGGTGGAAAACCATAAATTGCCAAGGGTGCGGGTACAGCTCTCGATTGACAACCCTCCCATTATGGAAGGGGACAAAGCAGGTCTTTCCGCACTCACGGCGAGCATGATGGGAAAAGGATCTAAAAACATCCCAAAAGATGAATTCTACGAAGAAGTGGATTTTTTGGGCGCAACAGTGTTTATAGGTGATCAAAGTGCCTTTGCCAGCTCCTTGTCCAAATATTTTCCAAGAATTTTGGAACTGATGGCAGATGCTGCCCTTAACCCGAACTTTCTTCCCGAAGAGTTTGATAAGGAAAAAGAAAAGATCATTACAGCGATCAAATCCGAAGAAAAAGATGTTTCCGCGGTGGCAGACCGAGTGCAATTGGCCCTTGCCTACGGAAAAAATCATCCTTTTGGTGAATTTATGACAGAGGAAACGGTGAACAATGTAACCCTAGCGGATGTTGAGCAGTTTTACCGTTCCTATTTTGTGCCCGCCAATGCCTATTTGGTGGTCATCGGGGATGTGGAATTCGAAAACGTAAAAGAATTGGTGACCAAGGCGTTCACTCCTTGGTCGAAAGCGGCTCCGCCATCCTTCACCTATTCCGATCCCAAAGATGTGCAGTATACGCAGATCAACTTTGTGGATATGCCCAATGCCGTGCAATCCGAAGTGGCCGTGCAGAACATCACCGATCTGAAAATGAAGGATGAAGATTATCTGGATGCTTTGTTGGCCAACCGAATCTTGGGCGGCGGCGGACAGGCCCGATTGTTCAAAAACCTACGTGAAGACAAAGGATACACATACGGTTCCTACTCTGGCATCAGGGCGAACAAATACAGCCCTATGCGATTTAATGCCTATGCACAGGTAAGGAATGCGGTGACCGACAGTTCCGTAGTGGAAATTTTAAAGGAAATCGATAAAATTACTTCCGAACCCGTATCCGATGAAGAACTGGCCAATGCCAAGGCAAAATACGCTGGAAGCTTTGTTATGGCACTTGAAAAGCCCGAAACAGTGGCGGAATATGCCCTGAACATCGAAACAGAGGACCTTCCAAAGGATTTTTACGAGACCTATTTGGAGCGATTGGACGCCATTACCAAAGAGGATGTGCTCCAAGCTGCCCAAAAGCATTTCTCCACTACAAACGCCAGAGTGGTGGTCACTGGAAAAGGAAGCGATGTATTGGAAAATTTGGAAAAAGTGACCTTTAAGGGCAAAGATGTTCCCGTACTGTATTTTGATAAATATGCAAACAAGACAGAAAAGCCTGATTACAATGCTGCAGTACCCGAAGGAATGGATGCGAAAACTGTACTCGAAAACTACATCCAAGCGATTGGAGGCAAAGCCAAGCTTGAAGGGGTAGAATCGTATTCCATGGTGGCCGAAGCCGAGATGCAGGGCATGAAACTGGAACTGGAGATGAAGAAAACAGCTCAGGACCAATTTATGCAAAATGTGAAGGTGCAGGGAAATTCCATGCAAAAACAAGTTTTGGATGGCGATAGTGGTTATATGGTAGTGCAGGGCCAACGCAAGGACCTTTCCCCAGAAGAGATTTCCAAGATCAAGGAAGAATCAGCCGCGTTCCCCGAACTTAACTATTTGGCCGCAGGTGATGTTTCCTTGGAAGGGATAGAGCCCGTGGGCGATAAAAAAGCATACAAATTAAAGATCAGTGACAACAAAACGGCTTTTTATGACGTAGAGACCGGGCTTAAAGTTCAAGAAATCAACACTCAAGAGATGCAAGGCCAACAAATGACCAGCACTCTAGGCTATGGTGATTACCAAGAAGTTTCCGGCATCAAGTTCCCGTTTAAGTTGATGCAAAGCATGGGGCCCCAAAACTTTGAGTTTCTTGTGAAGGAAATCAAAGTAAATGAGGGGGTAGATGCCTCGGATTTTAAATAAAAAACAGTCCCTTACAAAAAAAGGCGCTCCAGTGGAGCGCCTTTTTAGTTTTGGGAAAGGACTAAAAACTATATTGAATAAAGGCAGAAAGATTTCTTCCCGGGTCGTTGATCGGTACCCTGCCAAAATCCGCTTGGTTTACAAATGAAAAATTCAAGTGGTTGTTATAGGTTGCATCAAAAACGTTGGATGCAGCTACCCCAACGGTTAGGTGTTCAAAAGGTTTTGCACCAAAGCGAAGGTCCAATACCCCGTATCCATCCGTGACCTGTTCCCCGAAGGAAAGCGCAATGTTCGATTGTTCCGAAGTGAGGGTGTAGGTGGCTTTGGCCCATATGGTTTCCTTTTCAAAATCGAGATTAAAGCGTGTCACCAAAGGTGGCGTTAAGGGCAAAGATTCGTTCAGATCTTGGTTTTTGGCATACACATAGGCCAATTCTGTTTTAAAACTAAAATCCTGCAAAAAAGCCAACTCGGCAAACAGTTCAAATCCTGTTTTATAGGCACTTTCCAAATTGGTGAATCTTTTTACCGCTGTTGGTTCCGCCATGGGCATATATTTTTTGTCCAATTCGGGGTCGATAACTGCCACGATGTAGTTCCCGTAGTCCGAATAATAAACGGAAGCCCCAAAATCCAATCGATTCAGCGCATAGCCCTCAAAATCGGTATTGCCCTTTACGCCCAATTCAAACTGATTGTTCACCTCGGCATCCAAGAAAGGGTTGCCCACATATTCGAAAGGGTCTTGCCCCACGGTAAAATGGTTGATGAAACGCTCAATCATGTTGGCGGAACGTACCCCTCTTCCAAAGGCCAATTCAAACAGTAAATGCGATGAAGCCATATACTTTACCGAAGCCGTAGTGCTGATATTGTGCTCGGTGCGGGTGTCCAAGTTAGGGTATTCGGCTACAAAATCATCCGATGGGGAATCGGTTCGGGAACGGACCATATCATACCTGGCCCCAACATTCAACAACAGTTTTTGACTCAATGGATACTTGCCCTCCACAAACGCTCCATAATCCTCGATTTGGGAATCCTGCCAAACCTCATCTACAAATTCCATGGGCATGGGTAGTGGGTTCCCTGTCATCATGTTCATTTTTACCAAGCGGGTCCTGTTCCCTGTTCTTCCGACCGAAAAGGCATCAATCCCAGTGTACAATTTAACATCCTCAACGGGTCTCCATTCCAATTCCATCCTTCCACCCACTGTGGTCGCATCCACTTCTGACACTGCCTCGGTCATCATAAAGCTCGGACGCAACTCGTTGGTCATCACGTGGTCGACCCTGGAACGGTACACCTTGGCGCTCAGCGTCCGCAAACCATCGGAAATATTATCCAATTTATAATCCAAAGAGAGTACGTTGGAATCGTCGATTTCGGTATCCATGGGTAATCCTGCGTGCAATACATCCCTTCCGAACGACTGCCGGAATCCCAATTGGATCCTTTGGTTGTCGGTTGGGTTGTATCCGATCTGAACTCCGTAATCCGTGCTTTTGAAAGAAGATGGTATTTCGTTGCCGTCACCATCCACATAGTTGCCAAAATCACGTAGCCCAAAATTAAGGTTGGCATCGAACTGCTCACCCACATATTTAACGTTGGCAAAACTGGTTATGGCGTTACCGTTGTTCTCCCCGCCAAAGTTTACCTTGCCATGGTATCCTTTTTCCTGTTTCTCCACTTCTTGGGTGACCAGATTCACGATGCCACCAAAGGTGGGGCCATACCTAAAGGTATAGGGACCCTTTACTACTTCCACACGTTCTATCTCCTCTGGTATCACATGGGTAGTAATCGGGTCCATACGGTTGGGGCAGGCGTGCATTACCTTGGTGCCCCCATTGAACTGCACGTTCAATTGCTCGTATTGGGTCGCCCTAAAGGAAGGGTCCATGGCATAATTGCCCCGTTTGATAAGGTTGAAGCCATTAATGTCCTTAAAAAGGTCGGCCACATTTTTGGATTCGACTATCTTTTTTTCCTGTTCACTTTTAAAGGCCGAAAAAACGGGGTCTGACTTTCTTTTTCCTTGTACCAATACTTCGTCCAGTTGTACCGGTTTTCTTTCGAGGGAATCCTGAGTGTTGGACTGTTGCGCATAGGACACAGTTGTCCCGAAAAGCAAAACACAAAGTTTTGCAATTGTACTTGTATTCATTTTGATTTTGATTTAAGATTATACATGTTCGGTAGGGTTTGACTACCGATTCGTGGGGCATCTTAAATCATTGGAGGCTTTATAAGCCTTGGGGTATAGTGATAGGTGTATAGGTCTACATACTGGACTGTATGTATTTCATGATTATCTTCAGGACTCATACTGTAGCTGGGAAGAACTACAAAAAACACCAAAACCTCTTCCCAACCTATAATGGGCATGGGTTCATCATCTTCCGATTGTGCTTGGAGCATCTGCGCCAACATACATTTTCCATCGCAATTGAGTTCCGGTTTATCCTTGTTCTCGCAGAGTTGTTCAATAAAGCCTTCCCTATCCAAACTATAGTAAACATACATGGACGAAAACCGTAGGTTGCTGATCAGTATCATACCGATGAACAACAAGGCAATGCCAATTTTGTTGATGGTCCTATATTGGGAGTTAGACTTCACTTTTTGCCTTTTGACGTAAACTTTTTAGCAAAATTAGATACTCTTTATATTCCCTAATGTGATAAAAGTCACATTTCGTCTTTTTTTAGGACAAAAATGTCTTTTTTTATTTTATCCGTTCTGAAACCTAGAATTGTTCATTATTAACATTTATTAAAGTTCCCTTACTCTCTGGCTAAGCAATTCCTGTTTATTTTTGTGTTCAAATTCGAGATCATGAAAAAATTTGTTTCCTATTTGGCTTTGGCCTGTCTATTGATCAGCACCTCCTGCAAAGAGGAGAAAAAGGCCCCCGAGGGTCCTACACAAATGGAAAAGGTGATGGCCATCCACGACGAGGTGATGCCCAAAATGAGTACCATTGGTAAATTGGTCGGTGAGCTTCGACCTAAGGTAGATTCAACAGAAGTTGGCCAACAGTACGAAGAAGCCATGAAGGATCTGCAAGACGCCAACACTGCCATGATGGATTGGATGAAGGAGTTTGGTGATCGGTTCAACCACGACGAAATCATGAACGGGAAAGAACTTTCCGAAGAAAAGCAACAACTACTGGACGAGGAAGAGGAAAAAGTGAAGGTGGTAAAGCAAAAAATCAACGGTAGTATTGAACGTGCACAAGCCCTTTTGGCCAAGGATACGGTACAATAACTATTCCTTCCATCGAAGGCTTTCCATAATCCTCCGGATATCGTTTTGGAGGTACATGGCCGCTGGCAGTATGGAGTCGTAGTTCGGTTTGGCGTAAAAATACAGTGACCCAGTCACAAAATGATCGGTACTGTCGGTCACATAAAATTGTGATTGGGAAGCGGCGTTGCCACTCACTTCGTAGAACATGCCATAGACATTCTCATTAGGATTGATATATTCCTTTGGAGCGATGTTGTCGGCTTTGACTACATGCTCATAGGTGAGCTTTTGAGCATCAATCAATAACTCTCGGATGTTACCTTGGACAGGCTTGTAGGTAAGGTAAATGGATCCTTTCATCATGGGATAGTCCAGCACAAGGGAACAATCCTTGTTTTCCTTGATATTGGACAGGCTGTTCTGGTCGAAGGTGTACACACAATCAGTATCCGCGGTTTGGTAGTCGGCCGTCGGATACTCCAAGCGGAGCATGGCTTTCGGTTTGGGCAGTACCTCCTCCTTACAACCAATCGAGAATACGGCGAGCGCCAAAAATAGGAACATCTTATGCTTCATGTGGTAAAGTAACTTTAATACGTTTTAATCTTTTTTTATCCATGCTTTCCACTACAAACAGATAGTCCTTGAAAGGTACTTTTTCCCCGATTTTAGGAAAGCTTCCTGAAATTTCCAGCACGAATCCGGCAATGGTCTCGGATTCCCCTTTTTGACTTTCAAATTCGTTCTCCTCCTCTATTTTGGCAACGCGGTAGAAATCCTTGAGGGCAGTTTTGCCATCGAACACAAAATTGTAATCATCCAATTTGGAAAAGACCAAATCTTCATCATCAAACTCATCGCTGATATCTCCCACGATTTCTTCGATGATATCTTCCAGGGTTACGATTCCCGATGTTCCCCCGTATTCATCCACCACAACGGCCAAGTGGTTCTTCTTATCCTGAAATTCCAAAAGCAGGTCGTCCAGTTTCTTGTTTTCGGGCACAAAATAGGGCTCGCGTATCAACGACATCCAATTAAAATTCTTTCTTTCTATGTAGGGCAACAGATCTTTGACATACAACACCCCAAGCACGTTGTCCATATTTTCGGAAAAAACTGGGATTCGGGAATAGCCATTTTCTTTTATTTCTTCCAACACTTCTGGAAACTTCATTTTTTCGTTGAGCGCAAAAATATCAATGCGTGGGCACATTACCTGTTTGGTATCGGTATTCCCGAAGGTAACGATGCCCTCGAGAATCTTCTGCTCCTCTTTGGTAGTATCTCCTTCGGAAGCCAATTCCAGAGCTTGCGATAGATGGTTGATGCTCAGGTTGGATTTTTTCTTGCCCAATTTGTCTTCCATAAAAAGGGTCACCGATCGCATGGGTGAGCTCAAGGGAGTGAAGATATAATTGAGCACCTTTAGCGGCACGGCAATGAACTGGGAAAACTGCACCCGATTGCGGTTTGCATAGATTTTTGGCAAAATTTCACCAAACATCAGTATTAAAAAGGTGGCCACTACCACTTCCAACAAAAAGCGGAGGGTGCCATCGATTTCTGCAAAAATGGTATTGCCAATAGAGCTAAAAAGCAACACTATCCCAATATTGATGGCATTATTGGTAATCAAAATAGTGGCCAATAACTTTTTCGGCTTTGCCAGTAGCTCCACAATCAATTTGCTTCGGGACGAATTGCTTTCCTGCATTTCGTTCACATCGGTCTGAGATAGGCCAAAAAGGGCCACCTCTGCTGCCGAAATAAGGGCTGAACAGGCCAACAACAGCACTAGCACAACTATTTTAATGGTAAAGACTCCACTGAAAGTGGAAAGGTAAAATGCCAAACTATGGGGCTCGGGATCCAATGTAGTATTGCTTTAAACTTTGTATTTAGAATGGTAGGTCATCATCCTCTTCGGTATCTTCCATGGGTGCGGCCGAACTTTGGCCACCCGCAGGTTCTTGGTAATTGGAAGGCGACGAACCGGATGACTGTGCATTGGCCATGCTCTCCTTTTTAGTGGTCAAAAAGGTAAAATCCTGTACATGCACTTCGGTAGTGTACCGCATATTGCCATCCTCTCCTTGCCATTGCCTGTTTTTTAAACGCCCCTCCACATAGACTTTGTCCCCTTTACTGAGGTATTTTTCACAGATCTCGGCGGCCTTATTGCGGACCACAATGTTATGCCAATCCGTATTGGTGACCCTTTCCCCAGTTTGCCTATTGGTATAGGTTTCGTTGGTGGCCAAAGGGAATCTGCCAATACAGTTTCCTCCTTCAAAATAGTGCATTTTCACTTCGTCTCCCAAATGCCCAATCAGCATTACTTTGTTCAATGTTCCGCTCATATCTCTTTAATTTGTCAAAAGTACTAAATTTTAAATGTCTTAATAAAATCAGCTATCAAAACCGGTACGGGAAAATCATGGATTTTTTTCCACGGTATTCCTTCCTCTAATATATGGGAAGTTTTTAGGATCCAAAACTGTGTATGCAAATGTTGATGTGAAAGTTTGTGAATGATGGGTTCATTATTATATAAGGACAGTGTCTCAATTTCTAACGGGGTATGGTTCACTTTCATTTTTTCTTTAATTTCTGCATCCTCCAACGGACCATCGGTTTCTAGGAGTGGAAATTGATACAGGTTCTGCCATATACCCTTGCCCTTGCGTTGCTCCAAAACGGTATTCCCATTTCCATCCAACCATACCATATAATTAAAGTATCGTTTTCGCACCTTGGTCTTGTTCAGTTTTATGGGCAGTATGTCCACCTTGTTCTCCTTAAGGGCCACACAACTTTCCTGCAACGGACAAAGCAGGCAGTAAGGTTTTTTGGGAGCACATTGTATGGCACCAAACTCCATGATACCCTGATTGTAGTCTCGAATATTCTCGGCATCCATCACCTCCCTGGCCAATTCCTTAAAATAGTTAATGCCTTCGGTACTATTAATAGGTATATCCACCCCAAAATATCGAGAAAGTACCCGGTACACATTTCCATCCACAACAGGTTCGGGCACATCAAAACAAAAAGAGGCTATGGCACTTGCCGTATAGTCGCCTACTCCTTTTAATGTTTTAAGTTCTTCATAGGTATGTGGAAACTGACCATCAAATTCGGTAACAACCATTTTGGCTGTGGTATGGAGATTACGCGCCCGGGAATAATATCCCAGCCCCTGCCACAACTTCAGCACCTGTTCCTCTGGTGCCTCCGCCAAATCGTAAACTGTGGGAAATGTTTCCACAAAACTCAAATAATAGGGCATCCCTTGGGCCACTCGGGTCTGCTGAAGTATAATTTCCGATAGCCAAACCCGGTAAGGGTCACGGGTTTGTCTCCAAGGAAGATCGCGTTGATGTTCACGGTACCAATTCAGGATTTTCGGGGCAAAACTCATGGCTAAAAGTAATAAAGCCCAAATGTATCAGTTTATATACTTAAAATTAAAGGGTTAAAGGGAAAGATTAATTATAATGTTTATATTTGCAAGCCGAAAAAAATTTGAAAATTAATAAGACGAAATGACGAAAGCAGATATTGTAACTAGGATCTCGGAGAAACTAGGTATCGAAAAAGGAGATGTGCAAGCGACAGTGGAATCCTTTATGGAAGAGGTAAAATCATCCTTGGAGAATGGTGATAATGTTTATTTAAGAGGTTTTGGTAGTTTTATCATCAAAACCAGAGCGGAAAAGACAGGTAGAAACATCTCTAAGAACACTACCATCAAAATTCCTGCGCACAATATCCCTGCATTCAAGCCTGCCAAAGTATTTGTGGAAGGCGTTAAGACCAACGTACAAATAAAATAATATAATTAACAACACTAAAGCAAGAGCATATGCCGAGTGGAAAGAAAAGAAAAAGACATAAGGTAGCGACGCACAAGCGTAAGAAGCGTAGAAGAGCTAACCGACACAAGAAAAAGTAGTTGTTTCAACTACTTTTTCGTTTTACCCTATTACGTTCTTTGACATAGAGATTCAAGCAACGAATTTCAATCGGTTCGAAAAATGACCGATTCCATATATTGTTTAATCATTTGTCCCAAAATTAATCGTGGGACAGATAAAAATCGATTCAGGTGAATAGAGAATTAATCGTAAGATCTACTCCTGAAGCAGTCGATTTTGCCTTACTAAAGGATGGAAAATTAGTAGAATTACACAAAGAAGAAGACAATAACAACTTTTCCGTAGGGGATATCTTCCTAGCCAAAATCAGAAAACCCGTTACAGGCCTAAATGCAGCATTTGTCAATGTAGGTTATGAAAAAGATGCGTTCCTGCACTATCACGACCTGGGCCCGCAACTGTCTTCCATGTTGAAATTCATCAAAAATATTAGGACAGGGAAACTCAGAGAGTATTCCTTAAAAGATTTTCCATCTGAAAAAGACATTGACAAGAATGGCAGCATCAACGACGTGTTGAAAGCCAATCAGTCACTATTGGTACAAATTGTAAAAGAACCCATCTCCACCAAAGGACCACGAATAAGTTCCGAGCTTTCCATAGCCGGTCGTTACTTGGTCATGGTGCCTTTTTCCGACCGTGTCTCGGTATCCCAAAAAATAGCGAGCAAAGAAGAAAAAGACAGGCTTATACGTCTTGTAAAGAGTATTAAGCCCAAAGGATTTGGAGTTATTATCCGTACCGTTGCAGAAGGCAAAAAGGTTGCTGAACTGGACAAGGATCTACAGAACTTGTTTTCCAAATGGACAAACATGTGCAAGAAATTGTACAAAGCGCCCCATCCATCCAAAGTATTGGTGGAACTGAACAGGGCATCATCCATCCTTCGGGATGTATTCAACGATTCCTTTACCGGAATTTATGTTGATGAAGAAACGCTTTACAACCAAATCAAGGATTATGTGCACGAGATTGCACCAGAGAAAGAATCCATTGTAAAGCAGTACACCGGTTCGGCCCCGATTTTTGAGAAATTCGGGATTGAGCGTCAAATCAAGACCTCGTTTGGCCGAACAGCATCCATGAGCCGAGGGGCTTATCTTGTTATCGAGCATACCGAAGCATTGCACGTTATCGACGTGAACAGCGGCAACCGCTCCAACAAGGCCAAAAACCAAGAAGATACCGCACTCGAAGTCAACCTATTGGCAGCAACCGAAATTGCACGACAATTGCGCTTGCGCGATATGGGAGGAATCATTGTGGTAGATTTTATAGATATGACCAAAGGTGACCATCGACGCAAATTGTTCGACCACCTAAGGAACGAAATGAAGGACGACAGGGCCAAACATAAAATTTTGCCCCCCAGTAAATTCGGACTTGTCCAAATTACACGGCAAAGGGTCCGTCCCGAAATGAACATTAAAACCAGTGAGGAAAACCCGAACGTATCGGGTGCCGAAGTGGAAGCTCCCATTGTTTTGATCGATAAGATCCAAGCAGATTTGGAGCGAATCCTTAAACCGGACCGCAAAATCAACGGCATTGTATTGAACATACATCCTTTTATTGCGGCATACCTAACCAAAGGATTCCCATCCATTCGTTCCAAATGGTTTAAAATGTACAAGAAGTGGATTAAAATCCAACCTAGGGATGCCTATACATACCTAGAGTACCGTTTTAAGGACAAGGACGGTAAAACCATAAGACCATAACAAAAAAGCGACCCCAAACCGGGTCGCTTTTTTTGTTTTTACCAGTTACTGGCAAAATCCTATTTTTGATACTTAACATCCCTACCATGAAAAAAACACTCTTCGTACTACTAGGCCTATTTGTTTTGGCGTGTGCTCCCCAAACCCAACAACCACTGACCGATATTTTACAAGATTCCCCGAACATATCAGGTAAAGAAGATTATTTGGAATCCCCTTTTGTTGCCGCGGGAGACAGGGTGTACATGGTGGGCCACCAAGACGGTAGTTTCCATCCTTTGGGCTGGCATATCAAGGGAGAGATGGGAGGTATTTGGAACCATCCCATAAAACTGATGGACGGTTTTGAGGCACAATTGATCACTGAGCAAGGAGTGCTTCCTCTTGAAAATGCATCAACCTTTACCAACTATCCCTACGCCAATAAACATACCTATACTTTTAAAAATGAAGGACTGCTTATTGAACGAGTTCAATTTGTACCCGATGGAAAACAGGGCATATTCGTTCAATTTATCCTCAAAAATAATGGAGAAGACAACTTTGAGGGGGAGTTCAACTTCGTAGGGCACTCCAACTTGAGGCCAACCTGGTTGGGAGAACGTTCCAACATGATCGATTCCAAAGATTCGGGCTCTTTTGAAGAATCGCATTGGGTGGTGAAAGACAGTATCAACCCTTGGTACACTGTGTTTGGATCTAATCAAAACCCCCTTACTTCTGAAACCCTTTCCGATTCCCTTAAACCCAATGGAGCATCCCACTCACTCACCTATGCGGTGACTATTCCTGCCAAATCGGAAACGACCCTAAATTTTTCCATTGCTGGATCCTATCATTCGAAAGAAGAAGCTATCAGTACTTTTCTTGATATTTTGACCGACCATCACGCCATGGCAGCGGAGAAAAAACTTCGCTATGAACAATTGTCCCAACAGTCCAAACTGACCATTCCCGACAAACAATTGCAAGAAACCTTTGAATGGTTGAAGTACAACTGCGATTGGCTGGTGCGCACCGTTCCCGAGATAGGCACGGGCATTGGTGCCGGGATTGCAGACTACCCTTGGTGGTTTGGGGTGGACAGTGAATATGCCCTTAAAGGTTACATGGCCGTAGGCCAAGATGATGTCGTGGAACAGACCATCCAGCTTTTGGACAGCGTTTCAATGGCGGTAAACGGCAATGGTCGGATTTTACATGAGATGTCTACCAATGGCGTCGTCTTCAATGAAGGCAACATCAACGAAACCCCTCAGTTTGCCTCCTTGATATGGGAGATTTACAAATGGAACGGCGATAAAACTTTTCTGGAGAAGTACTTTCCAACCATACAAAAAGGACTAAAATGGCTTTTGGAAGCCAATGATGCCGACAACAACCTGTTTCCAGACGGTTTTGGCATGATGGAAATTCATGGTCTGGACAGCGAAATGATCGATGTGGCCTCCTACACCCAGCGCGCTTTCTCCGATGCCGCCCTGATGGCCTTGGAACTTGACCAAGCTGATCTAGCCGAGGAATATCAAGAAGTGGCGGATGAATTAAAGGAAAAAATCAATACCGAATTCTGGTCGGAAACCTTTGGGTCCTATGCTGATTTTATAGGGACAGATGCACAGGCACTTCGATTGATAGAGGATGCCTTGGTTAGAGCGGACACCTTGAACAAACCATGGGCCGTAGAGGAACTTAAGGCAACTAGGCAAGAAATTTTGAAAAACCCATCCAACAAGGCAAGGCCATTTGTGCTGTATCACAATTGGGTGGTGAATACACCCATGGAGATGGGAATTGCAGACAGTACCAAGGCGATTACAGCTTTGGACAACGCCAAAAAATTTACGAATCCCTTTGGTGTGTTCGTAACGGGAATCGACCGTGATGAGACCGCTGGGGAGGACGAAGGCTCGTTCCAAGGCAGCAAGGTGTTTTCGTATACGGGAGCCGTAATGACCTTGCCCTCCGGCGTACAAGCCGTAGCTGAAAATAATTATGGCAGACCGGACCAAGCCTTGGACTATTTAAAGCGGATGTCACGTTCCTTTAGCTATGCGCTTCCCGGCAGTATTTACGAGGTTTCACCAGATTATGGGATGATGACCCAGGCATGGAACATCTATGCCTTTGCGGTTCCCATTGTGAACCAATTTTTTGGTATCAAGCCCATGGCGCACCAAAAAACAGTCATTATAGAGCCGCAAATGCCAAGTGAATGGGACAACGCCTCTCTCGAAAATGTCAAGATTGGGAACAACCTTATTTCGGTTTGGCATAGCACATCGGAAAATGGGCATCAAATCAAAATCACACAAAACCAACCCGACTGGAAAATCCGGGTGGTTTTACCCGGTGATGGCTACACTGTACAGGAAGGCAACCCTCAAACTGAAACCAAAAACGGTAAAACCGTATTTACGTTTACCGAACCCTCTATGATTATTGGAAAAAATTAGGATGATGGCCACGTACGAATCCCCCAAAAAATATTATTCGGTTCAGGAAGCTACGGCTAAAATGGAGCATTATTGCGCCTACCAAGAACGTTGCCACAAAGAGGTGATGGACAAATTGAAGTCCATGAACATGATTCCTGAGGCCATCGACCAAATTGTGGGACATCTTATCCAAGAAAATTACCTGAACGAGGAACGCTTCGCCAAAGCTTTTGCCCGAGGTAAATTCCAAATCAAAAAATGGGGGACGAACAGGATTGTTCGGGAACTTAAGTTCAGGGATATTTCTGCATACAACATCAAAAGTGCCCTGGCAGAAATCCAGAACGAGGATTACCTAAAAACGTTTGATGAATTGGCCAAAAAAAGGTTGGGTCAAATCAAGGAGACCAATCCGTTCAAAAAAAAGAAAAAGTTGGCCGATTATCTACTCTATCGGGGTTGGGAAAGTCACTTGGTCTACGAAAAAGCGAACGAACTCGTGAAATAAGTTCAGTTCTGCAGCAATAGTTTTTGGGTCCGCTCCACAGCCTTTTCATTCTTCCAATCAATCCATTCCTGCCCTTTGATTTTGCGCATCAAATTATCAAAATGACGCATCACGAAGATGTTATAGATTGCCCTGCCCAGATTTTTGGGTTTTCTGGCGATGGCCCTGAGGCTCATCGAAAATCCGGGAGTCACATATTTCATATAATGCCAGTACCCTTCAGGGATGTACAACACATTTCCGTGTTCCAAACGGGTTACATGTCCCTTGGCATGTTGCAACGCTGGCCATTGTTCCAAATCGGGATTGGCAAAGTCGATATCCTCCCTCGTAATCAAGGAGTGGGGCACCTTATACAAAAATTTGGTTTCTTCCTGGGAAAAAAGAATACACTCCTTCTTCCCTTCAAAATGAAAGTGAAAAATATTGGCCAAATCAATGTCGTAGTGCATGAAGGTGTAGGAATCCTCACCTCCAAAAAAGAGCATGGGCAGCCCTTTCATCAGCCGAAGTCCAAAATCGGGATAGGAAAAATCCTTTTGCAATTCGGGGACTTCCTTTAAAATGTTCCAGAGAAATATCCGGTATTTGGTAGGGCCATTTTTTAGAAGATCCACATAATCCGCCATTTTCATTTTGGCATGTGGTTCGTTAAAGCCTTCGTCGTGCTTCACAGGACGATCATCGTACAAAGGAACTTCCTTATGACCCGCAATTTCTTTCATGTAGTCCAAACTCCATTTGGAATACGCTGGCCAATCCTCAATAAACCGTTCGATGACCACCGGTTTTTGGGGCTTGAAATAGTTTTGGAGAAACGCTTCCTTGGAAAGGGTCTTCTCCCGAGGTATCTGTTCAAGATTCAGCTTCAAAATTTCAAGGAATTAGCAAAAGCTAAATTACGAAAACGTTTTGAAATGGTTACGAAAACCCATCCTTTTGAGACTGGCCTGACTTATACTGGGATACTTCGTTTGGTGCTATTTAAAACTATAGCGCAAACCAAATAATACATTGCTTGGCGGCATTGGAACAAATCCTGCTTCTATGTAATCCGCATCGAAAATATTGCTTGCAGTAATGGTAAACTCTGCCTGCTTTACTTTGATTCCCAACGAAGCGTCCCAAACATTATAGGTTTGCCCTGTAGTACGTTCTGCATACTTATAGATGATATTCTGGCGCACATTTTTAAACAATTGGGTACTCAAGCGAGTGGTATACTGATGCTTTAGCGTATTTAAAGAGTAACGGGATAGTTCCTCATTTTGATCTAAAATATTATCATCTAAAAACACATAGCCCACACTTAAGGTTTGCGTAAAATCCTTGAACAAAAAATTATAGGCAGCGTCCAATTCCAAACCTTTGGTATTTACCTCTGTTATATTGGTTGCCACAAATACATCTTCAGAAACATCGTTTCTGATATAATCTATAAGATTATCCGCGTCTCTATTGAAAACAGCGATACTGGCATTAACTTTAGGCGTAGTATACTTTAGACCAAATTCCTGTGCAAATGCTTCTTCTGGTTCCAAATTTTCGTTACCACTGGAAACAGGGTCATTGTAAAACAAATCGGTATAAGTAGGTATGCGGTAGGTATAACCAATATTTCCATATACCTTAAAATTATTGGTAAGGCTATACCCTATATCCAAACCGGGAAAGGCACGGAATTTAAAGTCGGAAAAGTAAGTTAGCGCCACACCCGGAGTAATATCCAACTTGTTATCCGCTATACTAAAGCGGTGCTCCAAAAACACATTCGACATGAAACGGTTTCGATTGCCCAGGTTATTGCTTCTTAAATAGATTTTAGAAAATTCCACCCCAAAACCAGTAATTCCCAATTCAGAGGCATAGGAAGCATTGGTTTCCACACCAATCTTATTGGAAATATGCATGTTTCTGAAAAAACTGGGGTCATTTCGTCTCAAGAGAAACAAGTCTTGGTTACGTTTCCAATAGAGTCTTGGCTGTATTTTTAGGTTATTTTTCTTGAAGGTGGTAGATAACGCCAAAAGACTGTTTTGGGTTTCTTCGTACTCGTTAAATGTAGGATTGGTGGTGTAAAAGTTCTCAGCCCCATAATTACGCTCCAAAAAAGAAGCTGTCAATATAATGGGCTGCGCATTTTTATTAAAAGTGCTTTTTAAAAAGTAATTGGCATTATCATAATCCGAGTTATTTCTATATCCTTCGGAGGTTACCCTTCCCAAATGTATGATATGCGAAGAGTTTTCCTTATCCACCCCCGCAGTTACGCTACCATTTAATTGGCCAAAAGAACCCGCTTCCACATTTAAGGAAACGGAATTATTCAAACTCTTCTTTGTAATGATATTGATGGCGCCCGTAAAGGCGTTTTGTCCAAAAACCCGAGCTGCTGGACCTTTTATAATTTCTATCCGTTCGATAACCTCTAAGGGCAAAGCTGCGTTCATGGTGTGGTGACCCGTTTGCGGATCGTCCATTTTAACGCCATCTATAAGCAATAAGGTTTGGTCAAAACCACCACCTCGTATGTACAAATCAGCTTGGCTACCCCCTGTACCGCGCCTTCTAATATCTACACCTGCAACTTGTTGCAATAAATCCGCTACATTAACCGCTGCACTGTTTTTAATTTGAGCGGAGGTTACAATGTTTATGGTTCTAGAATTTTCCTTGAATGGAAGGTTGATTCGGTTGGCGATCACTACAACTTCGCTCAACGAATCTATCTTGACAGTATCGTCTTCTTGGGCTTGTACTTGAAAAGCACCAACTAGGAGCATCGTAGAAAGTAAAATTAACTTCTTCATTATTTTGAGCTTGTAACGTATGTTTTTAAGTCGTTTCCATTAGAACTGCAAAAGTCCTAACTTTCCGGACGATTAAACTAGTCCACTTTTAAAATAATGAATAGTCCGGTTTTAGATTTGTTGACCCAGCTTGTATCCATAGATAAGTCTATTGTGCAGCCTGTGTATGTGCAAGTAGCACAGCAAATCATGAATGCCATTCAGAGAGGGTATTTGGAAAAAGGCAGCAAATTGCCGGGTACCCGGATTTTAAGTGAGTTATTGAACGTTCATCGCAATACTGCTGTGGCCATATATGATGAATTGGCCTCGCAAGGATGGGTAAACATTATTCCCAACAAAGGAACTTTTGTGGTGGTGCCAGAAGGTTCCGAGGTAAAGATCAAGGCAAATACACAGCACATCAATCAGGCTTATCAGTATCCCAAAAGTCCGGGGTTCCCATTCCAACAATCCTTTAATTTAGCATCTACCAGAGAGGAGACCACTGCCAAATATTCTATAAATGATGGTAAGCCCGATTTAAGATTACATCCTGTGCACCAATTTTCCAGGTGGTATAGCGCTGCGATGAAACGAAAACCATTGATCAACAAATGGAATAGAACAAGCGCCTTGGTTCCTTCAGTTTTTAGCACTCAACTTTGCAATTACTTAAATGCCACCCGGGGCTTTCATATCAAACCAAACAATTTATTGAACACCCGGAGTACCGAAATGAGTCTGTATATAGTTTCGCGGGTACTGATACATCCGGGCGATTTGGTACTGGTAGGACAACTGAGCAATTACGTGGCCAACATGATATTTCAACAAGCAGGGGCAAAACTAAAAACAGTACCGGTAGATGATGAGGGAATGGATGTGGGCTACATCAAAAAGCATTGTGTACATGGGAAAATTCGGTGTATTTATGTTTGCTCCAATCGGGACTACCCTACCACCATCACCTTAAGTACCAAAAGAAGGCTACAATTATTGGAATTGGCCAAAATCCATGGTTTTGCCATAATTGAGGACGATTTTGACCATGATTTTCAGTTTGAGGGTTCTCCGATGTTGCCTATGGCCAGTGCAGATGCCAATGGGAATATGATTTATTTAGGCAAACTGGGACAATCATTATTTCCCAGTTTTCATACTGGGTTTGTCGTGGCACCCGAACAGGTCATTACAGAGGCCCATAATTACTTGCAATTGTTGGACACCCAAGGCGACCTCATACAGGAACAAATGCTATCTGAACTAATATCCGAAGGTGAAATATACCGGCTCACAAAGAAAAATATAGTAACCTACAAACAACGTAGAGATGCGTTATGCGCTTTTTTAAAAGAACATTTTGACGATATACTTGATTGGCAAATACCCTCTGGAGGACTTGCCCTATGGCTGCGATTTAAAAATCCCCTATCTCTGGTAAAACTAGCCGAAGAGGCTGAAAAATTGGATGTATTCCTGCCAAAAACAATCCTCTATCAAGATAAAAATAACTGCGCCATACGTTTTGGATATGGGCATTTAAACGAGGAAGAGCTTAAAATCGCAATGGAAAAGTTAAAACAGGCATACCTTCAGTTGATCGCTGCGTAAAATAAAGAGATTGACTAAAAAAGACCATTTCTTGTCAGTTCGAGCGCAGTCGAGAACTTAAAGTGCTTTGACATTAAATGGGTTTCGACTGCGCTCAACCTGACAAAGTCATGATAATCCTGCTTTATAGAAGGCTTGTTAAAGGGTATCCTATTTAAGCCTCATTTTTCTGCTGCTTCGGAACCTCCCTAAACATTCAAATTTATCTATATTGCAAAGAGGATAATGAATGACCAAAAAAGCTGAATACCACCGTGCTTAAAAAATTACGTTCCTTAAGGTATCAAGACCTGGACTGGAAAACAGTCGCCTTTGTTTTGGTCATAATCTCAATTTTCATCCGTTTCCCTTTCTTTTTTAGGGATTACGTGGACCGGGACGAGAGCACTTTCATTTTGATGGGACAATCTTGGGTGAACGGGTATTTGCCATACACCCAATTGTGGGACCTGAAACCACCGATTACATTTCTCTATTTTGCCATCATCATCAAAATTTTCGGGAAAAGCTTCTTTGCCATTCGTTTTTTTGGTTCGTTGCTGGTTGCGCTTACCGCTTTATTTACCCACGGTATTGCATCAAAAATCACCTCAAAAAAGATAGCCTTTTGGGTGGCGATATTCTGTGTTTTTTTTCAAAGTCTGTTTGGCAGTTTGCAAGGAGTGATGTCGGAGCACATTTGTACTTTCTTTTTTGTGGCAGCGCTCTTCATTCTGTTCACCAAAGAGGATAGTAAATGGTTTTTTACGGCCGGACTCCTGTTGGGACTTTCGGTAATGAGCAAGCTCAACATGGCCTATCCCGTTTTAAGTTTGGGCGTTTTTTACCTCTGGGAGGGATTTCATACCAAACGGCTTTGGATAAATTTGAAACATCTGGTGTTCATGGGAGTCGGCTTTTTGTTAACGGTTCTTTGTACACTACTCCCCTATTACCTCCAAGGGATTTCCGACGTTTGGTGGAAATCCATTTTTGAAGCGCCTTTGGCCTATTCTGAGGGGAAATTTCATTCACCATGGAAAACCTTGCCTTACGTTGGAACCATTGCGCTCTTGTTGGGTGGTATTTACTATTTTAAGTGGGTGGATTGGAAATCAAAAGGAATACAACTGTTAACCATTGTAGTTGTTGGAATATTGTTTTCGTATGTTCAAGCAGGCAAGGTGAACGGGCATTATCTCATCCAACTATATCCATTTATTTTGATTCCCTTGGGCATGGCCGTGAGCAAACTTCCCGCGATTCCGAAAAAGTTTAGCCCGATTGTTATCGTACTCCTTGTTTTGATTCCGATGGAATCCTATTTGGAATATGGAAACATTGTTTCCAACAAGTTGAAAAAGGGCTCCTTTTATAATGGAGAGGGCATAGACGTGCCAAGGTATATTTTGGACCATAAGCTGGAAACCGAAAATATTTTCTTTACGGAGTACCATATTGGATACTGGCAGTTGGATGAATTGCCTCCGACCTCAGCCGCAACCCACCCTAGTAATATTGCCCGCGAAGAATTGTTTCCCTACATGAACAATCCCAGTAAATCAGGTCTTGAGGAACTACAATACATCATGGAGGTCATTCAGCCCAAAATCGTAGTAGCTAGAAAGGGTAAACGCATTTTTTACGAAAAATTAGTCCAGTACAACACATATATCGATGCCTACTTGGCCCAACATTACGAGTTAAGGGCTACCGTAGATCGTGGGCTTATTTACCAGCGATTAGAGTGATTATAAAGTTCACTCAACAACAGTAGAAATCAGGGTTTTAACTGCCGCTGTTGAAATTCCAATCCCAAACACGTTCAACTTGCCGGGCGTGTAATAAAGTTACAGTTCATACATTGATACTTCCTGGGCTCAAAAAACGGAAACAATTTATAGAAGACATTGCTACGGGAATAATAGATTTCGGATTTGGTCGCCTTGCAATTAGGGCATACCACTGGATTGCCAAATTCGTCCGTGGCGTAGTTGCGCACTTCGTCAAAAATTTCCTTGGCCCGTTCCCTATCGGTGGAATATACTTGGAGCTTGACCCCACCAAGGGCCGCACTGATCAATGGGTCGGAATTAATGGTAGCCTCGTCCCTTAAAAAAACCGGGATGCCTTCCGCTTCCAATTTCCCCTTAATGACCACGGCATCGGCAGGAAACTCAAACGTACCCAATGTGTGAAATTCTGTTTTCATGCTTCCTTATATTTTTGACTTATGGCAGCCCCTTTGTTATTTCTTCCTTCGTACTAAAACGTACAAACAATATGGCAATCGCTCATTTTCTTGTTAAAATAGTCGATTTTTTCAAATAGCTGCCAAAAAGTTTCTCCTTCCCACAAATCTAGCACTTACGCAGATTAAACCGTATCTTGGTGGCTCTTAAACCTTTGCCAAAAATGAGATTTACCCTTACTTTTTTTGCTCTATGTGTTGGGCTATTCATAAATGCCCAGACCAATACCTATCACATTTCCTTTGAGAACGCCGTACACCACGAGGCCGCCATTCAAGCCACTTTTCCCAACTTGACCGAAGACACTGTGGAGTTTCGGATGAGCAGGACCTCTCCAGGTCGCTATGCGCTCCATGAATTTGCCAAGAATGTGTATGATTTCAAAGCTACAGACAGCAAAGGAAAAGCTTTAAAAATTACCCGTCCCAATCCCTATGCGTGGGAAGTCAGCGGGCACGATGGCACCATCAACATAAGCTATATTTTGTTTGCCAATCGGGGCGATGGTACCTATTCCCAAGTAGATGAAACCCATGCGCACTTGAACATCCCTGCGACCTTTATGTTTGCTCCCAAACTGAGCGAACGCAACATCGAAGTAACCTTCGACCTCCGCGAGGATTTGGATTGGAAAGTGGCCACCCAGTTGCCTTTGGTATCTGGCACCACCTATTCCGCCCCCAACCTCCACTATTTTATGGACAGTCCTACGGAAATCAGCAATTATATGCTTCGCTCTTTTGAAGTAGATGGGAAGACCATCAACCTTGCGCTGCACCATAACGGTACCGAAGCGGAAGCAGACGAATATTTTGAAAAGGTGAAAAAGGTCGTTCTGGCCGAGAAAGAGGTGTATGGCGAACTGCCCGATTTTGATTATGGAAGCTACACCTTTTTGGCCTGCTACATTCCCAATGCTTCGGGCGATGGCATGGAGCATCGGAACTCTACTATTTTGACGAGCACCCGTAGCTTGGCCAACGGAGGCATGGAACGTAACATTGGGACGGTTTCGCACGAGTTTTTTCACGCATGGAACGTGGAGCGTATCCGCCCAAAGACCTTGGAACCCTTCAATTTTGAGGAAGCCAACATGAGCGGTGCACTTTGGTTTGCCGAAGGCTTTACCAGCTATTACACCGGTCTTATCCTGTGCAGAACAGGGCTTTCTTCACCTAAAGATTATGTAGAAGGATTGGCCGGAACCTTTAATTATGTTTGGAACTCCCCGGCGCGACAATTCTTTAATCCGATAGAGATGAGTTTTCAGGCCCCTTTTGTGGATGCTGCTACTTCAGTGGACCCCGTCAACCGGGAAAATATGTTCATTTCGTACTACTCCTATGGCAGTGTTTTGGGCTTGGCCCTGGACCTTTCCCTTCGCGAAAAAGGATTGAACCTGGATGATTACATGAAATTAGTTTGGAAGCAATACGGCAAAACCGAAGTTCCCTATACCATCCAAAATCTTCATGATGCTTTGAATACATACGCAGGAAAAGCCTTTGGCGATGATTTCTTCAGCAAATACATTTACAAAAGTGACATGCCCAATTACAAGGATTTGATGGCCTCCGTGGGTGTGGTTTTGGAACAGCCTGAAGCCTCGGCCTATTTTGGGGCCTATGTTTCGATGAGCGCCGACAAATCTGGCTATATGATACTCAGAAATACAAAAATAGGAAGTCCGGCATACCAGGCTGGCTTGGATAACGGCGATGTCATCCTTAGCATCAACAACGAACCCTTTGCCGAGGATGAATCGTTTGATGACTACTTGAAACGATTTGGAATGGGCGAACCGTTGCAGGTAAAATTCACCCGTTTTGGAGAAGAAAAGACCACCGAAATAGTCTTGACCCCCAGTCCAGATTATGTCTTTAGTTTGATGGAGGACAAGGATGAAAAACCATCCAAACAAGTCCTGGAGCACCGCAAAGCTTGGCTCAAAGTGAAGTAAATGATCATTTACAAGCAGGCAGAAACGATGAGGGAGCTGGAACAGATTCTGGACCTTCAGCAGCGTAACTTACCCAAAAATATCAGTCAAGAAGAAAGGGAGAAAGAAGGATTTGTGACAGTGGAGCATGATTTAGATCTCCTTAGAGCCATGAACGCTATGTGTGGACACATTATCGCGGTGGATGAACAGCTTGTTGTAGGCTACGCACTTTGCATGCACCCCAATTTTGCAGATGCCATTGAAGTACTCCGACCCATGTTCCATGAAATCGAAAAAGTTCTCGGACCTAAGGACAATTACATGGTGATGGGTCAAATTTGTGTAGCCAAGAGTCATCGGAGACTAGGTATTTTTAGAAAGTTGTACCGAACCATGAAGGAAAAATTGCCGAAAGGCTTTGACAAGATTATTACGGAAGTGGATGGCAAAAACAGGAGGTCCCTTGTAGCACATAAAGCGGTTGGATTTAAGCCTCTAACTATTTATCAAACTAGTGAACGTGAATGGCGTATCTTACTCTTGGAACGCTGACCTACAGAAACCTTTCAAAAAGCCAGCTTGGCCTGCAATAATTCCTCTTGATGATGAGTTATACTAGTGGTTTCAAACTGGGTTTGAAACGATTAAAATTCCTCAACCTTTATTTTACGGAACGCTTGAATATCAAACATACCCATTAAAAATGGGTTCTAGATTAACAGTATAGCGGATATGAAATTCATATTTTTAAAAAAGCGAAAGTTTTGGTTGCGGTTGATCATTATCTCCATTCTATTGCCCACAATGTCCTTTGGGGCTTTGTTGCTCTATATCCATAAGGCGCAAAAAGACATCATACAAGACCAGATTTCCGCGCTCAATGCACAGCACGAGGGTCGTATTGCTTTGGCTGATTCCAAATTATCCTTGTTTGGCAACTTTCCGTACATCTCCATGAAGTTGTACCATCTTCAGATTTACGAGAACAAAACCGAGTCCTCTCCATTGATTGCAGAGGTGGACAATCTCTATGTTGGCCTAAATCTTTGGGATATCGTACAAGGAAACTACGATATTCAGTCGCTACGGGTTAAAGAGGGAGTTTTCAATCTGGTGATGCATAGCGATGGCACCAACAATCTTCAAAACGCGCTCCAAAGTGCCAGCGAAACCGAAGAAGCCGAACCTTTCCACATACATCTGAAAAAAATCAAACTGGAAAAACTAGATATCCACAAGTTGGACGAAGCTACAAACATGGATATTGAAACCTTTATCCATAAGGCCGATGGCGGATTCCAGTGGGGTGATGGCCTCATCAATGCACATATGGAGACCGAGTTTCTGTTAAACATCTTCGACAACGGAAACCAGACCTATATCCATCATAAAGATTTTAAGCTCAATACCGATATCAATTTCAATGAGGAAACAGGCGTTCTTCAGATAAAGCCGTCCAGTATTACCATGGAGCATGGTGACTTTGAATTGGATGGTTCGCTGGAAACCAAAAACAACATGAACATTGACCTAAAGGTCAAGGGAACCAAACCCAATTTTGATGTGTTCATCGCCTTTGCTCCGGATGACCTTATCCCAGTTTTGGAACGGTACAAAAACCAAGGGAACATTTACTTTAACGGCGTGTTACAAGGGCCGCTCAAGGATGGAAAGATGCCTTTTATTGAGGCTGAATTTGGTGCCAGCGAAGCCTTTCTCGAAAACACCAAGGAGCGAAAGCGCATCAACCAAATGGGATTTAATGGATATTTCACCAACGGGGAAGATCGTAGTTTAAAAACCATGAAATTTTCCTTGGCCAATATGAATGCCAAGTTGGAGTCGGGTAATTTTTCGGGCTCCATTATGGTCGAAAACTTTGAGCAACCTGAGGTGGATATGCGATTGGATGTGGATTTCAATTTGGCATTCATGACCAAGTTTTTAAATATGACCGAGATTGAAAATGTGGCGGGTGATGTTTCCTTAAAAATGAACTTCCACGACATTATCGATCTCGATAATCCGGAAAATGCACTCAGCGACCTCAATCAGGCCTATTTTAGCGAACTTAGAATCACCAACCTAAGTATGGTTTCATCGGAAATGCCAGCTCCCCTCAACCGACTCGATGTGCATCTTATTATGAAGGGCAAACAGGCGACTTTGGACACCTTCAATATATCCATGGGCAATTCCGATCTTTCCATGACCGGTTATATTTCTGACTTGCCGTCCATCGTACACCATACAGAGACACCTGTAAAAGTGCATCTGGATCTTCAATCGAAAATGCTCGACCTTGCCGAATTGACGGGATACTCTGCGACAGCAAACAAGGGCATCAATGAACAGATTACCAACTTAAGTGCTGGCTTTTCCCTTGTTGCATCCGCTAAAAACTTTACGGAAACCGAGTACTTACCCAAAGGGGAGTTCTTCGTGGACAGTCTGTATGCGGAACTCAAACACTACCCCCACCGATTGCATGATTTTCATGCGGACGTCCTCATCGATGACAAAGATCTGAAAATAGTGGATTTTATCGGAGAGATAGACGATTCCGATTTTCACTTGAACGGATTGGTCCACGACTACCGGTTTTGGATGAAGGATACGCTCAACGGGGATGTAGACCTCGATCTCACCTTGGCATCAGACCTATTACGACTAGAAGATTTGTTCTCATACAAGGGTGAAAATTATGTCCCTGAGGAATATCGGCATGAAGAATTTGAAAACCTGACCATGCACATCAATTCCAGTATGCATTACAAGGATTCTGCATTGCATTCCATTGATTTGGATGTGGATGGATTGGACACCAAAATGCACCTGCATCCCATGCGGTTTCAGGATTTCAATGGCAGGATACACTACGAAGACGAGCATCTGGTCATCGAAAATCTACATGGACAAATTGGAAGAACGGTTTTTGATGTAAGCCTCAACTATTATCTAGGACAGGATGAAAGCATCAAAAAACGCGATAATAGTTTAACGCTGAATGCCAACTATATCGATTATGACCAGCTTTTCAGTTTCAATACCGCAGCCCCAACACCAAAAAACAACTTGGAAATCGATTCCAGCACCGTATTGAAACATGCAACGGCATTCAATATTTATGAATTGCCATTTACCGATATGCAATTTGATGTCCGTAGGGCACTTTATCCGTAATCGAATCGATTTTAAGAATATCAACGCCAGTTTGCGCACCACAAAGGACCACTTCGTGTATGTGGATACCTTGAGCATGGAGGCTGCCGGTGGACAGTTTAATCTGTCGGGGTACTTTAACGGTAGCGACCCAAAGCAAATTTACCTGAGTCCCAACCTAACACTCAAGAATGTGGATTTGGACCAACTGTTGTTCAAGTTTGAAAACTTTGGACAGGACCATCTGGTATCAGAAAATTTGCATGGAAAGGTTTCATCACATATTAAGGGGAAAATCAGGGTTTACCCCGATTTGGTTCCCGATCTGGACGAATCGGAAATACATATGGATGTCCAAGTGCTCAATGGGAGGTTGGTGAATTACAAACCCATGCTTATGCTGTCCGACTATATGGGGGATAAAAACCTGAGAAATGTCCGGTTTGATACCCTTCAGAATCGTTTGGACATTACTAAAGGTAAGATGACCATTCCCGACATGACCATTGAATCTACCCTCGGACATATGGAGCTTTCCGGCACCCAGGATATGGAGCAAAATATCGAATATTACGTCAGAATCCCATGGAAAACGGTGAAAAGGGCAGCGGTGTATAAGTTGTTCGGCAATAAAAAGGACAAGGACTCCATTCCCACAGACGACAAAATTATTGAAGTGGACCCTACCAAGAAAATTCGCTACCTCAACTTAAAGATCCACGGGAATATCGACGATTATAAAGTTTCTTTGGGGAAGGATAAATAGTAATTTTCATTCTATCTGTCATTGTACCAATACTTGGATACCAAAAACAAAAAAGCCGCTCCAATGGAGCGGCTTTTCTATGAATGAATTCATTTATTTTAATCGGCTAGGACGATGACTTTATTGTCCTTCATCTCTACGGTTCCACTGCTGATAGCCAGAACAGTCTCTCCATTGCTTCCTTTGGAAAATTTATTGGCAAAGGCTTCATCAATGGTGATGTTACCTTTTACCTTAACGTTTCCAGCTTGCAATAGAGATACAACTGGAGCGTGGTTCTCCAACATCTGGAACTCACCGTTTACTCCGGGAACGGTAACTGAAGTTACGTCTCCTGAGAATAAAGTGGCTTCGGGTGATACTATTTCTAAATACATATTTTCTTTTGTCATTCCCGTGCAAACGGGAATCTTTTAACTTTGACTAAATTTCCTATGAGATTCCTGCTTTCGCAGGAATGACATTATGCTTCCGCGAGCATTTTCTCTCCAGCTTCGATGGCTTCCTCGATAGTTCCTTTAAGGTTGAAGGCAGATTCTGGCAAGTGATCTAGTTCACCGTCCATGATCATGTTAAAACCTTTAATGGTCTCCTTAATATCAACCAACACCCCAGGAATACCTGTAAACTGCTCTGCTACGTGGAAAGGCTGAGACAAGAAACGTTGTACACGTCTAGCTCTACCTACGGCCAATTTATCTTCTTCAGAAAGTTCTTCCATACCCAAGATGGCAATAATATCCTGAAGCTCTTTATATCGTTGCAACAACTCTTTTACACGCTGTGCGCAATCGTAATGCTCTTTACCCAAAATCTCAGGGGTCAAAATCCTAGACGTTGAATCCAAAGGATCCACAGCGGGATAAATACCCAACTCGGCAATTTTACGGGATAGTACGGTTGTTGCATCCAAGTGAGCAAACGTGGTTGCTGGCGCAGGATCCGTCAAGTCATCCGCAGGAACGTAAACCGCCTGTACAGATGTAATGGAACCTCTTTTGGTGGATGTAATCCTTTCCTGCATGGCACCCATCTCTGTTGCCAATGTGGGTTGGTAACCTACCGCAGATGGCATACGACCTAAAAGTGCGGATACCTCAGAACCTGCCTGGGTGAAACGGAAAATGTTATCTACGAAGAAAAGAACGTCTTTTCCTTGTCCTTCGCCTGATCCATCACGGAAATACTCTGCAATGGTCAATCCAGACAATGCCACACGGGCACGTGCCCCTGGTGGCTCATTCATCTGACCGAACACGAAGGTCGCCTTGGATTGTTTCATAGCAGCTTTATCTACTTTGGACAAGTCCCATCCTCCTTCTTCCATGGAGTGCAAGAAATCGTCACCGTATTTGATAATACCGGACTCCAACATCTCACGAAGCAAATCGTTTCCTTCACGGGTACGTTCCCCAACACCGGCGAACACGGACAAACCACCGTGACCTTTTGCAATGTTGTTGATCAACTCCTGAATCAATACCGTTTTACCTACCCCGGCACCACCGAACAATCCAATTTTACCACCTTTTGCGTAAGGCTCGATAAGGTCGATTACTTTGATACCCGTAAAAAGTACTTCGGTTGAAGTGGAAAGATCTTCAAATTTTGGAGCTTCCCTGTGAATGGGCAGTCCTTTGTCTCCAGTTTTAGGCAGTTCCTCCAAACCATCGATTGCATCACCGATTACGTTGAATAGACGTCCGTACACCTCTTCGCCAATCGGCATTTGAATTGGGTTTCCGGTAGCTACGACCTCTACACCCCTACTCAATCCGTCGGTTGAGTCCATAGAAATGGTTCTTACGGTATTCTCACCAATGTGTGATTGTACTTCCAAAACCAATCTTGAGCCATCAGCTTTTGCAATTTCAAGGGAGTCATAAATTCTTGGGATTTCTACCCCTGATTCAAACTCAACATCAATGACCGGGCCTATAATTTGGGCAACCTTACCTGTTACTTTAGACATTAGTATGTTTATTTTTAATTGAATACGCGGAAAATATCCGCTGATTTTTCGGCTGCAAAGATATGCTTTTACATTTTTATTCAGAAACCGATTTCAGCTTTTTTTTAAATAAAAAAGGCGTTGGAAAACCCAACGCCTTTTTTCAATCTTTTCAACTGTAGTTTAGGGGTTTATGGTCCATGACAAATAGTAAATGGAACCTATAAAACCGGTACCTACGGCCGTAAAATATTCGTCTCCCAAAATATTGGACCCGCCCAGCTTAAAGATAGACTTGATGCTTGGTACAGCATAGTTGATCTGTGCATCCAATACGGTGAATGCTGGGACAGTACCATCTGCAAAAGAGGCTTCCCAGAAATAGGTATCACTCCAACGATAATTCACATTAAACCCGAAATTCTTGAATAGGGCCGTGTTTCCGAAAGATGCTTTGACCTTATGTCTTGGCGTGTTGAAGTTAGTTCTCAAATCTGGGAACCGTCCTTCATCGATATCCAATTCGGCAAAGGTGTAGTTGACGCCTAAATCAAAATTACCCAGTTTGGTATCTACACCAAC
Source organism: Flagellimonas sp. MMG031 (assembly GCF_040112705.1). Taxonomy (NCBI): domain Bacteria; kingdom Pseudomonadati; phylum Bacteroidota; class Flavobacteriia; order Flavobacteriales; family Flavobacteriaceae; genus Flagellimonas; species Flagellimonas sp. MMG031. Next base: position 370,792 of record NZ_CP157804.1, read on the forward strand.
GGTTGCTCCATAGGAATTAACGTCCGCTTCGGAGTTGGTATAAGTTTGGTAAACCTGAAAATCCCCGTTCTGTAAAGCCAAGAGAGATAGACCTCCATCCCCTGCTTCACCATAAAAGGGTACCGCTGTGGTGGTATTGGCCAAGAAATTACTGTAGCTGTTGTAATAACCGCTCATATCAATGGTAAACTTACCTACTTGGGCTCTATATCCTAACTCGTAGGCTGTAATTTCCTCTGGTTGAACCAAAGGTGTATTTACTGCTTCAGGTGCACCAGCTTGCAAGGAACTGGTGGAGTAAGCGTTTTCATATGCCTCACGTCCCACAATTTCCACGGTAGACTGTCCAATTAAAGCCTGTCCGCTTTCACTAACGTCGAAAGTACGAACATCCCTATCCAAGTTATCGGGTGCAGAACCTACCAAAATGGCACGACCGGCATTCAACCCAATGAATAAATCTTGTGTGGTGGGGTTTCGGAAACCTTGCTGCACGGAAACCCTAATATTATGGTTGCGTTCTTCACCCAAGGTATACGCCAACGATACTCTCGGTGAAAGAAATCCATCAAAAAACTCATTTTTATCGTAACGGGCAGAACCTGTAAACTTCAGACGATCATCCAAAAATTTCTTCTGTACCTGAAGATAAGCACCGTATTCATTATAAGAAATTGGCCCATCTATATCGGTAAAAATAGTACCATTAGAATTCAACACATACTCTCTAAATGATCCTCCAATTTGAACATCGGCCCAATCATCAATAAGATGTGCCAAATTGTAATTTCCGTTCACGTGACGGAATTTGGTCCTATCGATAAATTTAGCTCCCGTAGTCAAGTCGCCATCATTGATCACTCTATTGAATGTACTCTCAAAAGCTGGTGTTCCCGGAATCAATCTACCTTGGTCGGCAGCTTGTCGTCCTGCAATATGTGCTTGGGCAGATGCCTCATCTGGGCTAAGGCCCGCTCCCTGAATTCCACCTAGGTAAGTTGGGATGTAAGCTCTGGCATAATCGGTAAACCATTGGGTATCCGACTTCCAGGCCCTATTAACGTTAATCGCCGCAAAACGGGTATCGTAAGCATCTCCAGAATTTTCGGAGACGATATAACCCCTAATAAAGAAGTTGTCGTTTTTGATTTCCAATTTATGTTGCTGCATGGTAAACCCCGCCACTGCGTAACGGTTGGCACCTTGATAGATAGTGGTACCACGACCAATCCTACTATTCAAGATAATCTCCAAATCATTGGCAAACGGACGGTAGTGCACAGCGAAATCCGTCTTCACACTTTCCGCATTATAGTTCGCCAAATCGGCTTCATCATATCCTGTTCTGGAAATTAGGGCCGACCCAACGGTTCCGGAAGGAAATCCTGCGGCAGCGTCAAAATTCAGAACTGTGGATACCTCATCACCATATACGTTCAATCCATCATAAGCCGGATTGGAACGATCGGCGCCTGGGTTGTTCAAGTCCACACGACTGTTGGCGTGCCAATCTTCACCGGTCAATACAGAAAGGTTGGCCTTTACTGCCAATTTATCGCTAAAAGCATGGGCAGCTCGAATACCAAAATCCTTGTAAAAATTGCTTCCTGCGGCGTCTTGGGTAGTTACCCCGCCCTTGGCGTAAGCACTGATTCCTTGAAAGTCAAAAGGACTTTTACTGGTCATGAACAAGATACCGTTAAAGGCACCTGCACCGTACAATGCGGAAGAAGCTCCCGGAAGGATTTCCACACTTTGTACATCCAATTCGGACATCCCCACCAGGTTACCCAAAACGAAGTTCAGACCCGGGGCGGTGTTATCCATTCCATCGACCAATTGCAAAAATCGGTTGTTTGCAAAGGTGGCAAAACCTCTGGTGTTGATGGACTGAAAGGTTAAACTGTTGGTGTTGATATCAACCCCTTTTAAGTTTTGAAGTCCACCATAAAACGATTCGGCCGTAGTATTCTTGATTTCCTTCAGTCCGAATCTTTCTACGGATACGGGTGATTCAAAAATACGTTCGGGCGTTCTCGAAGCGGAAATCACAATTTCGTCGAGCATGGTGTTTGCTTCGGAAAGTGTGATATTGAGTGTTTGGTTGTTTGAAGTGACATTCGCTGTGAAATCCGAGAAACCAATACTTGAAAATTGAAGTTTAAATGGGGGCACTTCACTTGTATTAAAGGTAAAATTCCCATCAAAGTCCGTAGTGGTTCCTTCCGCTTTTCCAACCAAGACCACGTTGGCCCCAGGAATGGGGGCATTGTTTTCATCAACTACCGTTCCCCTTACAGTGGTTTGGCCATAGGTGGTTGCCAAACCCAGTAGCATTAGGGAAACAAACATAAGTCTTTTCATTTGCTATGGATTAGAGTTAATTTAGTTTTTGTGCATGTTAAGTATCAAACGGGAAGATACATTTTTTTTTATTTCAATAATACAAATTTGAAAAAAATTATGCATGCATAATACTTTATTGGCAAAAATTCTTCCGCAAATCTAAGCAATCAACAAAAAAGGCGCTTTTAAAGCGCCTTTTGATTTTGTTTTAAGTTGATATTGGATTATTCCACTGTCACGGACTTCGCCAAATTCCTTGGCTGGTCCACATTGCAGCCTCGCATTACGGCGATGTGGTAGGACAATAGTTGCAACGGTATGGTCGTCAACAATGGTGATAAACTTTCTGAGGTATCCGGTACTTCTATCACATGGTCGGCAAGTTGCTTTACCGTTTCGTCCCCTTCGGTAACGATGGCAATGATGCGTCCCTTTCGGGATTTTATTTCTTGGATATTGCTCACCACCTTTTCATAATGTCCTTTTCGGGTGGCAATCACCACAACAGGCATCTGTTCGTCGATCAAAGCGATGGGGCCGTGTTTCATTTCGGCAGCCGGGTATCCCTCGGCATGGATATAACTGATTTCCTTCAACTTTAAGGCACCTTCCAATGCCACTGGAAAATTGTAGCCTCTTCCCAAGTACAAACAGTTGGTGGAATCTTTGTAGGTCTCGGATATTTCTTCTACCAATGGGTTGGATAACAGTGCTTTTTCTACCTTGGTTGGTACGGCTTCCAGTTCCGCTAAATACTCATGAAACTTGCTTTGCGAAAGGGTTCCTTTTTCTTGCGCCAATTTGAGGGCAATCAAAGTGAGCACAGTAATCTGCGTAGTGAATGCCTTGGTGGATGCCACCCCGATTTCCGGACCAGCATGTGTATAGGCACCGGCATGGGTTTCCCTAGCAATGGAAGAACCCACCACGTTGCACACCCCAAACACAAAGGCCCCTTTTTCTTTGGCCAATTTAATGGCTGCCAAGGTATCAGCCGTTTCACCGGATTGGGAAATGGCAATCAAAACATCTTTTTCCGTAATTACCGGATTTCGGTATCTGAACTCCGAAGCGTATTCCACCTCTACAGGTATCCTCGCCAAATCCTCAAAAATATATTCGGCCACCAGACCCGCATGCCATGAAGTTCCACAGGCCACAATAATAATTCTGTTGGCGTTTAAGAACTTTTCAAGATTTTGGTCGATTCCTGACATCTTAACGATTCCCTTATCGGCCAACAAACGGCCTCGATAGGTATCCAAAATCGCTTTGGGCTGCTCGTAGATTTCCTTCAGCATGAAATGGTCATACCCCCCTTTTTCTATTTCTTCCAGATTTAGCTGTAGTTCTAGAATATTGGGATACGCAATGGCATCGTCCTTGATTTTGCGCAGCTTGATTTCCTTTCCTATCCGAACAATCGCCATTTCCTCATCTTCTAGATAAACGGCGTTGTTGGTAAACTCAATGAAAGGGGATGCATCGGAAGCGATAAAGTACTCGTTCTCACCAATTCCAATGGCAAGTGGACTACCTAGTTTGGCCACTACTATTTCATCAGGCTTGCTCTTGTCAAAAACGGCGATGGCGTAGGCACCTACCACTTGGTTCAGTGCAATCTGCACCGCCTTTCCGAGTTTTACCCCTTCCTTTTTCTTGACTTCTTCGATGAGATTGACCAGTACTTCGGTATCAGTATCCGACTCAAAAGTATAGCCTCTTTTTGTCAAGGCCTGTTTGATGGACTCATAGTTTTCGATGATGCCATTGTGGATGATCACCAAGTCTCCTGAATTGGAATAATGCGGATGTGAGTTGGCATCATTGGGAACCCCGTGGGTTGCCCACCTCGTATGGCCCAATCCCAATTTTCCTTCAGTAGGAATGGTCGATTCGGCCTTATTTTTTAAATCTTCTACTTTGCCCTTGGTTTTGGACAAGTGAATATCCTTTCCATCAAAAAGAGAGATGCCTGCACTGTCGTAACCTCTGTACTCCAGTCTTTGCAGACCTTTTATAATTATCGGGTATGCTTCCCTATGACCGATGTAACCTACTATTCCACACATAAGATTGTTTTTTGTTGTTGTCCATTTGGGGGTTGGTCATCAAAATTAATAGGTATACGTTAAAATCATAGGTTCTGGTTCGTTAAAACGACAAAAGTCCAAAAAACCACGATAAAGCTACCCTCTAATTTGCTTCTGTGTAAAAGATTTCCAATTTCAACTTCATGGCCTCCTCACTTGGAGCTAGATTGCTTCCGTAAAGGACCGTACCCAATGGGCTCATGGATGCGGCGATGGGATAATCCACCCCTTGCATATCGCTGCCCATCGCTTCTCGAAGTCCCACTAAGTTGATGTTGGGCGTAGCAGTCAGCCCCAATCTGGCATTGGCGGAATCCCGTACAATGATGTTGTTAATATGCTCCGTAATACGCACGGTATATTTTACGCCCCTATCGTTTTCCTTTTCCAACAAACCGCCATGGTTAAGAAAGTATCGCAATGGATTAGGACCTGTATTGATCGCCGGATCTTCGTTAAGTGCATCGAAAAGCGGACGATTGGTTTCTGCATTGAACAAATAAATTCGCGGTGGCTCCACTATGGTAGGGCCTACCGTTTCACGGTCCACATAAAACACCAAATTGGCCTCGTTGATCACCCAATTGTTCTGTTTGATTTCATTGATGATGGCAGACCCTCCATTCTCCAATTCATCAAAAAGACGTATCTCTGCCAAGGTGGCACCACCCTTAACATATATCCTTGACGCATTTTCGTCGCTGTCGAGGGCCCCCTCTACGTAGGGAGGCAACATTTCGTCCTCAAAAACATTTACCGCATTTCCGTTGATTCCTCCAGCTTGTGTCCCGGACAAAAGATTGATAACGTAATCTCTTTCCGATGTGACCGTTTGCTCTGTCTCTGGGTCAAAATCATCGTAGGTATAACTAATGGTGATATTGGCCTGGGTTAGGTCCAAAAGGAACATAAGTTCTTCCATATCGGTACCCGTTAAGTGGATGCCTCGCAAAAAGTTCCTGAAATTGGACTGGGTCAATAACTCTGGCTGACCTTCCTTGTCCAAAATATTCTGCTGAAAGAAATCTGGATTCAGCGGTACTCGGATTCCAGGATTCAACCTATTGGTTATTTCTTGGGATTCATCGATATCCGGAGTGTCAGGGTCGTCCTCATTGTCCCTAAAAAGCAGTTCTTCGTCACTGATGGTAACCTCACCATTAAATAATTCTTCACCAATAAAAGTAGAAAAATCTTGGTTGGAGTAGTACTCTTGAGCTTCTTGAAAGTTAGAATTGGGATCTAAGTCCCTCAAAAAATAGTTGGATTTGGACACCACTAAATTAAAGGACTGTTCCCGATTTCCATAAATACTGTCCAAATCAAACCTTTGTGGATATGTATTGGCTACAAACCCTTCGCCTGTTCCATCCTCATCTGGATCAAATGGATTGGAACCAATGGCTCTTTCTTGGTTGTCGGTTACGCCATCACCATCCAAATCGGAGTTGGGGTCTGTTGCTGCATCGCCGGGCTCAAATACATCGGGTACCCCGTCGCCATCCCTATCACCGGAAGGAGATCGTTGAAAAGGAATATATAGGTACACTTCGCTTACCGTTTCGTTTTCCTGATCGTTGTCCGGGCCATCCTCACTAGCTTGGGAAATATCTCCAAAACTAGGCGAGGGAGTAGGCAGGGTAAGTTGTGAAATGATACTCGCATTTCGCTTGCCATAAATGGGGTCGTTAAAAGTTCCCAATTGGTACAGTGGCAATTTATTGGTCTGTACAGCAGTGATTCCCTTGTTGAAGGCAAACACATCGTATTCCACTTTACCAGTACTAAAGGGCTCTCCACCAATAACACCTTCTCCTATGGTATCCAACTCCTCTTCACAAGAGACAAGTAGTAAAAACAAAGTTCCAACCAGTGCTGAAACTTTGAAAATATGGGAAAATCTCATTCAATCTATTTTAAAACCTCTGTGTTATAGAAATTTGTGTACGCCTCCTCTGCTTCTTGAAGCGAAACATAGGGAAGTACCGGAACGGAAAGATTATCGATATGACTTTTTAGGTCGTCGGACAAATCCTCCGCGGCTAAAATAACGGCATCGGAATGATCTACGGCAACCTTTAACAAATTATTATACTCGGGCTTGGACAGGGCGGCAATATCCTCTTTGGCTATGCCATCAAAGGCGATTTTATCGATCATTTGGCTGTCCAGTTCACCTTCAAAATCCTTTCCATAAACAGATGTCACTATCCTACTTTCGGAGAACAGGGGTTCATCTGCATAATACTTTCTCAAATAAAGTGGTACCATGGAGGCCATCCAACCGTGTACATGGATGATATCCGGCGACCAATTCAGTTTTTTCACGGTTTCCACCACTCCTTTGGCAAAGAAAATGGCTCTCTCATCATTATCCGGGAACAGTTTTCCGCTAGAATCCGCAAATGTTGCTTTTCTTTTAAAGTATTCGTCGTTGTCTATAAAGTAAACTTGGATTCGTTCTTTGGGTATGGAGGCTACCTTGATAATCAAGGGCATATCCATGTCGTTGATGACCAAATTCATCCCCGATAAACGGATGACCTCGTGTAATTGATGCCTTCTTTCGTTAATGTTTCCATACCTTGGCATAAATATGCGTATTTGCCCACCATTGCTGTTCACCATTCTTGGCGCTTCGTACGACATTAAGGAAACAGGATTCTCTGGGAGGTAGGGAACTAATTCAGAAGATACAAACAATACCTTTTTACCATTCATAAACACTTTCTTTTGTTTATCCGAAAAACATAGCTGCAAAAGTACAAAAATTATGCTGATTCATAGTATTTATAGTATTTTTGCACCCTTTTGTACCTGTATATGAAGATATTCGACCGAAAAAAAGACCTCAACACCTTTACGCTGCAACAGCGGAAAAAAGACTGTACCATTGGTCTTGTGCCCACTATGGGAGCGTTGCACAGCGGTCATATCTCTTTGGTAAAAAAAGCCCTCTCCGAAAATGACCTGGTCGTGGTAAGTATATTTGTGAATCCCACACAGTTCGACAAAAGGGATGATCTGGAAAAATATCCCCGTACTTTTGAAAAGGATATCGATTTATTAAGGCAAGTATCCGATAAGATTGTTGTGTTCGCACCTACGGTGGATGAAATCTATGAAGGTAAAGTCGCATCCGAGTCCTATGAATTTGAAGGTCTGGACAAGGTAATGGAAGGAGAATTCCGGTCGGGGCATTTTGATGGCGTTGGCACCATTGTGGAACTTTTGCTCCGAACCGTGGCCCCGGACAGGGCCTACTTTGGCGAAAAGGATTTTCAGCAATTGCAGATCATTCGAAAAATGGCCGAAATCAAGCATTTGCCGTATACCATCATAGGGTGCCCTATTGAACGGGAGCCCCATGGCCTGGCCATGAGTTCACGTAATGAAAGACTGTCAAAAACGACTAGGGAACAGGCTGGCTTTATCCATAACACGCTGCAAACTGCCAAAACAAAATTTGGCACGGAAAGTGCACTGGATATAAAGGATTGGGTAACCTCGGAATTTCAAGGAAACCCACTGTTTGAGCTTGAATATTTTGAAATTGCCGACGAGCATACCTTAACACCGGCATTAAAAATTCAAGACAACCAAAAATATAGGGCGTTCATTGCCGTTTATGCCGACGGAGTTCGCTTAATTGATAATCTAAGATTGAATTGATAATTTTGCACCATGCAAGTAGAAGTCGTAAAGTCCAAAATTCACCGAGTAAAAGTAACCGGAGCCGACCTTAACTATATCGGAAGCATAACTATAGACGAAAATCTGATGGATGCCGCCAATATTATCAGGGGAGAAAAAGTGCAGATCGTGAACAACAACAACGGTGAGCGATTGGAAACTTACGCCATACCAGGCCCCAGAGGTTCTGGCGAACTCACCCTGAACGGTGCCGCTGCCCGAAAAGTGGCCGTAGGCGACGTTTTGATCTTGATCACCTATGCCTGGATGGATATCGAAAAGGCAAAGACATTTAATCCTGCATTGGTATTCCCCAACGAGGAAACCAATCTACTCCAATAGATTTTGGGCAAATCCCTAAAAAAATTCCTTAAACTTTTTGTACCCATCGCTTTTGGGCTCTTCTTGGTTTGGTACTCCTACAACTCCACCACACCTGAAGAACGGGATCAAATCCTCCACTATATTTCCAATGCCAGCCCATTTTGGGTGGGTATTTCCGTGATTATCGGGATTTTGAGCCACATTTCCAGAGCGGTCCGTTGGAAATATCTGCTGGAACCCATGGGATATCGCCCCAAAACCATCAACACAATATTTATTGTATTGATTTCCTATTTTGCCAACTTGGGCATACCCCGCTCGGGCGAAATTTTAAGGGCCACCGCACTCACCACCTACGAAAAGGTCCCTTTTGAAAAAGGCTTCGGAACCATTGTCACAGAAAGGGTCATAGACCTCTTGATGCTTTTGATCATCATATTGGTCACCCTCGTACTTCAAACGGATTTTATTCTAGGATTTCTGGAGCAACGAGGAGTAAACCTCATCGGGGCCATTGGAATTTTATTTGTTGGGATAGTCGGTCTTTTTCTGGGGTCGTACATCATCCGAAAATCAAAATCGCCATTGGCGTTAAAGTTGAAAGGCTTCTTGGGCGGACTTCAAGATGGGGTGCTCAGCCTCTTCAGAATGAAAAACAAATGGCCGTTCATCCTTCATACGGTTTTTATCTGGACCGCCTATTTTGGTATGTTCTGGGTGATAAAATACACGGTTGAAGAAACCGTTCCACTCTCCATGGGCGAACTATTGGTGGCCTTTGTCGCAGGGGCCTTCGCCATGTCGACCACCAACGGCGGAATTGGCCTGTATCCCATAGCGGTAAGTGCTGCCTTGGGCATCTATGGCATCAGCTCTGTTTCTGGTGATGCTTTCGGTTGGATCATGTGGATCGCACAAACCATGATGGTCGTCCTTTTCGGTACAATATCCTTCATCGTATTACCGTTATTGAATAGAAATCGGTAAGCCCCGACCGCCCAAAACTTAACCAATGAAAAAATGTCTATTGCTACTGATAGGCTTCACCTGCTTGAACCTAGGCGCCCAAGTAAAAAAGGAAATATTCGAATCCTTTAAATTACAGGAACGACGCGATGTTTCCTACTACTTTCCAGAAGATTACGACGAAGAAAAATCGTATCCACTCATCGTGGTACTCGACGCCGAACATTTGTTCGACCTTGTCGTGGCCAACGTAAAATTCCAAAGCAGCTTTGATCGCATGCCCCAAGCCATTGTGGTAGGCGTGGATCAATTGGAGAATGACATTCGCTGGGAAGATTGCGCCTTCGAAGAAGTTTCGGGCCTACCATCCGAAAAAGGAAAGCTGTTCTTTGAGTTTTTGGGCACTGAAATCATTCCATACCTAGAGACCAGTTACAATGTGGCTCCATTCAAAATGTTTGTGGGGTACGATATCACCGCCAATTTTGGCAACTACTATTTGTTCAAGGATAGATCATTGTTCAATTCGTACATCAGCATTTCGCCTGTTTTGGCCACTGAAATGGAAAGTAGGGTGCCTGCACGCCTATCGGAGCTCGACCAGACGATTTTTTACAACTTGATCGTAGAAAAAGCACCCACCGATGATCGCCAGCGCGTACTTCAAATGAATGCCAGCATCAAATCCATCACCAAAGAATCCCTGCATTACTTTTTTGATGAATATGAAAATGCCGACCACACCTCCATTGCCGCCTATGGGATAAGCAAAGCTTTTGATAATGTATTTAGGATTTACCGACCCATTACCCCTGCGGAATACAAATCGGATATTTTGACCTCCGAAGAGCCTGTATTTAACTATCTGGAAACGCGATATGGCACAATCAAAGACCTCTTTGGTTTTGAAAAACCCGTGGAACTCAACGATATCATGGCCATTTATGCGGCTTGCCTTAAAAAGGAGGATTACGAATCCTTAAAACCACTGGCAGAGCTTTGCAAAAAGGAATTTCCAGAAACCATGATGGGCTTTTATTTTGAAGCAGAACACTATGAGTTCATCGGAGAGCCAAAAAAGGCATTCAAGACCTTTGAAAAAGCCTTCCAAATGGAAGAAATCGACTTTTTGACCAAGGATTTGGCACTTCAAAAAATAGATGCGCTCAAGGAAGACTTTGGGTATTAGTGAGCTGTATTTCTTAATGATTTGATTGTTGGGTGGTTTGCTTCAGAAAAAATCAAACCAATTATCAAGACATCAATCCAACAATCAAAATCCATATCTTTAGGCCCCTCATTGAATTCTGAATGGCCAAGACCAAAACAACATTCTTTTGTCAAAATTGTGGCGCCCAATTTCCTAAATGGATCGGACAATGTTCCTCCTGCAAGGAATGGAACACCATTGTGGAAGAAGTCATCCAAAAAGAGGACAAAAAAAGTTGGCGAACCGACACCGTTGCCAAACAGGCCAATAAACCGCTTCGCGTTTCCGAAATCACCCAAGAGAAGGAACTGCGCTTGGATACCTTGGACCAAGAATTCAACCGTGTGTTGGGCGGTGGGTTGGTACCAGGCTCATTGACCTTGTTGGGCGGGGAACCAGGTATCGGAAAAAGTACGCTGTTGCTTCAGATTGCGCTAAAACTGCCCTACAAAATCCTATATGTGTCGGGCGAGGAAAGTCAGCGACAGATAAAAATGAGAGCCGACCGGATTCAGCCCAACAGCGAGAATTGTTATATCCTCACTGAAACGAAAACGCAGAATATATTTCAACAGATCACTACCATTGAGCCCGATTTGGTAATCATCGATTCCATACAGACCTTACATACCGATTATATCGAATCCGCTGCGGGGAGCATTTCCCAAATCAGGGAATGTACAGCGGAACTCATCAAGTTTGCCAAGGAAAGTCATACCCCTGTTATTTTGGTTGGACACATCACCAAAGATGGCACCATTGCGGGCCCAAAGATTTTGGAGCATATGGTGGATACCGTTCTCCAATTTGAAGGTGACCGCAATTATGTGTACCGAATCCTTCGATCCCTTAAAAACCGCTTCGGTTCCACAGCTGAACTCGGTATTTACGAGATGCAGGGAAGCGGCCTACGTGAAGTGAACAATCCATCGGAAGTGTTGATTTCCAAAAATGACGAAGACCTCAGCGGTACTGCCATCGCAGCCACTGTGGAAGGTATGCGACCTTTGTTGATAGAGATTCAGGCTTTGGTGAGCACCGCCGTGTATGGAACGCCACAACGTTCCGCCACAGGTTTCAATGCCAAACGTTTGAACATGCTCTTGGCGGTTTTGGAAAAAAGGGCAGGTTTTAAATTGGCCGCAAAAGATGTTTTTTTGAACATTACCGGTGGCATCTCCGTAGATGACCCCGCTATCGATTTGGCCGTAATGGCCGCTATCCTATCCAGCAACTCCGACATTGCCATTGAAAAAGGTGTTTGCTTTGCTGCAGAAGTCGGACTTGCAGGTGAAATTAGGCCAGTTCAACGAGTGGACCAACGCATACTCGAAGCTGAAAAATTGGGCTTTTCCAAAATATTTGTCTCCAAAAACAACAAAATCGGTTTAAAACAATCTGGCATACAGATTCAAAAAGTATCCAAGATCGAGGATGTAGTTGCCCATCTGTTCGGGTAAAACCGTAATTGCAGGTTTCTTTATATATTTAGGAAACTTTCAAACTGCACATGAAAAGATATTTCCCCCTAGCCTTATTGACGCTATTGACAGCTTGCTCAAACTTTGACAAAAACAAAGCGGACAAACCCTATTTTACAACCTGGGAGCACTATTTGGGTGACCCCGAACGCACACACTACTCCAATCTGGATCAAATTGACACAGCAAATGTTTCCCAATTAAAATTGGCATGGAGCTATAAAAGTGGCGGACTTCAAGAGGGTAGAACAACTCAGATTCAAACCAGTCCATTAATGGTTGATGGGGTCCTTTATGGCGTCAATGCCGCCATCGAACTGTTTGCCCTCGATGCAACTACGGGCAAGGAAGTCTGGAAATTCTCGCCAAAAACCAAAGATGAATCAGGTTTGGGGCTTAATCGGGGCCTAAATTATTGGAAATCCGATGGAGAACATCCCGGCCGTATCTTTTTCTCATCGGGACCCAAACTTTATGCTGTAGACATAATCACTGGCGAACCCATTTCTTCATTTGGCAACAACGGCAGTATTGATTTAAGGCAGGGTCTGGGCAGGGACCCCAGCAAATTATCCGTGGTATCGAACACTCCCGGCGCAGTTTTTCAAAATATATTGATTCAAGGTACCCGAGTGGGCGAAGGTCCAGGCTCCTCACCAGGACATATCCGCGCCTATGATGTGCTCACAGGTGAAATTTTATGGACCTTCCATACCATTCCACAGCCCGGGGAATTTGGTTACGATACGTGGCCAGCGGAAGCATATAAAAAAGTAGGAGGCGCCAATAGTTGGCCCGGTATGGCCTTGGACACCGAACAGGGCATTGTTTACATTCCCACAGGCTCAGCGGCTTTTGATTGGTATGGGGGCGACCGGGAAGGTGCCAACCTTTTTGCCAATTCCCTACTGGCCCTTAATGCTAACACAGGCGAACGGATTTGGCATTTTCAAATGGTGCACCACGATATTTGGGACCGCGATTTGCCTGCGCCACCCAATCTAGTTGATATTGAACGGGACGGACAAACCATTCCTGCCGTGGCTCAGGTTACCAAAAGTGGCCATGTGTTCGTGTTCAACCGCATCACGGGAGAACCTTTGTTTCCTATCGAGGAAAAAGCCTATCCCGGTTCCACATTGCTCGGTGAAAAGGCATTTGAAACCCAACCCTTACCCCTAAAACCAGCCCCATTTGCACGTCAGATATTGACAGAAGACGATTTGTATGCGCCCGACCGCACCGCATTTGTGGATGATTTGGTTTCAGGGAACAAAACTGAAAATACACCCACCGTGCTTGAAAAGTTCAAGTCCATCACATCCAAAGGACAATTTATTCCCATGGATACCACGGGCGTAATCCTATTCCCCGGTGCCGATGGGGGAGCCGAATGGGGCGGGGCTGCCCTCGACCCTCGCGATGGCGTGATGTACGTGAATGCCAATGAAATGGCTTGGATCATTAAAATGAAAGAGGTTGGTGGCGGTGCCGAAGGCTCCAGCGTTGGACAAAGTCTAGCACAAATCCATTGCGCCCGATGCCATGGTGGAGAACTGCAAGGTTTGGCCGGTATTCCAGCACTTCAGAATATAAAGTTGCGTTTGGAAGCCGATTCCATAAAGACCATCATCCAAAAAGGGCGCGGTGCCATGCCGGGCATGCCCAACCTTTCCACTGATGAAACGGATGCCATTACGGAATTTCTGATGGGTATGGAACAAGCAAAAGACCACCGGGTGGAAAAAATAAATGTAGATGTGCCCTATTCGGTCGCTAGTTTCGCAAGATTTAAGGATGATAGGGGCTATCCTGTTGTGAAACCGCCATGGGGAACCTTGAATGCCATTGACCTCAACACAGGTGAGTATCTATGGACCGTGCCTCTGGGCCACGAGGAAAGTTTACAAGACCCGAACGTACCCGTTTCCGGACTCGAAAATTACGGCGGGCCTGCCATCACCAAAGGTGGAGTGCTTTTTATTGCCGCCACCAAGGATGAAAAAATCCGTGCGTTCCATATGAAAACAGGTAAGCAGCTCTGGGAAGACAAACTTCCCGCAGGCGGTTATGCCACTCCCATCACCTATCAAGTGGATGGCAAGCAATACCTTGTCATTTCTTGCGGGGGCGGAAAAATGGGAACTGCCTCGGGTGATGAATATCGGGCATACGCCCTCGAATAAGTTTAAGGTGCGGGATTTGGAATAGTGTTGTGGATTTCCTCAATGCCATCCAACACCTCATCGGAAAGGTCTACATCGATACTGCCGATGTTTTCCTTGAGTTGTTCCATACTGGTTGCACCAATGATGTTACTCGTTAAAAATGGCCGGGTATTTACAAAAGCCAATGCCATTTGGGCGAGGCTAAGGTCGTGTGCTTTGGCCAATTCCGCATAAGCTTCGGTAGCTTGGGTGGCAGTCTCCCCGCTATATCGGTTATAATTTGGAAACAAGGTTACCCTGGCCTTTCTTGGAGGAACATCAGTAAGGTATTTACCACTTAGCACTCCAAAACCTAAGGGTGAATATGCCAAAAGTCCGATTTGTTCGCGCATGGAAATTTCGGAAAGACCCACCTCGAACAAACGGTTCAGCAAACTATAAGGGTTCTGGATGGTCTTCATCCTAGGCAAGGATTGGTGTACCTTGCTTTCTTCCAAATACCGCATGGTACCCCATGGCGTCTCATTGGAAATCCCAACGTGGCGGATTTTGCCTTCCGCAATTAGGTCACGCAACGTTTCCAATACTTGATGGATATTGTCATCCCAAACATCAACGGCATGGGCATTATACCCGCGTTGGCCAAAATAATTGGTCTTCCGCTCTGGCCAGTGCAATTGGTATAGGTCGATATAATCCGTTTGAAGGCGCTTTAAACTGCCCTCCACCGCACTGATGATGGATTCCTTGCTGAACCCCGAGTCACGGATATGCCGTGCTGCGTGCCCTGGCCCTGCAATTTTGGATGCCAGCACCACTTTATCCCGATTTCCCGTTTTTTTGAACCAGTTTCCAATCAATTCTTCGGTAACGGCATAGAGTTCCTTTTTTGAAGGGATTGGGTATAATTCCGCGGTATCGAAAAAGTTCACCCCTTGATCCAAGGCATAGTCCATTTGCTCATGGGCATCATCTTCATTATTCTGGCGGCCCCACGTCATAGTGCCCAAGCAAATTTTACTGATGCGGATATCGGTATGTGGAATTCTGGTATATTTCATCTTTTACTATTTAGGACGGATAAAGGTAAGGAATCAGAAATATCGGCCTTTACGGGAACGTTATTTTTCCACTTCCAACAAAATGGGACAATGATCGCTGTGCTTGGCTTCGGACAGGATTACGGAACGCTTCAATCGGTCCTGCAAGGGCTCGGCCACCATTCCATAATCCAAACGCCATCCTTTATTATTGGCCCTGGCATTGGCGCGGTAACTCCACCAGGTATAATTGTCGGGTTCCTTGTTGAAATGTCGGAAACTATCAATAAAGCCACTTTTCATAAAATTGCCGATCCATTCGCGTTCTACGGGCAAAAATCCAGACACATTCTTGTTTCGGACGGGATCATGGATATCGATGGCTTCGTGACAAATATTGTAATCCCCGCATACAATGAGATTGGGACGTTCCTTTCGAAGCTCCTCGGAATATTTTTGAAAATCCGCCATGTAGGTCAATTTAAAATCCAAGCGGTCCATATTGGTCCCGGAAGGCAAATACATGCTCATTATGGACAGATCTCCGTAGTCGGCTCTGATATTTCGCCCTTCATGGTCCATATAGTCGATACCCGTACCAAATTCCACATGGTCCGGCTTCTCTTTACAAAGTAAAGCCACACCACTATATCCTTTTTTCTGGGCACTGAACCAGTAGTGATGGGGATACCCAGCCTCCTCAAAAAGTTGGGTGTCCACCTGGTCCTCCATGGCCTTGGTCTCTTGAAGACAGATGATATCGGGGGAAACCGTTTGTAACCAATCCACAAATCCTTTGTTCATTGCGGCACGGATTCCGTTGACATTGTATGATGCGATTTTCATAAAATCAAATTTCCTCAAAAATAGCCATTGTGGCTGGCTCCTTAAAATTGATTTTAATGATCATGGCATCGAATAATAGAATCGCAGTCCAACTCTTGATCTTTTCCCTTAATTTTATGGCAAAATGGCCAGCATGACCTCACTTGTTTTGATAGACATCCAACTCGGTCTTCAGGAAACCTCCTTTTATGGCACGGAACGGAACCATCCAAACGCCGAAGAAAATTGTGGCAGGCTACTCCACTTTTTTAGATCCAAACAATTGCCCGTTTTCCACGTAAAGCATAACTCCACCAATCTAAGTTCGCCCTTGCATCCCAGCAAGATGAGCAATAATTTTCATCCAGCCGTAGAACCTTTGGTGAGTGAGCCCGTATTGGAAAAAACAGTGAATAGCGCTTTTATCGGAACAGACCTTGAGCTTCGTTTAAAAGCTTTGAACATCACCGATATCGTAGTGGCAGGGCTCACTATGGAGCACTGTATTTCCACTTCGGTGCGAATGGCCTCCAACTTGGGCTTTCATGTGACCTTGGTCTCCGACGCCACGGCAGCTTTCGACAAAGTGGGGTTTGACGGGAACCGATATGGCGCTGATGTAATCTTCCATACCGAATTGGCCAGCTTAAAAGATGAATTTGCCACCATCAAGGATACGGATACCTTGTTGGAAGAACTCGATAAATCAGTTTAATGAAATTGAAAACAAAAGGACTTCCCTTATTTGCTCTTTTATTTGTACTCCAAAGCTTTTCACAACAGAATCAACCCAAGGATTCCATTACTGCCCTGGAAGAAGTGATATTGACCCAAGATGCCATTCCCAAAAAGGCAACGGGCATCACGTCCTCGTCGAAAATTTCGGCCCAGACCTTTGAGCGGTTCAATCCTACCGACATTCCCTCGGCCATAAACCAGATTTCGGGAGTATACATTTTGTCTGGTGCCATCAATACGAATCGTATCACCATACGGGGCGTTGGGGCCAGAACTCCCTATGGCACAAATAAACTACGGATGTATTTTAACGGTATTCCAGTCACCAATGGAACCGGAGTCTCTACCATTGAAGCCTACGACGTGGAGGATTTGGGCGCCGTTGAGATCATCAAGGGACCAAAAGCCACGGCTTATGGTTCCAATTTGGGCGGAGCCATTTTATTGGACACCAAAGCTTCCGTAGAGGACAAGACCCAGCTTATCAATTCCTTTACCGTGGGATCCTACAATATGCTCAAGGACAACTTGACCTTTTCCCATTCCGAAAGTGGATTGAACATTTCCTTGAGCTACAATCATTTGGAAACGGATGGATTTAGACAGAACAGTAGGTTTGAACGTGATGGTCTATTGCTGAACACCCAGTTTCGAACTGGACAAAAGAGTAGCATGGCCCTTTTGGTCAATTATATCGATTATACGGCCCAAATTCCGAGTTCAATCAATCAAACGGACTTTGAAGAAGACCCCACAAGAGCTCCCAACAATTGGCTGGAATCACAAGGTTTTGAGGCAAATGATTATATTTTGACAGGTTTGTCCCATACCTATCAGTTCTCTGAAACCTTTGAGAATACCACCAGTATTTTTTACACCTACTTGGACCATTACGAACCAAGACCGTTCAATATTTTGGATGAATTTACCAATGGTTTTGGTCTTCGGAGTCGTTTTACTGGGAAATGGGGAAAGGCTGATTTCTCCTTCGGAGGTGAGTTGTACAAAGATGAATACCACTGGGGTACTTTCGAAAATTTGTACGAAGAAAACAATGGCAATGGCAGCTTACAAGGTGAACAATTGAGCGACAACACCGAGTTTAGACGACAGCTCAACCTTTTTGGAACGGTAACCTATCCCATCACCACACAACTTACCGCGCAATTTGGCCTCAATGTGAACAAGACACATTACGATTTTAGGGACCTGTTCAATCAAGGGGATACCAATGCATCCGCCGAACGCGATTTCGATGCCATTATACTTCCCAATCTAGGAATCCGCTATCAACTGAAAAACGGGGAACTCTACGCCAACCTGAGTAGGGGTTTTTCCAACCCCAGTTTAGAGGAAACTTTGACACCTGATGGCGTCATCAACCCAGATATTGCACAAGAAACAGGAACCAATTATGAACTGGGCAGTACCTGGCAACTATGGGAAAACAAACTCTCGGCCAACGTGGCCCTCTATCGAATGAACGTCAAAAATCTGCTGGTGGCCCAACGGGTGGGTGAAGATGAGTTTATTGGCCGAAATGCTGGCGAGACACGCCATCAAGGCTTCGAGGTGGATGTACAGTACCGGGAAAAACTTTCCCCGTCCATCACCTTTTCGCCCTACCTGAGCTACACGCTTAACGACCATAGTTTCGTGGATTTTGTGAATGGAGACAATGATTTTTCGGGCAATCCGCTTACGGGAGTCCCTAAAAACCGCTTAAGCTCTGGTATCGATTTTAGGCATTCCAGTGGATTGCAACTGAACCTCATCCATCAATTTGTGGATGACATTCCGTTAACGGATGCCAATACCCTCAGCAGCGATTCTTTTAATGTATTCCATTCCAAAATGAGCTTTGCCACTTCGATCTCAACCCATGTGAATTTGGGTTTGAATGTTGGCATCAACAATATATTTGACACTAACTATGCCCAATCGGTACTGATCAATGCCGTTGGATTTGGTGGTTCACAACCCCGATATTATTATCCGGGCAATGGCCGGAATTATTTTGGAGGGTTCCGATTGAACTATGTATTTTAAAGTGGAAGAAATTTGAATGTGAACGAAATCGATCAGTATATAAGTCAGTTTCCTATGGAGGTCCAAAAGCAATTACAGCGTATACGGACCATCATCAAAAAGGCAGCGCCCGATGCAGTGGAGCAAATAGTTTATGGTATGCCTGGATACAAAACTAATGGCAAACCTTTGGTTTACTTTGCCGGATATAAAAACCACATCGGTTTTTATGCAACCCCATCGGGACACGAGGCATTTCAAAAAGAGCTTTCAAAATACAAACAAGGAAAGGGTTCCGTACAGTTTCCTTTGAACCAGACTATTCCTTTTGACCTCATTGAACAAATCGTTAGGTTTAGGGTCCAAGAGAACGCAGAAAAATCATGACGCCAAACATAACAACTTTACCCAAGATCCATTTAATAGGCCAGAACATCAAAACATCCTTTGCCAACGACAAAACCGTTGAGCTCTGGCGCAATTTTATGTCTCGTAAAAAAGAAGTACGACACCAAAAGGACGATAATCTCTATTCCGTTGAAATCTACCCCAACTCTTCCTTTTTTGATGCTTTTGACCCGACAAAGACATTTGAAAAATGGGCGGCTATTTCAGTTTCCAAAATAGAAGAAATACCAAAGAACATGGAAGCCTTGACCATACCCGAAGGACTGTATGCGGTATTCAATTACAAAGGAAAGCCAAGCGAGGCCATGGATACCTTCCAATATATGTATGGGGAATGGCTGCCAAATTCAGCATACGAGATGGATGGCCGACCATTTTTTGCACTCATGGGTGAAGCTTATAAAGGAGAGCATCCAGACTCGGAAGAAAGCTTTTGGCTTCCGATAAAGCATAAGTCATAGTTCAACACCTTTCCTTTAAATCCAACTTTGAAAATTGAAATTTTATTTAGATATTTATCTAAATAACTAAATGAATGAACAAACTGTTCAAAGCCCTCAATGATGAAACTCGAAGACAAATTGTGGAACTCCTTAAAGAAAAGGATATGAATGCCGGGGAGATTGCAGAAAGATTTGATATTTCAAAACCGAGTATTTCGCATCATTTGGACATACTGAAGCAAGCCGACTTGGTGAGTAGCGAAAAAAGGGGGCAGTTTGTGGAATACTCCCTCAACACCACCATTTTGGAAGATTTGATCAACTGGATACTAACCTTAAAGAAATAAATTATGAATCTTAAAAAGGAACTACCGCTTATCGGAATCGTGCTGCTACCCTTTGTTTACTTGGCCTATGTTTGGAACCAACTACCGGCCCAAGTACCTATGCACTACAATATTGAGGGCGAAATAGACCGATATGGCAATAAGTCAGAACTCATCTTGATTCCAATTATGACCTCGTTGCTCATCTATCTGATTTTTTTGGCAGTTCCCTATATTGACCCCAAAAAACAGATTCAAAAAATGGGCGGCAAGTATGATACCTTAAAATTTATCATCACCACATTCATGTCCATCTTGGCGCTGTTCATCATCTATACTGCCAAAAATCAAACTTTGACAGACCCAGATTATATTTTATTAGGCTGTGGAGTTCTCTTCCTTATTTTAGGAAATTACTTTAAAACCCTAAAAGCGAATTATTTTATCGGTATCCGAACTCCATGGACCTTGGAATCTGAAAGTGTCTGGAAGGCGACCCATAAACTTGCCGGTAAAATTTGGTTCTTGGGCGGGCTGCTCATCATCCTATCCTGTCTCATTCTGGATGGCAAAACCAACTTTATTGTTTTTATATGCATAACCGCAATAATGGTATTGGTACCCGTGCTGTATTCCTATCTATTGTTTCGGAAACAGGAGGCGTAATTTCAATCATTCGACAAAAGCACCCCCAAGGTTTCCCACTAATCCGTATCTTAGATGAGCTATTGAAACCTATCATGAAAAGACTTGTCTTCCTTATTTTCCCCATTTTGATTTTTTCCTGTGTTGAAGACACAAAGCAAGAGGTAAGTTCCATCGACCCCGTGAACTGGAACAATAGAATAGCGTCGATTTCTGTGCAAGATTCACTAATGCAAGGCATTTCCTATCTATCCGTGTATTCGGAGATTTACAGCGAAACGGAACATCGCACGCATAATTTGACAAGTACCATCAGTATGCGAAATACCAACCTAAAGGATACCATCTACATCAATAAGGCCGAATATTTTGATACCGAGGGAAGTCCCATCCGTAGCTATTTTGAGGAACCCATCTTTATCAGGCCCATGGAAACCGTGGAAATTGTAATCGATGAAAAGGACCGCTTGGGCGGAACAGGTGCTAACTTTCTTTTTCATTGGTCCATAAAACCCACCTCCAACGAACCTTATTTTGAAGGGGTCATGATTTCCACCTCGGGCCAGCAAGGCCTCTCCTTTACCACCCAAGGACGACGGGTGGAATAAGCTGAACACGTACAAATATCATAGTTTTACTCCCTCAATTATAGTATCTTGTCTATTGAATTTTTGGGAAATCCCATCCCAATTGACAAACATCAAGACTATGACCGATTTACAGATTGCCAAAGGTGTTTCATTAAAACACATCTCTTCCATTGCCCAAAAATTCGGAATCAACCCCGAACAGATTGAAATGTTCGGAAAATACAAAGCAAAGCTTCCACTAAAGGCCATCAACCGCGAAAAGGCACAACAAAGTAATTTGGTTTTGGTATCGGCCATTTCGCCCACACCTGCGGGAGAAGGGAAAACCACCATGTCGATAGGTCTATCCGAAGGCTTGAACCGCCTAGGAAAAAAATCCACCGTTGTTTTGCGTGAGCCATCGCTGGGACCCGTTTTTGGGATTAAGGGCGGAGCTACAGGTGGTGGTCATTCCCAGGTACTGCCCATGGAGGACATCAACCTGCATTTTACAGGCGATTTTGCGGCCATCGAAAAGGCGCACAACCTCTTATCGGCCATTATCGACAATAATATTCAAAGCAAAACCAACTCCTTGATGCTCGATCCACGTACCATTGGATGGAAACGGGTGATGGACATGAACGATCGTTCCTTACGCCATATAATTGTTGGCTTGGGTGGAACTACTTCTGGCGTTCCCCGGGAAACGGGTTTTGATATTACCGCAGCATCCGAGATTATGGCCATTTTATGTTTGGCCGAAAGTCTGAGCGACCTCAAAACACGATTGGGCAATATATT
Source organism: Flagellimonas sp. MMG031 (assembly GCF_040112705.1). Lineage (NCBI taxonomy): Bacteria > Pseudomonadati > Bacteroidota > Flavobacteriia > Flavobacteriales > Flavobacteriaceae > Flagellimonas > Flagellimonas sp. MMG031. Next base: position 392,899 of record NZ_CP157804.1, read on the forward strand.
CGTTGGTTACACTTATGATAAGAAACCCATCTACGCCAAGGATTTAAAGGCCGAAGGGGCCATGGCAGCACTATTGAAGGATGCCATTAAACCGAATTTGGTACAGACCATTGAAGGGAATCCGGCCATTATCCATGGAGGCCCCTTTGCCAACATTGCCCAGGGAACCAACTCCGTGATAGCTACGCTAATGGGGATGTCCCATTCAGAATACACCGTGACCGAAGCAGGGTTTGGATTTGATCTCGGAGCCGAAAAATTCTTTGATATCAAGTGTCAAAGTGCTGGCTTGACGCCAAAGGCGGTTGTACTCACCACGACCATTAGAGCCTTAAAATATCATGGTGGTGCCGATTTAAAATCGTTGACCGAACCCAATGTGGCTGCCTTGAAAAAAGGATTGCCCAATTTGGAAAAACACTTGGAGAACATCGGAAAGTTTAAGGTGGTGCCCGTAATTGCCATCAATAAATTTACTACCGACACGGATGAAGAAATCGCCGTCATTAAAGAACTGGCAGCATCCAAAGGTGTACGCGTAGCGGTTGCCAATGTTTGGGCCAAAGGTGGCGATGGTGCCGAAGAATTGGCAAAGAACGTCATCGATATTGTGGATTCAGGTGCTTCTGCATTCCAACCGCTTTACGATTGGAAGTCTTCCGTGAAGGAAAAAATATCCACCATTGCCACCGAAATCTACGGAGCAGAATATGTGGATTACACGGCCAAGGCCAAGGCTGACCTTCGAAAAATTGCGGATTTGGGGCTGGAGCAATTACCCGTTTGTATTGCCAAGACGCAGAAATCACTATCCGACAATCCGAAGCTTTTGGGTAGACCCAAGGATTTTATCATCACGGTACGCGAAATAGAAATAGCTGTAGGCGCGGGATTTTTGATTCCGATTACAGGCGACATTATGCGCATGCCCGGATTGCCAGCGCATCCAGCATCCGAGAAAATCGACATCAATGATGATGGCGAAATTACAGGTTTATTCTAAATCTAAATGGTTTGCAATGTCATCTCGAGAGGAGTCGAGAGATCAAAATCTTAGCACTAAAACAGGTCTCGACTGCGCTCGACCTGACACCTTTTATAAAATTGTAAGCTTAGATTTTCTGCAGCCAATAGCGCATATCCACTTCCTTGGAGATGATATCTTTCACCTCTGAAAGTTTTACGCGTTTTTGTTCCATGGTATCCCTGTGGCGGATGGTCACTGTATCATCTTCCAAGGTTTGATGGTCCACGGTCACACAGAAAGGTGTTCCTGCAGCATCTTGACGACGGTAGCGACGCCCCACGGCATCCTTTTCATCATACTCTACATTAAAATCCCATTTAAGCTCATCCACCAACTTTTGTGCGACTTCAGGCAAACCATCACGCTTAAGCAATGGTAGAACAGCCACTTTGTTCGGTGCGAGCACTGCTGGAATCTTAAGTACGGTGCGCGTAGTCCCGTTTTCCAACTCTTCCTCTTGCAGAGCATGGGAGAATACCGCCAAGAACATACGGTCTAATCCGATAGAAGTCTCCAACACATAAGGTGTATAGCTCTTATTTTCCTCATGGTCGAAATACTGGAGTTTTTTGCCCGAGTACTCTTCATGCTTGCCCAAATCGAAATCCGTACGGGAATGGATGCCTTCCAATTCCTTAAATCCAAAGGGGAACTTGAATTCAATATCGGCGGCAGCATCAGCATAGTGCGCCAATTTCTCATGATCGTGGAAACGATAGTTCTCCTCTCCCATACCCAAAGAAAGGTGCCACTTCATCCGTTTTTCCTTCCACGCTTCGTACCATTCCATTTGTGTGCCCGGTTTGATGAAGAATTGCATCTCCATCTGTTCAAACTCACGCATACGGAAGATAAACTGACGGGCCACGATTTCGTTACGGAAGGCTTTTCCTGTTTGGGCTATCCCAAACGGAATTTTCATCCTTCCCGTTTTCTGTACGTTCAAAAAGTTGACAAATATCCCTTGTGCGGTCTCCGGACGTAGATAAAGGTCCATGGCATTGTCTGCAGAAGCGCCCAATTTGGTACCGAACATCAAGTTAAACTGCTTGACATCGGTCCAGTTTTTTGATCCTGATAGTGGACAGGCAATCTCCAACTCCTCGATCAGGGCCTTTACATCGGCCAAATCCTCTTTGGCAAGGGATTGTCCCATTCGCTTAAGGATACCGTCAGCCTTTTCCTGATAATCCATCACCCGCTGATTGGTAGACATGAATTGCTCCTTATCAAAACTGTCACCGAATCGTTTGGTGGCCTTGGTCACCTCTTTGTCGATTTTGGCTTCGATTTTGGCTACGTAATCCTCGATAAGGACATCGGCACGGTATCTTTTTTTGGAATCCTTGTTATCGATCAATGGATCGTTGAAGGCATCCACGTGGCCTGAGGCTTTCCAAGTGGTAGGATGCATAAATATGGCTGCATCGATGCCCACGATATTCTCATTGAGCTGCACCATGGCCTTCCACCAATATTCGCGAATGTTTTTTTTTAGCTCCGCCCCGTTCTGACCATAGTCGTAAACAGCGCTGAGTCCATCATAGATCTCACTGGATTGAAATACGTATCCGTACTCCTTTGCATGGGAGATAACCTTCTTAAAAATGTCTTCCTGATTTGCCATTGGGCAAAAATAGAATTTTACCCAAAAAGTAGTATGTTATTTCAGCTGAAATTCGGTGGAAGCCAACAATCTTTCGTCCTCGAATACATTTAGGGTGTAAATTCCCTCTGCCAAAGAACCTTCGGGCACGGTAATGGCGTCACAGATACTGATTTCCTTCCCAGTGTACACAATTTCCACCTTTTTGCTGTAGGTGTTGCCACTCACTGAAATGGTGCTGGCATTGTCCTCGATGATGGCCATATTCGGGTCCAAAAACTGCAGGTAGAGCACCTTAATGTCTCCTTTGGAATTGGGATCACTTAAGATGGTGACACATCCCCGTAACTTCTCTATTACCGATGCCTTGTTGGTTTTGATGGGACGGCCGGCCCGCAATCTAAAACCGCTTCCCTCGGCATCCTGTAATTTCAGGTAACTTTTAATACGTAATTCCCTTGTCAACTCCTTATTGGTCTCCCGCAATAACGATTCGGTCTGTTGCATGCTGCTGGCCCTTCCCCTGAGCTCTTCCAGTTGCTTAATGGTCTCGTTGTACTTGTTTGCCAAGAGGCTATTGTTGTACCGAAGAAAGTTGTTTTTTAGCTTAAGGCTGTCAAATCTCAACTCCAACTTTCTCAGTTCCTTTCGTGTCTCCTTCAGTTTGGTGATGCTAAAATTGAGCCTACCTACGGAATCCAGCAATTGCTGTACCCTAAAACGAGAGGTCTGTAGTTCGATTTCGTTGACCTCGTTCAACCCGGACAAACGGTCCACTTCGGCACGCATCAATGTCAAATCCTTGACCAAAAGTGATTTTTCTTCCTCTAGGTAGATCATTTGGTTTTTGGACTGGGCGTAGCTGTAATAAAATGCAATAAGAATCCCCACAATTACCGCAACCATAGCGGCAAAGATAATTTTGTAGTTAAAAGTGTTATCTTGGGAGTTCATGGGGTTGACAGACTACGCTAAAAATGTATAAGATTTGACACCAAAAAGGTTGGCTAAGATAATAAACGAGATTAACAACATCCTATTGCCAAGGGCATGTTTTGGATGTAATGCCCAATTATTTAGGGGAGAACACGTTTTGTGTGCCGTTTGTCGACATGATGTGCCACTCACCGATCATAACTATCTGGAAGAAAACGCTGTGGACCGCATATTTTATGGTAGAATTCCCATAAAAAAGGCGGCATCTTTCGTTTATTTCTCCAAAAATGGCCTAGTAAAAAATGTACTGCATTGGCTTAAGTACAAAAATCAAGAACAGATCGGTGGTTTTTTTGGGGATTGGTGCGGCACCCTTTTGAAAGAATCTGGCCAACTGAAGGATATTGATGTTGTAGTCCCGGTTCCCTTACACCCCAAGAAATTGAAAAAACGGGGGTATAACCAAGTGGCATTGTTCGCCCGCCACGTAGCGCAGCATATCGGAGCGGATTATTGCGACAATTGGCTGATTAAGACCAAGAACACCAAAACCCAGACCAAGAAAGGCCGGCAAACGAGATGGGAAAGTTCCAAGGACGCCTTTGCCCTCGACTTTTCCAAAAATATCTCCTATACAAGAGTTCTATTGGTCGACGATGTGATCACAACGGGTGCCACCATCGAGTCCTGCGCTCGGGCCTTGCTGCAGGTAAAAGGATTGGAAGTTTCTGTTTTGAGTATGGCGGTGGTGCCAGAGGGTTAAATTTTGCCAATGCGGTATCGCATTTTTTAAATTAGTTGTTTCTTTGTTCCACAATGTTTTCGGCATGGTTTATTTGAAAAAATCGTTGGGACTTCTTTTTTTCGCATTTATGGTGATGGCCCTTTGGCAATGCGCCAAGAGAGGTTCTCCCAGCGGCGGTCCCAAGGATACGACGCCCCCCCAGTTGGTAAGGGCCGAACCAGAAAACTTTACCACCAATTTCAAGGCAAAGAAAATACGCCTCTATTTCGATGAGCTTATCAAACTGGAAGATGTCCAAAACCAGTTGGTCGTTTCGCCCCCATTTAAAAACCCAGCTACCATAACACCCATGGGTGCTCCCAGCAAGTATATCGAAGTGGAGATAAAGGATACGCTGAGGGAAAACACTACTTACACCATTAATTTTGGACAAAGTATTGTAGACAACAACGAAAAAAACCCAAACAGTTTTTTGACCTATGTGTTTTCGACAGGAGATTATTTGGATTCCTTGACCCTGACCGGGGCTGTTTCGGATGCGGTCAATCTTAAGGCAGATGAATTTATCAGTGTGATGCTCTACGAGATGGACAGCACCTACACAGATTCCACGGTGTTCAAACAGCCACCTTTGTACATCACCAACACTGGAGATAGTTTGCCCTTTTTTGAACTAAAAAACCTGAAAGGGGGTAAATACGCCCTTTTTGGGCTCAAGGATGTGAACAAAAACAATATGTTCGATCAATCCCAGGATAAAATCGGTTTTATTGCCGATACCATTACCGTACCAACAGATTCCATATATGTATTGAACCTGTTTAGGGAACAGCTTAATTACAAGGCATCGGTACCCAGTATGGTGGCCAAGAACAAGATCATATTTGGATACCAAGGAGATTACAGGGACATGGTCATCGAATCCTTGACCACCTTGCCGGACTCTGTGAGCACTACCCTTTTAAAAGAAAGGGACAAAGACACCTTGAATTATTGGCTTAGCCCGACAGAATTGGACTCGATTATCTTCACTGTTCAAAACGACAAAGTCGAGGCCATCGATACGTTTACGGTAAAAATGCGTGACCTTCCCATGGATTCCTTAAAACTATCCACCTCTGTAACGGGGAAGTTCAATTTTGAGGACAAATTCAGCATATTGGCTAATACTCCCATTGTTGCGTTGGATACCAGTCAAGTTTCTCTCAATGTGAGCGATTCCATTCCCATGCCTTACACTTTTGTCTTGGATACCCTTAAAAACAAGGTAGATTTTGATTTTGAGGTAGAGCCCAATCAAAAGTATTCCTTCTCGCTACTGCCCGGTGCCATCACTGATTTTTTTGGCATGCAAAACGATACCCTGGACTACAACCTATCAACTGGAAGTTTTGCCGATTACGGTAACCTTAGGATGATTTTCGGTAGCGACGTAACCTATCCCATCGTTGTGCAGTTGACCAATGAAAAGGGTGTGGTGCAACGCGAAATAGTCGCCTCGGAAGCACAAACCTTTGAATTTAACCATCTCAACCCCGGGAATTATATCGCCCGCGTTATTTTTGATTCGAACGGAAACGGAAAATGGGATACGGGAAATTACTTGAAAAAACAGCAGCCCGAAAAAATCAGCTATTATCCTGGTACTATCGAAATCAGAGCAAATTGGGAAAAGGAAGAAACCTTTATTCTATCAAACTAAAGCGGTCCCTGTCCTCCAAAAATCGTAATTGTTTTCTGGTATCTTCGACATGGGCCCTGTCCAAAGTGGCGTAAAGTACCTCTTCCTTTTCGGAATAACATAATTGCTCTCCTAGCACATCGTATACTGCGGAATGTCCGGTATATTCGAAATCAGCACCATCCAAACCTACACGATTGACACCGATGCAATAAGCCATGTTTTCAATCGCCCTTGCTTTCAACAGCGTATCCCAAGCGGCAATTCTTTTCTTGGGCCAGTTGGCTACGTACATCAGCACATCGTAATCCTCCACATTTCTGGACCACACTGGAAATCGCAAATCGTAACAAATCATGGGGCAGATTTTAAATCCTTTATAGTCCAAAATAAGTTTTTCGTTTCCTGCCTCGTACACTTGATCCTCTCCTGCCAAGGTAAAGGTGTGTTTTTTATCATAATGCTTGAAGGAACCATCAGGATAGACAAAAAACAATCGATTGTAAAATTTATCTTCCTCTTGAAAAACAATGCTCCCGACCACGGCCGAGTCCTTGTCCTTTGCCAAAGCCCTCATCCAATCCACCGTAATCTCCCCTTCCGATGGCTCCATATTTCCGGGGTTCATGGTAAAGCCACTGGTAAACATTTCGGGAAGAACAATAACATCCACATCATCTGGTATACTTTCGATTTTCTCATCAAACATCTTCCTATTGCTTACCGGGTCTTCCCAATGCAATGTGGTTTGAATCAAAGCAATGTTCAAGGTTTTGGACATCTAGTATTGTTTTAAGAGTTCCTCCAGTTCCGTGTTTCCTTGTTCCTTGTTCCTTCACCAAGTCCATGGCGGTGTTGCCGCGTGCATCCTTCACCGATGCATCGGCCCCATGCTTTAAAAGCATTTCGGCAATATCCTTTCGGTTAAAAGTGACTGCGTAGATGAGACAGGTAGCGCCCATAGCGTTTTTTTGGCTTACATTGGCACCAGCATCAATCAGTTTTTGGGCAATATCCGTATAGCCCTTAAAGCAAACTCCCATAAGTGCGGTATTGCCCGAACCATCCAAGGCATCTACTTTGGCACCTTTTTTTAGTAAAAAATCTACCAAATCGGTATGGCCATAATATGCGGCCAACAATAATGGTGTGGAGCCCCTTTCATCTTTGACTTCCAGCAAAGCTGGGTCGTTGTTCAGTAGCTTTTGTACGGTCTCCAAATTGCCCGACCGTATCTGATTGAAAAGTTCCTGCTTGTTGTTCATAGCTCTGGGAAAGTTATAAAAAAACTGCCATAACCTTGTGGGGTCATGGCAGCATTTAATTCAATTTTCTTTTTCTATTCACTCGCTCCGGTGGACCTAGGCCACATCGAAACGATCTAAGTTCATTACTTTGGTCCATGCGGCAACGAAATCTTTTACAAATCGCTCTTTGTAATCGCTGCCCGCATACAATTCGGCCAAGGCACGTAGCTCGGAGTTGGAACCAAAAATAAGGTCTACACGGGTTCCGGTCCATTTTACCTCTCCGGTCTTACGGTCCTTACCTTCAAAAACCTCTTCGGCTTCGGATGTTGCTTCCCACTGGGTCGCCATATCCAAAAGATTCACAAAGAAATCATTGCTCAAGGTACCGGGCTTGTCTGTAAATACACCATGGTCGGAACCATCAAAATTGATGTTTATGGTTCTCAAACCACCCAAAAGAACGGTCATTTCAGGAGCGGTCAAGGTCAATAGCTCTGCCTTATCCACCAACATGGTCTCTGGCGTGGTCTCAAAATTTGGCGCAAAGTAGTTACGGAATCCATCGGCCTGAGGTCTCAACCATTCAAAGGATTCAACATCGGTCTGGTCCGCGGAAGCATCGGTACGGCCCGGTGTGAAGGGTACGGAGACATCATAACCAGCATCTTTTGCGGCTTTTTCGATACCTACTACACCTCCCAAGACCACCAAATCGGCCATGGATACTTTTTTGTTTCCAGATTGCTCATCATTGAACCCTTGCTGAATCACTTCGTAGGTGTTCAATACTTTCTTCAACTGTTTTGGATTGTTGACTTCCCAATCAATTTGAGGGGCCAAACGGATACGTCCGCCATTGGCTCCACCGCGTTTATCAGAACCTCTAAAAGTAGAGGCTGAAGCCCATGCTGTTGAAACTAGTTCTGACACACTCAATCCGGCGCTTACGATTTTACCTTTCAAATTGGCAACATCGTCATCGTTAATAGTTTCGTAATCCGCCGCTGGAATGGGGTCTTGCCACAACAGTTCTTCTTCTGGCACTTCTGGTCCATACAATACGGCTTTGGGTCCCATATCCCTGTGGGTCAACTTGTACCAAGCACGTGCAAAGGCATCTGCAAACTCATCTGGGTTTTCGTAAAACCTACGTGAAATTTTTTCGTATTCCGGATCTACGCGCAAAGCCAAATCCGTAGTGAACATCATTGGAGCGTGCTTAAGGTTTGGGTCGTAAGCATCTACTACGGTTCCTGCTCCACCGCCATTAACGGGTTGCCATTGTACATCTCCTGCCGGACTTGTTGTTTTTTCCCATTCGTAACCAAATAGGTTTTCAAAATAGCCCATATCCCATTTGATGGGGTTGCTGGTCCAGGCGCCTTCCTCACCATCGGTAATGGTATCGGGTCCTTTTCCTGATTTGAAATCGCTCATCCATCCAAATCCTTGATTGGCCATGGCAGCACCTTCTGGCTCTACGCCTTTGTGTTCATGTGGTCCCGCTCCGTGTGCTTTACCAAAGGTATGTCCTCCAGCAATCAAGGCTACGGTCTCCTCATCGTTCATAGCCATACGGCCAAAGGAGTTCCTGATGTACTTCGCTGCTTTAAGAGGGTCTGGGTCTCCGTTAGGTCCTGCTGGGTTAACATAGATTAATCCCATATGGTCAGCAGCAAGGTTACCTTTCAACATACCGTCATCATCGTGACGCTCATCTCCGACCCATACTTTTTCAGGACCCCAGTTTGTGGCTTTGTCAGCTTCCCAGTCGTCCCTACGTCCTCCGGCAAAACCAAAGGTTTTGAAGCCCATGGACTCCAAAGCTACGTTTCCGGTCAACACCAAAAGGTCGGCCCAAGAAATTTTGTTCCCATATTTTTGTTTGATGGGCCATAACAGTCGACGTGCTTTGTCCAAGTTGGCGTTATCCGGCCAGCTGTTCAATGGGGCAAAACGTTGTTGTCCTCCAACAGCTCCACCACGGCCATCCTGTACCCGGTACGTACCGGCAGCGTGCCATGTCATACGGATAAAAAATGGTCCGTAATGTCCGTAATCTGCAGGCCACCAATCTTGGCTGTCTGTCATCAAATCGGTAAGGTCTTTTTTTAGGGCATCCAAGTCGAGTGACTTAAAGGCTTCCACATAATCAAAATCCTCACCCAAAGGGTTGGTCAGGTTCGAATGTTGGCGCAAAATGCCCAAGTTTAATTGCTCTGGCCACCAATAATCAATGGAAGTTCCTTCCCCTGCAGCTTGGTTCATCGCATTGAGGTGTGGGCACATGCTTGCATCAGCCCCGTTTGCCAATTCTTTACTCATGATTGTATCGTTGTTTTATATTAATTTTCAGTTCCTTAAAGATACTAAATTGCTTGCCTAGACCATAGACGTTTGATATTAATATATTATTAAAACATAGTTTTTCTCTATTGGTTTTACCTCCTTTGATCGAGTTCCTTGATTTTCTATATTTTCCTTAACACTATTTGGCAAACCCTTTCCAAATTGGAGCAAGTTGTTTGGTTACTTTTGATTGAACCTTAATAATGACACGATGAAATTGATAAGAATATGTGCCCTGGCAACCCTATTGTTAACAACAACCGTTGCCTCGGCCCAAAGTAGAAAGGACCAAAAGATTATGCAGGATGCCCAAAAGGCCAAAACGACCCTACTGGAGACCAGTCCGGGATTGGAACGCTTTTTTGAAGATTCCGCTGGCTACGCAATTTTCCCGAATGTAGGGAAGGGTGGTTTTATCATTGGCGGGGCATCCGGTAACGGCGTAGTCTACGAAAATGGCGAAGCAGTGGGCATGGCCGATTTGAAAAAGTTGAACATTGGACTGCAAGCGGGTGGTCAGGCCATTATCGAGGTCATCTTTTTTGAGACCGATGTGGATTTACAGCGCTTCAAAACCGAAAAATTCCAATTTGCGGCCGAGACTTCGGCGGTTGCCCTAAAATCCGGTATTGCGTTTAATGCCAAATATAAGGATGGCGTAGCCGTTTTTGCCCTGCCCAAGGCCGGCCTAATGGCCGACGCCTCGGTTGGTGGACAAAAGTTTGGGTACAAGGCTTTTTAATTTTTTTGAACGCATCGCTTAGAGACCGCACTATAAGGTGATACGATTTTGACTTTGTCAGGTTGAGCGCAGTCGAAACCTTTTGATTATTAACACACTTTAAGTTCTCGACTTCAGTCGAACTGACAGAAAATCAGCTTTTGGTCACCAATTTTATTGCAATTGGGGCATCAACGGATATTGTTCTTGAAGTTCCTGAATCATTTTGTTTCGTTTTTTCTTTCGTTTTATGGAAGATAAAAATAAGGGCAGGGATACCCCACTTCAAATGTTCCCAGAGCCATGAGTCCTCCACCCACAATAACTTGCCCAGTATTCTCACATATATGGGTATCATTACAATCGCTATCTTGGTTGAAGATTATACTGCCTGTAGTTAAAAACAACAAACCCAGTCCTGCAAAACCCGCACCCATGACCAGGTTGTTCTTTCTTTTGCGATTCTCGTTCAAAATATCCAATAGTTGCTGTTCATTAGCCTCACTTTGTGCCAACAGATAGGTATGGTTCAACCCCCACTCCTCCAATCGCTGTTGTTGTTTGGGGGAAAAGTCTTGTGCGCAGCTATGAGTTAGGCCGAAGAACAATACTGCAGCAGTAAAAACAATTTTGCTTTTCATAATTAAAGAATTAAAATGTAATTGGGGTATGCTGCGCAATATGGTCACTCCCGCACACCAGGAGTAAAATCCTCGGGGGCGTTCTGGGGCTGTTGTATGGTTCCCGCCTCTCCGGTATCGTTAAAGATAGTCCATTCCGAAAAAGTATACACAGGGTTTGCGGTGGTAATTTCGATGTTCCGTACCGCACGGCCATCCTCAAATTCGTGATTGGTTCCGGAACCATCCTCTCCAATGACCCCAAACGCATCAATGACGGTCCCAAAGGGGTCCACAAGCTCCAAATTATCGTCTCCATTGGAATCGGCAGGACTGTTGGTGGATACGCCCAAATCGGGAGGAAAGCCATACACCAGTTCAAATTCGGAGGCGTTGGGGGATATCACCAAGGTGCTTTCGCCGTTGATTATGAAACCTGTTAGGTCGATGGTGGAACTCACCTCCGTATTGTCGTTGGTATACCGTCGCAGCGTCCACAGGTTTAAATCCAGCGGTTCTTCGCTCGCATTGTACAGTTCCACAAAGCGTGCGCCGGAATTGTTGTCCGGGTCGGCCAATTCCGAAATAAAAATACGATTGGAAGTAAACTCGGTGATGATTTCCGGACAGCGGTCATTGGTAAAGGACACATCTTCCAAACTACGGATAATCAACTGAGGGGACTTTCCATCTTTGGTGATTATGGCCGTTAGGGTTCCATTGGTTTGCGGTAATGGCTCCGCCTGAAAATCGGAGTAGCCACTGTTCAACAAGGTGATTTGATTTTCCGCACAATCCATCAAGATGCGTTCGGTTTCTTCCTCGGGAATGGCGTAGGTTTCACCCAAAATATCTTCTGCAAACTCCAATGAATCCAACTGCACCAATATTTCCGAAGGAATACTGTCAATTTCCGCGATAGTCGTCTTGAGCGGTTGAATCGTACCCGGCCCTTCACAGGAGGTAAATACGTGCTCCAACACCTTTCCTCTGGGCAATCGACCTACCGAGAGGTTCCCAAAAGAGGAGAACACCCCTCCCAACTCAAGCGAAGTTCCCCTTCGGTCCAGATAGAGTTCTTTCAGTTTGATATAAACTTTGCTCCCAACTGGATATAACAAATGGGATTCACGCAAGTCCACCTCCAAGCGAATTCCTCCCGAAGGATTGGCAGGGCTGTCCTGTAGGTAAAGTACATTAAAAAAATTACCTGCTTGGTCGGAAGAAATCACATAGCCCTCCAGTACCAAATCTTCCTGAATCTGCACCACATCGTCTTGAACCAGCGAATCCAAAGCGGCAAAAGTGATGTTTGCGTTGATATCCGTAGTGCAGTTGGCTTCCAATGTTCCAAATTCACGGCCCTCCACGCAGCTCAATGCTAGGATGACCAATACAATTCCGATACTCTTTAACACTAAATTTTTCATGGGATAATGGATTAAAAGCTGATAGCCAAATTCAAAAAATAGGTGCGTCCGTAACTGTACCAATACTTTGGCGCGAAAGAAGGGGAACCGCTCTGATTGTCCTGCCGCAACTGCCCAAAGTTCCCGTTACGGCTCTGCTCATAGCCTCCTGTACGGAAAATCGTATCGAACAGATTGTTCACACTGGCAAAAAGGCTGATGTATTTTCCGCCCACCAGCCACGATTTGCCACCCACTAGATTGAGCAGGTAGATGTCCTCCAACTTTTTTTGCCGCAGTAGATGGCCCACATTTTCCTCGGTGGCATCGGGAAAAGCTTCGCCCGTTTCGGGGTCAATCAAAAAACTGGGGGTTCTGGTGATGGCGGAAAGGTTGATATAGTTATTGGTGAGGTAATTGGTCGTTGCGCTGACCCACCAATACTTTGGCGAACGATAGGATACGCCTAGAGCGATGGCGGTTTGTGGGCCTTGTGCCAGTCTGAGGTCCTTAAGGTCGGCAACACCCAAATCAATGGTACCTTCGGGCGCAATCAGGTCCTCTTCGGCTCCAGCCGTGTCAAAATTAATTTGAATGGATGGGTCACTGGCATAGGTATACTCGCCAAAATTTCCCGCGGCGGTCAACTTTACACTGGAGGACGCCTCATATTCAAACCCGAATTCAATGCCCTTGTGCAACCTATCCAATCCAGTAATGACCTCCTGCACAAAATCGGAACCCAATCCGGAATCCACGAAAAAGAAATTGATGTCGGTGGTGTGCTGAAACCGCGTATAAAAAGCACTTATACGACCTGTTAGATTGGGCAATCGGACAAAATAGCCCAAATCCACACTGCTTATAGCTTCCTGCTGCAAATCAGGCACTGTTTCATTGTTCTCCCTTGGGTTGATGAATATATTCTGAACAATGGGTGGCCGTTCCATCTGCGCCGCAGTCGCGGTAATCCAATGTCGTCCGTTCAGGAAATAGGTCAAACCAGCTTTGTACGATAGATTGGAAAAAGAAATTTGATTGCCAGGGCCAAAGGAATTTTCCAGATAACGCTCGTTGGTAAAGAAACCGTTGCGCTGTACCTGCTGATTGGAATATGCGGCCGAAACAAACCCATCCCATGTTTTGGAAGTCAGTTGAAGCTGTGCATAGGCTTCCATTTGGGAAGCGTCCAAATTATAGTGATAGTTGAACTTTTCGCCTTCCGTTTTCTGTAAATCGCCTTGGGTATCGTTCAAGGTATCGGAAAAGGTATCCAAATCTTCATGGAATGACGCGCCCAACAAATCTTGGATTTCAGCAAAGTTTTCGGAGGAAGTACTCCTATAATTTCCTCCCAAACCAAGCTGTATCAAATCACCAAGGTGAGCGTTGAAACTTGTAGATACCGTTAAAGTCTTATCTTCTGTTACATCATCATAGAGCAGGTAGGCTGCTTTGTCAGCATTATTGGTATTAGCGGTGTAGAGTTGCTCCCAATTGAGTTGCGGGTCTTCCAAAAATGCCTCTTTGGCCAAGTTGGCATTCACGAAATCCGCTCCTATGGAACTGTTGATGTAGTAGCTCGGCAAATATCTGTAATAGGTCGGGTCGGGATTTGGGGCGTTGTAATATCCCAGCCTACTGCGTGAATTCGTACCTGTTTGATAGGCAAATCCAAAATTCCAATCCACTTTTTTGGTATCAAGCGTATAGTTGAGCAAAAAAATCGGTTCAAATATCTCCCGCTCCCTTGAATTTCTGATAATCCCGTCTTGATTGCCCCAGTAGGGATTATACCGGGCACCCATCAAATCAAAGACTTCTTCGGTCATGGCAGAGGAACGCCCCCTTCGATTGCGCGCCAAAATTGAGGTAAATGCAATGCTGTTCTTGGGATTGAACTGATATTCCAAAGCTCCAAAAAAGGAATACGCATCGTACAAGGTGCCTTCCACATAACCTTCATTGGCCCATCTGCGCGAGGCCGATACCGAATACGAAAGTCCGCTTGGCCGTTCCCCCGAATTATACGTGGCCATAAGCCTGCCATTGTAGGTTCGGTTGGAAAGGGATGAAGACAAACGTAAGCCTGGGCGAAGACCAGATGGCCGGGTATTAATGTTGGTATTCCCCAAAATTCCACCAAACAAATAGGGGTTGATGGAAAGGCCGTTGGTAAATTCCTGATTGCGGACCACATCGTTAAGTCCGCCCCAATTGTTCCACTGCGGCCTGCCATCAAAGAATTTGTTCATTGGAATTCCATTGATGAGCACCATTCCATTTCGTGAATCGTATCCTCGGACCTTAAAAAAGGCCTGTCCAAAATCAAAAGCGGCACGATTTAAAAAAATATCACGGGTAGACTGCAACAATCCCATGGTACTGGAAACGGATTCAAAGTCATCGGAAAGGTCTCCTTCGGTAAGTGTAATCAGGTTATCCGTTTGTTCACGGGCAATGTCTCTTTCCAAATAAATAATGCCCAAATCGATGGGGTTTCCATCCAAATAAATGGAATATCGCTTGGTGATGAAATCCAAGGCCGAAATTTGGAGCATCTGTTCTCCTGTTTCCGATAAGTTTAGTTCAAACTCACCCTTTGCATTTACTGTAAATTGTTGGGAACTGCTTTCCAAAATGATGTTTGCATTGGAAATGGGAACATCCAACCCCTTGTCCATTAATTGGCCTGTAACCCGTGTACGTTGTTGCCCGTACAGCACTTTGCAACAACAGAGTACAGCCCAGAGTACGGCTAGTCTCATAGCTTATTGTAGGTTAATGAATAAAAAAGGGGTTGTAATTGCTGTACAAATTGCAAGAAAGCGTACAATCTTACTTATTTTAGCTACAAAATCAAAATAGAATGCGATTATTAATATACCTACTTGTATTAATATCGACCTCACTTTACGGACAAAAGTCCAAGACATACATCATTAGGACCGTTGCTTTTTACAACTGTGAAAACTTGTTTGACACGGTAAACGACTCCCTTACCTTTGATGACGACCGAACGCCTGAGGGCCGTTATCACTGGACCCGGGAACGGTATCTCCAAAAATTGGACAATCTCTCCCATGTAATTTCCCAAATTGGGGCTGACACCTCCAAAACTTCCCCGGACATTGTGGGGCTTTGTGAAGTGGAAAATCTGGATGTGCTTGAAGATTTGGTCCAGCATCCGAATTTGCGGGACAAGGATTATGGCATCATCCATTTTGATTCCCCCGATGAGCGGGGCATTGATGTGGCCTTACTTTACAAAAAGGCTTCCTTCATTCCTTCATCCTTTAAAAGCCATAGGCTTTTATTGTTTGATGATCTAGGGGAACGCAAATATACGAGAGACCAGTTGGTGGTAGGTGGCACCATGGATGGCGAAAAGTTCCATTTTGTGGTGAACCATTGGCCCTCCCGAAGAGGTGGGGCAGCCAGGAGCGAACCTTTTCGTGTACGGGCGGCATTGCTGAACAAGCGGATTATCGATTCCATACAAACGTTGGACCCAGATGCTAAAGTTATCGCCATGGGCGACTTAAACGACGACCCCATTGACAACAGTTTGAGAACCATTTTGAAAACCAAAGGAAAGATAAAGCAGTTGGGCAGTTTGGACCTGTACAATCCCATGGAGGCACTTTATAAAAAGGGCATTGGTTCCCTCGCCTATCAAGACAAATGGAATTTGTTCGATCAACTGTTTTTCACCTCGAATTTGGTGGCGCAAGACCGTACTAATCTTTCCTTTTGGAAAGCGGGTATTTTTGCGCCTGCCTTTGTGCGAACGGACCAAGGGCGCTTTAAAGGCTATCCGCTACGCACCTACTCAGGTGGTAGCTACACGGCTGGGTATAGCGACCATTTTCCTGTGTATTTGTTTTTGTTGAAGGAAGCAGAGTAAGATTCCCGCCTCCGCGGGAATGAAATTAAGCGAACCACTGTGCCCATGGGATACGGCTCAAAATAAGCAGCAAGCCTAAACCGTAAAAAATGGAAATGGTCTTAAACTTTCGCTGGCTTTCCATGAACTTTTTGTGCCTGGACCATCCGATGGTAATCAAAACTAAGGCAATGATGTTTGTAAACGGATGTTCCACGGCCAATAGGCGCGCCGGAGCGTTCAATCCGCTCATTCCAAGGGTTTGGATGGCTTTGAATCCATTTCCGGAGACAAAATATAGAATAAGCCCAATCAACAACTGGATATGGCTCAGAATCAAGGCGAACAAACTGATACGAAAGTCCTTTTGCAGGGTAAAATCCTTTTTGCCCAACCAGCCAGCTATCGCATTCACGACGGCCAATACTAAAACGGCCAGCACCACATAGGCCAAATAAGAGTGTAGGTTCTTGATGATTTCCATTAGGTAGAATTTAAGTGGTTTAAAAATACGGAATTTTAGAGATAAAAAAAGCCCTTCGCGATGGCGAAGGGCTTTAATTCTATATTTAATATATCCTTAGTTAAAGATATATCTAATACCCAATTGTGCTTGCCATCTGGATGACTGAATACCTCTATCATCGAATTCGATGAAGTCAGGGTTTCCATTTTCATCCATTACACCTTGGTTGATACTGAATACAGGAGTGTCTCCTGTAGAAACAGTTGTCAACGGGCTAACAGAGCTTCTCACGAACTTCAATCGACCCCAATCTTTGTTCAAAAGGTTGGTGAAGTTGAAAACATCAGCAGAAAGCTGGAAGGTGTGCTTGGTATTTCCAAACTTAATCTTGAAATCCTGAAGAACCTTCAAGTCAAGAATATGGCTCCATGGACCTCTTTCAGCGTTACGCTCAGCATAACCTCCTCTGTTTTCGTCCAAGTAATCAATGCTGCTTATGAAATTATCCAATTGCTCCCATTGAGCCGCTTGCTGCGCCTCGTCGCCAGAGAATTGAATTTCAGAAGCATCTCTTGGGATGTAAATCAAAGCATTGTCCCTTGAGTCATCGTTCAACAAATCACGTCCTTCGTTATACGTAAAGCTGTATGGAGCGTTTTGTGATCCAGTGTACAGCAAAGCAACGGTTGTGCTTACGTTCTCGTTCCAATCCAATTGGTAAGAAACATTGGCCAAAATTCGGCTACCACCAGCAAAATCGGAACGGGTAACAGGCAAGTTGGAGTTTTTACCGTTTACCGTTAGTATGTTTCTCCATTGAGAACTGTTCTGTGAAGAAGTACCATCGAAAATTTTGTTGGACTCACTGAAAGAGTAGGATACCGAACCTGCAAAACCGTTATCGAAAGGCTTAGTCAAGGTAAAGGTAGCCGTTGTGGCATTACCCCCTCCTGTATTTGATGCTAAATAAATACCTTGGTATGTACCGTCAATTCGATTGCTACGATTGTAAAACGGACGGTTGTCAGCACCTTGGTAGAATCCTTCTGGTCCACCGATATTCAAGTTCTCATAATAGATGTCATTGATTACATCTGTGTACAAGAAGTCAGCAGAGGCAATCAAGCCCCACCAAGGAAGTTTCTGGTCGATGGCAAAGTTATACTTCATAACCTGAGGTAGCTGGAAATCAGCTGAAATCAAGTCAATGTTTCCACCAACACCACCTGAACCTGGAGCTGGGTCTTCAAATTGGTTGTTAACGTCGGCTTCAAATGGTTGTCCAAACTCGAACATGAATCCACCGGTAACACCATTATTGTTGTAGCTACCACCTGGCCATACCAATGGCAATCTAGAAGTAAATACCCCAAGACCCCCACGAATTTGAGTGGTTCTATCTCCATTTACGTCCCAGTTGAAACCTAGACGAGGAGAGAACACGGCATTGCTAATCTGCTGTCCAACACGAGCACCTTGAAGGTCTTTTCCAGCAGCTTCCAATAATCCTACTGTACGAGTATTGAAGTCTTCATTTACAGGACCGTCTCTCCATACAGGAATATCGATACGAGCACCAAAACTCACTCTGAAGTTATCGGTAACATCAACTTCATCCTGTACGTAAACTCCATACTGCTCCGTTTCAAAATCAGCAGAACCTGCAGATTCATCACCAGTTATACCGTTACCGACCAAAGAATACCCATGCTGGTACACGTCAGCATTCTGACCTGTCAAGAACTGGTTCAATCCAGAAGAAAGTAGATTGCCCTCATCATCGAACTGATCTTCGAAGGTATAATCCCCGTAGTTATAGGCAAAGAACAAGTTCTTTACCGTTGCAAATTCCGCGTTGGCCCCTAGTGTAATGGTGTGCCTTCCTGCGTAAATATTGAAGTTGTTGGTAATAGTCAAATAGTCAGTATTCAACAAGTTGGCGGTAGAAAATGGCTCAGAACCAAAGGAGATGAATCCGTCTCCATCTTGGATGTCAACTGTTGGGAAAGGCTGTCCAAAAGGATCCCTGTCATCACGTACGGCAGTAAAGCCTACTACCAAGTTATTACTGAATTTATTGCTGAAACGAGAGTTCAACTCCAATGCAGTAGAGTTGGTTGTAGATTCAAAAAACTCTGAACCGTTTATGAAACCAATGTTTCTGTTACCGGAGTTTCTTGCTTCCAAGTTTTCCGCACCAACATAGCTGTGACGCAAAGAAAGGTTGTGGTTTTCATTGATGTTCCAGTCCAATTTGGCCACCAATGTATTACTTTCCAATGTACGGGTGTTGTTATCAAAAATACCAGGATTGTATCCGTAGGTATTTTGAAGGAATGAACTCAACCCTGCTAGATCTGCCTCAGAAGCACGACCTGTGTAGTTGCTGAATGTAAAAGGTTGAGGAGTTTCAGTTTCACCTCTTTCGTAGTTCACAAAGAAAAAGAGTTTGTCCTCAATAAGTGGACCACCCAAACGAACACCATAGGTGTTAGCAGAGAATTCCGCTAGTTTTTCTCTATCATCTCCTTCATTTACCAATGCACCTGGCGTTTTTCCCGCCAAAGATTCATTTCTGGTGAAGTAGTATGCAGATCCCTCAAATTCGTTGGAACCTGAACGGGTTACTGCGTTGATGGAACCTCCGGAGAAACCAGACTGTCTTACATCAAAAGGAGCGATGTTGATCTGGAATGTTTCAATCGCATCAACGGAAAGTGGGTTTACCCCTGTCTGTCCTCCGTTGGTACCGGAACCTGCCAAACCAAACACGTCATTGTTTACGGCACCATCAATATAAATGGCATTATAACGGTTGTTCTGACCAGCAAGTGAAATGGAAAAACCATCATCACCTTCAGACAGCTGTGCTTGTGGTGTTAAACGCACAAAATCCGCCAATGAACGGGAAGCTGCAGGAGTGGTAGCCACTTGTCGCTGTGAAATGTTTGTTTCCGTACCTGTTTTGTTGGCACCAAAAACCCCACTTGATACTCCAGTGAGTACCACTTCGTCCAATGCCGTAGCTGCTTCTGCCATTTCGACACTGATTCTTTCGGTAGAACCAAGGTTTAAGAAGACATTTTCCTTTACGATTTCATTAAAACCGACATAGGAAATAGTTATGGTATAAGGTCCACCGGTTCTCATACCTGAAATACGGTAGAAACCATCAAAATCGGTAGCAGCACCATAGACTGTCCCGGATGGCACGTGTTCTGCAACGATTGACGCACCCGGCAAAGGCTCTCCAACGTTGTCCGTTACCTGACCTCCCAAAGAAGACGTGGTAACCCCTTGTGCAAATGCTGTTGCGGTAAAAAGAATGGCCGCAATAGCCAAGTAGATTCTTTTCATTTAATTCAGTGTTTAAGTGTTTAATTAGCGCTGCAAATGTGATCCATTTTTGACACACTGCGATTAAGCCAAAGTTAAAATCATGCAAATATACTTAACACTAAATTAACAATTAGAGTTCTTTGACAGACAATTGTTTAGGTTTTTTCGAAGGATTTGAAAAGATGGCAACCTACTCCTTAAAAAATTGCAAAAGGTGCATTGTGGAACTGTCGTGTTTGCCAATTTCTGAATTCTCAATGTCCAATAAAATGGTTTTGGCCAATTCCTTGCCTAATTCCACGCCCCATTGGTCGTAGCTAAAAATATTCCAGATTACCCCTTGAACGAATATTTTATGCTCGTAAAGGGCAATCAAAGCTCCTAGACTTTTCGGGGTCAATTTTTCGATTAGAATAGAGTTGGTGGGCTTGTTTCCTTCAAAAATTTTGAAGGGCAACAATTTTTCCAGTTCCTCGCCCGATAATCCCGAGGATTTGAGCTCTCCCCTGACCTCATCGGCGGTTTTGCCGTTCATCAATGCCTCTGTTTGGGCAAAGTAGTTGGCCATCAGCTTATTGTGGTGATCCACATCTCCGTGCAATGATTTCTTGTATCCAATAAAGTCTGTTGGAATCAATTTGGTCCCTTGGTGGATCAATTGGAAAAAAGCGTGCTGCGAATTGGTCCCTGGCTCGCCCCAGATGATGGTTCCTGATTCGTGGCCCACCCGATTTCCATTTCTGTCCATACTCTTTCCATTACTCTCCATGATTCCTTGCTGCAAGTATGCCGAAAAACGGTGCAGGTATTGGGTGTATGGAATAATGGCCTCGGTTTCGGCGCCATAAAAGTTATTGTACCAAACACTGATCAGTCCCAGTAGCACAGGTATGTTATCTTGGAAAGGGGCTTCTTTAAAATGTACATCCATTTCGTGGGCTCCATCCAAAAGGGCTTCAAAGTTTTCGTAACCCACAGACAAGGCAATTGAAAGTCCAACCGCGCTCCACAGGGAGAATCTGCCTCCGACCCAATCCCACATGGGAAACACATTGTCGTCGGCTATACCAAATTCCTTGATTTTCTCAAGGTTGGTAGAGACGGCCACAAAATGATCGGCCACATCCTTTTCGGATGCATTTTTCAAGAACCATTTTTTAATGGTCAGTGCATTGCTCAGCGTTTCCTGGGTGGTAAACGATTTGGATACTATGACAAATAATGTGGTTTCAGGATTGAGCTCTTTCAACACTTCGTGAACCAAGTCCCCATCCACATTGCTCACAAAATGGGTCTTTAAGTCATTTTGATAAAACTTCAAGGCCTCGGTAACCATAGCAGGGCCTAAATCGGACCCACCTATACCAATGTTCACGATATCGGTGAATGCTTTTCCCGTGTGTCCTTTGCGTTCTCCAGAAATGACAGCGTTGGAAAAGGATTTTATTTTTTCCTTCACCTCAAAAACCTCATCTACGATGTTGACGCCATCCACCATAACCGTATCACCCTTTTTGGCCCGCAGTGCTGTATGCAGTACTGCCCTGCCTTCGGTCTGGTTGATGAGTTCCCCGCCAAAATAGCTCCCTATGGCATCCTGCAACCCTACTTCGTTGGAAAGTTGCAGTAGCAATTCCAAAGTTTCTTCTGTAATTCTATTCTTTGAATAGTCCACCAAGAAATCGTTCCATTGGATCGAAAACTTTTGTCCCCGACCTTCTTCTTTTGAAAACAGTTCCCTTAAGTGTACGTTTTTTGTTTCTTGGTAATGTTGTTGTAGCTTTTTCCAGGCTTGGGTGGTAGTGGGGTCAATTGTGGGTAATGCCATTACTGGGTGTATGATATTAGGGTTTCTTCGGGTTCTGTTGGCGTCGGGTCAACAAATTCAATACAATCCAATTGCTCTTTTAAAGGGGCTATATGCGCCATATAATCGGTACGCAATGAATCTGCAATGGGGTCGGCTTCGGGCAATTTTTCTTTTAAGGGATCCACTTGTCTTCCATTTTTCCAAAAACGGTAACACACATGGGGGCCTCCCGTATTTCCGGTCATCCCTACCCAACCGATTACATCGCCTTGCCGAACAAATTCTCCGCGTTTGACGTTCTGCGCCTTCATGTGAAGGTATTGGGTACTGTAAATGCTGTTGTGTTTTATCTTGACGTACTTGCCATTACCTCCTCTTCGGGTTGACTCTGTAACGGTCCCATCAGCGGTTGCCACAATGGGCGTGCCCACAGGAGCAGCATAATCTGTTCCTTTGTGCGGCCTTACTTTGTAACCATAGTAGGCAATTCTTCGTTTAAGATTGTAACGAGAGGAAAGCCTATATCCAAATTTGATGGGCGCCCTTAAAAAGGTGCTCCTTAAATTGTTGGCATCTTGATCAAAATAATCCAAAATGTTGTTTACGCTGTCGGCGACATAGGGAAATGCATAAACAGTCCTCCCCTTGTGTTCAAAAAGTGCTGCTTTAATGGGCCCACGACCGGCATAAATGGTATCGTTAATGTAACGTTCATCAAAAACCACCTTAAACTTATCCCCTTTTTCCAGTCGGAAGAAGTCAATCGTCCAAGCATAAATTTCGGATAGCCCTATGGTTACGCTATAATCTACCCCCAAATTATCCATAGCTTCGGATAGGCTGCTGTTGATAACGCCTCCTACTTCGCGCTCCCTTAGGGTGACCTTTCGTTTGTTCTTGTAAGCAACAGCGCTATCGCGAAGGTCCACCACAGTGTAGTTTATTCGATCATTTTGATAGATAAAAACCTTGGCCACTTCGGAAGTATCCTTGGATTTTAGAATGAGATAGGGTTTGCCCACCATGATTTTTCGAACGTCGAAAGTGTCCCTATAATTTTCGGAGATGGCCGCTATTTTGGGGTAGTCTACTTTATTTTTGAGCATGAGTTCACCAAAGCTATCGCCGTTACGCACTGTATCGCGCACTACATTGAACTCATCCAGATTGAAACCATAATGGAGTTCTGGAAGCTTTTCGATCACTTCCACTTTTGCCACTTCTTCAACCGGTTCCTTAGTTTGTTTACATGATGCCAACACCGTCAGCACCACCATTGCCCCAATAATTTTCCGCATTTTTCTTCTATTCCTTGTATTCTCTTTTTGCCGGGTTAAACACGTGGTCCACCCATTGTTTTCCCCAAGTATCCAACTCTTCTGTGGAATGCAAAGTTGGGAAAAAAATTATTTTCTGGAAACTGGGCGGCAAATAGTCCTTCCAATTGGTGCCCCCGGTCGCCTCTACATCCTTGTCTTCCCTTGCCAAATATCGATGGGCCGAACCCATGTGCATCAATGGCCAATTTACATTGGCATTCAGATCTAATTGTTTTAACGCCGAAATCAGCTCTTCATTGCATCGGGATGCATCCGGAAGCTGTAAATACTTATCGTATACGGTGCTATCCTTCACCTGATTGGCTATTCGCAACAACCGTGGGGTGTACCGTACCTCAAATTGTTTCAAGGTCAAGGTCTTTTCGCCTGTTTCCAGATCCGTGGCACCCTTTTTCCAATACACATGCTCAAAAAGCTCTTCGATGCTGTTTTCCGATGAAAATGATTCCCGTTCGGAAGGATGTACCATATGCTGTAAGGGTGTGGCATAGAATTCGATCATGCGATACTGAGCCGACTGAAAGCCACTCGCCGGAAGCAATGCCATCCGGTAACGAAGGAACTGCTCGCGCTCCATTCCCTTGATCATAATACTGAACGAAGAAATCAACGCCTTGAAATAACTATTGATTCTTCGGACCTTTTCTATGAAAAAAGCTACATCCTGGGATTTATCCTCGACAATCTGTTTTTCTTCGTGCAAGATGAGCTTAAAGTACAATTCGGTAATCTGATGGTACATGATGAAGATTTCTTCATCGGGGAAATGCGTTCGTGGCACCTGAAGGCTGAGCAGGGTATCCAAATGGATATAATCCCAGTAGGTTAGATATCTTTCGTACAACAGACCATCCAGATAGGAACTCAGGTCCTGACCTGAATTTTTGTACTTCTCTTCTAACTTATTGATCTGGGAAGCGATTTTTGCATCCTTGTCCATGAAACACCGAACTAATCCATTATTATTTTAAACTGGTTCTTGAGTCCATTATAACCATCCAAATCGGCCTTTAAGGAACCAACGGCCAAATCGGCCTTTATTCTGATGGGTAATTTATTCCAATCATTGGAAACCCAAAGGGTAAGACTCTCCTTTTCCTTAAAAACACGACCGGATTGAACCAGCGGCCTAAATTTAAGACATTCCACCTTGCCAAACTTGGTACGGATGATATCTTTTCCCAAATATTTTAATTGGAACTTAAAAACACCATCGTCGTCAAAGAGCATATCCAAATTAATGGATTGGCCAACCTTAAATTCTTCCAGATTATAGTTACTCCGCAGATAATAAGAAGCGGAAATCAAATCCTGAATTTGGTCGTGGATTTTAAAATCCTGCTGTGTACCATTTTTGTTGTCAATCAGAAGTGCCTTGTCCTTTTCGTAATCAAATTCTATTTCGATGTCCTTGGTGTACCCGCCCTCATCGATTTTTCGGATGAACTTGTACGGCTTGCCATTGTCCATTCCAAAATAGCTTTCGTAGGTATCGTCCACCTTAAAAAAAATGCTAGCGAAGCCCGTGGTCTTTCCCCTGCCCACCACATGGTACACCGGAACCCCGTTTAGCTGTTCGGTGGTAAGGTGCATGGTCGCGTAACTTGCATTTAGAATACCATAGTGTATCCTAAATTTCAACCACTCCCCTGGTTTAAAGGCTGGCTGCGAACTCTGCCCCATCACCGGAAGGGCCATTACAAGCAGGAGTAAGGCGATTATTGTCTTTTTCAAATGCAATTTCATGGTCATAAAATTAGTAAAATCACGTTAGGGGGCTACGCTGTTCACATATACTTAAACAAAACTTATTCCAAAATAGTATAAACAAAAAAAAGCCCAGTCACAAGACTGGGCTTTTCCTAAATAACCAACCAAACTTTAAATTATGAAAAACCAATACTTAAAGTTATAAGGGAACCACCCCTTATGTGGGTCAAAGATACGGCAAGCTTTTTCAGAAAAAAGTGATTTTAACGGACTTTAACTAAACCCCTAAGATATTGATTGGTTTTGGTTATTTTTTTGACAAATTATTAAGAAAACCAACCTGTTCGATCACATGATTTTCACTAAAACCAATAACCCACACTAAAGAAAACATTGCTCGAATCAATTTCGGGAGACCACGAGTAAAACACTTGGATAGGACCCAAAAAGGATTCAAATCCGTAACCAATGCCATAGCCGGAAAAACTGGGCTCTTCAAACCAGTCCCCTGTCCGGAAAAGATCATCAGCTACGTTGGCATAATTTGCCGTAAACAAGGCATGGTGCTTGGGCGCAAAACGGTAATCCAACCGTCCTAATCCCTTGATATAGCTATTTCCGGGCAAACTCAGAAAATCGTACCCAAAGAATGGTATAAAATTGTTCACAAAATCGTTTCCATAACCTCCCAATACAAAATCAAAGGAAGCCACTTGGGATGTTCCTAGCTTAAACCCTGTGTCTGCTTCCAAAGTAACGCTCAAATTGTGAGCTGGAGAGAACACACCCCCAAACTTTCCCTTGGCCACGGCAAATTCGGAGAAGTTATCGTTGTAATCAGAAGAAAACGCATAAAAATGAAAATCCCCATCAAATAGTAGTCCCTTCGTCGGAAAATATTTATCATCGTAGGTATCCAGTTTTATTTGGGAGTAGGCGCTAAAATAGTTGGAGTTTTCAAAATTGGTTCTTTGATTTCCGGATGTGGCGACTTCCAACTCTGCATTCTCTTCCAACTGTCCCAACGTTCTTGTGCTATAGTTCAAAAACTTGTGTTCCGCACCAATGGTAAAGGCAAACTCTTCCTTTATAAACGTTTGAAGGTATACTTGGTTGGTAAGGTCGGTAACATCCAGATTTATCCGTTGGATGCTGGGGTCATTGAGCACATCAAAATTTCCCTGTATCAACGAAAAATCGGTTTCCGTGTCAAAATCCGTTAACGTGGAATTGACCCCAAAGCTCCAATAGTACCCCTTGTCCAAATAATATTGCATGTTGTACCGAATATGATCCCCCAAAATAAAATCGAAAGAGGCTACATCGTCCTTCATTAAAAAGTTCTTTTTGGTGAGGTTGATCAAAGCGGCACTTTTGTATAGATCATCATAGTGTGCCGACATTTTGATGAACATTTTGGTGGGGTCCTCCTTTAGTTTCAAAATCAAGTCCGTACCCAGTCCGTTGGAAATAAGATCATACCGAATGGCCATAAAATTTCCGGTGGCCGAAAGATTGTTGATACCTTGTCGAAGGTCATCGAATGAAATTTTTTCCGCCAGATTGAAGCGTAGTTTTCCCTTGATGTAGCCACGGGTATATTGTTCGTTTCCTTCAATGATCATACGGTTGATCGTTAAGCTATCCACCAGTTGGATCCTTTTTCTGTGAGGGGGCGTACCCTTTTGGCTCTGGGCAATTTGAAGGAGTTCATCCATTCTTTTTCTGGCAGCTGCTTCTCCGTTTTTGACGATTTGACCGCCTTTTTCGAAATCGATTACCGAAAATTCGTCAATTTCCGGCCGAATGTACACATCCGTTTCCTTCGATTTCTTTTTCATATCGTTCACCGTGCGGTAATTATTGATCTGCAGCAAGATTTCGGTGGCAGAGGAAAGTGATTCCCTGGTTACCAAATCATGTTGCACATCCACCCCAATGATCAAATCCGCTCCCATTTCCCGAACCTGACCTATGGGATAATTGTTCACCACCCCGCCATCGATCAATATTTGCCCTTCGATTTCCGCAGGCTCAAAAAGGGAAGGAAAGGTTCCACTGGCCACAATGGCTTCGGGAAGATAGCCGTTGTCCAACACTATCTCTTCGCCGGTCTCAACATTGGTCGCAATGCACACAAATGGGATGGGCAGTTTTTTGAAATCCTCCACATCCTTCACATGGTAAAGCAATTGGACCAACAGATTATAAATGTTCTGCCCACCAGAAATGGCCTGCGGAAAGGATACCTTAAAATTCTCAAAAGGCAGCGAAAGAGCATACCGCTCGGAATCCTCCTTCTCGTAAAAGGTCTTTGCGCTACGGGGCACATTGTCCTGGATCAAATCGGTAAAATCGGTGCTCCTAAAAATGGAATCCAATTGGGCTGCGGAATACCCAGAGGCATACAATGCCCCGACAATAGCGCCCATACTGGTGCCGCCAATGTAGTCCACCTTGATTCCAGCCTCCTCGATCACCTTTAAAACTCCGATGTGTGCGAGGCCCTTGGCGCCTCCACCGCTCAAAACAAGGCCCACCTTGGGCGGTTTGCTTTCCGAGATGTCCTGTGCCCAACCTGCCCAGCCGAGCAAGGCAAAACATATAGATAGATAGATGGCCTTGTTCCGCATAATTTAGGTGTGAAAAGTTTTATAGATTTTCTTTGCCTTGGATGCCCCAACGCTTTCCGTCAATTTTTCAATGCTTGCCTCCTTGATTCGTTTGACCGATTTAAAGCTCTTGAGCAACTGCTCGGCCGTTTTTTCGCCAATTCCTTCAATATTGACCAATTCGGAGCTGATGGCACCCTTGCTTCGTTTGTTCCGGTGATGGGTTATCCCAAATCGGTGCGCTTCGTTTCGGAGCTGTTGGATTATTTTGAGGGATTCCGACCTTTTGTCCAAATACAAGGGAACCGGGTCGTCCGGAAAATAAATTTCTTCCAGTCGCTTCGCAATCCCGATAATGGCTATTTTCCCCCTTAAGCCTAATACTTCCAAGCTTTTTAAGGCAGATGATAATTGCCCTTTGCCCCCATCAATCACGATCAGTTGCGGCAGGGGTTCTTCCTCATTGAGCAATCGCTTGTACCTTCGGAAGACCACTTCTTCCATACTGGCAAAATCGTCCGGCCCTTCCACGCTTTTGATATTGAAGTGGCGATAATCCTTTTTCGAAGGTTTGCCATCCTTAAAAACTACGCAGGCCGCTACCGGGTTGCTTCCCTGTATATTGGAGTTGTCAAAGCATTCGATGTGACGAGGTTCTTCGGACAACCGTAAATCCGCCTTCATCTGCTGCATGATCCGATTGGTATGCCTGTCCGGATCGGTAATCTTGATTTGTTTTAGTCTATCCTGCCTGTAGTATCTGGCATTACGCTCTGATAGGTCCAGAATGCGGCGTTTATCGCCCAACTTTGGGAGCGTGATCTTCAGATCTTCCTCTACGGTAACAGCAAATGGGAGGTAGACCTCTTTGGATTGCGATTTGAACCGCTGCCGGATTTCCGTAATTGCCAATTGGAGCAACTCTTCGTCCGTTTCTTCCAGTTTCTTTTTGATTTCCAAGGTGTGCGATCGAACAATAGCTCCATGCGAAATCTGTAAAAAGTTGATGTAGGCATGGGTCTTGTCCGAAATAATGGAGAACACATCCACATTGTTGATCTTCGGGTTGACCACGGTGGATTTGGCTTGATAGTTCTCCAGCACATCGATTTTATCCTTGACCCGTTGCGCTTTTTCAAATTCCATCTCCTCGGCGTACAGCTTCATCTGCTGTTTAAACGCTTGAATAGAGCTCTTGAAGTTTCCTTTTATGATCTGCCTAATCGCCTCGATTTGATCGTGATAGTCTTTCTCACTCTGCAGACCTTCGCAGGGTCCTGCGCAATTTCCCAAGTGATAGTCCAAACAAACCTTATATTTTCCCGCATCTATCTTTTCCTCCGAAAGATCATAATTGCAGGTACGGAGAGGGTAAAGGCTTTTTACCAAATCCAACAGTGTACGGACCGTCTTCATACTAGTGTAGGGACCGTAATACTCTGAGCCATCCTTTATGAGCTTCCGCGTGGAAAACACCCTGGGGAACCGCTCGTTTTTAATACATATCCAGGGGTAGGACTTATCGTCCTTGAGGAGTACATTGTACCGCGGCAGCAGTTTTTTGATCAAGTTGTTTTCCAACAACAAGGCATCGGACTCGGTGGGCACCACAATATGTTTTATGGATCGGATTTTCTTGACGAGCACCCGGGTTTTGCCGTACTCCTGTTTTTTGTTGAAGTACGATGACACTCTTTTCTTCAAATTCTTGGCCTTGCCCACATACAAAATCTTCCCGTCGGCATCATAAAATTGATAAACGCCAGGATTATCGGGAAGGGCACTTAATTGAACTTGTAAGGATACCGATTTGGACATAGGAGTTCCGTAAAATGAACTTTTTTTGACTTTACAACAAAGTTATATTTTAATTGTGGTGATTATTGTTAAACTTGATCAATTCCTCTTTTGAGTCCATATTTGTTCCTTCCGATCTCATGGATGACTCAAATCTCCACGAAACCAACACATTACCAAGAAAATTCATCAAAAGCAAAACTGGGGTTTTCCCCTAAAAAAACTATGGGAAATCTATAATTGTATGTTAAGTAGTGGGTAGAATTTGTTAAACTGTTGCTAAAAATTATGCATTTCATCGATAAAATCTGCATTTCATGGTAAACTTTCCATTTGTTTTACTTACATTTAACCATATAAATACAATCCTATGGAAAACTATATCATCGTTTTGGGAATGTACTTGATTTTGATGCTTTTCTTCAAAATCTTCTTCTCCGTGGCAACAAAAGGAGAGTAGTAATTTCGTTCCCCTTAAAGAACCCCAAAATTCTGCATCATTTAGATGTTGAAAAGTGAACTTAGAAAAAAATACAATCGCCTCAGAACAGAACTTTCAACGGAGCAATCTTCCGATTTAAGTTTGGTTTTGACCAATTATATCCTTCAAATCCCAATTTGGGATTTTTTTTATTTCCATATATTTCTGAGTATCGAAGAAAAGAAGGAGGTAGACACCTTGCCCCTTATTACATTATTACAAGGAAAAGATAAAAATATCGTGGTCCCTAAGGTCGCGAGCAAGACCGCCATGACCAATTATTTGCTCACCGATACTACTACCCTAAAGAATAGTGCTTGGGGCGTTCCTGAGCCTGTGGAAGGTATCGAGGTGCCGGAAAACAAGATTGATGTGGTTTTTGTGCCGCTCATGGCTTTTGACACTTTGGGCAACCGTGTGGGATACGGTGCTGGTTTTTATGATGGGTTTTTAAGGAAATGCCGCAAGGAAACCATTAAAATAGGGCTTTCACTCTTCGAAGCGGAACAGGAGCCCATTACGGACCTGCATGAAAATGACGTGAAATTGGATTATTGCGTAACCCCTGAACGGATTTACACATTCTGATTACCAGAATCCTCTTTTTTTTCTTCTTCCTGCTTCGGAAATGCCTTTTTGTTGAACACAATCAAAATACCCACCCCTGTGCTAATCGCCGTGTCCGCGATATTGAAAACAGGTTCGAAAAAGCGGAAACTCCTTCCACCCAACGAAGGCACCCAATCCGGCCAGGTGGTATCTACCAACGGAAAGTAAAGCATATCCACCACTTTGCCATGGAATAGGCTTCCGTAGGGTTCCTCTGCAAATAAGGTCGCTACTTGACCGTTGCTGTGGTCAAAAATAATTCCGTAGAATACCGAGTCTATAATATTTCCAACGGCTCCGGCAAAAATCAAGGATACCGCCAAAATTAAAGTACGCGGTGATTGCTTTTTAATGATATCCCACAACCAATAACCGATGCCAAAAACCGCAAAAATTCGGAATATGGTCAAAACCAATTTTCCCGCCCTTTCGGAAATAGGTAATAGATCGCTCAATTTGGTGCCCCAAGCTGCCCCTTCGTTCTCAATAAACAGTATTTTGAACCAACTGAACACTTCATGGGCTTCGCCCAGAATAAAACTGGTCTTAATGTAGATTTTACTGATCTGGTCCACCAAAAGGATCAGAAAGATTATGAGAAGGGACTTTTTCAGGTTCATGCTTGTACTAAAAAGGATTGCAAAAATATGGATATTATTTTGTTTTCTTGAGGATGATGTCGCCTTCTATGGTCTTCAGCACAAATTGATTATCCCCTGAGGGAATCGACTCCTTGCTTAGATTGCCATATACACTCTCCGCGACAATATTCCCGCTCGCAGTCGAAAGCACAATATCCCCTTTTTGTATGGTCACTTGAACGGATTCGGAAATGTTTTCCAAGGTGCAGCGCCCATCCGAAAGGGCAACGTTAAGTTCGCGGTATGCTCCAGAGGCGTACAAATTGGTATTGGTCCCGAATACATCAACGCTTTTATACGCTGGCACGGTCACTTCCAAGGCAATGGAAACCACTTTGTGCGCGCTCAGTTTGTCATTGGGGTTAATAAAAAGGGGCTGAAAATCGGCACTGATCATGGCAGTGGTGCCACTTTGTTCAATGGAAATAAGCAAGTCTTTGGCATACTCGCCTTCCATGCTTGCATAAACCTGGACCTCATCTGAATCGGTGGTTTTCAGGTCGATTCGGTAACAGTATTGGGCATCAATTTGAATGGTCTCCGTTCGGGGACCGATAAAGGCTTTCCTTACCAATTTTTGCGCGTGAACTGTCACGAGCGTAAAAAAAACCATCAAAAACAACAACGCCCTCATAAAGAAAAACGCCCGAAGGCGTTTGGATTATTTCTGCATGTTCTTCGCCTCGATGCTCAATGTAGCATGCGGTACAAGCTTCAAACGCTCCTTGTTGATGAGCTTTCCGGTAACTCGGCAAATACCATACGTCTTGTTCTCAATACGCAACAAGGCATTCTTAAGGTCCCGGATAAACTTTTCCTGGCGAATGGCCAATTGGGTATTCGCTTCCTTGCTCATGGTTTCGGAGCCTTCCTCAAAAGCCTTAAAGGTAGGTGAGGTATCGTCGGTACCGTTGTTGCCATCGTTCATGTAAGAACTTTTCAAAAGCTCCAAATGCTTTTTGGCCTTCTCCATTTTTTCCTCGATCAAGACCCTGAACTCGGCAAGGTCCTTGTCGGAGTATCTAACTTTTGCTTCTTCTGCCATTTTCTTAATGTTTTTGAATAAACAATTTTGTGTTCACCTCATCAAAGGCGATTGCTACACCTTCTTCAAGTTTTTCCTCAAAGTTGAGCTCGGCGGTCAGGGTTTCCGTTTTGATGTAGTCCACATTACTGGAAACCGCATTTTCCACTAGGCCGTCTTTCAATATTTTAATGTCAATCTTATCGGTTACTTCAAAACCTGATTCCTTTCTCAAATTTTGGATACGGTTGACCAATTCCCTGGCAATCCCTTCTTTTTTAAGGGTTTCATCAATCGTCACATCCAAGGCTACGGTCAAAGGGCCTGAGCTGGCCACCAACCATCCTTCAATGTCCTGGGAACTGATCTCTACATCGGTTAACTGTAAATTAACGGTTTTATTTTCCAACTGTAGCATTAATTCTCCCTCGCGCTCCATTTTTTGGATATCCTCTTGGCCCAAGGCGGATACTTGGGCTGCAATCGCTTTCATGTCCTTACCAAATTTCGGGCCCAATACCTTAAAGTTGGGTTTAATTTGCTTTACCAGCACTCCCGAAGCATCGTCCAACATCGCTATCTCCTTCACGTTCACTTCGGATTTTACCAAATTGGAAACAGCTTCGATATCCCTTCTTTGCTCTTCATCAAGCACAGGAATCATAATTTTTTGAAGCGGTTGACGCACCTTTATCTTTTCCTTTTGACGGATAGAAAGCACCAAGGAAGATATTTTCTGCGCCAATTGCATCTTGCGCTCCAAATCCTTGTTCACCATTTTGGCATCAAAAACTGGGAATTCGGCCAAATGCACACTCTCAAAACCTTCTTTTTGGGTGGTTGCATCCAAATCGCGGTACAATTGGTCCATGAAGAAAGGAGCAATAGGAGCAGATAGCTTTGCAACGGTGGTCAAACAGGTGTAAAGCGTTTGATAGGCTGATATCTTATCGGTTTGATAATCCCCCTTCCAGAAACGCCTTCTGCTCAATCGAACATACCAGTTGCTCAGGTTTTCCTGAACATAATCGGAAATCATTCTGGCGGCACGGGTAGCTTCGTAATCCCCGTAAGCCTCGTCCACATTTTTGATCAAGGTATGGAGCTCGGACAAAATCCACTGATCGATCTCTGGTCTTTCGGTTAATGGAACATCGGGCTCGGAATAATCAAATTCATCAATATTGGCATATAGCGCCATAAAGGAGTAGGTGTTGTAAAGGGTTCCGAAGAACTTTCGCTTCACCTCCACTACGCCTTCGATATCAAATTTTAGGTTGTCCCAAGGGTTGGCATTGGAAATCATGTACCAACGTGTGGCGTCGGGTCCATGCTCTGGCAATACCTCGAAAGGGTCTACCGCATTGCCCAAACGTTTGGACATCTTTTTGCCTTCCTTGTCCAACACAAGTCCGTTGGAAACCACATTCTTATAGGCGATACTATCAAAAACCATAGTGGCTATGGCGTGTAGGGTATAGAACCATCCGCGGGTCTGGTCCACTCCCTCGGCGATAAAATTGGCCGGGAAAGCTACTCCATCATCAATAAGCTCCCTATTTTCGAAAGGATAGTGCCATTGTGCGTAGGGCATGGAACCACTATCAAACCATACATCGATAAGGTCGGCTTCCCGCTTCATGGGCTGCCCAGACGGGGAAACCAGCGTGATACCGTCCACAATATTCTTGTGCAGGTCGATCTTATCGTAGTTTTCCTCGCTCATATCACCTACCACAAAATCCTCGAACACATCCTTGTCCATTACTCCCGCCTCAACTGCTTTGGCCATTTCTGACTTCAACTCTTCGACGGAACCAACAATCAATTCCTCCTTGCCATCCTCTGTTCTCCAGATCGGCAATGGAATACCCCAATATCTGGAGCGGGAAAGGTTCCAATCGTTGGCATTGGCCAACCAATTGCCAAAACGGCCCTCACCTGTGGATTTTGGCTTCCAGTTGATGGATTGGTTCAGTTCGAACATGCGGTCCTTGACATCGGTTACCTTAATAAACCATGAGTTCAAGGGATAGTACAATATCGGTTTGTCCGTACGCCAGCAATTGGGATAGCTGTGCACGTATTTCTCGACCTTAAAGGCTTTGTTTTCTGTTTTTAGTTTGATGGCAATCTCAACATCGACCGACTTTTCGGGAGCTTCGCCCTCATCATAGTATTCGTTCTTAACGTACTTGCCTCCAAATTCCCGAAGTTCCGGTCTAAACTTCCCTTGAAGGTCCACCAACGGAACGGGGTTACCGTTTTCGTCCAAGACCAACATAGGAGGAACCTCTGGCGTGGCCTGTTTTGCCACCAAGGCATCATCTGCACCAAAGGTGGGAGCGGTATGCACAATTCCCGTACCGTCTTCCGTGGTTACGAAATCACCGGAAATTACCCTGAATGCGTTTTCTGGGTTTTGGTAGGGCTGCACGTAGTCAATCAACTGTTCGTACTGGATACCTACCAAGTCTTTCCCGACAAAAGCTTCACCGACCAAATAAGGAATCTTTTTGTCGCTTTCTTGGAACGATTTCAACTCCTCTTCTGTTTCCACTTGGGTAAACTTTCCGGAAAAGTTATGATTCACCAAGTTTTTGGCCAGCACTACATTGATCGGCTCAAATGTATATTGGTTGTACGACCGTACCAACACATACTCAATCTTCGGACCTACGGTCAATGCGGTGTTCGATGGAAGTGTCCAAGGAGTGGTTGTCCAGGCCAATAAGTAAATATGTCCCTCAACCTTTTTCAAGAAATCGGGCAAAGAATCGGTTTTGGCCTTAAACTGTGCGGTCACCGTGGTATCTGTCACATCCTGATAGGTACCGGGCTGGTTCAGCTCATGGGAACTCAAACCTGTACCCGCCTTGGGCGAGTAGGGCTGAATGGTATAACCCTTGTAGATGAGTCCTTTATCGTATATCTGTTTGAGCAACCACCATACCGATTCCATGTATTTGGACTTGTAAGTGATATAGGGATCATCCATATCTACCCAATAGCCCACTTTTTCGGTCATTTCGTTCCAAACATCCGTGTAGCGCATCACCGCTTTTTTACAAGCAGCATTATAGTCCTCTACGGATATTTTGGTGCCGATATCTTCTTTGGTAATGCCAAGTTCTTTTTCCACACCGATTTCCACAGGCAGGCCATGGGTATCCCAACCAGCCTTTCGCTTCACCTGAAACCCTTTCATGGTCTTGTAGCGTGGAAAGATATCCTTAATGGTGCGTGCCATCACATGGTGGATACCTGGCATCCCGTTTGCGGATGGAGGCCCTTCAAAGAACACATAGCTCTCCTTGCCTTCCCTAGTGGAAACGCTCTTCTCAAAAATCTTTTTGTCCTTCCAAAAGTCAAGGATATCCTTCGATACTTTTGGCAAATCCAATCCCTTATATTCCGCAAACTTCATAAACTGCTTCTTCTACTAGAATTCAAGTTTGCAAAATTATAAATTTAAGTGGAATTAAGCCCTGCCTTTTGGCATTAGAATTCACATAATTCCCTTAACCTAAATATGATATGCACCAAATCACCGCTTTACATTAATTTGTTTATATTCCCTTTCTATTAACACATAACCATTAGTAACATGAAAAAAGTATTGATTGCCGCCATGGCATTAACCGTATCGATGTCGGTGATGACGTCTTGTAAGGATACCAAAGACAAGGCTGAAAAGGCCTCAGAGGAAGCCGCCAAAAGCTTGGAAGAGGCAGGTGAAGACCTGGAAAAAGCTGCCAAAGAAACTTCTGATGCCATGAAGAAAGCTGGTGAAGACGCCAAGGAAATGGGCGAAAAGGCCTTGGACAGCCTAAAAAAGGCCGGTGAAGAAACCATGGATGCCGCCGAAAAAGCCGGCGAAGAAATGAAAGAAGCAGCCAAAAAGGCTATTGATAGCATCTAGTTTTTAGAAAATTCAAGAAAGAAGGCTCGGGGTTTCCGAGCCTTTATTTTTTCAGAAAACGTAACCCAATCCCAAGATCAGGTTGGTTCCCGGTGCAACGATGCCAGACGAATAGGTCCGGTATCGCTGGTTGGTCATGTTTTCCAAACTTACGGAAGCTTTCAAGGCATTGGTAATCTGATATTGCGATCTAAAATTAAGGGTATACCAAGATGGTGAATAAGGGTTTCCGTTGGCATCACTTGCGTAAATAAAGGTTTTGCTCTGTTCAGACAGGGCCAAATCATCATTGCTGATTTCTCCATTGTAATTGACAAACACATCGGCTTTCAATTTTTGGTTTTCCCAAATTAAATGGACGTCCCCAAAGGTAGGGGCGGCATGTCGCGATGGGCTGTCGGTACCGTCGTCATCCTCTTCCACGCCTTCCGTCAAAGTAAGGTTTGAAACCAACGAGAAGTGTTCATTGAAAAAGGCTTCCAATCCAAATTCAAAACCATATACATAGGCCTTGGCTGCATTTTGGATGGCCTGCACATTGCTTGGTTCGCCGTTGTATTCGATTTCGGTTTGACCGCCAAAGGAAAAATCCCTTCGTACCAAGGCATCCACCAAATAGGTATAATAGGCTGCGCCTTTCAAAACCAAAATATTATTAAAGTTTTTTCGGAGTCCCAGTTCCCCATTATAGGCATATTCTGGCTCCAAATCGGGATTGGGGACTACCACGGAACCCGGCTCGGAATCGAAGATTTTTCCAATATCGTCAATATTCGGGGCCCTAAATCCGGTAGATCCATTTAAAGTTACTTGTAAATCTTCACGCGGGAACCAACTCATACCCAAACTTCCAGTTAAGGCACCGGTAACAATATCCGCCTTGTCAAAAGGAAATGGGTAAAATGTGGTATCGAAAGTGGCATCGACCCAAACCTGACTATAGCGTATCCCGGATAAGAGGGAAAGATTGGGCTTTAGGCGGTATTCTCCATTCACGTAACCGGCCAAGGTCTGCCAAGTGGACCCATCTGGATATCTGGATGCTGTTTCCTGTACTTCGTTGGTTTCTATGTTTCTAACGCTTCCTACGGAGTTGACCTTATTGAATACGTATTCGGCGCCATAATATAAATTGAGGGCACCAATTTTTTTGTTTTCAAAATCCAAGTTAACGGACAAGGCATCCACTTTTTCCTTTGTTGAGTAAAGTTCTGGATCTTGAAAACCCCTATCATTTCGGCTCTCCTCAAAAAACTGATAGGCGGTGGTTAGTTTGACCCCATCGTAAAACTTGTTCTTTCCTTTTCGGGTTACCTGAAAATTTCCCATGAACCATTTTTGGGGACCATAATACCACTCGGCCGAGCGAAGGCCCTCTCCATCCCTACTTGGCCGAATCAACCTGTCATATCTATCATAATCAGAGGTTTCGGAATAGTACAATCCCAAATCATAGTTCCAAGTGCTATTGGGCTTGTAGGTAAACTTTTGAAGGAAATTGACCTGATCATAGCCGGAACTGACCTGCTTTTTGGGGTCCTCATTGGCCACCAGCACATCGGTTCCATTCTGTCGTACCACATAATTGGGACGCAAATAAGAATCGGGACCATGTTCGCCCATCTTTAAATCGTCAAAACTATTATAGGTAAAACTGGTATAGGAAGCCCATTTTTCCTTGCCCAGATTAAAATCCACATGCGCCGTGTTTTCGTTATTGGCTGATGAATAGCGGTAATCGATATTTCCTGAAAGAGCCAAACTATCCGTAAAGGAAAAACGGGGTTGTTGGGTATAAAAATTCATGACGCCACCAATGGCATCGCTACCATAGATCACGGAACCGGGACCAAAGGTCACCTCCGTTTTTTTGATGGTGAAAGGGTCGATGGATATCACATTTTGAAGATTCCCTCCCCTAAAAATGGCATTGTTCATGCGAACCCCATCTACCGAAAGCAAAATACGGTTGGTGGCAAAACCCCGAATCATAGGGCTACCTCCACCCAATTGGCTCTTTTGTACAAAGATTTTTCCGCTATTTTGTAAGAGGTCCGCTGAAGTTTGAGGCGTTCCAAAAGCAATGTTACGCGCATCGATGGTCTCTACCTTTTGGGGAATATCCTTTTTCTGCTGTTCCCATTTGGAAACGGACATGACCACTTCTTGAAGTTCCTCCGTCTTTAAGTTCAGGTAAACACGGTAACCACGACGTTCTATTTGGGCCTTTGTTGAAGTGTACGTCTGATAGCTGATATGCTTGAAGGTAATCTTTTCATCCAAATCAAAAATGGCAAGGTTGGCTTTTCCATCTACATCGGTTATAGTCGATTTGCTCTGATCTTTATTGAAAATGGCAATATTGTCCACAGGAACACCATTATCGGCATCCAACACAGTTACGTCTTGGGCATAAAAAATATGAGCGAACAAGAAAAGAACTAGGGTAAAGGTTGATTTTAGGTGTGGCATTTTTACGAAAAAACGGCATTTAATACGGCGAGGGACTTTGGTTCGCGGAATCCATGCACGTGCAATCGGTAATATTGGATCATTGTTTTCAAGAGTTCCCGCCTGTTTGACTTAGTTAGTTGTATTCTTTGTAATGTATCAAAATTCGTGCCCAAAAACTTCTTGAAATGCTCCAGATTTTCATTCTGAATCAAGGGGTTAAGTGAAGGGGTTTCGCAGAAGCTACCCTCCAAAAGGTCGAAAAAAGGCGAGTTTTGGTCTGAGGTATCCGGATAAAAACCCAAATATTTGGTAAGATTCAGCAAAAAGAGAATATGAAAGTTGGGCGAGAGCTGATGAACGTCCATCCATTGCAAGGCGTATTCCAAATAATTGAAAAGACCTTCGTCCTGCTCCTGTTCCTGAATGCTATTACCGAGCATTTCCGCCAAAAAAAGCACCACACTGTTTTTCACCACATCGGTATGCATAGTGCGATAGGGCACCGAAACCTTAACATCGCGCAAACTTTCCAAGCTGCCTTTGTTCCTGTGGTTGGCCACAATTTCCAGTTGTGTCAAAGGCATAAAATAAGCCGCTCGAATCTTTGCTTTTTTGGAGGCTAGCACCCCTTTGAGCAAATACGACTTTACACCGTCCGATTGTGTGAATGCACGAACAATGAGACTGGTGTCCCCATATTTTAGTGTAGATAGCACAATGGCTTTGGTTGTGATTTGCATGGACCAATAAAAAAGCAGTTACCAGAAGTGTAAATGTAACCACTCCTTCCGGTAACTGCCAACCAAAAACCATTCGCGATGGTTTATATTTAGATCACGCCTTGGGCCAACATGGCATCGGCCACTTTTACAAAGCCGGCAATGTTCGCTCCTTTTACGTAATTACAGTATCCATTTTCCTCTTGTCCGTATTGTACACAGGCATCATGAATGTCGGACATGATTCCTTTCAATCGCTTGTCCACCTCTTCCCTGGTCCAGCTGATACGCAACGAGTTCTGGCTCATCTCCAATCCAGAAGTGGCCACACCACCCGCGTTGGATGCTTTACCAGGCGCGAACAAAATCTCCGCATCGTGGAACGCATGTATCGCTTCTGGGGTCGAAGGCATGTTGGCTCCTTCGGCCACCGCGATACATCCATTTTTGATTAAAGTTTTGGCGTCGTCTCCGTTCAGTTCATTTTGGGTAGCACATGGCAATGCGATATCGCAGGCTACTTTCCAAGGCGTTTCTCCTTTGTGGAATTCTGCGGATGGATATTTATCAACATACTCGGAGATTCTACCTCGTTTGTTGTTCTTCAGGTCCATCACAAAAGCCAATTTTTCCTCGTTGATACCGTCCTTGTCGTAAATGTAACCTCCAGAATCGGAAAGCGTTAGGACAGTTCCTCCCAAATGCAATACTTTTTCTGCAGCATATTGGGCCACGTTACCAGAACCTGAAATCACAACTTTCTTGCCTTCAAAGGTTTCGTTCTTGGTTTTTAGCATGCTGTCGGCAAAGTATACGGTTCCGTAACCTGTTGCCTCGGGACGAATCAACGAACCTCCCCAAGAAAGACCTTTACCGGTCAATACCCCGGTGAATTCATTTCGTATTTTCTTGTACATCCCAAAAAGGAAACCAATTTCACGGGCACCTACACCGATATCTCCTGCGGGAATATCCGTGTTAGGACCAATGTGTCGGCACAGCTCGGTCATAAACGCATGGCAAAAACGCATGATCTCATCGTCGGATTTACCTTTTGGGTCAAAATCGGAACCTCCTTTACCACCTCCCATGGGAAGAGTGGTCAAACTATTTTTGAACACCTGCTCAAAAGCCAGGAACTTAAGCACGCTGGCATTTACGGTAGGGTGAAAGCGCAGACCTCCTTTGTACGGTCCGATGGCTGAGTTCATTTGAATACGGTAGCCACGGTTGACGTGGATTTCTCCGTTATCATCGACCCAAGCCACACGGAACGAAATCAATCGCTCTGGCTCCACCATTCTCAACAGAATGTTTTTACCATGATAAATGTCGTGCTGAACAATATAAGGTATCACAGTTTCAGCTACCTCTTGCACGGCTTGGATGAATTCGGGCTCATGTCCATTTCTGGAAATCACCTCATCCATAAACACTTTTACTTTATCTTCTATTTTTTCTTCCATATAAAGGCTAGGATTAGTTGTCTTTCCGCTAAACGAAAAGCACTATTTTATAGATTTATGAATTTGAAGGCAAAATTATGGTATTTCAATAATTTGAATATTTATTTTTTATAAATTTTTCAAAAAATATTATTTCAAGGCTTGCTCTAGATCCGCAATCAAATCTTCTACATCTTCAATGCCCACGCTCAACCTGATGAGCGCATCCACAACACCCTTTTTTTCACGCTCTTCCTTTGGAATGCTTCCGTGCGACATGCTTGCAGGATGCCCCACCAAACTTTCCACACCGCCCAACGATTCGGCCAAGGTGAATATTCTAAGTTTTTCTACAATTTGTATAGCATCCTCATATTTTCCTCCTTTGGGCACAAAGGAAATCATGCCCCCAAAACCGGACATTTGCGCTTTGGCCACTTTATGCTGCGGGTGATGTTCAAAGCCTGGCCAGTATACGGTATCGATTTTAGGATGATTCTCCAAATAATGGGCCACCAATTCCCCGTTTTCGCAATGTCGTTGCATGCGCACATGCAGCGTTTTGATCCCCCGTAAGGTCAAGAAACTATCCATGGGCCCACAAATGGCACCACTTGATTTTTGAACAAAATAGAGTCGGTCCGCCAAGGTTTTCTCATTGACTACCAGTGCCCCGACCACCACATCGCTATGGCCTGCCAAATATTTGGTGGCGGAATGCATCACTATATCAGCTCCAAGCTCCAAAGGACGTTGCAGGTAAGGTGTAGCAAAGGTGTTATCTACCGCCAAGAGCAGCTTGTTGGCCTTGGTGATTTCCGAAACCTCCTTGATATCCACAATATTCATCAGTGGATTGGTGGGGGTTTCTACCCAAATCAACTTGGTTTTGGCATTGATGTGCGAGGACAATTCATCCATGTCAACCATGTCCGAAAACCAAAATTTGATGCCAAATTTCTCATAGATTCCCTTGAACAAGCGATAACTGCCCCCATAAAGGTCGCTGGTACAAATCACCTCATCGCCGGGCTCCAAAAGCTTCATCACCGCGTCAATGGCCGCCATTCCACTTCCAAAAGCCATTCCAAACTTACCGTTTTCCAGGCTCGCCACTGCATTCTCCAGAGCAGTTCGTGTTGGGTTGGCCCCTCTTGAATATTCGTATCCTTTATGACCTCCTGGTGTGGGTTGTGCATAGGTGGACGTTTGATAAATCGGCGGCATCACAGCACCATACGCAGCATCTGGTTGCTGCCCACCGTGAATGGCCTTGCTATTGAACTTTAATTCTTTTATGCCCATGTTGCAACTATCTACATACAAATGTATCGTTATCTTTCCGAAGTATTATTTTTGATGACCCAAAACCTCAATCATGAAAAAATATCTTGCTTGCTTGTTTTCCTTTGGCCTTTTAATCAGTTGCCAAACAGAGAGCAAACTTACCTTTGAGCCCACCGAACTGCTTGGTGAAAACTGTGCGGATTGCCCTCAAATCATGGTTCAAATTCCAAATGCTTTGGACGGCTCCGCGGTTTCGGAAGCTATCAATAGGTCTGTTCAAGAAGAAATCATCAGTATTTTGTCGTTTACGGATGATGAGGAAATCGATAACGTCAACAAAGCACTAGAATCTTTTACCGATAGTTACAAGGAGCTCAAGACCAAATTCCCGGACGAGGTACCATGGGAGGCCAAAATAGAGGGCGAAGTGGTGTACGAAGATGAAAATTTGGTCACACTCAAACTGAATTCGTATTGCTTTACCGGTGGTGCACATGGCTATGCCTCCACCACCTATCTTAATTTTGACAAAAAATCTGGAAAAGAGCTGGAAAACAACCAACTTTTTGATGATTTTGAAGGCTTTATCGAATTTGCGGAGACCCAATTCCGCAATCAGGAAGAAATACCGCAGGACCAAAACATCAATGCTACCGGATTTATGTTCGAAGGGGACAGTTTTCATTTGCCCAACAACATCGGGTACA
Organism: Flagellimonas sp. MMG031; assembly: GCF_040112705.1. Taxonomy (NCBI): domain Bacteria; kingdom Pseudomonadati; phylum Bacteroidota; class Flavobacteriia; order Flavobacteriales; family Flavobacteriaceae; genus Flagellimonas; species Flagellimonas sp. MMG031. The sequence goes on from NZ_CP157804.1 coordinate 435,492, forward strand.
CCACCGAGGGCCTGCAGCTCATCTATAACCAATACGAAGTGGCGTCGTATGCGGATGGCCCCATAAGCTTGGTTTTACCCTACACTGACATCAACCCCTTTTTAAAACATAAGGTTGAACGCTGATCGCTTTTCCTGATATCATTTAAAATAATAACGGAGCCCGGCACCCAACAAGAGCGTGGTATCATTCAGGTCGCTATTGAAATGATAATATCCGTTGATGGGAACAATCAAAGAAAACGCATCTGAAACAAAGAAGTCCATTTCAAACGAAGCGTAGGCACCATAGATAAAACTGCTTTCTGCCTCAACGGCATCAAAGGGGAATTCGGTCTCCCCATTGTTGATGTGCTTGTATCCTACGGATGGCCCACCTCCAAAATAAAAGGAAATACCCCGATTGGGAGAGGTCAACACCGTTGTAAAATATCCTAGATTGAACCAATAGTCGTTATACGGGAACTCTACCCCGGCATTGGGCCTTTCTTTGGAAAAGGTGGCCACTAGGGATACCTGAACAAAATCTGTATCATTGTGGTAGTGGTTCGAATTGAGCTGAATACCGTAACCATCGGTCTTGTAGGTAGGTACCGCTCCAATGGACAAGTAACTTCTTTGGGAATAGCCCTGCTCGCATACCAAGACAAACAGCATACAAAAGAGCCCCCAGCATACATGGTAGTGTTTCATTTGGATTAAGATTTGGGTTCTTAAAACAAATATAATCGATTTCCCGAGGGTTTGTTTATGCCTTAAAAATTTCCAGACGAAAAGCTAGTTGCGGGCCAACGCCTTTTTCAGTGCCAAGATGGCACCAAGGTGCAATCCCTCATGGAAAACATTGAAGGACAGGGCGTCTTCGGGACTGTTCAATCCAATTTTAGGTGTAGTCATATACTCCTGAAAGTTCTTAAACTTGCCATGTTCGTAATCCAACTGAATGTGCTTTACTGTGCTGAACAAATAGGCGGAAATCTGTTCCATCTCCTTTTCGGTAGCTTCTCCATTAGGAAAAGTACCCTTTTTATAGTTGTTGATGAGTTCTTCCTCTATGGTAAAATCCAATCCGCTCAATTTGTACAATAGCAATTGGGGCGTAACCACCACATGGGCGATGTTCCACCAAATGTTATTGCTAAACCCATCAGGAATCCGGAACAAATCGTCCTTGGGCGTTTTCTTTAAAAATTCGTGCAGTATCATCCTGTTTTTAAGGAGAATATCAAAGGTCTTTTCCATAGCTTTTTCTATATAATCACAACGCTCGTTTTCGTAAAACTATGTTTTTAATACGAAACTGCCTACTCTGTTCGGAATTAAACCCCTTCTTTTCCAAATCAACAAAGCGATTAAATCCTGTTGAATTTACCTCTTTGCAATGGGATTTGTTTCATTTTTGACTTCCTTTGTCCATCCAATAATATCATTTTTATGAAAAAGATTTATCATTTGGGCAGCTGTTCCACTTGCCAACGCATATTGAAGGAATTGGAGCCGTTGGACGGAGTTGAACTGCAAGAAATCAAATCAGAAGCCATTACCCCAGAACAGTTGGAACACATGGCAGCATTGAGCGGGAGCTACGAATCCCTGTTCAGCCGCAGAGCCATGCTTTTCCGCCAGCGGGGATTGCATGAAAAGGAGCTTTCCGAAAAGGATTATAAGGACTTGATCTTGGAGCACTACACCTTTTTAAAACGACCTGTAGTCTTGGTCGATGACACCATTTTCGTTGGAAATGCAAAAAAAACAGTAGAAGCCGCCAAAGCGGCACTGCATTGATGAGCAAAAGAACCTTGGCCATTTTGGCCGCCATAGGCGCCACTGTTATCTACGGGATCAACCACACCGTAGCCAAGGGAGTCATGCCCATGCACGTTCAACCCTTCGGGTTTATCTTTCTTCGTGTAGGCGGGGCAGCCATCCTTTTTTGGTTGATTTCAATTTTGGGTCCAAAGCAAAAAATTGAAAAACGCGATTGGGGGCGTTTATTCTTCTGTTCCCTTTTGGGAATGAGCATCAATATGCTATCCTTTTTTAAGGGCCTCCAACTATCCACACCTATTAATAGCGCTGTACTTGTAACCATCACCCCTATCATCGTTGTGGTGATTTCCGCTCTGTTTTTACGCGAGAAAATTACGCTCAACAAGGGATTGGGGATTGCTATGGGTTTTGTAGGTGCGCTGGGTCTTATTTTGTTTGGGGCAGAAATACGCCAAGATGCCCCCAACATTCCTTTGGGAAACTCTTTGTTCATTCTTAATGCGACAGCGTACGGTGCCTACTTGGTGGTGGTAAAAAAACTGATTGAAAAATATCACCCATTCACATTGATGAAATGGTTATTTAGCATTGCCTTTATCGTCAATTTGCCCATCACCTTACCCGAGGTACTCGAAATTGAATGGTCGACCATGCCTCTTTGGGCTTATGGATCTGTTGCCTTTGTGGTCATCGGCACTACTTTTTTGACCTATCTCTTCAATATTTTTGCCTTGACCGAACTCAAAGCGTCGTCTGTAGGGGCCTTTGTGTATATGCAGCCCTTGGTCGGTATTTTATTTGCGCTTTCCTCCGGCAAGGACCATCTCACCCTCATCAAAATTTTGGCCATGGCCTTTGTGCTAGTAGGCGTTTATTTGGCCAGCAAAAAACCACGAAGAGGCATCAAGCACCCAAAAGAGGCCTAAAAGAAATTATAAAATCTCGATGTCCTTTGGCTTCTGAACGTGCTTCCGCGTATCTTCCTTGGTCAAAATCTTGAAGTCCTCCGTTTTTTCCATGGATTCAAAAGCATTCAAAAACTCCTCGGGCAATCCGGTAAGTTTTCTGTTCTTTAAATCGATCCAGGCTCCCATCATTTCGCAACGCGCAAAGTTTTTCCCGTTGTGGTCGTAAAAATTATGCCTAAACTCAAAGAACATCCCATCATTGCTCATTCCGGCAAACTCCAAAGAGACCTTGACGGGCATGCCTGGGAAAGCTTCCTTAAAATAATAGACGTGCTCGTAAAAAACCACTGGACCAATATTGTGGGCGGACATACTTTTTTGATTGAACCCCAATAGCCCTAAATAGGCCATTCGAGTGTGGCTCATAAAGTTGATGTAGGCCGAATTCGCTAAATGTCGGTTGGCGTCCGTATCGCTCCACCTGATCTCAAATTCCTTAAAAAACATAAAAGGTTATTTTGTTATGCATGCATAATAATTGTAAAAATACCATAGTTTTGAGAACTGATTCCATTATGAAGAAGAATTGTTCCTATTTTTAAACATAGTTTAACATGACAACCATGAGCCAAAAAGCTGAATTTATCCAAAACCTGTCCCTACCCGTTATTGCCGCCCCCATGTTCCTGATTTCGGGACCAAAATTGGTGGTGGAATGTTGTAAAAATGGTATAGTGGGAACCTTCCCGGCCCTGAACCAACGCACCAGTGAAGGTTTTGAGGAGTGGCTCATCCAAATTAAGTCAGAATTAAAGGCATTTGAGGAGGAAACCGGCAAAAAAGCAGCGCCATTCGGGGTCAACTTGGTGGTTCACCCGACCAATCCGAGATTGGAGGCCGATGTAAAACTTTGCATCAAACACAAAGTGCCTTTGGTGATTACCTCGCTCGGTGCAGTAAGCCAAGTTGTGGATGCCATTCATAGCTACGGCGGATTGGTCTTTCATGACATCATCAAAAAGCGCCATGCCGAAAAAGCGGCCGAAGCTGGTGTGGACGGTCTTATATTGGTCTCAGCAGGTGCTGGTGGGCATGCCGGTACCATCAACCCCATGAGTTTGATCGCGGAGGTGAAAAAATTCTATCATAAAACCATCATTTTGTCCGGATGCATCAGTACCGGTAGGGATGTTGCCTCTGCCCTACAGATGGGAGCCGACCTAGCCTATATGGGTACCAGGTTCATCAACACGGAGGAAAGCAAAGCCACCGACGACTATCGCAAAATGATCATTGAGGCAGGTGCGAGTGATGTGGTGTACACGGCTGCCATTTCGGGCGTACACGCGAATTTCTTGGCTGCTAGCCTAAAAGCGGCAGGTATTACAGAGGAAGACCTGAAAAAGGATACGAAAATTGACTTTGGCAAGGAACTCGATACCGAGGCCAAGGCTTGGAAAACGATTTGGTCGGCTGGGCAGGGCGTAACCACGATTGACAATGTGCTATCCGTTTCGGCATTGGTCAAAGAGTTGAAATCCGGGTTTAAAACAGCGGTGGAAGAGCAGTCCAAACTGTTAACCACCTATCCAAAGGAGTAACCCATGCCACAGCTGAATTCCGATTATACACCACCCCTACTTTTTAAAAATGGGCATTTCGCCACGATTTATTCGGGCATTATCCGTTCGGTAAACGGGGTGGTCCAAAAAAGGGAACGGATTATGCTCTCAGATGGTGATTTTCTGGATTTGGACTGGAGCGATTCGGTAACTCAGACGCAAAAGTTAGTCATATTGCTTCACGGGCTGGAAGGGGATGCCCAGCGCCCCTACATTACTGGAAGTGCCAAAATACTGAACCAAAATGGTTACGATACCTGTGCCGTGAACTATCGGGGATGCAGTGGTGAGCCCAATGTAAAGTATCGCTCCTATCATTCAGGTGCCACAGAGGATTTAATTGAAGTTCTCAACCATATTCTCAATACCAAGAATTATTCGGAAATCTACTTGAAAGGATTCAGCTTGGGCGGAAACCTATTGCTCAAATATTTGGGTGAGGGCAACGATGTCCCAAAGGAAATCAAAGGGGCCGTGGCCGTCTCCGTACCCTGTAATCTTCATGATTCCTGCAAACAGTTGCTCAGCATCAAAAACATAATGTACGCGATTAAATTTAAGGGCAACCTGTTGGACAAACTACGTCAAAAACAGCACATGTTCCCTAATAAAATAAGTGACAACGACATCAAAAGCATAAAGACCCTAAAGGATTTTGACGATATCTACACCAGTCAGGCACACGGCTTTGAAGATGCCCTGGACTACTACAAAAAATCGAGCTCCCTGCAATTTTTACCCCATATCCAAGTGCCGAGCCTCATCATCAATGCCAAGGATGATTCTTTTTTGGGTCCTGAGTGTTATCCCGTAAAGGAAACCGATAGAAATACCAAATTGTTTCTAGAAATGCCCAGCTATGGCGGACATGTGGGTTTTTGGGGCAAGAACAACATCACCTATACCGAAAAAAGGGCACTGGCTTTTTTTGACTCCATTTGAATGGTCACTCGGTGATTTTCTGAAAGACAAAACAAAAAACGCAAGGATTATTAGTGGCTAATTACCTATCTTAGTAGCTCAGTTTACACATAAACTTCAATAGAATCAGAATGAAAAAAATGGTAATGGTCTTGGCCTTGGGGGCCATGATAGCAAGCTGCGGCGGCAAAAAGGAAGAAAAGAAAGATGGCTTTGAAGTAAGCCGCACCAAAACGGAAGATACCAAAACAGTAGAAAAAGAAGGTGTTCCTGTTGATTTGGACAATAAAGGAGTAGGTCCGATTACGAATATGGAATTCCCAGATGAAATCAATGATGAAATGGCCGCAAGGGGTAAAGCCAAATTTGAGGCTATTTGCGTAGCATGCCACATGGCAGAAAAACGCATGATCGGCCCTGCGCTAAAAGGTGTCTATGAAAGAAGAAGCCCGGAGTGGGTCATGAACATGATCTTGAACCCCGATGGCATGCTGAAGGAAGACCCTATTGCCAAAGCCTTGTTGAAAGAGTACAACAACGCCATTATGCTCAACCAAAACCTTACTGAGGATGAGGCAAGGGATGTTGCCGAGTACTTGAGAACACTTTAAACAAACCAACTCAATTATAGTAGGATAGCTGCTGTTTTGTTAAAGAAACAGCAGCTTTTTTTATATCTTACTACAAACTTTTGGAACATGAAAAGACTACTACTTTTTGCTGTTTGTGTAGGGTTTTCACCCTTGATTTACGCACAAGGACTTCAGGGTGCATGGAGCACTATGGGTTCCGACGACGCAGGATCTGAAGTGGAGCACGTGATAACATTTACAAACGGCTTTTTTTCGGAAGCAATTTTTGAAAAGGCCTATGGAAAATTTGTTGGCACCAAGGGGGGTCAATATGCCCTAAGTAACGGAACAATCGACTTAACTTTTGAATTTTCGACGCAAAACCCTGAAATGGTTGGTCAAACCCAATCCCATAGTTATTCCATGGCAAATGATGTGCTGGATCTCTACGACATGACATGGACGCGCGTTGATGATGGGACGCCCGGCGACCTATTTGGTGCATGGTTGATATCCGGCAGAAAACGCGATGGTGAAATTGTGAAACGCGACACTTCCGGACCTCGAAAGACCATGAAAATATTAAGCGGCACCCGTTTTCAGTGGATTGCCTACAACACCGAAACCAAGGAATTTATGGGGACTGGTGGGGGAACTTATACCACCGTTAATGGCACATACACCGAAAATATCGGTTTTTTCTCCCGGGACGACTCTAGGGTCGGCGCAAGTTTGGAGTTCAATTATGAATTGATCAATGGGGATTGGCACCACTCGGGATTAAGTAGTAAGGGAGACCCCATTTATGAAATTTGGAGCCTAAGAAAGCCCTAGAAAGTATTATCATTTAGCCATTTAACAACATAAAACATAGGGGAGGTCATTCATTTTTTTAGTATTTTACAACAACATTAACCAGTAATTGCTATAAGATGAAAACTTCAATTCTTCTCTTTTTCTTTGCCATACTTCTGGCAGAATCCTGCGGAAGCGCCAAATCCGATGAGGAAGCCCTCTACGGCCCTACTTGGGAATTGGAATACATTTCCGGCCCACGAATCGCCTTCGATGGACTTTTTCCCAACAAAAAGCCACAGATTACCTTTAACAAAGAAACCGGCAAGGTTAGGGGTACCGATAGTTGCAACGGTTATACCGCCGATTTTGAAATTGCGGAAAGTACCATTGCCTTTGGTGATCCCGGACCCACCACCATGATGTTCTGCGGCGGCAGTGAACGCCAATTTTTACAGATGATGAAAAAAATAGACGGTTACTCCGTAGAGGAGGGAAAACTCAACCTTTTGGTCGGTGAGGTACCGATGATGCGATTCAAAAAAGTAAACCCATGAAACAGATACTCATTTTAAGTTGTGTTGCATTGCTGATTTTTGGCTGTGCCGAGAAAAAGAAAGAAACCACCTCAGAACCAGAAGCGAAAGAGGCGGTAGTGGACACCCTGCCATCCAAAGAAGAAAAAAGAACCATGGAACCCATTGCTATAAAAATTGACGGAAGCTATTTTAAGGCCACTGGAACCGAACCCTTTTGGGGACTCAAGTTATATGGAGACAAGGTGGAACTTCAGACTATGGAAGATACCATCACAACGCCCCCATCCGAAGCTATTAAGGCACAGGATGGAAACATCAAGATGTTTCGCATGCAAACCGAGGCCACACAGCTAGATGTAATCATATCCCAAAAGGAATGTACCAATGCCATGTCTGGCGAAGTGTTCCCTTACACCGTAACTGTATCTTACAAAAGCACGGGCGGAGATGAAACCAAAGTGTACGAAGGCTGCGGGGCCTATATTACTGATTACAGGCTTCACGACATTTGGGTATTGGAAAAAATGAACGGCAATGCGGTTTCCAAGGAAGAATTTGGCGGTAGGGACCTGCCCAATTTGGAAATCAATATCAACAACAATAGATTTTCTGGGTATTCGGGCTGCAACCGAATGACAGGTGGGATTTTTTATGAAGAGGATGTGCTGCGATTCACCCAAGTGGCCACTACACGGATGGCCTGCCCCAATATGGACAAGGAATCCACATTTTTGACCGCCTTGAACAGCAGCACACAATACAAGGTGGAAAATAATCGACTCTATCTTTCGAATGGTTCCGAGGAAAACATCTTGATATTCAAAAAATGGGATTGATTATGAGGAAAGTGTGCAGCCTTATTCTTTTTGTTATTTTGTCGTTTCATATGCAAACCAAAGCACAAGAAATGGAGCTGCCGTATAAAGAAATACCCGATTACCCCTCAACGTTTACCTCCGGAAATGTAGTTTCCAGAATGATAGATGGATTGGGGTTCCGCTATTACTGGGCCACGGAAGGGCTCACCGAAAATGATTTGACCTACCGGGCATCGGAAGATGGCCGTTCTCTTTTTGAAACCATGGAACACATTTACGTGATGTCCAATAATATTTTGTTGGCACCAGATGCCAAGCCTTATGAAAGACCGGTGAACCCTCAAAAATTTTCGTATGAGGAGCTTCGTTCACTTACCCTGAACAATTTAAAAACTGCCAGCGAGAAAGTTTTAGGCAAAACTTCTGAAGAAATGGAAGATTTTAAGGTCATATTTAAACAGGGAGGTCGAACCTCCGAGTTCCCCTTCTGGAATATGATCAATGGCATGCTTGCGGATTGTATTCACCATACAGGCCAAATTGTATTGATGCGACGGGCCAGTGGCAATCCCCAAAACCCAAATGTGAATGTGTTCTTGGGAAAAACAAGGGAGTAATTCCTAGTTATCCACCACTACCTTATAGGTCGGGTCTTCCAAAACATTGACTTCGATAATGTCGTCGGCATTGGCCAACAAACGCCTACAGTCGCGGCTCAAATGCTTTAAATGCACCTTTTTGCCCACTTTGCGATAACGCTCTGTAATTTTGTTCACGGCTTCAATGGCGGACATATCCACCAACCTACTTTCGGCAAAGTCAATGACCACTTCTTCGGGGTCGTTCAATACATCAAATTTTTCGGCAAATAAGGTGGTGCTGCCAAAGAACAACGGACCGTAGATTTCGTAGTGTTTCACGCCTTCGTCATCAATGCTTTTTCGAGCCCGGATACGTTTGGCATTGTCCCAAGCAAACACGAGTGCGGAAATAATCACGCCCACCAACACGGCCAAAGCCAAATTGTGAAGGAACACCGTCACCAAGGTTACAAGCACCATTACCAACACATCCGATTTTGGCATTCTGCGGAAGGTCTTTAAACTCGCCCATTCAAAGGTCCCCAAAGCAACCATGATCATCAGACCGGTCAGTGCGGCCATGGGCACTCTTTCAATCAAACTGGAGCCGAACATAATAAATACCAAAAGCATCAAGGCAGCCACAATCCCCGACAGTCGAGCACGTGCACCATTGGACGTATTGATCAAACTTTGTCCGATCATGGCACAACCACCCATTCCAGAGAAAAATCCAGAAAGAATGTTTGCGGTTCCCTGCGCCACAGCTTCTTTATTGCCTCTACCACGGGTTTCGGTAATCTCGTCCACGATGTTGAGCGTTAGCAAACTTTCAATCAAACCAACACCTGCCATAATCGCGGCGAAGGGAAATATAATCTGTAAGGTCTCCCAAGTAAGGGGAAGATCAGGTATATGAAAAGGTGGAAAGGTTCCCTGAATGGATGCAATATCGCCAATAGTCCGTGTATCCAATCCCAAGAAAAACACGATTCCAAACACCAAAAGGATGGCTGCCAAGGAGGCTGGAACCACTTTGGTCAATTTAGGAAGCCCCCAAATCACCACCATGGTCAAAAGTACCAATCCCAAGAAAATATATAAGGTGCTTCCGCTCAACCATTCCCCGTCCACGGTTTGAAATTGACTTAACTGCGACATAAAAATAATCACGGCCAAACCGTTCACAAATCCGAAAATCACGGGATGGGGCACCAAACGCATCAATTTTCCCAACCGAAGCACTCCGGCCAGCAACTGTAAAATACCTGCTAGGATTACGGTGGCAAATACGTATTCCACCCCATATTGCTGAGCCAAGGTAACAATGACAACCGCCACAGCTCCCGTAGCCCCTGAAATCATTCCCGGTCTACCGCCCAAAATCGAGGTGACCAATCCCATGACAAAGGCTGCGTACAAACCGGTGAGGGGCGACAAACCTGCAATGAAGGCAAATGCGATGGCTTCGGGCACTAAGGCAAGTGCCACGGTAAGGCCCGATAAAATTTCTGTGCGGTAGTTTACTTTTTGGGAAAAATCAAAAAGGTTGAGATATTTTTTCATGGCTTCAATCTTGAAGCGCGCAAAAGTAACACTATTAACGGCAAGACCCTAATGACCCGAAAATTTTTAAGGATTTGATAATCTACCAGTTAGTGAGGCCCAATAACTTTTCTCCCAGTGGACTTAATTTGGCAGTATCGTATTTGGTCTGTTCCCATTTCCGCGGATCGCCCGGAAAGGCATAGCCTTCGGGAGCAATTCTGTTTTTCCACGAATTGATGCGCCATTGCCGCATTTCTTCGTTGTCTTCCTCCGCAGGCATCATGGAAATGTATTGTGCTATCCTCACTTTGTCGCCGGATTTGTTTGGCCGAATGCCGTGGGGCTGTGTGCTGTTGAAAATCAAAAGGTCTCCTGCTTCCAATTTCACTTTTACAATTTTATCTTCCAACCCGGTTACATCGGGCTGAAAATGGTCACGGTCTTCGGGTTGGGTCTGCTTCCATGTTTCATAGTTTCGGTACAACCATGGATGCATTGAAATCCGCCCATGTTTTCATCGGTTTGATCAGCAAGGGCCAATACGCCCTGCACATTTTGGGGTTTGGTCTCGGGGTCGTAGTCCCAATGGATGAACCCTTTTTTGTTCTCTCCTGGACGTTGGGGCATATTGAGGTTGGCGCGGTCGATGGTGACCCATAACTTTTCCGTGCCCCAAATGTCCACAAAGGCATCGTATACTTTCGGTGTTTGTCTGTTGTTCCATAAATGTTGGTGATTGTACACTTCCACCATTCCTGTTCCGGTAAGCTCTTTCATTTTCATCTCTGCTCTTGGCGGAGCATACCAGGTTTCAGGATCGTTCGGGTCCTTTTCGTCAAACTCCCATAAAAAATCGGCAGTTGCCTTCGCCTGTTCTTTTGGAACGGCATTTTTGATTACGATGTATCCATTTTCTATCCAAAATGCCCAATCCTCTTCGGAAAGTACCCGTAGTGGTTTGCTGTTGGATCTATCATTGAGTTTTGTTTTACTGCTTGTGGCGGTGGAGGGATTTCCGGGTATGGCCTCGTGGGCCTTGTTCGCCATCTCTGTATGTTGCTGCATCATTGTTCTTTGCTTTACTACTTAAGGATGAATCAAAACTAGTGGAAGCGCACTGGGGTTTCTACCCTAACATTGACCAATATTTGAACTATTTTGATTTTTACTTCTTATTTTTAGTCATATTAAAGCAATAAGATGAAAATTCAGTTGGAAAACATACAGCCCAATGACAAGAGCTCCTTCCATCTATTGCACAATCCGAAGTTGAACGATCTTTTTTTCTGGCACTTTCATCCCGAATTTGAATTGGTCTATATTGAAGGGGCCAATGGAAAGCGTCATGTAGGTCGCCATATTTCCAATTTCAAGGGAAGCGACCTTGTACTGATCGGTTCCAACATCCCCCATTTAAACTTTGATCACGGCATCAAAACGGAGTACCACAAGGAAGTTTTGCACATCAGCGCTTCGTTCAAGGAAAAGGTGTTTACCGAGATTCAGGAGCTGGAAGATGTGTATGGGCTATTGGACAGGTCTCAGCACGGCATTGCCTTTTATGGTGAAACGAAACAAACGGTGGGTTCCCTCATGAAACAATTGCAGGGCATGAACCGGTTTGATCAATTATTGAAAATTCTGCGGTTGCTCAAACTATTGGCCCAGAGTGAGGAGTACATCCTTTTGCACGACAACCCGATTATCAACAACAAAGCCAACAAGCAACAAGAACGTTTGCAAAAGGTATATTCCTATATCGATGAGCATTATTCACGAAAAATAGCCTTGGAGGATATTGCAGCGTCCATAAACCTTGGGAAAGAGGCTTTTTGCAGATACTTTAAAAAGAATACGGGGAGTACCTTTACCAACTTTTTGAACCAATATCGGATTACGCAGGCCAAACGAATGTTGTTGACGGGCAAGAATATAGGAGAAACCTGCTACGAGTGCGGGTTTGAAAGCTTGTCCTATTTCAACCGGACCTTTAAAAGGATAAGTGGTGAAAACCCTTCGGACTATAAGAAAAGAAACCGCTAAAAAAAGAACCGCCCCGAGCACAAATGCCCAAGGCGATTCTTAACTAAATAACCAACCAAAAAAACTGTTTGTATGGTCGAACGTATATGTTCTTCCTTACATATTCCGTTGACGGGTAACGTTCATTACAGGATTGTTTGTTTTTGAACGTTTTTTACCTGTTCCGCCACTTGATTTCAAATATTGGATGTATCCTCTTCCCGTGAATTCATACACCGTTCCGCTGGATACATGGTACAACTCTATGGTACTATCATTGATAACGTACAACTCAAAATAATCATTGCCCAAATAGTCATAATCGAGTGTTAAAGTTTTCAGGGTGGCATCATTGGCCACGTCGTACACTTCATAATCCCCCTGGTAATCCCATTGAATACTGTTCAACGGAATACCAGTCATATCAACCGAGGACCTAAAATACCCATCCCCGTCAGCAAAAAACTGCAAATAGTTTTCCTCATCGAACTCGTTCAAGGCTCCAACTTCACTGGTAAAGGTTTTCTCCCATACTTGATATTCCTGTAGCAAATAGTGGATATTGTCATAGAACACCCTGTCGTAATCAAAGTTGTTCCTTTGATACCCTTCCAAAATATAGGAAGTATCGGAGCGGGGATCGTAGAGTTCCAAGGTATTATTGTCCAAAGGGAACACTTCCAACAACCAAAGGCCGTTTACATCGTGGTCGATTTCCACCTGACCGCTAAAGGTGCCGTATGCACCAACATCAATACCCAATCCGTTACCTGTTTTTCCCAAACCGGAAAGATTGTTGTTGGCGTAAACGATGCCCCTATCGAACGAAATGGTAAACGCCCGTTGCAAAAAGGGCACTTCCCCACCGCCACGGGTTGCATTAATATCGATATACCAAAGGTCGTACGATTCCAAAACCAGGGCGGTAGTGATAGGTGGCTCCACCATCAGGTCATCTTCCACAATAACCTCGGTGTAGCAGGAACTGGCCAATATGCCTATCAGTAAAAATCCGAAAAGTAGTTTTCTATGTTTCATAATCGAGGTTTTAAGGTTCCCTATACCTAAACCAAGCAGCGTGCCAAATTTGTTAACTGTTTGATAATCAGCCATAAACATTCTGATTGATTTATTTTTTAGCTTTACAACCTAATTTGGATGCATGGGAGACAAACTTAATTTTGGGGTTTTTGGAGGTGGAAGCTGGGGTACGGCCATTGTAAAGATGCTGACAGAAAATTTAGCCCACGTACATTGGTACATGCGGAGCGATTCTGCGATTCGACATATCCAAAAAGAATGGCACAATCCCAACTATCTGAGCTCTGTGGAGTTTGATGTGGACCAGCTGGTAATGAGCCATGATATCAACACGATTGCTGAAGCATCCGATGTGCTGATCTTTGCGATTCCCTCCGCTTTTTTGGAAAGGGAACTCCAAGCTTTGACCGTTCCGTTGAAGGATAAAATTATTTTTTCGGCCATTAAAGGTATTGTTCCGGAAAGCGGCCGCATTGTTGGGGAGCATTTTAATGAAAAATACGGCATCCCTTTTGAAAATATTGGGGTCATTACAGGACCCTGCCATGCCGAAGAAGTGGCCTTAGAGCGCTTATCGTACCTAACCATTGCCTGCGCCGATTCCGATAAGGCAAAAATGGTGGCCAAACACCTGAAGAGCGACTACATCCGTACCAAAATATCGGACGACATCATCGGTACGGAGTATGCAGCCATGCTGAAAAACATTTATGCCATTGCTGCGGGCATAGCCCACGGACTGGGTTATGGGGACAATTTCCAAAGCGTGTTGATGAGCAATGCCATCCGCGAGATGAAACGTTTTATAGACCGAGTATACAAAATGAAGCGAAACATCAACGCCTCGGCCTACTTGGGCGACCTATTGGTAACGGGATATTCCACTTTTAGTAGAAACCGTATGTTCGGAAACATGATAGGTAAGGGCTACACCGTAAAAAGCGCCATGATGGAGATGAATATGGTAGCCGAAGGCTATTATGCTACCCAAAGCGCCCATAACTTGATGGAAAAACTACAAAAGAAGTCCAAAACTCCGATTATCAACGCCGTGTACCAAGTGCTCTACAAAAACAAGAACCCCAAAAAGGTGTTTGAAAAGTTGACGGAGAAGTTGGATTAACCCCGCTCCAACGAAAAATCCGAATGCTCGGTCAACTGGGTATCCAATTCTTTGGAAAAGGCTTCCATGTCTTGCGCAGAATAGTTATAGGCTTTTTGGAACTCCTCGAACACCGGCTCCTTGTATTTTCGAACGCTGTCAATGTCAAAATACAGTCGGCCCGTTCTTCGAATAAAAAAGTCCAGCGGGTTTAGGGCCATTTCGTGCGCCATGGCAAACTGGGCCTCTGCCCTGATCATACGTTCTTTGGGTTTTTTCCCTTTAATGTTGGCATACCGCTCCAAAATAGCTTCGGTTTGCTTACCGTAGGTGGTGACCAAGTACCAAGCGTGATAGAATTCAAATCCATCTTCTTTGAGATTGTCCAAGACCTGATCAATGTATTTGGTTACGTGCTTATACTTTTTAAAGTCGTTTCCACAAAGTGGGATTTTATCCGTGGTGCAAGCCTTCAATTCGGTTTCGTAATCTTCCTCCATTTTTTTGACGATACGGTTCACCACACGTTCGGCCATTTTGCGGTACCCCGTAAGTTTACCCCCTGCAATGCTGACCAATCCAGTATCTGAAGTAAAGATTTCATCCTTTCGGGACAATTCAGAAGCGGATTTCCCTTCTTCGTGAATCAAAGGACGAAGTCCAGCCCATGACGAAATAATGTCGTCCAACTCCAATTCAATGTCGGGGAACATGTTGTTTACGGCGGAAATCAAATAAATGGCATCGGCCAGTTCGGTTGTTACATGGTTCTTGTCGGCATTGTAATTGGTGTCCGTAGTGCCAATATAGGTGACCTTGCCGCGTGGGATGGCAAACATCATCCTGCCGTCGGGAATATCAAAATAAACGGATTGTTTTACCGGTAGTTTTTCCTTTGGAAATACCAAATGGACCCCCTTTGTCAGGTGCAATTGTTTTCCCTTTTTGGATTGGTTTACACTGCGCAGTTCATCCACCCAGGGGCCAGCAGCGTTGATGACGTATTTAGAAAATACGTTATACTCATCCCCGAAAACCTCATCAGTGAACTTTACCCCAGCTACTTGTTCATCCTTATAAATAAAATCGGTGACCTTGGCGTAATTGAACAACTGTGCCCCAAACTGAAGACTGGTCTTCAAATTTTCCATAGTGAGCCGGGCATCATCGGTGCGGTATTCGGCATAATAGCCCGCACCGTTCAAGATTTTTTTGGGAAGCAGCGGCTCCAGTTTTAGTGCTTCCTTCTTCTCCAGCATCTGCCGTTTATCGTCCCCAGAAACCTGGGCCAAAATATCGTACACCTTCAAACCGATGGAGGTCAACCATTTTCCATAAGACCCGCCCTCGATAAGCGGGAGCAACATTTTTTCTGGCAGCACCAAATGGGGTGCCAATTTGTGCACAATGGCACGTTCCGAACCCACTTCTTTTACCAACCAAAAATCGAATTGTTTCAAATAACGAAGCCCGCCGTGTATCAATTTGGTGGATTTGCTGCTGGTACCCGAAGCGAAATCCCCTTTCTCCAACAACAACACTTTCATGCCGCGAGAAGAAGCGTCCAGGGCAATTCCAGCACCGGTTATTCCCCCACCCACGACCACGAGGTCGTATGACATTTGAGCCGCCTTTTGCAACTGTTCCTTTCGATTTACGTTTGAAAAAACAATGTTCTCGCTCATGATTCTATTGTATTGAATTCGTATTCCCGTTCCACACGGCATACCCGGACTTTATACCAAGAATACCATTGCAGTCTGCCTTGTTTTTGCGCTTGTTTGTGGTCCAATTGGGCCTTCCAATTGGCAATCGCTTCCAAACTCTCCCAATAACTGACGGTTATTCCGACACCATCCCTAGCACTTTCTACATCCAAGAAACCCGGTTGTTTTCGTGCCAAGGTTTCCATTTCTTCCGCCATTTGCGCATATCCTTCGTCGCCTGGAGTTCTTAGGCTGGTGAAAATCACCGCGTAATATGGTTTTTGGGGATTCATTTAATTAATGTACTCCTTTTCCAAAAAATAATTTACCAAGGCTTCCTTCATCAAAACCGTTTGCTCCCCGGCCTTCAGCGGTGGGAGTTGTTCCTTGATTTTATAATGTGGCCATCCATCGTCATCAAAAAAGTCAAAATCATAATACCCATAAGGCTCCAACAGCCTGCAGATGGCGATATGCATCAGATTGACTTTTTCGTCCTTTTTAAATTTACGATGAAAATTTCCCAATTCCTGAACGCCTACCAAATAAATGATGCCATCCAGTTCCAATGGATCACCATCGGAAAATTGGGCCGACAGTTTTTGCACCAATAGCTCCCATCGTCCCCTTAATTGTTCGTCTCTTGCCATGTCTTTTGCAATGAGTACCAAAGGTACAAATCAATATTCTATATTTGTTAAAACCCGCGCATGAGCTTTTTGGATATCATCATAGGAATTCTTTTGATTTGGGGCCTGTACAAAGGGCTGAAAAATGGCTTGTTTGTAGAGCTAGCTTCTTTGGTGGCAATCATTGCCGGAATTTATGGCGCCATCCATTTTTCGTACATCACAGGGGATTATCTTGCAGAACGATTTGATTGGAGCGACCAATATCTTAAAATCGCTGCGTTCTTAATTACCTTTTTTGCCATTATCATTGTGGTGAACTTGGCAGGCAAATTCCTGACCAAGATTGCTGATTTTGCCATGCTCGGATTGCTCAATAAAATCGCCGGGGGTATTTTTGGAGCTTTAAAGGTGGCCGTTATCTTGGGTGCCTTTCTAATTTTCTTTGAAAAGCTCTCCTCTCCTCTCGGACTCATCAATGAAGAAAGCAAACAAGAATCCGTTTTCTACGAACCCATCAAGGAAATTGGAGCCTTGGTGTTCGCTTATGTATTTGATGACGAGGAAACCCTCCCCAAAGAAGAAGTCGAAGCTAGGGAGGAGAT
This sequence comes from Flagellimonas sp. MMG031, assembly GCF_040112705.1. Classification (NCBI taxonomy): domain Bacteria; kingdom Pseudomonadati; phylum Bacteroidota; class Flavobacteriia; order Flavobacteriales; family Flavobacteriaceae; genus Flagellimonas; species Flagellimonas sp. MMG031. The sequence goes on from NZ_CP157804.1 coordinate 452,670, forward strand.
TATATGAACGGTACGCTTTTTCCGATGAATTGATAATCTTCCCATACCACGGCACCATCATTATTTCAGTATCCTGTATTTCAACGTGATAATCTACCCTGATGTGGAAATTTTATGGAAACGGGCAGGGTCTCCTTTAGTTTAGCAAACGAGAACATTAGGGAATTTAGAGCACTCCCGAAAACGACCCCGAGAAATGAAAAAATGTACGAGCACTTTGCTGATCGTAGGATTGGTATTGCTACTTGCAAGCTGTAGCAAATCATCGACAGAAGAATTGGAACAATTGTATACCGAAGCCAGTATTGGAAACGATAAAGTTTCTGTAGATCCCATAAAAATGGAAGAGGAACTGCTGGATTTGGTCAACGAATACCGAAATTCAATCGGTTTGGAGGCCTTGATCACAAGCGAACCAGCTTACAAATATGCTGAGGAACACAACAATTATATGATTTCCAAAAACAGCTTGAGCCACGATAATTTTGAAGAACGTGCCGCCAGCATTGCAGCGGAAACCAATGCACAAAAAATTTCAGAAAATGTGGCCCGTTTCTACGCATCCGCAGAAAAAACTATGGATGCATGGGTGGCCAGTGCCTCCCATAAGCAAGCTCTTGATGGGGACTTTACCCACACTGCCCTTAGCGTGCAGTTGGACAAGGACGGAAGACCTTACTATACCCAGATTTTTATAAAGATAGACTAATGTAACCCCGTATAACTCACAGCAAGACCCGCCTATGGTGGGTCTTTTTTTTGAATTGCTATGTTGCCACGAGAGATTTTTTTACCTTTCATAAAATCTTTGAACATGGCAATAAAGGCACCTTTTAATCTCAACAAATGGGTAGAGGAAAACCGTGAGACCCTAAAACCTCCGGTGGGCAATAAAAATTTGTACAAAGAATCGGGTGATTACATTGTGATGGTGGTCGCCGGTCCCAATGCTCGAAAGGATTATCATTATAACGAGACGGAGGAACTTTTTTATCAATTGGAAGGACAGATCGAAGTGCATATCCAAGAAGATGGACAAAAAAGAACCATGGAACTGGGACCCGGGGATATGTACCTACATCCGGCCAAAGTGCCACATTCACCCGTTCGCAAGGAAGGCTCTATTGGTTTGGTCGTGGAGCGCAAGCGCATGGACCTCGATGCCGAAGATGGACTGCTTTGGTTTTGCGATAACTGCAACAACAAACTGCATGAGATTTATTTTAAACTACATGACATTGAAAAGGATTTCTTAGGTCATTTTAAGCACTTTTACGGTTCGGAAGAACTGCGCACCTGCAACAAATGTGGTACAGTAATGCCCGTTGATGAACGATTTGTAGCCAAAGAAGAATGAGCCTCCTTATCGCAAAAATCATCGTTGCAATTGTGGCCCTGCTCCATCTGTACTTTCTATGGCTGGAAATGTTTGCATGGACCACTAAGGCAAAAAAGGTGTTCCGCAGCTTTCCGGAAGAGCTTTTTGAGCCCACAAAAACACTGGCGGCGAACCAAGCGCTGTACAATGGTTTTTTGGCTGCAGGACTTATCTGGTCTTTGTTGATCAAAGATGGAGCTTGGCAAGTGTATGTAGCCCTCTTCTTTTTGGGATGTGTTGCCGTAGCTGGAATCTACGGTGCGGCTACCGCTTCAAAAAAAATATTTACGGTACAGGCACTCCCTGCTTTGGTAGGAATAGCACTTTTATTGGTGCACCTATTCCTGTAAACCGTTTATTCTCTTCAAGATTATTCGTAATATTGTGAAAATATAACAATTCACTTGTAAAAAGTTATAAATGTCAAAAATCGCAACTGCATTTGGAATCAAAGAGGCCCTGAAAGAATTAGGGCTAAATGAAATAAATAATGGTACTTCTACCGGAAAAGAATGGTTTTCCAATGGGGAATTCATTGAATCCTATTCTCCTGTTGACGGAGCACTTATCGGAAAGGTAAAGGCTACCTCTCAGGAAGATTACGAAAAGGTGATCACCACCGCCCAAGAAGGATTTAAAAAATGGCGAACCATGCCTGCGCCTCAACGTGGCGAGGTTGTTCGACAATTTAATGATGAGCTGCGCCGCCTAAAAGAACCGTTGGGAAAACTCGTTTCCTATGAAATGGGCAAAAGTTACCAAGAAGGGCTTGGCGAGGTACAGGAAATGATTGACATCTGCGATTTTGCCGTGGGACTTTCACGTCAATTGCACGGCCTAACTATGCACAGTGAGCGTCCAGGACACCGGATGTACGAGCAATACCACCCCCTTGGCGTGGTAGGTATCATTTCGGCCTTTAATTTCCCGGTCGCCGTTTGGTCTTGGAACACGGCATTGGCATGGGTATGTGGGGACGCCTGTATTTGGAAAGGTTCGGAAAAAACACCGATGACCTCTGTGGCCTGCCAGAACATTGCCGCTCGCATCTTTACCAAAAATGGGGTGCCCGAAGGTATTTCCTGTTTGATTACCGGAGATTATCACGTGGGAGAATTTATGACCAAGGACGAAAGGGTCCCGTTGATTTCCGCTACCGGTTCAACACGCATGGGAAAGATAGTTGCACAGACAGTAGCCGGACGTCTTGGAAAAACATTATTGGAACTCGGTGGTAACAATGCCATCATTGTTACACCCGATGCGAACATCAAAAATACCGTTATCGGTGCCGTATTCGGAGCCGTGGGCACCTGTGGACAGCGCTGTACTTCCACCCGTAGGTTGATTGTACACGAAGACGTCTACGATAAGGTAAAAAACGCCATTGTGGACGCCTACAAGCAAATACGCATTGGAAATCCCCTCGATGAGAACAACCACGTGGGACCACTCATCGATAAAGACGCGGTAAACAATTATTTGAATGCTTTGGAAAAGGTAAAAGCCGAAGGCGGAACTATTTTGGTCGAAGGCGGTGTGCTGGAAGGCGAAGGCTATGAAAGTGGCTGTTACGTGAAACCGGCGATTGCCGAAGCAGAAAACCACTTCGAGATTGTACAGCATGAAACCTTTGGGCCCGTATTGTACATAATGAAGTACAGTGGTGACCTTCAAAATGCACTGGATATGCAAAATGGGGTAAGACAAGGGCTTTCTTCTGCCATTATGACGAACAATTTAAGGGAAGCCGAACGTTTCCTTTCCGTAGAAGGGTCGGATTGTGGCATTGCCAATGTAAATATTGGTACCTCAGGTGCTGAAATCGGTGGAGCTTTTGGTGGGGAAAAAGAAACCGGAGGAGGCCGTGAAAGCGGTTCCGATGCTTGGAAAATCTACATGAGAAGGCAGACAAACACCATCAATTACACTACCGAACTGCCATTGGCACAGGGAATCAAGTTTGACCTATAAACATAAAAAGCCGCCCATTTTGTAAGTAACACGAAATGGGCAGTCTTTAAAACCAACTTAACTAACTCAAACTTAACTTTAAAACCCTATTTCAATGCCGGATCATTGTCGGGAGAAACAGGGTTCTTAAACTTATTGTCCACTCAAATTTCCATAATTTTCCTTAGGAATTTAAGAGGTATCGTATCAGTGGTCGCAAAAAGTGTATGGTTGGTACCATTTATTTTGTTTCTTGCCTTGGATTTTTCCTACAACTTCGTTTATTTTTTGTTGTCTTGTTGAATTTGAGGCAATTCCGTAGCGGATTTAAGATTTTTGTGCTATTTTAAAGTGCGGTTTTTGCCGCTTATTTGTTTGCCTATGGATTGGGAAAGTTCAACTATTTGGTATTGGGTCATCTTGGCATTTACGGGAATCATTGCAGGTATCCTAGGATACTTCTTTGGCAAATCCGATACTCCCCGAAAAATGGAGAAATCATTAGCGTTGAACGCGCTTGAAATTGAGAATGCCAAACTAAAGTCAGATTTGGACATCTGCCGGAAAAGGCTGGATTCGCACACGATTCAAACCAAGGAAATCCAACTTAAGGACATTGCACAAACCGCAAAGAGCGACTTCATATTTGATCCTGTTGAGGCCAAAGCTGCCTTTGGAAAAACCATAAAGGAAAACGATTTAAAGCTTATCGAAGGGATTGGGCCCAAAATCGAGGGACTGTTCCATAATTTCAAGATTACCACTTGGAAGGATTTGGCCGAAATCTCCGCCGACAAGTGCCAGGAAGTGCTGGATTCGGGCGGTAAACGCTACCGCATTCACGATCCTGCTTCATGGCCCATGCAGGCCAAGATGGCCTACGAAGGTCATTGGGAACAACTATTTGAATGGCAGGAAAAACATCGCGCTGGAAAATATTGATCCAGCTCCTAGACCAACTGGTCTTTCTACATCATCCCGTTCGCTTCCACCCATTTAAACGTGTACTGTTCTTGCGAGAATTGCATGCGCTCCGAAATTCGTTGTAATCGCTCAGGCAACTTCATCAGGTACACCCTTGCCTTTTCCGCTTGGTCGGAAAGTCCCCTTAAATTACCGATATCCCAGTAATCGTTCAGTTTTTTCAAAATATCGATATAATCCTGGGCAGTATACACTCCCAATCGTTGGGCACAATTGGAAAATTGTTCAAAGGCCTCTCCAATACTTCCACCGGATTCCCTTAGAAAATGGGCGGGCATCACAATTTTCTTCTTCATCATATCGGCAAAGGCAAGTACCATTCCATCTGGGTCTTGGCCCATAATGGTCTTTACAAATTCACGGTATGCCAAATGGTGTCTCATTTCATCACCGGCTATAATCGTGCACATTTTTGCCAAAAGACCATTTCCTTTCTTTTTGGCCATTTTGCCCACTCTTTTGTGTGAGATGTTGGTTGCCAATTCTTGGAAGGTGGTGTACACAAAGTTTTTGTACGGGTCCCTATCGGTTCCAATATCGAACCCATCGGATATCAAATGTTGCGTTGTGATTTCAATTTCGCGCATGTTAACGCGTCCCGAAAGATATAGATATTTGTTCAATACATCGCCGTGACGGTTTTCCTCCGCAGTCCAAGCCCGCACCCACTTGCTCCAGCCATTATCCTTGCCGTTATGCTGGTCAATACCTTCCACATCCATCAACCAAGATTCGTAGGTAGGCAAGGCCTCTTCAGTAATGGTGTCCGCAACCAAGGTCACCCAGAAATCGTATCCAAGCTCTTTTGCTTCTCCACGAATTTTTTCGATGTCATCATAAAAGTGATCACTTCGCGAATCGGGCAAGAAATCGGTGGGTTGCCATATTTTTTCGGTTGGGATAAGAAATTCATCGATATACCCTTCTACTTTGGGTTCAATCGCCTGCATTACTTCCAATCTTACATTCTTTATCGACATAGTACGGGGTTTTTTACAAAGGTCTTTATAAAATATCGAAATCTTTTTAATTCCTTCCTCTTTCTCCGGGATAGAATGTGTGCACGGGATCGCTTTGCCAAAATTCCTTGGTCTCCACGTCCAACATGGTTAGGCCACCCTTGAACGCAGCACCCGTGTCCACATTCCAAACATTGGCCCTTTTGGTCGGTTCCACAAAACCGGTTTTGGACAAAGGGGTATGCCCAATAAAAACTTCGGTGTAATGGGTAAGCCTTTTAGGAAATTTAGGGTCTGTGGTTTCCAATTCAGGGTCGAGGGCCGTGGCAAGCTCCCAAAGAGTGCGGTCCCAATAAAAGGACTGCTCGAAATATTCATAGTCTATCCCCTTAAGATTTGTGTAGCCCGCATGCAAGTACAGTCGATTGTCGGCTGCAAGATGGTAGTTTTGCAGCTCCTCGTAAAAATCAAGGTGCACTCTCCACGTATCCTTATCTGCATTCAAATACGATTGCCGCGTGGCTTCGCCACCATGGGCCAACCATTGTGGATTTTCCTTCTGCTCAATAAGCCAAGCCTTGCAGAGTTCATCATGGTTGCCGCGTATAAATGTACAGTTATACTGATCTTTGAGTTGGATCAAATAATCAATGGTTTCCACGGCAGTGCTCCATCCATCCACATAATCGCCCAGAAAAATGATATGGTCCTCGGTCGACACCCTCGCTTTGTCCATCAATTGTTCTAAAGCCCTTACTCCTGAATGAATGTCGCCCACTACCAATGTCCGCATAGAAAAGTTTTTGACAATATTACACACAAATGATTGGCTGCTAAAAAATCATACCGGCTTTATCACGGATTTAACCCAGAATTCAAATAAACCTAACTGATTTTTGGACGTGGTATTATTTTCTATGTACCTTAGAATATTCCGAAGTACTATGAAGAAAGTATACTGTATTGGCGAACTGTTGATCGATTTTGTTGCCGAAAAGCAAGGGAGCGATCTCTCCAAAGCCACCCAATTTACCAAAAAAGCGGGCGGAGCACCTGCCAACGTAGCCTGTGCCATCGCCAAACTTGGCGGAAACGGCATTTTTATAGGTAGTGTTGGAAACGACCCTTTTGGGAAATTCCTTTTGGATACCTTAAAAAACGAAGGCGTCGACATTTCATTGGCCCAGCTTTCCGAAACCTTTACCACACTTGCCTTTGTTTCCCTTTCGGAAGACGGCGAGCGCGATTTTGTGTTCAGTCGGGGTGCAGACCAAGAACTCAGCTACAATCCAGACCTTAGAAAAAACCTCCCGGGTAACATTCTCCACTTGGGAGCAGCAACCGCTCTTTTGGGGGGACCTTTGGAAAAAACCTATACCAAATACTTGTTTGATGGGCTCACCAAGGAAATGTTCATCTGTTTTGACCCCAATTACAGAACAGATTTATGGAAGGATGACACGGAAACCTTTATTAAAAAATGTATGCCCTTTGTGGAAAAATCACATCTGTGCAAGTTCAGTTTGGAAGAAGCTCAACTACTTTCCGGAAAAGAAGATATCCATGAGGCTTGTGATGCCCTCCATAAGGTAGGGGCCAAAATCATTACCGTCACCATGGGAAAAGATGGCACACTCCTAAGCACCAATGGAACCAAAAAAGTAATCCCAAGTATTAAGGTCACCCCCGTAGATACCACTGGTGCCGGTGATGCCTTTATTGGGTGCCTATTGTACCAAATTTCTGATTTGGGCAATTTTGAGCCCGTTTTCGAAGATTTTGAACTGTTGGAAAATATGGTGGCCAAAGCCAATAAAGCTGGGGCCATCACCACCACAAACTACGGGGCCATTGTCGCCCTACCCACCAAAGACCAGCTTGAAGCATAAATGAACCAGGCCCAATTACACCGATTGCTCCCTCACAAAGGGAAGAGCAGCCAAGAGCTTTTTGATCAACGCTTGGCCACTAACCTCACCTTGATTCAAAAGCAGTTTTTTTCCTTATATCCGGAAGAACGCTACGCACCCCATTTTCAAAAGTTGCTGAAACTGCTCCCAAAATTATTTTTGGAAAGGCCCGAGGTCTTGAAATCACAGGATATCGCCCGATTAAAATCGGGAAACTGGTACCAATCCGAAAAGCTGATGGGCATGCAGTTGTATGTGGAGCATTTCAATAAGGACTTGAAGGGATTACAGGAAAAAATACCCTATTTGAAATCCTTGGGAGTCAATTTTGTGCACCTGATGCCCATCACTACCCGCCCAAAGGGCGAAAGTGATGGCGGCTATGCGGTGAACAATTATCTGGAAGTGGACCCAAAATACGGTTCCAAGGAAGACCTCCTGGAACTGACCACTGCATTTCGAAAAAACGGTATGTATTTGATGCTCGATTTTGTGGTCAACCATACCTCCAACGAGTTTTCCTGGGCCAAAAAAGCGAAAAAAGGGGACAAAAAGTACCAAGGCTACTATTACACTTACGAGGATTTCACCATCCCTGCCGAATTTGAAAAAACCTTGCCAGAGGTATTTCCCGAAACCTCGCCGGGCAATTTTACCTATATCCCCGAAATGGAAAAATGGGTGATGACGGTGTTCAACAGTTATCAATGGGACCTTAACTACACCAATCCAGAGGTGTTCTTGGAAATGTTGACCAATTTGGTGAAACTGACCGATATGGGCGTGGATGTGGTGCGTTTTGATGCACTCGCCTTTCTCTGGAAAAAAATCGGAACCATCTCCCAAAACCTTCCCGAGGCACATAATTTGATTTCCTTGTACCGCATGTGCCTTCAAGTGGTAGCTCCCGGTTCTATTCTATTGGCTGAAGCGATTGTAGCTCCTACGAACATTATCAAATACTTCGGGGAAGATGAAAAACAGGGCAACGAATGTGAAATTGCCTATAATGCTTCGTTGATGGCACTCTTATGGAATTCCATTGCCACCAAGAAAACCTCGTTGCTCTACAAAAGTTTGATGCACGTTCCATCAAAACCCAAAGACGGCACCTGGATCAACTACATCCGCTGCCACGATGATATTGGGCTGGGGTACGAAAACCACCTCATTGAAGAACTTGGGTGGAATCCCAATATGCATCGCAAATTCTTGTTGGATTATTATTGTCGCAGATTGGATTGGTCGCCCGCTATGGGAATGTTGTTCATGTACAACCCCAAAACTGGCGACGGCCGTATCACGGGGAGTGCGGCTTCCCTCCTAGGACTGGAGAAGGGCATCCAAACCAAAGATGAAGAGCTCATTAAAGAGGCCGTTGACAAGATCATCATGCTGCATGGGATTACCTTGGCTTTTGGAGGAATCCCCTTGATCTATGCCGGTGACGAAATTGGCACCTTGAACGATTACTCCTTTCAAACCGACGACGCCAAAAAAGGCGACAGTCGCTGGGTGAACCGCCCCATGCAGGATTGGGAGGTCATCTCACAACTGGACAAACTGGAATCGCCGCAATCCAATATTTTCCGTGCGCTACAACACCTTATCCAAATACGAAAGGAGCATGGGGTTTTTGCGGATAACAACAATTTGGAACTGTGCCACACGGGTAATGACCATATCTTTTCCTTTGAAAGAACGCAAGGCTATAAGGGACTGCTCGTACTTTGTAATTTTGACGAAAACCCTCAGGTAATCGATAGCAGTTGGATCAAAAAATTGGGCTATTTCAGTCAAGGGGATCCCGTGGATTTGGTGTCCGGTGAAAAGGTGCATTTGAACAGCGCGCTCCTGGAAGTGATGCCCTATCAGATGATTTGGCTGATGAAATCCTAAGCGTACCTCACCTTTCGTAAAATCCGTTGGGATTCCTTTAGGGATTGATACACATGAGTGTCATAGGCTTTCAGCAAGGCGCGGGAACTTTCCATTTTGTCCTTTGCCTCTTCAAACCCGTTCAAATAACAAATAAGATACGTAGCAGGTAGATGGGTGATGTCGATATGCTCCGAATCGGTCAACGGAATATGGCCTTCCAGCTTTTTGAGCAATGCGTTATTCGTATTGTACACATGATACAAGGTTTTCTTATCGAACTGCGGCGGCTCAAAAACCAATTTGCTGTTTATGGTATACTTGCCATTGTCCGAAAAGGTGATCGTCATTTCTTCCAATGGATAATATTTTTGTTGTGAACCCAACCCCAATTGCACATATTCCAAGGTCTTGAAGGAATCATCATCATAATCGATGGTAATTTCATCCAGAGCGGAGTAGAAGAGCTTCACCTGCTCATTGATCAATTCAATATCCACTCTAGAATAATACACTTTGCCCTTTACCTTTTTCTTGTTGCCTGCCCAGCAGACCACGAATTGCTCTTTGAACACTTTGTAATCACTGGTTAAATCGGGGTGGCGGGTATTGAAAAAGTTGAGTACGGCATCCAAGGTGTACTCGATATTGTTCCGTGCATGTTGTTCAATGGTGGCCACCTTTTCGGAATTGATGTCCTTCAGCTCAATATCAAAAGCTTTGGGCAAGCTAATACTGCCTTCACGAAAGAACACGGCACCCCCATAATATTTCCAGATATTTTTGCGCAGCGCACATACTTTCCCGTTGGACCTGATGGTGACCAAACCGACCACCTTCCCCTCGGGCAAATGAGGAAATGGGATGTTCTCGTAAGAAATCAAGGGAGGGTTATCCAGATAGGCATTCACAAGGTTCTGAATCTTGCTATCATCAAAAAAATCCACGCCCACGATTTTGTTGTCCTCATCCTCGACTCCGATTACGATAAACGAATTGTTCTTCGGGTTACTATTGGCGAGGGCACAGACATGTTTTAAAAATTTGGCCTTGCCTTCTTTCTCCCCTATGGATATAAAACGCTTTTTGTCGTAAAAACTATTCTCGTCGTTATGGGCTAATAAGTTTTTTACGAGTAGGCGTTTGTTGATCATAATTTAAAGCTTTGGGATTTCGGAAACCAAAGAAAAATTCGTCATTTCGAGTGGTTTTTTGAACTTAAGTCCAAAAAAATGTATCGAGAAAAAAATTTTTAATCGCACAAACCACGTTCTCGATACTTTTTCCTTCTGAAAAAACTCGAACTGACAGTTTTGACCTTTAACCATCATCTATGGACTATTTTTCTTCACAATCGTGCTGCTGGCTTGGGCGGTAGGCATCACCACAAGGTCAGCAATGTTTACATGATAGGGTCGAGTGACTACAAACAAGATAATATCGGCAATATCCTCCGGTTTCAAGGGTTGAAAGCCTTGATATACTTTCGAAGCCCTTTCGGAATCTCCTTTGAACCGGACATCACTGAATTCCGTTTCTACCAGTCCTGGATTTACGGCCCCGACCCGGATGCCATAGGCATTTAAATCGATACGCATTCCTTGGTTGATGGCGTCTACGGCATGTTTACTGGCGCAATACACGTTTCCATTCGGATACACTTCCTTGCCCGCAGTGGAACCAATATTGATGATGTGCCCTGATTTGCGCTCCACCATTTTAGGAATAATGGCTTTGGACATATACAGCAATCCCTTCACATTGATATCCAGCATGGCATCCCAATCATCTGGGTTGCCCTTATCAATAGGGTCCAAACCATGTGCGTTTCCCGCGTTGTTGACCAAAATATCGATTTCTGAAAATTCCTTGGGCAAACTGTCGATGGCGGAGAACACATCCTCACGATTCCTCACATCAAAATTGAGCGTCAAAATTGATGTGTCTCTTCCTAATTGGTTCGTTAGCTCGTGTAAACGCTCTTCCCTGCGGCCACAAAGAATCAGATTGAAACCTTGCTTTGCAAAAAGTTCGGCAGTTGCCTTTCCAATTCCACTTGTTGCTCCTGTAATTAACGCTGTTGTTGCCATTGCATTTATTTTCTATGGAACATCGTGCCCTTGGGCCGCCACCAAAAGAGCAAACCAATCTTGAAGTTCCAAATCTATTTTTACGGCCTTTGCGGCCAATTCCATTCGTTTTTTATTCGTTGTGCCGATTACAGGGTGCACTTTGGCCGGATGCTTTAAAATCCATGCCAAAAGCAACTGGCTTTCATCGGCATCATACTTATCCTTCAAAGGTTCCATTGCCGCTTTGATTCGGGCCCCCTGTTCATCATCTTCCCTAAAAAAACTGCCCAAAGGACTCCAAGCCATTGCCATTCTTTTGTTGGCGATGCAATCATCAAAAACCCCATCGTACATAGGGTCGTGGTGGGTGAGGGAAAATTCTACTTGATTGCCTTCCACAGGTACGGCCTTTTCTAACATGGCCATCTGCGAGGTGGTAAAATTGGACACCCCAAATTGCTTTATTTTTCCACTGACCAATAAATGGCGTGCGGCTTCAGCTATTTCATTGGGATTCATCAGCGGGCTTGGCCTGTGTATCAAGAAAAAATCCAAGTAATCAGTTTTCAACTTTTTCAAGGACTCCTCCGCTGACCAGATTATATAATCTTTATCATACTGATAATGGTTGATTCGGTTTTTTTTTCTATCCATCAATTGAATACCACATTTGGTAATCAACTGAATAGTTTCCCTTTTGATCCCGCTATCACCAAAGGCAGCTCCAAAATCAGCCTCGGTGGTATATCCACCATAAATGTCGGCATGGTCAAAAGTAGTGAGTCCGCACTCGATGCTATGGTGCATCAATTCCATCATTTCTTTTTTGGAAAGTTTTTTACCCCAACTCCCCCAGGTCATTGCTCCCGATATCACACGGGAAAATTTCGTTGTCTGTTCCATAAGCGCTGAAAGTATAAAATTAAAGCCTTAAATCCTTCATAAAACTAGGGGTTTAGCGTTTTTTTTAACCATTAATTAACAGGCAGGTTTTAAATAAATTTTCATTTTGCACACCTTAGTAAAAACCCCGACCTTAACACCAAACAATAAAAGTTTACAATGGAAGAAAACACTACTATTGATATTAGTGCTGTGAATGAGAAAATAGCCCAAGAGAGCGCTTTTATTGACCTTTTAAGGGTTGAGATGAACAAGGCCATTGTAGGCCAGAACCACATGGTGGAGCGCTTATTGATCGGACTTTTGGGCAAGGGGCACATCTTGCTCGAAGGTGTTCCCGGACTGGCAAAGACACTGGCCATCAACACCTTGGCAAAAGCGGTAAAAGGCAGTTTTAGCCGCATACAGTTCACACCCGATCTATTGCCCGCCGATGTGATCGGTACGCTGATCTACAATATCAAGGAAAATGACTTCTCCATTAAAAAAGGGCCCATTTTCGCCAACTTTGTTTTGGCCGATGAGATCAACAGGGCCCCTGCCAAAGTGCAATCCGCACTTTTGGAAGCCATGCAGGAAAAGCAGGTGACCATCGGTGATGAAACCTTTATTTTGGACAAACCCTTTCTGGTAATGGCCACCCAAAACCCTGTGGAGCAAGAAGGTACCTACCCACTTCCCGAAGCGCAGGTAGACCGATTTATGCTAAAAACCGTTATCGATTATCCAAAACTCAACGAAGAGCAACTGATCATCAGACAAAATTTGAGGGGAGCCACCGAAACCGTTAATCCTGTAGTTTCCCTAGAACAAATTCTGAGGGCCCAGGATACTGTTCGGGAGGTATATATGGACGAAAAAATCGAAAAATACATACTCGACCTCATCTTCGCTACGCGATATCCGGAAAAATACAACCTTGGAAACTTGAAGCCATTGATCAGCTTTGGTGCCTCTCCAAGGGGAAGTATCAACTTGGCCAATGCTTCCAAGTGCTACGCCTTTATCAAAAGAAGGGGGTATGTGGTGCCTGAAGATGTAAGGGCCGTGGTACACGACGTACTGCGCCACCGTATTGGAATCACCTACGAGGCCGAGGCAGAAAATATTACTTCCGAAGAAATCATCAACAAGATTGTAAACGAGGTAGAAGTGCCTTAGCGGTTCAATGTTTATCGGAATAAGTAGCAATACTTTAACCAACCCGAAAACCTATTTTTCTTGAACCAAATGGATACAAAGGAACTACTAAAAAAAGTACGCAAAATTGAAATCAAGACCGACGTCTGTCCGACCATATTTTTGGTGGGGAGTACCATTCTACGTTCAAAGGTCGGGGTATGACATTCAGCGAGGTACGCCAGTATCAATTTGGGGACGATGTAAGGAGTATTGACTGGAACGTGACCGCCCGCTACAACGAACCCTTTGTAAAAGTTTTTGAAGAGGAGCGCGAACTCACCATGATGTTGATGGTGGATGTGAGTGGGTCCGAGTTTTTTGGCACCTCCAATCAGTTTAAAAAAGATATCATCACCGAAATTTCCGCAACACTTGCCTTTTCTGCACTACAGAACAACGATAAAGTAGGTCTTATCCTGTTTTCCGACGAGGTGGAGCTCTTTATCCCGCCCAAAAAAGGAAAAAGCCACGTACTGCGAATCATCAGGGAGTTGTTGGAGTTTCACCCGAAAAGCAGCGAGACCAATATTGCCGAGGCTTTGAAGTTCCTGACCAATGTGATGAAGAAAAAGGCCATCGTTTTTGTGCTTTCGGATTTTATAGCCGATGATTACGACAACACCCTTCGAATTGTGGGCAACAAACATGACGTGACCGGAATTCGGGTCTATGATGAACGGGAAGAATCCATCCCCAATTTGGGTATGGTGCAAATGCAAGATGCCGAAACAGGTGAAATACAATTGGTAAACACCCAATCCAAACAGGTGCGTTCGGCCTACGGGCAACATTACAAGGAAAAAGTGGAATACTTTATCAATTCCTTTAACAAATCCGGATCTGGTGTAATCAATTGTCGGGCGGACGAAAGTTATGTGAAAAAACTATTGGGCTATTTTAAACGGAGAGCATAAATGATAAAGGAAAGTTGCCATACAACAATACACTTGAACAGGGTCCAAAAACTACTGGGCACTTTGTTGTTGTTTTGCCTGCTGCCGTTGCTCGGTTTCTCCCAGACCGAACTCAAGGTAACGGCCGAAGTGGACACCTTGGCCATCAAAATTGGGGAACAAATCCAATACAGTATTACGGTTGAAGCCGATTCCACCGATGTGGTCTTTTTTCCAGAAGGACAAACGTTTTCCCCACTGGAAACCGTCGAAGCCATTATGGCCGATACCCTAAAGCAAGACAGCAAGGTTATCCTGCAAAAAATATACGCCCTTACCCAGTTTGATAGTGGTGCCTATACCATTCCACCGCAGCGTATCGCCATCAATGAACAACCCTTTTTTACGGATTCGTTTCAAGTGAAGGTTGCTGATGTGGTTGTGGATACGACCAAACAAAAAATGTACGACATCAAGCCTTTGATGGAAGTGGAAAAGAGCAATGCCGAAATGTGGCTCACCGCTCTTTGGATTCTTTTGGGCTTGATTGTGGTCGGCGGATTGGTGTATTGGTTCTTTTTGCGTAAAAAACCCTTGACAGAAGAAGAAAAAGTGGCCCTGCTCCCACCTTATGACCGAGCTATATTGGAACTCAAAAAACTGGAAAACTCCAAATATCTTATCCAAGACGAGTTCAAACAATACTATTCAGAATTGACTGATATTATGCGTTCCTATTTGGAAGAAGAGGTACATGTGACGGCCATGGAAAGCACAACCTCCGAACTGATTACCAAATTAGAAATGCTGAGGGATGCTGGGGAACTTAAATTGGATGACGATACCATTTTTCAATTCCAAAAAATATTGCAAACTGCCGATTTGGTGAAATTCGCCAAATCCAAACCGGCATCATCCATCGCGGAGCAAGACAGAAAATTGGTGGAGGAAATCGTAACCAAAACCCACGAAGCACTGCCTGAACCGACAGAGGAAGACCTGCTATTGGACGAGGAATACCTGGAAGAACTTGCCAAGAAAAAACAGCGCAAGCGTATCTATTGGGCTGCCGCTATTTTTGCCGGTATTCTCATTTTGGGAAGTGTATTTTCCGTGGCCTATTTTGGTGCCAAACAAGTACGGGACACCGTATTTGGCTATCCTACCAAAGACCTGTTGGAGGGCGAATGGGTATCCAGTTCGTACGGGTTCCCGCCCATAGAATTGGAAACACCGGAGGTACTGCTGCGCCAAGAACCGGACATGCCCACAGAAACCAAAGAATTGATCAAGGAATTACAGGCATTCTCTTATGGCAATTATGCGGGCATTTTTTCAGTAAGTGCCAGTTCCATCACCTTTAAAAATCAAGAAGAAGATCCCAATTTTGAAGCCGTTATAGGTGCTACTTTGACCAATTTTGAGCAACTCGGTCTCAAAAATATCATTACCAAGCAAGAGGAGTTCGTCACACAATCTGGTGTAAAAGGAGTAAAAACCTTCGGAACCGGCACCTTGGAAACGCCCGATGGCGATTCCAAAAGAGCCAAATACAATATCTTATCGTTTGGTGGCAAAGGTTTTATACAGCAAGTGGTGATAACTTGGGAAGAGGATGATGCCTATGCGGAACAGATCGTGGACCGAATTTTAACCAGTTTAGACGTAAAATTACAGGCGTAAATGTTTGAGAATATAGAATTTGCAAATCCCGAATTTTTCTGGCTGCTTCTTTTGCTGCCTTTGGCTTTGCTATGGTATTTTTTCAAACGAAAAAACGAAATGGCCTCCCTTCGCATTTCCAGCATCAAAGGATTTACGGTGAAAAGTTGGGCCTCTAAGCTAAAGCCTGTATTGTTTGCCCTTCGATTATTGGCCCTAGCTGCCATCATCACTGCCTTGGCCCGACCCCAAACGGAAGACATCTCAACCCGTACCAAAACCACAAAAGGTATCGATATTGTCATGTCCATCGATGTATCGTCCAGTATGCTGGCCCGCGACTTAAAGCCTAATCGGCTATCAGCCCTTAAGGAGGTAGCCGCCAAATTTATTGAAGGACGCCCCAACGACCGTATTGGATTGGTCGCCTACGCTGCAGAAAGTTATACCAAAACCCCGATTACCAGCGACAAGACCATTGTGCTCAATGCGTTGGATGAAATTACCTATGGTGTTTTGGAAGACGGTACCGCCATTGGTATGGGATTGGCCACATCGGTAAACCGCCTAAAGGAAAGTAAAGCCATCAGTAAAGTTATCATTCTTTTAACGGATGGTGTCAATAATTCTGGCTTTATTGAACCAAGAACCGCAGCTGATCTGGCCGTAGGCTTTGGAATCAAAACATACACCATTGGCTTAGGTACGAATGGGAATGCGCTATCTCCCATAGCTTATAATCCCGATGGCTCCTACCGGTACGGAATGCGCCAAGTGGAGATTGATGAGGAACTGCTCAAAGAAATAGCGGAGGTGACCGGAGGAAAATACTTTCGTGCCACCGACAACGAATCTTTGGAGGAGATTTATGATGAAATCAACAAGTTGGAAAAAACAGAGATAGAAGAATTCAAATATTACAAATACGAGGAAAAGTTTAGGCCGCTCATTTTCTTGGCCGGGATTTTATTGTTGTTGGAATGGGGATTGCGAAACTCCATATTTAAAAGTTTTATTTAGGAAATGATCCAGTTTGATGAAAAAATATATTTCTACCTATTGGCCGTCATCCCAGTGATGGCCCTAGCGTTCTTTTTTCTTCAGATCTGGAAACGGAAAACGCAGAAAAAGTTTGCCGACACATCGCTCCTCAAACGATTGGCGCCCAACAAATCCAACTTCAAGTCCACCGTTAAGCTGGTCTTCTTTTTGGGCGGACTTGCCTTTTTGGTCTTGGGCTTGGTGAATCCCAAAATCGGTACAAAACTGGAAACGGTAAAACGGGAAGGTGTGGACATTGTTTTCGCCATCGATGTATCCAAAAGTATGTTGGCCGAAGATATCGCTCCCAACCGTTTGGAAAAGGCAAAGCGTATTGTCTCCGAAATCATCAACCAACTGGCAAGCGACCGTATAGGAATCATTGCCTACGCAGGGCAGGCATACCCACAATTGCCCATTACAACAGATTACGGTGCCGCCAAAATGTTCCTGCAAAGTATGAATACCGATATGCTTTCCTCACAAGGAACGGCCATCAACGCCGCTATTGATTTGGCAAGTACCTATTACGACGATTCCCAGCAGACCAACAGGGTCCTTTTTATTGTGTCCGACGGTGAAGACCATTCAGAAAGCTCCACGATTAATTCGGTGGAAAAAGCAGTGCAAAACGGGATACGCGTATACACCATCGGTGTGGGAAAAGCAAAGGGTGCTCCAATTCCAATCAAACGAAATGGGGTTGTGGAAAGTTTGAAAAAAGACAATCAAGGCGAGGTGGTCATCACCAAACTGAACGAAACAGTTTTGAACCAAATTGCCAACAGGGGCAATGGGGATTATATTGATGGTTCCAATACCGAAAACGCGGTGGAATACATCAAAGAAAAACTGAACAGAATGGACAAAACCGAATTTGAAGCCAAACAATTCGCCGAATACAAGGACCAATTTCAGTGGTTCCTCGCAGCAGGCTTTTTATTGTTATTTTTGGACATTTTTGTTTTGGACAGGAAAACACAATGGTTGAAAAAACTGAATCTTTTTAATGAGCATGATGATGAATAAGATAAAGTTGATTTTTGGACTATTGCTGTGTTTTGGAACCATCCAAGCACAGGACGACATGGTAGAAAAAGCGAACAAAGAGGCCGAAAAAGCCTTGCAGGTTTCCAAAAACCTGACATACGAAGCCAATGAGCAACTTTCTTCCAACGATTTTGTGACCGCTGAGGCGGATTACAGAAGGGCCATTTCCAAAAGTGATAAAAATGCAGCTGCACGGTTCAACCTCGGGAATGCCTACTACAATCGGGAAAGTTTTGGTGAAGCTTTTGGCCGATACAAACAAGCAAGTGAAGCCGCTGAGGAAAAAGTGGATAAACACAAGGCATTCCACAACATGGGCAACGTATTCATGAAAAACAAGGAGTACGAAAAAGCCGTGGAAGCCTACAAACAAGCGCTCCGAAGCAATCCAAACGACGACGAAACCCGCTACAATTTGGCCTTGGCCAAAAAAATGCTGGAAAAACAACAGGACGAGCAAAAGAACGATCAGAACAACGAAGATCAGGACAAAAAAGACCAAGAGAACGAGGACAAGGATAAAAACCAAGACCAGAACAACGAAGGCGGCGACAACGAGAAAAAAGACGAGGGCGACCAAAAAGAGGACGAAAACAAGGACAAGGGCGACCAAGGTGAAAACGGTGAGGACAAGCCCGAGGAAAATCAAGAAGGCGATGGAGACAAAAAGAAAGAGCAGGAGAAAAAGCCCAATGAAGGAGATCAGCCCGACGATAAAAAACAACAACCTAGACCCAACCAACTTTCCGAACAGCAGATTCAAAATCTGTTAGAAGCCATGCAGAACGAAGAGAAAAAAGTACAGGAAAAGATGGAGGCCCGCAAAGTTCGTGGAAAAAAGGTCAAAAACGAGAAAGACTGGTAATGAAAGCGTTAAGGGGCAAAATATGGCTTGTTTTGGGAATATTGCTCCTTTCGGGGCTACACTCCCATGCCCAAGACGAAACCGAAAGTATCGAGTTCGTCATGAACTTGAGCAAGGACAAATTGGGACTGAACGAGCGTCTTCGGGTTGATTTTACCATGAATAAGGATGGCGACAACTTTAAACCGCCACAATTCGAAAACTTTCGGGTAGTGATGGGACCTTCACAATCCATAAGCTCCTCTTGGGTAAACGGAAAACGCAGTTTTTCCAAAACCTATAGCTACATTTTGGTGCCTACGGCAAGGGGAAGTTTTACCATTAATCAAGCAACCATTGAAATTGATGGGCAAACCTACAAGACCACCCCACAACAGGTAGAGGTGACCGCCGCAGTGGACAAGCCCAACGACCAAAAGACCGTGGACGATGTGGCGGACGAAAACCTTCATCTGGTAGCTGAGGTTTCC
Source organism: Flagellimonas sp. MMG031 (assembly GCF_040112705.1). Classification (NCBI taxonomy): domain Bacteria; kingdom Pseudomonadati; phylum Bacteroidota; class Flavobacteriia; order Flavobacteriales; family Flavobacteriaceae; genus Flagellimonas; species Flagellimonas sp. MMG031. The sequence continues at coordinate 471,870 of NZ_CP157804.1, forward strand.
AAAGGAAATCCCTACCTCAATGAGGCCGTTACCGTAGTCTACAAGTTGTATGTGAGTCCAAACATCAGTGTGACCAACTATCGGCCATTGGACAATCCTACCTATAACAATTTCTGGAGTCAGGATATTCCAGTAACCAAGCATACCGCACAAAATGGAACCTATCAAGGTAAGCCTTACAGATATGTTGTACTGAAACGTGTGGTGCTCTACCCTCAAAAATCGGGCAAATTGGATATTGAACCCCTTTCATTGGAGATATTCGTGGACGTCCCCACCAATCGCAGGGACTTTTTTGGTGGAAGAATCTATACCTCTACCAGTAAAACGGTTTCCGCAGGCAGGCGAACCATCAACGTAAAACCGCTTCCCGAAGCAGGAAAACCAGCTAATTTTAGCGGCGCCGTAGGTGATTTTGATTTTTCCGTGACTACCAGTAAAACGCAATTGAACGCTTCGGAATCGTTACAGGCAATTGTGGAAGTGTCCGGAAAGGGAAATTTAAAGTTGTTCCAGCTTCCAGAACCAGAACTTCCCAGTTCCTTGGAGGTATACGACCCCGAATATGATGAGGATATCCGCACCTACAGCAGCGGTATGGAGGGTAAAGTCTCCAACAATTACACCATCGTGCCTTCATTCAGGGGAAAATATCCCATCCCAAGCATCTCTTTCAGCTATTTTAACCCAGAAACGGGTAGTTACAAAACCATCAACTCAGAAGAAATCAATATTGAAGTAATCGAGGGTCCTACGAGCGGAAGTGCCACTGCAGCTAGTCAAGCAGCCAACAAACAATTGGTGGTGCCCACAGGCGAGCAATTTCATTTTATCCATATCAACCCGAACTTATCGCCAATTCAAGTGAATCGGTTTTTCGGGTCAAAGCTGTTCTTTATCCTATTGTTTGCCCCATTATTGTTGATTCCCATCGCCATATTTGCGTTCAAAAAGAGGGAGGCCATTGCCAGTGATGTGGAAGGAAACAAAATAAAGCGGGCCAACAAGCTAGCCAGAAAATACCTGTCTACTGCCAAAAAAGAATTGGGCAATAAAGAAGCTTTCTACGTGGCCTTGGAAAAAGGGCTCCACAACTACCTGAAAGCTAAATTGCATATTGAAACCTCAGAATTCAGTAAAGATAAAATCACGGGTATTCTATCCGACAAAAAAGTGGAAAAAGCGGATATTGACGGCTTCATAAGTTTGCTTACCAGCTGTGAAATGGCGCGTTACAGTCCATTTTCCAACGTGCAGATGCAGCAGGATTATGAAAAAGCAAGTGAGGTAATCTCTAATTTGGACAAACAGTTATGAGCATGAAAAAGATGGTCTTTTTACTTTGCCTCTTCTCCCTGAATTTTGGGTTTGCCCAAAACGAGACCCTTTTTGATGAGGCAACCGAACTGTACAATAATGGGGAATATTCCAAAGCCATAGAAAACTACAAACAGATTTTGGAAAATGGGCAGCATTCCGCCTCCCTCTACTTTAATTTGGGCAATAGTTATTACAAACAAAATGCCATAGGGCCCAGCATCTATTATTACGAAAAAGCCCTATTGCTATCCCCGAACAATGAAGAGATCAAAAACAATCTGAGGTTTGCTGAGAATATGAGGCTGGACGCCATTGAGGAAATGCCAAAAACGGAGCTTTCCAAGCTATATTCGGCGGTAATAGGCATGTTTACTTACGATCAATGGGCCTATTTAGCAGTGGCGTTGGTGTTTTTGTTCGTCATGGCATACATGGCCTACTACTTTCTTGGAACGGCAAATCAGAAAAGAGCCGCATTTATTTCCGGTATATTTGCCCTAGTCTTGGGGGTGCTCAGCATACTGATGGCCTATCTCAACTTTCAATCCTTTAAAAACAATGATCCTGCCATTGTGTTCAGCAAGGAAGTCAACGTGAATGCAGAGCCTAACAATAACAGTGCTCCCGTTTTCACCCTACATGAAGGCACCAAGGTAAACGTACTGGAGGAACTCGATGATTGGAAAAGAATTCGCATTGCTGATGGCCAAACTGGTTGGCTGGAGGCCGATAATGTCAGGAAAATCAAGGACTTTTAGGCCAAAACACCCCTGCCTTGTTTAATATTCTGTATTTTTGGCAAAAATTGGTTTGTGCTAAAAAGTGTTCTCCATGCCATTATTTCCCTAGTGCTGATATCCGCTTTAACGGTATCACCGCTCATCCCATTTCTGGACAAAGAATTGGGAAAGACCATGGTGATCGGTGCTGCGGAGGAGGAAAACAATGGCAACAATGGGGAAACGAACAAGAAATTTGACGAAATCGACGCCTACATCAAATACTATTTGGAACTGGCGAACAACCCTGTTTTCCAGCAACAGAACCAAGATGATATAGGCTATTTACTTCCTATTTCTGATTATATAGTGGAAATATTAGATCCCCCTCCCAGAAAATTGACATAATTCTTCGTACTTTTTTAATTCAATTTTTAAACATCTTCTATCCATAACCTAACCAGTATAGAAGAACAAACGTACATTATAACATGTTCAAGCATTTAAAAAATGACTTACCTGCGAGTATCGTAGTCTTTTTCGTGGCACTACCCTTATGTTTGGGTATTGCTTTGGCCAGTGGGGCTCCCCTATTTTCCGGGCTCATTGCGGGTATTATCGGTGGAATCGTTGTGGGGGCGCTAAGCGGTTCACAAATTGGGGTCAGCGGACCGGCTGCTGGTTTGGCAGCCATCGTTTTGACCGCCATCGGAACCTTAGGAGGCTATCAAAACTTTTTGGTGGCCGTAGTTTTGGGCGGTATCATCCAATTGATCTTTGGCTTTTTAAAAGCTGGGGTGATTGCCTACTATTTCCCATCATCCGTAATCAAAGGGATGCTTACGGGAATCGGTATCATTATCATTCTCAAGCAAATCCCACACTTTTTTGGCTATGATTCCGATCCCGAAGGGGATTGGGCCTTTTTTCAAGTGGATGGTGAGAATACCTTTAGCGAAATCATTAACAGCATCAACTACATTAGTCCTGGTGCAACCCTCATTGCCGCTATTGGATTGGCCATCTTGATTTTGTGGAGTCAGGTATTGACCAAAAAATCAAAAATATTTGAGTTGATTCAGGGCCCTCTGGTGGCCGTGGTCATTGGTATCATCTACTTTAGTGTTACCAAGGGGGATGCCACTTGGGGAATTTCAGCGGAACACTTGGTAACGGTCCCCGTTCCCGATAGCTTTCAATCCTTCTTGGGTTTCTTTAGTTTCCCCAACTTCTCTGCCATTGGCAATACAGAAGTGTGGGTCACCGCCTTCACCATAGCGCTGGTGGCCAGTTTGGAAACCCTACTTTGTGTAGAAGCAACCGATAAGTTAGATCCTGAAAAACGGACCACCCCTACCAATCGTGAGCTGATCGCCCAGGGGGTTGGGAATACACTTTCGGGTTTGATCGGGGGGCTTCCAATAACACAGGTTATTGTGAGAAGTTCGGCCAATATTCAATCTGGCGGTAAAACCAAATTAGCAGCCATAATCCATGGATTCTTTCTGTTGGGTTCGGTTATTTTGATTCCGACACTGCTCAATATGATTCCGCTGTCAGTATTGGCGGCAATTTTATTTGTGGTAGGCTACAAGCTTGCCAAACCAAGTCTGTTTAAAACGATGTATCAAGCTGGCTGGAAACAGTTTGTCCCCTTTGTGGTGACCGTGGTGGGTATCGTTTTTACCGATCTTTTGGTAGGAATAAGCCTTGGCCTTGGTGTTGGTATCGTGGTGGTTTTGATCAAAAGTTACCAAAACTCCCACTTTTTGCACATTGAGGAAAGCGATGGCGGCAGACATCAAATAAAAATGACCCTTGCCGAAGAGGTTACCTTTTTCAACAAAGGAGCTATCCTGAAAGAATTGGACAGTATTTCCGAAAACACCTATCTCACTTTGGACGTGAGAAAAACAAGGTATCTGGATAACGATATCGTAGAGATTCTCGAGGATTTTTCGAGCAAGGCCAAGAACAGAAACATCGACATCAAAATTATTTCTGAAAAAGGAGAGGTTGAAAATCCGGATAGTTATATCGAATTTTTTAATCTAAGACCCAAAAAAACAGCATAACCTAAACATATGAAGGCACATACCAAAGAAACGCAAGCCACAATGACTCCTGCAAAGGCAATTCAGTTTTTAAAGGAGGGAAACGAGCGTTTTCAACAAAATTTAAAAGCACATCGAAACCTATTGGAGCAAGTAAACGATACCAAGGATGGTCAATTTCCATTTGCGACTATTCTAAGTTGTATCGATTCCAGAGTTTCTGCAGAGCTGGTTTTTGATCAAGGTCTAGGAGATATTTTTAGCATACGAATAGCAGGGAATTTTGTTAACCAAGATATTCTGGGCAGCATGGAGTTTGCTTGCAAACTTGCCGGAACCAAGGCCATTGTGGTACTGGGACACACCAGTTGCGGGGCTGTAAAAGGCGCCTGCGACCATGCCCGTCTCGGTAACTTGACCAGTTTGATCAATAAGATTGAACCTGCGGTTTACGCGGTAAAGGAACCCAAGGACGAGTCTTTGAGGAACTCCCAAAATTTGGAGTTTGTAGATGCCGTGTCCGTTAAAAATGTTGAAATGGCATTGGAAAACATTAGAAACCAAAGTGTTATCCTAAAAGAAATGGAGGAAGATGGTGATATTGCCATTGTAGGCGCCATGTACGATATTTCGGATGGAAGCGTAACATTTTTGTAATTCCCGCCAACATTTCTTAAAAGAAAAGAGGCTGTTTAAAAAGCGGTACTATTTGAGTTTTGTCAGGTTGAGCGCAGTCGAAACCCATTGATTACCAATGTGTCTTAAGTTCTCGACTGCGCTCGAACTGACAGGCAAACCGCTTTTTAGACAGCCTGTTTTTAGTTTAAAATTTAGCCTTAGAGGCGTTGGTATCTGCTTGGCAATATGTATTTTGGCCTGAAACCATCATACCTTTATACCCAATATGAAATTTCCAAATGATTCCGGACCCATTTATTTGGAAACCACCCAAGGCGGGTTTCCCGTGGAGCCATTCAATACATTTAGCAATACTATCTTTTTGCTATTGATCATCTACTGGAGCTTGCGGGTGTACCGAAATCCTGGACAGCACAAATTCTTGGCTTGGGTACTTCCCGTTATCGGAGTTAGCTACATTGGAGGCACGGTGTATCACGCTACCCGTAGCCACGAGTTTTGGCTTCGGTTGGATTGGATGCCCATTATGCTGCTTTGCGCTTCTTTGGTGATTTATTTTATATGTAAACTCGTTCATCAGTGGTGGCAGCGCTTGGTGTTTATCGCACTATTGCTGAGCGCCTCCATTTTACTACGGATTCTTCCCATGCCTCAGGGTTGGAGGATTTCCCTTGGATACCTAATCACTGCTGCTACAATCCTTATTCCCATAACATGGTATTTGGCAAAAACCAAAGGAAAAAATATAGGTTTGGTGTTGACCGCTTTTATCATTTTTGGAGTTGCGCTTTTTTTTAGAAGCATCGATCTTCATCAAACATTATTTCCCATGGGCACCCATTGGTTGTGGCATTTGTTCGGTGGAATTGCAGTACATTTCCTAATTGCCTATTTATTCAAGGACAATTTGCTAAATTTGTCCGCCAATAGCGCAAGCCATCATGATTGATACCATTAAGGAACATATCGCCGAAGTTGAAAAATTTACTTCCAGCTCCATAGACGAAATCGAAGCCTTCCGAATCAAGTATTTGGGTAAAAAAGGACTTTTGAACAGTTTTTTCTCTGAATTTAAAAATGTGCCCAACGAGCAGAAAAAAGAGTTCGGCATGGTTGTCAATCAATTGAAAACCGTTGCTGCTGAAAAGGTCAACGCCTTAAAGGAAGCTCTAGAAAACCAGACCGAGGCCAGTGGAAAATATGGCGACCTCACACGTCCTGGCGAACCTGTTGAGATTGGTGCACGACACCCCATTTCAATTGTAAAAAACCAGATTATCGATATCTTTTCACGGATCGGCTTCAATGTGTCCGAGGGACCAGAGGTGGAGGACGATTGGCACAATTTTACTGCATTGAATCTTCCCGAATACCACCCAGCGAGAGATATGCAGGACACCTTTTTCATTCAAACCGATCCAGATATTTTATTGCGCACCCATACTTCATCCGTTCAGGTACGGTACATGGAGGCGAATAAACCGCCCATTCGTACCATTTCCCCGGGAAGAGTGTACCGAAACGAGGCCATCTCAGCGCGATCGCATTGCTTTTTTCATCAGGTAGAAGGGCTTTACGTGGACAAAAACGTATCCTTTGCCGATTTAAAGCAGACCTTGCAATATTTTACCTCCGAAATGTTCGGGAAATCAAAAATACGCCTGCGTCCCTCTTACTTCCCGTTTACCGAACCCAGCGCTGAAGTGGACGTGTACTGGGGATTGGAGACCGAGACCGATTACCGGATGACCAAAGGTACCGGATGGCTCGAAATCATGGGCTGTGGAATGGTAGACCCCAACGTGCTTAAAAATTGTGGCATAGACCCCGAAGTATATTCTGGGTTTGCCTTTGGAATGGGAATTGACCGTATTGCACTCTTGCTGCACCAAATTTCCGATATCCGTTTGCTCAGTGAAAATGATGTGCGCTTTTTGGAGCAGTTCAAAAGCGCCTTTTAACCGCATTCCATGAAAAAGGATATTGAAATTCCCGTAGCCAAGGATGTACATGTTGCTGTGATTCGTGAGTGGAACGAAGAATTTTTGTCCAAAGACTGGAATGCCTACCTCATCAATAACCGTTCCGATACCATTGAGATGACCATTGTGGTCTCCAAAGGATTTGACGGCGACAAAAAAACATCCACCATGCGCCATGGCATAGGCGTTTTGGGACCAAAATCCTTTAAAAAAATCGAATTGCTGCAGGAAGAGGTGTTGGCGCTCAACAATGAATTCTTTGTGACCTTTTTTGCTGAAAACAAGCTCTTTGAAAAAAGATGCCTGTTCCCTAAGCACACCATTAAAGAGAATCACCTCCGTACAATTCCCATTGTAGACAAGGAAGGTATTCTTTCGGAAGATTAATGGTTTGCTGATGACAGAATGCCAAAAGACATCCAAATAGGCGAACACATCATCCAACAACTTTTATCCCGTCCTAATTATTCGTTTATCTGGCTGGCGTACGCCCACAACATCATCAAAAAAGCCCATTTTTGAGATACAGATACTATCAATTTTATAAATAACCTGCGAATATTTTAATAAATTCTTCTTTAAGGGCCTGATTTTTATGTTTTTAGCGTTGTTTTAAGCGGAATGATCGCGTAATTTTAAGTTCTTCTTAAAACTAAAAACCAATGGGAACTACATCAACCAACATCAACAGACGCGATTGGATCAGAAAAAGCATGCTTACCGCTGGAGGCGCAATGGCATTACCTTACATAGGATTGGCCGAGAGACCAAAGGCCCCCTTAACCCTTGACAGAGAGGGAAATGCTGTTTACAGTCCGTTTTTTAAAGAATATCTGCCTAAGCCAGACGCTTTGTTTCCTGAACTGGAAGCCAAACTAAATGCCAACGAAAATCCATATGGTCCATCACCTATGGCTTTGGAAGCTTTCAAAAGTTCCGCTTCGGGAGGAAATAGATACGCATGGAGGGAACTATTCCAACTAGTGGACAAAATCGCTGATTTTGAAGGTGTAGAAAGCAAAAATATTATGATGGGACCCGGTTCTTCAGATTTGTTGGAGAAAACGGCCATGGTTTTCTTTATGAACGGTGGCAATGTTGTTTCTGCCGATCCAGCTTATATGTCGCTCATTCAAGTAGCGGAATCTGTTGGTGCAAGCTGGAAGCCAGTGCCTCTAAAGGACGATTGGTCGCACGACCTTAAGGCGATGGAGGAAGCGATCGACGATGATACCAAACTGGTCTATATCTGTAACCCCAACAACCCAACCGGTTCTATGACGGACCATAAGGAATTGGTGGATTTCTGTTCACGCGTATCCGAAAGGGTTCCTGTTTTTGTGGATGAAGCCTATCTCTGGTTCTTGGATGAAGGGGCCAAAAAGAGTATGGTCTCCTTGGTGAACGAGGGCAAGGATGTCATCATAGCAAGAACTTTTTCCAAAATTCATGGAATGGCCGGTTTGCGTGTCGGATACATTGTTGCTTTGGAAGAGACTTTGAACAGACTTCAAAAAATAACAAGGGGAGGCATGGGAATTTCCTTGCCCTCCGTATACGCTGCCATGGCGGCCATGGACGATGCGGCCTTCCTTGAAAAATCAAGGAACCTAAATGCCGAGTGCAGGGAGTATGTGTACCAAAGTCTGGAAAAGATGGGCATTACTTCCTATGTTCCGTCATCCACAAGCTTTATCATTTTTCCTATTGAAATGGAAGGAAGAGCGTTTTTGGAGCAAATGACCGAGTTAAAGGTGGGTGTTCGTGCTTTCCAGTTTATGGACCAAAACTGGTGCCGTGTAAGTATGGGAACCATGGACGAAATGAAAACCTTTACCGCTGCACTCGATAAAGTGTTGGCATAGTGGACGTAGGGATTCAAAAAACCATCGTTTTTCTGTTCTTTATCTTCATTGGGATTGTACTTAAGGTGAAGTTCAAGTCCAAAGAGGAGATTACGGGCATAAAAAAAATCATTCTGAACTTGGCCCTGCCAGCGACCATCTTCATTGCGTTGTTGGGGGTCAAGGTAGAACTGCATTTGCTGCTATTGCCCTTATTGGCCCTTGGGCTCAACTTGATTTTGTTCTTTGCCATGCCGTTTATTCTGCCCCTTATGGGCATTGGAAAAGGCACGTCGGATTATAGGACTGCAAGATTGTTGGTGCCATCACTAGCGCCGGGACTTTCATCGTTTCCTTTTATTTTGGAATTCTTGGGTGATGAATACTTGGCCAAAGCCGCTATGTCCGACCTTGGCAATAAAGTGTTCGTGCTCTTCTTTTTGTATTTGGTGGCCATGAATTGGCATTATGGGCTTCAATCCAGTGAAAAAAGAAAAGGGGGAACCAAACTAAAGCCCTTGATAAAGGCCATGGTCTCGGAGCCGGTGAACGTATTTATTGGAGCAGCCTTGGTTTTGTTGGCTTTTGGGGTAAGCATGGACTCCCTACCGTTCTTTTTGAGCGAGACATTGGAGAAACTAAGCTTAATTATGACACCGCTTGTGCTGCTCTTTATCGGACTTGCGGTAAAAATCAAAAGAAAGCAGTTCATTCAGATTTTTTCACTGCTGTGTATCCGGGCAGGTTTGGTCCTTCTCATATCTGGAACCTTTGTCACTCTTGCGGGCATTGAAGCACCAAAGGAAATCCTCCTGACCATGGCGTTTGGACTAAGTGCCTGCAGTTTTTGGCCTTATGCCCATATCGCGGCCGTAGATAGTTTGGAAATGGACCAAAAACCCCTCAAAAGAACCTTTAACAGTGATTTTGGGGTGGCCATATTGGCCTTATCATTCCCCTTGTCCACCATCTTGATCTTGGCGACATTGAACAGCGGAACCCTTTTTGCAAAACCATTGATGATTTTTATGGTTTCAGGTGTCCTATTAGCCGTTGGGTTTTCCATTCCTTGGCTCAGCGGAGTGCACAAAAAAAAGTGGTCTTCCCAAAAGCTCATGGATCGTGAAATACAAGCTACAACGGCGGAAAAAGCCGCTTAAATAGCAAACATAGTCCGCTAAATTGTTACCTTTCAGGAAAACCAAACCATTATGAAGTCAGTACTCTTCCCATTATTGGCCATTTTATGCACTGGTATCACTACTGCGCAACAATCCACGATAAAGGTTGACCAAGACCGACTTGAGGACAGGATTTTCAAGCTGGCCGAATTCGGATTGCAAGAAAATGGTGAAACAGAACGTGTTGCCTTTAGCGATGCCGATATTGAAGCACGCAACTGGGTGATACAAACCCTAAAGGGTTTGGAGATGGAGGTTCAGGTGGATGCTGCGGGAAATATTATCGGGACACGAAAAGGTACCGATGCCACTAAAAAACCCATTGCCTTTGGTTCCCATATTGATAGGGTTCCCAATGGGGGCAACTATGATGGCTGTTTGGGTTCCATGGCGGCTTTGGAAATTATCGAAACGCTAAATGAAAACAACATAACAACCGAACATCCTTTGGAAGTCATCATTTTTCCGAACGAAGAAGGTGGTGTGATGGGCAGTAGGGCCATGGCCGGGAATCTGGGTAAATCAGCCTTTCCCATTGTCAATGCTACAGGATATTCCATGGGCGAAGGTATCATGAGAATAGGAGGAGATACCACAAAAATTGAAAGCGCAAAACGTGAAAAAGGTAGCTTAGCCGCTTTTTTGGAGCTTCATATCGAGCAAGGCGGCAAGCTGGAAAAGGAGCAATTGGACATAGGCGTGGTAGAGGGAATCGTCGGACTGAATTGGTGGGATGTCGTATTTACCGGTTTTGCCAATCATGCCGGCACCACTCCCATGGATGCGCGACAAGATGCACTATTGGCTGCAGCCAAATATATTGTGGCCGTAAATGAAATTACCAATAGTTTTGAAGGCACCCAAGTAGGTACCGTAGGGCGAATAAAGGCAGAACCTGGCGCTCCGAACGTAATTCCTGGTAAGGTAGTGGCCAGCTTGGAAATACGTGACCTCTCCTCCGAGGTCATCCAGAAAGTGTACAACGCCATTAAAGAGAAAACTGAGGAGATTGCGGAATCCTCCAACGTATCCGTTGAGTTTTTACCGTTGGATACCACTGCAGAACCCGCCCTGACTGATACTAAGATTCAAAAAGAAATTGAAAGCTCTGCCAAGGCATTGGGGTTAAGCTATCAATATATGCCCAGCGGTGCCGGCCATGATGCACAGGATATTTCCCGTTTTGCACCAGTTGGGATGATTTTTGTTCCCAGCAAGGGAGGCATCAGTCACTCGCCCAAAGAATTTACGTCAGCAGAAGATATGGCCAATGGTGCCAACGTTCTGCTTCATACTATTTTGTCTTTGGATAAGAAGTTGGATTGATCTCAGCTCTTGGGAGATAAGATAATTCTCCTAGCCGCATTGGCTATCAAACCAATACTGAGCCAATAAGTGCTTAATATCACAACACTAGAATAAGAGAAATCCGTTTTGAACTTGGCAATGGCAATCATAGTATCAGAGAACATAAATAGGAGCACGGCCACCGCAATCCATACAAACGGCTTGCTCTTATCCTTAAGGAAAAGTCCAATCCCTTGCCAAGCCATAAAACAGATGACCAAAACGTAAACTCCAACAGGTACCATAAAGTCGCCTAGACTCGGTTTTAACCACAGAAAAAGAGAGATGCCGATGCCATAAAGTGCCAAAAAGGAAATCCAATGAGTTTGAAAACCCTTTAGCTGCACAAAAGATGTGGCAAACAACAGATGTGCCACCAAAAAGGCTGCCAGTCCATAAACGAAGTATGCGGGAAACAACAATAGAATATCCCCCAACAAACAAAACAGAAAAGCAAGGACCATCAAGGTTTTGAATTTGGATTGCTGTGTTTGGGGAACAAGCACAACCAAAGATGTCACCAAAATCGTGGTCAATGGTTTTAAGAGCATATAAGCCGGGGTATGGCCCAAAGCCTCGGTCGTAATGGCTAAAATTGCGCTAACCACTATTAAAACATTGATTGTTTTGACTGATTTGGATGCTATCGTTGCCATTCCTTAAAGGGTTTTATGCTCAATTGTGAATTATAATATGGTATCTGGCCAGTGACTTCCTCTCCCAGCCATTTCGGTTTTTCAAAACGTTCATCTTCATGCTTGAGTTCCACTTCGGCAAGCACCAAACCTTTGTTTTCACCCAAAAACTCATCCACTTCAAACAGGTGATTTCCCCATGGGACTTCAAAACGGACCTTTTCCAAAATACCCGATTCACATAAATCAATAAGGTTTGTCGCCTCCGCTGCCGTAATTTCCGTTTCCCATTCAAAACGTGTGGTTCCAGAATCGTTACTGGGACCCTTTACGGTCAAAAATCCCTTTTCTCCCTTAATGCGAACCCTAACGGTTCGTTCTGGGTCAGTGTTCAGAAATCCCTGCACAATACGTGTTTGCGATGTCGCCTGTTGCTTGAATCCATCGCTTGTGACCAAAAACTTGCGTTCTATTTCCAAATGTTCCATCAAACTAAATATACCCTAAATTTGGGTATGGATTTCGATTTTCCCTTACGAAAAATCATTCATGTGGATATGGATGCCTTTTACGCCTCGGTGGAACAGCACGACAACCCCGAGCTTAAGGGAAAGCCCCTTGCCGTTGGAGGCGGGTCCAAACGTGGGGTGGTCTCAGCAGCGAGCTACGAAGCCAGAAAATACGGGGTTAGGAGTGCCATGGCCGGCTCCATTGCCTTGCGGAACTGTCCACATCTTATTTTTGTAAAACCCCGATTTGACCGCTATAAGGAGGTATCCCTTGAAATACGGGAAATTTTTTATGAATACACAGACTTGGTGGAACCACTTTCGTTGGATGAGGCCTATTTGGATGTAACGGAAAACAAAAAAGGGAATCCCTCCGCTACCTTGATTGCCAAGGAAATTCGCCAAAAAATCTTTGACAAAACAGGGCTCACGGCGTCTGCGGGAATCTCTATAAACAAGTTTATCGCAAAGGTGGCCAGTGATTACAACAAACCCAATGGTCAAAAAACAGTCAATCCCGAGGAAGTCATTGATTTTTTGGAGCGTCTTGATATCCGAAAGTTTTATGGGGTAGGGAAAGTCACCGCCGAAAAAATGTATCGCCTTGGCATTTTCACGGGGAAAGACCTCAAAGAAAAGTCACTGGAGTTCTTGGACAAACATTTTGGAAAGAGCGGCGGGCACTATTATCATGTGGTGCGTGGCATCCACAACAGCGAAGTAAAACCGCACAGGACTCCAAAGTCGGTAGGGGCGGAACGTACCTTTTCAGAGAATCTGAGCAGTGAGATATTTATGCTGGAAAAATTGGACAATATTGCCCACGAGTTGGAACGCAGGCTTCAGAAATCGAAAATTGCGGGCAAAACGGTGACGCTAAAAATTAAGTACAGCGATTTTACGCTCCAGACCCGGAGCAAGACTTTGCCTTATTTTATCGCTAGCAAGGATTTGATTTTGGAAACCGCAAAGGAGTTGTTGTACCAATCGTCTTTGGAAAACTCCGTTCGTTTGTTGGGCATTTCCTTGGCCAACCTCAACACGGAAAAAGAAAAGGACGAGCCTAAAAAGGAGTCCGTGCTGGTGCAACTGAAATTTGATTTTTAAAATAGGAGGCTGTCTAAGACGTCGTTTTTAACGTCAACCTGAACTTGTTTCAGTTTCTCATAATACATTAAGCATTATCTGGTGAGATTCCAAAACTAGTTCGGAATGACGGATCAGTTAAAAGTACTATTAGAAAGCCTCCTTATTCCATTAATTTTTAATATCAGATTCCACAGGCTGTACCGCAGGTTTTTTGGGGTTGCCATCGGCATCAATCTCAATGATGTTATCAAAACCAAGTTCATCCAACTTTTCGATGATTTCAGCTCTGTCGCCCACCATAAACCAGTTTACTTTGTCCGGCTGTACCACTTGGTTACTCACCTTTCGGATGTCGTCCACCGAAAGGCTTCTTACATTCTGATCATATTTTTGGTAGTAATCATCCGGTAAATTGTAGCGCACCAAGTTTCTCACCGAACTGTTAACGGAACTATTGGTTTCCCATTGGCCAGGGAGCTTCAACACTTGATTGGTCTTTACTTTGTCCAGTTCCTCTTTTGTCGCAGGTCTGGTCGAAGTAAATTCAGCAATCTCTTTTCTGATTTCGGTTACGGACTCTGCTGTTTTGTCGGTCTGCACCGGAGCGTACACAATAAACGGACGTTCTTCTTTGGAACCTATCACAAAGCCTCCTGCTCCGTAGGACCAATGTTTGTCCTCTCTCAAATTCATATTGATTCGAGAAGTGAAATCACCTCCAAGAATATTGACCATTTGCTCCAAAGCTATTTCTGAAACATCACCATACTTTTCTGTGAGGTGTCCCGCCAGTATCACCGATTGTTGGGATTCGGGCCTGTTCATGAGATAAAGGGTGTTTTTGGAATTGGTCTTGGGCTCATTGAAAACAATCTTCGGAACATCTCCCTTTTTCCACTTGCCCAAGGTTTTTTCCAATTTGGACTTGAGTTCTGCCATTTCCACATCACCTGTCACGATTAAAGTGGCGTTGTTCGGCTTGAACCATGTATTGTAAAAATTCACCACATCCTGGCGTGTCAATTGAGACACAGTTTCCTCGTAACCGGTTCCCGTGTAAGGGCTGCTGTACGGATGGTCGTCACCATACAGGTATTTGTTCATTACCCGAAGTGCCATGGAAATGGGTTGGGATTTTTCCTGTTTGATATCGTTGAGCTGCTCCTTTTGTAGACGTTCAAACTCCTTTTCTGGAAATACAGGATTGAGCACTACATCCAAAAAGAGATCCAAACTGGCATCAAAACTGGGCTTTAAAGTGCTCATGTACACATTCGATTCATCTTGGCTGGAGAAAGTGCTTAATGAGGCCCCCAATAATTGAAGCTGCTCATTGATCTCGAGGGCATCCATATCCTTGGTTCCTTCATCCATCAAGTTCATGGCCAATTTCGCCGTTCCTGGAGCGGATAGATGGTCGGTTTTATATCCTGCATCGGCCACCAGGTTGATTACGATGGTGGGAACCCCTTTTCGCTGTGCCAACACCACATTTAATCCATTGGATAACTGCGTCCGCTGCAAATCGGGGAACTTGGAGCTTTTCTGCTCCGTGAGGGCGGGCAATGTACTTCGGTCTACGGTAGATTCCACAATGTCATATTCCGGGAAAGGCTTACAGACCAAAATATGTTTTCCTTTGGTAAGCCATTTGGCCGCTGTTTTCTTTAAATCTTCCGCCGTGGCATCTTCCACATACTTTAAGGTGGTTTTGTAGTAGGAAGGGTCGCCATGGTAGGTTTGGTTGGAAGCTAAAATATCCGATACGCCCCCAAAGCCACCAATACGCTCCAGTCCTTTGATAAAATTGGCAAAATAACTGGCCTTTACCCTTTTGAGTTCGTCCTCAGTGGGCCCTTCTTTGATGAACTTGTTGATTTCGGCTTCTAGTTCCTTTTCCAGTTTTTCTGGGTCCTCGCCCTGCTTCACATTAAGCCAAGTGATGAAATTACTTGCAATTTCACTGGAAGACTGGAAGGAAACGGCTGCGCTTGCCGATTGGTCTTGGTAGATGAATTTTTGATACAGTCTTGAATTCTTGCCACTGGTCAAAATAGCGGAAATCAAATCAAAATGAAGGTCTTCCCTAGAACCGTAGGGAGGGGTGTTCCACGCAAACAGCACCCGGGTTTCGGGCACGCGATCCTCGTAAACTTGACGGGAATCGTATTCCTTGCTGGGAATGTTCACTTCTTGCCTTTCCACGGTAGGGCCGGACGGGATATCCCCAAAATACTTGATCACTTTTTGATGGATCTCTTCGGCATCCACGTCACCAGCCACAGCCACTACCGCATTGGCCGCGCCGTAGTAAGATTTGAACCATTCCTGCACATCTTCCAAAGAGGCGGCATTCAAATCTTCCATTTCCCCGATTACCGTCCAAGAATAAGGATGTCCCTTTGGATACATGGCCTTGGTCAAATAATCCCATTGCATACCGTAAGGCTGATTTTCCCCTTGTCTTTTTTCATTTTGCACTACGCCTCGTTGCTCGTCCAGTTTGGCCTGGTCGATAGCGCCCAACAGGTGCCCCATTCTATCCGACTCCAAGAAAAGTACTTGGTCAAGAGCCGAAACAGGCACATTTTGGAAGTAATTGGTTCGGTCGGTATTGGTGGTACCGTTCAGGTCAGTTCCTCCAATACTTTCCAAGGCTTGGAAATAGTCGGTGTTGTAGTTTTCACTTCCGTTGAACATTAAATGTTCAAAGAGGTGTGCAAATCCGCTTTTACCCGGCTTTTCATTTTTGGAACCCACATGGTACCAAACGTTCACAGCGGCAATAGGCGCCTTGTGGTCTTCGTACACCAAAAGGGTCAATCCATTTTTTAAGGTGTACTTTTTGTAGTCGATGTCGATGTCCTCTGCCTTGAACTGAAATTCCTGCCCATAATGGCTGACGGCAAAGAACAGGCCGAAGAAAGCGGCCAAAAGTAATCTTTTCATTTCTAATGTTTTTAAGTTATTTGATTGATAAAATACCATACACAAGATAGGAAAATGTTTACAATCGACACCATACTAAACAGTTAGACAGTAGAAATTAGGTGCAACTTCAATGATTTCATTGGCGGTTTCATTGTTCTACCCAATAATTCTTCATTAATTTGTGATGCCATTGACCACCATTAACTATATTCTTATTTATGCAACGAAACAAATTGCACGAGCACATCATATCCTCTGCGGGAGAGCTTTTCTATTCCCAAGGGTATAATTCAACAGGAGTCAATGAGATCATTTCCAAATGCGATATCGCCAAAGCGACGCTCTACAGTCATTTTAAATCAAAAGAGGATATTTGTATTGCTTACCTGAAGCAGCGCCACCATGACTTTTTGGAGAGCCTAAAGGATTATGTTGGTCAAAGAAGCAAGGGAAGGCTGCAGTTATTGGCCATATTCGACTTGTTGCGGGATATGTACCTACAAGAAGATTTTCAAGGGTGTTGGGCCCTTAAAACACTTGGGGAATTGGCACCAGACCAAACGAAAATATTGGAGGTGATCCAACTTCAAAAAAAGGAATTGCTGCTATACTTGGGCGAAGTGGTCGGGGACAACATTTCCAACCTTTCCAAAGCGGAGACTGAAAAAATATCGGGCGGACTTTACCTATTGTATGAAAGCGCCGTTACAGAAAGTCATCTGTTTAAAAACGACTGGCCCATTTTTATGGCAAGGAGCATTGCCCCTTCCCTATTTAAAGAGGTTGAGCTGTCATAAAAAAGGCGTACACTTCAGTGCACGCCTTTTTAAAATTTTCATCCGAGAAGGCTAAAAATTGCAGCTCTCGATTTCGGTTACACGAAGTGTATTTACCATCCCCTTTTCCTTAATGGGCATGGCTGCCAAACTTACGAGCATATCGCCCACCTCCAAGAAACCTTTTTTGCAGGCTATCTGGTTTACATCCTCAATGGTCTGGTCGGTAGAGACAAACTTATCGTAGTAAAAAGCCTTTACTCCCCAAAGCAAATTGAGCTGGGTTAGTATTCTCTTGTTCGAGGTAAACACCAAAATATGGGCCGAAGGTCTCCAGGCCGAAATCTGAAAGGCGGTGTACCCACTGTTGGTCAATGTGGAAATAGCTTTTGCCGAAATTTCATTGGCCATTAACGCTGCATGGTAGCATACCGATTTTGTAATGTATCGCTTGGTTCGGATGTGTGGTGGGTTCTGCGGTACTTTGATCAAGCTAGATGCCTCCACACTGGTCACGATACTCGCCATTTTTTCAATTACCTGCACAGGATAGTTACCTACCGAGGTTTCTCCTGAAAGCATTACGGCGTCCGCCCCATCCATTACCGAGTTGGCGACATCGTTCACCTCCGCACGTGTCGGTGTAAGGCTGGTGATCATGGTTTCCATCATCTGTGTGGCGATAATTACCGGTATCCTTCCTTTTTTGGCGCTCAAAACCAATTGTTTCTGCACTAGAGGAACTTCTTGGGCGGGGATTTCCACACCCAAATCGCCACGGGCCACCATAAGTCCGTCGGAGGCCTTTACAATTTCATCGATATTTTCCAAAGCCTCTGGCTTTTCAATTTTGGAGATTACTGGGATTTTGTGTTCCGTATGCTCCTTGATCAGGTTGTGGAGGTCGTGCAAGTCTTGCGCATGACGCACAAAGGACAAGGCAATCCAATCCACATCCTGCTGGATAGCAAAAATGGCATCCTTAATGTCTTTTTTGGTAAGGGCCGGCAACGAAATATTGGTGTTGGGCAAGTTCACCCCTTTCTTTGATTTCAAAGGTCCCCCTTGAATCACTTTGGCGACCACTTCGGTCTCCCCGTTGGTTGACTTTACCTCAAATATCAATTTCCCATCATCCAAGAGAATACGCTCTCCTGCTTTCACGTCCTTGGGAAAATTCTTGTAGTTCATGTACACTCTCTCGGCTGTACCTTCAAAAGGTTCGCCGGTCACAAAGGTAACTTCATCACCAGGGGCAACGATGGCTTCGCCTCCCATGACACCGACCCTAAGTTTGGGCCCTTGCAGGTCTGCAAGTATGGCGGTGTTGATTTCCAACTCCTCATTAAGTTCCCTGATCATTTTAATTCGCTCAGCAACATCCTCATAGGAAGCGTGGGAAAAGTTTATCCTAAAAACATCCACTCCGGCAAGGATCATTTCCCTAAGGGTTTCCTTTTTACTGGTGGCCGGACCGAGGGTTGCTACAATTTTAGTCTTCTTTCTAGTTGGCATTGTTAAAAGATTAAATTTCTTTTTGATTTTAAGTTTTGTGTGTCCAATGGGTATGCGGTGATTACCTTTCCTATTTGTTTGATGGCCCTGAGCTTTTCAGCATAAATGGTTTCATCTGCTGCATCCACTTTCAAAAAATAATCCACTTCCTTTTTTTCCTTCACCAAATGGCCTATCCTTTTGGATACATTACTCTCAAATAAGCCTATGGAAGCCATCTCTTCTTCGGTTTCGCACTTGTTGGCAATCAGTGTCCAGTACATATCGTTTATCTCATCTTCCCAGTCAAAAACGGAAAAGGCCATATTTTCATCAAAACAAAGGTCTTTCTTCATCCGTTTTAGATAAAGTCCACAATTGGAATTTATAGCATAGGCCATGGCATAATCTTCCAAATCACTGTGGATGGCAATGAGGTGAAAACTATCATCATAAAGGTCTGCCGATATCTTGTGCGTAGTTAACATGCCCATAACACGAACTGTAAATATAGGCTTATTACGAATGATTGCCTAGTCAATACAAAACAATACACTTATAAAATAAGCGAAAACGTTTGAGTTTACCATTATTTAAAGTCACTGTTTTTCTATCTTGCTCTGTAAGGCAAAGTATGCCCGTTTGGATGCCTTTTCCTCTGCCTTTTTCTTGGAGGTGGCCCTTGCTTTGGCCAACATCCGGTCGCCAATGGTAAGTTTTACGGCAAAATGTTTGAGTTCATCATTCCCTGTATCCTCGTACACATGGTAATTAAAGGACTTTTTCTCTTTTTGGCACCATTCTATCACCAAACTCTTGTAACTGATGACCTTGCCTTCCAACTGATCGATGTCCACATAGGGCTCTATCACGCGTTCGTCAATGAACTTTTCGCAATAAGTATAGCCCCTGTCCAAATAAATGGCGCCAATCAACGCCTCGAACACATTCCCGTGGATATTTTCCCCAAAATGTTCCTTAGGGATACGGCTTTCCACATATTTTAAAAGTCCCAAATCTTTGCCCAGTTCGTTCAAGTGCTTTCGGCTGACTACCTTGGACCGCATTTTGGTCAGATATCCCTCATCCCCTTCGGGCACTTCATTGTACAGATATTTGGAAATGATGGTACCCAACATGGAATCTCCCAGAAATTCCAACCTTTCGTAGTTGATAGGGTTTCCATTATCGTCCTTTTTGTTCATGGAACGATGAAGAAATGCCGTTTTGTAAATGGTCAGATTCTTGGGTTTAAAGCCAAGGATTCTTTTCATACCCAAAAAAAAATCCCCATCCGAGTTGGGATGGGAATTGAATATTTTGGAGGTGAGTTTCATGTTACAAAACTACCCTAATTTTTTGAATAAAAGACAGGCGTTGTGTCCTCCAAAGCCAAAAGTGTTGCTCATGGCCACCTTTACCTCCCGTTCTTGGGCCTTGTTCAAGGTCAAGTTGAGGGATGGATCTATTTGATCGTCTACCGTGCTGTGGTTAATGGTCGGGGGCACCGTATTGTGCTCCATGGCCAAAATGGAGGCAATCGCCTCAATGGCCCCGGCCGCTCCCAGCAAGTGTCCGGTCATGGACTTGGTAGAGTTAATGTTGATTTTTGGTGCATGGTCCCCAAACACTTTGGATATGGCCTTAAGTTCGGCCACATCTCCCAATGGTGTTGAAGTACCATGTGTGTTGATGGCATCTACATCCTCTGGGTTCAATCCAGCGTTCTGCAAACAGTTTTCCATTACTTTGACCACACCAATACCTTCTGGATGAGGAGCGGTCATGTGGTAAGCATCGCTCGAAAGACCTCCGCCGAGCACTTCGGCATAAATCTTGGCTCCACGTGCTTTGGCATGTTCGTACTCCTCGAGTATAAGCGCTCCGCCACCTTCGCCCAATACAAAGCCATCCCTTGTGGCATCGAAAGGTCTTGAAGCCGTTTCAGGGCTATCGTTTCTGGTGGAAAGGGCATGCATGGCATTAAATCCGCCCATACCTGCTATGGTTACCGCTGCCTCGCTGCCTCCGGTAACGATAACATCGCAATGTCCCAATCGGATATAGTTGAGTGCATCGATCATAGCATTTGCTGACGAGGCACAAGCAGAAACAGTGGTATAGTTAGGACCCATAAATCCATGTTTGATGGAAATGTTCCCCGGTGCGATGTCTGCAATCATTTTTGGGATAAAGAAAGGATTGAAGCGCGGTGTACCGTCACCTTCGGCGTAACCGATCACCTCGTTTTGGAAGGTTTCCAATCCGCCTATTCCAGCGCCCCAAACAACTCCTACCCTAAACTTGTCCACAACGTCCAGGTCAATTCCTGAGTCCGCAATGGCCTCGTCCGAAGATACTAGGGCGTATTGGGCAAATCTATCTAGTTTTCTTGCCTCTTTCCTATCGAAGAAATCCATTGGGTCGTACCCTTTGAGCTCGCATGCGAACTTGGTCTTGAATTTTTCGGTATCGAAATATGTTATGGGGGCAGAACCGCTCTTACCGGTCCGTAGTCCTTCCCAATAAGCTTTCAAATTGTTACCTATGGGGGTTAACGCTCCCATTCCGGTAACTACAACTCGCTTTAACTGCATTGAACTATTTTTTTACCCTTTAGACGTTAATTATAAAAAAAATTATCCATGCGATAACAACCACATGGATAATTTTTAATCTTTAGCGATATATCATATAATTACTTAGCTTCTTCTATATAGCTAATGGCCTGACCCACAGTGGCGATGTTTTCTGCTTGGTCATCTGGTATCTGAATATCAAATTCTTTCTCAAACTCCATGATAAGTTCAACAGTGTCCAAGGAATCCGCTCCTAAGTCGTTGGTAAAGCTGGCTTCCGCTACAACTTCGTTTTCATCCACACCTAGTTTATCAACGATGATAGCCTTTACTCTTGATGCAATGTCTGACATAATTATTGTGGTTTTAAAAATTTAAATCGTTGGCAAAAATATAAAACTTTGGATTAAATACACTATTTGACGATAAAATGTGACGTAAATTAAAGTTCTTAAAATACTGTACCTTACTTTAGCCATCGTAATTTAATTTAAAATCCCGTCAATTCCTAACGAATGAAACGAATTGTAATCTTTGCATCGGGCAGCGGTTCCAATGCCGAAAACATTATTTCCTTTTTTAGCGAAAAACCCCAAGCAGAGGTGGTGGCAGTGCTCACCAATAAGAGTGCCGCCAAGGTGCTCGAACGTTGTGACCGTATGGGAGTACCTGGATTTTATTTTAACAAACCTGCTTTTAGGGAATCCGATGCTGTTCTTCGCCTTTTGAAGGGGTTGGAGGCAGATCTGGTTGTTTTGGCCGGCTTTCTTTGGAAGGTTCCAACCCATCTTATCGAAGCATTTCCCAACAAAATCATCAACATCCACCCTGCATTGTTGCCCAAATATGGCGGAAAGGGCATGTATGGAGATAGAGTGCATCAAGCCGTAAAGGCAAATCAAGAAACCGAAACGGGAATCACCATTCACTATGTCAACGAAAACTACGATGAAGGCGCCATCATCTTTCAGGCAAAAACCAAAGTTGACCCTTCAGACACTCCAGAAACCATTGCCCAGAAAGTCCATCAATTGGAATATGAGCATTTCCCAAAAGTGATAGAAATAGTATTGTCCTAATGGCCAAGAAAAAGAAATTTTATGTGGTTTGGAAGGGAAAGCACCCGGGCATTTTTGAGTCTTGGACAGATTGCAAGGCCCAAATTGACGGCGTAAAAGGTGCGCAATACAAATCGTTCGCCACTTTTGAGGAGGCCAAAAAGGCCTTTAATGGCAACTATTTGGAATACAAAGGCAAATCCAAGAGCAAAAGCGAACTAAGTCCCGAGGAACTTTTAAAAATCGGCGAACCCAATTACAATTCCATTGCCGTAGATGCCGCTTCAAGCGGAAACCCCGGAAAGATGGAATACCGCGGTGTGGACACCAAGACCAAACGGGTTCTTTTTCATCAAGGTCCGTTTGAGCAGGGAACCAGCAATGTAGGCGAATTTTTGGCATTGGTGCACGGACTTGCCTTTCTACAACAAAAAAAGAGCGACCGAATCCTGTACTCCGATTCCCGAATTGCCATTGGTTGGGTGCGCAAGAAAAAGTGTGGTACCAAACTGGAAAAAACCGTTAAAAATACCCAGCTTTTTGAACTGATCGAACGGGCGGAACTTTGGCTCAAAAAAAATAGGTTCAACACCCCAATTGTGAAGTGGGAAACCAAGGCTTGGGGAGAAATCCCAGCCGACTTTGGCAGAAAGTAACCTGTCTTTGTGCGGATATTTCCATTTTTTTCATAATTGGAACGCCCTTTATACAAATTGGAAAGGGTAAACCGTATATTTGCACCAAAATTTAGGGAATGGGTAAATTACTGATTGTGGGAACCATGGCATTCGATGCCATTGAAACACCGTTCGGGAAAACTGGCAGAATACTGGGGGGCGCAGGAACCTTTATAGGTTTGGCCGCTTCACAGTTTGATATTGACTCCGCCATTGTATCCGTTGTGGGTGATGACTTTCCACAATCCTACATGGATATTTTAAAGAACAAGGACATTGACCTTAGCGGCGTGGAAGTTGTGAAAGGGGGCAAAACATTTTTCTGGGAAGGAAAATATCATAACGACCTCAACTCACGGGACACTTTGGCCACCGAGCTCAATACCTTGGCCGATTTTAACCCTGTTGTTCCCGACCATTATACCGATGCCGATATTGTGATGTTGGGTAACCTGCATCCCAATATTCAGTTGAGTGTAATTAATCAGATGGAAAAACGACCAAAACTTATAGTTTTGGATACCATGAACTTTTGGATGGACAATACTTGGGACGATTTGATGAAGGTGATTTCCAAAATAGATGTGATTACCATTAATGACGAAGAGGCAAGACAATTGACCAACGAATATTCTTTAGTGAAGGCTGCGGCCAAAATTCAGGAGATGGGTCCCAAATACGTGGTGATCAAAAAAGGGGAGCACGGAGCACTTTTGTTTCATAAGGAGCAAATTTTCTTTGGCCCGGCGCTTCCTTTGGAAGAGGTTTTCGATCCCACGGGAGCAGGTGATACCTTTGCCGGTGGCTTTGCAGGCTATTTGACCGAAGCAGGGAATATCTCTTTTGAGAGTATGAAAAATGCCATCATCCACGGCTCCAATTTGGCGTCGTTCTGTGTGGAACGCTTTGGTACCGAACGGATGGTGGATCTAAAAAAGAGCGAGGTGGATGGCCGCCTGGCTCAGTTTAAGGAGTTGACACAGTTCAATATTGAATTAACATAAATGTTTGCCCTGAGAATTTCGGGGCATTTTTTATTAGGTTTATTATGAGTGATCCCATTAAGCACGAATGCGGAATATCATTGATCCGTTTGCTTAAACCCTTGGAGTACTACAAAGAAAAGTACGGTACAGCTTTTTACGGCGTAAACAAGATGTACCTAATGATGGAGAAGCAGCACAACCGCGGACAGGACGGTGCCGGTTTTGCAAGTATCAAAATGGATATGGAACCCGGGGAACGGTACATGAGCCGTGTACGATCGGCCGAGCAACAGCCCATTCAAGATATCTTCGCCCAGATCAACAATCGCATCAATACCGCTTTAAAGCAAAATCCCGATCGGGAAGATGACGTGGCCTGGCAGAAAAAGAACATCCCATACATCGGAGAACTTTTGATGGGACATGTTCGCTACGGAACTTTTGGAAAAAACAGTATAGAAAGTGTACACCCTTTTTTGAGGCAGAACAACTGGATGCACCGTAACCTTATTGTTGCCGGAAACTTTAACATGACCAATGTTGATGAGCTCTTCGGAAATCTGGTGGAATTGGGACAGCACCCCAAGGAAAAGGCCGACACTGTAACGGTGATGGAAAAAATTGGCCATTTTTTGGATGATGCCGTTGCCAAACTTTACAAACAGATCAAAAAAGAAGGTTATACCAAAAGAGAGGCCTCAGCACTTATCGCCGAACGATTGAACGTAGCCAAAATCTTAAGGAAAGCTTCCAAAAACTGGGATGGCGGTTATGCCATGAGCGGACTTATAGGGCATGGGGATGCCTTTGTGATGCGGGACCCTGCGGGAATCCGTCCGGCCTATTACTATCAAGATGATGAAGTTGTGGTCGTAGCATCGGAACGGCCTGTGATCCAAACCGTTTTCAATGTAAATTTTGAAGATGTGCACGAGTTGGACCCCGGTCATGCCGTAATCATCAAAAAAAGTGGTTCCATGGCCTTGAAACAGATTTTGGAACCTACGGAACGTAAAGCATGTTCTTTCGAACGCATCTATTTCTCGCGTGGTAGCGATAAGGAAATCTATCAGGAACGAAAAAAACTGGGGAAATTGGTTTTTCCAGAAATACTGAAGTCCATCGACAACGATTTGGAGAATACTGTTTTCTCCTATATACCTAACACCGCGGAAACGTCGTTCTTTGGAATGGTGAAAGAAGCACAGAATTACCTCAACAAGAAAAAGGAAGAGCAGATTCTGGCCATGGAAGGCAATATCGATAGAGAAGAGCTTCACCGAATCCTCGCCATCCGCCCGCGGATTGAAAAAGTGGCCATTAAGGATGCCAAACTTCGAACTTTTATTACACAAGACAGTAGTCGTGATGATTTGGTGACCCATGTTTACGACATTTCCTATGGTTCCGTAAAAAGCACGGACAATCTTGTGATTATCGACGACAGTATTGTTAGAGGTACCACACTGAAGCGTAGTATCCTCAAAATTTTGGACCGATTATCACCAAAGAAAATCATAGTAGTGTCCTCGGCTCCACAAATCCGCTATCCGGATTGTTACGGTATCGATATGGCCAAACTGGAAGATTTTGTAGCCTTTAAGGCGGCAAAGGCACTTCACGAGGATCACGGCACCACCCATTTGATTGAAGAAATCTATCATAAGTGTGTGGCCCAGACCAAGGCGCCGAACAAAGAGGCCATCAATCATGTCAAGGAGTTCTATGCACCTTTCTCGGCCAAACAGATTTCCAAAAAGATTGGAGAAATCCTGTGTCCAGAGGGCATCAATGCAGAGGTTGAGATTATCTATCAAACCATTGAAGGGCTGCACAGCGCCTGTCCAAAAAATTTGGGTGACTGGTACTTTACCGGAAATTACCCAACTCCGGGAGGAAATAGGGTGGTCAATAAGGCCTTTATCAACTTTTTTGAGGGCAAGAACGAGCGTGCCTATTAACCCAAAATGGCTTAAAAAAGGCTGAAAATGTACACTTTATCGATGAATCCCGTAAAACAGCGTCTTTTTATACGACCAGCAAAGAGCAATCCTACTTTAGTAACTGCCATAGCATAAGTAGGTTAAGTTCATGGTAAGATTTGGGGCAAAAAAGGTGGAAGCTATTCCACCTTTTTTATTTTGCATACTTCTCATAGCCCTAGCATTTAAGCTACTTTTCTTGATATTTATCAATTATTGGAGTTCAACATACACTTCAACCCATTTACAGGAGTTTCGTCTAAAAGCTTACGCAAGAAATAATCCTCCGCCTTACTTTTGGAGGACCATAGCATAAGTAGGTTAAGTTCATGGTAAGATTTGGGGAAAGAAGGCGGAGCATGCTCCGCCTTCTTTATATTTGACTACCAAGGTTTTATCCATTTTATCGATGAACTGCACGTTTTCTTTTTCTTCAAAAAAGTAAAATATTTTTTAAAACCCTTTGTTATTTCTCACAATACCAGTATTTTAGTCTCGCCATAGCATAAGTAGGTTAAGTTTATGGTAAGATTTGGGACGAAAAGGGTGAGGACTTCCTCGCCCTTTTCTATTTTGAAAAAATTCGAAACAAAAAAAGCCGTGCACCAAGTGCACGGCTTTTTATTTATGAATGAACTAGTTACTATTTACTAGCTGCATAATTTTCGGAAACCTTGTCCCAATTGATCACATTAAAGAATGCAGCAATGTAATCCGGTCTTAGGTTTTGGTAGTGCAAATAGTAGGCATGCTCCCAAACATCCAAGCCCAAAATTGGGTATCCCTCACAAGCTACTCCGGGCATAATGGGGTTATCTTGGTTAGGAGTGGAGCAAACTTCCAATTTACCGCCTTTGTGCACGCACAACCAAGCCCATCCAGAGCCAAACTGCGTAGCTGCAGCATTGGAGAACTTTTCTTTAAAGGCATCGAAGGATCCAAAAGCCTCATCAATCGCGGAAGCCAATTCACCGGATGGTTTTCCGCCTCCGTTTGGGGACATTACTTCCCAGAACAGGCTGTGGTTAAAAAACCCGCCTCCATTGTTCCTCACGGCTCCGTTGGACATGTCCAAATTGGAAAGAATATCCACGATTCCCTTCCCTTCCAAGTCAGTTCCTTCAATGGCACCGTTCAGTTTGGTGGTATATCCATTGTGGTGCTTGGTATGGTGGATTTCCATGGTTCTAGCGTCTATATGAGGTTCCAACGCATCGTATGCATACGGTAATTTAGGTAATTCAAAAGCCATAATTATCTTGTTTTTTTAGGTTATTAATCTATTCCCGTAAAAATACGGATTTTAACATTTATATTCCGCTAAAACCATGTTAACATGAGGTAAGGAATTCTTATTTTGCAGGAAAAACGTTTTTGGAGGGGTCTAATTTCAAAATATACAGCGCATCAGCCGGTTCGGGCAAAACCTACGCCCTGGCCAAGGCCTACCTCACCTTACTGCTCTCCAACGATTCACCGGTAAAGTTTCGTCAAATACTGGCCATTACCTTTACCAACAAGGCGGTGGAGGAAATGAAGACCCGGATTCTGGACAACTTGTTCGCTTTTGGACAAGAAACTGTTCCCGAAAAACAGAAAAGTCTGTTCGTTACCCTTTGTGAAGAACTTTCCTTAACGGAGGAAGAATTGCGACAACGTTCCCAACTCATCCTAAAACGGATTCTTCATAACTATTCCTTTTTTGAAATTTCTACCATAGATAAGTTCAACCACAAAATCATAAAGACCTTTGCCCGCGATCTCCATCTGTCCCAAAATTTTGAGGTAGAGCTCAATCAGGATTTATTGTTGGAAGAGGCCGTAGGGCGCTTGTTGGAACGTGCAGGAAACGATGAAGAGCTCACCGAAGTGTTGATTGCCTTTTCCCTCGAAAAAATCGATGATGATAAAAGCTGGGACATTACTTACGATTTGATGGAAATCGGGAAGCTACTGTTCCAGGAAAACCACGCCGAGCATATTGAACCACTCCGTGAAAAATCCATTTCAGATTTTACCCAAATTCAAAAGCTGATTGCCTCAAAAAGCAAGGCCATTCAGGAAAAAGTGAAACAGCTTGCGCAGGATACGCTTTTGGAGATTGAGAACTTAGGGTTTGAATTGAATGATTTCCCCAGTGGAACGCTTCCAAATCATTTTAAAAAAATATCCGAAGGCTTTATTGACATTAAAAGATTATATGCCAATAAGCTCGAAGAGAATTTAAGAGAGAACAAAAAAATCCTTTACGCAAAAGACAAAAGGGACTCTTCTGTTTTAGCTTCTGCCGTTTTAGAGCAGTTTTTACTTATAAAGAAGGACCTCCATCAACTGGTGTATCTTCAAAACATCTACGGCAACATCGTTCCAATGACCGTCTTGAACGAAATCGCCAAGGAAATCAAACATATTGAATTGGACAGGGACATTGTGCCCATCTCGTCCCTGAACGCCATTCTGTCGAAAGAAATCAAAAACCAACCGGTTCCTTTTATTTACGAGCGAATGGGCGAAAAATACCGTCATTACTTTATCGATGAGTTTCAGGACACCTCCAAAATGCAATGGGAGAACCTATTGCCCCTTATTGGCAATGCCTTGGAGAGTGAGGATGAAAGGCACCAACGTGGATCCTTGTTTTTGGTGGGCGATGTAAAACAAGCCATTTATCGCTGGCGAGGTGGCAGGGCCGAGCAATTTCTCCATTTGATCAACGGAAATTCGCATCCTTTTGTAGTGGAACCGAGCGTGCACTCCTTGGATACCAACTGGCGAAGCCAAGACGAAATTGTAAACTTTAATAATAGCTTTTTCACTGTTTCGGCACCCGTCTTGGCCCAAGAGGATTATCGCAATCTTTTTTTGAACGACTCGCATCAAAAAACAAACAACAAGCCAGGCGGTTACATTCAGCTATCCTTTTTGGATGCCGATTTGGAGGATAAGGACCAAGCATACTGCGAAGAAACTTTAAAGTCGATTCAGTTTATCATTTCTGAAAACCATTCTTATGCGGATATCTGCGTTCTGGTCCGTGATAACAAAAAAGGAATGTTGTTGGCCGATTTCTTGGCCCAGCACCAAATTCCTATCATTTCTTCGGATGCGTTATTGCTCTCCAAGAATGAAAAGGTGATTTTTTTGATTTCCATCCTCCGGATTTTCGAAAATCCCGCAGACCGTGAGGCGGCTTATCATATATTAAGGTATATAAGTGCAGATGGAGAGGGTGAACACAGTTTCATTTCCCAACATTTGGATGATATCGTACCTTTTATGGCCAACGAGCATGGTTTTGATTTGAACCAATTAAAAGGTAAGCCCGTGCTCACCATTTTGGAAATTGCCATAGTTCAATTTAAACTCAACCAAGGTTCCATAGCGCATATTTCCTTTTTGATGGACGAGGTACTCGACCTTGAAAAGAGGGATGGCCCAAGCGTTTATGCCTTTTTAAATTATTGGGAAACCAAAAAAGAATCGCTTTCCATTGCCGCACCGGACGGAGTGGATGCAGTAAAGATCATGACCATCCATAAGGCCAAAGGGCTTGAGTTTCCGTTTGTGATATTTCCGTTTGCCGATTCACCTTTGATCAAAAGGGACAAAAAGTCGTGGGTTGCCGCCACATCCCAAGAAGACGAAATAGGGCTGGATGAGTTCCTTTTGAACACCAAGAGCGATATGCTGGAATATAACCCCATAACACAGGCCAAATATGTGGAAGTGGAGCAAAAGTCTTTATTAGATGCTATGAACGTGCTGTATGTGGCCCTCACCCGTCCCGAAAAAGGCCTGTTCATTATTACAGAAAAGAGCAAAAAGGAGATCGCAAGCATCGAAACTGCTACATCCTACCAAGACCTTTTCCAGTGGTACGTTCAGCAACAACATGTAAAGGAAACCGAACACGGCGTCTATACCATTGGTGTTTTTCCTTCGGAAAGCGGTAGGAAAGCTGCTGAGCCTGCAGAGAACTATATCCCCTACATCTCTCGAACCAAAACAGACAGTGGTTTCACCATTTCCACCACATCGGGTCGCCTGTGGGACGACGAACGCTTGGAAGCCATCGAAATGGGGAATGTTATCCATTTTGCATTGAGTCAAATCAAAACAGCAAAAGATGTAGACCCCATTTTGGAGCGTTTGGAAATCGAAGGACATTTTCCAAAAGAGGCTTCTGCGGACATCAAACAAAAAGTATTGGACGTTGTGAACCATCCGAAATTGGCTGACCTTTTCTCGGAACATCGTACCATTCTAAACGAGCAAGAGATCCTGACAACAGATGGAAAATCCTTGCGTCCCGACCGAATTGTTCTGGATGGAAAACGGGCTACCATCATCGACTACAAAACAGGTAAAGCCTCCCCAAGGCACAAAGAACAGATTGCCAACTACGGAGCTGTTTTGAGCGAAATGGACTTTAAGGTAAAACAATCCATTATTGTTTATATTGACCAACAAATAGACCCTATTTTTGTATAAACCTATTTAAAAGATATGTACGGAAAAATTAAAGAGCATTTGGCCAAAGAGTTGAAAGAAATCGAAGAAGCTGGCCTATTCAAGAAAGAACGTATCATTACCTCGCCCCAAGGTGCTGTGATAAAAATCTCCACGGGAGAAGAGGTCATTAATTTTTGTGCGAACAACTACTTGGGACTATCCTCCCATCCCGAAGTGATCCAGGCCGCCAAGGATGCCTTGGACACGCACGGCTTCGGTATGTCGTCAGTTCGCTTTATCTGTGGAACTCAGGACATCCATAAAGAACTGGAGCAAAAAATCGCCCATTTCTATGGAACAGAAGATACCATATTATATGCAGCGGCCTTCGATGCGAACGGAGGAGTCTTTGAGCCCTTGCTCACCGCCGAAGACGCTATTATCTCCGATTCGCTGAACCATGCTTCCATTATCGATGGGGTGCGTTTGTGCAAGGCAAAACGTTACCGCTACGCGAACAACGATATGGCCGATTTGGAGAAACAACTCAAACAAAGCAATGCGGATGGGGCCCGATTCAAGATTATTGTTACAGATGGAGTGTTCTCCATGGATGGTTTATTGGCCCCATTGGACAAAATATGTGACTTAGCAGATAAATACGATGCCTTGGTCATGATAGATGAGTGTCATGCTGCTGGATTTATTGGCGAAACAGGCCGTGGCACCCTGGAAGAAAAGGGTGTAATGGACCGCATCGATATTATTACAGGTACTTTGGGCAAGGCTCTGGGCGGTGCGATGGGAGGTTACACCACTGGTAAAAAGGAAATCATAGAAATGCTGCGCCAGCGCTCCCGACCATATTTGTTCTCCAATTCCTTGGCACCGGCCATTGTGGGGGCATCCATTAAGGTATTCGACATGTTGGATAAGGACACCACCCTACGGGATAAATTGCAGCACAATACGGAATACTTTAAAAAAGGAATGAAAGAAGCTGGTTTTGATATTATCGATGGTGATTCTGCCATAGTCCCCGTAATGCTTTATGACGCCAAGCTATCCCAAGATATGGCAGATATGCTGTTAAAAGAGGGCATTTATGTGATAGGTTTCTTCTATCCCGTGGTTCCCAAGGACAAGGCGAGAATACGTGTGCAGCTCTCTGCGGCCCACGAAAAGGAGCATTTGGACCAAGCAATTAATGCCTTTATTAAAGTAGGAAAGTCGTTAAATGTCATCTAAAATCGACGAAATGCAATAAATCTTCTGGCAAATGAGTCAAAAAAAAAGAAATTTAGATTTTGTTAATAAGTCTTAACAACTTACATTTGCTGCTGATAAACACTTAAACTTAAAATTTTGAGCATGAAACATCTTAGCAAATTATTGGTTGTTGCTCTTGTATTTGTAGGGATCAACAGCATACAAGCGCAAGACGAAAATAATCCCTGGCAGGTAAGCATAGGGGTGAATGCAATAGACGTCTATCCTACAAATGATG
This sequence comes from Flagellimonas sp. MMG031, assembly GCF_040112705.1. NCBI lineage: Bacteria > Pseudomonadati > Bacteroidota > Flavobacteriia > Flavobacteriales > Flavobacteriaceae > Flagellimonas > Flagellimonas sp. MMG031. The sequence goes on from NZ_CP157804.1 coordinate 503,631, forward strand.
AGAACAACCCGTTCTCCAGTACTACATTGTTCGATGAGTACTTCAACGTAACCGATCACTGGAACATTTTGCCATCTGTATCATACATTGGCGTTTCCAAGTACATCGGTGATGGTTTCTCTGTAGGAGCTAGAGGTTCTTTGAACAGAATCGAAAAATTGGGAGACTTCGATGCCGATGATCTTTCTCACTACGCTATAGATGGTACCATTAAGTATAACATCCTTAAAAACACCGTAGTTGATCCTTTCGTAGAGATCGGTGGTGGTTATACTTGGGTTGATGAAATCGGTGCTGGTACCGTTAACGGTGGTATTGGTGTTAACTTCTGGTTTTCTGACAACCTTGGTTTCACACTTCAAACACAATATAAGCACGCTTTCGAGGATTACTTGGTAAAGCACTTCCAGCACATGGCTGGTCTTAGCATCAAATTTGGTGGTACTGACACTGATGGTGATGGTATCTACGACAAAGACGATGCTTGTCCAGAAGTAGCTGGTCTAGCGGCTTTCAACGGATGTCCTGATTCTGACGGTGATGGTATCGAGGATGCAAAAGATGCATGTCCTAACGAAGCTGGTTCCAAAGAAATGAACGGATGTCCTGATTCTGACGGTGACGGTGTTGCCGATAAAGATGACGCTTGTCCAAACACTGCTGGTCTTCCTGCACTAGCTGGTTGTCCTGATGCTGACGGTGACGGTGTTGCCGATAAAGATGACGCTTGTCCAAACACTGCTGGTCTTCCTGCACTAGCTGGTTGTCCTGATGCTGACGGTGACGGTGTTGCCGATAAAGATGATGAGTGTCCTAACGAAGCTGGACCTGCCGCTAACAACGGATGCCCTTGGCCAGATTCTGACGGTGACGGTGTACTTGACAAAGATGATCAGTGTCCAGAAGTTGCCGGTACTGTTGCTAACAACGGATGCCCAGAAGTAACTGAGGAAGTTCAGAAGCAATTGAACGACTACGCTAGAACTATCTTGTTCGATACTGGTAAGTCTTCTATCAAAGCAGAATCTACTTCTGTAATGGTTGACATCATCCAAATCTTGAACGAGTATCCTACTGCTAAGTTTACTGTAGAAGGTCACACTGACAGCGTAGGTAGCGACCAATTGAACCAAAAACTTTCTGAGGAAAGAGCTAATTCTGTTAGAAACTTCTTGATCGACAAAGGAATCGATGCCGGTAGATTGACTGCCATCGGTTACGGTGAAGAGAAGCCAATCGCTACCAACAACACAAGAGCTGGTAGAGCACAGAACAGACGAGTTGAAATCAACTTGGTGAAGTAATAAAAGAAACAAAGTTTTCTTGAAAAAGGCTCCGCAAATGCGGGGCCTTTTTTATTTTTAATCCATGCAGCAGACTTTTCTCGAATATGTGCTGGACGACCTGGCAAATAAGCAACTGGACATTACCCAATGTACCTTTGTGCTTCCTAGTAAACGTTCAGGGACATTCTTGAAAAAGTATATCTCCGAACGCCTTGTAAAAAACATATTCAGTCCAGAAATACTATCCATTCAAGAATTCATCGGAAATCTTACGGATATCAAGCAAGCTTCCAACATTGATTTGCTGTTGGCGCTCTATGAAGTATACAAAGCTTCGCAAAAAGAAAATCCGGACGACTTTGCCTCCTTCATGAATTGGGGACAAACCCTATTGCAGGACTTTAATGAAATCGACGGCTACCTTATTCCGGCGAAAGACATCTTAAATTACCTTTCCGCCATCAAGGAAATTAACCACTGGTCCACCAGCAAGGATAAATCCGAACTTGTGGAAAATTACCTGCAGCTGTGGAAGAACCTAGAAAGTATTTACGAACGCTTCTACGCCAGCTTGATAGCACAAAAACGCGCCTACCAAGGGCTGATTCAACGAGAAGCGGTAAAAGTACTTCAACAAGAAAGTCCCAAAGGAAGTGAATCAAACCCCATCATATTTGTGGGCTTTAATGCATTGAACAATGCAGAGTCCAATATTATCCAGCACTATCTGGAAACAGGAAATTCCCACATCTACTGGGATATCGATTCCTATTTTTTGAACGACCCTATCCATGATGCAGGCCTTTTTATTCGGAACTATCAGTTTAATTGGCCCTATTACAAACATGGGCACAAAATAACGCCACAGAACAACTTTCTCTCCAAAAAGAACATCGTTATCACAGGAGTACCCAAAAACATCTCACAGACAAAGTATGTGGGTCAATTATTGGGGGAGCTCGATACAAACAGCGAGATAGACATCAAAAAGACTGCCTTGGTCCTTGCCGATGAGACTTTGCTCAACCCGATATTGCATGCGGTACCAGAGAATATTCCAGAAGTGAACATTACGATGGGGATGCCCATGAACAAAACGGTGCTCTACTCCTTTTTTATCAGTTATCTGGAGCTTCAACTTAACGCTTCGGAGAATGGATGGTTCTACAAGCGCGTACTGGAATTCATTTCCAATCCGTATGCCTTAACGCTCTCCACTGAAGATCAGGGGAATTTTGCCCAAAAAATGTCCAAGGACATCAAAGAACATAACCTTATCTATCTCAATAAAGCGGCCCTAACGAAGTATCCAAAAGCTCAACCGTTGTTGTCGATCATATTTCCAGATACGGCCCTATCCCCCATGGAATGGATACAAAACAGTTTAACACTCATTGAGCGCCTAAAGACCATCTACCAAAAAGAAAAAAATGCGCTCGAACTGGAATATTTGTATCGATTTTATGCGCTTTTTAATCAATTGGGACAGTATTTGGACAAAGTGGATTTTATGGGTGAACTGAAATCCATCAAAAATTTGTTCAAACAATTGGCGAATATGGAATCCTTGGATTTTATCGGTCAGCCGCTGACCGGTTTTCAGATTATGGGAATGTTGGAAAGCCGAAACTTGGATTTTAAAACGGTTATCATTACCTCGGTGAACGAAGGCATACTGCCCTCGGGAAAATCGAACAATTCCTTTATTCCTTTTGATGTGAAACGGGACTACGGCCTTCCCACTTACAAGGAAAAAGATGCCATCTACGTCTACCACTTTTACCGCCTGATTCAGCGCGCGAAGAACATTTACATTACCTATAACACCGAACCTGATGTACTTGAAGGTGGCGAGAAAAGCAGACTGATCACCCAATTGCTCACCGATGAACGATTAAAAGCCAATGTAAAACACTCCATCGCCACACCAAAAATTACCATTGAGGCCAAACAGCCTATCCAGATCCAAAAGGATAAAAAGCTCATGGAGGATTTAAAAGTGTTTGCCCAAAAAGGGTTTTCGCCCACCTCGCTGACCAATTACATTAAGAATCCTATCGATTTTTACACAAGAAATATCCTTAAAATCAATGATTTGGATGAAGTGGAGGAAAATATAGCGGCCAACACCTTTGGCACCATTATCCACGATAGTTTGGAGCAGCTCTACTTGCCTCTCGTTGGTGAAACATTGACCGAGGAACATATCAAAAGCTTAAAAAAAGAAGTGCCCCAAGTGGTGCAGCATCATTTTAACAAAAACCTATCAGGGGTCGATGTTTCCAAAGGAAGGTTTCTGTTGGTGTACAATGTTATCCTGAAATATCTGTACAACTTCTTTGACAACGAAATGCACCAACTAAAGCGTCATCACATCAAAATACTGGCTTTGGAAGAACGCTATGAAGCCTTGATAAACGTTCCAGAACTTGACTTTCCCATCAAGCTAAAAGGAACTTTGGACCGTGTGGATGAATTTAACGGTACCATCCGTATCATCGACTACAAAACGGGAAAAGTAGAATCCAAAAACGTGAAAATATCGGATTGGGAAGACTTGATTACAGATTACGACAAGAGCAAAGCCTTTCAATTGTTATGCTATGCCTACTTGTATGCCAAAAAGCACGGCAAAACGGATGTCGAAGCAGGAATCATTTCCTTTAAAAAATTGAGCCAAGGGCTATTACCTTTTTCAGAGGACAAGGATACCCGAATACACTCGGATACCCTTGCCCAATTTGAAACTTATCTATTTCGATTGATTGGGGAGATTTGTGATGCCACAAATCCCCTAACAGAGAAAATCGACTGATTATTTTAGATCCGGACGTGTGGGACGCACCTCGATTTTACTGGGCAAGGTACGTGGATGCATCTTCAATAAATCAATGACCAACTTTCCAATGTCCTCCGGTTGAATTTTCCACGCATCCTTGTCGGATGGTTCATTATTATTGAAATGGGATGCTACCGAACCGGGCATAATGGTGGTGACCTTGATGTTGTGTGGCCTTAAATCGAGCATTGCAGCTTGGGTAAATCCGACCACGCCAAACTTAGTGGCGTTATAGCCTGCTCCCTGTGCAAAAAAGTTGGTGCCCGCCAAACTGGCCAAGGTCATATAATACCCTTCAGATTTTTTCAAGGCATCAACCGAAGCTTTTAAGGTATGATACACTCCATTCAAATTGGTATCGATCATTTGGTGCCATTTGTCATCACCCAGCTCATCAATGGGTGCAAAATGTCCAACCCCTGCATTGGCCATCACTACATCCAACTGTCCCCATTTATCCAATATGGCGGCGACTGCCTTTTGTTCATCTTCCAAATTGGACACATCGGATACCAATCCCAAAACATGGTCGGGACGGTCTAACCCTTTTACGGCAGTATCGGCACTTTCTTGACTTCGGCCACTAATGGCCACTTTCATGCCTTGCTCCAACAAACATTCGGCAATTCCGTATCCAATACCTTTGGTACCTCCTGTGATGTATGCTACTTTTCCTTCTAGTTTCATGTTGATTTTGTTTTCAAGTAAAGTTCAAAAAAGCAGGGACCAAATACAAAAAATCCATCCTAAAGGATGGTTAATGTTTGAATGTGGTGTGACTTTACTGAAAATTGATACTTTTATTTCATCTTAAAATTCGAAACCCATACCGTACCAGAAATCCTGAAGCGCCAACGGCTGCAGGAATACGGTGTGGGCATTTTTGAAGCCTTCCCCACAAAATCGGCACTGAAAAAGGCGTTAAAGAAAGGTTACATCAAAGTAGATGGCGTAATTGCCAGCACAGCTACACTCATCTCTGGTGGGGAGCAAATTTCCTTGGACATTCCCCTAGAAATCACTACTAAGAAATCCTTTGAATTTCCCTTAGAGGTGTTGTTTGAAGACGACCATTTGGCCGCTATCCACAAACCCGCTGGAATAGAAGTGAGCGGAAACAAGTTCAAGACCCTTGCCAATGCCTTGCCAAAAAACCTCAAACCGAGTTCACTTTCCGATGCCTCCATACCGCAACCCGTCCACCGATTGGATTATGCTACTACGGGAATTGTTTTGGTGGGCAAAACCGCTAGTAGCATTCGTGCTTTGAATAAATTGTTCGAAGAAAAAAAGATTGTCAAAACCTATTATGCCATTACCATTGGCAACATGAAACCAAATGGCAGGATTGAAACAGCAATTGACGGTAAACCAGCACAATCTGATTATGAAGTTATGAAATCCGTCCCCTCCGACCGTTTCGGCTTTCTGAATATAGTGAAATTGCATCCCAAAACGGGCAGAAGGCATCAGTTGCGCAAACACCTGTTCAGTATAGGTCATCCGATTCTTGGCGATAAGGATTATGGCTTAGACAAGTTGATTTTAAAAGGCAAGGGGTTATACCTGCATGCCTATTCCCTGAAATTTGAGCATCCTTTTACCAAAAACCCTTTACATATTACGGATGAGCTTCCAGAGAAGTTTGGGAAGATATTCGATGGCAAAGGAGGATAAAACTTTCGGGCAGAAGGTTCTTTGGAGATTTTAATATGCAGACCATTCCCATCGCTGCCAAACAATACTTCATTAAGGTTAAAATCAATATATTTAGGATTCTTAACTCTTTTATCTGCTAAATGAAAGCGTTGAAAATACGGTTCAAGAAAAAAAGACTTTACGCCAATTTGATTATAGGTGTCATTTGGCTTGTTTTTGCAGTAATCATTTTATTTACCGAATTTACCGAAGAAGAAAACCACTGGATGATTTATGTGTATCCCATTATCGGTTTTTTATATCTGGGGCAATACTGGTATGATTCAACCTTTCAATACTTAATTATCGACGATAACACTATCCAAAGAAATATTTTTTATGGGACGAACAGAAAAATAGCGTTAAAAGATATTACCTGGATAAAAAAATTCGCAGGTGATTATATCTTAAAATCCGACACGAAGGATATGCACATCGACCTACGCCTCATAGATGAGTCTTCGTTGGACGAATTGAACAAGGTTTTGGCCAATTTGAACCTACCCGCAGATAAAACTCCTTTTCCAAGTGCCTTTTAACGCTTTCGGTACAGTTCAAAAAAAATCATCAATAAAAAAACACCCCGTAAATGGCGTGCTTTTACGTTTTTGTGGAGAATACCGTCCCGATGGCTATCGGGAGAACCGGTGGCCTTTCCGAACGCCTTCGGAACGCTCTAGCCAACATCCTTCCCGACCAGAAACTCAATATATTTCCTGCTTTTCTTCCTTTTAATATCCTTTTCCCTGTTCATTGCTTCGCTTCGGGTGAAATACCTTTCTGTATACTTTACTTCCCAACCCTTTGCAGTTTTAGTGTATTTGGACCTGCCGCTATTATGGCGGTTCATCCTGTCATCCAAATCTTGACTGTGCCCCACATAATATCGGTCCAACGATTTACTATAAATGATGTAGACAAAATATTCCATAAAAAAAAGCACCTCACAAATGAGGTGCTTTTACAACTTTTGGTGGAGAATACCGTCCCGATGGCTATCGGGAGAACCAGTGGCCTTTCCGAACGCCTTCGGAACGCTCTAGCCAACATCCTTCCCGACCAGAAACTCAATATATTTCCTGCTTTTCTTCCTTTTAATATCCTTTTCCCGAGCCATTGCTTCGCTTCGGGAGAAATACCTTTCTATATACTTTACCTCCCAATCCTTTGCAGTTTTAGTGTATGTGGACCTGCCACTATTATGGCGGTTCATCCTATCCTCCAAATCTTGACTGTGCCCCACATAATATCGGTCCAACGATTTACTATAAATGATGTAGACAAAATATTCCATAAAAAAAAAGCACCTCACAAATGAGGTGCTTTTACAACTTTTGGTGGAGAATACCGTCCCGATGGCTATCGGGAGAACCAGTGGCCTTTCCGAACGCCTTCGGAACGCTCTAGCCAACATCCTTCCCGACCAGAAACTCAATATATTTCCTGCTTTTCTTCCTTTTAATATCCTTTTCCCGAGCCATTGCTTCGCTTCGGGAGAAATACCTTTCTATATACTTTACCTCCCAATCCTTTGCAGTTTTAGTGTATGTGGACCTGCCACTATTATGGCGGTTCATCCTATCCTCCAAATCTTGACTGTGCCCCACATAATATCGGTCCAACGATTTACTATAAATGATGTAGACAAAATATTCCATAAAAAAAAGCACCTCACAAATGAGGTGCTTTTACAACTTTTGGTGGAGAATACCGGATTCGAACCGGTGGCCTCTTGCCTGCCAGCAAGAGGATTACCATATCAATCCAATCCAAATAAATATATATTTTATTGTTTATCAGTATTTTACATAATTTCATGTTCATTTAAATTTAAATAAAATCACCCATTTGCGTGCAAATTGCGTGCAAATTTTTTTTACCTTTGATTAGGATGAATACCAATATAAAACTTTCTTTAGATACGCGTAGGAAGAAAAAAGATGACTCCTATCCTATTATTTTACGGTTAACCCATTTTCGAAAAACAACTTCCATAAGCTTAGGTCAATCAATAAAAAAGGAATTTTGGGATAATAAAAACGAGAAAGTTAAAAGAGCATTCAAAGGAACTTCATCAGTTAGTAAACTCAATAATCAACTCTTAAAAGAAAAGACCAGAGCGGTCGACATAATTAATGACCTGAACGAAAAGGACGAGCTTAACTTTTTATCCATTTTGCAGCTTAAGAAGAAGATTGTAAAAACCGCATCATTGGATTCATTTTTTAAGTTTAGCGAGGATATTGTCGATGAGTTAAAAGCAGCTGAACGTTATGGTAATGCAAACACATACTACGCGGTAATTAAGGTATTGGAGAAATTCGCTGATGGAAATGATATCAAATTCAACGAAATCAATTATGATTTTCTCAAAAGATTTGAGAACTGGCACTTTTCCAAAGGTAATTCTGTTAACAGCCTATCGACGTATATGAGAACAATCAAAGCGGTCTTTAACAAGGCCATTAAGTCTGATGTTGTTTCTAGAGATGCTTATCCTTTTACACATTATAAGATTAAAACTACTCCTACAGAAAAAAGAGCGCTTGACATTAAAAGCATCAAATCAATTATGCTTTTAAAACTGGAAGAAACGGATAGTCTGTTTCACTATAGAAATTACTTCCTTGCCTCTTACATGCTTTATGGTATTTCCTTTATGGACTTGGCTTTTTTAAGGGTTCAAAATATCATTGACAACCGAATTAAATTCCAAAGAAAAAAAACGTCAAAGCCTTATGATATTAACATCACGCCTCAGTTAAAGGAAATCCTCTCGTTTTATCTTAAGGATAAAGAGAGGTCTGAATTTATATTTCCAATCATTAAAAGAGCCACATTTGAACTTCAATATAAAGACGTCTTATGGGCACGAAAGAGATATAATAAAGGGCTTAAAGAAATTGCAAAAAAATGCAAGATAGAGCAGCGGTTAACCTCATATGTATCTCGTCATAGTTTTGCAACCCAAGCTATGCTGCAGGACGTTCCCTTACAAGCTATTTCTTCCATGCTTGGCCATAATCGACTATCAACTACTCAAATATATCTGAAGTCCCTGCCGAATAATATACTAGACAATTATAATAAGAAATTGGTTAAACTGTAGCCTTAACCCTTCCTAGTCCCAAATCCTTACTCACAACTTCAGCGCATGGATCCTATCCTATTTTTGTAGTGTTTGGGAAGATAAGCGTTTAGCAAAAATAGGATAGGGCGCTGTCCTACTTTTTGCTTTTTACCTGCAGCCATTTTTGGTACATTTCCTTTGCCTCTGGGCTTTCTTCAAAGAATGTCCCGTAGTGTTCAATGGCATCATCCTGACCTTTGATGAATGCTGCCTCTTCTTTCTTGGAAATCCTTGATACCTGATAGATGGAAAAACCAAGGACCAACAGGACCGTGACCAACATCCCCCAAGTAAGTTTTATGGCCCAACTGGGCAACAGGATTGACTTCTGCACCTTGTGAAGGATTCTTTGCATCAGTCTTTGCTGTTCCTCAATGTTGGTTTTTTGATTGTTGCCGTACTCCTTTAGAAGCGCATTTAACTCGCTGGTATCCGGCCTTAATGGAAGGTTTTGCAAATTTTCATGCACCTTTTCCAACCGGCTAATGCTCTTTTCAAATCCGTTGATCTCCTCGGTCAACAGTTCCGCTATTTCATCCAGTTTTGCCATATTGTTGTGTTTAGATTCCTATACCCGTGTCCCTGACCACCTTGATGGCCAATTTGATGGTTTTCTTAATGACGGTCTGGGCCAGACTTGTCGGGACATTCACGGTCTTGCCCAAAAGCTGCATGCTCTTGTCCTTGGCGATTCGTTGTGCCATGTTCCTTTCAAAGTTCATTTGACGTGCGATCCTGCCCATGGACATGGACCGGTGCACCTCGCTTCCTTTTAGGTTGGTTCCCTTGTACTCAAAACGGAAGCCCTGCAATTGGTTCTGCTTATTGATGCTGGGAATGACCTTTACATTGTTCTGCTCCATGGATTTGATGTACTGGTCAAAATCCCTTGGGCGGTCCCTGGACATGACCTTTTCATGGATCTTTTGTATTTCAGAGCGGACATGTTGCATCCGGTAGAGTTTTTCCTGCTGTACCTCCCTTACCGTGGTCAGGTCCATTTGTTTGGCCACCCGCTCGGCCATCTGTTGACTACGTTTTCCAATGAAACTGTCATTATAGGCCTTGCCCTGAAAGTTTATCCGGTTGGCATACAGATGGACGTGCACATGTTCCTTGTCCCTATGGACAAAGGCAACGGCCTGATGTTGCTTGAGGTTCATTTCCTTAAGGAACCTTTCGGTCATTTCCTTGAGCTGTTCCCTTTCGAGTTTCCTGCCGTCCTCGATGGTGGGACTGAGCACAAAGCTCAGCGTATTCTTCCGGCACAGCTCGTTCTGTTCTTGAATGACCTTGAACTCCTCGGTGATCTCTCTTGGGGTCTCCCCTGCCAGATATTGGCTGTGGATGATCTCCGATCCTTTCTCCTGGTTCATCCCGTAGCTCATCGAGGCTGCGGTGTGCGATATGGCTTTGCCCATGCCTATCATTTCTTGAAATTTAAAAGGTGTTGTCGTATCTCTTTGGCCAATTGGGTCGTTTCCTCTGCCAACTTTGGGTTCCGCTTCCGGAACATGTTCGTGATCAATTTGAAGTTCCGCTGGTATTTGACCAATAGTTTATAGGCCTCTATCTGTTCGTCCGTCATCCGCTCCACGATTCGGTCCTCGAAGGCCGCTCTTCGGCAGTACTCACTGACGGAAAGACCGCTTTTCCGGGCCTTTACCTTCAGCAGTTTCTTCTCGTAGACCGAGCATCGGAACTGGACGAACTCTTTCTTCATTTTCACATCATCTTTTGCGACCTACGGGAGCAAAAGCAAGATTTGTCATGACAATGACACATCTTGAATTCGCTGCCGAACTTCATCCTTCGCGTTTTTTACCTTCCATTCGTTCATATCCTTGGATCCCCTATAGAGAGAGGACATATCCCTACTGTTCGGGCACTTTTCCACTAAAAGTTCCGTCATCCCCATTCCCGATTTGTCCCTATCCAGAAACAGCTCCACACTTTCATATTTCCCTATTTCCTTTATCATCCGTTTTACAAAGGCCGTGGTGTTCAATACCAGTAGATCATGGCTGTTTACGATATACGGCATCAGCTCCAATAGGGTAAGCATATCGAACATGCCTTCGGTAATGGCCAAGCTTTTGGAATCGTTCTTTATCAATGTAACATCCTTTGGCGACGTGGACCCTTTCCAATAGCTGTTACGCAGTTCCCAGCCTCCAGACCTGTTCTGGAGTCCGATGCCAAAGTATGTCCGCTCCCCTATTCGATAATGTATCTCCTTGCAAAGTTTTCTTGCGGTCTTGATCGAGATATTTCTGGAGCTCAGATAGTTTTCTAGGGCCCGGTGCTCGATTTCCTTTATCTCGATAATCTGAATCGGGTTGGCCCTGTGTTCCTTTTTGGTTGGATTCGGCCGCCGGTGAAAAGAAAAATGGTCCATGTTCCCGGACAATCGTTCCAATGCCTCCCTTACGGAACAGTTCTCCATTTTCATGACCAGGTCTATGGTACTGCCCCCTTCGAAGGTCCCGAAGTCTATCCAATAGTTTTTCTTTAATGATACCTTGAAAGAGGCTTGGGCCTCGCTCCGGAACGGACTGAGGAACCAAGCTTCTTTTTCCGTTTTCCGGACTGGAAAGTGCCCCAAATTGGCAAGCGTGGAAACGATGTCAATGTTGCGGGCTTTTTCGCAGTCCATTCTTTTTTCTTTCATGGTTCTGTTTTTAATCGATTTTTGATGATTTGATGACAAACCTCTGGGAGACCCTATAAATACTGGTTGTTTCCCCGTCATCATTTTGTCATCGTTTCATCGTTTTTGTTTTTTTCTTCATGGTACCTGTCATCATTTTTTATTTTGATGACAGAATGATGACAAAGTGATGACGGCCTGAACCCTTATAAACATTGGGCTTATATCAATCTGTCATCAAATCATCAAAATTTTGGACCAAAAATTTCTTTTTTATGGTAAAGTACCTTCCCTTGGCGTCCTCGGTGTTTATCTCGCCGGTATTCCAGATTGTGATCTTTTGGTACTTGTTGGAATTGGGCTGGTTGTCCAGTTTCCAATCCTTTTTCAGCAACCGTCTCAATTGGGTCAGGTCGGTCTTGACCCTTGTGCGGTTGAGCATGTGCAGGGCATCGATGGGACAAAGGTCAACCGAGTCCATCTCGAACTTTTCCATGGCGCTGAGCAGTAGACTGGCCAGTTCCTTCTCCACCCTGTTCCGGTTATTGTTCACCAGTTTCTTCAACGCTGGTGTATGGACCTGTTTTGGCGTGAACCACATTCGTGTTCTTTGCTTTGTGCTGTACTCCCTTTTTGAAAGGAAATCCAAAAAGGCGGGTACCTCCTGGGCCAACTGGTCCAGGAAATCGGTGTCTTCTTTTTTAAGGGATGGGATTTTCCTCACCCAGAAACGGGTCTCATGGGCATCGATCTTGATAAAACTGTCCTCGTTGTTACTGCACAGAATAAATTTACCGAAGAACTCCACTTCCCTTTTGTCCTTGCCCTTGGCCTCCAGTTTGTTCCGGTTGGTGGTACTCAGATATTTGATGCGCTCGGTAAGCTCCTCTTTGTTGAACAGTACCTCGTCCACGCATATCAGCAACTTGTTGGCCCAGTCCGCATTGAACTGGCTTGCAAAACTGTCATTGGTCAGGTATGTCAGGTTGTTGCCAAAGATTTCCTTGAGCCATTTAAGAAAAGTGCTTTTTCCAGTGTTCCTTTCGGTGGAGACCAGACAGAGGATGGGGAGCACCTGCACTGGCCTTTGGTACAGAAGTTTCAGATAGTCCAGTCCCAGTTCCAACTGGTTTCCGAAGATATGCTTTAAAAAGGCCTGTGTTCTTTTGATGCTCCCCTCTTTCGGTTCGTGCGCCAAAGGGGAATAGGTATTATAAAAACCATGGTGTTCCTTTTTGAAATCTATATGGCAAGGAATACAAGCGAACCCGTCATATTTGGGAACCTTGCCCAGATAGTCCTTGCCATGGTCCTGTTTTATGATATGCTCGTTCCACGGGAGCAGCTGCTCGTTGAAATGTCCGGAAATGGTCGGAATCCTTACCAACTTGTAAAAAGTGGTCCCGACCCTTATGTAGGGTACTGTTTCCATATTGGTGCTTTTTGAAATTTTATGATTACTTCCACTTTTGGTGAATCCACAAATGATTTAAAGATGAATCTGCGGCTATGGATTTGAATCCCCGATCGTTTCGCTTTCCGGCAGTGGCTTACGGTAGTTTTGCAGCAGCCAACTGACTATCTTTTCCCTTTCAAAGAATATCAGTTTTCCATTGGGCTTGGAATGCGGGATTTGCCCCGCAGCAGTAAGCTTGTAAAGATAGCTTCTTGATATGCCAGTGTAATCACAGGCCTCATCAAAGGTCAGTACTTCTTTATTGGCGATCAACAACCGTTCCAAACGGTCGAGCCGTTCGAGTATCAAAAAATTGTCCATTTTTGTTTCTTTTAAAGATTAGAAATGAACAAAAGCGCTTTTGTTTTCTTTTGAAGAATTCTTTTGATAAAGATAAAAAGAGGGTAGAGGAAAAGTAAGATTGGACGATAGGTTTTATTCACAAATATCTGATTTTCTGGATTTTATGTCAAAACAGTTCAGATTAAACAGCATTGATGAATCCTTAGATTTATTTGGTTTTATTTGATACCAAATAGACCTATTCTCTAAATGGCCAAATAAGTGATTTAATAGAAAAAATTGGGGTTATCAACAATTAAGACTAGGGGAATTCAAAAACGGGTACTTTAAAAAAGGTAGATTTTCGTATTTGGATGTTTCAAGGTTTAATTCCTCTGGCATAAAGTCAAACATTTTTTGGGAATCGTTCCTTTCAGTGATTATTCCCCAAGCCGTACAATATTCTAGTCTTTTAAAATTAATTACTAAAATATTCGCCATCAGACACCGGCTCAAGCCATTCTGTGGGGCCATTTTCGCTACTGGAAACTGCGATGTGCGAGAAATCACTGTTAGGGCTTGCTCCATGCCAGTGCGGGGTGTCCGGAGGGCATTTTACCGCATCGCCTTTACGCAACATTCTTTTGGAATGACCTTTTTCCTGGTAGTACCCTTCCCCGTCAATCACTATGAGCAATTGTCCTGCAGGGTGTGAGTGCCAATTTGTTCTTGTCCCCGGCTCAAACCTTACATTCCCGGCATACATAGCATTAAGGCTATCTGACTCTGCAAGCATAGTAAGCCAAGCGATGCCAGTGAAATTGTCATTATCAATTTTTATTCCGTTAGGAAAAATGGAAACGTCTTCTACCAGAGGCTCTTTCTTCTTACTACACGCCGTAAGAACTAAACTAAAAGTTATAACCAAGTAAAATATTCGTTTTGTCATCTTAAAATGTTTTTTGCCCTTAGACATTATTCACGGTTTTCAAGTATTTGTCCTAAAATTGAAAGTGCAGATTCCGCTTTTTCTTTCCCTGCCGTGGTCTCTATTATCCGAGTGAAACTCTCCAATTGTTCCGGCTGCCAACCTACATTGAGCGAAAGGTTGTAATGACTTCTAAGCATAGGTTCCAAGGCACCCAAACTGGCAATAACCGATATGGTCACCAGCTCCCGCTGTTTGTAACTGAGTACATCCCGCTCAAACACATCCGCAAAAAGATGTTCCTTAAGGAATCTATCAATCTCGGGCGAAAATTTTTGATATTCCGTTTTCTCCTCCAATGGTCTTCCGACAAGTTCTTCCAAAATAGTCTTTCCACGTTCATACTTGGTTTCTGAATCGCTGATGGATGAGGCTTCTGGGCCCCAATCATCTTCAATTCCTTTCGATTTTCTTTCTTTCAACACTTTGAGAAGGGTTTGTAAACCGCGTATACTTCTCGGAAATCCGGCATATGCGTAAAGATGTACTAAGATCTCTTTTGTTTCATTAATAGTAAGATCATTATTCAATCCTTCATTGAGTACATCCATAAGCTGCACCAAATTACCTTGGGCGGTATGGCTAGCAATTTTGACAATGCTTTTTTCTTGGTCTGATAAACCTTCGTCGCTTAATATGATTTGTTGAGCATTGGAATGAAAACCAATAGTGAAGACTAATAATGACAACAATGTTGTAATCTTAAAGTGACTTTTTGAAATCATAGGAATTTTAGGTTTTGGAAAAGTTTTAGTCGAAGGAACGGTAATTTATTCCTCGAGTTTTTCTGCCACGCTATCATAATATTCTTGGGTAACTACCTCCGTCCAAGTGGTAGGTTGTTCTCCGCCATAGATGGCCAGATAGGTTACATCACTGTACTTAGTAGATGAGTGCCAGTGCTCGATGCCCTTTTTGCATCGTATCACATCACCTGCTTTAAGAATCACAGGGTCTTTTCCTCTTTCTTGATAATATCCTTCGCCGTTTACATAAATCAGGACTTGCGATGATGAATGTTTATGCCAGTCCAAAGTTGAATTCGCCTTGAATGTTGCTTTAGTAATGTTGAATTCGGTTTCCTCATCGGCCTGAAGTACACTGTTTAACCAAGCTTCCCCTATGTAATGAGTGTTTGGAGCCTTAAAGCCTTCTTCGTGGTATGAAGACACTTTGTAGTCACTCTGCTGGGCAAGTATGCAAATAGGAAGAACAAATAGTACTATATTAATTAGATTTTTCATTTTTATGATTTTTAGTTCAATTCTTTTTTAACTAGCCAATCATACATTAGGTTGGCTATAACTTGATTGTTCAAATCGGACATTGGAAAGTGTGTGTTTCCTTTTATTCCTTTTTCCGGCAATACAACAAGTGTTACATCCCCTCCGGCATCGTTTACTGCTTGTTTCCACTTGCGCGCCATCAAAAGGGCTGCACGCCATTGCTCTTGGCCAGGATTTTCTACTTCGGTTTCCGGAATATTATCCCCATAGTAAATAATGATAGGAATTTTAGTGAGATTTTCAAATTTCTCCATAGCGACGCCGCGGGCTCGCAACGTACCGCCAACATATGAAATAGGCTCTGGAACATTACCTTCTGGAAAAACAAAATTACTGCCGGGTTCAAAAGACACTATAGCCTTTATGTTTTCGTTTTCCAATGCTGTAAGCCATCCTTGCCCTCCGCTATGGGAATGAGTAACCAAAACACCATTGCCTATCTTGTCGAACAGCGCTGAAACGGCATCAATGTTAAGATTGATATTCAAGGGTCCCGTATCCGGGGTGCTCCGACGAAAGAACTGATTGAGTGCTTTAGGATCTTTGGAAAATTGTATGTCCGGATAGAATTCCTTTCCCTCACCCATTCTGAAAATTCCGAACCAAAGTTGGTCTTCTGTTCTGGCCTCTAGTGACCCAGCTTCCAAACTTTGACCTGCAAGGCCTCGTCTCGGTTGGTCCAACAAATAGACCGGAAAGCCTTTTCTTAGGAAAATGCTCTGGAAGCCTTCCCGACCGTCCGGAGTACTTTGCCAAGTACGCATAGACTGACCATATCCGTGCCAAAATACCAGAGGGAGGTCACTAGCATCTGCTGGAATTTGATAGAACACTGATGCGTGATCACCGTGCAGAGTTTGTCCTTCCGTGTTTTGATCTGTAGGATTAAACGCTCCGTGAGCAATAGGATCAAAAGTTCCGGGAGTTTCTTTAATGCTGCCTCCTACGGCGAACGTACCCTGTTCCTTAATGACAAGGAAAGTGCTATCCGAAGCATTGAAAGTTGAGTGGGATGTTTGATTGCTGCTCTGGTTCTGTTTGCATCCCACAAAACAAAAAGACAATGATAGAAATAGTAATAATCCTCTCATAAGACTTCATTTAATGTATTCATAAACAAAGGTATCGATTCCTATTTTCGCTTCTTGTATATCAATTACGGTTTTACTAACCATTATTACTGATTATTGGTATTAAGCTTGAGTTATCGCAATGCTTTCAGCTATCTTTATTCAGAATTTAATCGGATAATGAAAAATACCCTTTATATCAAGTCGGTTGCAGATTACTGTAAGTTAAGAAATTATGAGGTTGAGCATCCTTTAATATGTGTTGTGGATTTTGATAAAGTGAATGAAACAGGCTACACCAATAAGGACTACGACGCCTTTCATTATCATTGTTACGCTATCTTTTTAAAGGATGCCAAAGGATGTAAATTGATGTATGGAGGGAAACCTTATGATTATGATGAAGGTACACTTGTTTTTATGGGCCTGAACCAAATCATAGAGTTTGGGAATTTAGACGCTGATTATGTACCAAAAGGATACGCGCTACTCTTTCATCCTGATCTGTTGTTGGGGACTACCCTTGCTGAAAAAATACATCAATACAGTTTTTTCTCCTATACCTCAAATGAGGCACTCCATCTTTCTTCAAAAGAGCGTAAAGTCATCCTTAGTTCGATAGAGAAAATACAATTTGAACTGAAGCAAAACATTGACAAACATAGTAAGCACTTGATTACTGCCAATCTAGAATTGCTTTTGGATTATTGTACCCGCTTTTATGACAGGCAGTTTATAACTAGGGAAAATGCAAATAAGTCATCATTACAAAAGTTTGATGTACTTCTGAACGATTACTTTTCATCAGAAAAACCAAAAAAATATGGTTTGCCCTCGGTAGGCCACTTTGCTGAGCATCTACATCTGTCTCCGAACTATTTTGGGGATTTGGTCAAAAAAGAAACGGGAAAGTCTCCACAAGAACACATTCATCTAAAAGTGATTAACCTTGCGAAAGAACGTATTTACAATGCCGACAAAAATATATCGGAGATTGCCTATGAGCTAGGCTTTAAATATCCCCAGCACTTTAGCAGGATGTTCAAAAAAAGCACGGGATTCGCACCCAATGAATTTCGGAATCTTAATTGAGTCGTCATCAATTTCAACTAAGGTACAGATAACCCAACCTGTAACCGGAGAATTACCATGACCAAACTGTCCCTTAAAACGGTCTTTTTTTGATCCGGTTTTCTATTTCAAAAATTCTGTTATCGTTCGGTCCCATTTGTGGTCTCCTTTATTTGTTTCGTTAATTGACCTTTAATTGGACTTAGATTCCTAAATCGAATACTGAAGCTAACCCATGTAGTAGATATGATCCTTTTTCAAAGAATTATTCTAAAAAGGATTAAAAAACATTGAAATAGGGCAATTTTTATCAAATAATACCACGTTTAATTTAAAATCAGATATGCGTGCAAATTGCGTGCAAATAAAAAAAGCTTCAAAAGCAAAAAACTCTTGAAGCCTTATAAAAACTGGTGGAGAATACCGGATTCGAACCGGTGGCCTCTTGCCTGCCAGGCAAGCGCTCTAGCCAACTGAGCTAATCCCCCAAAGAGAGCGCAAAATAACTACTTTTTTCTGAAAGTATCAAAATTTGCGCTACTTCCTTAATCTTTTTTAACGCTTAGTACCAATACAGGTATCTTCACAAAGAACTCCGACTTGGGAATCGTGTTCTTTTCCCAAAGCTTTTTAAAGAACCCACGCTTTCTTCTAAAAACACATAATATATCGGGCTGCTCTTTTTGGAAGTATTCCGTTACGCCCAAGTACGTAGTTCCATTTTCTGTGATGGTCAACTGGGAGCTTAAATCCATCAAAGCGGTATTCACTTTTAAATCGTCCTCAGTATAACCAGGCCTTTTCACCAACAGTAGACTGACTTCCGACCTGAACTTGTTTTTTATAATGATCAACGGGTTCAAAATGCTACTTCGCTTCAAGATCCCCGATCCAAACGCGGTCAATATCTTTTTTGCAGGCTTAAAAGTGGTTCCTTTAGGAACGATCAATGTCGGAATCTCGGTCTGTTTGATGATTCGACCTGAAGTATTGCCCAAATAAAGCTCCTCTTGGATATCGTTGCTTTTTGGGGCGATAATGATCAAATCGATGCCCAGTTCCTTGTGAATGCTCTTCAAACCGTCAATAATATCGCCATTGTACGTGGCCATTTTAATGTCGATTCCCTTGGTATCAACTTGGTCGATGACCTCCTTTAAATGTTCCTTACTGCTTTTTGCCACTTTTTCTTCCACATTGGCCAAGCTGCCCACCGCCGTAGTCACGGTGAACACGTCCATCACATAGACCTTGGCTCCGAATTCGGAAGCAAAGTCGACCGCATATTGCAGGGTTTGATGTGAATCTGGAGAAGTTCCAATGGGTACAAGAATATTGTTCATGGTTTGGTGATTACGATTAAACCTTAAATTTACAATTTAATTGAAACGAATCAATGATAAGACGCGCAAAGATATCTGAAATCCCCGATATCTTGACCATAACCCGAGCTTGTGCCAAAAAAATGCAAGAGAACGGTATTTTTCAATGGAACGAGCACTATCCCTCCAAAGAGGCTT
Organism: Flagellimonas sp. MMG031; assembly: GCF_040112705.1. Classification (NCBI taxonomy): domain Bacteria; kingdom Pseudomonadati; phylum Bacteroidota; class Flavobacteriia; order Flavobacteriales; family Flavobacteriaceae; genus Flagellimonas; species Flagellimonas sp. MMG031. The sequence goes on from NZ_CP157804.1 coordinate 522,907, forward strand.
TTCAAAAAGACATTGAACGTGGTGAGCTTTTTGTGGTTGAAGAAAAAAACACGGTTCAAGGCACCATCGTCATATCCACGTTGATGGATAAAGAATACAAACCCATTCAATGGCTTACCCCCAACGGAAACAGTGTTTACATCCATCGGCTTTCCGTGCACCCAAACCTTCAGGGGAAAGGACTTGCCCAACAAATGATGGATTTTGCAGAAAACCATGCCAGGGAACACAGGTTTGTCTCGGTCCGATTGGATACTTTTTCCCAGAACAAAAGAAACCAGCGTTTTTACGAACAAAGAGGATATCAAAAACTCGGGGACATCTACTTTCCCAAACAAAGCGTGCATCCTTTTCATTGTTATGAATTAGTGCTGTAACTTGCGCCCGATTTGAGCACGCAGGTAAACTTCAAGAGCATCAACCAATTGGCAATCCCTGCAACCATTTCTGGGATTGCGGAACCCATCCTCTCCATTACGGATACGGCCATAGTGGGCAACATTCCCGTAGACGGGTTGGAATCACTGGCCGCGGCAGGCATCGTAGGCTCCTTTTTGTCCATGCTGATTTGGGTTTTGGGCCAGACCCGTAGCTCCATTTCGGCCATCATTTCCCAATATTTGGGTGCAGGAAGATTGGACGAGGTAAAAAATATGCCCGCACAGGCCATTTTTCTCAACATCTGTTTGAGCATCGTAGTGCTGCTCACCACCATTTTTGTGATCGAAGAGATTTTTGCGCTCTTTAATGCGTCGGGAAAAATATTGGAGTATTGTGTATCCTACTATTCCATTCGAGTTTGGGGATTCCCACTTACCCTGTTCACCTTTGCCATCTTTGGTATTTTCCGCGGATTGCAGAACACTTTCTACCCTATGGTCATCGCCATGTTGGGGGCTGGGCTCAACATAGTTTTGGACTTTGTCCTTGTCTACGGTATCGAAGGGTTTATTCCAGCTCTGTATTTGGAAGGAGCTGCATGGGCAAGCTTGATTGCACAGGCCATTATGGCAATTTTGTCCCTTATCCTGTTGGTAAAAAAGACAGATATCAGCATGAAATTGACCTTTCCGCTGAACAAGGAAATCAAACGGTTAATTTTTATGAGCCTCAATCTTTTTGTACGCACCTTAGCATTGAATGCGGCCCTGATGCTTGCCGTGCGCGAAGCTACCACCTTGGGCGATCGATTTATCGGAGCACATACCATCGCTGTCAACCTTTGGTTGTTTGCCGCGTTTTTTATTGATGGCTATGCCGCTGCCGGAAACAGTATGGGCGGAAAGCTTTTGGGCGCTGCCGATTACGACGGGCTATGGAAGTTGGCCAAGACCATCTTTAAATACGGGATGATCGTAAGCCTTGTTCTCATGTGCTTTGGATTCATTTTTTATCGTCCCATCGGGCACCTTTTTTCCAATGAGGAAATCGTCCTCAATACCTTTTACAGTATTTTTTACATCGTGATTTTAGGGTTGCCCATGAACACTTTGGCTTTCATTTTTGATGGGATTTTTAAAGGGATGGGCGAAATGAAATACCTGCGGAATGTGCTCTTGGCAGCAACATTCTTAGGGTTTATCCCTTGTCTTTATTTGGGCATGTATCTGGGTCTTGGTTTTTATGCCATCTGGATCGCCTTTGTGGTCTGGATGATGATTCGCGGATTCTCATTGGTCTGGAAATTTAGGCGAAAGTTCCGGCCCTTGGTGCAAAACCCGTAATTTAGTGCTTTGCCATTTGATAATCGTTTAAAATGACAACAGATAGAACCAACGGAAGTCTATATACCAAAATAGAAAACGGAATCGCAACCGTGGAATTTGGCCACCCTGCCAGCAACTCCTTTGTGTCAGAGCTTTTGGCTCGATTTACCCGGGAATTTGAAAAACTTGCTGAAAACAAAGAGGTTTCGGTCATCCTTTTAAAATCTGAAGGTGAACGGGCCTTTTGCGCCGGTGCTTCTTTTGATGAATTGGTAGCCGTTTCCAATTTGGAAGAGGGTAAACAATTTTTCAGCGGCTTCGCCCATGTGATCAATGCGATGCGCAAATGTCCCAAACCCATTATTGGCCGGGTTCAAGGCAAAACCGTTGGTGGTGGCGTCGGATTGGCATCGGCCTGCGATTATGTGCATGCTACTGTGGAGGCTGCCATCAAACTATCGGAAATTTCCATTGGAATCGGTCCCTTTGTTATCGCCCCAGCCGTGGAGCGTAAAATGGGAAAAGCTGCATTGGCGGAGCTCACATTGTATCCCACAGAGTGGAAAAATGCCTATTGGGCCAAAGAACAAGGACTTTACGCCAAGGTATATGATTCCATTGCAGATATGGACAAGGAACTGGACATTCACCTGCAGAAATTGGCGACATACAATCCCGAAGCACTTTCTGAAATGAAAAAAGTACTTTGGGAAGGAACGGAGCACTGGGACGACCTATTGCTGGAACGGGCCGAAGCTTCAGGAAGATTGGCACTGTCTCCGAATACTAAAAAAGCATTGGAAAAGTTTAAAAGGTAGTTGAATGCTCCCCAGTTATAAAAATACGTGTCACCCTGAACTAGTTTAAGGGTCTCATGAAAAGATTAGGTGGTAAGATGCTGAATCAAGTTGAGCATGACGATTTTGAACGAGAGAAGAAATAAAAATTTACAAAATGAATGATTTGATATTCCCCATACTCGCGCTCTTTGTGATTGTGGTGTATGTGGTCAACAGAATACGAAGCAACCGACGTTACAAAAAATAATATATACCATATATATTTTATATATTTGTTAGTGTAGCATTTTAGAGACCAAGTTGTATGGAAAACCAGATAAAAAAGTTGGTGGAAGTCGATAAATCCCTTGTGGTAAAACTAAAGGTTCTTTCCGCATTCGAAAACTTGAGCGTTAAAGCCTTAATGGAAAAAGCCATTGTGGAATACGTCAAAAAGAAGGAGCTAGAGCGTTTTGATCAACTTTCAAAAGCGGAAAAGGAAGACCTTGGGCTATTACTTTTGATGCAACAAGCGGACAAAGAAGATTTTGTGAGCGAAGACGATGTCTTTAAACTATTGGATGAATGAAAGTCAAGTATCTTAAATCGTTGGAAAAGGATTTAAGGAAGGTCAACGATAAAAAGACCAAGCAAAAATTGAAACAGATCATTCTCCAAATGAAAGAGGCCAAATCACTGGATGAACTTACTTCGGTGAAAAAGCTGTCGGGGCACCCCAATGCTTTTCGAATAAGGGTAGGTTCCTATCGCCTAGGTTTTTTCTATGAAAATAATACCTTCGTAGTATCCCGATTTGTAAAACGAAATGACATCTATAAACTTTTTCCCTAGACCCATTGGACCGTATTTCACTTCCTAAAGGCAAAAAAGTCTATTTCGCGAGCGACAACCACCTCGGAGCCCCGACCCGAACGGATAGTTTGCCCCGTGAAAAAAAATTCGTGGCTTGGCTCGACTCCATTAAGGACGATGCAGGTGCCATTTTTTTGATGGGCGACCTGTTCGACTTTTGGTTTGAATACAAAACCGTGGTCCCCAAAGGCTTTACCCGCACCTTGGGAAAACTGGCCGAACTATCGGACATGGGTATTCCTATCACCTACTTTGTGGGCAACCACGACCTTTGGATGAACGGTTACTTCGAAGAAGAACTCAATATTCCCGTTTACCATAAACCGAAGCAATTCCTCATTAACGACACTTCCTTTTTTATCGGACATGGGGATGGATTAGGGCCTCACGACAAAGGCTTCAAACGAATGAAGAAAGTGTTTACCAATCCCGTGGCCAAATGGTTTTTTAAATGGTTGCACCCCGATTTGGGCGTTCGCTTGGGACAACATCTTTCAGTGAACAACAAAATAATTTCCGGTGAAGCGGATGCCAAATTCTTAGGTGAGGATAAGGAATGGTTGATTTTATACGCGAAACGAAAGTTGGAAAAGCAACACTACGACCATTTTATTTTTGGACATCGCCATCTGCCCATGGAAATCCAACTCAACGAAAAATCGAAATACACCAATCTTGGGGATTGGATTTCCTATTTTACCTATGCTGTTTTTGATGGCGAAAAATTAAGCTTACAAAAGTTTGAAACAAGAAGTTGAAGCCTGTCAAATATTGGACTTTTAAGGTAGACTGTCACTTCGAGCGCAGTCGAGAAGGCATAAAAACAGGGTCTCAACTGCGCTCGACCTGACGACTAAAATCTATCAATTAATTAGCAATTTCTTTATGTCAAACGCACGTTACCTTTGAAACTTAATCTTCCTTCTCGTGCTCATCAATGTCCTTTTGAAGGTCCAATCGTCTAAAGGTAGGTGATACCAAGGCCGTGGTTCCTGCGGTCAAAAGCGTCATACATCCACCAAAAACCACCGCTGTGACGGTGCCCATCAATTTGGCCGCCAATCCACTTTCAAAAGCACCCAGCTCATTGGAAGACCCGACGAACATGGAATTTACGGAAGCCACCCTGCCCCGCATATTGTCCGGAGTCTTTAATTGCAAAATGGTTTGGCGTATGATCATCGAAACACCATCTACCGCACCACTAAGGAACAAGGCAATCACCGATAACCAAAATAGCTCGGACAATCCGAAGACAATAATGCAAACGCCGAAGGCGAACACGGCCCACAACAATTTTTTCCCAGCATTTTTATGCAACGGAAATCGGGTGGAGCCCAACATGGTGATGGAAGCTCCCACCGCTGGAGCCGCCCTCAAGATTCCAAATCCTTCCGAACCCACATGCAAAATATCCTGTGCATAAACGGGCAAAAGTGCTACAGCTCCGCCAAAAAGCACAGCGATCATATCCAAAGTAAGCGCTCCAAAAATGGCCTTGTTCCCAAAAACAAACTTGAGTCCATCGCGTAGGCTTTGGAAAACAGGTTCTCCCAATTTTGGGTTCATAATGGGCTTTTTGGGGATTTGAAACAAGAACATCAAAGCCACTAGCGAAAAGCCAAAAATAACGCACATGCTCCAGTGCACTCCTATCCAACTTATCGAGAATCCAGCCAAGGCAGGGCCTAAAACGGATGCCAATTGCCAAGTGGAGCTGCTCCACGTAGCTGCGTTCGGATATATTTTTTTGGGAACGATCAACGCGATCAACGAAAAAATGGTCGGTCCTAAAAACGATCGCACAAATCCGCCCAAAAAAACCAAGGCATAAATGGAATAGAGAATGGTTTTGGATTCCCAAGATGCTTCAAGTCCGGGCCAACTCAACAAAAACAGCCCCAAGCTGATTACGGAAAATCCTGCAATACAGGTCACCAGTAAATTCCGTTTCTCTTTCTGGTCCACGATATGGCCCGCGAAAAGTGCCATGCTCACTGCGGGAATGACCTCCATCAATCCAATAATCCCTAATGAAAGCGGGTCCTTGGTCAACGAATACACCTGCCACTCAATCACAATAAACTGCATGGACCATGCAAATACCATGGCAAAGCGTACAATCAAAAATATGTTGAATTCCTTATAGCGGAGCGCTGCGTAGGGGTCCATAAGTAGCTAGCGAATATCTCTTAGTTTTAGTTGAAGGCTCACCGTTCCGTTCCATTCGTTTTCATCCAACGAAAATACGGCATCAAACGGTTTTATTCGCTTTACCACATTCAATTTATCGCCCAAATTAAACCCAATGGCGCCAATAGGATTGGAACCGGGCTGATATACGCTACACTTTAAGTGCTTTTCGTCTTCTCCTACGCCTCGTGCGTACCCGGTGTCTTTTAAACCTTCGGCCATAAAAATCGGGGTCATGTTCCCTGGGCCAAAAGGGGCAAATTGTTTCAAGATGCGCATCAATTTGGGTGTAATCTGATGCATAGCGATTTTTGCATCCACAGCAATCTCGGGCTGCAACAGTTTAGGGTCGATGGTTTCCGAAACCACTTTTTCAAACTGATTTTTGAAGGCCTCGTACTGTTCTTCCAATAGCGTAAGTCCTGCAGCATACATATGTCCGCCGAACTGCTCCAAGCAATCGGAACAGCCTTCAAGCGCGTTGTAAATATCAAATCCTTTGACCGAACGGGCCGAAGCAGCCAATTTGTCCCCGCTTTTAGTGAAAACCAAAGTAGGTCTGTAATAGGTTTCGGTTAATCGTGAGGCCACGATTCCTATGACTCCCTTGTGCCAATTTTCGTTGTAGACCACCGAGGTAAACTTATCTTCTTCTTGGTTTTCCTGAATCTGTACCAAGGCTTCTTGGGTAATTTCTTGGTCCAAACTTCTTCGTTCGGTATTAAACAATTCGATTTCGGCAGCATATTGTTGCGCTTGTGCAAAATTGGTCTCGCTAAGCAAGGTAACGGCATGTTGACCATGTTTCATCCGTCCAGCAGCGTTGATGCGAGGGGCAATGATAAACACCACATCCGTAATGGTAAGTTCCCGTTTTTTGGTTTGGTCAATCAACGCTTTGATTCCTGTTCTCGGATGTTCGTTGATGACCTGTAACCCATAATGGGCCAATACACGATTTTCGCCTGTGATGGGAACAATATCGGCCGCAATGGCAGTGGCCACCAAATCAAGATATGGCATTAAATCTTTGATAGTTTTGCCCTGTTTGGAAGCAAGGGCCTGAATCAACTTAAAGCCTACCCCACAACCGCAAAGTTCCTTGTACGGGTATTCACAATCCTCCTGTTTGGGGTCCAACACGGCAACGGCTTCGGGCAGCTGCTGCCCTGGTCGGTGGTGATCGCAAACGATGACGTCAATCCCCTTTTCCTTGGCGTATTTTATTTGGTCGATGGCCTTGATGCCACAATCCAGGGCAATCATTAGGCTAACATCATTATCTGCTGCAAAATCAATTCCCTGAAAGGAAATACCATATCCTTCCAAGTAGCGGTCAGGAATATAGGTTGCTACATTGGGATAGGTTTCCACCAAAAAGGAGCTCATTAATGCTACGGAAGTCGTGCCGTCCACATCGTAATCGCCATACACCAACATATTTTCGCCCTTTGCAATGGCTTGCTCAATCCGCTGGACGGCCTTATCCATGTCCTTCATCAAAAAAGGGTCATGCAAATGGGTCAACTCTGGTCGGAAAAATGCTTTTGCCTCCTCGAAATTGGTAATTCCCCGCTGAATCAACAGTTGAGCCACCAAATTCTCCACACCCAATGCTTCGGAAAGTTGGTCAATGGCTTCTTGTTCGGGTTTTGGTTTAATGGTCCAGCGCATCCATGTTAGGTTTTGGAAATGGTCAGTTCGAGTGTTTCGAAAGATTTTCGAAACGTATCGAGAACCATTGGTTAAACATTTTTAGCAAGATTGGGCAACGAATCAAAATGACCGTTAATGAGGCTTCTTTTTTGGTTTGACCATTTCATACCATATTTTAAAAATAAGATGGTCACTCCAGTGCTTGTAAACTTAGTACAAAAAACTAATTCTACAATTATCCCTTTAAAAGTGGAATTGCTTGTTTTCCATGAAAGCCACTTCTCGATACAATTCTGATTTTATCAGAATTACTCGAAGTGACACTCTTACTTATGATGAAACATGGTCTTAATATCCAACTCAGCAAATTTTCTGAACATCTCCATCACTCCACAATATTTTTCTACCGAAAGGTCTACCGCTTTTTTGAGCTTTTCCTCATTTAAGTTGGTTCCAGTAAAGTGGTACTCTATGGTTACAGAGTCGTAGTATTTCGGGTGTTCATCGGTGAGGTTCGCAATGGTCTCTATTTTAAAATCATCTACCTCCAGCTTCATTTTTTTGATAAGCGAAGCAACATCCAGACCAGAGCAGCCTGCCAAAGAGGACAACATCAATGCTTTGGGGCGCAAACCGGCACCCGAACCGCCACTTTCTGCGCCTGCATCCATACGCACTGTATGCCCAGAAGGATTGTTGCTCTCAAAGGCCATTTCGCCTAACCATTTGGTTGTGATGTGATTTGTCATGATGATTAATTTTTGTTTCTTGTAGACTTCAAAAATACAATTTATAATCTCAACGATGGCCTTAGTAGACCCCCTTTCCCCCGACCACGATCCCGAAACCAGACAACTGGCCGAGTTCTTTAACGAAACCCTTGGTTTTTGCCCCAATTCGGTGCTGACCATGCAGCACAGGCCTTCCATTTCCAAGGCTTTTATCAATTTGAACAAAGCGGTAATGGCCAATGAAGGCCGTGTGACCTCCGCCTTAAAACGAATGATCGCTTGGGTAAGCAGCAACGCCACGGGTTGCCGGTATTGCCAGGCACATGCCATTAGGGCCGCAGAACGCTATGGCGCCGAACAGGAACAGCTGGAAAACATTTGGGAATACAGAACCCATAACGCGTTTTCGGAAGCGGAGAGGGCAGCTTTGGATTTTGCGCTTGCGGCTTCCCAAGTGCCCAATACGGTGAATGCTGATATTAAAAAACGACTGCACCAACATTGGAACGATGGCGAAATTGTGGAAATGATGGGGGTCATATCCCTTTTTGGGTACCTCAACCGCTGGAACGATTCTATGGGAACCAACATTGAAGATGGGGCCGTAGAAAGTGCCGAAAAATATTTGGGCGAAGTAGGTTGGGAAAGGGGCAAGCACGATGGGTCCAAATACTAAGGAAACCTTATATCTTCAGAACGCTTAACGTCCTTGCTCTTAACTCTGGAACCACCGTTCGGTCAAACCATGGGTTTTTGCTCAACCAAAACCGGTTTCTGGGCGATGGGTGGGGCAGCACAAAATAGTTGGGTAAATAGCTTTTGTAGTTTCTTACTGTTTCGGTCAGATTCCTTTCACGGGCTTTTTCCAAATAATAGGCTTGGGCATATTGGCCAATCAAAATAGTCAGTTTTAACTGCGGCATTTGATTTATCAACGATCGATGCCATAAAGGCGCGCATTCAGGACGTGGCGGCAAATCCCCCGATTTTCCTTTACCGGGATAACAAAACCCCATAGGAATCAAAGCAAATAAGCGTTCATCATAAAACTGTTCATCTGTTACGCCAAGCCAATTTCTGAGTTGTTTCCCGCTGGGGTCATCCCAAGGAACTCCTGTTTGGTGCACTTTGGTTCCGGGCGCCTGTCCAATAATGGCTATTTTGGATGCTGGATGGGCGGCAACAATGGGTCTGGGCCCTAATGGCAAATGTTTTTTGCAATGGGAACAGTTCCGTACGTTGGCCAGTAGCTCGTCCATCCTGTTTATTGGGTCGAAAAAATCGATTGTCCCTAACACTTACTTTTTTCCACCAACCACAATCACAAATTCCCCTTTAGGTGCCTTGGTGGTAAAATAGGCAATTAACTCTGCAACGGTTCCTCGAACGGTTTCCTCATATAACTTCGTCAACTCCCGAGATACGGAAACAGGTCTGTCTTCCCCAAAGTATTCGGCAAATTGGGTCAGGGTTTTTAGCAGTTTGTGGGGCGACTCGTAGAAAACCATGGTGCGGGTTTCTTCGGCAAGTTCCAATAGTCGGGTCTGGCGTCCCTTTTTTATGGGCAAAAAGCCTTCAAACACAAATCGGTCGTTGGGCAATCCGCTATTTACCAACGCTGGAACAAAGGCCGTAGCACCGGGCAAGCATTCTACCTCAATATCGTTTTCAACACAAGCGCGGGTCAATAAAAAGCCAGGGTCTGAAATGGCAGGGGTACCGGCATCAGAAATCAGGGCGAAAATGACACCCTCTTTCATTTTTTGCACCAATCCATCCACCTGTTTATGCTCGTTGTGCATATGATGGCTCTGCAAAGGAGTATCAATGTCAAAGTGTTTGAGCAATTTACCGCTGGTGCGGGTGTCTTCCGCCAAAACTACATCTACTTCTTTGAGCACCTTGATGGCACGAAGTGTCATGTCCTCCAAATTTCCAATCGGTGTTGGCACCAGATATAGCTTTCCCATGGACCAAAGTTACGGTCTTACCTCTAAATTAAAATGGTAAAATGGAATTTATGCGAACCTTTTATCAATGAGTGACATGAAGCGGGCCTCATACTCTTCTTTCCCCTCCCAATTATTGTACTCCGGCTTCACCATATTGTTGATGAAGGCAATGGAGCGTTCTTGGGTATCAATGGTGTTGAGTTGGGAAAGCACCCGCGTATAATCTTCCATATTGTTGTTGAACAAGTGCTTTACAAAGGCCAGTTTATCGTTAAGGCCGACCTGAAATTCCTTGGCAAGCCTATCGTTCAACGATTTGGGCTGAATGGACTGTGCGCTGGAAGTGTTGCCTACCTGTTTGGGAGTTACCTCTTCCATGTCGTTTTTCATTAAGTTGGGCTTTGCCACAAATTCAGTAAAAACCTTTTCCAGATTTTCATCGGACGGCATTTCGGACACAATATCCCTGATCGTGTCCATCGAAGGAGTCGTAATGATATCCTCTTGGTGCGGATTACTTTCCGGAACGGATTTGTTGCCGCTCAACACAGCATTGGCCATTTTCTCGAACCGTGAGGCAATCACATTTTGGGAGACATCCACCTCCACATCGTTCAATTTCTCATCAATAAATTTGAGAACGGCCAATTTCTCATATATTTTTCTGGATTTATCATATAGTGCCGCAAGATCGGTATCCTCCCGAGCGGTAATGATGTCGGTGGACAATTTGATCAGCTCTTCCCTCAATTTCCGTATCATAGCTTTTCCTCTTTCGTATAAAAATATAACGATTTTGCGAATACCCTATCAACAAAAGGTTAAAATCTTATTGAAAACAGGGGTGCAATTTTTTAGTAGCTTTGTGCTGGTTCCCATATAACGGGAAAACAAACAATTTCTTTCAAAAATACGGTATGTTTCTCGAAAACACAGTCAACCCTAAGGAACAGTTTGGATGGATTGAGGTGATTTGCGGCTCCATGTTTTCCGGAAAGACCGAAGAGCTTATCCGTAGACTAAGGCGGGCCCAATTTGCCAAACAAAAGGTGGAGATTTTTAAACCCATTGTGGATACGCGCTATCATGAAGAAATGGTGGTCTCCCACGATGCGAACGAAATCCGGTCCACTCCTGTTCCCGCTGCGGCAAATATTCGCCTGTTGGCGGATGACTGCGACGTAATCGGCATTGACGAAGCACAATTTTTTGACGATGAAATCGTAACCGTGTGCAACGATTTGGCCAACCGTGGGATCCGGGTGGTGGTCGCCGGGCTGGATATGGATTTTAAGGGCAATCCTTTTGGACCCATGCCCGCGTTGATGGCAACGGCAGAATATGTGACCAAAGTGCACGCCGTTTGCACGCGAACTGGGAATTTGGCCAATTACAGTTTTAGAAAATCTCTTAACGACAATCTGGTACTCTTGGGCGAAACTGAAGAATATGAACCGTTGAGTCGTGGGGCTTTTTACAAGGCCATGCTCCGGGAAAAAATCAAGGATATGGATGTGAAGTCCGAAGAGGTGAATTCCAAAAAAGAAAAATCCAATGAGTAAGGTCGGGGAAACTACCTTGGTCTTGGACCTATCGGCCTTGGAGCACAATTACAATTACCTTCGTTCCAAAATTGAGCCCAGCACCAAATTTTTAGGAGTAGTAAAGGCCTTTGCCTATGGGAGCGATATGGTGATCATTGCGCAAAAATTGGAACAATTGGGCGCCGATTACCTTGCCGTAGCCTACGCAAGTGAAGGAGTTCTGTTACGACAGGCCGGCATAAAACTACCGATATTGGTCCTGCATCCCTTGGCATCAAATTTTGATGATTTGATTGCCTATTGCTTGGAACCGAGTCTTTATTCGAAAAACATCCTAAAACAATTTCTGAAAGCTGCCGAGATACAAGAACAAAAGCAGTATCCCGTTCACATTAAGTTCAACACAGGGCTTAACCGTCTGGGTTTTGCCCAAACCGATGTTGATTTTATTGAGGAAGCCATCACAAAAAGTACATCCGTTGAAATCGTTTCCACCTTTTCGCATTTAGCGGCCTCTGAGGATGGTAACGAAAGGGAGTTCAGTTTAGCGCAGATTCATTCCTTTTCCACATCGAGCAAGGCATTGGCCGAAAAATTGGGTTACACGCCCATGCGGCATATGTTGAACACTTCCGGAATCATCAATTATCCTGAGGCCCAGTTCGAGATGGTCCGCAGCGGCATCGGATTGTACGGCTACGGTAATCAAGCCGAAGTGGATGCAGCCCTCAAGCCCGTAGCCACGCTCAAAACAGTTATTTCGCAAATCCATGAAATAGAGCCCAACCATTCCGTAGGCTACAACCGCGCTTTTAAAGCCGACCAAAAAACAAGGAGTGCCACTTTGCCCTTGGGCCATGCCGATGGTATTGGTCGACAGTACGGTAAAGGAAAAGGTTCGGTGACCATCAACGGGAAAAGAGCACCGATTTTGGGGAATGTGTGCATGGACATGATCATGGTAGACGTTACTGGAATTGATTGCAAAGAAGGGGACGAGGTCATCGTGTTCGGTCCGGAAAAATCCGCAGAAGCGTTTGCAGCAGGAGCCAATACCATCTCCTACGAAATCCTAACCGCGATATCCCAGCGTGTAAAAAGAGTGGTGAAAAATTGACTTTTTTTCGGCACCATCGTCCCTGCAGACCACTTTTTTGTTTACTTTGTTGGTCAATAACCAATACTCAACTATAAAAATGGGATTTTTAAAAGAATTTAAAGAATTTGCCATGAAAGGAAACCTGGTGGATATTGCCGTAGGTTTCGTCATGGGTGCCGCTTTCAAGGAAGTGGTGTCTTCCTTCACTGGAGGTATTGTATCTCCACTGATCGGATTATTGTTCAACGCAGATTTCAACGATCTGAAATACGTCATCACCGAGGGAACTCCTAATGATGCAGGAGAAATTGTTGGGGAAATTGCCGTGCTCTACGGAGCATTCCTTACCAATGTCATCGACTTTATCATCGTGGCCTTTGTGATGTTCCTTATTGTGAAAGGCGTTAACAAGATGAAGAAAAAAGAGGAGCCTGCTCCAGAAGCACCAAAGGGTCCAACCCAAGAGGAGTTGCTGGCAGAGATCAGGGATTTACTTAAAAAGTAATTCAAGATTCATATTCAATGATGATGCAATGTCACTTCGAGCGAAGTCGAGAAGTATTTGGGACAAAAAAACCAATCATTGGATGTTTTGCATCTGAAAGCATAAAAATCGTTGGTGCACTTTAGGCACCGCCGCTACATCACAGTAACCTTTAAAACCATCAATGTGTTTCGCTAACATGTTGATGGTTGTTTTATTTATAACAATTTGTTATTTTTTAATGATTGATGCGAAAAATACTTGTTTAACCCATTGACTGAAGTACCTTTGCGGCAAGAAATTTTTTCAAATGAAAGTAGCAGTTGTTGGTGCCACCGGAATGGTAGGCGAAGTCATGTTGAAAGTGTTGGAAGAACGCAACTTCCCTATTTCAGAATTGTTGTTGGTTGCCTCGGAGCGTTCCGTGGGCAAAAAACTTACTTATAAAAATAAAGAATACAGCATCATCGGGTTGGCAGACACTGTAGCTGCCCGTCCGGATATTGCTATTTTCTCGGCAGGGGGAGACACTTCTCTCGAATGGGCGCCCAAATTTGCCAAAGTTGGAACTACGGTTATCGATAATTCTTCGGCTTGGCGTATGGACCCCACCAAAAAATTGGTGGTACCCGAAATCAATGCCAATACACTCACTGTTAATGACAAAATCATCGCCAATCCCAACTGTTCCACTATTCAGATGGTATTGGCCTTAGACCCATTGCACAAAAAATATCAAATGAAGCGTGTGGTGGTCTCCACCTATCAATCCGTTTCGGGAACAGGAGTCAAAGCTGTGCAACAAATGGAAAACGAAGCTGCTGGCATCGAGGGTGAAATGGCCTATCCACACCCCATCAACAGAAATGCCCTGCCGCATTGCGATGTGTTCTTGGAAAACGGCTACACCAAGGAAGAGATGAAATTGGCTCGTGAGCCGCAAAAAATTTTGGATGACCGCACTTTTTCGGTTACCGCTACGGCAGTGCGCATCCCAACTGCTGGTGGACATTCCGAATCCGTAAACGTGGAGTTCCACAACGACTTTGACTTGGCCGAAGTCCGCCAGTTACTCAGCGAAACACCGGGTATTGTGGTACAGGACAACCCAGCAACCAACACCTATCCCATGCCCGCTTTTGCCAACGGAAGGGACGAGGTCTTTGTGGGCCGCATCCGACGGGACGAGACCCAACCCAACACATTGAACATGTGGATTGTAGCGGACAACTTACGCAAAGGAGCCGCAACTAATGCCGTACAGATTGCCGAGTATTTGGTAGAGCATCGTTTGGTTTCCAATACTTCTGAAGCTATTTCATAAAATTCGTTAAAGCATCATTTACAGCCAGTAGATTTCTGTGTTTTGTGGTATTTTTAACGGAATCAATCCTTGAAAACATGAAAAACATAAGTCTGTTGGCTGCTTTGGTTTTGTTTGCAGCCTGCCAGGAACAACCTAAAAAAAGAGAACCCATCACTGTGAACTATCCTACCACCAAAAAAGTTGACACCGTTGATAATTATTTTGGAACAGAGGTTCCCGACCCATACCGCTGGTTGGAAGACGACCGTAGCGAGGAGACCGAAGCTTGGGTAAAAGAGCAAAATTCCGTCACCTTCGGGTATTTGGAAAAAATCCCTTTCCGCGAAGACCTTAAAAACCGGTTGGAAAAACTCTGGAACTACGAAAAAGTAGGGTCCCCTTTCAAAGAGGGCAACTACACCTACTATTACAAAAACAACGGCTTACAAAACCAATATGTGGTTTACCGTAAAAAGGATGGCGGCGAAGAAGAAGTCTTTTTGGACCCCAACACCTTTTCCGAGGACGGCACCACATCGCTGATGGGACTTAGTTTTACCAAGGACGGCTCCAAAGCGGCTTACCTCATCTCCGAAGGAGGAAGCGATTGGCGCAAGGGAATTGTCATCGATGCCGAATCCAAGGAAATTGTCGAGGACACCTTGGTGGACATCAAGTTCAGTGGTATTTCGTGGAAAGGAAACGACGGTTTCTTTTATTCCAGCTACGATAAGCCCGAAGGAAGCGAGCTTTCCGCAAAAACCGACCAACATAAATTGTATTATCACAAATTGGGAACGCCCCAGTCTGAGGATAAAATCATTTTTGGTGGCACACCAGAACAAAAGCACCGTTACGTAGGCGGTTCCGTTTCCGAAGACCAGAAGTATTTGTTCATTTCCGCTTCGGTGTCCACATCGGGCAACAAATTGTTTATGATGGACCTCTCACAAGAGAATCCTGAATTGGTCACCATTCTGGACGACACCGATTCCGATACCTATGTTATCGACAACGAAGGTTCTACCCTTTACATGGTCACCAACCGTGAAGCGCCCAATAAAAAAGTAGTAGTAGTGGATGCGGCCAACCCTACTCCTGATAATTGGAAAGACCTGATTCCCGAAACCGAAAATGTGCTTACCGCAGGTACAGGTGGCGGCTATTTCTTTACCGAATATATGGTGGATGCCATTTCCAAAGTACTTCAATATGATTACGAGGGTAACTTGGTCCGCGAGGTGGAATTACCCGGCGTAGGAAGTGCAGGAGGCTTTGGCGGCAAGAAAGAGGACAAGGAATTTTACTTCTCCTTCACCAATTACAACACACCGGGTTCTTTGTACAAATACAACGTAGAAACCGGGGAATATGAGCAATACTGGAAGCCTCAAATTGACTTTAACCCCGATGATTATGAGTCCAAACAAGTATTCTACGACTCCAAGGATGGCACCAAAGTGCCCATGATCATCACCTACAAAAAAGGAACCGAACTGAACGGCAAAAACCCGACCATTCTGTACGGCTATGGCGGTTTCAATATTAGTTTGACACCCTCTTTCAGCATCGTGAACGCCGTTTGGATGGAGCAGGGCGGTATCTACGCCGTTCCCAACCTTAGAGGCGGTGGTGAATACGGAAAAAAATGGCACATTGCCGGAACCAAGCTTCAAAAACAGAATGTATTTGATGACTTTATCGCTGCGGCAGAATACTTGATCGAGAACAACTACACTTCCAAAGAGTATCTTGCCATCCGTGGTGGGTCCAACGGAGGTTTGCTAGTCGGCGCCACCATGACCCAGCGCCCCGATTTGATGCAGGTGGCATTACCCGCCGTGGGTGTTATGGACATGCTCCGATACCACACCTTTACCGCAGGTGCAGGATGGGCCTACGATTACGGAACTTCCGAGGACAGCGAGGAAATGTTCAACTACATCAAAGGATATTCCCCTGTACACAATGTGAAGGAAGGTACGGCGTACCCCGCCACTTTGGTCACCACTGGAGATCACGACGACCGTGTGGTTCCAGCACACAGCTTCAAGTTCGCTGCAGAACTACAGGAAAAACAGGCCGGGGACCAGCCTACACTTATCCGAATCGAGACCAACGCTGGTCATGGAGCGGGAACCCCCGTGAGCAAAACCATAGAGCAATATGCCGATATTTTCGGGTTTACCTTTTTCAATATGGGGTACGATGAGCTTCCCAACCAAGCCGTGCTCAAAGAGTTTAAGGATTGATTCATCAACATATTGTCAGTTCCTGCGCAGTCGAGAACAAAACACGTGCAAACAAATTTAGGTTTCGACTGCGCTCAACCTGACATTTTTTTTGACAGATGAGCCATTTATTTTTATGCTAAAAGTCCAAGTACATTCTTTCGGGTATCAAGATCAACCCATTTTAAAGGATATCACTTTTGAAGTGGCCCCGGGGGAGCATGTGGCCCTGATGGGCGAAAGCGGCTCGGGAAAAAGCACCCTGCTCAAAATCATCTACGGTCTCCTTCATGTAGAGGAAGGCTCCATATTTTGGGGAGATACGGAAGCACTTGGCCCCAATTTCAATTTGGTTCCCGGGGAACCCTATATGAAATACCTGGCGCAGGATTTTGATTTGATGCCCTTCATTTCCGTGGAAGAAAACATAGGTCAGTTCCTTTCGGTTTTTGAACGCGAAACCCATCAAGAACGCATTGATGAACTCCTCGACCTCATCGAAATGAAGCCCTTTGCAAAAACAAAGGTCAAGTTTTTGAGTGGGGGACAACAGCAGCGTGTGGCCTTGGCGCGAGTATTGGCACAAGAACCGGAAATCCTCCTTTTGGACGAACCGTTCGGGCATATCGATAATTTTAAGCGGCTCTCCCTCCGAAGGAATCTCTTTTTATATCTCAAAAAACAGGGCGTTACCGTACTCACCGCAAGCCATGATCCCAACGATGTGCTGCCCTTTGCCGAACGCACCTTAATTATGGAACAGGGACGAATCATTGCCAACGAGAACACGCAAGACCTCTATATAAATCCGCCCAACTATTACACCGCCTCTTTATTTGGACAAGTGAACAAGGTGCCCATGAAGCTCCTCAAGTCCTATTCCGAAATTGATAGGGATGTACTCGTGTACCCAGATGAATTCAAATTTTCCGATTCCTCGGGCTTACGAGTGGAGGTTATCCATTCCTTTTTTAAAGGGAGTCATTACCTCAACGAAAGTAAAGCTGAAGATGGCACCCTTCTTTTCTTCAATTCTGACAAAGAACAAAGTCCCGGGTCAACCCTTTTTCTTAATGTATCTTTGAATACCATCAATAAAAGACTACACGTTGGACAAAAAACAGATACATAGGGAACTTCAATTTAAGGCCATGCGAAGCAGCGGGGCCGGAGGCCAACATGTGAACAAGGTTTCGTCCAAGGTAGAGATCACATTCAACATTCCCGAGTCGGAAGGGCTATCTGACAGGGAAAAAGAACGCTTGCTCCTTAAACTACAATCCCGTTTAACCAACGATGGGGCTTTGATGCTGCAATGCGACGAAGCCCGCAGCCAGCACAGGAACAAGGATTTGGTTGTAAAACGTTTTTTTGACGTCCTGAAAAATGCTCTTGTGGTTCCCAAAAAACGTAAACCTACGCGACCCACAAAATCTTCACAAGAAAAACGGCTAAAGACCAAAAAGCGAACCGCCGAGAAAAAAGCATCCCGCAAAAATCCTAACTTGGACCGATAGTTTTCGCTCAAACACCCTCTACCAATCGGATACCAAATTAAAAATGTTATTTAAACACAATTCAAAAGCAAGGGATTTAATATACTCGGCTCAATTGCTTAATTTTCAGTCAAATTATAACTAATTCAAAAAAATGATTTCTAAAACAGCAAACCTCAAAACATGGCTGCTCTCCGCAGCGATGTGTTTGTCTTGCGCCGCGTTTTCCGTGGCACAGAATGTTCCCTCCCCAGAAGATGTTTACGGATTCAGGGTAGGCGCCGATTACAAACTGGCCGATTACTCCCAAATTGAAGACTACTTGTCAAAATTGGATGCAGCGTCCAACCGAGTGAAAAAAATCGAAATCGGAGAAACGGTATTGGGCCGTAAAATGTACCTCTTGTTCATTTCGACAGAAGAAAATTTGGCTCAATTGGATAATTGGAAAGACATCAGCACCAAATTGGCCCGTGTACAGGTCAACGATGACGAAGCCGTTCGCCTTTCCCAAGAAGGTAAGGCCATTGTTTGGGTCGACGGGGGGATGCACTCCACCGAATTGGCCCATGGGCAGATGACCTCGGAACTGGCCTATACCCTGGCCACCTCCGAAACCGAAGAAATGAAAAAAATCAGGGAAAATGTGATTACGCTATTGATGCCCGTAATGAATCCCGATGGTTTGGATATCGTGGTAGACTGGTACCGAAAAAATCTGGGCACACCCTACGAAACCTCCCGCCCCCCAATTTTGTATCACTACTACATGGGTCATGATAACAACCGGGATTGGTTCATGAACATTATGCCCGAAACCTATAATGTGACGAAGATATTATACAACGAATGGTATCCCCAGATTGTGTACAATCACCACCAGTCGTCCCCATCTTGGACCAAGATTTCGTTGCCCCCCTACGCCGACCCGGTGAATCCCAGAATTCATCCGGCCATTACCGCTGGCGTTAGCGAAGTGGGCTCTGCCATGACCAAGCGTTTTTCCTTGGAAAACATGCCCGGTGCCATCGCTGACAACTTTTACACCATGTTCTGGAACGGTGGCGGACGTACCGTACCTTATTATCACAACATGATCGGTATCTTGACCGAAACTGGACATACCACACCGACCCCAAGATTCTATGATCCGGAAAAACTTCCGAAAACCGTTGCAGGAGGCACCCCTACTGATGGTACCGACATTATGTACCCTGATCCATGGAAAGGTGGTGAATCCCATTTTCGGGACGCTGTGGACTATATGTTGACTGCGACTTGGGCCACGTTGGACCTTGCTGCAGACCGTAAGAGCAATTACCTGTACAATATCTATAAAATGGGTAAATCGGCCGTAGAAAAAGGAAAAAACGGAGATTTGTTCGCCTACGTTATTGGCAAAGAGCAATGGGATTCTTTTGAAGCGGTGAACTTGGTAAACGTGCTGCTCCAAGGCGGAATTGAAGTGGAAAGAGCCACCAAGGACTTTACCGTAAACGGCAAAGATTATGAAGAAGGATCTTACGTCATCTACACCGCACAGGCCTTTAGGCCTTATTTGTTGGACCTCATGGAAAAACAGGACTACCCTACCCGTTTTCAATATCCGGGCGGGCCACCGGACACCCCCTACGATCTGGCCGGATGGACATTGCCTATGCAAATGGGAATCGATGTGGATAGGGTTGCCGAATCATTCAACGTACAAACTGAGAAAGTTACAGGGCTTGTGTCCTATTACGAAGGTGATGTAAACAGAAACGGCTCCTTTGGCTATGCATTGAGCGCCAACACCAATGCTGCCGTGGTCGCTACCAACAAAGTGTTAAAGGCAGGCGGAACAGCTTATAAAAGCATGACGGAATTCAAGGCGGGAAAAACGACCATGCCAGCCGGTTCTTACATCGTTTCTGGAGACAAAGCACTCATGGAATCCTTGGCCCAAGAATACGGACTTGAGTTTACCGGACTTGCCGCCAAGCCCGAAGTGCAACTGAAAAAAATCCATTTGCCCAAAGTAGGGCTCTACAAATCCTGGGTGGCCAATATGGACGAAGGATGGACCCGTTATATCATGGATGAATACGAGTTTGATATGGATACCTTGCACGATGCGGATATCAAAACCAGAGACTTGTCTCAGTATGATGCCATTATCATCCCTTCACAACGGCCAAGTTCCATTTTGCATGGACACAGTAATTTGAGCATGCCGGAAAAATTCACCGGAGGTATCGGATTAAAAGGTTCGGTGAAGTTGAGCGATTATGTGGAAGAAGGAGGCACTTTGATTGCGTTTGATGAGGCCAGTGATTTTGTGATTGAACAGTTTGGCCTTCCCTTGCGCAATGCAGTGGCCAATGCCGACAGCAACGATTTCTTTATTCCCGGTTCCTTGATCAAGGCTGGGGTGGATACCGCACATCCACTTGCTTTTGGCATGAAGGATACGGTTGCCGTTTCTTTCAACCGAAGTAGGGCTTTCTCCATCGACAAACAGCGAAAAACAGGTGAAGGCGGTACCGAAGAAATTGCCGATGCTCCCGAACCCGATGTAGAGGTAATTGCCACCTATGCGGCCAAAGACCTCTTAATGAGCGGTTGGGCCATGGGCGAAGACAGGTATATTGCCAAAAAGCCTGCCATGGTAAAAGCCAAATACGGAAAAGGCGCTGCGATTTTGTTTGCGTTCCGTCCCCAATTTAGGGCACAGCCACGCGGTACTTTTAAATTGATTTTTAATGCAATTTATGAAGGGGCTTCGGAGTAAAAGAACATCTTAATGTATAAAGGAAAGCCGCACCCAATTGGATGCGGCTTTTTATTTATCAAAACCGATAGCTCTCATCTAAATAAAATCGCCACAGCGCCAATGGCGGTGACGATCAAAATAAAGCGTTTGTAATTCTTCTCGTTGATTCTCTTCACCAGAAAAACACCCAACAGCAAACCCGCAAAAATAGCAGGGAGCAATCGCAGGTTAATCAGCAGACTATCCACGGTAATCGTTTTCCAAACAAAAACATGAAAGGGCATCTTAAAAAGGTTCGTGATAAAAAACAGCCAAGCGGCAGTGCCCACAAACTCGTTTTTGGGCAAGCGCATTGCCAAAAAGAAAATATTGGTGAACGCTCCTGCCAAGTTTCCGATCATGGTGCATACTCCCGATAACATCCCCATGGAACCCGAAAACAGCCAATGGGTGGGCACCTTTTTTGATTTTCGTCGGTCCCAAAACACCAGCATGCCCAAACTAATGAAAATCACCACCACCATGGCCCATTTAAATTCGCGCTCGGGAAGGTCTTTTCCGATCAAGACCCCGATAAGGATCCCTAAAATCATCCAAGGCAAAAACCGTAGAATATATTTCCATTGGGTGTGTCGGTTGTAATAGATCACGGCAAACGTATCTCCTACAATCAACAATGGGATAAAAAGACCCGTAGAAGCCTTGGAACCGAACGCCAAAGCCATCAAGGTCACATTAAAAATGGACATTCCCTTGAGTCCCGCTTTGGAAACCCCCATCAAAAAAACAGCAGTGGCGGCCATGGTCCATGCGGCTACGGAAATATCTGAGAAAGCGGAAAGAAACATGAAGACTTTTTACAGGTTCACAAAAGTAACCCAAAAAACCTATCTTTAGGTCCAGCCAAACTAAACAAATGAAACTAGAACTTTTAGATTACATCATCATCTTTGGATTCTTCGCCATCGTGCTTTTTATAGGAATCTATGTTTCCAAAAAATCAGGAAAAAACACCGCAGAATACTTTTTATCCGGCCGAAGCATGCCTTGGTGGCTCTTGGGCTTTTCCATGGTAGCCACCACTTTCTCCACGGACACACCCAACTTGGTAACGGATTTTGTCCGTACCGATGGGGTTTCCGGAAACTGGGGCTGGTGGGCCTTTTTGCTCACGGGTTTGTTAACCGTATTCGTATATGCAAAGCTTTGGAGAAAATCCAATGTGGCCACGGATATGGAGTTTTACGATTTGCGCTACGGAGGAAAACCAGCCCATTTTCTTAGAGGATTCAGATCGTTGTATTTGGGGGTAGTTTTTAATGTGATGGCCATGTCGGCGGTAACCTTGGCCGCTATCAAAATAGGGCAGGTAATGCTTGGATTGGAACCTATTGAAACCGTACTCCTTGGGGGAACCATAACGGTGATTTTTAGTGCCGTTGGTGGTTTTAGGGGTGTGGTCTACACAGACTTTTTACTGTTTTTCGTTGCCATGGGCGGGGCCATTGGAGCTGCAGTCTATTTGGTGAACATGCCCGAAGTGGGCGGATTGGACAATATTTTGGCCAATGCCCAAGTACAGGAAAAAATGTCCATTTTACCCGACTTTTCCGATACGGAAGCCTTGATAGGGCTATTGATCATCCCCTTGGCAGTACAATGGTGGAGTGCTTGGTACCCCGGCGGAGAGCCGGGCGGCGGTGGTTATATCGCCCAGCGGATGCTAGCCGCCAAAAACGAGAACCATGCTATTGGAGCCACTTTTTTCTTTAACATATTGCACTACGCACTACGGCCTTGGCCTTGGATTTTGGTGGCTTTGGCCTCCATTGTGGTCTTCCCTGATTTGGAAAGCATCCAACAGGCGTTTCCGAATGTGCCAGAGAATATTCTCAAAAATGATTTGGCCTATTCCGCTATGCTCACCATGTTGCCCACGGGCTTGTTGGGTCTGGTCATGGCTTCATTGGGTGCGGCCTACATGTCCACCATATCAACCCACCTCAACTGGGGCTCCTCCTATATTGTGAACGACTTTTACAAGCAGCAGGTCAACAAAGATGCTTCGGAAAAGGAATTGGTGAACGTGGGACGGATCTCTACGGTTGTTTTGATGGTACTGAGCAGTCTATTTGCTTTGGAACTCAACAACGCCACCCAGCTGTTCGATATCATCATTATGTTTGGAGCAGGAACGGGACTTATCTTTTTGTTGCGATGGTTCTGGTGGCGTATCAACGCATGGAGCGAAATCGTGGCGATGTTCTCCTCAGGAATCATCTCCATTATTTTTTGGCAATTGGAAGACCCCTTGTTTTTGGCAGAAGGTGCTCCCTTTCCAGCATGGAGTAAATTTCCTTTAGTGGTGCTGATTACCACCATACTCTGGTTGGCCACCACATTCTTGACCAAACCGGAGGATAATAAGGTACTTTACCGTTTCTATAAAATCACGAAGCCGGGAGGTCCTGGATGGAACAAGGTTCATGAAGCGGCCAAGGCCGACGGAGTTACCTTGGAAGATGAAAATGCCAAGTGGAGTGTGCCATCGGGTGTTTTGGCCATGATTGTGGGTTGTATTTTGGTGTATGGATGTCTTTTTGCCACAGGAAACTGGATCTATGGAAACTATCCATTGGCCTTAGGACTAACGGTGATGGTGTTGATCGCGACATTCGTGCTCATCAGAATTTGGCGCGGCATGCGCAATGTATTTTGATGGATTTTAGCCTCTAAGTTCCAACAATCGGGCAACGTATTTCCCGACCACATCAAACTCCAAGTTCACTCTTGTACCTACTTTGTAGGTATGGAATCGGGTATGCTCATAAGTGTACGGAATAATAGCTACGCTAAACTTGTCCTTTTGGGAGTCGACCACCGTGAGGCTTACCCCATCAACGGTAATGGACCCTTTTTCGATGGTGACGTTGTTGAGCTTGGAATCATAGGTAAACGTATAGACCCAACTACCATCCTGTTCCGCTACCGATTGGCAAACCGCCGTTTGGTCCACATGTCCCTGTACAATGTGCCCGTCCAAACGTGCTCCCAATACCATGGCGCGTTCAAGGTTGACCGTATCGCCAACTTTAAGGTCTCCAAGATTGGTCTTGTTCAAGGTCTCTTCAATCGCAGTGACGGTGTAACTATCCCCGTTAATGGACACCACGGTAAGACACACCCCGTTGTGTGAAACACTCTGGTCAATTTTCAATTCGGAAGTGATTCCCGAGCTAACGGTCAGGTGAAGATTTCCCCCGTCCTTTTCCAACTTTTCTACTTTCCCCAAAGTCTCTATGATCCCTGTGAACATGTGTCTTATTAATTGACTAGTTTTGTAATGCAAAAGTAGCCATAACGGCATTCATTTTATGAAGGAAAGTCAAAAAATAAGGTTAGGGATCTCCATTGGGGATATTAACGGCATTGGGTGCGAGGTAGCGCTCAAAACATTTGAAGATGCAAGAATGTTGGACTTTTGCACTCCGGTCATCTTTGCATCCAACAAAACTGTCTCCCAACAGATCAAGGATTTGGGAATCGACATCAAGTTCAATGGCGTTCGTGATGCCGAACAGGCCATTGAGGGCAAGATCAATATTGTGAATGTCTGGAAAGAGGTGCCTGCCATAACCTACGGAGAGGCCACCAAGGAAGGCGGTGAATATGCCATTAAATCGTTACGGGCCGCTGTTGACGCACTCAAAGAGGACAAGATAGATGTCTTGGTCACTGCGCCCATCAACAAGAACAACATACAATCGGAAGACTTCAATTTTCCGGGCCATACGGACTTTCTCGCCAGAGAATTGAAGGGAGAAAGCCTCATGTTTATGGTCACCAACTCCCTTCGTGTGGGATTGCTTACCGATCATATTGCGGTAAAGGATGTGGCCGAGGCCATTACCCCAAAATTGATTCGTGATAAGGTGATGACCATGGAAAAATCACTAAAAATGGATTTTGGCATTCGTCGCCCCAAAATTGCCCTTTTGGGCATCAATCCGCATAGCGGCGACAACGGAACCATTGGCGAAGAAGATGACAAGATTTTAAAGCCCACCATAAAAGAATTGTTCAACAAAGGGGTTTTGGTTTACGGCCCATACTCCGCCGACAGCTTCTTTGGGTCCAAAAACCACGAGAGTTTCGATGCCATTTTAGCTGCCTATCATGATCAGGGTCTCATTCCGTTCAAAACGCTTTCCTTTGGAAAAGGGGTCAATTACACCGCCGGACTGGACAAGGTGAGAACCTCCCCAGATCATGGCACGGCCTACGAAATCGCTGGAAAAGGCAAGGCTGACGAGAGTTCTTTTAAGGAAGCGGTGTTTACCGCCATACAGGTTTTCAGAAATAGAACAGAATACTTGGAATTGACCAAAAACCCCCTGCAAAAGCAGAAAATTAAGCGCGGGGGTTAAAAAGTTGACTGCATTTTGGATATTTGTTGTAGCTAGAATTGCAGTTTTGTAAATTAGTAGTATCTTTGCACCCGCCTTTAAAGGCTGGTACACAATCCTTAAGTGTAGAAATGATGAAGCTGAAAGAGTTTTTTATCCCTTTTTCAGGTCTGAAGTTGGGAAAACATAAATTTGTGTACGAGATTGATGATGCGTTCTTTGAATCTTTTGACTACCAAGAATTTAACGGGGCCTCCGTCAACATAAGTGCTGTTCTGGAAAAGATGAGCACCATGATGGAACTCGAAATGAAAGCAACCGGCACCATAAATGTGGATTGCGATCTAACAGGCGAGTCCTATGACCAGCCCATCGATTCGGATTTGAAACTTGTCGTCAAGTTTGGCGAAGAGTACAACGACGAAGACGATGAAATTTTGATCATTCCGCATGGAGAACACCAATTCAACATAGCCCAATACATTTATGAAATGTTGGTGCTAGCTGTTCCCCAGAAAAGAGTACATCCCGGAGTTGAGGACGGAACCTTGCAATCGGACATCTTGGACAAACTGGAAGAGTTGCAGCCAAAAGAGCAAAAAGAACCATCGGAAAAAACAGACCCAAGGTGGGACGATTTAAAAAAGTTACTAACGGATAAATAGGTTTATAATGGCACATCCTAAAAGAAAAACATCAAAAACCAGAAGGGACAAAAGAAGAACCCACTACAAAGCAGTTGCGCCAACAATTGCCAAGGACTCCACAACAGGTGAAATGCACTTGTTCCACAGAGCTCACTGGCATGAAGGCAAATTGTACTACAGAGGTCAGGTTTTGATTGACAAAACAGAAGAGGAAACTGCGGCTTAAGCGCAAATCCCTTGTAATAAAGCAACTCCCGTTGAATTTTTAACGGGAGTTTTTTTATGGACCCTTCTTAACACCCAAAAACGGTTAATTTTACCGATAAAGTCATATAAAATGACTAATTTTCACCGCTTTTGGGTCAAATTTCAATCCTTTTGACAATAAAGAGAGGCTAAAATGAAGAAAACAACGGCAGCAATAACAGCTGTAGGAGGATACGTTCCCGATTTTGTACTTTCCAATAAAGTGTTGGAAACCATGGTCGATACCAACGACGAGTGGATCACCACCCGAACCGGGATCAAGGAACGGAGAATCTTAAAAGAAGAAAATGCAGGAACATCTTTTATGGCGATCAAAGCCGCAGAAGATCTTCTTCAAAAGAGGGGAATTGAAGCCTCGGAAATAGATTTTGTTTTGGTGGCCACCGCCACTCCCGATATGCCCGTTGCAGCAACAGCTGCCTACGTCGCTTCGGAAATTGGAGCTGTAAACGCCTTTGCGTACGATCTTCAGGCGGCCTGTTCCAGTTTTTTGTATGGGATGTCTACCGCGGCCAGCTACATCGAATCCGGCAGATATAAAAAAGTATTGGTCATTGGGGCCGACAAAATGTCCTCCATCATTGATTATACCGATAGGACCACCTGTATCATTTTTGGTGACGGCGCTGGAGCTGTGCTTTTTGAACCCAACGAAGAAGGATTAGGGCTTCAGGACGAGTACCTCCGTTCCGATGGTATCGGGCGGCAGTTCTTAAAAATTGATGCCGGAGGCTCCATATTGCCTGCATCCGAGGAAACCGTCAAAAACAAACAACACTTCGTTTACCAAGATGGGAAATCCGTCTTTAAATTTGCCGTTTCAAACATGGCCGATGTTTCGGCATTGATCATGGAGCGGAACAACTTGACCAAGGACGATGTGCACTGGTTGGCGCCACATCAGGCCAATAAACGCATTATCGATGCCACCGCAAACCGAATGGGTGTAGAGGCGGATAAGGTAATGATCAACATTGACCGTTATGGTAATACCACATCGGCAACACTCCCCTTGTTGTTGCACGATTACGAAAAACAATTGAAAAAAGGAGACAATATTATTTTCGCCGCCTTTGGTGGTGGTTTTACATGGGGTTCCATTTATTTGAAATGGGCCTATAATTCTTAATCACACAACTAACTAAATTATATTCCATGGACATTAAGGAAATTCAAAGTTTAATCAAGTTTGTCGCCAAGTCGGGCGCCAGCGAGGTGAAGTTGGAAATGGAGGACATTAAAATCACCATTCGAACGGGAAGCACAAGCTCTGGCTCGCCCGAAACCACCATTGTTCAACAAATCCCAGTGCCCCAGGCTACAACAGCTGCCGCTCCGGCACCACAGGCACCCGCAGCACAAGAAGCCACTGCTCCGGCACCGGCCGATTCCAAAAAAGCAGATGATGATTCCAAATACATCACCATCAAGTCGCCCATTATTGGAACATTCTACAGAAAACCCTCCCCGGACAAGCCGCCGTTTGTTGAGGTAGGAACTTCCATCAGTAAAGGTGATGTACTTTGTGTGATAGAGGCGATGAAACTCTTCAACGATATCGAATCCGAAGTTTCCGGAAAGATTGTAAAGATCTTGGTTGATGATTCCTCACCAGTGGAGTTTGACCAACCATTATTCTTGGTAGACCCATCGTAGCGAATTTTAAATGATCGTTTTTGGGGCCGTTGGTTTCCAAAATCATTTAAGATTTAGAATTCCTAACTTAAGATTGTGTTCTATGTTTAAAAAAATATTGATAGCAAATAGGGGCGAAATTGCCTTGCGGATCATCAGGACCTGCAAGGAAATGGGCATAAAAACGGTAGCCGTTTACTCCAAGGCCGACGAGGAAAGTCTTCATGTCCGATTTGCCGACGAAGCAGTATGTATAGGGCCTGCGCCCAGTAGTGAGTCGTATTTGAAGATTCCAAACATCATCGCTGCTGCCGAAATCACCAATGCCGATGCCATTCACCCTGGTTATGGGTTCCTATCCGAAAACTCCAAATTCTCCAAGATCTGTGCCGAGCATGATATCAAATTTATTGGTGCCTCCGGCGAACAAATTGATAAAATGGGAGATAAGGCCACGGCCAAGGAAACCATGCGGAAAGCTGGTGTACCTACCGTTCCCGGTTCGGAAGGTCTATTGAAAGATGTTGCCCACGCCAAAAAAGAGGCAAAAAAGATGGGGTATCCCGTAATGATCAAAGCCACCGCCGGTGGTGGAGGTAAAGGGATGCGTGCCATTTGGTCTGAAGATCAAATGGAGAAAAACTTCAACAGTGCCGTTACCGAAGCAACAGCTGCTTTTGGAAATGGCGGAATGTACATGGAAAAACTGATTGAAGAGCCCCGACATATTGAAATCCAAGTTGTGGGAGATCAATACGGAAAAGCATGCCACTTGTCGGAAAGGGATTGCTCCGTGCAACGTAGGCACCAAAAGTTGACCGAGGAGACACCTTCTCCTTTTATGACGGACAAGCTTCGTGAAGATATGGGCAAGGCCGCGGTAAAAGCTGCGGAATTTATCAAATATGAGGGTGCGGGAACCATTGAGTTTTTGGTGGACAAACACCGAAACTTCTATTTTATGGAGATGAATACCCGTATCCAAGTGGAGCACCCAATTACCGAGCAGGTGGTGGACTACGATTTGATTCGGGAACAGATTTTGGTAGCCGGTGGAGTACCTATTTCAGGAAAAAACTACTATCCAAAATTACACTCCATCGAGTGCCGCATCAACGCGGAAGACCCTTACAACGACTTTAGGCCATCTCCAGGGAAGATTACCACCTTGCATACTCCAGGCGGACATGGCGTGCGTTTGGATACCCATGTGTACAGCGGTTATATGATTCCGCCGAACTACGATTCGATGATTGCGAAGTTGATTACTACCGCCCAGACCCGGGAAGAGGCCATCAATAAAATGAGAAGAGCTTTGGACGAGTTTGTGATCGAGGGAATCAAGACCACCATTCCGTTCCATCGTCAATTGATGGACCATCCTGATTATTTGGCTGGAAATTATACCACCAAATTCATGGAGGACTTTAAAATGGACCCAAAGTATAAAGAAGAACATTAATTTGAACCCCGATTTATCGGGGTTTTTTAGTTATGGAATTGAGTTATTGGGAACATAAAAGTTGGTTTTCCGATGTGGATTTCACCATCGTTGGAAGCGGCATCGTTGGACTCAACTGTGCCATCAGCCTAAAGGAAAAATATCCCAAATCCAATATCCTAATCCTGGAAAAAGGCAGTCTGCCGCAAGGGGCAAGCACCAAAAATGCAGGTTTTGCCTGTTTTGGAAGTGTTTCCGAAATCTTGTCCGATCTAAACCATCATACGGAAGAAGAAGTGGTGCAACTGGTCCAAAAGCGCTGGAATGGGATTCAACGGCTACGGAATTTGCTGGGGGATAAGGCCATCGATTTCCAATTGCTGGGCGGACACGAGCTTTTCCCGTTGGACAAACCAGACTTTTACGAAAAGTGTTTACAGTCTCTTCCTTATCTCAACAATCTATTGGAACCCGTTTTTGGGCAAAAGCCATTTAAGGCCACCGAGAATAGTTTCCATTTTGAAAACATTCAGCAGAAATACCTCACGCATCAACTGGAAGGCCAATTGGATACAGGTAAAATGATGCGTTCCCTCATTTATAAATGTACTGCCATGGACATTCCCATTTTAAATGGGATAACGGTTCATGATATCGAGCAACTCAACCAGGGCGCCTTGATTCGAACAACGGATTTTGAGTTTGTGTCCAAAAAGGTGTTTGTCGCCACCAATGGGTTTGCGTCAAAACTTTTAAAATCGGAAACTGTGCAACCGGCACGCGCCCAGGTATTGATTACCGAGCCCATCAAAAACTTGCCCATAAAGGGAACCTTCCATTTTGATGAAGGCTATTATTATTTCAGAAATATAAATGATCGTATTCTGTTTGGCGGTGGACGCAATCTTGATTTTAAGACTGAGGAGACCATGATGTTTGGACAAACCGAAATCATCCAACAAAAATTGGAGTCTCTTCTCCGTGAAATGATCTTGCCAAATCAATCCTTTCAAATTGAGCGGTGTTGGAGTGGCATTATGGGTGTGGGTGCGCAAAAGTCGCCCATCGTCAAGCAAATCTCCAATTCCATTGCCTGCGGCGTACGCTTGGGCGGAATGGGAGTTGCTCTCGGTAGCCTAGTTGGCCAAGAGTTGGCAGAGCTGGCAGATTAAACCATTCTCCCGTCCAGCAAATTGATGATTCTGGAACCATACTCCGCGTTCTTTTCCGAGTGTGTGACTTGAATAATGGTTACCCCTTCCTCGTTCAATTGCTTAAATAGTTCCATGATTTCCGCGCCCTGTTTGGAATTCAAGTTGCCCGTAGGTTCATCGGCCAAAATCAACTTTGGGTTGGCGATCAAAGCTCGGGCCACACCCACCAATTGTTGTTGTCCTCCGCTCAGCTGTGCAGGAAAAAGGTCCTTTTTGCCCACAATGTTAAAACGGTCCAGCATATCGGCCACCATAGCCTTCCGTTCCGAACCCTTGATTTTTTTATAAATCAAAGGCATTTCCAAATTTTCCTGTACAGTTAGGTCGTCCAATAAGTGGTAGGATTGAAATACAAAGCCGATGTATTGCTTGTACAGATTGGAACGGTGTTTTTCTTTGAGGGAATGGACCGATTCGTCCAAAAAATTATA
Source organism: Flagellimonas sp. MMG031 (assembly GCF_040112705.1). Lineage (NCBI taxonomy): Bacteria > Pseudomonadati > Bacteroidota > Flavobacteriia > Flavobacteriales > Flavobacteriaceae > Flagellimonas > Flagellimonas sp. MMG031. The sequence continues at coordinate 553,750 of NZ_CP157804.1, forward strand.
CTGTCCTTCATCAAAGGTGTCCAACATCCCGATGACATTGAGCAAGGTAGATTTTCCCGACCCCGAAGGCCCCATTACAGAGATAAACTCTCCTTGTTCCACCTGTAAATTGATGTCTTTAAGCAAAAAAATACGCTGGCCCCCAGAGTTGACCCATTTGAATATGTTGTTGAGTTGTAGAAGCATGTGTTAGTGTTATTCGGTTCGTAAACTGTTAACTGGATTTGCAGAAGCCGCTTTGACGGTTCTAGACCCTATTGTGATAAAGGCAATGAGGCCCGCCAATAGACCTGAACCAATGAAAAACAATGGACTAAGGTTAACGTGCGACGAATAGTCTTGCAACCATTCATTTAGAAAATACCAAGCTATGGGGGTTGCAATGATAAAGGCTATACCAACCAACTTTAAAAAGTCCTTGGTCAGCAGTAGAGTTACCGAAGAAACACTTGCCCCTACAACCTTGCGTACTCCTATTTCCTTGGTGCGCTGCGCTACTACGAGCATGGAAATGGCAAAAAGACCCAAACAACTCAGGATGATTCCCAAAATACTGCCACTGGTAATAATGGTTGCCATGTTCTTTTCCCTTCTAAAGGTTCGGTCTACGTTTTCATCCAAAAATGAGCCCAAAAATTCAGCTTGTGGTTCAATCTTCTCCCAAGCCGATTTGATGGCTTCAAAGGAACTGGCAGGATTCTGTGGTGCAATTTTGACATAGGCATAATACAGGTCCCAATCCTTGTTCATAAACAGGGTGAGGGGCTCCACCTCTTTTTTGACATCTTGAAAGTTGTAATCCTTTATGACTCCTATCACCGAATAGGTGACGGAATCATCCATGGGAATCCGAATGGACAAAGGGTCTTCCTCTCCCAATTGTTTGGCCATGCTTTCATTGATGACCAAGCTTAAACTGTCGGTGCTGAATTCGCGGTTGAACATTCGGCCGGATTTGAGCTCAATATCCAAGGTTTTGGCATAATCATAATCCACCGTCAAGGCATTAGTGAATATTCCTTTTCCCTTGTAATCAAAGCCCATGGCACTGCTGGAAAGACTTCCATCCTTACCAAGACCTAAGTTATTATCAGCGCCGGAAACGCTCAAAATGTTCGGGTGTTGCGACAGTTCATCACGCAAGAGTTCCAATACCGCATAACTATCCTTTCTCCCGTTCAAAGGAATGGAAACGACCTGTTCCTTGTTGTAGCCCAAGTCCTTGTTTCGCATAAATTCCAACTGCCCGTGAAGGACCAAGGTACCGCTGATCAGCATTATGGCAATCACAAATTGAAGCACAATCAGTCCGTTGCGCAAGCGGTTCTTGCCCAAATCCAACTTGCCCTTTAACGCCCTTAGAGTACTTAATTTACTCATAAGCAGTGCTGGATATCCTCCTGCAATCAAGGTGATTCCAAAAATGGCCAGTGCAAATATTCCTATAATTTCCGGTTGGGTTACCTCAGCAAAAGTGGCCTTGGTATTGAACAACGTCTTAAATGGATCTATAAGGATATTGCTCACCACAAGACCCAGTCCTATGGAAAGTAAAAATACGATCACGCTTTCCATCCAAAACTGAAAAAACAACTGTTTTTTGACTGCCCCTAGGGTCTTACGCATCCCTATTTCTTTTAGCCTTTTTTCGCTGAGTGCAATGTTCATATTGATGAAATTGGCACAAACGATAAATATGATCACCAGTGCCACCCCCAAAATAAGGTAAGGGAATGTACGTGCAGTCTCTGCGCGCCCTTCCCTGTAGTTTACAAAGTGCATATCGGTTATGGGCAATAGGTGTAGTTGTTTAAATTGGCCGTTCACATCGGGTGTGGCTCCATCCCGTTGGGCACTTTCAATGCTGCCTGCGTAATGAAGATTCACAAATTCCCTTGTACTTTGCTCAAATTGCTCCGTTGTGATGCCTTCCTCCAATTGCAAATACACTGGAAAAAACTGAGAATTCCACTCGTCCTTGTTGGCTTCGAATTCTGGATGGTTCTCAAATGGAATCACGATATCAAAATCCATACTGCTGTTGGCAGGGGTATCCTCCAAAATGGCTGCCACGGTAAACGGACGCTCTTCCCCCCCTATCTTCACTTGAATGGTCTCGCCCAATGCATCGAGTGTTCCAAACGTTTTCTGGGCGGTCTCCTCAGTGATGGAAACCGAGTTTTTGTTGGGCAAAGGATTTTCTTCATTGCCCTCTAAGACCGGGTAGGTGAACATTTGGAAAAATTCCGCGTCCACAAATTCCGCGTCCAAGCTTAGATCTTTCTCTTTGTAGGAAATCAAAGCATCCTCGCTCAATGACCTTGCGATGTGCTTTATGCCCGGCACTTCATCTTTGAGAGCAGCGGCCAACGGAACCGGATTGGACGTGCTCACCTCCACTCCCCTTGGCGTCTGGCTTGAGAGATACAATTGAAAGGTGTTGTCTTTGTTCTCATGGAACTGATCAAACGAAAGTTCGAACAAGGCTGTCATGGACAATAAGATGGCTACCGCAAAGGCACAGGTCAGCCCAATAATGTTGGCAATACTAAAGGTTTTGTTCTTGATCAAATTTCTCCAGGCAATTTTCAGATAGTTTTTGAGCATAGCTTTCATTTTTTGATTGATGATAGATGGACCTATTCGTTTCTTAAACTTTTTACCGGATTTACAACGGCAGCTTTTATGCTTTGATAGCTCACCGTTAGCAGCGCAACGCCTACCGCCATAAGTGCGGATAGCGCAAAAATCCACCACGGAATATCGATACGGTACGAGAAATCCTGAAGCCATCTATCCATGGCGTACCAACCCAAGGGCAGTGCAATGACCACGGCCAATCCCACTAACTTTAGAAAATCAACGGACAAGCGATAAACAATTTGGCCTACGCCAGCTCCCAGCACCTTTCGAACCCCGATTTCCTTTACCCGCTTTTGCGCGTTGAAGGTGGCAAGGCCCAACAAGCCCAAACACGCTATGATGATGGACAACAATGTGAAAATCATAAAAATCTCTCCTAACCGCTGTTCAGCCTCGTAGCTTGCGTTGAAGGAGTCATCCATAAAATAATGGTCAAATGGCTGTGTCGGGGCCATCTGTCTCCAAATATTCTCTATTTCGGCAATGGATTGAGTCACGTCTCCGCCATTTAGCTTTATGGCCAAATTACTGGCAAATTCCCCGCCGTGGAAGAGCGCCAATGAGCCCACCTCATCCCTAAGGGTTTCGTAATGAAAGTTTTTCACCACCCCTATCACTGTCGACAAATTACCTCCACCTTCCAGACCACCAACAAATTGGGTGCCTATGACGCTTTCTGGGGTTTTTCCCAAAACAGCTACTGCCTTTTCATTCAAGATGACCGCCGAAGAGTCGGTGGCAAACCTATCCAGGTCAAAAGTTCTCCCTGAAATCAAAGAAAGGTTCATTGTGGATAGGTAATCTTCATCCACCTCCCATTGTTGCATATTGATGGATTTCTCTTGACTACGGTCTTCCGCCAACAAATAGGTCCCGCTGCTTCTTGCAGAGGGTGTTGGCAAGTTACTGCTCAAGGTAGCATGGTTTACTTGGCTTATTCGAAGTACGGCATCTTTGAAGGCCTTCTTTTTACCTTCCAAACTGTTAACCCCTCCTATCACCAGCACTTGGTTTTTTCCATATCCGAGGTCCTTACCCTGAATAAAGCGCAACTGTTGAAATACGGTCAACGTACCCATGATCAGAAACACGGAAATACTAAATTGAAAAATTACCAAGGCGTTTCTCACCCTGGCTCCTCCAATGGAATTGTCCCCTTGGCCCTTGAGCACTTTGGCTGCCACAAAACGGGACATGAAAAACGCGGGATAACTGCCGGAAAACAACCCCAAAACCAAGGCTGCGACGAGTAAAATCAACCAGAAAAATGGATTGGAATAGGGTATGGATAGCTCTTTCCCTGCTAAATCGTTATAAAAGGGCATGGCGACAGATGCAATAACGATGGCAAACAGTAAGGAACCCACGGCAATGAGCCCGGATTCAGTTAAAAACTGCCCTATCAAACCGCTTCGTTGCGAGCCTAAGGTTTTTCGAATACCAACTTCCTTTGATCGTTTTAGGGAATGTGCCGTGGACAGGTTCATAAAGTTTACACTGGCCAAGACCAACAAAATAATGGCGATAGCCCCAAGAATGTATACATTTTTGATGTCGCTCACCGTGCTGAACTCAGGGCTTCGTCCAGAATGCAAATGAATATCCGTTAATGCAATGGTGGAGTAGTTTACATAGTTGCCGGAATCCAAAAATTGCTGTTCCGTAATTCCTGGGAAAAACCGTTGTGCATAAGGAATCAGGTATTTCCCGACCATGGCCTGCATTTCATCTTGAATATCCGAACCCGAAGCACCCGGAACAAGCTTTACAAAGGTGTAGTAATTATGGTTTCCCCACTCGGCAAGTTGGGCATCTTCATACCCTGACATTGCCAAGAAAATAGGTTTGTCCCTGAAAATGGAGTTTTTGGGCAAATCTTCCATCACTCCCGTTACGGTATACACCTCTTGATCGTTGATCATCAAGGTTTTTCCAATAGCTTGGTCAACAGGGAAATGTTTTTCGGCAGCGGTTCGCGTCATGATCATGGTGTTCGGCTCCACCAACGCCGTGCGTTCATCCCCATGCAACAATTGTATGCCGAACATCTTGAAAAAAGTGGAGTCGGCATACGCTATCTGGTGCTCGCGTACATTGTCCGTAGCATCTTGCAAACGAATGGAAATACTCCCTATGTTCCTGAAACGTGTAGCCAATTCTACCTCTGGAATATCATTTACCAATGCTTGGGCCATGGGTGCCGATACTTCAGCCGTTTCTTCTTCCGCTCCGCCAAATTTCATATCGGAATTAATCCGATAGATGCGGTCGGCATCCACGAACATTTTGTCGTGGCTCAAATCGTCATAAATGTACAGTCCGAGCAAAAGCCCACCAGTCATTCCAATCGCTAATCCAAATATGTTGAGAAATGTGAAGAATGGCTGCTTTTTAAGGCTTCTCCATGCTATTTTGATGTTGTTCTTGAACATGATCTTCGTTTTTTGATGTTGACTACTCCGTTCTTAGGCTACGGGCTGGGTTCGATTTTGCTGCCCTAATGGCCTGAAAGCTCACTGTAAGGATGGTTACGGCTAAGGCTCCCAGCATGGCCAAGGCAAAAATCCACCACTTGAGAATTACCCGATAGGGATATTCCTGCAGCCAGCCGTTCATCACATAATAGGCGATGGGAACTGCAATAAAGCAGGAGATGATCACCAATTTTAAGAAGTCTTTGGACAGCATATTCCACACATTGAACACCGAAGCTCCGAGCACTTTGCGAACTCCGATTTCCTTGGTGCGCTGCTCCGCAACGAAGGAGGTCAGACCAAACAGTCCCAAACAACTGATCAGAATGGCCAAGGCGGTAAATATTCCTGATAATCTTCCTATCCGTTCTTCTGCCGCGAACTTTTCCCCGTACTCTTGGTCCACAAAGTCGTATTGAAATGGGATATCGGGAAAATGTTCCTTGAAAACCCTTTCTATTACCGCCAAATTCTGGCTGGCACTTTGTGATGGGTTCAATCTCATGTTGTAGTAGGAACCATTTTCGTGTTTATCAAAAACGTACATGCCCTGTTTTACTGGCTCGTAGGGCGACTGCGCAATCATATCTTGCACCACGCCAATAATCTTCAAAGGCGGGGAAGGGTCTTCCTCATCATCCTTGATAAATTTACCGATGGGGTTCTCCAGTCCCATGTATTTTACCGCGGTTTCGTTGAGCAATACGGCATTGGAGTCCGATGGAAATTCCCTCGAGAAATCCCTGCCCTGCACAATCTTCAAGTTCAGGCTTTTGGCGTATTCGGGTGACACCTCGGTCCAAGCTAAATCTTCTTGGAAACCTTCCGGCTTGCCTTCCCAGACGAATCCACTGCGGTTGGACCAAATATTTGTGGTTGGGGCACTGGAGGTGGACATTTCCACCACGGCTCCCGATGCGATGAATTCGTCCCGCATCAATTCAAATTTCCCCTGAAAATCTTGGCTCATCGTAGGTATCTGCACCAATCCTTCCTTATCATAGCCGATGGGTCTGTTTTTTGCGTAATTGATTTGCTGCATTACGATTACAGTGCCGATAATAAAGGCTACGGAGACGGTAAATTGTAGTACCACCAATATTTTACGGGGCAGTCCCGAGTGTTTTCCTGCTTTAAAAGTTCCCTTTAATACTTCAACCGGTCTAAATGAAGACAAGTAGAGCGCCGGATAGCTGCCTGCCAGTAAAGCGGTAAATAGTACGAACCCTAATGATGCGGCCCAAAAACCAACGGAAGACCACGGAAAATCGATATCCTTTCTGGCCAATTCATTGAAGCCATTGAGGGATAGTACCACAATAACCACCGCAATCAAAAATGCCAACAGGACCACAACAAACGATTCTCCCAAAAACTGATTGATCAATTGGCTTCGCTGCGAACCGATGGATTTTCTAATACCGACTTCTTTCGCCCTTTTTTCGGAACGGGCTGTGCTCAGATTCATGAAGTTGATACAGGCCAATAAGAGGACAAACGCTCCAATGATTCCAAATAGCCACACATATTTGATTCTTCCACCGACTTGCTGTCCATTTTCAAAGCGCCCCCTTAAATGCCAATCCTGCATTGGAAAAAGAAACAACTCTGCATTAAATTCCTTGGAATTTTCGTTCAGTTCCTGCTTTACCTTCAAAATTTTAGCGGTAACGGACTCAAAACTGGTATTGTCCGAGATTTGGACAAACATTTGAAACGAATTGTTGCCCCACTGATCTTCGGCATTCTTGATCCACTCGTTCACGGAAACATATTTATCCCAAGGCATGATAAATTCTGCATCATTGAACGAATTATTGAAGGGGATATCCCCGTACACCGCGGTCACCATCATATCGTATTGGCTGTTCACCTTTACGGTTTTTCCGATGGGGTCTTCATCCCCAAAAAGTGCCTTAGCGGTAGACTCACATAGCATGATGGAGTTGATTTCGCGAACACCGTCCTTTTCGCCTTTTAATATGTTGAGGTCCAACATGTCGGGAGCCTCACGCTGCATAAAGTTCCCTGTTCTGGAAATGCTGGTTTCTTTATACTTTAGGTATTGGGAAGTGTTCCAAGAGGACATGACCAAATGCTGGAAATTGTCCATATAGCTTTCTCGCAAGGCTTTCTCCAAAGGACGTGGAATAGCGGGCCCTGTGCCCGTTTCACCATTGAATGTCTGCGATTGGAACACTTGCGCTATCTGGTTCTTATGGGTAAAGTAATCGTTATGGCTCAGCTCGTCGTTGATCCACAAACCAATAATCAGGGTAACGGCCATCCCAATGGCCAATCCGCCCACGTTGATGATGGTGTAACCCTTATTCTTTGAAAGGTTCCTCCAAGCTATTTTTAGATAATTCTTGAACATGGTTTTCGTTTTTTTGATTGATTTATTCCGTTCGCAAGCCTTTGGTGGGCTTCAAGAGCGCCGCCCCAATGGATTGATAGCTAATGGTTACAATCGCTACGCCGAGCGCTATAAGTGCCGCCAGGGAAAATATTTCCCAGCCTATGTTGATGTGGTATGCAAATCCTTCCAACCACCGGTTCATCAAATACCAACCAATAGGAATCGCAATTCCGATGGAAATAAGGATCAGCTTTAAAAAATCGAGGGTGAGCAATTGGTATATGTTCTTGAACGGTGCTCCCAAAACCCGGCGGATACTGATCTCCTTTCTGCGCTGTTCCACCATAAAGGCCGAGAGGGCAAAAAGTCCCAAACAGGCCACAAGAATGGCAAAAAGGGCAAAACTGTTAAAGATGCTTCCCATACGTTGCACATCGGCATGCATTTGGGCGAACTCTTCTTCCAAAAAGGTGTAGTTCATCGCTTGGTTGGGAATCGTACGGTTCCACACCTGCTCCACCGAGGCCAGTGCTTCTGCAGGATTTCCCTTTTCCAATTTTATGGAAACGGCTCCTACATCTTTCCCAATGACCAACGACAATGACGAAATATCCTCTTTTAAAGACTTAAAGTGAAAGTCCTCGATTACCCCAATAATGGTAAATACTTGGCTGTTATTGTCCAATTTCTTGCCGATGGGATCTTTCAATCCCAGTTCGGAGGCCATTTTGCTGTTGATTACAATGGAGTTGATGGAATCATAGGCATATTCTTTGGAGAAGTTCCTCCCTTTTTCCAGCTGAATTCCTAGGGTTTCGATATAATCATAATCGACACGCCATTTTTGTGCAGGCACACCCCTTCCGCCATCATCCTGACCGTCCACCATAAAAGTGTTGCCGTTTCTGCTCCCACCATCAATGGGCAAATAATTGGTGGCTGTTACACTCTTTACTTGCGATAGTCCCTCCAATTGCTCCTTAAAAGCTTCCATTTTGTTCCCTAAGATGTTGGTTCCTTCCAACACGACCACACGCTCCTTATCATAGCCAAGTTCTTTGCTGACGATAAAATCCATCTGGCGATAAATGATCAAGGTGCCGATAATCAAAATGACCGAAGTGGTAAATTGAAATATGACCAATCCGCTGCGCAACCTTCCGCTTTTGCTGCCTACGCTCAGGGTTCCCTTTAAAACATTTACGGGCCTAAAGGCCGACAAATAGAAAGCGGGGTAGAGCCCTGCCAAAACCCCCACCAAAAGAGCGGCTACAAGCAGGATGGGAAGAAACCACCATTCGGACAAAGGCAGTTCCATGTTTTTGGCGGCTATTTGGTTGAAGGTAGGGAGTAGCACCCAGGCTAATCCAACACCCAAAACGAACGAAATGATGCTGAAAATCATCGATTCCGTGAGAAACTGCCCCACCAAATTGTTGCGAAAGGCCCCGATGGTTTTTCGCAACCCCACCTCCTTGGCCCGATTCGCTGATTTGGCGGTGGAAAGGTTGATGAAGTTGATGATGGCCAACAACAGCACAAAAACGGCAATGGCCGCAAACAGCCAAACAAACTTAATGTCCCCGTGCTTTAGGCCATCCTGCATTTTAAGGTCGGATTTCAAATAAATATCGGTAACCGGTTGAAGCTTGTATTCCGCTGTTCTCAGCACATCGATAAAGTCGGCCGAACGCCCTCTTTTTATTTGGGCCGGAATGATATATTTTTCGACAATCAAGGACATTTTCTGTTCCAACGCCGGGATGTCCGTATTCGGGTTTACCAGTACGTAGGTAAAATAATTCTGGTTGGTCCAATTTTGATTCGTGTCCTCAATGGGCAACAAAAAGTCAAAATCCAAGTGCGAGTTCTCCGGCACATCTTCCATAATTCCCGTAACCGTGTAAGGCTTGGAGGTATCATTGTCCAAAAAAATGGTCTGCTGCAGGGCATCTCCGTTTGGAAAGTATTTATCCGCCTTGGAGCGAGACATCACAATACTGCTGGGTCGTGAAAGTGCCGTTTGGGGGTTGCCTTCATCCAGCTGGATTTCCAAGATATCAAAAGCCTCTTGATCGGCCAGAATAAAGTCCTCTTCAAAAGTGTTCTCGTTTTGTCCACTTACCCGCATTCCTCTTTTGCCAGCACCAAAAATCTCAATGGTATTGACTTTGCCCGCCTTGGTGATTTCTGGAAAATCGGATTGGAGCGCATCGGCAAAGGGCAATTGAAAATGGGTGCTCTTCATCACTTCGCCTTGGACCTCTCCTTGAAAAACCACCCGGTAGATCTGGTCCTTTTTTATATAGTGTTCATCATAACTGATTTCGTTTCGGATAAAAAGAGCGATCAAAAGGCAGGCGGCAATACCTACGGCAAAGCCTCCAATCTTGATAAACGTGAAGAGCTTGTCCTTTTTAATGGTCCTCCAGGCAATATTTAGGTGGTTTTTGAACATCTGATTGATTTGATTGTTTTTTGATTGACCCTTGGCTTCGACTACGCGCTCGGCAGAACTCGCTCAGGGCTGGTGAATAAACTCCTATACCATGCTTTTCAATGGTTTGTTTTGGCTTTCTGTTACAATTTGCCCGTCAAACAGGTTGATTACCCTGTGGGCGTAATGTGAATCATGATCGGAGTGGGTCACCATTACGATGGTAGTTCCTTCTTGGTTGAGTTCCGTTAACAGGTTCATCACCTCAATTCCGTTTTTGGAATCTAGGTTACCTGTGGGCTCATCCGCCAGGATCAGTTTTGGGTTCGTCACAACGGCTCTGGCAATGGCCACTCTCTGTTGTTGACCTCCAGACAGCTGTTGTGGAAAGTGCTTTTCCCTATGGGCGATTTTCATGCGCTCGAGTACCTTTTGTACTTTTTCCCTGCGCTCTGCCTTGTTCATTTTAAGGTAGATCAAGGGCAGTTCTACATTTTCGAATACGGTGAGCTCATCGATCAGGTTAAAGCTTTGGAACACAAAGCCCAAATTTCCTTTTCTCAACTGGGTGCGTTGGCTTTCTTTGAGTCCGCCCACTTCGTGGCCCGCAAAGTTATAGCTCCCTTCAGTAGGGTTGTCCAGCATACCGATAATGTTCAACAAGGTTGATTTTCCGCAACCGGACGGTCCCATAATGGCCACGAATTCGCCTTCTTCCACTTTGAGGTTCACCCCGTTGAGGGCCAAGGTCTCTACCTCCTCGGTGCGGAAGCTTTTTTTAAGGTTAGTAATCTGTATCATTTTTTGATGGTTGTTTTATAAAGACTATTCTATTTTAAGGATTGTTACAATTATATGGGTCATTGGAGCACGATTCGTTCCGCATCACCAAAACTGTCGTAGTTGCTAGTAATCACCTGTTCCCCGGGTTGAAGGCCCTCCAAGACCTCATAATATCTTGAGTTTTGCTTGCCCAAACGTACATTTCGTTTGATGGCCTCGTCCCCGTTGGGGTTGACCACAAATACCCATTGGCCCCCGGTACTCTGGAAGAAACCGCCCTTGGGCAACAATAAAGCATCGTTGGATTCGCCTAGCTGCAGTCGAATATTGTAACTCTGACCTGCACGGATGGTCTCAGGCCTGTCGTCCACAAAAACCAAATCTACACGGAACCTACCGTTCCTAACTTCGGGGTATACTTTGCGTAATCGCAGTTTGTATTCGTTGCCGTTGCGTTCCAAGACTGCCGAAAGATCTCTTTTTACCCTATCGATATAATGCTCATCAATATCGGCCTCGATCTTAAAATCGGTCAGTACGTTGATCTGTCCAATACGTTGGCCCTGGGATATGTTTTGACCGATTTCTGCGTCCAAAAAGCCCAACTGTCCGTCTGCTGGGGCCCGAACGTTCAAGTGATCCAAACGCTCGTACACCATGGACAAGGTTTTTTGCATCCTATCCAAGTCGGCATCCAAGCCTTTGAGTGAGGTTTCCCGCAGCTCATCGTCCTGCTCGGTCTGCAGTTTCACAATTTCATATTGCTTTTTGGCCAGTTCATAGTTTTCTTTGGACAGTAAATAGGCCTCTTTGGAAATCAATTCGTCCTGGTACAGCTCCTCGTTCTGTTCGTAGTTCCGCTTCAACCGTTGCAAATCATACTCGGCAGTGGCCAAAGACCGTCTTCCCTCCACTTGGCGGGAATCGAAAGTAAGTTTAGTGGAGCGTAAATCGTTTTGCTTGAGTGCCAAATTGCTCTCACTTGCCAAAATTTGCTCATAAAGGACCATGTTCTCCAACTTCAGGATAATGTCCCCTTTTTTGACCATCGAGCCCTCCTCTATCAATTTTTCGGAAACCCTTCCGCCCTCGTAGGCATCCATATAAATGGTTGCAATCGGGGCCACGTTGCCATTAATGGTGATATAGTCATCAAACTTTCCATCGGTCACCGTGGAAATCGACAAACGTTCCTTTTCCGTTCTGAAAGTGGACACCGAACTGGCAAAAATCAATTTGTAGCCCACAAACAACAGCAATATCCCTAGTGCGATATATCCATAATGCTTGGGTTGTAGTCCTTTTTTCTTTTCTAATTGTATATCCATGGTCGTTGTTAGTTGATATTAAAAATGGGCAGACCTCTATAAAAATCCAGTGTGCTATTATTGACCCGCAATCGGAGCTGGGCCTGTAAATTTTGATTTTGTGCGGTTGCGAACAAGTTTTTGGACTGTCTAAGTTCGATAGCGTTTATCATTCCCTTTTCGTAGCGTTTTTGAGCAATGGCAAAGGCAAGGGCCTGAGACTCCATTCCCTTTTGCGTTGTACCGTCTCCGCCATCAAAGCTTCGTGCTCTTGCACCAATTGTTGAATAATCTGATATAGCTCCTGCTCGGTAATTTTGGCATTGTTCTTTGCTCTTTCCAAAGCTATTTTCTGTTGCTTCACCCGGGAACGGCTGGCCCATCCACCAAATATTGGAACGTTCAGGGAAGCCCCAATAAATTTGAAGGTATTGTCACGTATTTGGTCCCTAAAAGGAATGGTAGTGCCCAAAGAGTCCCTTATGGTTTCAAAGTATCCGGTGCCGATTCCCCCCTGCAAGCTAATGGAAGGGTAAAGACCGCCTCGCGTTGCCGATAATTGTTTTGTTGCGGCCTTTACCCGAAATTCTTGTGCCTTTATCGACGGCATAAAATCTTTGGCGGCAACAAATATGGAGTCCGAAACCATAGCTTCAGTCTTTTCAAAAGAACCTGCCGCGATAAGTTCAGGCTGCAATTTGATATCGTTTTGGCCCTCAATGTTCATGGCTTGCAACAAGGTAAGCTTTGCCGCTTTCAACCTGTTCTCATTTTGGGTTAACGCTAAGCTGTCCGCATACAACAAGGATTCTGCCTCATATAAATCGGCCCCTGCCATCACCCCGAGTTCCACCTGCTTTTTGACCAAATCGTAATTGGTCTGGGATATTTGTACCTGCTCCTTCGCGATGTCGATAAGCCCTTGGATAAATTGGATGTCGTAATAGGCAGACATGACCCTAAAAGCCAATAAATACTTCTGCTGAAGACTTTCTTCTTGGGTCGCCTTGTACAAAAACTTAGAAGCCTTGATATTGTTTATTTTTTGGAACCCCTGAAAAAGGTCGAAGGACGATTGTAGGGAATAATTGTTGGAGAAGAATTCAGTATTCACAAAACTGTTGTTCTCTGGGTTGATCGATCTACCAAAATTTATGCTGTAATCGGCAAACCCGTTGATTATGGGCAACAGATTGCGGACAGATTGGCGATAGGACTCCTTGTTTGAATCAGTGTTCAGCTCAAAGTCATTGATTTGGAGATTGTTTTTTATGGCGTAGGCCACGCACTCATCCAATGTCCAGACTTGCTGAGCCGACACCACCGCGGATGCAAATAAAAGTAATGTTGTTATGTATGTTTTTAAATTCATAGTGATTTCCTGTGCCAAACTACTTTCCATTCTTATGCCAAAATATTTTTTGTCTGATAATCAGGTGTTTATGTGTAATTCCATATAAAATAATCCTTGCAGGTGTAAAAATTTTGTACAAAAAATGTCCAAATATTTTACAGTGACGCGGAGCGTATCCCTGCAATTTGTAGTTTTAACCATCACCAAGAACAAAACACCCATGGTCGATGCCCATATTTTAGTGGTCGATGATAACAAAAGTGTACTGAGCGCTTTGGAGATCCTCCTTCAGTTTGAATACAAAAGTGTGCAGACCATTTTTAACCCGAACCAGATTTCCTCTTTCCCAAATCTCGAGGATATTGACATTGTGTTGTTGGACATGAACTTTTCCGCCGGGGTGAATACGGGAAACGAAGGGTTGTATTGGCTCAATGAAATCAAAAAGAGGTCTCCCCATACTTCCGTGATTATGATGACCGCCTACGGAGCGGTGGACCTTGCCGTGAGGGCCCTCAAACAAGGCGCTTCCGATTTTGTGCTCAAACCTTGGAACAACGAGCGTTTGATGACCACGGTAAAATCTGCCTACGAACTGAGAAAATCCAAGCAGGAAATCCACAACCTGAAGAAAAAGGAGAACAATTTAAAGCAGGTCATCAACGAGGGGCGAAATTACATCATCGGTAAATCCAAAGCATTGACCACCGTGCTCAACTTGGTGGCCAAGGTAGCCAAGACAGATGTAAATGTCTTGATTACAGGGGAAAACGGTACGGGAAAGGAATTGATTGCTCGGGAACTGCACCGTTTATCTACCCGGAAGGACGAGGTTTTTATTGGGGTGGATATGGGGTCCATTGCCGAAAATCTGTTCGAGAGTGAACTTTTTGGGCATACCAAAGGCTCTTTCACCGATGCCAAGGAAGATAGGGCGGGCAAATTTGAGGCCGCCCACCAAGGCAGTCTTTTTTTGGATGAAATTGGGAACCTTTCATTACAAATGCAGGCCAAACTCTTGTCGTCCATCCAAAATAAATCAGTAGTTCGCGTAGGGTCCAACAAACCTATCAATGTGGATATTCGTTTGATTTGTGCCACCAATTGCAATCTGGAGCAAATGGTTGCCGATGGACTGTTCCGGGAGGATTTGCTGTACCGCATCAACACCATCCACATAGAAGTGCCGCCTTTGCGAGAACGTGATGATGATATTTTGGTACTTGCCGATTTTTTCCTGAAAAAGTTTGCCCATAAATACGATAAAAGCGGTTTGCGGATGAACCAATTGGCCCAAGAAAAGCTGATGGAGTACCCTTGGCCCGGAAACATACGGGAATTGCAGCATACCATGGAACGTGCCGTAATCCTCTCAGATGGTAGTGTGCTGAAACCCTCCGATTTTTTATTGCATGCCAAGCCCATGCAATCCATGGACAGTGAACCCATGACCCTAAATGAAATGGAACAACAGATGATTCTAAGGGCATTGGAACAAAACGAGGGCAATTACAGTGCCGCGGCCGAACAATTGGGCATTTCAAGGCAAACACTCTACAACAAGTTGAAGAAAAAGAACGACTGATGGCGAGCAGAAATTTTTACATCCAGCTCATTGTCCGCGTAGTGTTTCTCACTCTTACGGCCATCGCCATGGCCTTTTCATTGGCCTACCTTTGGTACTTTACCATGGGGGTTTGTGCGCTTGCCTTGGTAATACAGGTGTTTTCCCTAATCACCTTTATCAACAGGACCAATAGGAAAATTGCCTACTTTTTTGATGCCATCAAGAACGAAGATTTTACATTGCGCTTTCCTGAGAGCGTTACCATAGAGTCCTTTAAGGAACTCAACCGTAGCCTGAATCGGGTGAACGGCTTGATCCATGAGGTCCATTTGCAGTTGCAGATACGGGAACAATACTATCAGGAAATTTTGAAGCAGGCCAGTATCGGGATTATGACCTTCAACGCAAAAGGACACATCCTCTTTGCCAACCCCACCTTGGAGCAGTTGTTGGACTACACGCCCCTCAACCACATCAAACAGCTAAAACAAGTAGATGAAAAACTCTACGAAATCTTCAAGGATTTTAAACCCTTTCAGCGAAAGCTGTTTCAACTGTCCAACGAAAGGGAACAGACCCAATTGGCCTTGAAGTCGTCGCCCTTAAAACTGGACGGGCAGGAGCTGCTATTGGTGGTGGCACAGGATATTCACAAGGAACTGGACGAAAAGGAAACCGAGTCTTGGGTGCGTCTTATCCGGGTGCTCACGCATGAAATTATGAACACTATTACCCCGATTACCTCAATATCCGACTCCATCATCAAATATTATCGCAAGGGAAGCAAGATCACGCCCTTGGAGGAATTGGAAGAGAGCCAGATAAAAAATACGCTCAAAGGCTTGGAGGTGATCAAGGAACAAGGTGGCGATTTGATGGATTTTGTGCAATCCTATAGAAGTCTGCTGCATGTACCGGACCCCAACAAAATCCTTGTAAAAGGGAAAGCACTTCTGGATAAGATAGATGTGCTTATGTCCGCTCGGCTCACCGATGGCAACAGTGCATTTAAAACGGTATGCAATCCGGAAAACCTTGAATTTTATATTGATGAAAAACAGATTTCCCAAGTATTGATCAATTTGGCGAAAAACGCATTGCAATCTGTGGAAAACACCGAAAACGGTAAGGTGCTGATAGTGGCCGGAACCGATGAAAACGGCTCTAAATTTATTGATGTGATAGATAATGGCCCTGGCATCCCGCCCGAGGTAATGGACGAAATTTTTGTGCCCTTCTTCACCACCAAAAGCGAGGGAACCGGTATTGGATTAAGTCTTTCCAAACGAGTTATGCAACTTCATGGTGGAGGCATACAAGTACGTTCCGTACCCCATAAAGAAACGGTTTTCCGACTTACCTTTGCCTAATCTTGTTATGAAAAAAGCCCTTTTGGAATTTTGTTGGGAATACGTTGACGAGCGAATGGCGCGGCTCAAAAAACAGAGCGATGAGCTCCAAGAATCTCTGGGTTCCGAAACCAAAAGTTCGGCAGGGGATAAGCACGAAACGGGTAGGGCCATGGTGCAATTGGAACAGGAAAAACTGGGTCAACAATTACAGGAAGTCGATGCTACCCGAAGCATTCTCAAAAAAATCAATATTGAAAAGCCGTCGGAAAAAATACGTTTGGGGTCTTTGGTAAAAACAAGTATGGCCACTTATTTCATCGCTATATCGGCAGGGGCTTTTAAATATAATGATACAACTGTTTACTGTATTTCAGCAAGCGCACCCATAGCGCAATTGTTGTTGGGTAGGAAAAAGGGTGAAAGCTTTGCTTTTAACGGAAAGGAGCAATCGGTTTTGGAGGTAGATTAGGAGCCGTCTTCCACAAGTTTCATATCCGATTTATCCCGATGGAAAACAATAACAAGAAAAAGGATTCCGATAATAATCAAGAACACGATTTCAATACGGGATAACAGCTGGTTCATCCCCAAAGATTTTTTGGAACGCTGAGTGAGGTTCCGCCCTTCCGACAGTTGCACCTCAGCAAGCTCATCCAAATCTCTGCTAATGTTGTTCAATACGGAAACAATGGCCTTCTGGGAATTATCTTTTTGGTCCAAATTGGCTTCCAGTGTTTTGAGTTCGGTATAATTGTCTTTTAAATTGGTCAAGTATCTGGACTCTTCCGGAGTTAGCTCTGTTTTTTCAAAATCCGATAGGATGCCTTTTATCTTCGGATATTGTGGAATTGCTTTGATATTCTCCGGATTATTGGCCAAATACAATTCCTTTTTATGAAACAAATTGTTCAGTGTGTAAATATATTCTTGCACTACCAAGCGGTCCTCAAAAACAGAGTCCACGCCATGCTCAACTGTAGAAAAGTTACGGTTGTTCAACCGGTTGGATGCAAGAACCAATAAAAATGCTGCTGCAAGTATCAGGCCTGCGTTTATTCGCTGTTTTATGGACATTTTTTTTGGCATTTTCTTGCTTTTCTTGTTTCTATTGAGCGTTAATTTATTAAAATAAATCCGCCCAGCCATTAGCTAACCATTCTAATTGAGCAAACCTATTGCCTTAAGCTGAGCGGAAATCATCAATCAACTATAGTACACTTAACTCGCCAGACTCAAGTGCATCTTTCAAATCTGCTTTAACAACAGGGTGACTGTTAAAAAATCTTTTACCATCGGTTTTTTTGATTTTGACCACTACGGTGCCATCTTTTTTCTCTTTAATGTCGGTTACCACAACCTTGTTTCCAACCACTGTTTTATAATTGGCAATGCCTCCTTTTTTAATGATGAAGTTGGCTCTCGGGAAATCAATGTGCTTGAACTTTGGGGTGTCCGGCTTACCAATTTCCAACACATCACCAACTTTTATATCTTGGGGATTTGCGTTTTGTGCATTGATATTTGTGGTTGCTACCACGAACAGAAGTGCTAAAATTATTTTTCTCATAACTATCTAATATTTAAGGTTTACAATTAATTTTCATAAATCAAAACTGGATGATACTTGGTGCGACTGTTCTACGCCGACTATCTTAAAGGATTTGATATCTGATGGAAGGCCTAACTGTATTCGATCGTCCACCGCAAGTCCGACCAAACTCGCTCCCAGCGTACTCACTACGGAAATCATATTCTTTTTAAGATCGTCCCGAGTCGATGGGACCAGTTGAAACGTTTTCCTTTCGCCATGCAGGAACTCCACTGTTACTTTGGAGTTCAATCGAACCACATCGTCGGGCATATCGGAATCATCTTCCACCAATGCTTTGTCAATCCTATCGCCCAATTGCTCCAAAGCATCTTTATGGGCATAGTCCTCATAATACCTGTGAAAGTTCAGTATTCGTTTCAACGTTAGATAATCCTTCTTTTCCATGATAAGGCTTCCGTATTTCATTTCCAGTTCTTATCAAAATCAGGGAGCTCAAACAGCATCCCAACATTTTGACCATATAAAGGCAAAGCGCGTGCCATTCGAAAGAACAACCCTGGGATAAAACTGGTAAAAATTTGATTATGAGTTACTTAAACTTTTTTAATATGAAATGAATGAAACGTGAGTTCGGGTAATTTTTACCCGGTAGGGGCGAAATGCCCCAGTGATTATTTCAATTTTTCGCGTAGTGTTTTACGATTGATGCCCAAAATTTCGGCAGCTTTGGTTTTGTTGCCCTGTGTGGAAAGGAGCACTTCTTGAATGTATTCCTTTTCTTTTTGTTGGAGTGTTTTGAATCCCTTTTTAGGGAAATCGATTTTGTACTTGAGCACATCGGGCAGATGCTGCAATGTGATTTCGCCATCGCACATAATCACGGCCCGCTGCACCACATTTTCCAGTTCACGGATATTGCCTGGCCAAGAATATCGTTTTAAAACTTCAAGGGCATCATCAGTAATACGAACAAAGCGGTCTTTGTACTCTACTCCGTACTTTTGGAGAAATTGCTCCACCAGCAGCGGAATATCCGAAGGTCGCTCCCTCAGCGGCGGCACCTCAACGGTCACAACCGATAATCGATAAAAAAGATCTTCCCTAAAGGTTTTTTTCTGAATCAGTTCGTCCAAATCACTGTTGGTGGCGGCAATGACACGAACGTCCAATTTTTCGGGTTTTTGAGAGCCTATTTTGGTGACTTCCTTTTCTTGGAGCACACGTAGCAACCTATTTTGAACAGGCAAGGAGGCATTTCCGATTTCATCCAAAAAAATAGTGCCCCTGTGCGCCGCCTGAAAAAAGCCATCACGATTCTCGTTGGCGCCCGTGAATGCACCTTTGGTATAGCCAAAAAGTTCGGCCTCCAACAGATTCTCGGGAATGGCCCCACAATTCACTGCGATAAAGGGTGCCCGGGAAAACTTGCCGGAGTAATGAATGGATCTTGCCACCAGCTCCTTTCCAGTTCCGCTTTCGCCGCGAACCAAGACCGTGGCTCGATTGTCTTTTACCCGATCTATGATTTGGGTCACTTTTTGGAAGGCTTCGGAGTTTCCGATCATATCGGAATACCCGTTGGTGGCCACAGGTATTGCCGGTGGTGTTTTATCTGTTTTCTTTGATTCCTTACTGGCAAGTGCTTTTTTTACGGCCAGCTCCAGCTCAACTTTGGTAAAAGGTTTGGTCAAATAATCCGTTGCCCCGTGCTTGATCACACTCGATGCATCTTCGACAGATGGAAATCCCGTCACCACCAACTTGGGCATATGGGGATAATGTTCCGCCACATATTTCACCAATTCCAGCCCATCGATCTCCGGCATATTGATGTCCGTCACCAATAGGTCAATCTCTGTATCCTTTAGGATATAAAGCGCTTCCTTGACCGAAACCGCCTTATAGGTATGGTAATCCATTGACTTTAGGTGCCGTTGCAGCAATTCCAAAATGTCGATATCGTCATCGACCAGCAATATGTTCTCCTTTTTTAGCAAAGTGGTTATTTTTTAGGGAATTGCAAGGTAAAGATAGTGCCTGCCGGGGTATTCGGGGTAACTGCAATGCTGCCTTGGTGACTCTGCACAATGCCGTGCACTACGCTAAGTCCCAATCCAGAACCTTCACCCACAGGTTTGGTGGTAAAAAATGGGTCAAAAATATGTGCTTTGGATTCTTCCGGTATGCCCGGCCCTTGATCGGCAATTTTTAGGATGATATTTTCTTTTTCAATCGCCAATGAGACTGAAATCGTGCTTTTTGGCGGCGCAAAATAGATGGCGTTCACTATAAGGTTGAAGACCACCTGAGTCAGCTGGATTTTATCAATACGAAGTTCAATGGTTTCTTCGGAATGTTCAAAGTCACAAGAGACATCATTTTGGCGCAAGGTAGTCCGCAGCATATTGATGGCCTCTTCTATCACCTCAACCACATTGATGACTTCCCTTGTTTCGGGCATTTCGCAAGCGAAGAACATCAGTTTTTTGACCACTTCGCGTGAAAAAATCGTATTCGTGATGATTTTATCCAAATCCTTGAGGGCTTGAGGGTCATCACTTATGTGTTCCTGTAGAAGCTCGGTAAAGCCCAGAATGTTGGCAAGCGGTGTGTTGAGCTCGTGGGCGATACCGGCCGTAATCTCTCCCAATATCCGAAGCCTGTCAGCTTGTTCCACCTGTCGGCGTATCTGCTCTTCCTTTTCTTTGATTTCCTTGCGTTCCAATAGGTTGCCCACCTTTAAGCACACATTGTCCAACAGTTGTTGCTCTTCCTCCAAAAAATCCTTGAGTTGGTATTTCGGTGACGGATACCCCACCTTGATTTCACCTCTAGGTTTGTTGAACACGGTTATGACCGACTCCAAAAACACGTAATCTTCTCCTTTCTCCTCGGTTTTGATAAAATAATCAGAGTTGGATAAGAGCACGTACGTATCCTCATTAAACTGCCAAGCACGCTGCAAACACTGCACAATGCCGAGTAGCGCCGTTTCCATATCGTCATAATCGCAGTTGACGATGAGGGATGTTACCTCATACAAACAGGTGAGTTCCTTGATGCGTTCCTTAAGTTTTTGTTCGGCAGTGAGCATGTTCTTCTCCTTTGTAGCAAATTAGTGAATTCTTAGGATTTGGGGGTTGCATGGTCTAAAGTCACTGAAGGTATTTAATCCTACTCGTTGGAAGATTCAACGTTCACAAACGGACTGCAGGTCTGTTCGGTGTGGTACAACAGCCCTTGGGTCGACATCCCCTCGATAATTATTTTGACCTCCTGTTGTTCGTTGAGGGGAACCGTGATTGAATGTGGTATCTCCGAGCTGACCTTAACTTGACTTTCCCACCAAATAGCGCCATATCTTTTGTACAAAAACGAACTATAATCCGGGTAATTGGGGGTAAAATAAGCTTGAGGACGATTGAACCCTTTAGGAATCGCAAAACTTGTGAAACGCGCTTCCCTGCCATACAATTCATCATAGTCGTATCGTAAAGACAACGCAATAAATGGCCCTTGATGAGGCATAACGTACTTATTATAAACGATTGATGCTATGGATGAAAGTGGCATTGAAATAAGGTCTCCCGGATTGGCGGGAACTCCTCCAATCGAGACGGGCACCGGCGCGATACCCGGCGCGTTAAAAACGTAAACGCCAATACCTCCCTCCTGAACATTCGGCCGAATCTGAAAGCCCAATTTTTGGATATAACTTATAAATGAGTTGTGCTGGCTTAAGGCTGTTTTATCAATTATTCTAGCTTCTATTTCGGTGGTTATCTGGAATTTGGTGTTCTCCTTTATCTTTTCCGAAACTACTACCTCATCAAGCGATATCGTTCTATCGGTTAGGTCTAGGTCTTCCCCTATTTTAAAAAGCGCAGGTTCTTGTTCAATTTGGTTTCTTTTGGCCAACCATTTAGAATAATCAAAAGTATCCAAACGATGATTATCGAATTTTAGTTCTGCTTTTGGCTTTCTGAGTTTTCCCTTTTCGTCCAAAACACTGACCAAGACCGAGTCGTTCTCGAATAAGGGAAGTCTCCCCCCAAAGTTCTTGTTTGATGAAAGATCAAAGAAATTGACTGTACCGAACGTTTGGGACATTATCGAAACCTGTTTTTCACTTTTGAGGTCGGCATCCAAAATTTTACCGCTGAAGGCTATGCTTTCTTCAAATTCGTAGGTGATGTTTTCGTTAAGTTCTTTGCCCATAAGCTCGCCGAATTTTTGGCTGCCTTCCATGAGCAACCTCGTATCCATTTGATAGTCCCTGGAACGGTCTGCGCCTTCAAAAAAATACCTGCCATCAAGAAACTGCTGCTGAAGGTAAGGTTGTACCCAAAAGGATGAACTTATCGAATTGTTAGGGTAATATGCTCTTGATTCCACCGGAAGTACCGATATGCTTAGATTGGCTTGTTCATTTCCTTCTGGCAGCATCAGGTCTATCTGAAGTGAGTCTTGGTTTTGGGTCAAGCAATAACTGATATTTACCGAATGTGGCTTTATATCCAAACTTTGTTTGTTGAAGAACATTCGTTGTGATACGGGGCTCATATCTTCGTCCAAAATGACCGCCGTATTGATTCCGCTTGGGATTTGATTGCGGCCAATGGAAATGGGCGTGTTGTTGGGGTCGATTTCATAACGATGCATGTAAGTGCCCTCCGTATGATTAAAAATTGCCATCGAAAATTTTGTGCCATCTTTTACATGTAAGCTTGGTTTAGATCTTTTGGAACGTATCACAACCACCTCTTTTGCCGTATTGTCCACGCTTATTCCAATTCCCTGATGCGGTTCAATTTCCAATTGATGTGTTGTCCAAAGCCCTTTTATTCCTTTAATTTTTAAAAAATAGGATTCGTTTGGTTCGGCAAAAAAGCCAAACCTGCCTTGGCCCAACTCGTTTGTTTGAATATCCGACTGAATTTGTTTGCCGCTTTCAGTCAACAGATAAATGTCGTTAGTTTGTATAGGACGCCTATGCCCATCAACAACCGTAAAACCAACACTGTTGTATGCATCTGCAATGATTTGTTGTCCTTCAGGATGAACGAGAATTGTCAAATCATCCTTGCCCTGGCTCATTTGCTTGGTCTTCCCAACAATCTTGATTTGTTGAAGAAACGGAGTGGCCGACTCAAAGTTTTTCATATAGTTGGTCCAAGCCATCAACGTATAGGAATCCTCAACAAAGGTGGAATCAATGGAAAAATCGCCATAGGAAATACCATTGTTTACAAGGAGCATTTTCTTTTGTAAAGCCTTTCCTTCCTTTGAAAAAATGCCAACATGTAAGTTCGTAGTAGTTGAAGAAGGCAAATGTTGGCGTTGGTCTTTCACATACGCTTTAAACCAAAGGTGCTCTCCTTTGAAAAAAGCCGTTTTGTTCAAATGTAGATGGATATTTTCAAGCAATGGAGGGGCTTCCGAATCTGCTTTTGCCGCATCTTGTCCAAGGGCGACAACGGACAGAATCAAAAGAATGGGGAATACGATAATGTTTCTAGCGCGAATCACTATCCCTAAAGATAGCACATTATCTAAGTATTCCGAACAGATGCCTTCAGAAATTTCTTTCAAGGAGGGGTGGTAAAAGCTCAGTCTCAACATAAAAAAGCCCTAAATGGTTGGGGTTTTCCATAGCAACACTAGCAATAATTCCAGTGCAACATATTCCCACATTTTTTGTAATATTGATTTCCCTCCGCTAAACTCATTTTAATATGGGATTTTTTCTTTCGTTTCCGAAAGGGAAAGGCTCCTTAACTAATAGTATTTGAACACATAGACCGAATGGCAAAGACAACCACTGAAGAACCGTTGGAAAAACAACTCTGGAAAGCAGCCGACAAGCTGAGAAAAAACATTGACGCTGCGGAATACAAACACGTAGTACTCGGACTCATATTCCTGAAATACATCTCAGATGCGTTTGAAGAACTCTACGACAAACTAAAAGCAGGCGAAGGAGAATATGCAGGGGCTGACCCAGAGGACAAAGACGAATACAAAGCTGAAAATGTGTTCTTCGTGCCAGAGAAAGCCCGTTGGTCTTACCTACTCTAACAAGCCAAGCAACCCACCATTGGAAAGTCGGTAGATGAAGCCATGGACTTCATTGAAAAAGAAAACGTTTCGCTGAAAGGTGTTTTACCTAAAGTCTATGCCCGACAAAATCTTGACCCGACCAGTTTAGGTGAACTCATAGACATGATTGGAAACATTGCCTTGGGTGATGCCAAAGCCCGAAGTGCTGATATATTGGGACATGTGTTTGAATATTTCCTGGGTGAATTTGCCTTGGCAGAAGGTAAAAAGGGCGGACAGTTCTACACGCCAAGAAGCGTAGTTGAACTATTGGTGGAAATGCTTGAACCTTATAAAGGCAGAGTGTTTGACCCTTGCTGTGGTTCAGGTGGAATGTTTGTTCAGTCTGAAGAATTTGTAACTGAACACCAAGGGAAAATCAATGATATTTCCATTTACGGACAGGAAAGCAACCAAACCACTTGGCGACTGGCAAAAATGAATTTGGCCATTAGAGGCATTGACAGTTCACAGGTGAAGTGGAACAACGAAGGCTCGTTTTTGAATGACGCCCACAAAGACCTGAAAGCGGATTACATCATTGCCAACCCACCGTTTAACGTGAGCGACTGGAGCGGTGATTTATTGCGTACCGATGGCCGCTGGAAATACGGCACACCACCAACAGGTAATGCCAACTATGCATGGATTCAGCATTTTATGTACCACTTGGCACCAAGCGGGCAAGCAGGTTTTGTATTGGCTAAAGGCGCTTTGACTTCTAAAAGTGGCGGTGAAGGCGAAATTAGAAAAGAACTGGTGGAAGCCGATTTGATTGACTGCATTGTAAACCTGCCTGCCAAGTTGTTTTTGAATACCCAAATTCCTGCTTCGCTGTGGTTTATGAGCCGTAACCGTAGCAATGGCAGATTCCGCGATCGAAGGGGTGAAATCTTGTTCATTGATGCTCGGAATATGGGCACACTCATCAATAGGCGCACCAAAGTACTGATGCCCGATGATGTGGCCAAAATTGCCAACACCTACCACAACTGGCGCAACAAATTCCCCTCCAATGGAGGGGTGCCCGCCAAAGGCGGGCGGGGTGGTTATGAAGACATCAAAGGCTTCTGTGCTTCTGCTACCAAAGAACGAGTAGCTGAATTGGATTATGTACTCACCCCTGGCCGCTATGTAGGCTTGGCAGACACAGCAGATGACTTTGACTTTGCCGAACGCTTTACCAGCCTAAAAGCCGAGTTTGAAGCCCAACTCAAAGAAGAAGCTGAACTCAACGAACGAATTGCTGCTAACCTTCAAAAAGTGAAGATTGATGAGTGAGTGGAAGCAATATTCGATTGAAGACTTTGCTGAAGTAAAGAACACCCTTAGAATCCCGCTCAGTAAGTTGGAGCGAGAAAAACGACAAGGGGATTTTCCATATTATGGTGCGTCTGGAATTATAGACTATGTAGATGATTATTTATTTGAAGGCGAACATGTCTTAATATCAGAGGATGGTGAAAATTTAAAGTCAAGAAAAACCCCAATTGCTTTTAAAGCTGATGGTAAATTTTGGGTCAATAATCATGCTCATATCTTAAAGGGCAAACGAGATGAATTTAACGATTTACTTGTTTACTATTTCGCAAATCTCAATATCAATGAGTTCATTACTGGGGCTGTTCAACCCAAGTTGAGTAAATCTAACTTACTTTCAATTCCAATATTTCTGCCAGAAGATGAAGAAGTCATTTTAGAAATTGTAGACTTTCTTAAATCTCTTACCGACAAAATAGACCTGCTGCACCGCCAAAACCAAACCCTGGAGCAAATGGCGGAGACGCTGTTTAGGCAGTGGTTTGTGGAGCGAGAATCAGAATTAATTCCACTAGGTGAATGTATTAGAACGACATCAGGCGGTACGCCATCTAGAAAAAGAATGGATTTCTACGAAGGTGGTATATACCAATGGGTCAAATCCAAAGAGCTAAACGGTGGCTACATTTTCGATACAGAAGAAAAAATCACATTAGAAGCACTGAAAAAGTCGAGTGCGAAGTTATTGCCTGAGAACAGTGTATTAATTGCAATGTATGGGGCTACGGTAGGTCAATTTGCAATTATTGGTCAGGAAGCCACATGTAATCAAGCTATTTGTGCTTGTCTTCCTAATGATGAATTCCCATACACATTTATTTACCACACTATCAAAGCAAATGTTGACGAACTAAAAAGCAGAGCAGTCGGCTCTGCTCAGCAAAATATTAGTCAGGTTCTTATCAAAAGTTTGGAAATTTCTGTGAACGAAAACATTGACAGGTTTCATGCAGAAGTTGACCCTATGATGCAGAAAATTAAAGCAAATTATACCCAAATCCGTACCCTAACCGCCCTGCGGGATACGCTGCTGCCGAAGTTGATGAGTGGGGAGGTGAGCTTGTCGAACTTTAGGGAGGTGCGGCTGTCTGACTAAATATTTTGACTTACATTTGCTGTCAATCAAAATAATTATATCTTTGTTGTGAAAATAACCTTTGACGATAAAAAGCTGGAAAAACTGGCGAACGACTTTAAGAAGTGCCAAAAGCAGATGGGGCCAATTCGTGCAAAGCTATACAACAAAAGGCTTGGCGACCTGCACAACGCCCTAACCCTGGAAGACGTTCGATACTTGCCTGGGCATTATCATGAACTCACAGGTGACCGTAAAGGACAGTGGGCCTGCGATCTTGACCAACCGTACAGGCTGGTTTTTGAGCCACACGAACAACCCATTCCCACAGATGAAGATGGAAAATACATCTGGCTTGAAATCAAAGGGGTGGAAATCATAGAGATCACCAACTATCACGGCAAATAAGGAACAAGACAAAGGCAGAACACATGGCAACTAAAACAAATCAATATCATCCGCAAATAGCTTTTCATCCTGGCGAAACGCTAGCTGAAAAGTTGGAGGAACTGGGTATGGGACCGAAAGAATTTGCTATCCGTACAGGCAAGCCCGAAAAAACGGTAATAGCGATACTCAAAGGCAAAAGCAGCATCACACCAGAAATGGCGGTGCAATTTGAACATGTACTCAAAATTCCTGCTCACTTTTGGCTGAATATGCAGCGTAATTATGATGAATACATGGCAAGAGAAGAACGCCAAGAACTGCTTCAAGAAGCAACAGAGTGGGCAAAATCATTCCCTTATTCGGATTTGGTCAAAAAAGAATGGATTCCTGCTAGACCCTCCATTTTGGAGAAAACATCCGAGTTATTGGCTTTTTTCGGCATCAGCAGTCACGCAGCTTGGGAGGACTACTACTTTAATCAGCAGCTTAAAGTGGCTTTTCGTATTTCTCTTGCTCATACCAAAGAACCCTACGCGATATCAGCATGGTTACGCAAAGGTGAACTACAGGCCGCTGAGTTGCCTAAAATGCCATACAATGAGAGGTTGTTTAAAGATGCCTTGCCTGAAATTAAAAGCATCATGGCAGCGCATCCTGCAAACTTCTTTGAAAAGCTACAAGCACTTTGTTTAGAAGCAGGTGTAAAAGTGGTGCATACACCCAATATTAAAAAAGCACCTATAAACGGAAGTACACGATGGCTTGGTGACACGCCACTCATTCAATTATCAGGCCGGTACAAAAGAAATGACAGCTTTTGGTTTACATTTTTTCATGAAGCAGGCCATATCATCCTTCATGGGAAAAAGGACATCTTTCTTGAAGACGTTGATTATTCAGATAAAGACTTGGCAAAGGAGGAAGAAGCAAACAACTTTGCAGTCAAATGGACCCTTTCAAATGAGCAAGAAGAAGAAATCATACAACGATATTCACTTACCGAAGATGATGTGCTGGAATTTGCTGAAAAATTCAACACGCATCCTGCCATCATCATAGGTCGTTTGCACCATAAGAAACTATTGCACTACTCAGTAGGAAGACAGTTTATTGAACCTGTAGAGTTAGCATAAGCCTTGACAAGAATAACTGAACATAGCATAGAAGATTTTGCCATCAAATTGTTGGAGCATTTGGGCTATGAATACATCTATGCACCAAGTATTGCCCATGATGGCGAAAATCCCGAGCGGAGTTCATACGAAGAAATCCTACTCACCCATCGCATGGCAGAAGCCGTGCGAAGAATTAATCCAACCGTGCCATCTGCTGCACAGGAAGAAGCCATCAAAGAAATTCAGCGGATCCATTCGCCAGAGTTACTGACCAATAATGAGAGCTTTCATCGCTTATTGACCGAAGGAATCAAAGTCAGCTATCAAAAAGATGGACAACAAAGAGGAGATTTGGTGTGGTTAATCGACTTTAACACACCCGAAAACAACGACTTCATAGTTGCCAACCAGTTTACGGTGGTAGAAGATGGCGTAAACAAACGCCCTGATGTCATTCTCTTTGTCAATGGAATTCCTTTGGTGGTCATCGAACTCAAAAATGCAGCAGATGAAAACGCCACAATCAAATCTGCTTTTCGTCAAATAGAAACCTACAAAGCGGTCATTCCAAGTCTGTTTACATACAATGCGTTCACGATTATTTCAGACGGACTGGAAGCCAGAGCAGGAACTCTTTCATCGGGCATGAGCCGTTTTATGGCGTGGAAATCGGCAGACGGCAAAGAAGAAGCTTCGCACTTGGTAAGCCAAATGGAAACGCTCATCAATGGCATGCTCAACAAAGAAACCTTGCTGGATTTGGTTCGGCATTTCATCGTTTTTGAAAAGTCCAAAAAAGAAGATGCCAAAACAGGCGTTACCACCATTTCAACCGTCAAAAAATTAGCCGCCTACCATCAATACTATGCCGTAAACCGAGCGGTGGAATCTGCTATCAGAGCTACGGGGCACAATTCCCCTCCTGTGGAGGGGTGGTCGCAGACCGGGGTGGTTCCTAATCCCAGAATCAAAGAAATTAGCAGAGCCACTAAAAACTACTTCTCACTTCCTTATAACCCAAAACTAAAGGAACGAGCACGTGAACTTCGAAAAGCAGGAAACCTTCCAGAGGTCCTTTTCTGGAATCAAGTAAAAAATAAACAATTTAAAGGTTTTGATTTTGACCGTCAGAAAATCATTGGCAACTATATCGTTGATTTCTATTGTGCTAATTGTGGAGTTGTAGTCGAAATTGATGGCAGTAGTCATGATAATAAAGTGGAATACGATGCTGAGCGAGATGCTTATTTAGAGTCACTCGGATTGACGGTTATTCATATACCAGTGAATGATGTCATGAAGCAAATGTCAAGTGTAATGAATATGCTTTATGACCACCCAGCTCTGTCGAACACAAACAAACCACCCCGCCTTTCAGGCACCCCTCCACAGGAGGGGAATTTTGTGATGGAATCGCCTGAAAGCTATGGTGTGGCAGGTGTAAAATCACAACCCAAAGGTGACCGAAAAGGTGGTGTAGTTTGGCATACCCAAGGAAGTGGTAAATCCCTTTCCATGGTGTTTTTCACGGGTAAAATCGTATTGGCCTTGGACAATCCTACCGTTGTTGTCATCACCGACCGTAACGATTTGGACGACCAACTCTTTGATACGTTTGCTTCTTCCACACAGCTATTGCGTCAAGAACCGAAGCAGATTGAAAACCGAAACGACCTAAAGGAAAAACTGAAAGTGGCTTCTGGCGGTGTGATTTTTACCACCATTCAAAAATTCTCGCCCGAAGAAGGCAATGTGTATGAAACGCTTTCGGAACGGGAAAACATAGTGGTAATCGCTGATGAAGCCCACCGAACACAATACGGTTTCAAAGCCAAAACCGTGGATGACAAAGACGAGCATGGCAATGTGATTGGTAAGAAAACTGTGTACGGTTTTGCCAAGTACATGCGTGATGCTTTGCCTAATGCCACATACATCGGTTTTACAGGAACACCTATTGAAAGCACCGATGTAAACACCCCTGCCGTTTTTGGAAACTATATTGATGTCTATGACATTGCCCAAGCAGTTGAAGACGGTGCGACCGTTCGCATTTATTACGAAAGCCGATTGGCGAAAGTGAACCTGAGCGAAGAAGGCAAAAAGCTGGTTGAGGAACTGGATGATGAGTTGGACGGTGAAGAACTCACCGAAACCCAAAAAGCAAAAGCCAAATGGACACAATTGGAAGCCTTAATCGGCAGTGAAAACCGCATTAAGAATGTAGCTAACGACATCATTCAGCATTTTGGTCAACGCCAGGAAGTATTTGAAGGTAAAGGAATGATTGTGGCCATGTCAAGAAGAATTGCCGCTGATTTGTATGAGGAAATCATCAAACTAAAGCCTGAATGGCATTCAGATGATTTGGACAAAGGTGTGATTAAAGTCGTAATGACTTCATCATCTTCGGATGGGCCAAAAATCGCCAAACACCACACCACCAAACAACAAAGAAGAACGCTTGCCGACCGAATGAAAGACCCAGACGATGAATTGAAACTGGTAATTGTTAGGGATATGTGGCTCACAGGCTTTGATGCACCGAGTATGCACACGCTTTACATCGACAAACCGATGAAAGGCCACAACCTGATGCAAGCCATTGCACGGGTAAACCGAGTGTACAAAGACAAGCCAGGTGGCTTGGTGGTTGATTATTTGGGTATTGCCTCTGATTTGAAGAAAGCACTTTCGTTCTATTCCGATGCAGGTGGAAAAGGCGACCCAACCATTGCTCAAGCACAGGCGGTTGAATTGATGCTCGAAAAACTGGAAGTGGTTTCGCAGATGTACAGCGGTTTTCCGTATGAAGATTATTTCCAAGCGGAAACAGGACAAAAACTTTCCATGATACTTGCTGCCGAAGAACACATTCTCGGACTCGAAGACGGTAAGAAACGATACATCAATGAAGTAACTGCATTGTCCAAAGCCTTTGCGATTGCCGTTCCACACGAGCAAGCAATGGACGTAAAAGATGAAGTTTCATTTTTTCAAGCAGTTAAAGCACGTTTAGCCAAGTTTGACGGTACAGGTTCAGGCAGAACCGATGAAGAAATTGAGACGACTATTCGTCAGGTTATTGACCAAGCCTTGGTTTCTGAACAAGTGATTGACGTTTTTGATGCAGCAGGAATCAAGAAACCTGACATTTCCATTCTATCCGAAGACTTTCTGATGGAACTCAAAGGAATGGAACACAAGAACGTTGCTCTGGAAGTTTTGAAAAAGCTGCTTAATGATGAGATAAAAGCTCGTTCCAAAAAGAACTTGGTAAAGAGTAAGTCGCTCAAAGAAATGTTGGAGAATTCCATCAAGAAATACCACAACAAGATTTTGACGGCAGCCGAAGTGATGGACGAACTCATCAAGTTGAGTAAGGAAATCGTGAACATGGATAGTGAAGCCAAAAAGCTTGGACTCTCTGACTTTGAATATGCTTTCTACACCGCAGTAGCGAACAACGACTCAGCAAAACAACTCATGCAGCAAGACAAGCTGAGAGAACTCGCTGTGATTTTGACCGAACGAGTAAAGCAAAACGCTTCCATTGACTGGACAATTAAAGAAAGCGTACGAGCGAAATTGAAAGTAATCATCAAGCGGACTTTGAGACAATACGGCTATCCACCAGATATGCAAAAACTGGCGACAGAAACGGTATTGAAACAAGCGGAAGCGATTGCGAAGGAGTTGACTGGCATTTAGAAAAGATTCTTTCTTGCCTAGAACAAAAAAACCCGTACATAATCAGCACGGGTTTTTTAAATGATGTGGTCCCACCTGGGCTCGAACCAGGGACCACCTGATTATGAGTCAGGTGCTCTAACCAACTGAGCTATAGGACCGCATTTTGCGGATGCAATATTAGTGTTTATTTTTCTACAGCGCAAGGTTTTCCCACTAGCCCTCTTTTATTTCTTGGCATAGCTCCACCAAAACGCCATTTGTGCCCTTTGGGTGCAAAAAAGCCACCAACTTGTTGTCTGCCCCTTTTTTGGGGGTTTCGTTCAACACTACAAAGCCCTCACCTTTCAATCGCTCCAGTTCCGAAACAATGTCCTCCACCGCAAATGCGATATGGTGAATGCCCTCCCCTTTTTTCTCTACAAACTTGGCAATGGGGCTATCCGGTTTTGTGGCCTCCAACAGTTCAATTTTATTGGGCCCCGATTTAAAAAAGGAAGTCCTTACCCCTTCCGAGGCCACTTCCTCTACTTTATAATGAGGCACCCCGAAAAGTTTGGCAAACAAGGCGTTGGAAGCCTCTAAATCCTTTACGGCAATGCCGATGTGTTCAATTTTGTCCATAGAAGTATCCATAGCTTTAAAATACGTAGCTTTTTTCAAAATTACGCACTGTAAATGGTTAATCCTGTGACGTTAGTCATTAATTCGCTTATTTTTGCAGTATGGAGGAAACACAAAGACAGAAAAAAATAGCGGGAATCATTCAAAAGGATTTGGCCGATATCCTACAACGTGCTGCGACCGACGGTGGCCTTAAGGGAACTTTGATCTCGGTGTCCAAAGTTTCCGTGACCGTAGACCTGTCCTTGGCCAAGGTATATGTCAGCATTTTTCCGAACAAAGGCGCCAAGGAATTGTTGGAAGGTATTAAAGAAAACCAAGTAGCCATCCGATACGAACTGGCCCAGCGCACCAAGCACCAACTACGTCGTGTGCCAGAACTCAACTTTTATCTGGACGATTCGTTGGAGTACATCGAAGGAATTGAGAAATCGCTGAAGCGAGAGGAAAACCCTATCGAGAATAGGGACCTGCTCGACAAACGCAAGAAATCCTGATTTTGAACTTTCCCCTGTATATCGCAAAGCGCTACTTGCGTTCCAAAAGCAGCCAGAATGCGGTGAACATCATCAATTTCATCACTTTTTTGGTGATTGTGATCGGTTCCGCAGCACTTTTTATCGTGCTTTCCGCTTTTGCAGGGCTACGGACCTTCAGCCTTTCCTTTTCCAACACCTTTGATCCCGATTTAAAGGCTTCGCCCACCATCGGGAAGCATTTTACCGTGTCGGCGGATGAAGAATTGGCCCTTGCCAACATCGAGGGACTGGCCAACTATGCCAAAGAATTGGAGGAGCGGGCCTACCTTACCTATAAAGAGAAAAGTACCATTGCCTACATTAAAGGAGTGGATGAGCATTACCGAGCCGTTACTGGGGTCGACAGTACCCTGATTTTTGGGAATTGGGGTTCGGATGTCTATAGTGGCGTTATCGGTATCGGCATCTATAATTTGCTGGGTGTTCCGATGAACAACCGCACGGCAATGGAAGTCCTTGTGCCCAAACCAGGCGAAGGGTCCTTTTCCCAACAAGGCCTCAATGCCAAACCGTATGATGATCTGGCCCTAGTGGTGAGCGGAGTGTATGCCGTGGAAGAAAGCTTGGATAAAAAGTATGTGTTTGCCCAACTCCCCATTGTGCAAGAGCTGCTGCAAAAGGACTCTACCGAGATTTCCGGTATCAATTTTAAATTGGTGGAAAAGGCCTCTGCGGATGATGTCCGTAACGCCATAAAGGAAGTCTTGGGCGATAAGGTGTCCGTTTTAACGCGTAGGGAGCAAAATACCTCACTATATCGGATGCTGAACACCGAAAATTTAGCCACCTATTTGATTTTTACCTTGGTGTTGATCATTGCCCTTTTCAATGTGGTCGGGGCCATTATCATGATGATTTTGGACAAACAACAAAATTCCAAAACACTGTACAGCTTGGGAACCACCATTAAAGAACTGAGGCGTATTTATTTTATCCAAGGCATCTTGGTCACTTCCTTTGGTGGATTGATCGGTGTGTTGATCGGTACACTTCTGATTGGATCACAATTGGCATTCGGTTGGTTGAAGATTACACCTACCCTGGCTTATCCCGTAGAATTCAATATCATCAATATCTTGATTGTTATCGGAACGATTGTGGTATTGGGCTTTATCTCCTCAAAAATCGCGAGCAGCCGAATCAACGAAAAGTTGATTTCCGCTTAAGCGAACTGGAAATCGCCGAACTTCTCTTCCACCTCGTCAAAAGCGGCAAAAACATCGGCGGCATCGTCACTGGTCACCATTTTCATGCGGTATTCCTTAAAGTGTGGTATGCCCTTAAAATAATTGGTGTAGTGCCTACGGGTTTCAAAAACGCCTAGTTTTTCCCCTTTCCAGTCAATGGCCATCTGTAAGTGCCTACGGGCGGCATCCACCCGTTCTTGCATGGAGGGAGGTGCCAAATGCTCCCCTGTTTTAAAGTAGTGTTTCACCTCATTAAAGAACCATGGATAACCAATGCTTGCCCTACCGATCATGGCTCCGTCCAGTCCAAATTCGTCGCGCATTTTCACTGCGGCTTCTGGCGTATCCACATCCCCGTTGCCAAATACTGGAATGTGCATACGTTGGTTGTTCTTCACCTCGGCAATGGGTTTCCAGTCGGCTTCGCCCTTGTACATCTGCACACGGGTACGTCCGTGAATGGAAATGGCCTGTATCCCAACGTCCTGTAAGCGCTCTGCGACCTCAACAATTTTAATGGAACTGTTGTCCCATCCCAATCGCGTTTTTACGGTAACGGGCAATTTGGTTCGCTTTACAATTTCTTCGGTGAGTTTGACCATCAAAGGAATGTCGCGCAAAATACCGGCCCCTGCATTTTTACAGACCACCTTTTTTACGGGACAGCCAAAATTGATGTCGATGATGTCTGGGTTCGATTTTTCCACAATATCCACGGCTTGGAGCATCGAATCCAATTCGGCGCCAAAAATTTGGATGCCTACGGGCCGCTCTTTTTCGTAAATGTCGAGCTTAATGACACTTTTGGCGGCGTCCCTAATCAATCCTTCCGAAGAGATAAACTCCGTATACACCACATCGGCACCCTGCTCCTTGCACAGTTTTCGAAAAGGAGGGTCGCTCACATCTTCCATGGGAGCTAGAAGAAGCGGAAAATCAGGTAGTTCTATGTTTCCAATTTTTGGCAAATCCTTTGTTTTTTGGACTGCAAAAGTACAAAATAGGCGGCAAATCCAAACTTAGTTCTGCGATTGCAGTCGGTCGCGTTCGTTTTTATCGATACCTCTTTGGTTATCCTCCAACCTAAAGTTCCCAAAATTATAGGTGAATCCAAAACGGATGAACTGTGTTTCGGGGCGTCTACGATAAAAATTGTCCTGATTCAGGTATTGCGAACGATAGGTGGGCACATACTGCTCCAAGATATCCTCTGCGGCAAGTGAAAGCACTATCTTATTGTCAAACAAGGTCTTGCGAAGGCCAAGCGTCAAATTAAACTGCTCATCGGACACGTAAGAGCCAAAGAGAAATTGCGATACATAGGTGGCGGCGACTTCCCCGGTAAAGGTTCCATCTTTGGAAAGGGTCAAGTAATTGCCCAAATAAGCGTAGACCCCATTCACCTCGTTGGTGAAGGGTACATTGCCGCTTTCCTCGGCCAAAAATGTTTCCTCTTCATGAAACAACGAAGTATAGGCGTACAGGAACCACGGATTCAAAATGGACTTGCTCAAGGTAAAATCCAATCCATAGGATTTACTTTCCAGTACGTTCTGTTTCAACTCTACCAAGGTTTGGTTCTCATTGTCCTGAAATACCAAATAGGCTATGTTCCGGCCATTATCGCGATAGTATACATCAAAGAAGTACTCACTGTTGAGCGTGTAGTTGAAGTTGAAGTTATTGCTAAAACTTGGCCTCAAACCCGGATTTCCTTCCTCAAAGTCGTTCTCGTTGTAAAAAAATCGGAAAGGATTCAGGTCGTTGTACTTGGGTCGGTTAATATTTCTTCCATAATCAAAGGAAAAGCTATGCTTGTCCGATGGCGAGTAAAGCAGGTACAGGGAAGGGAACGGCTCAAAAAAGTCCTGCGTATTTACCTGATCTAAGGTCTCCGAAATACCTTCGGCCTGTGTCAACTCACCGCGCACACCCAATTTCATGGACCATTTTTCCCAGTTCTTCACAAAGCTCAAATACGCAGCGTAGACTTTCTCATCGTAGGTATACTCATCGGAGAGGGAGGCATCAACTGTATTGCTCGAACCGTTGAAATTGAAAAAATCGAGCTTGTTTTCGGAATATATCGATGAATATTTCACTCCCGATTCAAAAGAGGCATTTCCGATGGGCGTAGCGTAGTCGATTTGACCTGTAAAAATTTGAATGTTTTGGTCGGTTTCCGAATCAAAACCAAAATCCCTTAAAAAAGTGCCGTCCGCATCAAAATAATCGGAGGCCAATCGTTGGAACGTCTCCCCGTTAAAATAGGTGTAATGACCGTTGGCCCGAATTTGCGCACCGGGTTTTTTGAGTTTGTGCACGTAAGTAAGGTCGAAGGCCAAGTTGGTATTGTCCATGTTGGCATTGTTCTGGGTGGTGAAGGTCGAATCCAACTCAGCCTGCGCATTGCTGATTTCGTTCCTGAGCAGGGTCTGTTGCTCTTGGTCCAGATTGAACAACAGGTTGGAGGTCAGATTGAGACTATTGCGGTCATCAAAATCATAATCGAGGATAAAACTGGCATTTTGCGACTGCGAGCGGTCCGTTTGATTGTAATCTGTGTCCCAAACGGAGAAAATCGAATTGGTATCATCGATAAAACTGATGCCCTTTTTGGTTTTATTGACCTCTTTTTGGGGGTTGATGGTGTAATTGGCAAACAGATTGAGTTTATCCGTTTTGTAATAATGGCTCGTCCCGATACTGTACTTGGGGAATACCGCCTGGGTGAAGGATCCATTTACACTACCCTTATAGCCGGGAACAATGTTTTTGCTAGTGACAATGTTCAAAATCGGTCCACCCTCGGCATCATAGCGGGCGGGTGGATTGGCTATCACTTCCACCGACTTGATGTTGGTTCCCGAAAGCCCTTGCAGCAGATCCTGTACCTCCTGCCCTGATAGCTGCACCTTTCTATCATTGAGGTAGACCGTGGCATTTTGGCCGCGTATCATCAAATTATCCTGATTGACGATAACGCCGGGCGTATTTTTAAGGATGTCCCATGAGGTTCCCTGCGAAACCACTGTGTTTTCCACCGTAAAGACCAGTCTGTCCGGCAATCGTTGGAGTTTGGGACGCTGAGCCGTGACCACTACCTCATCCAATTCATTGCTCTCCATGGGAATGATCAAAGCACCGAGGGATACGTCCTTTTTAATGTCCAATGCTCTGGGTTCGGAGCCCCTGCCCACATAACTCGCTTGCAGCAGATACAGGTTGGGCTCGACTTGCAAAAGCTCAAAAAAGCCTTCCTCATTGGCCGAACTTCCTTGAACAAAGGTGGAATCCGTAGCCTTTAACAGCAAAATATTGGCGTAAGGTATTATCTGGTTCTGCTCGTCCACCACCTTTCCGGTAATCTTAAAGGTTTGGCCATAAGCGCCACCTAAGGATAGGAGCACCCATATAAGTACGGTGGTGAGGTTCTTCATTAGAGGTTTGGGTTGAACCTCAAATCTAAGAAATTATTTTTGAGCGAAATAGCCCCTTATTTTCTTATTGATAAAAAACCCTTTATGGGTATGTAAAACAATTATATTTGCAGTTGATAAAATCCCTTTTTTAGGGTATCTTATTATTGTTATGGAGAAGATCAGGAATTTTTGCATCATTGCACATATTGACCACGGTAAAAGTACCTTGGCCGACCGTTTGTTGGATTTTACCGGCTCGGTGACCGAACGCGAGAAACAGGACCAATTGCTCGACAGCATGGACCTGGAGCGCGAACGTGGAATAACCATTAAGAGCCACGCCATTCAAATGGATTACGAGCACAACGGTGAAAAGTATGTGCTCAACCTGATCGACACTCCCGGACACGTCGATTTCTCATACGAAGTGTCACGTTCCATTGCGGCCTGCGAAGGAGCGCTTTTGGTGGTAGATGCCGCCCAGAGTATTCAGGCTCAGACTATTTCCAACCTCTATTTGGCGTTGGAAAATGATTTGGAGATTATCCCCGTACTCAACAAAGTGGACCTTCCCAGTGCCAATCCCGAAGAAGTAACGGATGATATTGTGGACCTTTTGGGCTGCAAGCCGGAAGAGGTGATTCCAGCCAGTGCCAAAACAGGATTGGGTATTGAAGAAATATTAACGGCGATCATCGACCGTATTCCCCCACCAAAAGGGAACCGTGACGAGCCGTTGCAGGCCCTTGTTTTTGATTCCGTGTATAATCCTTTTAGAGGGGTGGAAACCTATTTTAGGGTTGTAAACGGAGAAATCACCAAAGGCCAAAAAATTAAATTCGTCGCTACGGGAAGATCCTACGAAGCGGACGAAATTGGTACCCTAAAGCTGACCCAGCATCCCAAAAACAAGATTTCGACAGGGGATGTGGGCTATTTGATCACCGGTATAAAAGATGCACGCGAGGTAAAAGTGGGTGATACCATCACCGATTCGGCCAACCCTACCAAAAACCCCATCAGTGGTTTTGAGGACGTAAAGCCCATGGTTTTTGCTGGAATCTATCCCGTAGACACTGAAGATTTTGAGGATTTGCGGTCTTCCATGGAAAAATTGCAATTGAATGACGCTTCGCTGGTGTTTACACCTGAAAGTAGTGCTGCTCTGGGCTTCGGTTTTCGTTGTGGATTCTTGGGCATGTTGCATATGGAGATCATTCAAGAGCGTTTGGAACGTGAGTTCGATATGACCGTGATCACTACGGTGCCCAACGTAAGCTACCACGCCTACACCACCAAAGGTGATGAAAAACCCATTATCGTTAACAATCCCTCCGATCTACCGGACCCATCGACCATTGACCGGGTAGAGGAGCCCTATATTAAGGCGACCATTATCACCAAGGCCGACTTTGTGGGCAATGTGATGTCACTTTGCATTGAAAAGCGTGGACAAATCGTTAACCAGACCTATTTGACCACCGAGCGGGTCGAGTTGATCTTTGATATGCCCTTGGCTGAAATCGTTTTTGATTTTTATGACCGTTTGAAGACGGTTTCCAAAGGATATGCTTCTTTTGATTATTCCCCCATTGGCATGCGCACGTCTAAATTGGTACGGGTGGACATCCTGCTGAATGCGCAACCCGTTGATGCGCTTTCTGCATTGGTTCACTTTGACAATGCCTACCACATTGGTAAAAAGATGTGCGAAAAACTAAAGGAACTCATCCCAAGACAACAGTTCGATATTCCAATACAGGCCGCCATCGGTTCCAAGATCATTTCAAGGGAAACCATCAAAGCCTTGAGAAAGGACGTGACCGCCAAGTGTTACGGTGGAGATATATCGCGTAAACGTAAACTTTTGGAGAAGCAGAAAAAGGGTAAAAAGAGGATGCGCCAAGTAGGCAATGTGGAAATACCACAGCAAGCCTTTATGGCCGTTCTTAAATTGAACGATTAATAAGGTCTTCTCTTTAGGCTCTAGTTTTGATTTGATTCAGAAATGGAACTCCTCCACGCTATCCCTTTCTTGTTTTTATGACTACCCTATCAAAGACTTAACAGCTATTTCCATGTATTTCAAAACTTAACTCACAACAAGTTGTCCCTATGGAAATGTGCTCTAATAAAAGAGGCCGAAGAAAATTTTTCCTTCGGCCTCTTTTTGAACATGCCATTAATTTGAACACAATGATTGGGCATACTCTTTAGGCGTTAATCCTTCGGCCCCTAAAAGCTTGGGGTCTGTTGTTGTTGTAGAACCGGCAACGGATAGTGTCCAAGTGCCGTCAGCGTTATCGCATACTTCCACTTTATTTCCTTGAAGAGTACAAGATTCACATTCTTTGGTTGGTTTATCGTCATCTTTAGAGCACGCTGTAATTAAAGTTGCAACAATAAGGGTTGTCAGTACTAGTTTTTTCATTTTTAAAGAAATCTATTTGGTTTATAATTCGCCAAAATAGCTATGTCCAAACTTTTATTTGCCCCTTAATTGACAAATGACCCCTTTGAATTGATCAATGCCCCATATGAATTGACGAATGCATTTACAGATTTTTTCTTGTGGCTTTTTTATTACATCGCATGGTGTTAATCCTTATAGCGGTCTTTTCTTGGTCCTAATTTTCCACAAAAAGTCTAGCTATTGACATAATTATCAAACAGCCATTAAGGAGTGAATCTCATATTAAGAAGAAATCGGCTGTTTGTGGCAAAATTGTTTCAAGTATTGATTAACAAGTCCATAAGCCCGATACAATGGTTGAATTTTCTTGGTGTGTACTTTTTTGGTTCACAAAAATCTTGCTAAAAGGTCGTGGGAGTCTGTTTCGCAAAAAAAAACTTTCGTAGTAACGCTTCTTTCGAAAATTTTCTACCCTAAGAAAACCCGTAAAGAAACCAATATTTATTCTTCAAAGAAAGCTACGGTGGAGTATTAATAGCTTTAATTGGTTAGCCCGTTTCATTCTTCATTTTCATCATTCTCATCTTCTTGGGTTTCGTCATTTTCCAATATTTTGCCTAGGTACACCAGCTTGTAGCCTTCCCCTTTGGGTGTAAAGTCCTTGCTGTTTGCAGGGATGATCTCGATACTGCCATCTGGGGATTTGGTAAATAAGGGAACAATATCGCGGTCTTCGTAGGTTATATCGATAAGCTTGTCATAATGTTCTTTGTCCTCCAGTTCGATTTCGTGGATGGTAGGATGCTTGCGAACCGTGTCCATTAACTGGATAAAATCGTCCGTGTGTGAAAATAGCCCTTCCTTCGGATTGTTATCAGGGTCATTTACTTCCTCAGTGTTCACCAAGCGGAAAGCTCCATTTTCACCAAATTGTCGTTGGAATTTTTTGATGGCAAATTTGTTGATGTCCGAATTGCCGGTCAATGCCATCAAATAACCCATATCGTTCAGTTCGATGTTATCCGTTAGCGTATCGGAAAAAATATTGGCCGTTATGGCTTCCAACCCCAATTTTTTGGCCTTGTCCACATTGTTTTGGTTGTTGTCTATCAACACCACGTGCCTGTTGTTCTTTCTAAGGTAGTTCCCTATCAATCTCGAGAGTCTGGAAGCACCGATAATCAATATACCTTCCGATTTCTTCAAAAACACACCCACCAATTTTGCAAATACACGGGCGGTGGTCGCATTCAACAGTACCGTTCCCAACACGATCATGAATACCAAAGGGGTAATATATTCGGCTCCGGGTTCGCCCCGTTGCATCAGTTTTGAACCAAAAAGGGAAGCAATACCGGCCGCAACGATTCCTCGAGGCCCTACCCAACCGATAAAGAGTTTTTCGTTGAACTTTAAATTGGACCCTTGCGAACTCAAGAACACCCCTATGGGCCTTATGAGAAAAACAATGACCGCAAAAAGGATGACTGTGTTCCAATTGTAAATCAACTCCATATCACTGATATTGATATTGGCCGCCAGCAGGATAAAGAGAATGGAAATCAAAAGTACGCTCAATGATTCCTTAAAATAGAGCAATTCTTTTAGGTTCGGCAAGTTCATATTGCCCATCACCATACCCATGACCACAACGGCCAATAGTCCCGATTCGTGCGCAAACAGGTCCGATTCCACATACACCAATAGTACTGTTGACAGGGAAACCACGTTCAGCAAATAATGCGGAATAAAATCCCTTTTGATGGCAAAGGCCAACGCATGCGCAAAGGTGAATCCGAAGGTGGTCCCAAAAAGGATAATCTTTCCAAACTCCACCAAAGCGGTCTGGGTAAAGGCCTGCCCCTCTCCCACACTGATAAACTCAAAAACCAATACCGCAACCAACGCTCCGATAGGGTCGATTAGGATACCTTCCCACTTTAAAACGGCAGAGACATCCTTTTTTAAGGGAATGTTCCTTAAAATCGGGGTAATTACCGTCGGGCCGGTTACAATGATCAGACCGGAGAACAAAAAGGAAATCTGCCATGAGAGGCCAAAAATATAATGGGCCGCAACACCGGCGCCAAAAAAGGTAACGATGGTACCAACGGTGATCAGCTTGGTAATCACGGGCCCCACATTGGATATTTCAGCTCTCTTGAGCGTTAGGCCACCTTCAAAAAGGATGACGCTAATGGCCAGCGAAACAAAGGAATAGAG
The DNA here is from genome assembly GCF_040112705.1 of Flagellimonas sp. MMG031. Taxonomy (NCBI): domain Bacteria; kingdom Pseudomonadati; phylum Bacteroidota; class Flavobacteriia; order Flavobacteriales; family Flavobacteriaceae; genus Flagellimonas; species Flagellimonas sp. MMG031. Next base: position 595,675 of record NZ_CP157804.1, read on the forward strand.
CCCTTCCCCGGGGAACAGGCCCTTTTCGCCGTTCCAGATAGGTTCTATCAATTTTGATCCGTCTTCCGTATATAGGGTGGCAATAGGCCCTACCAACAAACCAATCAATATCAAGGGCAAAATTGCGGGCAATTTAAATCGCCAGGCCACCCATTGTGCAATAATTCCAAGAATTATGATTCCTGCAAGTTCGAGCATGGTCTAAGTTTTGTGGAAATTTACTGTTTTTCTTTTAGATATTGACCCTTTGCCCAACGCTCTACTGTTTCCCGCCGCCAATCGCTTGATCGTTTTGGGAACGACATTCATTTTTGGCCTTTACTGGTCGCTTTTTTGTTAAATTACGGCCAATATATCTTTATTTTTTCGGCATTTGGGGCGTGCTTTTCTTATTTTGCAGCCCATTTTACTTTCAGAATGACAATTTATCCCATTGAGACCGGTAATTTTAAGTTGGATGGCGGAGCCATGTTCGGTGTGGTGCCCAAATCCATTTGGAACAGGACCAATCCTGCCGACCAAAACAATATGATCGATTTGGCCGCCCGCTGCCTATTGATTGAGGATGGCGATCGACTTATTTTGATCGACAACGGTCTTGGGAACAAACAATCGGAGAAGTTTTTTAGCTATTACTATCTCTGGGGAGATCAAACATTGGACAGATCATTGGAAAAAGTGGGCTTCCACCGTGATGATGTCACCGATGTTTTTTTGACCCACCTTCACTTTGATCACTGTGGGGGCAGTATCCAATGGAACAAAGACCGAACAGGCTATGAACCTGCTTTTAAAAATGCCAAATTTTGGACCAACAAGGACCACTGGGAATGGGCCACCAAACCCAACGCCCGTGAAAAAGCTTCTTTTTTAAAGGAAAACCTTTTGCCCATGCAAGAGAGCGGCCAGCTCCATTTTGTGGACCGAAATGATGGTTCATTCCTAGAAAAATCCGAACTCGGTTTTGGCATCCACTTTGTGGATGGGCATACCGATAAGCAAATGTTGCCCCACCTCCAATACCAAGGTAAAACCCTTGTGTTTGTTGCCGATTTGATTCCAACCGTCGGTCACATTCCCCTACCCTACGTCATGGGCTACGATACCCGGCCATTATTGACACTGGAGGAAAAAAGCCGCTTTTTGAATCAAGCTGTTGAAAATGATTGGTTGTTGCTTTTTGAGCACGATGCCCACAATCAAATCTGCTCCTTGCAGCAAACGGAAAAGGGGGCGCGCCTCGATCAAGTCTTTACGTATCAAGAATTATTCAATACACCGTAACTCTTTTTTATTCCTAAACAATTTATGAATTGCACATATAACAAACTATCGTTCCTTTCGCTTTCTGCGGCCCTTATTTTGATGGGTTGTGGATCAACCACATTGGTTTCCACCCCTGTGGAGAACATCGATGCCGTTCCTTTAAAGGTTTCAGAGCTTACCGAAGCAGAAAAAAAGCATTGGGGACACCTAGACCTAATCCAAGACACCATTCCCGGAATGAGTGTGGACAGGGCCTACAATGAAATTATCAAAAACAAAAAAGGAAAAACCGTAGTGGTCGCCGTTCTGGATTCAGGGATGGATTTGGACCACGAAGATCTAAAGGGTGTGCTTTGGACCAATTCCGATGAAACTCCCAACAACGGGAAGGACGACGACGGCAATGGTTATGTGGACGATATTCACGGCTATAATTTTCTTGGGGATTCCTATAATGAGCAATTGGAATATGTGCGTATGCTCCGCCTGAACATTGGTGATGCCTCACAAAGAGCAGAAGCGAGGCTTCTTTTGGATAAGAAATACCCTGAAGCCCTTCAAAACAAGCAGCAATACGAACAAATTTTTCAAGTGGTCAAAGGAGCCGACCAACTTGTCCAAGACGAACTTGGTAAAGAAACCTATACCAAGGAAGATTTACTTTCCATTGAACCCAAGACCGCCCAAATGGAGCAAAGTGTTGCCGTGTTGACACAGATGTTCACCTATGGGGATAGTATTTCCGAAGTGTTGGAAGAACTTGAAGAAGGAATTACCTATTTTACCGAGCAAGTCAACTATAATCTGAACAAGGACTTTAACGGTAGGGCTCCCGTGGGCGATGACCCTTACGACATTACCGATGTGCCCTATGGCAACGGAAACCCGGACAACCAAGTAGAGAGCGAAAGCCATGGTACGCACGTAGCGGGTATTATTGCCGCACAGCGAAACAACGGAATCGGTGTAAACGGCGTCGCCAAAAATGTGGAACTCATGAGTATTCGTGCGGTGCCAAACGGGGACGAATACGATAAGGATATCGCTTTAGGTATCCGATACGCAGTAGACAATGGTGCTTCCATCATCAATTGTAGTTTTGGAAAATCCTTCTCCCCAAAAGCAGAATGGGTCTATGAGGCCATCAAATATGCCGCCTCCAAGGACGTATTGATTGTTCATGCAGCTGGTAACGATGGAGAGAACCTAGAACTTCCGGAAAACAGAAATTATCCCAATGATGACATGGACACCGAAACGGAGTTTGTGGATAACTTGATTACCGTTGGGGCCCTTTCCAGTAACTATGGCTCCGAAATGGTTGCCTCTTTTTCCAATTATGGCAGTCAACGGGTGGACGTTTTTGCCCCGGGTGCAGAGATTTACTCTACCATGCCCAACAGTGCATACGAATTTCAAGGAGGGACTTCCATGGCAGCACCTGCCGTGGCCGGTGTAGCGGCCTTGATTCGCTCGTACTATCCCGACCTGTCGGCATCACAAGTAAAAAACATTATCATGGAATCCGGTCTAAGGACCAAAACCTCCGTAATTGTGGCCGGTGACGAAACCAAAGCCACCACTTTTGATAAAATTTCCAAATCGGGCAAAATGGTGAATGCCTACAATGCCTTAATTTTAGCAAACAACGTCTCAAACGGCAAAATGACCTTGGACAGTAATTCAAAATAATTTATGAAACGTTTACGAGTATTTCTTTTTTTAGCCCTTTTAGGGAGCAGTCTTTTTTTGAGTGCCCAAAATACGGGCTACTGGCAACAACATGTAGATTACACCATGGATGTGAACATGGATGTGGAAACCTACCAGTACAAAGGGACCCAAAAATTGGTCTACACCAATAACTCTCCTGATCAATTGGACCGCGTTTTCTATCATTTGTACTACAATGCCTTTCAGCCTGGTAGTGAAATGGACATTAGGCTGCAAAACATCAAAGATCCCGATAAAAGAATGATGGAAGATGGCAAAAGTAGAATTGCTTCGCTTTCCGAAAGTGAAATGGGCTACTTGCACGCTACATCCCTTACCCAAGATGGCCAGCCTGTTACTTTTACGGAAGAAGGGACGATTTTGGTAGTGAATTTGGCACAACCCATTCCTCCTGGAGGAAAAACTACTTTTGATATGACTTTTGAAGGTCAGGTTCCGTTGCAGATCAGACGTTCTGGAAGAAACAGCAGGGAAAACGTAGCGCTATCCATGAGCCAATGGTATCCCAAACTTTCCGAATATGATTTTGAGGGGTGGCATCCCAACCCGTACATAGCCCGCGAGTTCCATGGGGTTTGGGGTGATTTTGATGTCAAAATTACTTTGGACAAGGACTACACGGTTGGAGGTTCTGGATATCTTCAGAATCCACAAGAAATCGGTCACGGGTATGAAGCCCCCGGCACTAAGGTAAAAACGAAGGGAAAAACATTGACCTGGCACTTTAAAGCGCCCAACGTCCATGATTTTATGTGGGCGGCCGACCCAGAGTACATTCACGATACGTACGAAATGGAAGATGGGCCAACTCTACATTTCTTTTACAAGGACAATCCAGAATTCAACGAAAACTGGAAAAAACTTCAGCCCAAAACAGCTGCGGCCATGAAATTTTTTAGCGACAACGTCGGGAAGTACCCCTACGAACAATATTCTGTGGTTCAAGGAGGCGATGGCGGTATGGAATATGCCATGAGCACCTTGATCACCGGTGAACGCGAATTTGGCAGCTTGGTTGGGGTAATGGTGCACGAAATGGCGCACTCTTGGTTCCAGCACGTACTGGCTACCAATGAATCCGAGCACGAATGGATGGATGAGGGTTTCACCTCTTTTATCAGTAGTTTGTGTATGAACCAGATTATGGAGCAGAACAAGGAGAACCCTTTTGAAGGCTCCTACAGAGGGTACTACGCTTTGGTAAACTCTGGCCTGGAAATGCCACAAGCGACGCATGCGGACAGGTATACCACCAACTTCGCCTACGGTGTTTCGGCCTACAGCAAAGGATCCATTTTCCTTTCGCAATTGGGCTATGTTATTGGGCAAGACAAGCTTATGGAAACCATTCAAAAATACTTTGAGGATTTCAAGTTCAAGCACCCTGTGCCCAATGACATCAAAAGGACCGCAGAAAAAGTGTCCGGAATGGAGCTTAACTGGTACCTTAAAGATTGGACCCAGACCACCAATACCATCGATTACGGAATCAAAAGTGTGGAGGCTGATGGAGAAAATACTAAAGTGACCATGGAGCGCATTGGCGAAATGCCCATGCCTTTGGATATTTTGATAGTGGGCAAGGACGGCACCCAACAAACCTATTACGTTCCCTTGCGCATGATGTTCGGGGAAAAAGACAACCCATATCCTAATTTAAAGCGCACTGTTTTGGAGGATTGGCCTTGGGCATATCCTACCTATGTGTTTACCTTGGATATGCCGATGGAGAACGTGCAGGCCATTATGATCGACCCATCCCAGTTGATGGCCGATGTTAATGGAGAAAACAACGTTTACCAAGCTGAGGAGTAGCCCTCACGAATGGAAGAATCTTGAAGGGCGGCCATTGTGCCGCCCTTTTTTTATCTATCATGAACAACTGTCCCCTTGAGGGGACCTTAGGGGTGTTACATGAACAATTATTCTTGATATATTTGGGTTCGTTCGTATGAAAAACAAGATTATTCCATATAATCCCAAGTTAAAAGAATTTGCAAGGCAACTGCGTAAAAACAGTACGCTCTCCGAGGTCCTTCTTTGGGAAAAACTAAAGCAACGTTCAATGGGGGTTCAATTTCATCGACAGGTTCCTTTACTTGAATATATTGTTGATTTTTATTGCCACGAATTACAGCTTGCCATAGAAATTGACGGGGTTTCGCATGATTTCAAATATGACAAGGATCAACAAAGAGAACATCAACTAGAAAAAGTCGGCGTACATTTGCTCAGGTTGCAGGATCAGGAAGTTAAAAGCAATATGTTCAGTGTTTTGATGAGCATAAAAGAAACGATAGCTCAAATGCAACACAAAGACCCTAATTTGAATGCAGAAAAAACACCCCTAAAGTCCCCTCAAGGGGACAATTCCTTTCCCAAAAAGGAGAAGCTCACCCATAAAACCATTTTTGAAAAGCTTTTTTCCGAAGGAAAAACACTGAAGGAGTTTCCCGTCAAACTGATATACCTCAACACCTCTTTTCCTGATGCTGTCCCGGTGAAGGTGGCCGTGGTGGCACCAAAGAAAAAATTCAAAAAAGCCGTGGAACGCAACCGTATCAAACGCCTGTTACGTGAGGCGTACAGGCTCAACAAGCCCCTCATTTTTAACAACATTGAGGGAAATTATGCGTTCATATTTTTATACCTTGGCAAGAAAGACCCCGATTTTAGGCAGGTCGAAATTGCTATGAAAACGCTGTTAAAGGCATTTGTAAACAAAGAATTCCATGAAAAGATTGATTAAGAAGCAGTTGATGATTCCCATGTTGGCCGTAGTCGTTTTGGTGGGTGCCAGCGGTTTTAAGAGTGACTTTTTTGAGATTGCCAAGCAAATAGAAATTTTTACAACGCTCTTTAAAGAGCTGAACATGAACTATGTGGATGAGACCAATCCAGCTGCGCTGATGGATTCCGCCATAAAGAACATGTTGGAAGAACTAGATCCCTATACCCAGTTTTTGAACGAACAGGATGTGGAATCCTACCGTATCAATAATGCTGGTGAATACTCCGGTATTGGGGCCTTGGTGCGGACCAGTGACAGAAAATTGGTTGTCGTTGAAACCTATCAAGGCTATGCGGCAGACAAGGCCGGGCTAAAAGCTGGGGACGAAATCATTAAAATTGGGGAGACCAACGTTGCCGATTTTGACGACAACGCCGGAGAACTGCTCAAGGGCGCCAACAACTCCACGGTCGATGTTACATTTCTAAGACAGGGAAAAACCCAAACCGCCACAATCACCCGCGAAGGGGTTGAGGTCGATGCCGTGCCGTTTTACGACATGATCGACGAAAAAACTGGGTACATTGTGCTTTCCCGTTTTAATCGCAAGGCGTCCAAACAAACCCAATCCGCGATGCAAGACCTCAAGGGCAAAGGAGCGGAACGTTTGATTTTGGACCTTAGGGGCAATCCCGGAGGCCTGCTTTCGGAAGCTATTAATGTGACCAATCTTTTTGTGCCCAAAGGCGAATTGATCGTGACCACAAAATCCAAAGTCAAAAAATTTAATCAGGAATACCGAACCAAAAACCAGCCAGAAGATGAGGAAATTCCGTTGGTAGTATTGGTGGATGGCAAAAGTGCCTCGGCCAGTGAAATTGTTTCCGGTGGATTACAGGACTTGGACCGCGCTGTAATCGTGGGTGCACAAAGTTTTGGAAAGGGACTGGTGCAACGCCCGTTAAAATTGACCTACGGAACACAATTGAAAGTGACCATCTCCAGGTATTACACGCCATCCGGAAGGTGCATACAATCCTTGGATTATTGGAATCGAGATAAAGAAGGCAATGCGGTTCGAAATACCGAGTTTAATGAGTTTACCACCAGAAATGGCCGAAAGGTCTGGGATGGTGGAGGCATCATGCCCGATGTGACCATCGAATCCCTTAGAACCAACTCCTTAATAGACGCTTTGGAGCAAAACCAGCTGGTTTTTGATTTTGCTACGGATTATTTCTATGCCCACGATTTCAATTCGGTGGACAATTTCCGTTTCTCCGATAGCGATTATTCTGAATTCAAAAGCTTTGTGAAATCGGAAAACTTCACCTTTCAGACGGAAACAGAAAAGATTTTGGAAGAATCTATCAATACGGACGATACGTTATTGGGCTCCGAAGTCCAGGAAAAGTACAAAGATCTACTCTTAGCGGTTAACCGTGGTAAAATTTCGGCCTTGGACAGCTATCAAAAGGAAATCACCAAAAAGCTGGAGGACGAGATCATCACCCGATATTTTTATCGCGAAGGCCTGTACAAATATTATCTGAACCACGACGATGCCATCTTGACGGCCAAAGAGCTCTTGGCCGACTCCCAAAAATATGCCAGTATTTTGAGGTAGTTTTTGTGAGGTTTTTGATAGCCTGAATTCTTCATCCGTCAATTCAAAACCACCATCCGTCAATTCAAAACCATCAACCGTCAATTGGTGGGCTAAACTTTTCCTTGGGCGTCATATCTTAACTGAAAATTTTGCATATGACCTACACTGTGCTCACCTTGTCCTTGATCGGCCTTGTTCTTTTTTATTGGTTGTACAATTTGATGAGCAATTGTTTCTCAAGGGCCTTCTGCATTGTACGTAATCGGAGAAGCGGATCCGTTACCAAAGAAGCCTCCATCATAACCGTAACTACCATTAAAGGCGGAAAAAAACCATTACTGGAGCTGTTGTTGCTGTTCGAGAATTTTTCCGGTCATCATATACACCGAAAAATTCGGGTATGGGACACCAAACCCCATTTGCGACGGTTTGAAACAGATAAAACCATCGAAATTGGCCTCAATATTGCCCGAAAACCCAAAAATCCCATCTTCCTTTCCCAAAAACCCTGTCGGTTTTCATTTGTATTTGTCATCATCTGCAGCCTAAAAATCATTGTTTATGTGATTGGGAGCTATATCTTGATGGGCGAGGCTATGGAACGGATTTTCGCTGCACCGAATACCTACGAGCAACTCTTTAAAACGTCGTATACTTGGCAAATTGGACTGACGCTCATTGTCGTGAGCATCTTCCTCTATCTGTTATTGCAAAAGATTGGGGTTTTGGTGGATAAAAAATCCTTGGAATACAACTGGAATCTCTTGTTCTATGGCGTTGGGGCGACGGCAACAGTATCAGCCCGGAAAAATACGGGAACCTTGGTCAAGGCAGAACCTGTTTTTGATTTTTCCTATTTATTTAGGTCCCAAAATGGGGAGAAAATCAAAGGAAATGATAAAAAAATAGCGGAAAATGCCCAGTCTGCTGAAGAAATGGACCATGTAGAGGTAATGTACCTCCCCGGAAATCCCGATGCTTCCAGAATCACCGAAAATTTGGAAAATCAAGATTTTTCGCGATTCTTGAATACCATCTTTATGATTGTGGTCTTTATTTTTTCCGTCGTATTCCTGCTATCTTTTTACCAAACCGTCTTTGATTCATCCATTAATGGTTAAAAAAGAGGGAATAAATTCTATTTTTGGGCATGCAACAACTTAAAGTGTGTGAACTTTTTGCAGGGGTTGGCGGTTTTCGCCTTGGTCTGGAACGCACCAAACGTTTCAAAGTGGTCTGGAGCAACCAATGGGAGCCTTCCACCAAAATGCAGCACGCTTCCTTGGTCTACGAAGCTCGGTTTGGCAAGGAAAACCATTGCAATGCGAATATCGAGACCGTGAAAACCGAAGAAATCCCAGACCATGATATGTTGGTCGGAGGCTTTCCTTGTCAGGATTACTCGGTGGCCACTTCCCTGAAAAACTCCAAGGGGCTTATTGGTAAAAAGGGGGTTCTTTGGTGGTCCATTCACCGTATACTTTCCGAAAAGAAAAACAAGCCAAATTATCTGTTTTTGGAAAATGTGGACCGCCTTTTAAAATCGCCTTCCACACAACGTGGGCGGGATTTTGCAGTGATGTTGCGTAGCCTGTCGGATTTGGGCTATGCCGTGGAATGGCGCGTAATCAATGCGGCCGAGTATGGAATGCCTCAGCGCCGAAGGCGCGTTTTTTTTCTGGCATATTTTAAGGGGTCCAAAATCCATCAAAAAATGAAAAATTCGCATCCTGAAGATTGGATGCTTCGCGATGGTATTTTCTCCGAGGCCTTTCCCGTTGCTCCAACCCATCAAAAAGCTGTTGTGTTCGATTTGGAAGAAGATTTGGTGGATGTATCCTCCAATTTCAATAGTGAAAAGGGACTATCTCCTTTCCTGAATACCGGAATCTGTGTAGATGGCAAGGTAACTACCTTAACCACCTCCGCTTCTTACGATGGAAATAGAACGACGTTATCGGATATTTTGGAGCAGGGTAACATTCCTTCCGAATATTATATTGATGAGGCCGATTTGCCCAAATGGGATTATTTAAAAGGCTCCAAAAAAGAAATACGCAAGACCAAAGCTGGTTTTGAATACCATTATAGCGAGGGAAGCATGGTCTTCCCTGATGCTCTTGATCAACCTTCCAGAACTATTATAACCGGTGAGGGCGGGAAATCCCCTTCGCGGTTTAAGCACGTGGTCCAAACCTCCAAGGGACTGCGAAGACTCTTACCTGTTGAATTGGAAAGGTTGAACATGTTTCCGGACCATCATACCCAATTGGAGGGCATTTCGGATGCCAAACGCGCCTTTTTTATGGGCAACGCCTTGGTGGTGGGCATTGTGGAAAAGATTGGTGCTTCCCTGTTCCGGAAAATTAACCACCTTGAAAAGCAACTTCAAAGCTGACCTATCCAAAGAACTACGATTAAGCTCCTTACTGGACACCTATTACCAAAAACACCTCAAAAGATATGATTTTGAGCGTGTTTCGGAACTCAAAAAACAGTTACAGGGAATCGATTTGATTTTAAAGGACAAACAGTCGGGGCATTTCTTCTTTGTGGACGAAAAAGCCCAATTGGACTATATCAACGAAAGTTTGCCCACTTTTGCCTTTGAGCTCTTTTACTCAAAAAACGGGGTGCAAAAGCAGGGCTGGCTCTTCGATGTTTCCAAAAAGACCCATTTTTATGCATTGGTCACCAGCATTTATTCGGATGAAGCTGATGTATTCACCAGTTGTAACATCACTTTTGTAAATCGGGAAAAACTGATTTTGCGTTTACATGAACTGGGTCTAAACCAATCTTTCTTAGAGGAATTAGCCCTTGATCACAAAGAGGTGAATGGAAAGTTGGTGCTGGAGGGTCTTGATCCCAAGAAAGAGGGCTATCTATATTTTTCCAGTACAAACAAAGTGGAAAAGCCAGTGAATCTTATTCTAAGACTTGAATTTTTGAATCGAATTGGAGTGGCGAAGAGGTTAATTTGAATTCACTTCTTCAACATTCTTCGATGCGGAATGCCATCTTCCAAATATTCTTCGCCAAAGGCAGAAAAACCAAGATCTGTATAAAACTTTAATAAATAGGATTGTGCAGAAATTTCTATGGGTTTGTTGGGAAACCGTTGATCAATAGCTGCCATCGTTGCCAACATAATCTGTTTGCCCAAGCCGTATTTTCGTTGATCTTGACATACCACCACCCTGCCGATACTGACATTCTTAAAATAATCGCCCGGTTTAAAAACCCGGGTATAAGCAACTACTTCATCTTCTTTCAAGCCTATGACATGGAGTGCTTTTTGGTCCTTATTGTCCACATCTTGGTACACACAGTCCTGCTCCACTACAAAGACCTCACTGCGGAGGCGTAGAATTTGATAGAGCTCATGAATGCTGAGTTCATCGAATGTTTTTATGGATACTTGCATCAATCTTGGACTATTACGCTTTTGGAATCACATTTATCAAACTCTGGCTGTATGTTCACATGGTTGATACCGTGCTTATGATACACATGTTCTTCTATTTTTTCGAGAATGGCATCAAATTCCGACAGTCGTATGTCTTCCTTAAAATCGATATGGGCTTCCATGTGCACTTCTTCCTCATTGAGCTGCCAAATATGAACATGGTGGACATTTTTCACAGGTTCAATGGTACAAATGGATTCCACGATATCTTGGATCACTACTGATTTCGGTGTAAATAACATCAATACTTTGGTGGATTCCTTCAACAAATCATAACCCATATAAATCAAATAGACCCCAATAATCATGGTGAGGATGGCATCTACCCAATATACCTGGAAATATTTCATCAGAATACCACCTATCAACACAGCCACGGAGGCCATCATATCGGTAAGCAAATGCAAATAGGCGGATTTCATGTTCATATTGTGGTTTGAATCCTTTTTAAGGAGCAATACACTGAATCCGTTTCCAACTATGGCTATCAATGCCAACCAAATAACCAAGTTGGATTCAATTTCTTGTGGTTGCATCAACCGTTCCACAGCCTCTTTCATTAAAATAATGGCAACGACCACCAAAGTCGCCGCATTAATGAAAGCAGCCAAAATTTCTGCTCGCTTGTACCCGAAAGTTTTAAGGCTGGATGCTTGACGCTGCCCCAATCTACGGGCACCATAACTAATCACCAAGCTAAGTACATCGCTAAAATTATGCAGTGCATCGGACAGCAGTGCCAAACTTCCCGACAGCAATCCACCCACAATTTGAGCCAGGGTGATACCTATGTTCAAAAAGATGGAAATAAGCAGATTCCTTCCCTTTAAATCGGGATGTGCGTGGGAATGTGAATGTCCATGATGGTGATGGTGACCCATAGGGGTTTATCTACAAGGTATTTTTTCTATTCTACGCTCATGTCTGCCTCCTTGGAACTCGGTATTCAAAAAGGTCTGTACCATATCAAGGGCTTGTGGTAAAGCAATAAACCGAGCTGGCAGGCTTAAAATATTGGCGTCGTTATGTTCCCTGGCCAACTCTGTAATTTCTTTGTTCCAACAAAGCGCTCCGCGAACGCCTTGGTGTTTATTAATGGTCATGGTAGCGCCATTACCACTACCACAAATAACAATGCCAAAATCGACATTGCCTTCTTCCACATCTTGTGCAACGGGGTGCACAAAATCAGGATAATCCACACTATCGGTACCGTCGGTGCCGTAGTTAACAACTTCAATTCCCTTAGATTTGAGAAGACCTATAATCGCTAGTTTATAATCCGTACCAGCATGGTCATTTCCAATGGCTATTTTCATGGTGTTCATTTAAAAATGGGTATGTCACAAAGGTACGATTTCTTTTCCTGTTGGGCTGTTTATAAAATCATCCAGATTTCTGCATTTCACTAGAAAACAACTGCTTACCGAAAACAAGGTTTTGTTAATTAATTACAGAAAACTAATGGTAATGAAATTTTGTAATGACGAAAAAATAAACCATTAGGAAATAAGATTTAATGTTGGGGTAATATTCCATTAAAAATTAATCAACCTAAATCAACGCTTTTTGGAAGGTAATTAACATTAAAAATACATTAACTTTTCAATAAATTGATGTTGATAACGGTTATTAAAATCGGTGTACAAAAAATCTAATCCCTTGATTTTTAAATTTATTCTGTTCTGACAAATTGTGAACAAAATTTTTAATCGGTTCAAAGCAACTTTTTGGTAAAAATTTTATTCCACATTTCAACGATCCATCATCATCACCATTTTTATAAATTTTAAAAAAGAAGAAAAGAGATAGTATTGATTATTGTTGATAAAGTTCACTTTGTTTTGGATTACTCTTCCTTTCTTTGTTGCTCAAGAATTATAATTCGTATTTTTCAAAAAAATAAGGACGTTAATGTCAAAGAAAAAGAAGAGGGCAAGCAGTCAGCGAAAGAACGAGATAACCAAGGGCATTTTCACCGTATTGGAAAAAGAACCTTCCAAGACCTTCAATTACAAGCAGATAGCTTCTAAATTAGGGATTACAGATACGCAGGATAGAAACCTTTTGATCAAACGATTGGGACAGTTAAAGGCCAGTGACCGTATTGTGGAACCGGAAAGAGGCAAGTATCAAAAGAAACCATCGCTCCATACATACTTTACCGGAAGGGTAGATCTTACCAGTAGTGGCAATGCCTATATTGTGGTCGATGAGCTGGAGGACGATATTTTTGTGTCCAATAATAACCTCAACAAAGCATTCCATGGCGATACGGTAGAGGTATTCATAAAACCGAGGCGCAAGAGCAAGAAAATGGAGGGTGAAATCTCCAGGGTACTGGAAAGAAAGAAAACCTCTTACGTGGGTATTGTGGACAAGCAAAAACGTTTTGCTTTTGTTCGCCCCACCGATTCCAGAATGTATACCGATATTTTTATCCCGCCGGAAAAGCTGAAAAAGGCCAACGATGGAGACAAGGTTTTGGTCAATTTGGGCGATTGGCCCGATGACGCCGATTCCCCGTATGGTGAAATTGTGGAGGTGTTGGGGAGACCCGGCGAACATAATACGGAAATCCATTCCATTTTGGCGGAATATGGACTTCCCCATGAATTTCCTTATGAGGTGGAACAGTACGCCAAAACATTGGATACCAGTATAAAGGAATCGGAAATCGCTAAGCGAAGGGATATGCGCGATGTATTGACCTTTACCATTGATCCCAAGGATGCCAAGGATTTTGATGATGCACTTTCTTTTCAAAAATTGGAAAACGGCAATTATGAAATAGGCATCCATATCGCGGATGTTTCCCATTATGTGCAGCCCGATACCATTTTGGAAGAAGAGGCTTACGATAGGGCTACATCGGTATATTTGGTGGACCGTGTGGTTCCCATGCTCCCGGAAGTGTTGTCCAACCAAGCCTGTTCGTTGCGTCCCAACGAGGAAAAATATACCTTTTCGGCCGTTTTTGAGATGAATGATAAGGCCCAGTTGGTCAAACAATGGTTTGGTAGAACCTCTATCAATTCCAACGAGCGTTTTGCCTATGAGGAAGCGCAGCACATTATTGAGACAAAACAGCATCAAATTCCAAAAGAAATTTCCATTCGAGGAAAGGCATATTCTGTTTCGGATGACATCGTTGAAGCCGTTCTCACTTTTGATCGGTTGGCAAAGATCATGCGAAAGGCACGTATGGATGCTGGAGCCATTTCTTTTGATAAGATTGAGGTGAAATTCAACCTTTCGGAGGACAATGAACCCGTAGGTGTGTTTTTCAAAGAGTCCAAGGATGCCAATAAATTGATCGAGGAGTTTATGCTCTTGGCCAACAGAAAAGTGGCAGAGTTTATCGGGAAGCAGAAGAAAACCTTTGTGTACCGAGTGCATGATAAACCCGATGATGATAAATTAATGGCCCTGAACGGCGTTATTTCCAGATTTGGACATAGTATCAACCTAAAGGACCGAAAGACCATCAATCAGTCCCTAAATAAGTTGTTGGAGGACGTTAAGGGCAAAAAAGAACAGAATTTGGTGGATACCTTGGCCATACGAAGTATGAGCAAGGCTATTTATACCACTGAAAATATTGGCCATTATGGTCTTGGGTTTGACTACTACACCCATTTTACGTCTCCCATTCGACGATATCCGGATGTGATGGTGCACCGATTGCTACAGCATTATCTAGATAAGGAAAAGACACCAAAAGCTACGTTTTACGAGGAAAAATGCAAGCATTCTTCCGATATGGAGCTATTGGCCGCGAATGCGGAAAGGGATTCCATCAAGTACATGCAGATCAAGTTTATGGAAGACCATAAGGACCAAGAGTTCTTAGGGGTGATTTCCGGGGTCACCGAGTGGGGCATCTATGTGGAAATTGTGGAGAACAAATGTGAGGGCATGGTACGGATTAGGGATATCAAAGATGATTATTATGTTTTTGACGAACGCCAATATGCCATTATTGGGGAACGGACCAAACGAATGTACCAATTGGGAGATGAAGTGTACGTGATGGTGAAGAGTACCGATTTGATCAAAAGACATTTGGACTTTTCCTTGATCGGTAAAAAGAAATAATACTATTTTGGAACAAAGTTTGTTATCCTATTGAGAACCAAATTTTTATAACATGAGAATATGTACGATTGTTATGTTGTTCCTTTCACTGCAATACAGTGAAGCCCAGGATGCTACCATTACCCAAAACCTACAAAAGTTTACCGAAGTCAAGGGATTTGATGGAATTTCCATTAATTTAATCAAGTCCAACGAAAATAAAGCCGTGATTACGGGAGCCAACACCAGTAATGTGGCCATAGTCAACAATGAAGGTGTGTTGAAAATTCGAATGGAAATCGTTAAAATTTTCAGTGGATATAGAACCTATGTTGATCTGTACCATTCGGAAGAATTGGTGGTGATCGATGTGAATGAAGATGCCAGGATATCATCCGATCACACCTATGTGCAAGATGTTTTGGAACTGAAGGCACAGGAGGGTGGTGAATTGGAAATCAACTGTGAGGTGGACCAATTATTGATCAAGTCCATATCTGGAGGTAAAATATTCGCTGCAGGATTTTCCAACACCCAAGATGTGATCATCAATACGGGAGGTACATACAACGGTCGAACCTTTAAAACCAAATTTACCACGATAAGTGTGAACGCAGGGGGACATGCCGAAATCCATGCAACCGATTATGTAAAGGCCAATGTAAAAGCTGGTGGCGAAGTGCTGGTGTATGGAGATCCAAAGACCATGGATGAACGAACCCTCTTTGGCGGAAAAATAAAAAGAGTAGATTAAAAAATGATTGACGACATCCAAGCTGCAATCCCTTTAGGGCTTCTGTTGAGCTTTATGATCGGTCCTGTTTTCTTTGTTTTATTGGAAACCAGTGCCACAAAGGGCTTTAGGGCAGGGGTAAGTTTGGATCTAGGGGTAATCTTGGCGGACATCGTTTTTTTATTGATAGCCTATTTCAGTAGTTTTCAATTGTTGGAGAATTTGAGCAACGAACCTGGGCTGTTTGTGTTCGGTGGGATGATTTTGTTGGTCTACGGAATTTTTCTGTTTGTGAAGAAGGCAAAAAAAAAGACGAATGTCAAAGCCACCAAAGGAACCTATTTGGGACTCTTCGTAAAAGGTTTTCTGTTGAATTTTATCAATATTGGGGTATTGGCCTTTTGGTTGGGCCTGATTATAGTGGTGGGGCCCAGTTTGGAAAACAACCCCAACAGAATGGTGGTCTTTTTTGGAACGGTATTAATGGTCTATTTCGGAATTGATGTACTTAAAATAGTGTTGGCCAAACAGTTGAAACGCTATTTGACCCAAGAACGGATCGTACTGATAAAAAAGGGATTGGGCATAGTGCTCATCATTTGCGGAATCGTATTGATTACCAAAGGATTTTTGCCCAAAGACAGGTTTGATATACAGGAAGAAATCGAAAAAATAGAGAATCTATAAACAAAAAAACCCAGCACATTGTACTGGGTTTTGAGGCATCGAGCGGATTCGAACCGCTGTACAAGCTTTTGCAGAGCTCTGCCTAGCCACTCGGCCACGATGCCAATTGGATCGCAAAGCTAAAAATATTTTGCGAATTTTTGTCCAGTATTCCTTTAAATAAACTTATCGGCTGGAACTTAGTTTTACGGATACACTTTCCACATCGCCACCAATGGGTGGATTGATCTTGGCTACTTCTACCTCGACCTCCGTTACTTCCTTGATTTCTTTAAATATGCGATCAATGATGCGTTTGGCCACATGTTCCAAAAGGTTGGAACGCACCGTCATCTCTTCTTTTATAATGTTGTTCAAGTGTACATAATCCACGGTTTCACTGAGCTGGTCGGAATTGGCTGGTTGGGATAGATCAGCGGAAATCTCCAAATCTACCCTGTAATCGCTCCCAATGAGCATTTCTTCCTTCAAGCATCCGTGGTTGGAATGTATTCGAACGTTTTTTAACCTAATTTTTCCCAAAGCCTTTAATTAAGAAAGGGCAAAAGTACGGGAAATGAGTAGAATTTAGTACATACATCTACAGTTACTTATTCCTTGGAACAGATCCATACCAACGGTCAATACATGCGTTCCCGTGCTGTAGCCCAAAATTTCGTTGGTGATGACCTGATAGGAATAGCCAAAATAGAAGTTACTCTTTTTAAATCCTGCAATGGGTGCAATGTAGAGTGGCTTACCTAACTGATCGTTCAAAAAACGATAGGTTACCCCTAAATAATAATAGTCCTCAAAATCACGGAACCGGAATTTGGTGTTCAGATCGGTTACGGAACGCCCATCACTTTCAAACCATTGAAAGAATACGGAAGGCTCTATTTCCAATTTGCTGTTCTTGCTTTTGGAAAAGCTATAACCCGAGTACACATAATAGTTTCTCAGCTTATTGGGCTCAATGGTAATGACATCCGTATTAAAATTGGTCAGGTCTTTATTTAAAACGTTGCCTGCATTTAGACTGAAAAAGAATTTATCGTAACGATAGAGTACACCCAAATCAAAATTATGGTTGGTAGTGGCTTTATCATCAGCGGGAAGCTGTCCATTACGCTCCTCAAACTGCTCAACGTCGATTCGAAATTGGTTGAAGTTATAAGAGATTCCAAAGGAAAGGAAGATATCGTCATACCTATCCAAGGTTAAATGGTGGGCAAAGGACACTCTGGCTCCCCGTTGCCGGGTGAAACCATTACTATCATTGTACAATAACATGCCTACTCCCGACCTGTTTCCGATCCGTGCATCTGCGGCCAAGGTTTGGGTATCCGGTGCATCTTCGATACCCACCCATTGGGTAAGGCCATTGAGCCTTACCTTGATATGGTCACCTATTCCCGCATAGGTTGGGGACATCAAAAAGGGATTGTCCGCAATATACTGGGATAGTTGGGGTACAGTCAACTCTTGTGCTTTGGCAAAGCATGCCAACAGAACAAATAAGATGGTTGCGTATACTTTTTTGAACATGGGGTTAAAGTAGGTTAAGCGTTATTATCGGTATAGGGTAAAATGCCCTACAAATTCTCTGTTATCCTGTTCACCTTGTAATTGAACAACGTACCAGTAGTCACCAGTTGGCAATGGTTTGCCATCATAATTTCCATCCCAGCCCTTAACATTTCGGGCCATTACTTCCACTACTCTACCATAACGATCGTAAATCTTGATTAGTACGTCGGGGAAGCCCTCAATGTTGTCTGGCAGCCATAAATCGTTGCGACCGTCACCATCTGGGGTGAAGAAATTCGGGAATTCTACATCTATGAACTCCATAAAGATTTCTGCCGTGGCCTCACAACCATTTTCATCTACAACGGTTACCGTGTAGGTATCTGTCCTATTGATAAAATAGGTGTTGTCACTTCCATTGTCCACTCCATTGAAATAGAATGTATAATCTTCCACACCACCTTCGGCCACGGCCGTAATCTGGTTGATGGTGTTGTTTTCCAACGTCAATGTCAAAGGTTCAAAGGAATCGATGGTAAAGTCGTAGGTTGTCATACATCCATTCGAATGTGCAATGGTAATGTAATGGTCTCCAGGTGCCATGTTGGTAAAGTTGGCTTCCAACTGCATATCTGCAGGATCGGTGGAATCCAAGGCGTACATCAAATCGTTGGCAATGGATTCATCTTCCATTACAATGTCCAAATAATTATCTGGGACATTACCGGTACATTCATACATTGGCGTAACTGTAGCGGCAAGGTTAACTCCGGGGTTTATTTCCACAATTACGTTTGTTTCACAACCTTGGGCATCCCTTACAAACACCACATGTGTTCCGGCTGGTACGTTTTGGAACAAGAACTGATCTTGTACAAAGTTGGAATCCGCAGTGGAATTTAAACTTGTTTCATAGGGTGCTGTACCTCCAGAAACCTGTAGTTCGAAGGAGCCATCACCACTTTCAAAACAGACCTCATCCATAATGTTGATAGCTTCGGCCACTACAGGATCGGGTTGTGTAATTTCAAACTGGAACGTGATGAAACATCCGTTCACATCCTGTGCGATAACATCATAGATGCCGGGTTCTAGATCAGTAAAGGTGTTCATCGTATCAAACTGATCTAGATTAGGTGAAATAGCGTATAGGATTTCACCTGTTCCCCCCGACACTTCAACAGTAATGGTACCGTCGTTCTCTCCTGAGCAAGTAATATTTGTAAATTCTTCTCTCTGCACTACCAATGGTTCGGGGTCTACAATGGTAATCACTGGAGATACCTCAACACAATCGTCACTGGTAACCCTTACATAGTAATCACCTGCCATCAAACCACCAAAGGTTCCGCTGGGTTGTGGACCATTGATCAAGTTGGTCAAAGCTGCATCTCCGAACAATTCGTAGCTGTAGTTACCGAGTCCACCTGTGGCTTGGGCCGTGATGGTCGCAGATGCCTCTCCCATACAATTGATCATCGCAGCAGAATCGTCAATGTTCAACGTAAGTGGTGGAACCGCGTCAACAGTAACTTGGTTGGAAATCAAAGCATCACAACCATTGGCATCCCTTACGTAATATTGATACGCTCCCGGACCTACATTGAACGTATGGGTATCACCACCGCTCATTGCTGTAAAGTTGATACCATCAGTACTGTAGAAATAAGGAGCAGTTCCTCCTACGGCGTTCAACATGATCTCTGCATTATTGTTACAGGTCATGGCACTCACTTCAATAAGGCTGGCCATTACCTCGGTAGGTTCCGTAATGGTAACTTGAGGAGTTTCTATACCGCAATTCCATCCATCGGATACCGTGATACTGTAAATACCTGCACCCAATCCGTTAAAGGTATTGCTACTCTGTTCACCTGTGGTGAAAACGATATTGGCGCCTGTTGCATCGTAATAGTTTAACTGATATACGTAAGAACCACTTCCACCGGCAACATTATGTGCCCATACGGATGCACTTTCTGCACCGTAGCACAATAAATCTATTGGAGCAGCATCAATGTCCGCAGTAATAGGAGTTGGTTCTATTAATGGAATCGTCCTATCTTCAGTACAACCTCCGTTATCCGTAACGCTTACCGTATAATCTCCTGCAGATAAACCTGTGAACACATAGCTGGCTACATTGTTCATGGTATACACTTGGGATGTGGTAGTATTGGTCAAAACAATATCATAAGGTGCGTAACCTCCTGTTGGGGCTATTAAAATTTCACCTTGATCATTGGTACAGGTTACATTGGCCACTTCTTGTGGGGTGTAATCCAGTGCAGAACTTGGGGAAACAATGGTTATTGTACCTGATACTGCCGGACAGAAAGGGGCATTGGTCCCCACGACTTCCACATAATAGTTTCCACCGACCAAGGCAGCGGTTGGATCTGGAATCTGGAATGGATTGGTAGTTGTATTGCCACTTCCGGTAACCCCTGTTGTTGTTCCATTTGCTTGGAATACTTCATAGTCGTACGTTCCAACGTAGCCTGAAACGTTGATTTCGATAGTTCCTGCATCACCAAAACAGATAGCAGGTGATGTTGCCGTAGCCACTACATCAATGGTATCGTATGGTGCAATTGTATGCGTAGTTTCTACATAGCATCCAGTGGTGTCATTGGTGGCCCTAAAGGTATAACTACCGGGTTGGGTCAAATCAAAGGTAGCTGTTGTAGTTGTTGAAGCTGTCATTGATCCAAAAGGATTTCCAACAGGCAACAGTTCAAATGTATAGGTATCTCCACCAATACTTTCCGTAACGGTCAATGTTACCGTTTCTGGATTTGCACAAGTGATAGCCACATCTTGATTGATACCCAAGGTAAATGTATTCAATGGCTGAACGATAATACTATCAGGATATTCACAACCATTGGCATCTCGCACCACATAGTTGATGGTTTGGGCAGTTCCATTATCCACAATGTCAAACGTATCATTGGATGTAAAACTGTTTCCATTGAAACTGTACGCGTACGGAGCGGTTCCACCTGCGGCCACAACGGTGATGGTCGATTCATTAACCGAGTTGCTTGGTGAACAAACAAATGGTGTTGCCGTTGCGTTTGCGTTTAGAACAGATGGTTCGCCTACGGTAGCATCGAAAGTGTCATCACATTCCCTAGATGATATTACCCTTATTCGGTAATCACCGGCTGGAAGGTTATCAAAAACTGGACTTGATTGCGCAAATCGGTATGGATTTACCAAATCGGACATTTCGTAAAGCTCATAAGTGTATACAGGATCTACTACGGTTGCCGGATCTAGTACCACGGTCAAACTTCCATCGGAACCTCCAAAACAGTTGACATCATCTACCAAAACATTGTCAATGACCGGGTCAACTTTATCATCAAGCTCTTGTGTAACGACGTACGTACAAGGTGTTGCTGTGTTGTTGTCGGTTACCGTAAAGGTGTATACCCCTGGCTGGGTTAGTCCAGTGAATACCCCTGTGATATTGGAATCGGTAGTTATTCCATCTGGGTAGACCACATCAAATGTTAGGTTGGAAGAACCTCCCGATACATTCACAGTGATTTCACCTCCTGGGTTCAAGGTACAGTCGATGGGTTTATCCACAGTGGTGGTTGCTGTCATGGCATCTGTAAGCACTACGGGCCCAACCGTTGTGGTACAAGACCACTGATCGGCTACAAGTACTTCGTAAGAACCGGCACCAAGACCAGAGAAAATAGTACTGGTTTGTGGAGAACCTACATTTGATCCATTTCTGATCAATTGATAGGTGTAGTTACTTCCTTGGCCACCAGCGGTTCCAACCACTTGGATTTCTCCTTGTAGGTTGGTACAGTTTTCCACATTGATCTGTAAAGTTGCTGTAATTGGAGTTGGATCTGTCAGCACAGCGGTGTCCACCAATTGCTCGCAGCCACTGGAATCGATGACCCAAGCTTCGTAGGTACCTGCATTCAATCCAGTGAAATTTGGGCTGGCCACATAATCTCCCGGGCCAGTTGGTGAAGTAATTCCTACATAGTAGGAGTATCCACCCCATCCACCGGCAACGTTGGTAATCTGTACAGCTCCATCGTTACCAAGACATGTAATATCAGTAACTACAGTAGCTCCAGTAATGGCGGCAGCGGGGCCTGCAATCGTGAACGATTCACTATACAAACATGCTGATCCAGGAGGATTGGTGTCGGTTACTTCAATGAAATATGTACCAGCTGCCAATCCTGTGATGGTAAAGCTGCCATCAGCATCGGAACCTGTTGTCACAGTATCATCAGAAGTATCTGTAGGCGTGTTATTGGTATCGTAATAAAGTGTATAGCTAGTTGCACCGGCATAGGTAACAGAGGAGCTGTCTACCAAATTTAATTCAACGGTACCATTGGTATCACCAAAACAGGTGATATCCGTGGTGTTTACGATGTTTAAATCCAACACCTCTGGATCGGCCACTTCGTGGGATACGGTAATGATACATCCTGTTACTGTATTTCTAACTTCAAAATTGTGAGTGCCAACACTCAATCCAGTGAAACTTCCCGAAGCCTGGAAAGCACCAGAAGGCAATTCCCTAAACTCGTAGTTTGCAGGATGTGTATTGGAATCTGTGATGGAACCAATTGCTGTAATGGTGATATCCTCTCCGGTGACACAAGTGGCCACTGCATCTACGGTTACCGTTGCCGAGTCCAAACGATCGAATGGAGCGATTACAGCTGTTGTGGTCCCCAAACAACCATTGGAATCGTATACATTGATGGTATAGTTTCCTCCGTTGATGTCGGTTGAGGTATACACAGGATTGCTTCCGGATTGCACTACTACGGAACCTGCGTTGTTGATAAATTCATAGCGCACATAGTTTCCACTTCCACCGGTTATGGATGATGCATCCACAGTGATAGTAGCGTTGTTCCTATTGTTACCTGCGGTACATGCAAATTCAACTACTGTAGGAGCAGGAACAGAGATAGGAGCAGGTTCGTTGATTACTATACCATTAATCTCAAAAGGACAGCTATTCGTTCCCACTGCTCGCACATCATAGGTTCCTGCAGGTAGGTTTTCAAAGGTATTTCCGTTCAGGACAGCGCCGACAGGCATTGGTACAAGGGTATAGTTCAATGGTAGTATACCGTTATCAACGGCTGTCAAGGTAATGCTTCCATCATTTCCTCCAAAACAGCTCACATCTACGTGTGTTTCCGTAAAATCAGGGAGTGGCGCGTCCGGAACATCAATTGTAATGGTCTGAGAACAGTTTGGTGGTGCTGTTCCCATATCAAATACAATAACTTCATAGTTTCCGGCAGCGGCAGCGTCTGTCCATGTAAATGGATTGGACGGTAGCACCGCTCTAACTTGATCGTTGGCACCAGGTCCATCAATTACATATTCATAGTTACCAGAACCTGAGATTACCTCGATTTCAATCTCCGCATTAGCCGCAGTACCTGGCTCACAATCCAAAGCAACAGTCTGGATAGCCGTGAACTCCAATGGAGGATATACATCGATTACATCAGTATCCGTACATCCATTGCTATCCATGATGGCTACGTTATAGGTTCCGGGCGACACATTGGTAAATATCCCACCATTGTCCAAATAGGTTGCTCCTCCATCCAATGAATAGAATACTTGAGGAGCTGTGGTAGTTGCATTGATAGTTACTGTAATAGGAATGGAACAACTATCAATAAGTACACTGTCAATAGTTGGGTTCGGAGTCAATGTTAAAGGAACAGATCCTAGGTTCACTCCACAGCCGAACTGATCTTCCATTGTAATATCGTAGTTTCCAGCAGGTGAGTTAGCTGGAATCTCGATTGGATTATCGGATGTTGAGGTTATGGTTGTAAAGCCGGCAGGGCCCGTTACGGTGTAGGTGTATATTCCACCACCGCCCAATGGGTTTTGGATTTGGATAAGGCCTGGAGCATTACAACTAATGTCTTGCAGCACAACAGGTGTTCCAGACAATGGATCAAGTTCTTCCAGCAATAGGTTTTCTGTTGCTCCCACACAACTATCAACACCTCCGCCATCAACTTCAATGACTTCGATGTAATAGTTTCCAGCAGGAAGGCCTGTTAAGGTAATATCTTGGGGAGAAGAATAAGGAACTATTCCACCACTATTGGTAACCAGTACAGGCGAACCAGAGCTCATATCATAGAAGTTCCATCTAAACTGCGACTCAAAAGGCGCTTGGTTATCTGTTACCGTGTAAGTAATGGTTCCATTATTTAATCCAGCACAACTTGGTGTGGATGTAGATGTGATTTCCAAGGGAACAGTAATCAGATCATTAACGTTCACGTTACTTTGTCTAACACATCCTCCGCTATCCCTTACATAGAACACATAGGTTCTACCAGGAACCAATCCGGTCCATTGGTACATACCATGACCAGCGGTAACTGGATTACCCAGATTGTCCACACTTCCACCGGGATTCCAAGAAGCAGTAGCTGGATCAAAATTGGCCGGGTCATCAGAATAAGCATACTCATATCCTGGAGCACCCTCTGATCCCTGTACGGTAACTTGAAGCTCGTTACAGTTTACAACCAATGCCGAAATGGTTATATCCAAATCATCCAAAGGATAAGGAATAATGAAAGGCGGCAGGTCTGTTTGACAGATAGTATTACCGGAACCGTCCACAGTCCTCATGGATGGGTAAACGGTATCACCGGAGTTATAACCAGTCAATTGATCGGTTACACCGGGTACGGAATTGTCACCAATCCAAGTAGCCCCCCCATCATCACTAAATTCAATGGTTCCCAAAGTTGTAGGGTAACTGGAGAAACCAAAACCAAAATCACTTGCCAATCCGGTACAGGTGGCAGGCGTAATTCCACTTACCACAGCTGTTAGTTCGTCTGGGTTGTTAATGGTTTGGGTATCGGTAATAATACATCCTGATGCATCGGTTACATTGATAGTATAGTTGCCGGGCATTAGGTTATAGTAGGTTCTGCTAGAGGCCAAAACATTGGTGTTGGTTTGGCTGGAAGCCCCGCCATTGTCCAAATCAATAATTTCGATGGTATATGGAGCAATTCCAGAAGTGATATCTACCAGAATATTTCCAGTCCCATTATAACAATCGGGATCGTTCGGAGTATTTGTCATGGTCAATGGAACCGCAGGATCAACCGTTACGGTTTCCATAAATTCACAGTAGGGTGCCGTAGCGGAATTATCTCTGACGTACACATCAAATGTCCCTTCGTTTCCTGCAGTAACAGTAAATACGTTCGATGTGGAGAAAGAACCTGTTGGGTTCGTAGTTGTTGGAACAAAAGCGTATTCCAATGTTGGGCTTCCACCAGAAGCTGTAACAGTAATACTGCCGTCTGCACAAGTTGATACATCGACCACATCTACTGATGCTACCAAGGCGTCCACTATGGTCACTGGTTGTTGCAACGAACAACCGTATTGGTCGCGCACATCTACGGTATAGGTTCCGGCCACCAGATTATTGAATGTGTAGGTGGTAGCTGTTGAAGGGGATGGTGTGATCCACGCTCCGCCGTTCAAGCTAAACTGATAATTGCCATTTCCAGCGGTAACATCCACCTGAATACTACCGTCGTTATTTCCGCTATAACATGCTGTTGGGGTTGCATCAAAAGCAAGAATTTCAAAAGGATCTACCGTAATAGGTGTTGTATCCTCACAAGCATTGGTGTCTCTTACTCTAAGTACATAGTCACCATCGGTTAAGCCGGTAAATACATTGGATGATTGATAAGGAGTAAGTATAGCACCTAAGTTATCTTCCAATTGATATTGATATACTGGTGTTCCACCGATCGCTGTTGCCGTTATGGTTGCACCGCCATTGGTACAAGTGAGTTGGGTGGTAACCGAAGCAGTAACGTCAACCACATCTGGTTGTGATAAGGTCTGATTAAGCACCACTGAACAAGCAGGGTCTCTCAAGTCAACAATTTCGATGGTATGTGCTCCTGCGGATAAACCGTTTACGGTTATAGGACTGGCAAATTGCGCCGCTGAAACAGCACCGCCATCCACTTGATAGGTAAATCCGGCTGCAGGGTCAAAGTTTTCCGCTTCAAAAGTGATGGTGCCATCGGCAGCTCCATTACAAGTCAGGTCGGTAAATGCCGTAATCGCACCGTCAAAGGCACGTCCGTCTTCCACATTTACATTAATGGTCAACGATTCCGTACACACTTCTGGGGTTTGGAAGGCTTCAATGTCATCTATTGCAATATCATTTCCTCCGGTTACTGCCGAATTGGTACGAATTACGATATCCAAATTGGTGTTTCCTCCCGGGTTAAGGGTCACGGAGTAATTCTGCCAATCGTTGGCCCCATTGTTTTTGGGAACGTTTCCTGTGGTTGTACTGGCAATTACGGTTCCGCCGCCATCTACCAACTGAATGTCAATATCTGGGTCGGCTCCACCAGTTCCGTTTCTCAATAGATTAAATGCCCAAAGTGAAATGGTAATGTCCCTGTTGGGAACTACCTCAATGCCTCTTTTGGCATAGATAATACCATTGGGCCCTACTGCACCACCAACGTTCATGGCCAAGAAGCGACCATTGGGCAAACCTGAGTGGTCATTTGGACTCAACCACGAACCGTAAGGGTTCACGATGTTTTGCGTCACAGAGTATTCCCCGTCTTGGATTCTGTTATTAATTGCCCATCCACAAGAATTTACGGTTCCGTTTTGTGGCTCGTAGCAGTATGCCGGGTCCACTTCGGGAATACTGGTGTTGGGTCCCGTTCCAAAGTTTTCGGTAAGTAGAATACTTGGGGAAGGAGCTATGTTGCTGGTATAGTTAACCGTTATGGTGTGGTTTCCAACGGGCACATTGCTGAACACGTTGGAAGTGTTCGGTGTATTTGGGGTTCCGTTGATTTCATAGGTATAATCAAAATCCGTACTACTTGTTGTTACGGTAATCGTTCCTTCTCCATCACACTCATAATCTATGGCCGGTGTTGCCGTAGGAGGGGTTGGTTCCGGGTCAATGGTAACCGTCATTGGATAGGTACACAAATTGGCATCCCTAATGTAAAGGGTATGGGTTCCGGGCAATAGGTAGCCGATAGCACTTGCGCCATAATTGGAACCGCCATCAAAGCTGTATTCGTAGGGAGCTGTGCCCCCAATTGCGTTGGTTATCCGTACCTCTGCACCCATACCGGGGTAACATTCGGCCAATGCTGTAACTGCGGCGGATGCAGATAGCGTTAGAGGCTCGTTTATCGTATAGATTTCGGTTACTTCACAGTTGTTGGCATCCCTTACACGGATATTGTAGCTTCCCGCGGGAAGATTTACAAAAGTGTTCGAGGTTTGATAGGTAGACCCATTGTTGATACTGTACGTATACGGTCCCTCTCCACCAGACGCCGCAATAGTAATTTGAGCTTGTGCTTCCCCACTACAAAGAATATCTGTATTGGTCACATTAATGGTCAATGGGGGATCTTGGGCAATGGTGATATCATAATTTGCCTCACAATAGCCTGAAGCTCCACCATTGTCGCGTACATATACATCGTAGTCTCCAGCACTTGTAACGGTAACAGGATTTGTAGTTGAAAAATCTCCAGTTGTTGGAGTGGCCCCATTGGCCACCACGGCATACACGTAGTTGCCGTCACCACCGGCAGCGGTGATGGTTATATCTGTATCTGTAGCACATGCAGTAATGTTTGGAGCGGAAGCCACTACGCTCAGCTCGGGGTCTATGGTAATAGTTTCCGAGTCGGTACAGTCATTTCCGTCCCTTACATCGATGGTATGGGTTCCAGGGCCCAAGCCGGTAAATACATTGCTGGTTACAAATGGACCTCCGTTAAGGCTGTATTCATAATTTCCATCCCCTCCAGAGATTACATTGGCCGTTAGGGTAAGACCTGTAGCATCATCATAGCAAATATCATTTGGAACAATGTCCAAAGCGGGTGCTACTGCTTCATTAATGACAAAGTCATCGGTATATACGCATCCGTTGGCGTCGGTAACAGTAAAGGTGTAGGTGCCGCCAATGTTCAAACCAGCAAAAAGACCGTTGGTCTGTGGTGCAGGAAGGGTATAGCCTGCTGGACCTGCAGTAATTTCATACGTATAGCTTCCCCATCCTCCAGCAGCGGCAATGGAAACGGAGCCATTGGCCAAACAGGTGGGCTGTGTAATGGTAACCGGTGCTGTAATGGCCGCTGTAGGAGCAGCTACGGTTAAGTTGGCTGTGTCGGTACAGTTGGTAAAGTTATCGGTTACGGTAATGGTATAGGTTCCTTCGGCCAATCCGTTCAATGAAATGGTTCCGCTGGTCTCCCCTGCTCCAGAAAAGTTGGCAGGACCTGTTACTGTGTAATCATAATCCGTATTGAAGTTGTTAACAGTATATTGGATTTCACCATCGCTATCACCCAAACAGGTGATGTTGCTAATCAGCTGACCAGTAACGGAGATTTCAGTGACAGGGGCAATGGTGTGGCTTTCATCATAAGTACATCCTGCGTTGTCCGTTACACGGAAAAGGTAAGTTCCCGGGGTCAAACCTGTGAAGGTATTATTGTTGCCATTGTTTACGGCACTTCCCACAGGAGAGATGATTTCGTATATCAAACTGGGCTCGCCTCCGGTTACGGTTAGGGTTACATCGGAAGTAAAGGTTGGACAAAGTGGATTGGTGGCCGCAAAATCGATATCCGTTGGTGGATCTAGCGGATCGATTGTGATAGGAGTAGCTGTAAAGACACAACCAACGGCATCACGAACGGTTACTGTATAGGTTCCATCCGTAAAGTTGTTGAACGTTGAAGCACTTCCAAAAGTAACGCCATCAATACTGTACTCATAAGGAGCGGTCCCTCCTGTTACATTTTGAACATCGATAATTCCATCTTGTAAACAGGTGTAATCCTGGGTTAATACAGCATCGGCATCCAAAGCAAAGGATGGAGCTGAGATAGTGGAATACTCAAAATAATCACATGAGGCACTACCTTTACGTTGGTTAATGACCACCACATAATCCCCATCAGTCAATCCTGGGAAATTCCCAGAAGTGTTTGTGGCCAACGCATTGGCATAGTCGTAATTGTCTTCGTCGAAGCCGGTGGCGTCGAACAAGTAGTATGTAAGTTGATATCCGTTAGAACTGACCAAATTAAAAGTAATCCCCCCAGTAGCGTCACCATAACAAACCACATCGGTAACGGTAGTCGCGTTAAATTCTGCTGCTGGCCTAAATTCAATAGTCACGGTATTCGAAATGTCGTAACAATTATTCCTGTCAACGACAATAAAGGTGTAGTCTCCTGGATCGTAGATGTCAAATATTTGACTGGTTTGATAGGCTGAAGCAGGAACGTCGTTTACTGTTGGATAAGAAATCTGGGTAACCCCACCTTCATCCACAAAGGACCAAATAGCGTAGGTATGTGGTGTTTTACCCCCTGTTGATTCCATTTGGATGTTTCCTTCCCTACATGTAATATGCTGGGAAATCCTGGCGGTAAGTTCTAGGTCTGTAAGATCTTGTATGGTTACTTGTTCCGTGTAATCACAATTATCATCTGTGGTAACGGTTACGTCATAGATACCATCGTTAAGGTTTTCGAAGGTGTAATTGTTATCGTTGGTTGGCCCGTGGGTATCGACTACGGTTCCTCCCTGGGATATTTCATAGTAATACTGCGCTTCTACATTAAGTACAGAGATTGCGATTTCGCCCAGACCGTTACAGTCCGTGTCCTGAGGAACCACATCCACTTGGAAATCCCTGTCCAGTATACCAATATTGTCCAACACAAAAACACAACCATCTGTTACGCCTTGTTGTCTCATCTCTACCATGTAGGCGCCGTTGTTTTGAATTGTAAAACTTGGGCTAGACTGATAGGGCACAACAATATTACCCGTGGCCTGGTTTACAAGTTGGAACTCATAGGTCAACGGTATATTGGTCACGGTAATGTTACCGGGGGTGTCACAAATAATGTCGCTGGATGTGTACTGGGGGTCTAGCGGGTTTTTATAAATATTGAAATAGAATCGACTAAAACAGCCATTTTGATAGTTGATGACCATTCGATATTGGCCTGTGTTTTCGGCCAAAAAGTCGTTTCCAGTGTCCACGGTGTTCCAGGTACATCCTGTATTGGTGTTTGCACAACCATCTACGGAAGCACCACAGCTGGCTTCGTCCAATTGCTCCCAAACAATGCTCGTGGCATCGGGAATATTGATTTGGATAAGCTCCGTGTCATTCAATCCACAAAGGAAAATCTCGGGAAGCTCGCTACCATCGTTGGGGCATATTTCAATGTCACCATCAATGGTGTTTGAGGTGTCGTTGATCAAAGCAGTTATCGGGTTGGACTGTACAGATCCAAACAGTTCCACAACAATGATTTCTTGGAAATCCTTACACGGATCGGCCACTTGTTTGTCCACAAGATATGTTCCGATTTCACTTACCAAAAGGGTACTCGGGTCGTTGTCCGCATCCCCATCTGTGATTACAGTGTCTGTACCAACATCAATGGTATTGTTCCCATTTTCATCGCGGTACCAAATGTAGTTGTCAAAGTTGTCCCCGGCATCAAGAAGTACGTCTTCACCACATAATTGTACGGTTCTGGTAAAATTACAGGCACTTAGATCGTCCAATAGAAAGTTGGTGGCTCCGGGAGTACCAAAACCACAATCATCAAAGTCATAAACGCTTGGGTCGTCCGTGATTTGGTTCGGATTTATAATTCCCTGATAGGTGGAATATGCCAAGTTTTGGATGACATCGGTACAGGCATCAATAAAGTCGAAACAGTTCTGGGCCACTTGTACCCGCATTCTTATTTGTGAAATAGGGTCGCCAATCTCAATAAGGTTATCAGGAATACTGAACATCACTTCCCTAGTGGCAGCGTCGTAGGTATAGGTAACACCTGCTGGCATTGTGATGGAAGATTCGTCCAAACTAACATTAACGGGTAGTATGTCCCTAATGGTATAATTGGTGGCATCGTCGTTCCCTGTATTTTGGAAAGAAAGCACATAATCCAAGGTTTGACCAAGATTTACCCCGGCTCCGGTAATATCGTTTCCTCCAATGTCCTCGACTGTTTTTTCAAGGACAATGTTAGGTTCGATTACTTCGATACCAAAGGTCACCAAAAAAGCGCCATAGCCATCCCCTTGTGTGTAAAGACGCAAGGTGGCATCGGTTTCGCCATTGTCTATAATGCTGTTGGATGGGTTGTTGATTTCAAAAATATCCGCATCGTAGCCAAGGGTGTTTGTCGCATATATGTTCCTGTTGGTAACATCTGCACCATCAATGGTAATGTTTGAATTAAAGAAGTTATTCGCAGGGTTGGAACCATTGGATAGGTTGGTAAAACCGGGGTTCATTGGAGTTTGGATTCGGAACGCATCACCAGTGATGCTTCTATCTCCCTCTACGACACTTGCCCCCAAACGGGCCCTTACCGGTCCGGATGGAATTGTATTGAATCCAGACACATTGATATCTGCACTTGAAGTACCGGAAACACCGGCATATCCGTCAAAAACGGAGATGTATTTACCGGAAAGCGTAGGGTTCTCGTAGATTACGACCAAAGTCCAACCACCAGCGCCGCCAACACTTCTACCTCTAGTAGCCCTAACATTGGCCACCGTGTATTCCCCAGCAGGATTGGCCAAGGCTTGAAGCTGGTTCGTAACGTTGGCAAAACAGGTATAAGGGGAGTCCTTGAAGTTGACATCATCATGGATTACGGTATCTTCCTCTCCTACGGGGTCAGGGTTGTTATCGGCTACAATATCAATGTAACTTCCGCCAGGGACCTTGAATTTGATTTCTCTAAAATCCAGTCTTCTTGAATCGTTCGCAGGAAGGCTTGAGATCTGGCTGTTGTTCAGCACCTCTTGTTGGTAATTGGCCGACCAGTACAGTCCGGCCCAGTAGATTCTGGAGCAATCTGGCAAGGTTAAGGTAGAACTGCTGGAACTAAAGGTTGTTGGGTCTCCATCAATATCAATATAATCCCTATGAAAACCGTTGTTGTTGTTATTGCCATTATAGGGGTCGTTGGCCGTATTGCTACCATCCACTCTATTTATAATGGAGTTGGCCAAAAAGGTATAATCTCCCTTAATGTTAATATAGGAATTGTCCAACCTTGGGGTAAAAGGCACCTCCACTTGAGCATGAAGTGCAGAGCTAAGAAGCCCTATGCCCAGTAGGCAAACAATGGATTTGAATAAGACTTTGGTCATGGTTAGCTATTAGTGTTTGGTTTGATGCGCATGATCCACATATCGTCATCATACGAAGCGTTTAGTTTGGTGTAATAAGAGGTCAAAGCATTGTTCCAGGTTTCGTGCTTTTTTAAGTACACGTACCTGTTTTTGTCGGCGGGACTTACGAAGTAGCTCGCGTGCAATCCTTTGGAATTTAATTCTTTAACAAAGGCTTTGGCACTGGCCGAATTGTCAAAAACATTGGCAATAATGTAATAGCCCTCTGGCAATCCGTCTCCGGATTGTGTTTGGAGCACTACATGCTTGTTGCCTTTTGCTAGGGTATTGTTTGCTACGTTTTTGGAAAGCACATTGTTGTTGTACTTGGACTTTGCGGCCAAAGTTCCGTCGTAGCCCGCAATGGGCGAACCGCCATTGTTCACGTTCATCACCCAAGCATCGCCTTGGTAGGTACCGTTCATCTTGGTACGATAGGCTTCCAGAGCTTCAGTCTTGTTGTTAAAGTCCCCGATGTATACGTAGTTGAGACCATTCTTCGGGTTTTGGAAGTAATCGGCTTCAATGCCCTGGGCACGAAGTTTTTCAATAAATGCGTTGAGGTTGTTGGTATCCCTGAACACATTGGCAATCAAATAGTGACCGCTTTCCACATTGGGAACAGCATGGGATTTGAACCCAGTTGTCTTCTTGCTTTTTACCGACCTATAGGTGTTGTCCTTTTTTGAGGAGGTATTGGAAGCATAGGCATCGCCGGTATTCGCTTTGGTTTCGTTGATTTTGATCACCTTTTTGGTGGCCGTGCTGTTGGATAGCCCATGGTTGGCAAAAGGCTGTGTTTTGCGGGTAACAATGTCCGCGCTGTCCATATCGGCAAAGTAGACCTCTTTAGCCCTTTGTTCCAATGCAGGATTTTGACCGCGTGTTTCCCGCTGAACCATTTTCATAACGGTTTCGAAGCGTCGTTCAAGGTCTTTTTTTCGAGTAGTTTCAATCGAATCCTGGCGCATCAGCAATTCGTCCAAAATGGCATCGTTTTCAGCCAATTTGTCCTGCAGGCGGGCGATTTCCAAATCTTTATCGGTAATGCTCAAGCTATCTTGTGGAACATCTTCCTCATTGGAAACCAGTTCTTCGCCTTCTTTTTCCAACATAACTCTATCCTCGGTGAGGTTAGGCGTAAAGGAGTATGCCAAGGAGATTTCATGGGTTACCCCAAAGTTTTCAAATTGGTTGGACAATCCTTTCTCAACGGTATATCCCAAAGAGATGTTCTTGGTAAGGTTAAAACCAAGTCCTGCGGAAGCTCCGTAAAAATCGTCGTAACCTGCTTGTACCCACCCCAATTTTGGGAGGTCAAGAATAAGGTTACCACCAAGAGTGATATTTTCTTCTCCTACTTTACGAACCCGGGCCAAGGGCATCAAACGAGCCTTTTCCATGATTCCTGTTCCATTTTCAAACTGATGGGTATATTGCAAGTGACCAGAATAGGTCTTTTCATTGAAATCAGTGACAGACTCACTGGTTTTTAGGTTGTAGTCGAACAAGTTTTCTGCAAACCCTCCAATATCAAACTTACCAATGGAGAAGTTGAACCCAGGTTGAAAGCTCACCAAAGAACTGCTTTCCAAGGTGTTCAATAGCGGGTCAACCTCAACAGAATTTACCCTATCTTGATTAAAGGCACTTTGGTAATAGCTTACGTTGGCACCAAAGGTGAAGGTGCTTTTTGGGCTCAAGCGAACACCATAGGCGTAGTTGGCGTGAACACCGAAGTTATTGAAGAGACCTTCTCGGTTAGTGAACAAACTAAGACCAACACCACTTCTATCGCTCACCCTACCACTATAGCTCAAGAAGTACACTTGGTTATTGTCATCAAAAGATACCGACTGGTTTCTGTGAAATAGGTTAATGTACGATTTGTCTTCCCTTACCGTAGAAAAGGTAGGGTTGAGCAAGAACCTATTGAACTTCAAAAGGTTCTGTGATGGTACGTTATAGGGTACATAGGCTTCTTCCTCTTGTCCGCGGATTCCGGAAAGGGCAAGTAGCAAGAAGGCAAGTAAGAGTAGAGGTTTTTTGGTCTGCATTGCTGCTTATTTAATAACAGTGATGGTTCCTTGTTTCAGGCTTTTGCCACCACGGGTAATCTTGTAATAGAAAATCATGTTTTGTTTGTTGAAAGCTGTGGTGGACTGCGGCCAATTGTTTTCGTAGCCAGCTTGGCTAAACACTTGCTCCCCTCTTTCATTGAAGATGGTCACAAGTACGTTCGGATCTCTGGAATAGGTGTTGGGCAATACCCATAAATCGTTAATACCGTCGCCATTGGTGGTAATAACATTTGGTATATTGAACATATCCCTGTAGGTAACAGTAATGACTTTGCTCACTGTACAGGTTCCGAAATAGGCCACGAGTAGGTATTCCCCTTCCTCGGTAAAGTCGTAAAAACTTCCTGAGGAAATTAGGTTGTTCCCTGCATCGTACCATTCATAGGAATCTGCACCGCTAGCGGTAAGGGTTTGGGTTTCTCCCTCAATAATGATGAGGTCTTTGGGTTTATCAAGTACCAAAAGCGAATCGTCAAAAGCGCTAATGGTGATTTCGTTGGATACTAATGGACATTCGTTGGAAGTGATAACAAGTTGATAGACACCTGTTTCGCTCACCGTGAAAGCGTCGGATGAGGAATCAACAACAGCTCCGTCCTTTTTCCATTGGAATGTTACATCGGTCAAATCTTTGGAAGTTTCCAGAACGATGGCCTCCCCACCTTCACAAAGAACATTGCCGTTGGCTGTAATCTGTAAGGTTTCATTGGAAGCCAAAGTCACGGCCAAGCTGTTGGACAGGGCCTCAAAAGCATCAACGGAACCCATTAGGGTATATTCGCCGTTGTCTTCCTGATTGGATAGGGTAATGGTCTTTGATGTTTCCCCTGAAATGTTGGCTCCATTCAGTTTCCATTGATAATCAAATGAATTTTGTAGGTCTGCGGTCACATCCGTTTTGGCACCACTATCGCTTACTGCATTGATAGCGGTCAAGGTCAACGTAGCGTCAACACTTTCACAAGAAGTGTAATTGCCCACATAATCGACCACAAACTCAAAAGAGTCTGGAGATACTACCGTGGTGGTTGCAGAGGCAATGGGCTCGGGCGTACAAGGACCCCCATTTTCCGTGACTGTTACGTAGTATTCGCCCACTTCGCTTATCAGAAGGCTATTGCTGGTGGCGTCTGCAATGGCAGCACCATTTCTATACCATTGATAACTGGCACTTGTAGCCGAGGTTGAGACGGATAAGTTTTTCGTCTGTGAAGGAAGCAAGACTATATTTTCGTTGTTGTTCAATGTAATGTCGAACGAACCGGTTCTGGAGATAGTAATAGGGGCCGATCTTTCGGTACATACTCCTGTTCCAGAAATTTCAACCTCATAGGAACCCTCAAAGCCTGTTATGCTTGAGTTTACATTAAATGTGCTGGCATCAACAGTAGGACCGTTTACGACGACTCCATCTTTGTACCAAGTATATTTTAGTCCCATACCGGAAATACTGGCCTCCAACACCTGGGATTCTCCAGGGCAAATGGCAATGCTGCTTGGGCCGTTGATGGCCAAGCCTGCACTGGTGCCAGTGGATATTTCAATGGTGTTGGATAGGGTGTTGGCGGATCCGGAACAATCCCCGTAATCGAGTTCCACGTAGTACATGCCCGGTTCAGAAACGGTGATGCTTTCTGATTTTGTGGGCAATAATGTACCACTGCGGTACCAGTTATAGATATAGGTAGAGGCATTTGGAATGTTGTGCGGCTTTAGTGTGACCGCTCCACCACCACAAATTTGAATCAACCCCCCAGAAGGAATGGATCCGCTTCCGTTTTCGCTGATCAGCAAGGGCGCATTGTAATCGATAAAATACATGGAAAAGGCATCAGAAGCGGGACTGGTCTTGGCCGGACTCGTGCTTCGAACCCTCATTTTATAGCTACTTCCGCGCATTTCCGAAGGAAGAGCGAATTGAAACTCAAAGTCAAAAGTTGTGTTTTTGTCACTGACGCGGGCCAGTTCGGTGGGGTCGGAGAAAAAGCCGTTGGCATCCGATAGCTCAAGAACAAATTCGTTGTTGCTGTTCACCAAGGGCGGATCCCAAGTAAAGTTCACGAAATATTCGTTAAAGCCTGCGGAAGCACAGACAGCGGTCCAAGCGGAATTTCCAGCAAGGTTGGGGTTGTCGGCCGGTACGGGCTTGTGTAGAATCTGGGCTTGCGAAGTAAGGGTACCAAGTAGCACAAAAGCCAAGGCCAGAACAAGAACGCTATAGGTTGAATTACTTTTTCTCATCACCGTTAGTATTTAAGAGGTTATGGGCCATATAGCCCTGTTAGTTTGTGCCCCTTAATTGTAATAATCGTAATTCCTTCGGAGAGACGGTGTTCGGGCGCCTCTCTTTCATATAGTATTCCAATAACAAATATGTCGCTATTTTCGACGAACGGAAAGATATTGTTGTAGGTGTTGGGAAAACTGTTGTGAAATGGCCTACTTTGTATACACGGAAGCAGGAAAAATAGCTATCAACATGGGATTTTACTACATTTGCGCATCAAATTACTGGTATGTCAGAAGAAGCTAGATCGCTCAACTTTATAGAACACATTATTGAGGAAGACCTTAAGAAGGATTATTCCAAAAATGACCTTAGGTTTCGTTTTCCACCTGAACCAAACGGCTATTTGCACATTGGTCACGCCAGCTCCATTTGTCTCAATTTTGGACTTGGACTGCGGTATAATGCCCCGGTGAACCTTCGTTTCGACGATACCAACCCGGCCAAAGAGGAAAAGGAGTATGTGGAGGCCATAAAGGAAGATGTGCGCTGGCTCGGCTTTGAGTGGGCTTCGGAATGCTATGCGTCGGACTATTTCCAACAATTGTACGATTGGGCGGTTGAGCTCATCAAAAATGGAAAAGCCTATGTGGACAGCCAATCCTCCGAAGAAATAGCGAGTCAAAAAGGGACTCCAACGGAACCAGGGAAAGAAAGTCCGTACCGTAATCGTTCCTTGGAGGAAAACTTACGCCTTTTTGAGGGTATGAAAAATGGTGAGTTTAAGGATGGAGCACATGTACTCAGAGCAAAAATCAATATGGCATCTTCAAATATGCTTATGCGTGATCCGGTAATGTACCGCATTCTGCATAAAGCGCACCACCGCACAAATACCGATTGGTGTATTTATCCGATGTACGATTGGACACATGGCGAAAGCGATTATATTGAACAGGTGTCCCACTCCCTTTGTACATTGGAGTTTTTACCGCACCGGGAGCTGTACGATTGGTTTTTGGACCAAGTGGTATCTTCGGATAAATTACGCCCGAAACAGCGAGAATTCGCTCGAAGAAACCTAAGCCACACCGTGGTTAGCAAGCGAAAGCTGCTACAGTTGGTTCAAAATGGAATTGTGACTGGGTGGGATGATCCCCGCATGCCCACCATTTCAGGGTTGCGAAGAAGGGGGTTCACTCCAGAATCTATTCGAAACTTTGCCGACACTATCGGGATTGCCAAGCGCGACAATGTGGTAGATGTATCCTTGCTCGATTTTCATGTGCGAGAGCATTTGAACCAAATTGCACCTCGGGTAATGGCGGTTCTCAATCCATTAAAATTGGTGATTACCAATTATGAGGAAGGTAAGGAAGAGTGGTTGGAGGCCGAGAACAATCCGGAGGATGATTCCGCGGGCAGCCGCAAGGTTCCTTTTTCAAGGGAGTTGTACATTGAACAAGAAGATTTTAGGGAAGAGGCCAATCGTAAATTCTTTAGGCTGAAACTTGGAGGGGAGGTCCGTTTAAAGAATGGATACATTATAAAGGCTGAAAGCTGCACCAAAGATTCGGAAGGAAACATTACCGAAGTACAGTGTACGTATGACCCCAAAAGTAAGAGTGGTTCTGGCACCGAGGAGAGTTTGCGAAAGGTAAAAGGAACTTTACATTGGGTTTCCATTGCGCATGCCATCACAGCCGAGGTACGATTATACGATAGATTGTTCACGGATGCCACACCTGATAGTCATAAAGACAAAGATTTTTTGGATTTCATAAATCCGGATTCGTTGCAAAAGGTAACCGGTTATTTGGAACCTAGTTTAAAGGATGCCAAGATTGGCGATCAAATGCAGTTCCAACGTCTCGGTTATTTTAATGTCGACAAAGATACTACCTCCGACCAATTGGTGTTCAATCGTACAACGACCTTACGCGACACGTGGGCCAAATTGGAGCAAAAGGAGTAACATAATATTTTCTTATTAAACTTTGCCCCGCCATTGAATTGCCTTATTGAAAACGGCTTTTTTTTGGCGGGTTTCTTTTGACTAATTTTTAAAAGCCGACTGAAGGCATGGAAGTGAGCAAAAGATGGCTTGTAGCGTCTTATTTGCAATATTTCATCAAAATTTAGCTAAAGCGTTAACGTTTCCACCGTTTGAATTGATCCGTGCACTAACGCACTATTACTTTTGGATAAATCCGATTCAGTAATCATTTAAATAGGTTACGATTCGGTATCACTGAAGTTTAATCAAAAATCAAAAAAATTATGTCAAATAACACAGGAAACGTATTAACCGCATTATTAACTGGAGCTGTTGTTGGAGCTGGAATTGGAATATTGTATGCTCCGGATAAAGGAAAGAAAACCAGAAAGAAAATCAAAAAGAGTGCTGTAAAGGCCAAAGATGATATCACTCAAAGTTTAAGCAATGCCAAAGAAGAATTCACCAGAACGGCGGATGCCAAAAAAGTGGAATTCGAAGAAAAGTTGGAGGATACATTATCTACCATGAGCTATAAGGCAGATGATATTTTGGTTGCCTTGGAAAAGAAGCTCGAAGATTTGAGAAGTAAGAACGCCCAATTGCAGAAGTAATCCATGGCATTTGAAGAAATTAAAGAACAGATTGGCGATGTGGAGGATGGGGTAAAGTCCTATGTGAAGAATAGTTTGGACTTTTACCGCCTCCAAAGCTTTAAGTCCATGATGAAGGGAATCACCATGGCCACCAAAGTCTTGGTTATTGGCGGTGTGGTTTCCATGGCTCTTTTGTTCCTTTCCATAAGTTTGGCCTTCTGGTTTGCGATGTTGTTAAACAACACGGCCCAAGGGTTTTTATTGGTTGGCGGTATTTATGTACTGATTGGTCTAATATTGTGGTCTGTTCGCAAAAGATTTGAAAAGCCATTATTAAAGAGTTTTTCTAAATTTTATTTTGACGAGATATGATACAAGGAACATATACATCATTTGAAGAAATCGATCGGGACTTGAAAATTCTCAAATTGCAACGACAAATTGAGGAAGAGAAAGTGAAGCTTGCCGTTCAGAACACCAAGAATGAGCTCTATCCGACCAATATTTTGGGAGGATTGGCTCCTTTGCTTCAAAAAGTTGCTATCTCCTTGGTCGCCAAAAAGATATTAAAGAAATTGGATTAAGGTTGCAAAGCATTGATTAAAAGAAAAAGGCTCCGTCTTCGGAGCCTTTTTGTATTGGGAACAGGTTTACGAATCGTTATCCGTACCTTTTTCGTTTTTCTTGCGCTTCATAGCTTCTCCAATTTGGTTACTGGCAGTAAAGGAGGCCACCATATTGTTTAGCATGTCGCTTCCGGCCTGCGGAGAGTTTGGCAACAAAATCAAGTTAGTATCGGTTTCTTCACCAATAGCTTGCAAGGTGTCGTAATGCTGGGTAACCACAATGAGAGCAGAGGCTTCTTGGGAATTGATGCCCACCTTGTTCAACACTTCTACGGATTCTTCGAGACCGCGGGCAATTTCCCTTCGCTGGTCTGCAATACCTTGACCTTGCAAACGCTTGCTTTCCGCCTCGGCCTTTGCTTTTTCCACAATCAGGATGCGCTGCGCGTCACCTTCAAATTGTGCCGCGATTTTTTCACGTTCTGAGGCGTTGATGCGGTTCATGGCGGCTTTTACCTGCGCGTCCGGGTCGATATCCGTCACCAACGTTTTGATGATGTCAAATCCATAGTCAAGCATTGCATCTTGTAGCTCTGCCTTTACTGCGATGGCGATGTCATCTTTTTTAACGAAGACATCGTCCAGTTTCATTTTAGGAACCTCGGCACGGACCACATCAAATACGTACGAAGTGATTTGATCGTGTGGATATTCGAGTTTGTAAAAGGCATCATAGACCTTGTCTTTTATGACAACGTACTGCACAGAAACTTTTAGCTTTACGAATACATCGTCTTTGGTTTTGGTCTCAACGATAACATCCAACTGTTGAATTTTTAGGCTCAACCGGCCTGCAATACGGTCCACAATCGGGATTTTCATTTGAAGCCCGGAGTTTCTGATGCTATGGAATTTTCCAAAGCGTTCCACAGCCACAGCGGTTTGTTGCTTCACAATAAAAAAGAACTTAAAAAGGATAATCAGCGCTATAAACGCAATCGGTATTAGATAATAGTTGCCCATAGTGTTTAGAATTTATGTTAGAAATGGAAATTACGAAACTTGACTACATTATTAGTAGTCAATATTCAAATAATGTTACATTTCCAATAATCCTATAAGTGGGCGATGGCGGTCTGTATGCGGGAGATACTTTCTGCTTTGCCAATAAGCGCCATGATATCGAATAAATGCGGTCCTTTCATGTCACCAACGATTACCAAACGCAAGGGAGGCATCACTTTTCCGAAGGAAAGTTCCTGTTCGGAAATCCATGCTTTCACCTGTTGTTCGATATTTGTTGATGAAAAATCGTTCAATTTTTCTAATAGGGAAGCTAGCTGTTGCATGATTTCAGGGGTATCTTCCTTCCATTGTTTTTTTACCGCTTTTTCGTTGTAGGAGTCGGGAGCTTGAAAGAAATAATCGGATAGGTCCCAAAAATCGGTAACGAAGGAAGCTCTCTCCTTGATGGATGATACCACCTCTACAACATAATCCATTTCGGCAGTGATGCCTTTTTGGGCAAGTTCTTTTGTATATAGTTCTGCCAACTCGGCATCACTTTTTTTCTGTAGCCATTGTTGATTATACCAATTGTTTTTTTCTGGGTCAAAGCGGGCTCCGGATTTATTGACACGCTCCAAGGTAAAGCTGTCTACTAGTTCATCCAAAGTAAAAATTTCTTGTTCTGTGCCTGGGTTCCAACCCAATAACGCCAAGAAATTAACAACCGCCTCGGGGAAAAAGCCGGCTTCCCGGTAGCCTTCGGATTGGTTCCACCTAAGCGGAAATATGGGGAATCCCCCTTTTTCACCATCTCTTTTGCTCAATTTTCCTTTCCCTACGGGCTTCATGATCAATGGAAGGTGTGCAAATTGTGGGGCATCCCAACCAAATGCGTCATATAGAAGTTGATGCAAGGCCAAGGAAGGCAACCACTCTTCACCACGAATCACATGGGTAATTTGCATCAGATGGTCGTCCACAATGTTGGCCAAGTGATAGGTGGGCATACCATCGCTTTTGAACAATACCTTATCATCCAACACATTGGTATCGATGTGAATTTCTCCACGGATGATGTCTTTTAGAACAAGATTTTCATTTTCAGGGGACTTAAAACGGATGACATAGTCTTCTCCGGCATTTATTTTGGCCCGCACCTCTTCATTGGAAAGAGAGAGGGAATTGGTCAGTTTTAATCTGTTGTGCCAATTGTATATAAATGTTTTACCCTTGGCCTCATGGTCTTTTCGATGTTGGTCGAGGGCCTCTGCCGTATCAAAGGCATAGTAAGCCTTTCCTTTTTCTACCAATTCTTGTGCATAAGCTTGATACAATTGTTTACGCTCACTCTGACGGTAAGGTCCAAAGTCTCCTTCTTTTCCCGGTCCTTCGTCAAAAGGAATCCCGCTCCAGTTAAGGGCCTCAATGATATATGCCTCGGCCCCTTCCACAAATCGGTTTTGATCGGTATCCTCTATTCGCAAAACGAAGTCACCATCATGTTTTTTGGCAAACAAATAGTTGAAAAGCGCCGTGCGCAATCCGCCAATGTGCAATGGACCGGTAGGGCTGGGTGCAAATCGGACTCGTACTTTTTGACTCATAATCGACCTTGATTAGGCTGCAAAGATACATGGATGCGGTTGAACAGAAAAGGGGTGCGTGCATCGGTTTAAACCAAGGTTTAACAAATTTTTTCTTTTCAATTGGTAAGGATCGGGTAATTTGGTAATAATTACTATTGATTTTGAGCACCTACGACACCATTCTGGAGAAACTGGAACGCTTTATCAACCGCTTTTATGTGAAGCAATTGGTAAAGGGAGCTTTCCTGTTTTTGACTTTAGGCACTATTTTTTGGATTGTCATTACATATTTTGAATATGTACTTTGGATGAACGAGTCGTGGCGATTGACCATGTTTATCTTGTTTGTGGTTGTAGAATTGTTTCTGCTGTACAGGTATATCCTTATTCCGTTGCTTTTTCTTTTCAAGGTTCGTAAGGGGATTGACCACAAGTTGGCCTCTCGAATGATTGGGAAGCATTTCCCCAACGTTGATGATAGACTTCTTAATTTGTTGGAGCTTTCGGAAAATCCAAGAAAGTCTGATTTACTTATGGCAAGTATAGAGCAAAGGGCAACGGATTTAAAAAACGTGTCCTTTGTGGATGCGGTGAATGTTCGGGAGAGTCTAAAATATGCGAGGTACATCCTGATTCCATTGGGTATTTTGGCTGTTATTTGGGTGACCGGGGATGTGGTCTCGTTCTTCAATTCCCACAAAAGGGTTCTAAATTACGATGTGGCTTATGAACGTCCTGCTCCTTTTGTGTTCGAGGTGCTGAACACCGATTTGGAGGTATTGGATAATGAAGCTTTGACCATTGAAGTGAGAACTATTGGAGAGGTTCGCCCGAGCGATGTTCAGATGGTGGTAGGCAACGAACGTTTAGTGATGCAAGAGCGTAATGGGGTTTATGTGTATACGTTTCAACCACCTGTTGGCAACTTTAGTTTTTATTTAACGGCCAATGGATGGGATTCCAGAAGGTATCAAGTAAGCACATTTGAAACACCTACTTTGGTTGATTTTTCCTTGCAATTGGATTATCCTTCTTATTTGAAAAGAAGTTCTGAGGTACTATCTGGGACAGGTAATGCCGAGGTACCGGAGGGTACGCGGATTACATGGAAAATTTCCGGGAGCAATGTTGACGAGATTGATATGATCACCAAGGACACCTTACAATCCTTTCAACGGGATGGTTCTGTATTCAGTCATCAAATGCGACTATTTGATGAAGTAGAGTATGAATTAACCACATCCAATAAAAAGGTACGTGACTTTGAAAGGCTTGCGTATCGCCTGGGTGTGATTCGTGATCAAAAGGCGACTGTGCAGGTGAACCAAATAATGGACTCACTCAATCCCAATGAGGCTTATTTTGCTGGACAAGCGGCCGACGATTATGGTTTAAGGGAGATTAGGGCCGTGGTTTATCCATCCGATGATAAACAAAGTGTGCAACGTCTTGTT
The DNA here is from genome assembly GCF_040112705.1 of Flagellimonas sp. MMG031. Classification (NCBI taxonomy): domain Bacteria; kingdom Pseudomonadati; phylum Bacteroidota; class Flavobacteriia; order Flavobacteriales; family Flavobacteriaceae; genus Flagellimonas; species Flagellimonas sp. MMG031. The sequence continues at coordinate 639,317 of NZ_CP157804.1, forward strand.
TTGGATTCGCCAAAAGGCAATGTCACTCAGTTCTATTATACGTTCCCGTCCGGTTTAGCGATTGAAGCGGGTAAAAGCTATAAGATTTACTTTGAAGTGGTTGATAATGATGGTATTAGGGGCGGAAAGGTAACCCAAAGCGAGGTGTTTGACGCTGTTCTTTATGATGATAATCAGCTGAATAACAAGGAGTTGGAGTTTCAGAATACGACATTGAACAAGCTTGGGGAATCCTTGAAGAACATACAAGAACAGGAAGAGAAGCTTTCCGAAATCAATCAGCTGCAGAAGGAAGAGAAGGCCTTGAATTTTGAGGAGAAAAGTCAGATTAAAAATTTTCTGCAACAACAGCAAATGCAAGAGCAGTTAATGGAAAAGTTTAGCCAGGATTTAAATAAGAGCATTGACAAGAATGAGGAAGATTCCGAAATGAAGCGGATGATACAAGAGCGTTTGGAGCGACAAGAAGCAGAGGCTCGCAAAAATGCCAAACTGTTGGAAGAGTTGGAAAAGATTGCGGAGAAGATTGATAAGGAGGAGCTACAACAACGCCTTGAGGAGTTGGGTAAGAATCAAGGTAAAAATACACGTAACCTAGAGCAGATTTTAGAGTTGACGAAGCGTTACTACGTCACTGAAAAGGCATCACAAATAGCTAAGGAGCTGGAAGAATTGGCGCGGAAGCAAGAGACCTTATCAGAGTTAAAGTTGGGAGAGGATTTTAGTGACAAAGAGCAAAAAAGGCTTAATGAGGAATTTGAAAGTTTGGAAAAAGAGATACGGGATTTGGAGAATGATAACCAAGAGTTAAAGAAACCCATCGAACTTGATACGGATGAAACGAAGACCGGAGCCATAAAACAAGACCAGCAAGATGCCCTTGAGGAAATAAATAAGCATCAGGGAATGGAAGAGTCTTCACAATCCAAGGAAAAGGAGGATGCTGGCAATAATGCCACCAAAAAGCAAAAGTCCGCAGCGCAGAAGATGCGCGAAATGAGCCAATCATTAAAGTCAGGTGCTTCAGGAGGAGGTCAGTCCGATGCCGAAGATGCTGAAATGCTCCGGCAAATACTGGACAATTTGGTCACATTTTCTTTCAAGCAGGAAAACCTTTTTGATAATATCCAAAGTGCGGATGTAGATATTTCCCAGTTCTCAAAAACCGTCAAGGGCCAGCAGGATCTTCGTAGATTGTTTGAGCATGTAGATGATAGTTTATTTGCCCTCTCACTCCGTAGGGCCGAATTGTCTGAGTTTGTGAACGAGCAAATCACCGAGGTGTATTATAACATAGATAAGTCTTTGGAAAGTATTGCCGATAATCAGATTTATCAAGGTGCCTCGTATCAACAATATGTGATCAATGCTACAAACGCTTTGGCAGATTTCTTGGCAAATGTTTTGGATAATATGCAGCAGAACATGAGTCCGGGCCAAGGCAGCGGAGAAGGGCAGGATTTTCAGTTACCGGATATCATCAAAGGCCAACAAGGGATACAGGAGAAAATGAATGGATCAGGAAAGCAGGGTCAGCAATCAGATGGTGAGGGCGAGCAAGACGGAAAGAATGAAGGTGGCAACAAGCAGGGCGAAGAAGGAAATACAGGTGAAGGTAAGAATGGCCAAAAAGGGCAAAGTGGAAAGACGGGAGAACAAAATGGCACATCTGAATCAAACGGGAATGGTTTAGGAGAAATGGACCTAAATGAAGTATATGAAATTTACAAAGAGCAACAGTTTTTAAGACAGAATTTAGAAAGGCAACTGGAGAACATGATTAACGAATCTGATAGGAATTTGGCCAAAAAATTGATGCAACAGATGGAAGACTTTGAAAATGACCTTTTGGAAAATGGGATTACAAATAAGACGCGGAGTAAAGCAAACAACATTCAGCACCAGTTGATGAAATTGGAAAATGCCTCACTAGAACAGGGTCAAAAAAAGGAACGGGAAAGCAAGAGTAATTTAAAACAATACTCCAATCCGATTACCACGAAACCGGAGTTGCTGGAAAGGTATCAAAACGATGTTGAAATATTAAATAGACAAGCCTTACCTTTGCGCAAAAATTACGAGCGCAAAGTAAAGGTATATTTTGACAATGATAGAGTTCCATTTCAAAAGTGATTTTTTGATAAGCAACACATCCGACTACTCCGATTGGGTAAATAGGATAGTGCATTCCGAAGGTTACATTTTAGGCCAGATAGATTATATTTTCTGCACGGATGAATACTTGTTGGAACTTAACATGCAATATTTAAATCACGATACGCTTACCGATATTATTACCTTCGATTATACGGATGGCAACCGGATAGCTGCTGACATCTTTATTTCTACAGAGCGGGTCAAAGAAAACGCTGATGTATTCGGGGTGGATTTCGAAACGGAACTAAAACGCGTGATGAGTCACGGGGTTTTACACCTTGCCGGATACGGCGACAAGAACAACGCGGAAAAGGAAGTGATGCGAAATAAAGAAGAAGAAAAGATTAAAATGTTCCACGTGGAACCATAGATATGTTTGAAAAGGAATATGATGTTATTGTTGTAGGTGGAGGTCATGCAGGGGCAGAGGCAACAGCGGCTGCCGCAAACATGGGCTCTCGCACCTTGTTGGTGACCATGAACCTGCAAACCATCGGGCAGATGTCGTGCAACCCGGCTATGGGAGGTATTGCAAAAGGACAAATTGTCCGTGAGATAGATGCTCTTGGCGGGTATAGTGGTATTATTACCGACAAGTCTGCCATCCAATTTAAAATGCTGAATAAATCCAAGGGACCTGCCATGTGGAGTCCGCGATCGCAGAACGATAGAATGCGTTTTGCCGAAGAGTGGCGCATGGCTTTGGAGAATACCCCAAATGCCGATTTTTACCAAGAGATGGTGAATGGATTATTGATTGAGGGGGATAAAGTCGTAGGGGTTAGAACAAGCCTTGGTTTGGAAATTAGAGCCAAAGCCGTTGTACTTACTAATGGGACATTCCTGAATGGCTTGATCCATATTGGAGAAAAGCAGCTAGGCGGTGGAAGGGCTGGTGAAAAAGCGGCCACAGGAATTACTGAACAATTGGTTGAGCTTGGTTTTGATAGTGGGCGCATGAAAACCGGAACACCACCAAGAGTTGATGGAAGGTCTTTGGATTATTCCAAGATGATTCCCCAACCAGGTGATGGCCAACCTGAGAAATTTTCTTATTTGGATACCCCCATTTTGCAAACGCAGCGCGATTGCCATATGACGCACACCAGTAAATTGGTTCACGATTTGCTTAGGGAGGGTTTCGAAAGATCACCAATGTTCAATGGCAGAATTAAGAGTATAGGGCCGCGATATTGCCCATCCATTGAGGACAAGATTAACCGTTTCGCAGATAAGGATTCGCACCAAATTTTTGTCGAACCAGAGGGTTGGAATACGGTGGAAGTTTACGTCAACGGATTCTCCACATCCCTTCCTGAAGATGTTCAATATCGAGCTTTGAAGTCGGTAAAGGGATTTGAGCAGGTTAAATTTTTTAGGCCAGGATATGCAATTGAATACGATTATTTTCCACCGACGCAGTTAAGGCATACGCTGGAAACAAAATTGGTACAGAACCTATATTTTGCAGGACAGATTAATGGGACCACGGGATATGAGGAAGCAGCTTCCCAAGGTTTGATGGCCGGAATAAACGCCCATTTAAAAATCAACGGAAAGGAACCGTTCATCCTTAAACGAGATGAGGCTTATATCGGTGTGTTGGTTGATGATTTGATCACCAAGGGCACTGAAGAGCCATATCGTATGTTTACATCAAGGGCAGAATATCGGACCTTACTTCGACAGGATAATGCCGATTTGAGACTTACCCCCAAAGGCTATGAAATTGGTTTGGCCAAAGAGGAACGTTTGCGAAGGATGGAGGAGAAGATGAGCAAGTCTGACAATTTTATTGACTTCTTTAAAAAGACAAGCTTCACCACGGATGAAATAAACCCCATTTTGGAGTCCTTAAATTCGGCACAAGTAAAGCAATCTGATAAGTTGTTCAAAGTGTTTTCTAGACCAAAGGTTACCATGAAGCATATGCTCGAATTGGAGTCGGTTTCAGAATTTGTGAAGGAGCACCAATTGGATGCAGAGGTATTGGAGCAAGCCGAAATACAAGTGAAATATTCGGGGTATATCGAGAAGGAAAAAACAAATGCCGATAAGTTACAGCGGTTAGAAAATGTACGTATCCCGGACAATTTTGACTACTCTAAGTTGAAATCACTATCCTATGAAGCGAGGGAGAAGTTGCAGTCCATTCAGCCAGTTACCATCTCACAAGCCTCGAGGATAAGCGGTGTTTCTCCCGCAGACATTAGTGTGTTATTGGTGTATTTGGGCAGATAGCCGCCTGAACTGTTCCACGTGGAACATGAAATTTTGGGTTCTGATTCATCTAGAACGGCTCGATTTTTGATTTGCTATATCAAACACTAAGCCAGATGAAACGAATACGCTTAATCCTATGGTGTGCGTTGTTGTGCCAGTCTTGTATCCCTTTGCGCATTGCTCCAAACATTAAAGATTATAAAATTGCAAAAGGGAAACGCTTCAAAAAGGGCCTTCCCAAAAAGAATGTTTTCGTTTTTGAAGACCCTAAAGAGGCTGACGAATTTTACCACTACGTCAACACAAAATTTCAATTGAATGATTACTATGTGGACGTTCAGGTTCCTTTTTTGATTGAGGATACAACCTATTATTTTTCCTTTTACGAAGTAGAGATTCCAACAAAGACTATCAACCTTATTCCCTTGGCTTTGGATGTTGCCCTGAACAAAGCTACCGACATGGAACCCGTTTTTGATGATATCCATACCTCTAGAACCGGCAATTGGTACATTGCAATAGAAGTCTTTACTGATACAGAAAAAGACTGTTTGTCTGAAGAGTCGGTTTCGCGGCAAAAGGTTTTGTCCTATCTTCGGAACCTGAAAAAAGAATATTTGGCTACCGATAACTACAATGAACTTGTTTTTAAGAACTAAGGATTATGCTGTTTCTGGAGAGCAGTTTGAATTGCACCGGGATGAAAGTTTGGATATGCTCATAACCCAGCCCCAACCAGAAAAACTATCAAAGTACTACGATAGTGAGGATTATATTTCCCATACAGATGCCAAAACATCGTTCACAGAACGGCTATATCACTGGATTAAAGCTGTGAACCTTAAAAATAAGCTTCAAACTGTTGAAAATCAGATAGATAAACCTGTAAATTTATTAGATGTAGGTGCTGGAACGGGAGATTTTCTCATTACTGCCCAAGATGCTGGCTTTGAAGTCACCGGAGTTGAGCCCAATGAAAAAGCAAGGGGCTTGGCAAAGGAAAAGGGCATGGAACTATGGCCTACCTTGGATAAACTTGCTGTCCAGAAGTTTCAGGCCATTACCTTATGGCACGTTTTGGAGCACTTGCCGAATTTACAGGAGCAGGTTTCCAACTTGGTTGAACTTTTAGAAGATGATGGAGTTTTGGTTATTGCCGTTCCCAATTTTAAATCTTGGGATGCCCAACACTATAAATCCTTCTGGGCTGCTTACGATGTTCCCAGACACCTTTGGCATTTTTCAAAAACAGCGATTTCTAAACTTTTTGCCCCCCATGGTCTGCAAGTAGTCCAGACCAAACCGATGTGGTTCGATGCATTTTATGTCTCTCTGCTTTCCGAAAAATACAAAGGAAACAGATTCTACTTCATCAAAGCTTTTTTCATCGGATTATGGTCCAACCTTAAAGCTGTTTTTACCAAGGAGCCCTCGTCCTTGATTTATATTCTCAAAAAGGGGAAATAAGTTGTTTTAAGGCCCTCTGCGTTGCGAACTGTGCCTTTTAAAGGGAATCGTATTGACTCAAAAAGATGCCGCGAGAAAAGCGGATTTTATGCCGCCCTAAAAATAATCAGAATCAATTGTTTCAGCTTTTTAGGATAGATTTTGTTTATTTATCTTTTTTGAGGTCGATTAACATCACAAAAAGTTAATGATCGCCTTTCCGAAAGCTTTCCTATTTTTGCGCATCGATAAAAAGTAAATAATGAAAAAATTAGTAGTGCTTGCGATTGCCGTGACGGCCATGGCATGTCAGCAAAACAAAATCGGCTATGTGGACAGTGTAAAGATCATGGACGATTATCAAGAGAAAATAGATGTAGAGGCTAGGTTTAAGACCAAAGCTGATGCCATGGGCAGAAAAAGGGACAGTATTTCCCAAGCCTTTCAAATGGAACTGCAGCAGTTCCAGAGCAAAGCCCAGAGCATGTCACAGCAAAGCGCACAGGAAGAGTATTCACAACTGCAACAGCGTGGCCAACAAATTGGTCAGCGCCTTCAACAAGAAGAGCAACAGTTACAGCAGAATAGCCAGACTCAAATGGATAGTTTGGTGAAAAAGGTGAAAAAGGAAATCCGTGCTTATGGAAAAGCAAACGGATATACCTACATCCTTGGTGGGGGTGAAGGAGGTTCTGTAATCTATGGCGACGATGCCAATGATGTGACGAACGAAATATTGAAGATATTGAACGATAAGTACGAAAACTAGTACTGTATCCATACAAATAAAAGAAGCCCTCTAAAAAGCTTTACTATTGGAACTTTGTCGGGTTGAGCGCAGTCGAAACCCATTGACGTCCAACGCGTCTTAAGTTCTCGACTGCCTGTCTGCCGCAGGCAGGCGCTCGAAATGACATACAAATTGCTTTTTAGAGGGCCTCTTTTTTGTTTAAGGAGTTGTCAGGATAAGACAGCCCTTATTTCATGTTATTGAAAATCAATTTCTGGAAGTAGCTATGATTTAATTTCGATATTTAATTGTCTACCTTCCTCTTCCGCTTTTTTGTCCATTCGGGCACCCATTGCCAGCCCGATGAACATCCCCACCGGCAGTCCGAGACCTAATAATCCCATATTGCCCAAGCTAAGACCGAGCGCCGTTCCCATTGGGAGCCCAAAAACGGTCATGCCCAAAACAAACCATGTTTTTCGGTAATAATTAATGGGCACTATTTTCAGTTTTTCCGCTAAAAGACCAACAATCTTCGACTGAGTCTTTTGGATTTCAGACTTTAATGCCTTGTCGGTATCCGAGACTTGGTTCAATGTCTCAATGCGATTATTGATGACCGTTACCAAATCACTTGGCAATTTCCTTTTCCGGATTTCCAAGATGAGATGCTGGAATTGGTCGTAATATTTTTGTGTTTTTTCGGGAAGCTGTGTTCTTTGCTTAGGTGCAGCAATCATGATTGAAAAGCGTTTGTCATTGCATCAAATACACCAAGAAAACGGTGGGGATAAGATAAACCACTATGGTTTTTGCCCCCTCATAATCCGTAGCAACTCGCTGCCCCAGCAACAACATCAACAACGTAACTGCAGAGGATACCGCACCGTAAAAGCCGATGGTACTTTCGCCATCAATGGCAAATTGAAAAATTCCGACCCCGCAAAGAATCCCGGATAATATTTCCATCACCAAGATAATGGCAAGCAGCAGAGGCACCGAGCCCTTAAAAAGGGATTTGGAAAAATGCCCTGTAAGCCAGCTTAGGTTACCTTTCCAATGGAGCAGCTTATCAATGCCGCTCTGTAAGAAAACAATGGTCAAAAAAATCAGCAATAGGATTTCCGTGATGTTTGAAATTATATGGTTCATACGCTGTTTGGTTTAAGCGGCCTTGGCGTGCAATAGCCGTGTCAGTTTAATGGACAAGTCCGTGAAAATCAATTTGGAATTACCATTGCGTTCCACGTGGAAAATGGCTTCTTCCAACTCTTTCACAATATCCAAAATATTGTTTTCATGTACAAAGGGAGCAAACTTGTTCAAATCAAAACCTTCCATATGCACTTTGGTGTAGACCAATTCCTTGGCCTTGTAGTTGAGAAGCAGTGCCTGCCGCATCATAGTGAGGCAATAGTTAAGGAATTTTTTTTGGACCTCGCGCCCGGTCTTGGAAACCTCATCGCTCCATAAAATCAGCTCCTGAATGGCGCCTTTATTTCCTTTGGCTTTAAAGGCGCTCCGCACCCATTGAACAAACCATCGTTCAAAGACCAAGTCCTCCGAATCCTTGTTAAGCAGGTCCAACGCCTTGTTAAAATTGCCATTGGCTTCCAAGGCAATGGTAAGCGCCTCCGTTTGCGCAACGCCCCTAGCCAAAAGTTCGTCGGTAATCACCTGTTCCGCCAAAGGGGGAAAGTTCAGGATCTGGCAACGGGAACGTATGGTGTTGATGATCTGTTCTTCATCTTCGGCCAATAGCAGCAACACCGTTTTATTGGGGGGTTCTTCAATCAATTTCAAGAGCTTGTTGGCCGCTGAAACGTTCATCTTTTCGGCCATCCAAACAATGAGCACCTTATAACCGCCTTCGTAGGACTTCAAGGATAATTTTTTCACCATATCCTGCGCTTCGTCCACCCCAATCTGGCCCTGCTTTTTTTCAATACCGATAAGCCGGTACCAATCGAACAAATTGCCATAAGGCTGCTCCGAAACAAACATCCGCCACTCTTCCAAATAGTGGTCACTTACCGCATGCGACTTAACTTTGTCCGAATTGGAAACGGGAAAAGCAAAATGAAGGTCAGGATGCGTCAGCGAATTGCATTTGGTATTGCACACCGTGTTTTCACCTTCGTTTTCCCCTCCAGTGTTTCCACAGAGAAGGTACTGCGCATAGGCAATGGCCATGGGTAACACCCCAGAGCCTTCCGGGCCCACAAATAACTGGGCATGGGCCACCCTTCCGGTTTCCGCCGTGGTCACCAAATGACTTTTGATGTGTTCGAGCCCTAAAATGTGTTTAAAAAGCATGTCTCAAAGATACATTTTTTAACCGCTGAAGTTGCCCATGCGCTCCATTGGACACTTCTGGATGTAACATATGGTAACAAAAAGGTTAAAATCACCTTAACTTTTAAATATCGGGTCGCTGCGACTGCGGAAAAAGCAGGAAATCTTTACATTTGAAATTCTCAAAAAAGAACACAAAGATGAAAACGATAGACGATTTTAATTTCGAAGGCAAAAAAGCACTGATCAGGGTTGATTTCAATGTACCGTTGGATGGTGACTTCAAGGTAACCGACACCAGCCGAATCGAAGCAGCCAAGCCAACCATCCTAAAGGTTTTGGAAGATGGCGGTTCTGCTGTACTGATGAGCCATTTGGGCAGGCCAAAGGGCAAGGCCAATCCAGATATGTCCCTTTCCCATATCGTGGATAAAGTATCGGACATTATCGGTGTACAGGTGAAATTTGCCGAAGATTCCGTCGGGGCAAAAGCAGATGATGCCGTGGCCGGTTTAAAGAACGGAGAGGTGCTATTGTTGGAAAATCTTCGTTTTCATGCTGAGGAGGAAGCAGGCGATGAGTCCTTTGCAGAAGCACTGTCCAAACACGGGGACATTTATGTGAACGATGCCTTTGGAACAGCACACAGGGCGCACGCCTCCACGACCATCGTTGCCCAGTTTTTCCCGGAAAACAAATGCTTTGGCTACTTATTGGCCAAGGAAATCAAGGCTATTGACAAGGTTATGGAAACGGGCGAGAAACCTGTGACCGCTATTTTGGGCGGGGCAAAGGTGTCTTCCAAGATCACGATCATCGAGAATATATTGGATAAGGTTGATAACCTGATCATCGGCGGTGGGATGACCTACACCTTTGTAAAAGCCAAAGGGGGAAAAGTGGGTGATTCCATCTGCGAGGACGATAAAATGGGACTGGCATTGGATATCCTGAAACAGGCCGAAGCCAAAAAAGTTAGCGTGTACTTACCGGTTGACGTGCTAGCCGCCAACGATTTTGACAACAATGCCGAGACCCAGTTTGTCGACGTGGATAAAATTCCCGATGGCTGGCAAGGACTGGATGCAGGACCAAAAACCTTGGAAATCTTTAAACAAGTGATTCTGGCCTCCAAGACCATATTGTGGAATGGACCTGTGGGCGTTTTTGAAATGGAAAACTTTGCCAAAGGAACCATTGCCTTGGGCAACTATATTGATGAAGCCACACAGGGCGGTGCATTTTCCCTTGTTGGCGGTGGGGATTCCGTTGCTGCCGTGAAGCAGTTTGGTTTCGAGGATAAAGTAAGCTACGTATCTACAGGAGGAGGAGCCATGTTGGAGAGTTTGGAAGGAAAAACCCTTCCGGGCATCGCTGCAATATTGAGCTAAGTTCCACGTTGTGAGTTATTAGGGGAAAACGTTAAAAGACGGCAAATTTTGGTTGTGCGCTTTAGTATGTCAGAAAAAAAAGCCAATTTAGTTAGCCCCAAAAAAATCAAACCGTTTCCAAATGAACCAAAGATTGAAAATAGCTGTATTTGCGGCCATGCTGTCCCTAGCGCCTTATTTGAGTGCGCAACAGGATAGTACGCAAGAGGAGGAGAAGGATTCCATAATGCTCCAAGAAGAGGAAGAAGGGGTCATTGCTGTATCCAACATTAAGATTGACGGGCAGCTCATGGCATTGGAAACCCACGAAGATGGTAAGTTTAAGCTACGGGACCTGGAAGAGGCTTGGCGATACGACAGCCTTTGGCTGAACGAACTCCATAGCAATGCCGAGCTGTTCAGCGATATGCTTTTGGAGGTTCAAAACGGGCCGGGGCAAGATTCCATTTTTGTGGTGGACCTACCAACCGACACCCTCAAGGCCAGATTGGCCAGAATGAACGAGAAAACACCGTTCAACATTACGTATAATTCTTCTTTGGAAAGCGTTATCAAATCGTTTTTGACTCGCAGAAGGGATTTGATGCAACGGATGATGACAGCCAGCCAATTTTACTTTCCCTTGTTCGAGCAGGAACTGGACAATCAAAACATCCCATTGGAAATTAAATATTTGGCAATTGTTGAATCTGCCCTTAATCCAAAAGCCATGTCCAGAGTGGGAGCAAAGGGATTGTGGCAGTTTATGTACAGCACCGGAAAAATGTACGGTTTGGATGTAAGCAGTTATGTAGACGAGAGGCACGACCCGATTATGGCAACCAAAGCGGCCAGCAAATACCTAAGCCGATTGTATGATATTTTCGGAGATTGGGATTTGGCTTTGGCAGCCTATAATTCCGGACCCGGAAATGTGAACAAAGCCATCCGACGTTCGGGCGGTTACGAGAATTATTGGAACATTAGACCATTTCTTCCACGTGAAACAGCAGGATATCTTCCGGCGTTTTTGGCGACCATGTACATTTTTGAGTATGCCGAAGAGCATGGCCTGCAATACAAAAAGGCGGAGCGTCCCTATTTTGAAACGGATACCATCCATGTCAAAAACTTGATCACTTTTGACCAAATCTCCAAATTGGTCGATATCAGCAACGAGGAATTGGAAATGTTGAACCCGGCCTACAAGCTCAATATCATACCCAAAGTGGAAGGGAAGAATTACGCCTTGCGACTGCCCAAATCCAAAATTGGAAAGTTTGTGGCCAACGAGGAGGAAATTTATGCCTTCGTTAAAAAGGAACTGGACTCTTTGGAGAAGCCGTTACCGAGCATGATTACCGCACAAGACCAGATCAGATATCGCGTAAAAAGTGGTGATTATTTGGGCAAAATTGCAGAACGCTACGGGGTTGGAGTCAGCCAGATCAAACGATGGAACGGTCTTAGAAGCAACAATTTGAGAGTAGGGCAACGCTTGACCATTTTTCCGAGAAAACCTTATGTTGCCGAATCAAGCTCCAAGAGCAGTGCGTCCAAGTCTTCAAACACCGTTGCCAACGGGGCAAAGGTCCATACGGTGCAGTCTGGAGATTCACTTTGGACGATTTCCAAAAAATATCCAGGAGTTACCATAGAAAATTTACGAGAATGGAACGGTATTAGAGGTAATAACCTAAAACCGGGCACAAAACTTAAATTGTGTGATTGTTCTTCGTAAATTTAACACAAGATGAAAAAATTAGGAACACTACTGCTTGCCATCTCATTGTTGGCGTTATCAGCCTGTAAGAACTCAGGCTCCAAAGAAAAATTTTTACCACCCTCTACCGGGGGAATCAACTCGCTGATGGTCATCATGGACACCGAGCTCTGGAGAGGGCCGGTCGGGGAAAAGATACGTGACGAATTTGCGGCACAGATTATCGGGTTGCCCCAAATAGAGCCATTGTTTACCCTCACCCAAGTGCCTCCAAAGGTTTTTAAGGGAACTACCACACATGCGAGATCTATTCTCTACGTGGAGCAGGATTCCACCTCTTTGGCCCATATTAAGGACGACGCCTATGCAAAGCCCCAAAAGGTAGCGGTGGTCACTGGCCCTACCGAAGAGGTCATGATCAGGAATTTGGATTCCCTGGCCGACAGAGCGATAAAGGAGTTCAAATCCAACGAAATTGCAGAGGCCCAGCGAAGGTTTGAGCGTTCCTTGAGTAAAGATGAGGCATTGGAAGAGGAGTTTGGCATAAAACTAAACGTGCCATCGTTGTATAAGGTGGGCAAAAGAGAAGATAATTTTGTGTGGATGGACATTCAGATTCCGAAGGGCACCATGAATGTAATTGCTTATGAAATGCCTTGGGATTACTTCAGCAACGATTCCACGTTTGTGGACGATATCGTTCGGATGAGGGATTCCATTGGCGAAAAGTATATTCCAGGCCCGTATGAAAATACCTTTATGATTACCGAAAAGGCCTTTTCGCCCTATGTGTTTCCTGCGGAGATTGGCGGCAAAAAAGCGGCCGAGGTGAAAGGGGTTTGGGAAATAAGCGGTTATCCGATGGCGGGACCGTTTTTGACCTATATCATCAATGACAAGGAAAATGACAGAAAAATGGTCATCGAAGGGTTTACCTTTGCACCATCCGAAGCCAAAAGGGACTACATGTTCGAACTGGAAGCCATTTTAAAGACCATTGAGTTTTTACCATCAAAAGACACGTCCGATTAGATAACTAGCAATAGAAAAAAATAAAAAGCCCCGAACCATTGGTTCGGGGCTTTTTTGTATGATGGATATGATTTAATCAAATGCAAAGCCAGTGGCAATTCGATATACGAAGGCATAAAGTACCACAAAGAACATCACGAAACTAAACCAGGCGAATATCTTGAAATATTTCTCCACCAAAAAGTGGCCCAAGTTTCGGAAGCCTTCAATATATATTTCCTTAACGAGTAGTAATTTTTTCATAAGTATGTTTTTTAAGATTTAAGCTGAAACAAAGTTTTGTTTTTAAAGGGTGGATGAAAAAACTAAAGGGCAAAAAGCCGTTTTTGAACGACGAAAACCATACTCTTAAGTCGCTAATCCTTAAAGGAATGGGTTTGATCGACAAACTACATATTGCTGCCGATCGATGGAAGGCATGGATGACCGATAAACGGCAACTAGAGTGCGAAAATCAACTTGAAAATAGACATAAAAGGAGTCGCAGGAGCGATTATTCGGAAATCAGTATGAATTCCGACCTTCTGTTCAAACGGTGTTGTGTGGGAGAGCAGGGAACCCCATCGGAACAGGGGTTGAGCAACCTTTCTTCACCATATCCTACGGCACTTATAATTCTGGACGGGTCCACGCCTTGGGATACAATATATTGTTTGGTAGATTTTGCCCTTCGGTCCGATAGAAGCCTGTTGTAGGCCGCAGGGCCTCTTGCGTCTGTATGGGAAGCTATCTTTAGGGAGAGACCTTCGTTTTCTTTGAGCACTGCAACCAGTTTATCCAGCTCTTCCGCTGAACGCGTAGTAATTTCCGAACTGTCAAACTCAAAATAAACATTGCTTGGCTCAAACATCTCCGCAACGGTACTAGGCTCTGTTCGTTTCAATTGGCGCAAGTATTGCGAAACGGAAATACCTTCGTTTTCCTTGGTGCGTACTTGTAAACTATCGTTGATATAGCCCTCTTTTTGGGCCACCACGGTATAATCTGTATTGGAACTTAAGTTTTTAAAGCTATAACCTCCCGTGGTATCGGCCATGGTTTCAAAAAGCAGGGCGCCAGTAGCACTAAACAATGCAATATGTACCCGCTCAAGAGCCTCCTCGGTCTCCGCTTCTGCAACAAAGCCCGTGATGGCGTTGAGGTTGGCTTCAAGAACAAAGGAATAAATGTCGTCGTCGCCCCTCCCTCCTTTTCTGTTGGAAGCAAAATATCCTTTCTCGCCCGCAGCATCAATAATATAGGAGAAATCATCCCTACTACTGTTAATGGGTTTGCCCAAATTGACCCCAATGCTAAACATATCGTCCACGCCCTCTGACTTATATATGTCTAGCCCTCCAAAGCCCATGGGCCTATTGGAGGAAAAATAAAGGGTGTTTTCGGTGATGTACGGGAACATTTCCTTTGCCGCAGTGTTGATGGTCCTACCCAAGTTTTTGGGCTCTGAAAAGCCGCCATCGGGATAGATGTCCACCACATAAATATCCGTTTCGCCAAAACCGCCAGGTCTATCGGAAACGAAATACATTTTAGTGCCATCTGGACTAACGGTGGGGTGCCCGGTGGAATAATCTGCGCTGTTAAACGGTAGCTCTTCGGCCTTGGACCACTCCCCGTTCACCAATCGGGAGCGATAAATCTTTAAGTGATTGATACCATTTTTCCCTCGCTTCAATCTTTTTCCGTAGTTGTTTCGTGTGAAATAAATGGTTTCGTTATCGGGAGAAAAGGCCATTGAAGCCTCATGGTATTTGCTGTTGATGCTTTTGGAGAACTTCTTGGGTTGTGTCAGGTCTCCTTCATCATTCTTTCGCTTGGCCTCGTAAATATCCAAAAAGGGTTGGTTGGTCCATTTGTACCGGCGTGTGATAAAAATGGATGAATCTTTGGCGGAGGAGTAAACAATACCGTTACCATGAAACATGGGAGAAAAATCCGAATAGGGAGAGTTGATTCCCAAATTCTTGATTTTGACCGTGTAGGCATCCTCCCAATTGGAGTCATTTTGATTTTGGAGTTCCTTTAAAGGCTCTTCCCTCTTTTGGCGTAAAATCTTGGTGATTGCCGCCGCTCTTCGGTATTTGCCAGTTCCCTTTAAGGTTTGGGTGTATTTGAAAACAGTTTCGTCGGACACATCATCGGAAAACAATTGATAAAGTTCATTGTACCATTTGTAGGCCTTCTCAAGGTTCCCGATAAAATAATGGGAGTCACCGGCTTTTGATAGTAGGGATGAGGTGTGTTTTGCGTCCGTTTTTTCAAGCACCATATCATAAATGCGCGCCGACTCGGCATACCACATTTTGTCGTAGTACTCGTTGGCCTTTTCGATAAGTTTATCCGCAACACCACCCTTGCGAAGGTATTTGGCCAGCTTTTTGTCGCTTAGGCCATCAACGTGTTTTACAACATCTCCATTATTGGCGTTAGATTCGCTAATGCTGTTTGTATACAAAGGAATAGCTGCATCATTTGAAGACACAGCAAGGTCTTGGGCATATATTCCCAAACAACCGAGAAAGAAAAATAGCAAGGTCAGTTTTTTCATTACCACTCCATCTGCACAAATGAACAGTTGGGTCCATTTGGAGGTTAAGCATTGTGAGAGCCTAACAGTTTAGTTGAACCGCTAAAATAGGATATGGTAAGTGGGGTATTAAGTTTTTGTTGTGAAAGGTTGAATTTGCGTCGTTGAATGCCTAAAAAATGTTGTTGTTGGTCGATGAACCATTAAAAAACAATAGGGTTCAAGGTTTAAATACTAAACTGTTTTAGGACTTGGATTCTTTGCTTTCGCCTTCCAACTTATCGTCTTCCTTGGTAGCGTCCTTGAATTCTTTAATTCCACTTCCCAAGCCTCTCATCAACTCTGGAATCTTTCTGCCTCCAAAAAGCAAAACCACCACGGCAACGATCAATACAATCTGCCAAGGGCCTAACATACCAAGAAATATTGTTTGAGCAATCATATCTACAAAAGCTTTAATTTAGAAATGTAAAAGTACTAAAAAGATGCGGAAGAGTGTGATCGATTAACTAAAATTAGCATTTGGGAATGATTTTTAGGAACTTAAGCAACCTAGCTTTTT
Source organism: Flagellimonas sp. MMG031 (assembly GCF_040112705.1). Taxonomy (NCBI): domain Bacteria; kingdom Pseudomonadati; phylum Bacteroidota; class Flavobacteriia; order Flavobacteriales; family Flavobacteriaceae; genus Flagellimonas; species Flagellimonas sp. MMG031. The sequence goes on from NZ_CP157804.1 coordinate 655,382, forward strand.
AAAAAGCTTAACATCCATATTAAATTGTAAGACTATCTTTGTTGATTATGGCAAAGGACAAAAAGAAAAGAAAAGAGATCAGGCGTAAGCTGCTGCACAAGTACCGCTTGGTGATCTTGAATGAAAGCACCTTTGAGGAAAAGATATCCTTTAAGCTGAACCGGTTGAACGTTTTTGTGACCGGCACCCTTTTCATTATTGTACTGATTGGAGTCACCACATTGATCATTGCCTTTACCCCACTACGAGAATACATTCCAGGTTACTCATCCACCAAATTGAAGCGACAGGCCACTGAACTTACCTATAAAACGGACTCTTTGGTCACTGTGCTAAATTATACCAACAGGTATTTGGACAATGTGCGAAAGGTCTTGCGCGGCGATATCGAGAACAATCAGACTAACCGAGACTCCCTTTTTGAACAATATAAGTTAGATCCAGCATCGGTAGATCTCACCCCAATACGGGAAGATCTGCTCTTAAGGGAAGAGGTGGAACTGGAAGACAAATACAATCTTTTTGAGCGAGACATCGAGAACTTGGGTACGCTTTTCTTTTCGCCGGTCAACGGCACCCTGTCCCAAGGGTTTGATCAAAAGACAAAGCATTATGCGGTAGATTTGGTGGCGCCCAGGGACACCCCTGTCAAGGCAATTGCCGATGGTACTGTATTGTTTGCAGAGTGGACCACCGAAACAGGATATGTCATTATTATTGAGCACCAAGAAGGAATTACCTCGGTTTACAAACACAATGGCTCTTTGAGCAAGTCCCAAGGAGATTTAGTAAGAGCTGGGGAAGTGATCGCATCCATCGGAAATACGGGGGAACTCACCACAGGCCCACATCTTCACTTTGAACTCTGGAGAAAAGGGAAACCGGTAGACCCGCAGAACTATATTGATTTTAACTAATGTCCCTAAAAGCATTTGCAGCCAAAATATTTGCCAACCGGATAGCGAAAAAGACGAACAAGTGGGTAAACCGCCCGGTGCACACCCAGCAGAAAGTCTTTAACGAATTGGTAGCAAAGGGAAAACAGACCCTTTTTGGCAAGGACCATCACTTTGAGACCATCAATTCACATCAGGACTTTGTGGAACGCGTCCCGATCAGGGATTACGAAGACCTGAAAGGGTATGTTCAACAGATCATAGATGGCAAGACAGATGTGCTTTGGCCAGGCAAGCCCATTTATTTTGCCAAAACATCTGGCACCACCTCCGGTGCCAAATACATTCCTATCACCAAGCCGTCCATTAAAAATCAAGTAGAAGCCTCAAGGAATGCCATTTTGAATTATATCCATGAAACAGGGAACGCCGATTTTGTGGATGGGAGGATGATTTTTTTGCAGGGAAGTCCGGAGTTGGAGGAAAAAAACGGCATCAAATTAGGGCGCCTCTCGGGCATCTCGGCCCATTATGTGCCCAACTACCTTCAAAAAAACCGATTGCCCAGCTGGGAAACCAACTGTATCGAAGATTGGGAGACCAAGGTGGAAAAAATTGTTGAGGAGACTCAAAACGAGAATATGACCGTAATCGCAGGCATTCCCTCTTGGGTACAGATGTATTTTGAAAAGCTGAACTCCAAGACGGGAAAAAAAGTAGGGGAGCTGTTTAAGGAATTCCAACTTTTTATTTATGGCGGGGTGAATTACGAGCCTTACCGGGCCAAGTTTGAAAACTTGATTGGGAGAAAAGTGGACAGTATCGAACTCTTTCCCGCAAGCGAAGGATTTTTTGCCTATCAAAATTCACAAAAGGAAAAAGGGATGCTCTTGTTGCTCGATGCTGGTATTTTTTATGAGTTTGTAAGAGCCGACGAATTTTTTGATGAACAACCCAAGAGACTGACCATTGCGGATGTGGAATTGGATGTGGATTATGCCATGGTGATTTCTACCAATGCAGGGCTATGGGCCTACAATCTTGGCGATACCGTTCGGTTTATTTCAAAAGACCCCTATAAAATTGTGGTTTCTGGACGTATCAAACACTTTATCTCTGCCTTCGGGGAGCACGTAATCGCCAAGGAAGTGGAAGAAGCCTTACGATTGGCCGTGGAGCAGACCGATGCCCTTGTGAATGAATTTACCGTTGCCCCACAAACCGATCCCGAGGAAGGAGAGCTGCCCTATCACGAATGGTTTATCGAATTTGAGCGGGAGCCATCTGACCAAGAAAAGTTTGCTTCCATTATAGAAGAAAGCATGAAACAGCAGAACAGTTATTATTTTGATTTGATTGATGGCCATATTCTTCAACCCTTGAAAATAAGAAGCATCAGCACCAACGGCTTTCAAGATTATATGAAATCCATTGGAAAGCTTGGAGGTCAGAATAAGGTACAGCGCCTTGCGAACGACCGAAAAGTGGCCGATGGACTTCAGCCATTTAAAATTAGTTGAGTTATAAGGGCTTATCTTTCATAGGAATTCACTTATTTTTGCCAGAAGTTATGATGGCAACAGAAGTAAAACAGACCACTAGGGCACAGGAGTCGACCAACGCAATCGAACGGTTGTACATCACCATGCGACATTTGCTGAACAGGGGATTCTACAAACCCTCTGGCGTTTCCGGTAATGCTTTGCGGACCGCGTTATTGTTGCTTAGGCCGGAAATTTATGGCACCATTGCCGACGATAAGGCAGAGTTGAACGGTTTGATTTATGTGTTGGAACGACTTCCCGAAGGCATCGAGGAATGTCGCTTTATCAACCTTACCTCCGACGAAGGTTTTGCCAAATCACATCTAAAACCAATTGTTCCTCCCAAAAGGAGAAGGAATTGTTACCGTATTGATGACGAGCAGATGAACGTGGAGATTACCCGTGGTAGAAGTGATATTTATGATATTTTGACCCACTTGACCTTCTTGTTCATCGAATCCGGAAAAATATGCAGAAGGGTATTGGTAGACGATGGGACCTCGACCATAAGGGACTGGGACAAGCTTACGGAATTTGTGCTATCGGAAGAAAAGACCTCCGAACAACGTGAGGTGGCATTGATTCACTGCGCCAATATCTTGAGCAGGACTTTTGATGAGGTGGTGGAAATCCAAAACAAGCTTAAGACCCCAGAAGACCCGGATCGCTTTTTGAACGTTATCCATTGGTTGGGCAAACTGGCCATTGAGGAAGAGACGACAGGCAATAAAAGGACCATTACCTTCAGCCCCTTGTTGCGGGAGCGATTGGGGCATCATATCCATGGTGAAAAATGGGCAGATAGGATCAAGGCCACGCTGAAAAACCATGATCTGTTGCACAGGCCACTTCATATCATCAGCGCAAATATGCACAGTGTGATGAACTCCTTGTTTGCCAAAAAGGCATTGGCAGATGAATTCCCGGATAACGACTCCTTGGAAATTTATAAGGCACTAAGCTCGGATAAAAACAAGTCCCTCAATAAAAAGGTCAAAAACCATGCGCTGAGCAATGGCATGATTATGTTGGAGGATGAATCAGGAGCGAATATCGATGTACAGATTTTTGACACGGCCAAGTTCGGAAACGGCAGCTGTTGTTACACACTCCCAAATGATATCGCAAAAGATCAAAAACCAGTTATCTTTGTGATGGACTATGCCTTTGGCGAGCAGGCTTATGAGACCATAGACGAGCTTTTGAAGCCGATGGAAGAAGGCCAAAAGAAAACATTTTTAAATGTGGATTCAGTTTCCATCATGGGAAAAGCTGGTATTTTGGAAGGGGGAAAAGGAGATATTATGATTCCTTCGGCGCATATTTTTGAAGGAACCGCCGACAATTATCCCTTCGAGAACGAACTGAAAGGTTCCGATTTTGAAGGACATGGATTAAAGGTAACGGAAGGAACCATGGTGACCGTTTTGGGAACATCCTTGCAAAACAGGGATATTCTCCAGTTTTTTCATGAGTCTACATGGAACGTTATCGGCTTGGAGATGGAAGGGGTGCATTACCAAAAGGCAATACAATCGGCCTCCCAGATTCGGAAGAGCATTAAAAAGGAGGTGAAGGTGAGATATGCGTACTACGCCTCGGACAATCCATTGGAGACCGGGAGCACATTGGCTTCAGGAGGATTGGGGACAACAGGGGTGAAACCCACGTATTTGATTACGGATAAAATTTTACAACAAATATTCAATTCATAAGGTATGGCAGACCAACCGGTACAACAGAACAATTCGGATGAAATAGATTTGGGACAATTGTTCCAAATGATAGGAAGGAGCTTTCAAAAGTTCTTCAATTTCATCGCAAGTATATTCAAAGGCATTTTCCACTTGATAATGCTATTTTTACTGTTTGTTCAAAAGAACATCGTTGTAATCGGAGCGGCTCTTATTATTGGAGGTGTGGGAGGTTTTGTCCTTGACAGTATTACCCCGGAAAAGTATATTTCCCGGATGGTAGTGGAACCCAATTTTAACAGTGTACAGCAATTGTACAACAATATTGCCTTTTACAATGATTTAGCTAAGGCCCAAGATTCGGTGGCATTGGCCACTGCATTGAATATCACTGAACATGAGGCAGCTAGCATCAAAGAGATTTTCACGGATTCCTATTCGGATGAAAATCAAAAAATAAAGCTCTTTGATCAATTTATAAAAGAGCTCGACACTACTACCATAAAAGCGATTGACTACGAAAATTATTTGCAGAACTTCAATTCCATGGACGCCAGGTTCCACCAAATATCCTTGATAAGCACAGATAATAGGGTGGCCAAGAAAGCGCAGCCGGCCATTATCAACTCTATTTCAGTAAACGAGTATTTTAAGTTACAGAAAAGGATTAATGATGAAAACCTAAAGCTTCAGGAAGAGATTTATAAAAACCAGTTGGCCGAGATAGACTCTTTGCAAAGCTTATATCGAACTGTTTTGGTGAAGGAAGCGGACAAGCCCATGCAGGGTACGAGCATTAATTTGGCAGAAGGAGGGGAGGCAAAAGGGCGTGAGCTTGCGTTGGTGCAGGAGAAAGACGTATTGAAGGAAAAACTGGTAGAACTCAACGAGGAACGCGCCAATAAATCGACCATTATCAATGTAATTAGCGATTTCCCAACAAGGGGCGTGGAATTAAAGGGAATTTGGAACAGCTATAAATTTAAACTCCCAGCATTGTTGCTAATTTTGGTCCTTGGGGTTTTAGCTTTGCTTGAACTAAACAGATACCTTAAAACATATAATCAAAAGTAGGGGCGGCATTAGGCTTTTACTATAAAAGTTAAACAATGGTTAGCGTTTTAGTAACAGGTTCCAATGGGCAACTCGGACTTACTTTTCAAGACCTAACCTTGCATTTTCCACAACTCTCCTTTGATTTTAAACCTATGGATGCCCTCGACATTACGCAAAGAGAGCAAATCGTCGAAGTATTTGAAAAAGGGAAGTGCGACTTTTGCATCAACTGTGCTGCCTTTACCAACGTGGAGGCCGCAGAAAGTAACGCCGAAGAAGCTTTTAAGGTCAATGCGGAAGCTGTGAAAGATTTGGCTCAGATTTGTAAGCAGCATGGCGTGGTTTTGATCCATGTATCAACCGACTATGTTTTTGACGGGGAAAAGAAGGATGCTTACACGGTGGAAGACAACCCCAATCCTATAAATGAGTATGGGAAATCCAAACTGGCGGGAGAAAAATTGATTCAAGAATGGCAACCCGAACACTACATTGTCCGCACGTCTTGGTTGTATAGCAAGAGACATGGACACAACTTTTATAAAACCATTCTTAAAAAAGCACTGGCGGGAGAAGAGCTTCGGGTTACCAATGCCCAAAAGGGGCGCCCCACGAACACGGAGGCATTGGCCCATTTTATTTTGAACGAAATTGTATTGGGCAATAAGCCCTTTGGAACCTATCACTTCGCAGATGGTGATCCGATGACTTGGTATGAATTTGCGGAGCAAATATTGAAGGAAAACAAACTTTTCGAAAGAGTGGCATTGACCGTTGACAATGAATATCAAACACTTGCCAAAAGACCAAAAAACAGTGTTTTATCTTAACCTTTAAAAAAATGGTCCCCTAAATTCAAAATGTATGCAAGCTAAGGAAACTATATTAAAGGGCTGCTATATTTTAGAGCCCACCATTTTTAAGGATGACCGTGGATATTTTTTTGAAAGTTACAATCATAGAGCTTTTTGTGAGGCAATAGGCAGTAATGTCAACTTTGTCCAGGACAACCAGTCTTATTCCAAAAAAGGAGTGTTGAGGGGGTTGCATTTTCAGAAGGATAATTATGCACAAGCCAAACTAGTTTCGGTAATCCAAGGAATTATACAAGATGTAGTTGTTGATTTACGTAAAGATTCTCCTACCTTTGGCGAATACTTGTCGATTGAATTAAGTGCTGAAAATAAAAAGCGAATATTTGTGCCAAGGGGTTTTGCCCATGGCTTTTTAACATTGAGCGATTCGGCCGTTGTAATTTATAAATGCGATAATTATTACAATAAGGCCTCTGAAGGCATAATCAGATACGACAATAAAAATTTGGGCATAAAATGGAACTTGGAAAGCAATCAGTTATTGCTGTCTGACAAAGATATGAATGCAGAGCATTCCGACCGTTATTTAAAATAAATGGCAAGCAAAGTGTTATCAAGCAGGTTTTCGCCAAAGCTATTTAATACAGGACCCGAAGAAACCTTTTATGAAAACGGAAGAGGCCATTAAAACGCAGGTTATTTCATATCAAAATTTAGGTAAAACTATTAAAGAAGAGAAATGAAAATCAAAAAAAGCTCTCCAGATGTAGTAATGATGGGACTTGGATATATCGGACTCCCAACAGCTGCCTTGATTGCCAAAAGCGGTAAATATGTTCACGGTGTTGATATAAACCAAAATGTGGTGGACACCATAAATTCAGGTAAGGTTCATATTGTTGAACCTGAATTAGATGCTGCGGTTGCTTTTGCAGTTAATGAGGGTAACCTTGTCGCAGATACTAAACCAGTGAATGCAAGAACATACATTATAGTTGTTCCAACACCTTTTAAGGACAAGAATGAGCCAGACACCTCCTTTGTTGAAGCCGCCACAGTGGCCATACTGCCATTACTTGAAGAAGGTGACCTCTATATTATAGAATCAACATCACCCGTTGGTACTACCGAAAAAATGACGGGACTTATCTACTCCAAACGACCCGAACTAAAGAATAAGTTATATGTAGCTTATTGCCCTGAACGGGTTTTGCCAGGGAACGTAATGCATGAATTGGTACATAACGACCGAGTAATAGGAGGTATTGATAATGCTTCAACACAAAAGGCATTATCTTTTTACCAACAATTTGTAAAAGGAGAACTGCACAAAACCAACGCCAGAACGGCAGAAATGTGCAAATTGGTCGAAAATTCATCAAGGGACGTGCAGATTGCTTTTGCGAATGAGCTGTCCTTAATCTGTGACAAGGCCGATATCAATGTATGGGAGCTTATTAATTTGACAAACAAGCATCCCAGAGTCAACATCTTACAGCCAGGGTGTGGGGTAGGAGGACATTGTATTGCAGTAGACCCGTATTTTATTGTTGCCGATTACCCTATGGAATCAAAAATTATTGGGACTGCTCGGGAAATCAACAACTACAAATCGTTTTGGTGCGCAGAAAAAATAAAAAACACGAAGCTGGAGTTTCAGTTAAAACACGGCCGCAAACCACGTATAGCACTTATGGGATTGGCTTTTAAACCGAATATAGATGATTTAAGAGAATCACCTGCAAAGTACATAGTACAAAAGGTTTTACAAGACTCCAATGATGAGGAGTATTTTATCGTAGAACCTAACATAGCTTCCCATAATGTTTTTAAATTGACAGATTACAATGTGGCAGCAGAGCAGGCAGATATTGTTGTTTTTTTGGTGGGCCACAAGCAATTTTTTGAATTGGAATTAGATAAGGGAAAAGTAGTATTGGACTTTTGCGGTATTGTCAGACAATAAAACTTAGTTTAAAAAAATTCATAACAGTTAAAAATGAAAATATTAATAACCGGCGGCGCCGGATTTATTGGGTCCCATGTAGTAAGGCGCTTCGTTTTAAACTATCCCAACTACAATATATACAATATAGACGCCCTGACATATGCGGGCAATCTTGAGAATCTTAGGGATATCGAGAATAATCCTAATTATTTTTTTATTAAGGGAGACATTAATAATGCAGAATTCATTGGTGATCTTTTTGATAAGTATCGCTTTGATGGTATAATCCATCTGGCCGCAGAAAGTCATGTAGATCGATCCATAAGTGAACCATTGTCATTTGCCAAGACGAATATATTGGGAACCATGAATTTATTAAATGCGTTCAAGCAAATTTGGTCGGGCAATTGGGAAGGGAAGAGATTTTACCATGTAAGTACGGATGAGGTGTATGGATCTTTAGGGACAACTGGGTTTTTTACAGAAACGAGTCCTTACCAACCAAACTCCCCATATTCTGCTTCAAAAGCAGCATCAGATCATTTTGTAAGGGCTTATGGGGAAACTTATGCATTACCGTATGTAATAAGTAATTGTTCCAATAATTACGGACCCAATCATTTTCCAGAGAAACTAATACCACTTTTCATTAACAATATTCTTAATAAAAAACCCTTGCCAGTTTATGGAGATGGCAATTATACAAGGGATTGGCTGTATGTAGAAGATCATGCTGGGGCAATCGACTTGGTATTTCATCAAGGAACGATTAATGAGACCTATAACATAGGTGGATTCAACGAATGGAAAAACATTGATCTTGTTAGGGAGCTTTGTAAGCAAATGGATAATAAACTTAACAGGTCAACTGGAAGTTCAGAAGAACTTATAACTTTTGTCAAAGACAGGCCAGGACATGATTTGAGGTACGCCATTGATGCTTCAAAGATAAATAATGAATTGGGCTGGTCCCCCTCGGTAACTTTTGAGGAGGGTTTATCCAAGACGATTGACTGGTATTTGGAAAACCAGAATTGGTTGTCCCATGTTACCTCCGGGGCCTACATGAAGTATTATGAGAAACAATATCCAAACGATATATGAAAGGAATTATTCTAGCAGGCGGTTCAGGAACCAGATTACACCCTTTGACCCAAGTGGTTTCAAAACAATTATTGCCTATATATGATAAGCCAATGATTTATTACCCGCTATCGGTGCTGATGTTGTCGGGTATCAAAGAGGTTTTGATTATTTCCACACCGCATGACCTTCCAAACTTTAAAAGGTTGTTAGGGTCAGGGGAACAACTTGGAATAAAGCTGTCATACGCTGAACAACCTTCACCTGATGGATTGGCACAAGCCTTTATTATTGGTGAAGAGTTTATAGGAGGGGACGACGTATGTTTGATACTTGGAGACAACATTTTTTATGGTGCGGGAATACAAAAAATGTTGTCGACCACGGTCGAATCGGTTAAGAGTGAACAAAAGGCAGTGATATTTGGATATTATGTAGAGGATCCTGAACGCTATGGTGTGGTTGAATTTGATGGAGAAAGAAATGTTGTAGGCATAGAGGAAAAACCACATCAGCCAAAATCCAACTATGCGGTAGTAGGATTATACTATTATCCTAACTCAGTAGTCGAAATTGCAAAAAATGTAAAACCTTCGAAAAGAGGGGAATTGGAAATTACCTCGGTAAACCAGGCATATCTGCAACAGCACAAGCTTAAGGTGCAGATAATGAGTAGAGGATACGCCTGGTTGGACACTGGAACCCACGAAGCATTGACTGAAGCTACCGAGTTTGTAAAAGCGGTGGAAAAGCGAACAGGTCTTAAAATCGCATGTTTGGAGGAAATAGCATATTTGATGAGATATATTTCAAAAGAAAAGTTCCAAGAAGTGGCAGACGATCATAGTAAAAGTGGTTACGGCGAATACTTGAAAAGAATAGCTTCAAAATGAAAAAAATAGGGGTGTTTTTAATGACAAAGAAAGGCTTTCTGGTCCTCAAAAGCTTATTGAACCATGATTATACCTTAAACCTGGCTTTTGTTGTTGGAGCTTTAGACACTAACATCCATAAGGATTACAACACCGAAATCCGAAAGCTTTGTTCCGAATATGGCATCGCATATTATGACAGAGATGAATCGGGCTACAAAGATTTGAAGGTAGAATACTTGTTGGCAATATCATGGAGATGGCTGATAAAAACGGAGAATACCCCACCTCTTATTGTCCTCCATGATTCGTTGTTGCCAAGGTATAGAGGTTTTGCACCTTTGGTTAATTCATTGATTAATGGAGAGCGTAAGATAGGGGTCACTGCGTTATTTGCCAGCAACGATTATGATAGAGGTCCCATTATTGGACAAACCCAAACAGACATACAATACCCAATAAAAATTGAAAAGGCAATAGATTTAATAGCGGATTGTTATGTGGATTTAGTACTAGACATATTTCACAAAATCAAGTCAAATACCGACATCTATGCCACCCCTCAAAATGAAAGCAAGGCCACTTACAGTCTATGGAGGACTGAAGAAGACTATAAAATTGATTGGCACCAAAGTTCAAAGAAGATAAAAAGATTCATTGATGCGGTGGGCTACCCATATCTTGGCGCTTTTGCGTTTGTTGGTCAAAGAAAGGTGAGAATTTTTGAAGTAAGTCAAATCTCCGATATTATTATTGAAAATAGAAGTCCGGGTAAAGTAATCTTTATGGAACAAGGAAATCCCGTTGTTGTATGTGGAAAAGGTTTACTTAAGATTGAGATGGCAAGTTTCGACGATAATAATGAGCCATTATTGCCCTTAAAATTATTTAGAACAAAATTTTATTGATGATTCCATTTAATAAACCCTTTCTTGTTGGCAATGAGACCCAGTATATAAAGGAGGCGGTACTTTCTGGGAAAATTTCCGGCAACGGTATTTTTACCAAAAAGTGTCAGAGCTTTTTTGAGGACGAGTATCATTTTAGGAAAACTCTATTGACCACATCTTGTACAGATGCATTAGAAATGGCAGCTATTCTTTTGGACATCGGTCCAGGGGATGAAGTAATCGTTCCTTCCTACACCTTCGTATCTTCGGCGCTAGCATTCATCCGTCAAGGAGCAAATATTGTGTTTGCGGATAGTCGAAAAGACCATCCTGGAATAGACGAGAACAAAATTGAAGAGCTGATTACTGCTAAGACAAAAGCTGTTGTGGTGGTGCATTACGCAGGGGTTGCTTGTGATATGGATATTGTAATGAGTGTCGCAAATAAACATGGGATTTATGTCATAGAAGATGCAGCTCAGGCTATAGATTCATTTTACAAGGGAAAACCATTGGGAGGAATAGGACATTTATCAGCATTTTCATTTCATGAGACCAAAAATGTCATTGCAGGTGAAGGAGGTCTTCTTGTTGTAAATGATGCGAAGTTTACTGATCGTTCAGAAATTATTTGGGAAAAAGGAACAAATAGGACCGCATTTTTTAAAGGGGAAGTTGATAAATATGGTTGGGTGGATACTGGATCATCCTTCTTGCCATCTGAACTTACAGCAGCTTTCCTTTATGCTCAGTTGGAACATTCGAAACAAATACAAAAAAGACGAAAGGAAATTTGGAACATATACTATAAACAATTAGAATCACTTGAGTCGGACGGCAAGATTACTTTGCCCAGTATTCCTGATTACGCCACTAATAATGCTCATATGTTCTATGTTCTAGCACAAAATATTGCCGAGAGAGATAAACTATTATCTTTTTTAAAAAGCCGGGGTGTACATGCAGTTTTCCACTATATTTCTTTGCACACAAGCACATTTTATCTCAAAAGCAACACACCACAACGTCTTCAAAATTCTGAAAGATTTTCGGATTGCTTGATCAGATTACCATTATTTTATGAACTAGAATGTGATGAAGTATTATTCATATCGGATACTATCAAAAAATATTTTAAATGATACTTCATATACTTGATGAGGAAAAGTTCTTAAAGAAAGCTATACAAATATTTGAAGATATTCTGCCAAATGATAATGTATACCTCATAGGTGTCGACGATAAAAGGAGTGAAGTCTATCATGAAAGAATAAACTTTGATTGTTCATTTTATGCTCTTAAGGGAAGTAGGAGATATAAAGATTTGTTTAAAGAACACGCCTCAAAAGCTAATATAATTTTTTTCCATAACCTTTATAAGGATTATAAGTTGAATTTATTTCCTTTAATTCCTAACAGGACCAAAAATATTTGGTATTTGTGGGGGGCAGAGATTTATGGTTTAAACCCTAAAATAAACAATTTACTTCCTCTAACTCGGGAGACATACAAAAAAAGCCTTCCAGTATTAAAACTGGTACGTAAAGAGATTTTATCTAAAATAAAAAAGAGATATCAGTGGAAGTTATTTAAGAAAACTGTAAGACAAAAGATAGATTACATTCTTACTAACATCTCTGAAGACATAGACCTATTGGACACGTATGTAGAAAACAAAGCAAAGAGGGGTTGGTTTACTTATTTTAGTTTTAATGAACAAAACTTAGCAGATGAACTTGTATTGGAAAGGCAAAATATTTTAATTGGAAATTCAAGCTCAGCAACCAACAATCATATCGAAGCCTTTAAGATGATTGTCAAAAAAGATATTTCTAAAAGAAAAGTTTTTGTTCCACTGAGTTATGGAGACATGTTTTATAAAAAAGTTGTTTTATCAAAGGGAAAGTCTGTTTTAAAACAAAAAATGTTTCCAATAACTGAATTTTTAAGTTTTGAAGAATATAATTCAATTCTCAAAAGCTGTTCTGTTTTGATAATGAACCACAAACGACAACAGGCTTTTAATACGATAATGATGGCTTTAGCAGCTGGCTGTAAGGTGTTCCTTAGAGAAGAAAACACTATTTACTCGTGTCTTAAGAGAGAAGGATTTTTAATTTTTTCTATTCAAAAGGATTTTGACTGTGAGGACGCACTAAATCCTTTAACAGAAAAAGAAATGTTAAAGAACATTACTTTATCACAACAGTTATATAATTATCAAAGGGTTAAAAATAGAATTAAACAAGAGGTTCTATCAATTTTAAGTGAAAGAGATTAAGAGCAATGTGATATCGGGAGTTAAATGGACCACTATTGGGACCATAACCAACGCACTTGTGGCATTGCTAAAAATTGCCATTCTTGCCCGTTTTTTGGATAAAGCAGATTTTGGATTAATGGCCTTGGTTACCTTTGTTATGGGTTTTATGAACCTGTTCAACGATATGGGTTTAACTTCTGCAATTTTGCACAAACAACAGATTTCCAAGAATGAGTATGCCAGCCTTTACTGGCTCAATGTAATTTTTAGTATAGTGCTTTATGGTATTTTGCTTTTGATAACTCCATTGGTGTCCAATTTTTATGAAGAACAAGACCTGAAATTTCTAATTCCTCTTTTAGGACTTAACCTACTGATCTCGGCCGGGGGAAGGATATTTAAAACTATAGAGTCTAAATTTCTTTTATTTAAACAAGTAACCATCTTCGAAATTTCCGCATCACTGCTATCCTTAATTTTCGCAGTTTATCTTGCGATTAACGATTATGGAGTATTGGCCTTGGTATACAGTGCACTTTTACAATATTTGGTTCAGAACACTCTGTATCTGATTCTCGGACTGAAAAAATATGGACTCAAACTTCATTTCAATTTTGGTGAGACCACCCCTTTTTTAAAGATAGGCATGTACCAAGTTGGAGGGCAAATTATCAACTATTTTAATAGGGACATGGATATTTTGTTGATTGGCAAGTTCTTTAATTCCGATGTTTTAGGAGGTTATAGTTTAGCAAAGCAATTGGTTTCAAGGCCTGCACAAATACTTAATCCCATTTTGTTGAAGGTGGCTTCACCTGCATTGGCCAAGTTTCAGGAAAACATGTTACAACTTAAGACCAACTATTTAAAATTAGTTGGATGGGTCGGTAAATTAAACTTTGCAGTTTATGGAGCCGTTGCCCTCTTTGCTCCGATAATAGTGCAACTTTTATATGGCACTGGATTTGAGGAAATTAACCCGCTGGTTAGGATTCTCAGCGTATATATGATTTTTAGGGCAATTGGCAACCCAGTGGGTAGTTTAGTGATTGCCACTGGCAAAACCCACCTTGAGTTTTTATGGAACATGATTACTCTATTGGTCTTGCCAATTTTCATATATTCCGGCTCCATTATGGGAATTGAAGAGGTGGCTTGGGCGCTTACATTGGCAATGGCTATTCTTTTCATTCCTAGTTGGAGGCTGCTGGTCTACAAAATGACGGGGGCCACTTTTAGGGAGTATCTTTGGGCCATTGTTAAACCATCTTTTAAATAGGATAGTCTAAAAGCATGATTCCCAACTTCATTTTCGTTATTCTCACCATATGCTACTTGCTGCTTGGGGTTTTGTTTTGGCAAACCAAAGGACTAAAATGGTTTTTTGGGGTATCCTTGTTAATACCTTTTACTCCCGCCCTAACCATACTTCATACAAGATATCAAGTTACCGTTTACTATTTTTTTGTAGCTATACCCCTTCTACTATACATTTTGCTAATTCTAAAACAAAATCGAATATCAAAAAACTTATTTTGGGCCCTACTTGTATTACCTGTTTTTTTTATTGTATACACAGGTTTGGGTTATGTTTTCAATTCAAGCAGTACCTCGGCTATAGACTTGTTAAAGGACGCCAAACCCATTTTAGGATTGGCAATAGGCCTCCTTTTTTTGGATATTATGAAGGGGAATCAATATTCCTGGGATAGCAAGTTGGCCAAAAAACTCCTTTTTATTAATTTTTTCGCCACTGTATTTTATTTTCTTATGGTCAATTTCACCCCAATTGTGACCATACTTACAAACGACCCCTTCTATATGGCACAAGAAAGTAGATATCTATCATTGGGCACATTTTATGCCATCTTTTTTCTTTTGGGAAAAATGGCATCAGATTCAAAGATTAATGGATGGCAATTTGTATTTATTTTCGGACCAATATTTCTCTCTGGAAATCGAACCTTACTATTGGTTACAGTACTATTGTTTTTGTTGAATATGGTGATGTCCTTGGCGAACCCCAAGGCATTTTTAAGAAAGGCCGGTTTTTTGTTTGTGGGCTTGTTGGCCATAATCATCGGGGTTTTATCCTTGAATGAAGCGCTTAAGGCACGGGTGAGCACTTTGTTGAATGCACAGGTTCTTTTGACAGAGCTAAAAGAAAAACGCTTTTCTCCCTTTTTCTTGAAATTGGATAGTTTTGAATGGTACAATTACTTGATCGGCAAAGGAGCTGGTGAAACCTTCTTCATTCCCTGGTTTGAGTATAGAAAGAACATTGAGGATTATAACATCTACATGGACAACATTTACCTTACCCTCTATGTAAAATATGGCTTGGTAATGTTGGTTCCGTTACTGGTCTTGCTGTATTTCATAAATAAAACTGAAACCAACAAAAGATTTAAGGTGTTGACTATCTGCTATTTTCTTGTTATGGGATTGACCACTTCCTTTATGTACCAGACCTCTTTTTTGTTTATATTGATTTTATTGGCCGGATTTAAAACAACATTGCAGCAAAAAGAGGCGTTTAATTAAAACAAGAAGCAAAATTGCAACGAAAAAGTTGAATGGACTTTTCGTAACCGTATTGGTCGCAATAGCGGCCTCCTGTAGTAAGGATGATGGTCCTTTTTTAAAATATGGGGACCATTACCAAGGAGGCATAGTATTTTACATCTTCCAAGAAGGGGACAAGGGCTATGTGTCCGGAGAATCGCACGGCCTTATCGCCTCGTTTGAGGACCTGCAGACCGCAGATGGGGAACTTGAGGTACCTTGGGGATGTTGTCCTAATACAATGGATTGCCTGAATATTTCAGGTGCTGAAAACATAGGTATAGGCTATGGGCAGGTAAATACCTTGGCCATATTGGCTGTATGTGACGAACCTAACATCGCGGCACGCCTTTGCGATGACTACAGCATTGAGTTTGAAGGAGAGGTTTATGATGATTGGTATTTGCCGAGTTATAAAGAAATTACTAAGATGAACAAACCTAAAGAATACATTTTGGAGCATACCATAACATATTGGACCTCCACTCAAGATAAAGACGGGGAGCCTTCCAAAAAATATGCAATACAAGTTTTCGGATGGGTAGACCAGTGTGGGCCTCCCTATCCTTATTCCGACGCTTGTTGGCATGTAGGTAGCATTGGAGGGGAAGCAAAATGGTATAAGAGCAGAGTAAGAGCTGTCCGTAGTTTTTAGGAAAGACTTATCTGAGTTTCATCTTTGTTCAACTGCCAAATAACCCCTAATGCCATTACGAAAAAAACGATGCCATGGTGTCTGCTCCATAGGCTTTCCGTAAGGCACAAAATAGCGGTTATTAATATAAACTGTAACCCCAAAAAATTCTTTGCCCTGAGGAAAGCGTACCCATAATAGAAAAGAAGATACGTAAAGGCAAGTACGCCCACGATGCCCAGTCCCACATAGTACTCAATAAACTGGTTGTGGGCATTGTAATTTTCATTCAAGGCCTTTTTGTTGTCCAAGTTGGTGTATGCTTGGTTCAATGAGCTGTTTATATCGCCCATTCCATTCCCGAACAAAAAATTATGGTTGGATTTGATTGCGGCTCCCCAAAGCCTTAACTTGTGTTGGCCATCATTTACTTTATATCCGTTATAATACTCAAACCCAAAAATATGTTGGATACGGTATTTGGTGACTCCAATATTCCAAACTATGGCGAACAGTGCCAAATGTACCGCTACCAGAATCAAAGCTCCCTTTTTCCAAGATTTGGAAGCCCTGATGTATAAAACCACATTAAACAAAAGTAGAAAGTATAGTGCCAAAATTCCGATTCGAGAAGACAAATGGACAATAAAAAAGGAAAAATACAGGATTAACAACACGTAAAGTGACTTGATCAATAAAGATTTGCTTTTTTGGAGCAGGCTAATAGTAATGGATATAGCAAATAAAATAAAATAAGCATAATAAGTCGGGTGAAGGTCTAAGGTGTTGCCCAAGTTCAAATAAGAATAATTGAGGTTAAAAAGACTTCGAACGGTTGACTCCCCATTCTCTAAAAGGGAATTAATCACCACAATATGCGAATAGACAGTAGCGGTCAAAACCACAAAAACAAAAACTGTGAGTATTTGTTGCGAAACTCTTTTTGAGAGATTGGCAAATGGGAATACCATAAAAAATAGCGGAATTACCAATACGCGTTGAATTTTTTGGACACCAGTGGGTAAGTCTCCAGTATAAACCAGGCTAATAGTAATTAATAGGAAAAGTAACAACAAAGGGAAATGATGCTTTAAGGACTCTTTAAGGCTTTCTAAAGAAAAATAGAACAAGGAAACAATTACAAGTCCTATAAGCACCTTGCTGTTGATGTCGTTTGGGGCCAATATCAAACTAATAAAGAACAGTATTAAGATGCACAAAAAAACAGTAGACCTGTATTTTTCCAGTTTATTGATCATATTAAATATACTAAAGGTTAAGGATTGCTTTATCTGGTTATTTTCTTGCAATTTACTTTACTTTTGTTCAACACAACTATTTCTATGAAAGTATTGCATATACTTTACCAATCACTGCCTCAGATTTCAGGTTCAAGTATTAGGTCAAGAGACATACTAATGTCTCAAAAGGAAATTGGTTTAGATTCAGTTGCTGTAACTTCCCCTTTCCAAATTGGCAAAGAAGTAGAAGAGACAATTAATGGAATTCGTTATATCCGAACATCAATTAGGACCAGCGACAGTATTTCGGACAAACCAAAATCCTTTTTAAAGAGGGTGAACAAGGTTTTAAGCATTATTCCATTTTCACGCAAGTTGAATAAAATTATCAAGAGGGAAAAGCCAGATATCTTACATGCACATGCTATGTTTTTCTGTGGACTTCCCGCAATATATTTTGGAAGAAAATATAAACTGCCTGTTGTTTATGAGGTGAGGTCGCTATGGATGTTGAGGAAGACCAAGAAGCGAAAAACCTTTTTGGATCTATACTTCGAAAACCTATTGTTTCAACTTGAACTATTCGTTATGAAAAGGTCCGATGCCGTGGTTGCATTAAATAATAATTTAAAAGCAGAGTTACTTTCCAAAGGGATATCCAATGAAAAAGTAGTGGTAATTAATAATGCGGTTAATACAACATGGATCAAGCAATTGAGAAACAAATATGTCGAAGATGATACAGAAAGGGCTATAACAACTTTTGGCTATATTGGGACATTAACGCCACATGAAGGGATAGATTTTTTAATCCATGCTTTTAAGGAATTCTCCTCGAAATATCCTAACATCCAGCTCAAAATATACGGTCAAGGAGTGGAAGAAACTAGAATTGCCGAACTTGCCAAGAATATTGACAACGTTTATTTTTTAGGAGCAATTCAACCAGATGAAGTTCCACTGGCCTTCAATTCAATTGACATAATTTTTAACCCTAGGCTTAAAAATAAGTTGACTGATTCAGTCACCCCTTTAAAACCATTAGAAGCGATGGCATATGGTAAGTTGTTCATTGGGAGTGATGTAGGGGGAATAAAGGAATTGGTTGTGAATCGAGAAAATGGGTTTCTGTTCAAAGCTGGTGATAAAGAAGATCTTCTTTCATTAATGGAAAAGGTTCTCTTTATTGAGAATGAAGAGAGTAAAATTGTAAAGAAAAGAGCAATGAAATTTGTTAAAGAGAAAAAGAGTTGGCTTGCAAATGCTGAAAGCTATTTAGAATTATATAAAGGTGCTCAGAAAATATATGGATAGTATTAAATTAGGCAAAAAGAATATTTACCCATTCAAAAGCAAACTGGAGTTTTTGGAATTCATTCAACACAAAAAAGCTATTCTAATAGCCCTTAACGCGGAAAAACTTGTCAGAAGAGACACAGTGTTAGATGATATAATTAACAATAACATCGGTTATGCAGACGGCATTGGTGCCGTTTTGGCCCTGAGGCGAAAAGGTATACGTGCTATTAAAATTGCAGGAGCAGAATTTTGGCTTGATATCATTGGCAGATATGAAAATTCAAAATCATTTTACTTTATAGGCTCAACCTCAGAAGTGATTGAAAAAACTATAGGTAAGCTGCAAAAGGATTATCCAAATATCGATATTGTGGGGTTTCGTAACGGTTATTTTGAGAAAGGTGAAAAAGAAAAATTGACTTTTGATTTAAAAACCAAAAAGCCTGACGTTGTTTTTGTTGCTCAAGGAAGCCCCAGACAAGAGATATTGATGTCCGAGCTTATGAAAGAATACCCAGCTCTATACATGGGTTTGGGGGGAAGCTTTGATGTATACGCAGGAATGAAAAAAAGAGCGCCAAACATTTATCAAAAATTGGGTTTAGAATGGTTTTACCGATTGGTGAAAGAACCTACTCGAATTTCTAGACAAAGCTCACTGTTTACCTTTTTAATTAAGATTATCTTTGGGAGAGTTTAAACATTACGGATGTATTTTCTTGAAACAGCTACATTACTTTTTATAGGGTCTTTTTTGTTGACTTATTTGACAATCCCAAGGATAATTAGTGTTGTCGAATATAAGAGGTTAATGGATAATCCTAATCATCGGAGTTCTCATAGGTCGAGAACACCCACATTGGGAGGAATCGCCTTTTTTTATTGTTTGGTCTTCACATTATTTTTTATAAAAGATCGAGCAGAACATTTAGAGTTCATTTACATTATTCCAGGACTTACTATTTTGTTCATTGTAGGGCTTAAAGACGACTTAGTTGTTCTCTCGCCAGTGTCAAAGTTATTGGCTCAAATATTGGCAATCAGCTTTGTTTTGGTCAATGATAGTTTTGGTATTGAGTCATTAAATGGCTTTTTGAACATTTATGAAATCCCTTATTATCTATACCTTATAATAGGAGGATTTTTAATGTTAACCATAATAAATTCATATAATTTAATCGATGGGATTGACGGACTAGCATCAATTGTTGGTATTGTAATAATGGTTATTTACACAACTATTTTCTATTTATCACAGGAATATTTTTTTGCTCTTATCGCCATCACAATGAACGCTTCATTGATGGCTTTTTTTGGGTTTAACATATCTTCGAATAAAAAAATATTTATGGGCGATACAGGTTCATTGATTATCGGCTTTATAATCAGCGTATTGACATTGAAGTTTTTAGCACTTGAGCCTACAGCTTACGGAGAACTTCCTTTTTTGTTAGAGAATGCTCCCTTAATAGCGATAAGTATTTTAATTGTTCCCTTGTTTGATACCGCAAGAGTGTTTACAATTCGTCTAGCGAACAAAAGAGGTCCGTTTTCCCCGGACAGGAATCATGTTCATCATGTGCTCATCGACTTTTGGGGGCTTTCACATAAGCAAGCTAGTTTTATTATAGGTTGTTTTAATATCATTTTTGTTGTTCTTTTTATTATTCTAGGAAGTAAGGCAAAGAATACGGGAATGGTAATTATGTTGGTAGGTGTTGTGATTTTTTTGGCTTATATATTCTTCAGGTACAATTACAACTTTACGACCCTCAAGCAAAAAATCTTATTGAAACGAAAAATAGATGCTTTAAAAGGGAAAAAGGACTCCGACTCAAAGAGTAAGAAAGGGAAAAAATGAAAAAAACACTCATAACCGGAGCAGCCGGATTTTTGGGGTCACACTTATGTGATCGTTTCATTGCCGAAGGACACCATGTTATTGGGATGGATAACCTCATTACAGGTGATATGAAAAATATCGAGCACCTGTTTCACCTAAAACGGTTTGAGTTCTTCCACCACGATGTCACCAAATTTGTTCATGTTCCTGGCAAGATGGATTACATCTTACACTTCGCATCACCGGCAAGCCCGATTGACTATTTAAAAATCCCAATTGAGACCTTAAAGGTCGGCTCTTTGGGGACACTTAATTTATTGGGGCTTGCCAGGGACCATAATGCACGGATTCTAGTGGCCTCGACTTCAGAGGTTTATGGAGATCCTTTGGTGCATCCGCAAAGCGAGGATTACTTTGGCAATGTGAGCCCTATCGGCCCACGGGGCGTTTACGATGAGGCCAAACGCTTTATGGAGTCCATAACCATGGCCTACCATAGGCATCACGGTTTGGATACCCGTATCGTTCGGATTTTTAACACCTACGGTTCCCGTATGCGACTTAACGATGGCCGTGTCGTCCCCGCTTTTATGGGACAGGCACTTCGTGGCGAGGACCTTACCGTTTTTGGTGATGGTTCACAATCGCGATCCTTTACATATATCGATGACCAGATTGAAGGGATATACCGACTTTTAATGAGTGATTATGTAGAACCCATCAACATTGGGAATCCGGATGAGACCACTATTCTGGAATTTGCAGAAGAAATTATCAAGCTCACGGGAACCGACCAAAAAATTATCTTCAAGCCGCTACCACAGGACGATCCCATGCAGCGGCAGCCAGATATTTCCCGCGCCAAGGAAATCTTGGACTGGGAGCCTAAAGTACATCGTTCCGAAGGACTGAAAAAAGTATTTGATTATTTCAAATCACTTTCGCACGAACAATTATGGGAAGCCCATCGCGATTTCTCCCCGAATAACTAGACAAAAGTTCCTGTCAAAACGTATTTTTGCCAAAACTTTGAACCATGAACATTCTTGTCCTGGGGTCCGGTGGTCGCGAGCACGCCATATCCCTTAAAATTTCCCAAAGTCCCAAAACATCCAAACTTTTTGTGGCGCCAGGCAATGCGGGCACTGCACAGATTGCCACAAATGTGGAGGTGGGTGTCAACGATTTTGAGGCCATTAAAACGTTGGTGTTGCAGGAAAGCATCGAATTGGTGGTAGTGGGACCGGAAGATCCTTTGGTGAATGGGGTGCACGATTTTTTTCTAAATGATGCCGAGTTGAAATCCGTTCCAGTAATCGGACCGCAAAAAGCAGCTGCCGAATTGGAAGGCAGCAAAGAGTTCGCCAAGGAGTTCATGATGCGTCACAACATTCCAACGGCAGCCTATCAAAGTTTTACAAGGGAGACCCTACAGGAAGGCCAAGCCTTCTTGGAGACACTACAACCTCCCTACGTGCTCAAGGCCGATGGTTTGGCCGCAGGCAAAGGTGTTTTGATTTTGAAAGATGTACAAGAAGCCAAAGACGAGCTCAAATCGATGCTGCTCGACTCCAAATTCGGAAACGCCAGTGCCACCGTTGTGATAGAGGAGTTTTTGGACGGTATAGAATTGAGCTGTTTTGTGCTCACCGATGGCACCAACTATAAAATCCTACCAACTGCCAAAGACTATAAAAGAATAGGTGAGGGCGATACGGGGCTCAACACGGGTGGAATGGGGGCCATTTCCCCGGTTCCTTTTGCCGATACCGGCTTTATGGACAAGATAGAGCGACAAATAGTTAAACCGACCGTAGAAGGCCTAAAAACGGATAATTTGCCTTATGTGGGCTTTATCTTTATCGGTTTGATCAAAGTGGGAGACGAACCCAAGGTAATCGAGTACAACGTGCGAATGGGCGATCCGGAAACCGAGGCGGTTATTCCAAGGCTCCAAAGTGATTTGGTTGAAGTATTGCTGGCGATGGCCAATGGAACACTGGACCAAATCGACCTAAATATTGATGAAAGAGCTGCAACCACCGTAATGGCGGTTTCTGGCGGGTATCCCGAAGCCTATGAAAAAGGCAAGGAAATCAAGGGAACGGAGAATATTAAAAATTCCCTCGTCTTTCACGCAGGAACCAAAATATCAGATGGAAAGGTTGTGACCAATGGCGGCCGTGTCATAGCTATTACTTCCTTTGGAAAAGATTTTAGGGAAGCGCTAAGAACATCCTATCAAAACATGGAAAAACTCCATTTTGATGGCATGTATTACCGAAAAGATCTAGGCTTCGATCTATAGATAAGAGTGTGAGCTGATGCTTTTATCTTCCTCGCCGCTTTCGTTGAAAATTTTCAACTGGCCCATCCAATAGACCATGGCCACAAAGCCAATGATCATAAAGACCCAGTTAATGGTATTGGAGCCCCACCAGCTGTGCATAAAACGCAACGAATCCAGTGGTGCAAAAAGATAGTTTACAAATAAGTCCTCTATACCGTAAAAAAACTTGCTCATCTTGGCTATATTTACTTTACAAAAGTAGCAAAAGATAGGATGATTTCAAGCTTTTTCGGAAAAACTAAACCCATAAACTACATTGTTCTTGCCATCGTCCTGTTCCTTTTCTATTTTACCCATCTATTTTTCGGGCTTGGGGAACAAAAGATAAGCCAAGTCATCGGACGAGAACTGGTCTTGTTTATCGGACTTTTACTGGCTGTTTTTATCGTCAATCAAATCGTACGCACCGAGAAAGCAACGGAGTCCAACTCGTATGCCATGCTGTTTTTCCTATTGCTGATTATAAGTTTTTCCGACGAGCTCGTTCTTGACCAGGTCATTTTTGCCAACTTTTTTCTACTTCTGGCTTTTTGGAGAATATTGTCCGTAAAATCAACTAGGAACGTAAAACACAAAATATTCGATGCCTCATTGTTGATTTCATTGGCCAGTTTGTTCTACGATTGGGCGCTTGCCTTTATGCTGCTCGTTTTTTTTGTGATCGGAGTATATGACCGTAAAACGGTTAAAAACTGGTTGGTGCCTTTTTTGGGAATTGCCACCATATTTATGTTGACATTCACGGTGCTCAAAGTACAAGGGTCTTTGGAGTTTTTTGAGGAGCACTACCAATTTTCCTTAGGGCTGTTTACTACCAAATCCTTTTTTCAGGTACTCAATGTAAAAACATTGATTTATTTAATTTTGACCATCTTGGTTTCCATGTTGGTTTTCGTAAGACTTCGAAACGTAAGTGGGGGAAAGCTGCTCCTACTACGGATTGTATTTCTCATTTTCATATTGTCCACTGGGATTATGCTGTTCACACCGGCCGATGCATCCCCTGTTCTGCTCACCTTTTTTCCCGCTGCCGTGTTCTTCACCAATTATTTTGAAGGCATCAAAAAAGAGAAGTTTCAAGAGATTGCACTTATGGGCAGCATTGTCCTGGCCTGCGCTCTTTTTGTCTTCCACCTTAACTAAATACGCCATAAAGCAATATCTTTGAACAAATTTTAGATTATGTTCAGCGATTTTGCCTTCAATATCTTTCAAGAAAGTATAGATACCTATCACATTAAGGACGATGTGAGCCAGTCATTCACCAATCCGTACCCAAAAGATCAAATAGAACATTTGCTTTACCGGAAAAACTGGATAGATACTGTACAATGGCATTATGAAGACATTATCCGAGACCCGGAGATTGAACCAAAAGCCGCTTTGGAGCTGAAACGGAAAATTGATGCGAGCAATCAGGATAGGACGGACTTGGTAGAGTATATTGACAGCTATTTTTTGAATAAATACCAATCAGTACAAGTAAAGGACAATGCCACCATCAACACGGAAAGTCCTGCTTGGGCCATAGACCGATTGTCCATTTTGGCATTGAAGATCTATCACATGCAAGAGGAGGTGAACCGTACCGACGCCTCCGCAGAGCACACCCAAAAGTGCAGTGAAAAGCTAGCGGTACTATTGGAACAAAGAAAAGATCTTTCTACGGCCATAGATCAATTGTTGGCCGATATCGAGGCTGGAAATAAGTACATGAAAGTCTACAAACAGATGAAAATGTACAACGACGAAGAGCTAAACCCAGTACTCCGTGGACAAAAAGGGTAAATACACCCATATATTGATCATCCGCTTGTCGGCCATGGGCGATGTGGCCATGACGGTCCCGGTAATCAAAGCCCTCTTGCAACAATATCCCCATCTTAGGCTCACCTTGCTTACCAAAAGAACATTTGCCCCTATTTTTGATGGTCTGGATAACGTGCAAGTGTATGCAGCTGATGTGAAAAACAGACACAAAGGTCTAACGGGCCTATGGCGATTGTACAAGGAACTGAAAGCTTTGGAAATCGATGCCGTTGCAGATTTGCACAATGTACTGCGAAGCAGGGTACTTAAAAAGTATTTTGGCCTGGAACGCATCCCTTTTGTTCAAATTGACAAAGGCAGAAAGGAGAAAAAAGCACTTACAAGGACTAAAAACAAGGTTTTTGAGCAACTTAAAACCACTCATGAACGCTATGCCGAGGTGTTTTCAAAACTAGGTTATCCAATAGATTTAAGCTCCTCACCACCACTTGAAAGACTACCTCTTTCCCCGAAAGTACTCGATTTGGTACATCAGGATACCAAGAAATGGGTGGGAATTGCCCCTTTTGCCGCCCATGAAGGGAAGATGTATCCTTTAGAATCAATGGAAACGGTAATCCAAGAACTAAATAATACCAATAAGTATAAAATATTGCTTTTTGGAGGAGGCGAGAAGGAAGTCACAGTATTGGAAGATATGGCCAACTCCTACAACAATGCACTTAGCATGGCAGGCAAGCTCAAATTATCCGAAGAGCTTCAGCTCATTTCCAATTTGGATGTGATGTTGTCCATGGACAGTGGGAATGCGCATATGGCTTCGAATTATGGTATTCCTGTGGTGACGCTTTGGGGCGTTACCCACCCGTATGCCGGGTTTTATCCCTTTGGGCAGCCCATAGAAAATGCTTTGACGGCCGACCGGGAAACCTACCCCTTGATTCCAACTTCTGTATATGGAAACAAAGTACCCCAAGGCTATGAAAACGCGATGCAAACCATTGAACCCGCCGATGTGCTGAATAAGCTGTTTCAACTTTTGACAAAGGTTGATTAGAAATGAAATGCAAAGAATTGATGATGTAATCTAGTTGAAAAGCTCAAGTTCAAACTCAAGTGTCAAGTTCAACACATAGGTTCAAAAAAAGGTCATTTCGATATGAGATGCAATGCATCGATTGAGAAATCTGTTTGAAAACTCAAGATCAAATTCAAGGTTCCAAGTTTAAGGTTTAAGGTCAAAAAATTCATTTCAAATGACAAAGAACCCCATTGGCGCCAATTCGTGAAATTAGTGTCATTTGTATACTGCCAACTTACCACCGAGTACTGCCCACTGCTGACTGACTTCCTACTCCCGATAGATTTCTCACTTCGTTTCGAAATGACATCTTAACTCCTGTCTTCCGACTTCGGTCTTCGGTCTTCCAACCGCCCATTAAACCAAGTCTATTTTCTATGGTCTTTCCTCTCCTGGGTCTTGGCTCTTCGCTCCTCACTGAACTAAGTTCTCGATACATTTTTTGTCTCTTTTTTGCAAAAACCGACAAAAAACACTCGAACTGACATCTTAACCTGAAACCTGAAACCTGAAACCTGAAACCTGAAACCTG
The DNA here is from genome assembly GCF_040112705.1 of Flagellimonas sp. MMG031. Taxonomy (NCBI): domain Bacteria; kingdom Pseudomonadati; phylum Bacteroidota; class Flavobacteriia; order Flavobacteriales; family Flavobacteriaceae; genus Flagellimonas; species Flagellimonas sp. MMG031. The sequence goes on from NZ_CP157804.1 coordinate 681,758, forward strand.
AAACCCCTAACTCCGAACTCCCGACTTCCGACTTCGGACTTCCAAAATCCCATTCCCAACCCCCAAAATCCACCTCCCCAAAAAAAATCCGTCAGATCAGAAGCACCATCCGTCAGATCGGAAGGGGCATCCGTCAGATCGCACCAAATTATTCCTCACATTTGTGCCAACTTCTACAAAAATGCATTTTATGACAGGTGCGTATAGACAACGTATTACAAAAATGGGCAACTTTCTTATAGAGGGACCATCGTCCATCATCCACAAAACGAGTGGTGATTGGCTCAAAAAAGATTTCCAATTGATACTGCACCAGCCAAAATATGGCTTGTTGAAATCCTATTCGATTTGGAGTGATGACACCTGGAACAAGGAAGCTGATTTTTTACCTCCCATGATACGAACGGTGGTCTGGGACAGACAAAAGGACATGGAACACCTTAGAAAATCTGAAGATTTAAACTTTCCAAGTATCGATGTAGCTTTAGGGGCCATCAAAAGCGAAAAATTTAACGAGCTGAACAAAAAACTTGTCCAACACCAGAACGCTATTGTAGATAATCACGGCTATCAGCCATTCAAAATAGCTACAGCACGGGAAGCTGCTATCATTGATGTTGATTTTGACAAAGAATTTTTGGATTATAACCTCTATCTCAACAATGGGAATCAAACTTTTGAACTGAAATCCAGTGGAAATTTAGACCAGCCTTTGGTGGTCGATTTGATGGACATAGCAACTCAGCTGAGCGAATCCATGCAATTAATTGATCCTTCTCCTTGGAAAGAGCGATATACTGGAATTACAAAAGCATCATTGGATGATGATGGTCTGGATTGGGACTATGAACATCAATTTTGAGGTTAACGCCTAAAGCAGCTACGCAACCGTACCCTGACAACTGCTCCCGGCTCCGGCCGTACAACCATAGCAATGCTGTGAAATCACAATCTCACGGTCGTTCAACAGGTCATCGTTGTAATCTTTGATATGTTTGACCTTGCTCGCCACTTTAAGGTCCAGCATCTGATTGAAATCACAATCGTACAGCCAGCCGTCCCAACTTACCGAAATGGTGTTGGTGCACATCACATTTTGCACGGCGGCAGGATTATAGGCTTCCACCAATGAGTACATGTAATCTTCGTAATTGTCCGATGCGATAAGGTAGTCCAAAAAGCGCGAAATGGGCAAGTTGGTAATGGCGAACAGGTTGTGAAAGTCGATATCGAAATCTTCTTTTAAAGCTTTTTTAAAATCCCGCTCCATCGCCGTTTGGTCGGACGGCAAAAATGCCCCGGAAGGATTGTACACCAAGTCCAAACGCAAATCGCTATTGGGTTTGCCATAGCCCACCTCGTTGAGCATTTGGAGTGCTTTTATAGATTTGTCAAAAACCCCATCCCCCCGTTGCTTGTCCGTTTTTCCTCGGGTATAGTGCGGCATGGAAGAAACCACATGCACATTGTGTTTTTTGAAGAACTCCGGCAGATCGTGGTATTTTTTGTTCGCCAGAATAATGGTGAGATTGGACCGAACGATAAAGTCTTGGATGCCCGCTTTGGACGCTTCCTCCACGAACCACCTAAAATCGGGGTTCATTTCGGGGGCTCCTCCGGTCAAATCCAAGGTGTGTGCCCCAGTATTTCGAATCACCTCAAGGCACTGTTCCATGGTTTCCCGGGTCATGATTTCCTTTCGGTCTGGCCCGGCATCCACATGACAGTGGGCACAAACCTGATTACACATATACCCCACATTGATCTGGAGTACTTCCAACGTTTTGGGTTTTAGGGGAAATTGTCCCGATTCGGCAATCTTATCCTTAAAATAGGGCAGTTCACCACTCGAAAACAACTCCCCATTCAGCACTTCCAATTGCTTTTGGGTATTCGCGAGCTCGTCTTCCCTCGCTTTAAGGGACTTTTTGGCTGCTTTTTTTATATCTGCGAGAATGCTTTGCGTCATGCTATAGGTTATCTAAATCATTTTAGGAAAGGTTCATTTTCCTTCCGATACATTGATGTTCAATACTAGGGGACGTTCAATTATAAGCGAAGTAAGCCGAAACTACATCGAAAGCTTTTCGTACTTGTTCATCATTTGTACTCCGTGAACAAGTGTCGCTCCGCTCTCAATGGCTGCCCCCGCATGAACGGCTTCCATCATTTCTTCTTTGGTAATGCCTCGCTGCAGCCCGTCTTTGGTGTAGGCATCAATGCAATATGGACATTTCACCACATGCGCTACCGCCAGGGCGATAAGTGATTTTTCGCGGGCACTCAAGGCACCTTCTTCAAAAACCTTTCCGTAGTAATCAAAAAACTTCTTGCCAAGTTCCTCGCTCCATTCTGTAATGTTTCCAAATTTTCTTAGGTCCGCTGGGTCATAATAGGAGTTCGCCATGTTTTTCTGGATTTGATGTTTTTACTTAAACATACAACAAATATCACTATTGAATTAGGTCGAAAGGATTTGCGAATGATTACACTTATCGGCATAAAATTGCCTCTAAGTCCATAAACAATTGTTTTGTAGTCGATTATAAGGAATCAGAAACAAAAAGAGCGGCATTTGCCGCTCTTTTCCTAACTCAAAAAATTAACAAAGATCTTTACTTACGGAAGCACAACGGTGTCCACAACATGGATCACACCATTCGATTGGTTGACATCTGCAATGGTGACGGTGGAAACGTTTCCAGAACCGTCCTTGATCATTATCATGTCGTTTTCCATCATGGCAGTGAGCTTGGCTCCGTTTACTGTAGTAAGTTCGGCCATGCCTTTTCCTTTTTTGATCCATTTCATTAAATCCTTTGCACTGTATTTACCAGCTACCACGTGATAGGTAAGCACTGCTTGCAATTTGGATTTGTTTTCTGGCTTCAACAGGGTGGCCACGGTTCCTTCGGGCAGTTTTTCAAAAGCACTGTTGGTAGGGGCAAATACGGTAAATGGCCCATCGCCTTGCAGGGTCTCCACCAATCCGGCCGCTTTAACGGCAGCTACCAAAGTAGTATGGTCTTTGGAGTTCACGGCATTGGAAACAATGTCCTTGCTCGGGTACATGGGCGCACCACCAACCATTTTGGTCTGTGCGGATACATGGGTTACGGCCATTAAGCCAATACAAGAAAATAATAAGGTAATTGTTTTAAAAGATTTCATGTGATGTAATTTTTAGTTTATACACACACTTACGGAGTTTTGGCAGAGGTGGTTTGGTTTTTTTGATGGGAATGTTGTTTTTAATCGAAATACAACGATAGGGCAACCTTGGCATTCCATCAAAATAGTACCTTTACACCTACAACCAATTGATGTAATAAACAGATGCTCAAGGATAAATCCATAGGCTTGGTACTTTCTGGCGGTGGCGTCCGTGGAATGGCACATATTGGGCTTATCAAGGCCCTTCGGGAACACCAGATTGAAGCCAACGTAGTGGCCGGAACCAGTATTGGAGCCTTGGTTGGGGCGCTGTATGCCAATGACAACTCCGTGGAAGATATGCTCAAGTTCTTTAAGGAGACGCCGCTATTTCAGTACAGTTTTTTTGCCATCAACAAACCCGGCTTTATCGATACCGAACGATATTTCAGTATTTTCAAGGATTTTTTTCCCGATGATAGCTTTAAAAGTTTGAAACGCCCACTTTTTGTGGTGGCCACGGACCTGTTAAAAGGCAACGAAAAGGTATTCTACGACGGAGAGCTCATCAAACCATTATTGGCGTCGGCAGCATTACCACCTGTATTCAGTCCGGTTACCATTGATGATGTGCTTTATGCGGATGGTGGCATCATGAACAATTTCCCAAAGGAATATGTGGACAACCTTACGGATTTTATCATTGGAAGTAACGTTTCCATAACCGCTCCCTTGCAGAAAAAGGACCTCAGAAATTCATTTCAGCTTACGGCCAGGGTCACCAGTTTGATGATTCACGCCTCCAACCACGAAAAATTACGGCAATGCGACCTGTTTATCGAACCCAAAGAATTGGATGCCATTGGGGTGCTCGATAAAAAGGGTATTGAGAACGCCTTTAAAATTGGGTATGACCAAGGCAGTAGGGCATTGGAAAAAATGATGTCCCAAACTTCTTAGAGTATTAATCCAGTTTTATACGTCGTCGTAATCGATTTTGATCTTGGCACTTATCGGGTGCGATTGACAGGTAAGCACAAACCCTTCTTCAATCTCGCTGTCCGTTAAAATCTGGTTTTTCACCATCTCCACTTTTCCTTCGGTAAGGCGAGCAATGCAGCTGCTACAAACACCACCTTGACATGAATACGACGCATCGATATCCTGCTTTAGCACCGCATCGAGTACCAGTTCCTTTTTGTCCATAACAAAGGTAAAGGTCTCATCGTCCACAAGTACTTCTACCTGTGTTTTACCTTCCAGTTCTTCGGCCAACTCATCTTCCGTATCCGAACTAGTGAACAGTTCAAAATGGATTTTGTTCTCGGAAATTCCATTCTCTTTTAAGGTGTTAGACACCTGATTGATCATCTCCTCGGGTCCACACAAGTAAAAGGCATCGAATGCAGTTTCTTTGAATTTGTTCTTTAAAACAAAGTTTACCGTTGATTTTTCGATACGTCCAAAAAGGGCGCCTTCCTCGCTCGACCTACTGAATACATATTGCACAAAAAGACGGTCACCATAACGCTCCTTTAGGGATTGGATGGTTTTGAAGTACATGGTCTCCTCAGGCGTCTGGTTTCCGAACACCAAAACAAAGCGATTATCTGGATGTCTCTCCAAAACGGTTTGCGCAATGCTCATAATAGGAGTGATTCCGCTACCAGCAGCGAAGGCAGCTATGGTTTGTGGGTCTTGGGAGTCGAACACAAAACGTCCCTCCGGCACCATGACTTCCAAGGTGTCCCCGGCCTTCAGTTGTTCGTTGGCATAAACAGAAAACGTTCCGCCTTCCATTTTTTTGATGCCGACCGTTAATTTTCCCGATGAGGGCGCGGAAGAAATGGAGTAGGCCCTACGGAGTTCCTTTCCATTGACTTCGTGTTTTAGGGTAATATATTGTCCGGCTTTAAAAGTAAACGCTTCTTTAAGGTGCTCCGGAATGTCAAAAGTAAGGGCTACGGCATTGGGGGTCAATTGGTCTACCGCAGTTATTTGTAAGGCATGAAATTGGCTCATGTATAAATTTTTGCTGCAAAATTAAGCAATACACTCCTTTTGAACAGCTATTTTTACAAAAAGCATTTCCACTGTGTAACAAATCCGATAAATTAGATACCAACAAAAAAAATACACCGACCATGATCAAACATTTTATTGGGCTCCAGTGGAAGTCATTTTTTAGATCGGCAACCTTCAAGACCGAAATATGGTTCAAGATCTTGATGGCCATAGGTGCTTTGTGGATTACTGCCACATTTTTGGGGATGGGTGTTGCCGCATACTTTATTATTGACGAAAGAGGTATCGGCGATCCGTTAAGGGTCATCAACCGTTTTATGATCTATTATTTGGCATTCGACCTCCTATTCCGGTACATGCTTCAAAAAATGCCGGTCACGAACATCAAACCCTTGTTGTATTTGCCCATTAGCAAAAGCAAAGTGGTCCATTTTTCCCTCGGAAAAACGGCCATTTCTTTCTTCAATGTGGCCCATGCCTTTTTCTTTGTACCGTTCAGTATTGTTTTGGTCGCCCAAGGATACCCTGCCATTCAGGTCATAGGATGGCACTTGGCGATGATGGCGTTGCTCTATTGCAACAACTTTATCAATGTGATGGTGAACAACCAAAATGCTGTTTTTTATGTGTTCGCGGCCCTCTTCATCCTGGCCGGTGCATCGCAATACTATCAATGGTTCGATATTACCTTTTACACCCAACCCATTTTCGACTTTTTCTACGATCTGCCCTGGACGACGATTATCCCTTGGATGGTTTTGGCAGGCTTGTACTATGGCGCCTTTGCCTATTTCAAAAAGCACATGTATTTGGATGGCGGACTGGCCAAAAAACATACCGAGGCCAAGACAGAAAACCTGGAATGGTTGGACCGCTTCGGGAATTTGGGCACCTTCCTCAAGAACGACATCAAACTAATCAAGCGGAACAAGCGCTCGCGCTCGGCGGTGATAGCAGGATTCTTCTTTATTTTTTACGGACTGCTCTTTTTTACCAATGCCATCGAAGTCTACGACGGGCCTTTCTGGAAAATCTTCGCAGGTATTTTTGTTACGGGAGGGTTCCTGTTCAGTTTTGGGCAGTACGTGCCCAGTTGGGACAGCAGTTACTATCCGTTGATGATGAGCCAAAACATCAAGTATCGGGAATACCTTTCTTCCAAATGGTATTTGGTGGTTATTGCGACTATTATCTCCACTTTTCTTGCGACGTTTTACCTTTACTTTGGATGGGAAGCCTACGCCGCAGTATTGGTTGGAGGCATCTATAACATTGGGATAAACAGTTACCTGGTGCTTTGGGGAGGGGCTTATGTAAAAACGCCCATTGAGCTTACCTCGAACAAGAAAGCCTTTGGCGACAAGCAGGCCTTTAATGCCAAAACGTTGTTGCTTACCTTGCCCAAATTGGTGCTGCCCATAGCTATTTATGCCATTGGCCACTTTTTGATCAACCCTACGGCAGGGTACATCTTTGTAGCCGTGTTCGGCATACTCGGATTTGCTTTCAAAAACAGGGTATTTACCATGATTGAGGGCATTTACAAAAAGGAAAAGTACAAAACACTACAAGCATACAAACAGAAATAAAAAACCATTAACAGAAAAGTACATGATCACAGTTCATAATTTGACCAAGACCTACGGAGACAAAACCGTTTTGAACATTGACCATTTAGAAATTCCCAAAGGACAGAGCTTTGGCCTTGTTGGCAACAACGGGGCGGGGAAAACAACCCTGTTCAGTATTTTGTTGGATTTGATACAGCCTTCTACCGGTCATATCATAAATAAAGACATTCGGGTGGACGAGAGCGAAGCATGGAAGCCCTTTACCTCTGCCTTTGTTGATGAGACCTTCTTGATCGGGTACCTTACACCCGAAGAGTACTTTTACTTTATCGGCGAACTGCGCGGAAGGAACAAAGCGGATGTTGATGCCTTATTGGCCAATTTTGATGACTTTTTCCACGGAGAAATCCTCAACCAGAAAAAATACCTTAGGGACCTTTCCAAAGGAAACCAAAAAAAGGTGGGCATTGTGGCCAGCTTTATCGGTAACCCCGAGGTGGTGATTTTGGACGAACCCTTTGCCAACTTGGACCCGACCACCCAAATTCGATTAAAGGGAATCATTAAGGATTTGGCAGCAAAAGAGGGCGTTACCGTACTGGTTTCTAGTCACGATTTGATCCACGTAACCGAAGTTTGCCAGCGTATCGTGGTGCTCCATAAAGGTGAGATTGTGAAAGATCTTCACACCTCTGCGGAAACCATGAAGGAATTGGAAGCTTTCTTTGCAGGTTAATCGGAAATTCTACAACTTTAGGACATTAACCATTAACCATGTCCAGTGATTTAGACTTATTAGTTGATTTTTATCAATGGGAAAAACAACGCCTATTACTCGAAATTGATGAAAACAAAAGAGATCATGACTATATTGCTGTTCATTACGCTAACGAACAGCTGAGGCACATTCAATTGGAATTGGAATGTCTTCTGGAGCTTCAAAATGCCAACTACCAAAAAATCCAGAGGCTTAAAAGAAATATTGAGTCATTTTCCGAAAGAGAAAATTCCTTAGGCTATTTTGTTCCTCAAATAGATCAATACAAAAAGGAGTTGGAGGATTTAAAAAAGGAACGAACAATTGATTCTGAGGAAACTCAAATACTGGACGAGGCAATATTTTCATTGATTAATAAAGAAATCGAAGGATTCACTATTTATTTTGATTTGAAAAAAGAGTCCTATATCGACGCAGTCATAATCGAAACAGGTCAGATTCAATTAAGATTGATGCAGGAGAGTCCCTATGGAAATGATTTAAATTTCCTGAAAAAGTATGTATTCATGGGAGCACCAAGAACAATGTATGATGAGTCTACCAAAAGCTTGGTTACATATATAACTATGAACAGATACAAAAATGTGCTCCCGATCAAAGAAACTATCTCCAGAATAGTAATCGGGTCAAAGTATTGGTTGGGGTTGGGAGACACTATTTTCTTAAAACTGAAACCTTGATGAGGGAATAATGCATTTTATCGATAAGCCTTATAATAATCCGCTCATTTTTGAGTTTAAGGTTACACAAGATTATCGATAATTTTGAAGCTTCATCACACATTTTTGGGCCTATTGGTTTTGGGAGGACTTGCATTTAATGCCTGTTCCACCCAAAAGGACAAGTTCATCAACCGAAATTGGCACGCCCTCAACACCGAGTACAACACTTTGTACAACGGAAATTTGGCCTTTCAAAAAGGGCTGGATGAAATCAATTCGACCTATCGGGATGATTATTGGGAAATACTGCCCGTAGAACGCTTAAAAGTGACCGATGAGGTAAAACTGGACTCCGAGGACAACAACCCCAACTTTCTTATTGCGGAGGAAAAGGCTACCAAGGCTATCCAAAAGCACAGCATGGACATTAAGGACGAGGAGCGAAACCCGCAAATTGATGAGGCCTTTTTGCTTTTGGGAAAATCCCGCTACTTTGACCAGCGTTATATTCCTGCTTTGGAATCCTTCAACTATATCCTGAGAAAATATAGCAAAAGCGACAAGCTGAATGAAGCGACCATCTGGCGGGAAAAAACAAATATGCGTTTGGATAATCCCGAGGTGGCCATCAAAAATCTAAAGCGACTTTTTAAGTACGAAAAACTCAAGGACCAGGAGTATGCCGACGCCAACGCAGTTATGGCCCAATGCTATATCAACCTGAATGCTCCCGACACCGCTATTCAAAAATTGAAAATATCCCAGGCCTACACCAAAAAGAATCCGGAAAAAGGAAGGTATTTGTTCATCATAGGTCAGTTATACGACCAGTTGGGGCATAAGGACAGTGCCAACTACGCCTACAATAAAGTCATTGAGCTTAACCGCAAATCCCCCAGGGTGTACATGATCAATGCGCATCTCAAAAAAATACAGAACATAGAACTTACCGAAGGCAACCGAGAGGAAATGTTGGAATACCTCACCGAACTCGAAGAGAATCGGGAGAACCGCCCCTTTTTGGACAAGATTTATCGCCAAGTGGCCGAATTTCATATGGCTTACGAAGAGGATAGTCTTGGATTGGCCTATTATAACAAATCCATTCAGGCAACCCAAGGCGAACGCAAGTTGAATGCCCTCAACTATCAAAGTCTGGCCGATTATTATTTTGACAAGGATGAATACCGCATGGCGGGCTCCTACTACGACAGCACTTTGACCAACTTGAACGAGAACACCCGCAAGCACCGAAACATCAAAAAGAAGCTGGACAACCTTGAGGATGTGATCAAATATGAGGACATTGTGCAGCATGCCGATAGCGTGATCACTTTATATCAAATGCCGATAGCGGACCGTACGGCCTATTTTGAGGACTACATAGCCGAAATGAAGCGGAAGGAAGAAGCGGCTGCCGAAAAAGAGAGGGAGCGCACCACCGCCGGCTTCGCTACTTTTGCCAACAGCAAAGGCGGTAAGGAGAACCAAGGCAAGTTCTACTTTTACAATATTACCAGTTTGGGCAATGGCAGAAACGATTTTAGGACACGATGGGGCACCCGGACTTTGGAAGACGATTGGCGATGGAGCAATAAAACCAAAATCTCCATTTCGGAGGCTACCGGAGAGGTGGTTGCAGCGAATGATGAAGTCCTGACCGAAGACCAAAAATATTCCGTTGACTTTTACTTGGAGCAAGTTCCTACGGATGTTGCCGTAATAGATAGTTTAAAAGGCGAGCGCAACTTTGCCAACTATCAATTGGGTTTGATTTACAAGGAAAAGTTCAAGGACAACATGTTGGCCGCCGCCAAATTGGAGCGGGTGTTGTCGTCAAATCCCGAAGAGCGGTTGATTTTGCCCTCCAAATACAATTTATACAAGATTTATGAGGAAACGGGCAGTCCGCTGGCAGTGAACATGAAGCAGAACATCATTGCCAATCATCCCGATACCCGCTACGCGGAAATTTTGTTGAACCCACAGGCGGTACTGGACGGGGATACGGATAGCCCCGATGCCCGATATGCAGCCCTGTTCAAAAAGTACCAAGAACAGGAATTTTTGAACGTGATCACCCAGTCGGAGGAATACATCAATAAATTTACCGGCGATCCCATTGTACCCAAGTTTGAAATGCTGAAAGCGAATGCCATTGGCCGCTTGCAAGGTTTTGAGCCCTTCAAGGAAGCCTTGAACTATGTGGCACTGACCTACCCCAACAACCCCGAAGGCAAAAAGGCCGAGCAAATGGTGGAGGAGCAGCTGCCTAAACTGGAGAACAAGGAGTTTTCCCCAGAAACCGGTTCCACTGGCGCGGGCAACTGGAAAGTAGTTTTCCCGTTCAAGATCAGAAACGATGAAAATGCCACCAAGCTCAAAAACCGATTGGAAAAAGCAATCAAGGAACTGAACTATAAAAACATGGTTTCCAAGGACATCTATAATTTGGAAGATGAATTTGTAGTGGTACACGGTTTTCCTTCGCAAGACTTTGCCTTGGGCTTCGCGGAGCTCATAAAAAACAACAGGGACTATCTGATTAAAGATGAGAATTTTGTAGTTTTATCGGATAATTATAAAATCATACAGGTCCACAAAAACTTAGAATCATACAAAGCACAATTTTAAACCCCAAAACCCTAGAACACAATGTTTTCTGACAACAAAAAACCCCGGCCTATGAATGAATTTGGCGGACAGCCCAACAGAATCGAGAAGAACACTAAAATTAAGGGTGACATCACCTCCGAGGCCGACTTCAGGATAGACGGTAAGTTGGAAGGCAATGTGACCACCTCCGGTAAAGTGGTCATTGGAAAGGATGGCTACATTAACGGTAAGGTAGAGTGCGTGAACGCAGATATCGAAGGAAGGTTCAACGGAGAACTTATGGTAAAGGACCTATTGTCGTTGAAATCCTCCGCAACGATCGAGGGCACGGTAACGGTAGCCAAATTGGCGGTAGAACCTGGTGCCACCTTTAATGCGGCGTGCACCATGGGCAAAGGAGCTTCGGCTACGCCCAAAATGCAGTCAACCAGCAAAAATGAGCCAGCAAAAGCCTCCTAAGAAAGACTACAACAAAACACTCAATACAGCCGCCCGTTTGTCTGGTTCCGCCATTCAAATGGGCGTTGTTATTTATTTGGGCGTTTGGGGCGGCAAATGGTTGGATGGCCATTTTGGGACTGAAAAAGTATTCTTGCCCATTTGTACCATTTTGGCCGTGGCGATTTCTATATATTTGATCCTCCAACAAATCAAAAAAATCAACGATTGAAGCAAAGGGCTTATCCAATTCTTTTTACCTCCATTCTCCTTTTGGGCCTATGGGGACTGTTCTTTCTTCAATCATGGGTTTTGGAAGACCGGGGATACGAGCTTTCGTCCCTGCAGCTGACAAAAAGCTATGTGCTCAATGCGGTTATGGCGCTCATTGTTTTTTATGCGATTTACATTTTTCGCAATAAATATCGCGACTTGTTGGGATTCTTTTTTCTAGGGGGAAGCCTCGTAAAGTTTGCGCTTTTCTTCATTTTTCTATATCCCGCATTCCATCAGGATGGTGTCTTGGAGCAATTGGAGTTCCTTATCTTTTTTGTCCCATATGGATTTGCACTGATATTGGAAACCTTCTTTTTGGTGAAACTGCTTAATACTGTGTGACAAAGCCCCAAAACAGACCTGAAAAATTCAATAAAAAAATAATACTGGAAAAAGCTTTTTTCTTTTGAAGGAGGAATGTATTTTTGCACCAATTTTTGAGGACCCATAGTTGGATCATATGCGATATTCTTTTTTCAGTAAAAAACTAGTTGCCGTAATTTTTTTGATTGCGGGATTTGTATCGGCCCAAAACCAAGAGGGAGAAGAAGTTGAAACCGGTGCCCACGATTTAAAGACACAGATTAAGGAATACATCGACCACCACCTTTTGGATTCGCATGATTTCAACCTTTTTTCATATACCACCGAAGAGGGCGAGCACAAATATTTTGGGTTTCCACTTCCTGTGATTCTATGGGATAATGGATTGAAGGTCTTTCTTTCTTCCGAGTTGGAGCATGGAGAGTCCGTTGCAGAGGTAGACGGTAATTACTACGCACTTTATCACAATAAAATATACAAGACGGATGCCGAAGGAACCATCAATTTTGGTGGACATCATGGCGAAGAAACCCATACCGAAGATGCTTTTGGGGAGAATTTGGTGGTAGATGATGCACATCCCACCAACGAAAAGCCCTTGGACTTTTCCATAACAAAGAATGTGGTCTTTATTATGGCCGTAGCCCTTTTAATGTTCTTGGTGTTCCGTTCCATGGCCAAGAGGTACCAAAAAAGCACCATGCCACGAGGTTTGGGAAGATTTTTGGAGCCATTGGTACTTTTTGTGCGTGACGAAATTGCCATACCAAACATTGGTGAGCATAAATACAAAAGGTATATGAGCTATCTGCTTACTGTATTCTTTTTTGTATGGGTCATCAACCTTTTGGGGTTGACACCGCTAGGAGTGAATGTCACCAACAACATTGCAGTGACTTTTGCCTTGGCCATGATCACCTATCTTATTACAACATTTACTGGGAACAAGAACTACTGGAAGCACATCTTTTGGATGCCGGGCGTACCTGTCCCTATGAAAATTATATTGGCGCCCATCGAATTGTTGGGAACGTTCATCAAGCCATTTTCATTGATGATTCGTTTGTATGCCAACATTACCGCAGGTCACGTGGTATTGATGAGTATTATCGGGTTGATGTTCATATTTAAAAACTGGATCGGAAGCCCATTGTCCTTCTTGTTGGCATTTGCACTTTCTTTATTGGAATTGTTGGTGGCCGCATTGCAGGCATATATTTTCACCATGTTGTCCGCCCTGTATTTTGGTATGGCGGTAGAAGAAGATCATCATTAATTAAAAGTAGAACGTTTAATATTTAAATTCATATATCATGACAATTCCAAACATCGTAGGTGCTGGTTTGATCGTAATCGGAGCAGGATTGGGTATCGGTAGAATCGGTGGTCAGGCAATGGAAGCCATTGCTCGTCAACCTGAAGCTTCTGGTAAGATCCAAACAGCAATGTTGATTGCAGCAGCCCTTATTGAAGGTATCGGTTTCGCCGCTCTTTTTGCAGCTTAATAACCGTAACAGTATTGATGAAGGCCATAGCGGTTGGCTATGGCCCTTCATTGATTTTAAAGTGATATAGTTTAAAAGCATTAATATTTTAAGATAAATGGAAAAGTTAATAGAGGAATTTTCCTTTGGCTTGTTTTTCTGGCAGTTGTTGCTTTTCGTGGGCCTATTGTTGTTGTTGAGAAAATATGCCTGGAAACCCATTCTTGGAGCGGTAGAAAAGCGCGAAGAAGGGATCAAAGGTGCCCTTGAAGCTGCTGAGGCTGCAAAAAAGGAAATGCAGAACGTCACTGCCGATAGCGAACGATTGTTGCAAGAGGCCAGGGCAGAACGGGACGCGCTGTTAAAAGAAGCCCGAGACATTAAAGCCAACATTATCTCCGAAGCCAAAGAACAAGCTCAGGCTGAAGGCGACAAGATGATCAAGCAGGCCCAAGCTACTATTGAAAGTGAAAAGAAAGCTGCTGTGGCAGACATCAAGGCACAAGTAGCGAACCTTTCCGTGGAAATTGCGGAAAAGGTAATCAAAGAAGAACTGTCCGACAAAGGCAAACAACAGAAGTTGGTCGAGGACATGTTGGGAGATATTAAACTGAACTAAACGGACCATGAACCAAAATAGGGCAGCCATACGCTACGCAAAAGCAACCTTGGATTTCGCAGTCGAAAAGAAAGCGGCCGATGCCGTGGAAAAAGACATGCGGGGGATAGCTGCTACCATTTCCGAGAACGTGGAGCTTCAACGCATGTTGGAGAGCCCTATCATCAAATCGGAGGTGAAAAAAAGCAGTTTGTTGGAAATTTTTAAGGATGCCAACGAAATCACCAAAGGTCTTCTTCAAACCTTGATCAGCAATAAAAGAATTGCGATGTTGCAGGAAGTGGCCTTCAAATACATCATCCTTCACGAAAAATTGAAGGGCGAAGAAGTAGCTTACGTGACAACCGCCGTTCCATTGACTTCCGATTTGGAGAAGAAGATATTGGAAACGGTCACCAAGGCAACCGGTAACAAGGTTACCCTTGAGAATAAAATCGATGAGAGCATCATCGGAGGATTTGTACTACGGGTAGGAGATACCCAATACGATGCAAGCATCGCAAACAAATTGAACGGATTAAAAAGAGAATTTACAAATAGTCTATAAAAATGGCAGGAGTAAAAGCCGCTGAGGTATCAGCAATTTTGAAAAAACAGTTATCAGGTTTCGAAGCATCCGCTTCCTTGGATGAAGTAGGTACCGTATTGCAAGTGGGTGATGGTATTGCCCGTGTGTATGGACTTTCCAATGCCCAGTACGGGGAGTTGGTGGAGTTCGACGGCGGTATGCAAGGAATTGTTCTTAACCTGGAAGAAGACAACGTAGGTGTTGTATTGTTGGGCCCATCCAAAGAGGTTGTAGAAGGTGCAACCGTAAAAAGGACCGAGCGCATCGCTTCCATCAACGTTGGTGAAGGAATTGTTGGCCGGGTTATCGATACCTTGGGCAAGCCTATCGACGGTAAAGGCCCTATTTCGGGCGAAACCTATGAGATGCCTTTGGAACGTAAAGCTCCTGGTGTAATTTTTAGACAACCTGTAAACGAGCCATTGCAAACTGGAATCAAGGCTATCGATGCCATGATTCCCGTAGGACGTGGACAAAGGGAGTTGGTGATCGGTGATAAGCAGACTGGTAAAACAACCGTTTGTATCGACACCATCCTGAACCAGAAAGAATTTTACGATGCCGGTGAACCAGTTTACTGTATCTACGTTGCCGTAGGTCAGAAAGCATCAACGGTGGCCGCTATCGCCAAAACTTTGGAAGAAAGAGGTGCATTGGCCTATACAACCATTGTTGCCGCCAACGCTTCCGATCCTGCACCGATGCAGGTATATGCACCTTTCGCCGGTGCGGCCATTGGAGAGTACTTTAGGGATACAGGGCGTCCGGCCTTGATTATCTATGATGACTTGTCCAAGCAAGCTGTAGCCTACCGTGAGGTGTCCTTGTTGTTGAGAAGACCTCCAGGACGTGAAGCATATCCTGGTGACGTTTTCTTCTTGCACTCGAGATTGTTGGAGCGTGCGGCCAAAGTGATTGCCGATGACGAGATTGCAAAGAACATGAACGACCTTCCAGAGTCCTTGAAGCCGATGGTAAAAGGAGGAGGGTCATTGACTGCACTTCCTATTATTGAAACACAAGCAGGTGACGTTTCTGCCTATATCCCAACCAACGTAATTTCCATTACCGATGGTCAGATATTCTTGGAGCAAGACTTGTTCAACCAAGGGGTGCGTCCTGCAATCAACGTAGGTATCTCCGTATCGCGTGTGGGTGGTTCCGCTCAGATCAAATCCATGAAAAAAGTAGCCGGTACCTTGAAATTGGACCAAGCCCAGTTCCGTGAACTGGAAGCTTTTGCCAAGTTCGGTTCCGATTTGGATGCCGCTACCTTGAACGTTATCGAGAAAGGACGTAGAAACGTTGAAATCTTGAAACAAGGTCAGAACGATCCATTTACTGTTGAAGATCAGGTGGCCATCATCTTTGCAGGTTCCAAGAACTTGTTGAGAAATGTGCCAGTAGACAAAGTAAAAGAATTCGAAAAAGATTACTTGGAGTTCTTGAACGCCAAGCACAGAGATGTTTTGGACACCCTTAAAGCGGGTAAATTGACCGATGAGGTTACCGAGACCTTGACTGCTGTTTGTAAAGATCTTTCAAGCAAGTACAAAGCATAACAATTGTCATTTCCAAGGTGCCCTTCGACTACGCTCAGGGCACTGTAGGAATCCATAACCAAAAAGATTTCGCATCAAGTGCGGAATGACAAAGTAGAATATGGCGAATCTAAAGGAAATACGTAACAGAATATCATCCATCTCATCAACGATGCAGATTACCAGTGCCATGAAAATGGTATCTGCCGCAAAGTTGAAGAAAGCTCAGGATGCTATTACGGCAATGCGTCCCTATTCCGATAAATTGACCGAGCTCCTGCAAGGGCTTAGTGCCAGTTTGGAAGGAGATGGTGGAAGCGAGTACGCCGACAAAAGGCCCGTAAACAAGGTTTTGGTGGTTGCCATTACGTCCAACAGGGGACTTTGTGGTGGTTTCAACTCCAACATCATCAAGCAGAGCAACCATCTGGTCTCCAATATGTATCCGGGCAAGCAAGTGGATTTCTATACCATCGGTAAAAAGGGGCACGACATCCTTAGAAAAAGGCATACCATTTTGGGCGACCAAAGCAAGGTATACGATGATTTGACCTTTGACAATGTTGCAGAAATCGCTGAATTGTTGATGCGTTTGTTTACCAAGGGCGATTACGATAAAATCGAATTGGTATACAACAAGTTCAAAAATGCCGCTACCCAGATTGTGATGACCGAGCAGTTTCTGCCGATAGTAGGAACTGAAGGGGACAAAGCTATTGCTGCTGACTACATTTTTGAACCTTCCAAAGTGGAAATTGTAAAGGAGCTGATTCCAAAATCCTTGAAGACACAGTTGTTCAAGGCCATTCGGGATTCCTTTGCCAGTGAGCACGGAGCACGTATGACCGCAATGCACAAAGCGACGGATAATGCTGCCGAATTGAGAAACGAGTTAAAATTGACTTACAACAAAGCCCGTCAGGCAGCGATCACCAACGAAATCCTCGAAATTGTTGGTGGAGCCGAGGCTTTGAACAATTAAGATTCCGTATTTATATAATATCAAAAGGCCACCCAACCGGTGGTCTTTTTGTTTTTCTTAGGGCAATATGGTTTAGCTAATTCGGGCTTTTGCGTAACTTGTAGCCACCTAACTTAGGTCTTTAAAGAAGCAACTCCTATTGAATCCACTTAAGCGGCTTTTTAAACAAACGTTCATTTATGGCCTGGCCACCGTAATGCCAAGGGTCATCTCTTTCTTTTTGTTACCGCTGTATACCGCCGTATTTGAGAATGCTTCAGGTTACGGACAGTACACGAACATATATGCCTGGATAGCCATCTTTAATGTGTTTTTGGCCTATGGTATGGAAACGGCATTTTTTCGGTTTTACCATAAAAGCGGGGATAAGGCCAAAGTGATATCTACTTCACTGATATCCTTGCTGAGCTCTTCCTTTCTGTTTCTGATTCTTGCCCTGTCGCTTAGGGAATGGTTATCCAGCGTAACCAATATCAACGCAGATTACCTTAAGTTCACCACCTATATTTTGGTTCTTGATGCCGTGGTCATTATTCCGTTTGCGCTGCTAAGAGCGAATGAGAAACCAATGCGCTATGCGGTCCTAAAGACCATTAATGTGGCCATAAACTTGGCTTTTAACGTATTTTTGCTGTTGGTACTCCCAAAAATGGCACAAGAGGCGGACACTGGCTTTTTCGTATCCCTGTACAAACCCAATTGGGAAATCCATTACGTTTTGATATCTAATGTAATCGCCAGCGGAGTAACCTTATTGATTTTGTTGCCCACCTACCTAAAGGCATCCTACACGTTCGATTTGGGCGTTTGGAAACAAATGATGAAATATGCAGGACCCATTCTTGTAGCTGGAATCGCTTTTACCATCAACGAGGTATTGGATAAAATTTTACTAACCGAACTCCTTCCATCCGACATTGCCGAAAGTGAAGTGGGAAAATATGGTGCCTGCTACAAACTGGCCTTGTTTATGACGCTGTTTGGGACCGCTTTCAGAATGGGGGTGGAACCCTTTTTCTTTAGCCATGCCAAGAGCGAAAAACCCCAAAAAACATATGCACAGATTACCAATTACTTTGTAATCCTTGGGAGCATTATCTTATTGGGAGTTATCGCTTTTATCGATGTACTGGGCAGACTGCTATTGCACAACCCTGTGTATTGGGAAGCTTTGGATGTGGTTCCTATTATCCTATTGGCAAGCTTCTGTCTGGGGATTTACCACAACCTCTCTGTTTGGTATAAAGTAACGGACAGAACCAAATTTGGCGCTTATATTTCTTCCGTTGGGGCCATCATCACTTTGGTCATTAATATAAGCTTGATCCCAAAAATAGGATACATGGCTTCGGCCTTGGCCACCTTGGCCGCCTATGGTAGTATGATGCTCCTCTCCTATCACTTTGGAAAAAAATACTACCCTGTACCCTACAACATGCGAAAGATTGTGTTTTATCTATCCGTATCGCTGGTGTTTTCCATACTTTCGTTCTATGTTTTTAATAGAAATTTAATAGCCGGCAGCCTACTGTTTTTGTTATTTTTGGGCTTAGTGTACAAGTTGGAAGGAGATAAATTAAGAAGCATATTTTTAAGACGTGAAGATTAAGATCATCAACAAATCAGGCCATAAGCTGCCACATTACGAAACCCTTGCCTCCGCAGGGATGGATTTAAGGGCGGATTTGGAATCCCCCATCACCTTAAAACCTCTGGAAAGGGCCATTGTCCCCACTGGACTGTACATGGAGCTCCCTGTGGGCTATGAGGCCCAAGTACGGCCACGTAGCGGGTTGGCGGCCAAAAAAGGAATCACCGTGTTAAACGCCCCTGGAACGATTGACGCCGATTATCGCGGAAACGTTGGGGTAATACTGGTAAATCTTTCCAATGAAGATTTTATTGTGGAAAATGGTGAACGTATTGCCCAAATGGTCATCGCAAAGCACGAACGTGCCGAGTGGGTAGAAGTTGAAGCCCTTTCTCAAACGGACAGAGGCGAGGGCGGATTTGGGAGTACAGGAGTGAAGTAATAATGTCAGGTCGAGCCTGCCTTTGTCCACAGACAGGCGCAGTCGAGACCGCATAAATAAGTATAACCTATAAAAAGATACCCGCCTTCGCGGGCATTAGCATGAAAATAATCGTACCCATGGCAGGGAGGGGATCTCGCCTAAGACCGCACACACTGACCGTTCCAAAACCGTTGATTCCTGTTGCAGGAAAACCTATAGTGCACCGTTTGGTCACTGATATTGCTAAAGTATTGGGCGAACCAATCGAGGAAGTTGCCTTTATTTTGGGTGATCCTGCCTTTTTTGGGGATGATGTGGTGGAAAGCTTAATGGCATTGGCGGACGAATTGGGCGCTAAAGGGTCCATTTATCGACAAGAACAACCGCTTGGAACTGGGCACGCTATCATGAGTGCCAAGGAATCCTTGAGCGGTCCTGCAGTAATCGCATATGCCGATACCTTAATACGAGCCGATTTTGATTTGGATAAATCGGCCGATAGCGTTATTTGGGTGAAGCAAGTGGAGCGCCCCGAAGCGTACGGAGTGGTCCAGTTGAACAGTGACCATCAAATCGTGGAATTGGTTGAAAAACCGCAAGAATATGTATCTGACCTTGCTGTAATCGGTATTTATTATTTCAAGGATGTTGGAGTGCTCAAAAATGAGCTGCAGCATGTTTTGGATCATGATATCACCCATGGTGGGGAATACCAAATCAATGATGGCATCAAACGGATGATGGAAAAGGGCATGAAATTTGTTCCGGGTAAGGTGGATGAGTGGATGGATTGCGGCAACAAAAACGTGACCGTGGAAACCAATCAGCGCATGTTGGCCTTCTTGGAAAAGGAGGGCGAAAACATGATTGCCGATTCCGTGACACAAGAAAATGCCAATATAGTGGAACCCTGTTTTATTGGAGAGAACGTAGTGCTCAAAAATACCACGATAGGGCCATATGTTTCGGTTGGCGCGAATACCGTTGTGGAGAATTCGACCATAAAAAACAGCCTCATCCAGAGCCATAGCAGGATTACCAATGCCAATTTGGATAATGCCATGATCGGGAACCATGTAATTTATAATGGTAATTTTGAGACCATTAGCATTGGAGATTATTCTGTTTTGGAATAACTTTAGAACACATTTTTGGTGGGATGGGGACTTAGGACGTTACTATGAAAAGGAAACTGCTGGTTTGGTTGATTGCGGGAGCATCAGTACTGATGCATAATCATACCTGTGCCCAAGAAGAACAGGGGAGCGCCGAGGTCTACTTAGAAGAATATACCGATGAGTTTCAAGAAAATTTCTTTGAAGCCCTCAAACAGAAAGGCATCCAAAACTACGATAGGGCGGTAGACCTCTTATTGAAATGCAAGCAACTGGAACCCAACAACAGCGTAGTGGATTACGAATTGGGTAAAGCCTATATGCTCGATAAAAAGTACGTGCAGGCGCAAGATTATGCGATTGAGGCTCTATTATCGGAACCAGAGGACTATTGGTATTTGGACAATGTGCTCACCATTTTGGACAAACAAGGAAGCCCCGTGGAGACTATCAAAGAACGAATTCCTTATGGTAATACCAAGCTTAGGCAGAACATGGCGCTCTTCTTCTTCAAAATGAAGCAGTACAAGGAAGCCACCAAGGTGTTGGAAGGTTTACCAAGTTCCTCCTTGAAATCGGAGCTAAGCCGAAAGATTAAGGATTCCCTCCAAAAAAGGGAAAATATAGAAGAAGTTACACCCATAGTGCAGCAAAAAGAGCCTGTAAATGACCCATTGGCCCAACTAAAAAGAACATTGGACCAATACATTGAAGCGTCTGATTATACAGCCTTATTAACGGAATCCAAGGAGGCGTTGGACACCTATCCATTACAGCCATATTTCTATTACGCTTACGGAACAGCGTTGAATAATACCGGTAATGCAAACAAGGGGGTGGAAGTGTTGCTAAGTGGATTGGACTACCTATTGGATGACACTGCACTTCAAAATAAGATGTACAAGCAATTATCCGAAGGGTATTCCAAGATTGGGAATGCACAAAAAGCCAATGAATATTTGAACAAGATCAATTCAGGACTCTAATGAACCTACATAAAAACATATATAAAGCTGGAATTGCCGTAATTATGCTGGCAGCTTTGACATCGTGTAAAAGCACCAAATCGATTACTGGCGGGGAGGCCAATTCGCGACTTTCGGCAAAAAATATCGTGAATGCCCATTATTCCAACCAACCCAAATTCCGAACCCTGAGGGGGCGAGTTAAGATCGACTACACCAACGGGGACGATTCGCAAGGTGTCAACGTAAGCTTACGCATGGAAAAGGACAAAGTGATTTGGATGAGTGCGCCGCTCGGTGTTGTAAAGGCGCACATTACGCCCAAAAAAGTATCCTTTTACAACAAGCTCCAAAATGAGTATTTCGATGGAGACTTTAGCTATTTGAGCAAGTTGTTGGGTACAGAACTGGATTTTGAAAAAGTACAAAACCTACTTTTGGGAAACGCAGTGCTCGACCTCAGAAAAGAAAAACTCAATTCGGAAGTATACAACGGGAACTACCAATTAAAACCTAAGAAAGCCCAAGAACTTTTTAAGATTCTGTTTCAATTGGAGCCCAAAAACTTTAAAATAGCCAGTCAGGAAATATCACAACCGATTAACGCAAGACATTTATTGGCAAAATATACCTATCAAGATATTTCTGGAAATGTGCTTCCGGAGGATATACAAATCGTGGCCGAGGAAAAAGGTGAACTGACTACGATTGACTTGAGTTTTCGTAACTTGGAGCTCAACAAACCCATGAGTTTTCCGTACAAAGTGCCCAAAGGGTATGATAAAATTACATTAAAGTAATATGAAAGCTAAAATTTCATATCTTATTTATTGTTTGATACTTACATTGCTTACCTCGGTAACTTCATTTGCTCAAACCGGGGAACAGAAGGTGTTGGAGGCCAAACGGGAACGCTTGCAAGAGGAAATCAAAGAAATTAACCGTCTGCTGTTCGCCGAGCGCAAAGAAAAGGGTACGGTGTTGGACCAAATGGAGGCTTTGGACAACAAAATCAATGTGCGGCAAGAGCTGATTCGGGTAACCAATCAACAATCGAATTTGCTGAGTAGGCAAATCAATGTCAATATTAGAAGTATCAGCAAGCTTCGGGAGGATTTGGAAGTCCTAAAGGAAGATTATGCCGAACTGATTCAAAAAACCTATCAGAACAAGTCGCAGAATAATCGCTTGATGTTCCTCTTATCCGCAGAAAACTTTTTTCAAGCCTTCAAAAGGCTTCAGTACATGCAACAATATGCCAAACACCGTAAAAAGCAGGGGGAAGGCATTGTGCAAAAAACCGAGGAACTCAAAGCCTTAAACCAAGACTTGGTACGTCAACGAAAGGAAAAAGACCAATTGGTTGCAGAAAATCAAAAGGCTAAGGAGGAACTAAACAAAGAAATTGAGGCGCAGCGTAGTCTCTTAACGAGCATAAAACAGAACGAGGCAAAATATACCGCCGCCATTGCGGAAAAGCAGAAAGAGGCCCGTAGAATAGACAATGAAATTGAACGGATGATCAAAAGTGCGATTGCCAGCTCCAACAAAAGCTCGGGCAAATCCACAAGCAGTGCCACGTTTGCCCTTACTCCCGAAGCCAAGTTGTTGGCAGACAATTTCTCTTCCAACAAGGGCAGATTGATTTGGCCGGTGGAAAAGGGAATTAAAAGTCAGGGTTATGGAGTTTATGCGGACAAGTTATACCCCGGCATCAAGCATCGGAACAATGGCGTAACCATCACCACGGACAAAGGGAGCAAGGCGAGGGCCATTTTTGAGGGCGAGGTCATTGCCATTCTATCCGTTCCCGGAGGGAACAAAGGCGTTCAGATCAAACATGGAAATTACATCAGCACCTATTATAACCTTTCCAATCTCTATGTAAAAAAAGGGGATAAAGTCGCCGCCAAAGAAGTGCTGGGCGAAATAAATACCAATCGGTTGGACGGCACCACAAAGTTGAAATTTTACCTGTACAAGGATTCCGACCGCTTGAACCCCGAGGATTGGATCTATCAACTTTAACACTATGAAGAAAATAACTGATTTACAAGGCTCTTTTGAACTACACAATGGGGTCCAGATGCCCTATTTTGGATTGGGCGTTTATCAATCCGATGATGGAAGCGAAGTCATAAATGCGGTAAAGGCAGCTTTAAACCATGGCTATCGTCATATCGATACCGCTGCCATTTATCACAATGAAGAAGGCGTTGGTACCGGAATCCGCGAAAGTAATGTAAAGCGCGAAGATGTTTTTTTGACCAGCAAGGTGTGGAATACCGATCAAGGCTATGACAACACGCTCAAGGCGTTTGAGGCCAGTTTGGAACGTTTGGGAACCGATTACTTGGATTTGTATTTGATTCATTGGCCCAAAGGCGACCTCTCCAAGGAGACCTGGAAAGCCTTGGAAAAACTGTACAAGGAAGAACGGGTCCGTGCCATTGGGGTCAGCAACTTTTTAAAACATCATTTAGAGGATTTGTTGCCTTCGGTGGAGCTTGTGCCCATGGTCAACCAAATGGAGTTCCACCCCTATTTGGTGCAGCAGGATTTGATTGATTTCTGTGTGTCTAAAAATATCCAGTACGAGGCATGGTCTCCTTTAATGCAAGGGCATATATTTGATTTGGATGTGATGAATGATTTGGCGTCGAAATACAACAAGACCATTGCACAGGTAGTACTGCGATGGGATTTGCAAAAAGGGGTGATTACTATTCCAAAATCATCCAAACCAGAACGCATCAAGGCCAATGCCAACCTTTTTGATTTCGAATTGTCAGATGAAGACGTGCAATTATTGGATAGTTTGGAAAAGGGCAAACGATTTGGACCAGACCCCAATAATTTTGATTTTTAATCAAATAATTGATGTAACTTTCAGCCAACCAAATCTTTACTTAAGTAATGAGAAGAAACCTACTTGTTTTCATTATAGGTATAATTGTATGCTCATGTGAGTTGACCTATGAGGACAATACCCGCCTTTTGGTTGATGGCCAAGTGATTTCCTTTGAAAGTACAGTAATTCCCGAACTTCCCGTAGATGTTTATGCCTTAGGAACTTTCACTTCTTTTCCCTCAAGGAGGGAGCAAGTAGCTTTGATAGGCGAATCAAAATTAAGGTCAGATGGCCAATATCAAGTCATTACCATCTCACCAGAAAACAGTGATTTCATTTCAGTGGCTATCAATGATATCGGTAAAAACGGGTACAATGCATTCTGGCCAACAGTAGAAATTAATGGGCTACAACCATTTTCATTGGAAAACTTCAAATATAAAGTTCCTGACATTGCTATTGGGCCTTTGGAAGATACAAGTTTATTAATCAATCGGGTAGCCAATATGCAAGACACACTGTCCTATGGCATATCTTACAATTCTACCCTAAAAGAGGTCAATTTAAATTTCGGTGAGTTCGAAGAAGAAGTGTTCCAAAGGCAATTATTTGGGGAGTTATACCCATCTGATATGACTAGGGAAGTTCCATTAAGGGTCATACAGGGAGAGTCTATTAAAATCAGTTATTCATTGATTAATAACGGGATAGTTGGGCGAGGAGAAATCAAAATACAATATAATACTGATGGGTATACTTTTGATTTTTAAAAGGATTGCATTGATTTCAATGCTCTTTCTGCCGCTATCCTTATTATTCGGGCAAGAAGAGCAAAAAGAATTGCAATGGGATATCTTAGGCGAGCTAAGTATTGCATATGGTATACCCTCCAGTTATGGGAATAATTTTTTGGCCGAAGGATATGACCTCAGAAATGCCACAAACATCACAGCAAATGTTTTGGAATCGCCCAAATGGTTGATTGGAGGACAATGGAGCTTTTTTAAAGGAGATGTTGTTGATATTAGCAAAGTTGGAGGTATAGATAACTCTAGAATAACGCATTTGTATGTTACAGGTAGCTACTCCATATTGGAACACAAAAAAAGAATCACCCTAAGAACAGGTTTGGGCATAGGTTATGCCCTTTATAGACATGAGAAAGACGCTGCCAAGTTCAGGGATGATGGGTTTTCCATACTGGCCAAGATTGACCTTGGCTATAGAATAAGCAATTCGTTTGGTGTATTTCTCAAACTGGACCACTACATGGATTTATTGAGTATTGATGCCGCACCAGAGATCGAAAACTCTTTGAAAAGAACTCAAACTTTGGTTCCTTTCGTGGGAATTCGACTGTATACTTTTTAGTTGTTCAAGAAAAGCGCCTTAAGCTCTGTGGCATCGGCAGGCTTCATTTTACCGGCCAGGACCAAGCTCAATTGTTTTCTCCGAAGGGCAGCAGCGTAGCGCTCCTTTTCCAGCTCCGTTTCAGGCTCCAAAGGCGGTACTTCGGTTGGTTTTCCCGTATCATCCACGGCCACAAAGGTATAAATGGCCTCATTGGCCTTGGTGCGCTCTCCCGTAAAGCGGTCTTCGATCCATACATCCAAGAAAATCTCCATGGAAGTGTTGAATGCCCTCGAAACCGAAGCTTCCACGGTAACCACACTCCCTAAGGGAACTGCACTGTTAAATGCCACATGGTTTACCGAAGCTGTCACCGTAATACGGCGGCTGTGCCTCCGTGCCGAAATACTGGCCGCTCTATCCATTCTGGCCAAGAGCTCGCCTCCAAACAGGTTGTTCAGGGGGTTGGTTTCACTGGGCAATACCAAATCGGTCATTACCGTGCGAGATTCACTGGGTTTTTTAGCGCGCATACCTCTTTACATTTTGCGCAAAGATATTGAAGTAAGAAATGCTTTTTAAAGGAAAGTGGGATTATTTCTCTGAAAGCAACCAAGCATCTCGTGAATCCTCGGCTTTTACCTTTCTCAAAAAAACAAGGGCTTCCTTCGGGTCCTCAAAGCTGTCGTAAGCCACTTGATGAAGCCCATAGGTATTGGTGCCCAAATAAAAGGCATTATACCCTTTTGCCTTAAGTTGGTCAACACGTTTTTCCGCATTTGCCTCTTCCCGAAAGGCACCGGCGATTACATGATGTTTACCCAATTGCTTTTTGGTAACCTTGATATTGATGGCAGGCAGCTCCAAAGGAGCACTTTCAAAAAAAGTAGCCTCTTGAATAAGACGGGAAACCTCTTGCTGGGCATCTTGCTGGGCGGCCACCTCCTTTTCCTGAAGGTCGCCATAGGTTTTGTACGATGTAGCTCCCATAGAAACGGCCAACAGAATCACGGCGGCGTACTTGAGCCAAGGTCGGAACGAGCTCTGCTCCCGTTTTTCCGGAGTGATGATGAATGGAATCCGTTCTTCCAACTCTTCAATTTCCTCTTTGATTACCTCACGCTGAATAGGAGTGGCGGTAAAAGCAGAAAGTCCGAAGGAAGCCGTCAAAAAATTGACTTTTTCTTCCGGTTGAAATTGGATACGTTGCTCGGAATTATGCCACAAGGTCCCGATGCCAAAAAGCTCGATGCGCTCGCCTTGGGCCAATCTTTCTTTCCAATCTTGGGCCACGTTTTCCACTTCTTTCAACAGTTCTTCATATCCTAATTGCTTTTCTTTGGCAATATGGGATACCAAAAGACCGTCGTTTTTGGAAAGTTGGGAATTAAAGGAGATGACTTTGCTTGGCGGTACCAAAGTGTTGGTGGCCCTATCGATTTCTGCGGATGTACCATGTGCCAAAAAAGCCCCAAAACCGGGTACCACGACACAATTATAGTCAAACAACAATTTTTCTATGTGTGCATCTATCCGCATAGCCACAAATATTGTAAAAAATGGGGGAGTACAAAATAAGCCGGATAACTTTTTATTAACATTTGAAAAGCTGTATTTTGTGGACAACTTTGACGCCCAAATCAAATGACTGAACCTGAAATTATTGCGGCTTTGCGGCTGCAAAACATTCCCAATATCGGGGATGTGACCGCAAAAAAATTAATTGCGCACTGCGGAAGTCCATCGGCCATTTTTGAGGACAAACCACACCACCTCCTCAAAATTGACGGCATTGGTAAAGTGACCTTAAAAGGACTTCATGATACCCTATATTTGGATGAAGCCCAACAGGAGTTCGAATTTTTGTCCAAAGAGAACATTGAGGTGTCCTATTTTATGGATGACACCTATCCTGAACGCCTTAAACATTGCTTGGACGGTCCCATTCTTTTGTTCCAAAGGGGCAATATCAATTTGAAGCAGCAAAAAATCATCAGCGTGGTGGGCACGCGGAATTTGACCAGTTACGGGAGTTCCTTTGCCCAACAGTTTATAGCCGAATTGGCCCCGTTGAACCCCATTATTGTAAGTGGATTGGCTTATGGTGTGGACATAAAAGTGCAAAAGGCGGCGATGGATCACGGATTGCAGACGATTGCTTGCATGGCGCATGGCCTGAATCAAATTTATCCCAAAGCACACGCCAAATATCAATGCAAAATCGAGGCCAATGGTGGTTTTTTGACCGAATTTTGGAGCACTAGTCAACCCAACCGAGAGAATTTCCTGAAGCGGAACCGAATCATTGCAGGTATCAGCGAAGCTACCATTGTCATAGAGTCTGCCGAAAAGGGGGGTAGTTTGGTGACCGCTGATTTGGCCCATGGCTACCATCGAGAGGTGTTTGCCGTTCCGGGCCGGGCCACCGACAAATGGAGCAAGGGCTGCAACGACCTCATCAAATACCAAAAGGCCCACTTATTGACCTCTGCCGCCGAGCTGATTTACCTTTTGGGATGGCAAATCGAGGAAGAAAAGCCAGAGAAAACAGTGCAGAAGCAGCTGTTCGTCGAGTTGGACGAAACAGAACAGTCAATCTACTCCTACCTGCAGTTGAACGGAAAACAGCTACTGGACACCGTGGCTTTGGAGTGCAAATTGCCCATTTTTAAGGTATCGTCCACTTTGGTGCAAATGGAAATGAAAGGCGTGATTCGTCCACTGCCCGGTAAACTGTTCGAGGCGGTGTAGGTTTTGTTGGCAGTTGAGGGTTCGGGAGTCTGAAGTCCGAAGTCGGGAGTTTAGAGTTAGGGGTTTCAGGTTTCAGGTTAAGATGTCAGTTCGAGTGTTTTTTGGCGGATTTTCAAAAAAGGAGTCAAAAAATGTATCGATAACCTTGTTCAGTGAGGAACCAAGAACCAAGAATCAAGAATCAGGAGTGAAAAGGCCATAGAAAATAGACTTGGTTTGATGGGTAGTTGGAAGTCCGAAGTCGGAAGTCGGGAGTTTTGAGTTGCGTGTTTCGTGTTGCGAGTTAGGATGTCATTTCGAGCGCAGTCGAGAAATCTTTGTGGGAGTCAAAAGTCAGGTATCAAGACTCAGGAGAGAAAAGACCATAGAAAACAGACTTGGTTATTGGCTGCGGGCAGTAAACCTAAAATGCTGGATAAGATGTCATTTCGAAACGAAGTGAGAAATCTATCGGGAGTCAGAAGTTTCGTGTTGCGTGTTTCGTGTTGAGAGTGGGCAGTTGACACTAATTACACGAATTAACACCAATAGGATAGAAATGACCTTTTGAAGTTAAACCTTAAACTTTGAACTTGAAACTTGAACTTGACCTTTGAGTTTGAACTTGAGTTTTCCCATTGGATTTCTCCATCGTCACTTCGTTCCTTATGTCGAAATTACACGAAACAGCCCAGTTTTGAACTATTTCGAGGCCAGTTCATCTATAAACGCAAAAACAGAACAGTCGCCCTGATTTTGGTTGTTGTTCATCGAAACTTTACCACGGTAAATCGAGGTTTAATCGGTCTTGGAAGAAAAATCAAGGTTTTTACGAGTATTTATAGGGTTGCTGGTTCCCAGTCGGTCGCTCCAATTTCGGATGAACTGTTAGTACCCCAACTTTTCACGTACTCTTGCCAGTACCCCATCGGCCACTTTACGCGCTTTTTCGGCGCCAAAGGCCAGGGCTTCGTCCACTTCGTTGGTGTGGGTCATGTAATACTCGAACTTTTCGCGGGGCTCTTCAAATTTTTCCAAGATCAGTTCGTACAAGGCTTGCTTGGCATGGCCATAACCGTAGTTTCCGGCCAAATAGTTGGCACTCATTTCTTCGATTTGCTCGGGAGCTGCCAAAAGCTTGTAGAGGGCAAAAACATTGTCCGTGCTAGGGTCCTTGGGGTCTTCCATGGAGGTACTATCGGTAACAATACCCATGATCTGCTTGCGCAATTTTTTGTCAGGTTGGAACAGATTGATGAGGTTACCGCGGCTTTTGCTCATTTTTTCGCCGTCGGTCCCGGGAACGTACATGGTCTGTTCGTGCACCTTGGCTTCGGGCATCACGAAGGTTTCGCCCATTTGGTTGTGGAAGCGGGCAGCCACATCGCGGGTCATTTCCAAATGTTGCAACTGATCTTTTCCTACGGGGACAATTTCGGCATCATACAATAAGATATCCGCCGCCATCAACATAGGATAGGTAAATAGGCCTGCATTTACATCTTCCAGCCGGTCGGCTTTGTCCTTAAAGGAGTGGGCCAGCGTCAACCGTTGGTAGGGAAAAAAACAGCTCAGGTACCAGGCCAGTTCTGCGGTTTGTGGGATATCGCTCTGTCGGTAAAAAACGGTTTTCTCAATGTCCAGGCCAAAAGCGAGCCAAGCGGCTGCAATAGCGTAGGTGTTGTTGCGCAACAGTTCCCCGTTCTTAATCTGGGTTAGGGAATGCATATCGGCAATAAAGAGAAAGGAATCGTTCTTGGGGTCTTGGGCCATGTCAATAGCAGGCATAATGGCCCCTAAAATATTCCCCAAATGGGGTGTTCCTGTACTTTGTATCCCGGTCAGAATTCGCGCCATGCTTCCTTTTTTGCGCGTAAAAGTAAGCATCCCCCGCGTATTAAAAAAGTAGTAGTTTGTCTAAAAGATAGGCTATGTGCCGAATGAAAATTCCGAAATACTTTACATTTGGCCCCATGTTAGGTGTGGTGAGAAATGTGGGGCATGTTTTGTACCGGGTATGGTTCTATATCCTGGTTACCGTACCTATACTGTTGTTTTTTCCATTATTGCTGCTTTTTACGATTTCCGAAAAGACCTATCATCATTTTTTTTGGCTGGCACGTAACTTTTGGGCCGTGCCTATTTTGTACGGGATGGGCTGTTTTCCCAAAATTGAACGGCAACAGCGTATGGAAAAGGGCAAAAGTTATATGTTGGTGGCCAACCACACCAGTATGCTCGATATTATGCTGATGCTCATCGTTAGCCGTAATCCCTTTGTGTTCGTGGGCAAAAAAGAACTGGTAAGTATTCCCATTTTCGGATTTTTCTATAAAAGGGTATGTATTTTGGTGGACAGGGACAGTGTAAAGAGTAGAACGGGCGTGTACCGAAGGGCCCAAAAACGGCTGAACCAAGGCTTGAGTATCTGTATTTTTCCTGAAGGCGGTGTCCCGGAAGAAGAAATTGTTCTGGACCAATTTAAGGATGGCGCTTTTAAAATGGCGATTGCCCATAAAATCCCCGTGGTACCCATCACCTTTTTGGACAATAAAAAACGGTTCTCCTTTACCTTTTTAAGCGGTGGACCTGGAAGGATAAGGGCAAAGGTGCATCCATTCTTCGAAACGGGCATTTTGAGCGCGGAGGATACTTCCACGTTGCGCGAAGAGGTAAGAACCGTAATTTTAAAGGATTTGACCTAAACCAAATTCGGGAGTTGCAACAAGATGCTTTTCTTGTACATTCCCTTGGCCCTCACACTGGATGTTTGGTGGGCGATGCTGTAGCCTTTGACCGTATTCAGAAGTCGTACTTGGTCTTTCCACTTTAGGATATCTTCCCGGTAATCCAGGTTTTTTGGAACATGGGGATCCAAATTTTTACAATGATACTCCACCTTCAGGATCACGGATGTTGAGGTTGATTTAATATCGATATGGAAATGTTGGTCAATTTCTTGGTTGATGGATGATTGTTCCACAATGTTCTCAAAGAGCATCAAGATGATGAAAGATGGAATAATGGCCTCCTCGATATTGTGATTGTCCTTTTCTATGGAAATGGTGTAGGCAAAGGAGTCATCATACCTCAACTTTTGAAGCTTTAGGTACCAGTGCAGCATATCGATTTCGTGATACAATGGCGTGGTGTCCTCTCCCAATTGTTTAAGGTAATATCGGACCAAACGGCTAAAGGTGGAAAAGTAATCCAAGGCCAGCTTGGTTTTTTGTGCCGTTATAAAATACTGGATGGCATTGAGCGAGTTGAAAATAAAATGGGGGTTCAACTGGGAATTCAGGGCTTTCAGCTTTAGCTCCATCATTTCCTCCCGTATCTGAAAAAGTTTGTCCTGCTTTTCCAAAAGCTCCAGATTGGCGCGCACACTCTTAATTTTTATGGCACAAATGGAGGCAATGGCGGATAACATTTTGAGGTGGCGCTCCGTAAAAAATCCTTTTTCGGGGTGCTCGCAATCGATAACGCCGTAGAGTTGGTCCTCATAGGTAATGGGGACACAGATTTCGGAAAGCCGGTTGTCATCATCCTCGATATAGCGGGGGTCTTGGGAAGTGTCCACAATCAATTCCGCTTGACGTGTTTTGGCCACCGCCCCAGTGATTCCGTGCCCAACGGGGATTTCAACAGGATTGTGCAGGGTACGGTCTTTTGGGTTCTTGGGGCCGTAGGCTGCCTTTTGAATAAGGACATTGTTGTGGTCGACCAAGTAGACCACGCAGTCCACAAAGCCCAGTTTGGCGATACAATTCTTGGCGATATCCCAAAGAATATCCTCTTCGTTTTCCTTTCCCATCAACGATTTGGAAAAGTACACAAGGATGTCCTCAAAATTCTCAGCGGTCACAGTATCAATCCTTTGGTTAGTGTTGATGTGGAAAAAGTAAGAAAAATATGCGAATGTTTTATAAAAAAAAGCGCCCTAAGGATAGAGCGCTCGAATGATTGCTTAAAGGAGCAATCTTCCTAACCAACGTCTTAGATGCTAGAACCTGAAACTAAATCCGCTGTACACACCAATGGAATATGGCCGAAAGTTGCCGGAAACATTGGAAAAGGTGTTCAATTGGTATTTGAACACAGGTTCTACATTGATCTGTATTTTGGGTGAAAACTTGTAATTGAGCCCCATACCAAAATTGGCACTAAAATTCGTCGAATTGATGTTATTGGCTTCGCCCACTTCGGTGATGAGTTCATTGGATTCCAGCAATACGGCATTGTCTATCAAAAACAGGGAGCTTACCCCACCGATAACATCAACTCCAAATCTTTTATCCACAATTGCGTAATTCAACTCCAAGGGAACTTCAATATAGCCCAGTTGTTGTACCATGGACCCATCAAAGGCGGCTGCTTCGTTAAAGGCAATCTCCTTGGAATTGACGGCGAGTGCATCTTTTGCATTGTTTTTACTCTCTACAACGATGGATAGGGCGTTTGGATCGTAGTTGATGTTTTCGATCCTGTCGTTGGAGGCGGATCTCAAGGTAGAGGAAAACACAACATCATTGGTGTTGTATCCAAAGTTGACCCGATGCACCCCTGATCGTATTTTTAGCTTTTTTCCCACCTCGTAGGCCACGTTAACACCATAACTCAAATTAACGTTTCCTGATTTGGAGTTGGATGCAAAACTGGGGTCTATGGGCGAGCCATCGCCAGAGGCGTCAAAGTATACGGGTGCCACCGAGGGCCCAACGGACCATTTGCCAGACTTGTTTTGGGCGACGGCCTCCTCCTCAATTTCGTTCTGCTCGGCTATCGCATCATAAATGGACTGCTTTTCAGTCTCCTGCTGTTCCTCATTAATCGCTGCCATTTCGGCTGCGGCTGAAGGCGTTTCATTGTTGGACTGATTTTTAGATACTGAATCGGGACTTTCAGAAGACACAATACCTTCATTAACGTCCATAACAGTTCCCGTAATGGTCTGCCCATCATTTTCGCCCAAGGCATACCGATTGGTTTTATTGTTGGCCTTTGAACGGTTTTCAAGCGTGTTCTGCTCGGCGTTCTGGGCCAAGGAGGCCTGGTTTTTATTAAAATTGCTGTTGGGCAGCGTCTTTTCTTTGTTGATAGTGGTTCCATCATCAGTGTTGTTCACCAAGCCCTTTTGATTTTCAGGAGTTGCTTTCGTGTTTGTCCCATCTTTGGTAATATCGGATTCCGACTTGTCCATGGTTTTGGGCGATGCAACGTTTTCCTTTTCAGAAATCACCTGTGGTTCTATGGTGTCTTCCGCAAAAGGGTTTGCTACCAGTAGCAACAAAACCAATGCGGCAGCAACGCCGCCAAGGCTCCACCAAATGGGAAAGGCGCGTTTCTTTCTTTTTTTCTGGTCCAAGGAAGCTTCGATGGAGGCCCAGACCTTTGGGTCGGGCGCCTCTTGGAAGTCGCTAAAGCGTTCCTTGAACAATTGCTCTAAATTCTTTTTCCCCATTGTCATTTCGTTTAAGCAATGTTTATTTTGGTTTTTTCTATTTTTTCCCTCAAAATCGCCTTGGCCCGAGCCAAATTTGATTTGGAAGTTCCAGTGGATGTCCCCAACATCTCACTTATTTCCTTGTGGCTATAACCGTCCAGCACATAAAGGTTGAAGGTGAGCCGATATTTGTGCGGCAGTTCCTGAATGTATCCCAGTAAAGTGGAGAGACTGATGTCGGTACCATCGGTGTCCACATCTTCCTCATCTTCGGTATTCTCGGAAACTACATTTAGGTGCTGGTCCTTTCTGTATTTTTGAAGGACGGTGTTTACCGTAATCCGTTTGATCCAGCCTTCAAAAGATCCTTTGAAACCGTATTGATCGATCTTGTCAAAAATGGTCATAAAACTATCGTGCAGATTGTCTTCTGCCTCCGTTTTGTTCCGAGAATACTTGAGGCACATCCCGAAAAGAATACCGGAATATCTCCGGTATAGTTCAGCTTGTGCCTGTCGGTTTCCCTTTTGACAATGATATATCAGTTCTTCAAGATCCAAATGTTGGTCAATGTTGGATTTTTGTTGTTATTGATTTGTGTTCTCCGTTTCTGCAATCGGGACGGTGTACTCCAAAAAGGTCGGGTTGCCGTCTTCATCATCGCCTGCATAAAATCGGAATACATAGTCTTTGGTGTAAATTACATTAAATTTTAAGGTGGCTACAACTTCTTCTACAGCTTGTGTACATACAGTGTCCTCATCGGTGAGCACAGAGCCTACCACGACAACGTCGCGACCGGTTTCTGCGGTTTGTGACACATTAAAGCCTTCAAAAAAGGTACAGCCATTTGGCCTTAGGTAGGTTACTTCAATATCGTAGGTTTCCCCAAACTCGAACGATTCGGGCATTTGGGCCTCGACCGTGGTCAGCGAGGTAAAGTAAAAATTGGGGGAATCATCGTCCACCTCACAGGAGATGAACCATGAGCATGCCACAATCAATAAGAAGGGCATCAGCACTTTTTTCATAATTAATCCTTTTCCCCTAAGATGTATGGTATACACAAGGGTTGCGTAGGATTTGAAAAGGCCAATGTCAATCTACCAGAAAAATCGATAAAAAAGTTTACTGGTTTACTGCGGCAATGGCTTCTTTGATCTTGGCTTCCAATTCTTCTGCAAGCTCTGGATTGTCCAACAAGAGCGATTTTACGGCATCCCGCCCTTGTCCAAGTTTAGTGTCGCCATAACTGAACCAAGAACCACTTTTCTTCACGATTTCGTAGGCCACTCCCAAATCGAGGATTTCCCCGATCTTGGAAATTCCTTCTCCGTACATAATGTCGAATTCAGCCGTTTTGAAGGGAGGTGCCACTTTGTTTTTGACCACCTTTACCCTAGTCTTGTTTCCTTGGACCTCACCGTGCGTATCCTTAATCTGGGTAGACCTTCTAATATCCAATCGCACCGAAGCATAAAATTTTAGGGCGTTACCACCGGTAGTCGTTTCAGGATTACCGAACATGACCCCGATTTTTTCCCGCAACTGGTTGATGAATATTACGGTACATTTTGTTTTGCTGATAGTGGAGGTTAGCTTTCTCAAAGCTTGCGACATGAGCCTCGCATGCAATCCCATTTTGGAATCCCCCATTTCCCCTTCGATTTCACTTTTTGGTGTCAAAGCGGCCACGGAATCCACAATAACAATGTCGATTGCCCCGGAACGGATCAGGTTGTCGGCAATTTCCAAAGCTTGCTCCCCGTGATCGGGTTGGGATATGATCAAGTTGTCGATATCCACCCCTAATTTTTTGGCATAAAAACGGTCGAAAGCGTGTTCAGCATCAATAAAAGCGGCAATACCTCCTGCTTTTTGTGCTTCGGCAATGGCGTGTAAAGTCAGCGTAGTTTTACCCGAGGATTCAGGACCGTAGATTTCCACCACTCTTCCTTTGGGGTAACCGCCCACACCTAGGGCAATATCCAGTCCCAATGAGCCGGAAGGAATCACTTCAACATCTTCCACAACACTGTCCCCCATTTTCATGACAGCACCTTTACCGTAGGTTTTGTCCAACTTGTCCAGGGTTAGTTTAAGTGCTTTTAATTTTGCTTCTTTCTCGTTGCTCATGGTAAAAAATATTAGGAAGGCTAAAATACCATTTCTTTCCACATGAAAAAAAGGGCACGCAACCTTTTTAATAACATTACATCCTTAAAGTACTAACTCATCTCCATAGAGCCTTTTGGCTCGCAATTGCTATGAGAAAGAGAACGCTGCTATGAGAAAGTAGTAATGGATTAAAGGGGCCTTCGCGGCCCTTTTAGTTTGCTCTCCCTTAATTTTCTATCTTTGCCGCACATTTAAAAGAACCATTCTTAAAACTTAATCCGGTATAGCATGCAACTGTACAACACATTAAGTGCAAAGGAAAGGGAAGCGCTTATTGAGGAAGCCGGGAAAGATCGGCTTACCATCTCTTTCTACAAATATGCACGCATAGGCAATCCACAGATTTTACGAAACCATCTTTTTTTGGCTTGGGACCAAATGGAAGTTCTCGGGCGCATTTATGTGGCCCACGAAGGAATCAATGCACAACTTTCGGTGCCAGCAGATAATTTCAATAGCTTCAAGGATCATTTGGACAGTATCACCTTTTTGGAAAATGTAAGGTTGAACATCGCCATTGAACAGGACAACAAGTCCTTTTTGAAATTAAAGGTTAAGGTACGCGATAAAATCGTGGCCGATGGATTGAACGATGACACCTTTGATGTCACCAATAAGGGCATACACGTAGGCGCCGAACAATTTAACCAGCTTATCGAAGATGAAAATACTGTTCTGGTAGATATGCGCAACCACTACGAAAGCGAGATAGGGCACTTTAAAAATGCCATTACCCCAGATGTGGATACCTTCCGCGATTCGTTGGACATCATCGAAAAGGATTTGGCCGCCCACAAAGAGGACAAGAACCTCGTGATGTACTGCACCGGAGGCATCCGTTGCGAGAAGGCCAGTGCCTACTACAAGCACAAAGGCTTCAAAAACGTTTTTCAACTGGAAGGTGGCATTATCGAATATACCCGACAAGTGCGCGAAAAGCAATTGGAAAACAAATTCTTGGGTAAAAACTTTGTTTTTGACCATAGGCGCGGTGAGCGCATCTCCGAAGATGTGATCGCACATTGCCATCAATGCGGAAAGCCTTGTGATACCCATGTCAACTGTGCAAACGAAGCATGCCATTTGTTGTTTATCCAATGTGATGAATGTGCCAATGAAATGAACAATTGTTGTTCGGTGGATTGTATGGAAGTACATGCACTGCCCTACGAAGAACAAAAACGTTTGCGTAAGGGCAAGGGAGCCAGCAACAAAATATTCAAAAAAGGACGCTCTCCCGTGTTGAAATACAAGAAGTAGCATTTCACTACTGCCACAAATTGTACTATATTTACATCAAGTAATTTTTTATGAACCCTATTGGGGCTGCTCAAACAGTGTAGCAAAACAGGTTCTTTCATCGGCGTGGTGGATGTATGATTTGGATTTCCCTATGTAAGATGGACTTCCGGTCCGCGCTAGAACAGACAGTTTGCTTTTTTTGGCTCTCCAATCAAGATATTAAATATGGCGTGTAGCAGTTGTTCAACCGGCAAGGATGGACAACCGCGTGGGTGCAAGAACAATGGTACTTGCGGCACTGATGGTTGTAACAAGCTCACAGTCTTTGACTGGCTTTCCAATATGTCGTTGCCCAACGGTCAAAAACCCTTTGATTGCGTTGAGGTACGTTTTAAAAACAGCAGAAAAGAATTTTTCAGGAATACGGAGAATCTCACCTTGTCCATTGGTGATGTGGTAGCCACCCAGGCCAAATCCGGCCACGATGTAGGGGTAGTTACCCTTACCGGAGAGCTGGTTCGAATCCAGATGAAACGAAAAAAAGTTTCTCCGGACGATAAGAACCTTCCTAAAGTTTACCGAAAGGCCAGTCAACGGGACATTGATATTTGGCAAAAATGTCGGGACCGCGAAGAAGAAATCAAAAAGCGTTCGCGGGAGATTGCCATTTCCCTAAAACTTGAAATGAAACTGAGCGATGTGGAGTTTCAAGGGGATGGTTCCAAGGCCACCTTTTACTACACTGCCGAGGATCGTGTGGATTTTCGACAATTGATCAAGGATATGGCGAAAGCCTTCGGTATCCGAATTGAAATGCGCCAGATTGGATATAGGCAAGAAGCGCAACGTTTGGGAGGCATCGGGTCCTGCGGTCGGGAGCTTTGCTGCTCCACTTGGTTGACCGATTTTAGGTCGGTGAGCACGGCATCTGCCCGCTATCAACAATTGGCCCTCAACCCACAGAAATTAGCGGGCCAATGCGGTAAATTAAAGTGCTGCCTCAATTACGAGCTCGACATGTATCTGGAAGCGCTCAAGAACTTCCCGCCGTCCGATTGTAAGTTAAAAACACAGAAGGGAATCGCATTTTGCCAAAAAGCCGATATTTTTAAAGAAACACTTTGGTTCTCTTACAAGGATGAACCTGCTACTTGGCATACGCTTTCCAAAGATCAGGTACTGGAGATTTTGGAACTCAACAAAAAGAACCAAAAAGTGGCCAGTCTCGAAGAATATGCCGCGGACAATGTTACCGAGGATAAAACCACTTTCGAAAATGTGGTCGGGCAAGACAGCCTTACCCGATTTGATCGGCCAAACAGAAAAAAGCGTAGAAAGAAGAAGCGCAGAAAACCAAAATCTAAAGCATCTCCAAATGCGAAATAAATTGCTGTTACTACTGGTGTTGGTTCTTGCTCTATCCTCCTGCAACGAACTTTTGGTCTATTCGGATTATCAACCCATCACCGACGGTAAATGGCAGATGGATCAAGGAGTTGATTTTCAATTCTCTGAACTGGACTCCACCCAAACCTATAATGTGTTCATCAATATTAGAAATGATGACACTTTTGCCTTTAGCAACCTATTTTTGATTACCGAACTGGAATATCCCAGCGGAAATACCGTTAAAGATACATTGGAGTACCGCATGGCCGAGCCGAGCGGCGAATGGCTGGGAAAAGGAATGGGAAGTATCAAGGAAAACAAACTTTGGTACAAGGAAAAGATCGATTTTCCGGATTCTGGCGTATATAAGGTGAGCATTTCCCACGCCATGCGCAAAAACGGCGATGTGGAAGGCCTTCACATTTTGGAAGGCGTAACAGATGTTGGTTTGGAAATAGAAAAAGCACCCAAATTATAATGGCAAAAAAGCGTCAAAAAAAACAGCAGCAAAACTTTCTTCCCTTTATTAAATGGTTTTGGATTTTGTTCGGATCAGGAGTATTGGCCGTGGTCCTTATCTTTTTATTGGCCTCATGGGGGGTGTTTGGCGAAATGCCAACCTTTGAGCGTTTGGAAAACCCGGAGACCAATCTCGCTACCGAGTTTATTTCTTCCGATGGCGAAACCTTGGGAAAACTCTATTTGGACGACAACC
Organism: Flagellimonas sp. MMG031; assembly: GCF_040112705.1. Classification (NCBI taxonomy): domain Bacteria; kingdom Pseudomonadati; phylum Bacteroidota; class Flavobacteriia; order Flavobacteriales; family Flavobacteriaceae; genus Flagellimonas; species Flagellimonas sp. MMG031. The sequence continues at coordinate 720,788 of NZ_CP157804.1, forward strand.
GTACATGGGTAGATTATGAGACCCTGCCCCAAAACATAGTGGATGCCCTGGTAGCCACCGAAGATGCCCGTTATTATGACCATTCCGGAATCGATGCCAGAGGATTTGCAAGAGCACTAGTGTATTTGGGAACCAAAGGAGGCGCCAGTACCATTTCCCAGCAGCTGGCCAGACAACTTTTCGTTGGGGTCAGATCACGAAACTTATTTGAGGCCGTTACCCAAAAAATCAAGGAATGGGTCATAGCCACCCGCTTGGAACGCAATTATACCAAAGAAGAGATCATAGCCATGTACCTCAATATTTATGATTTTGGTTACAATGCCGATGGTATCCGGTCCGCTGCAAGAATTTATTTTGGAAAGGAACCTGCAGATTTGAGAATTGAGGAGTCCGCGGTTTTGGTGGGTATGCTCAAAAACTCGTCCCTTTACAATCCCATCCGTAGAGAAGAACTTGTATTGAACCGCAGGAATACGGTATTGGGTCAAATGGCCAAATACGGTTATATCTCCGAAAAAGAAAAGGATTCCCTTCAAAGTTTGGAGATGAAAATCAATTTTAATCCAGAGTCGCATCGAGAAGGTCTTGCCACCTATTTCAGGATGTATATGCAGCGCTATTTGAACCAATGGGTCAAGGAAAACCCCAAACCGGATGGTGAGAAATACAATATTTACCTCGATGGGTTAAAGGTCTACACTACCATAGATTCCAGAATGCAACGCAATGCGGAAGAAGCGGTTCAGGAGCACATGAAAAACCTTCAGGCCGAGTTTTTCCACCAAAATACCCCCGACCGAAATCTCACCGCACCCTTCTTGGATGTGAGCAGGGGAGCCATCGACACGATCATGCGCAATGCCATGCGACGTTCCGCGAGATGGCGACACCTCAAACGCGAAGGACTGTCCGAAAAAGATATCGAAGCCACCTTCCGCGAAAAAACGGAAATGACCGTTTTTGATTGGAACAGCGATTCTTTTGAAAAGGACACCATCATGACCCCAATGGATTCCATCCGATACTATAAAACTTTTCTACGTACCGCCATGATGTCAATGGAACCACAAACAGGTCACGTAAAGGCATGGGTAGGAGGAATCGATTACAAGCACTTTCAGTACGACAACGTAATTCAAGGATCTAGACAAGCGGGTTCATTATTTAAGCCTTTTGTCTACGCAGCTGCCATAGATCAATTACGCTATTCGCCATGTTATACCCTCCCCGACAACCAATATTGCATTGAGCCCGGGAAACATGGGAATATGGCTGCATGGTGCCCGAAAAATTCGGACGGAAAGTACTCCGGTGAGGATATGACCCTTAAAAGTGCATTGGCCAATTCTGTCAATACCATTACAGCCCAGCTTATTGATCGGGTTGGACCTGGGTCGGTGGCGTCCATCGCAAAAAGTATGGGGGTTACCAAAGAAATTCCCGAAGTGCCTTCCATCGCATTGGGAACGCCCGATGTGAGCGTCTATGAAATGGTCGGCGCATTCGGAACCTATGCCAATCAAGGAGTTTATGTGAAGCCTGTCATGGTGACCCGTATTGAGGACAAAAACGGAACGGTACTTTTTGAGTACACACCAGAGACGAAGGATGTATTGAGCAAAGATGTCGCTTACGCCATGGTGAACCTATTGGAAGGAGTTACCGAATATGGTTCGGGCGGAAGATTACGGCACACCTACGGAAAAAATCAAACCGTATACAAAGAGATTATCACTGGATATCCGTACGAACTCACCAATCCCATTGCAGGTAAAACTGGAACCACACAAAACCAGAGTGATGGCTGGTTTATGGGCATGGTGCCGAATCTGGTCACAGGTGTTTGGGTCGGCGGAGAAGACAGATCTATACACTTTAACCGTCTTTTGTACGGACAAGGGGCATCTATGGCATTGCCTATTTGGGCACTCTATATGAAGAAGAACTACGACAACGAAGAACTGAATGTATCCAAGGAGGAGTTTGAAGCACCGGAAGAACTATCCATCAACATTGATTGCACAAAACAACAGGACGAAGAAGAAGATTTAATCGATACAGAAGACGATCTGGAAGACTTGGATTTTTAAACAAGAACTTATTTCTTAACAAAGCCTCAAGCATATCTTAATTTGCTTGGGGCTTTTTTATTTAAATCGTAATTTCAGGGCAAATAAATACGAATTCTATGATCAATAAAACAGTTGCCAATGTTTCTGAGGCTTTGAAGGGGGTAGAAGATGGAATGACCTTCATGCTGGGGGGGTTTGGCCTATGTGGAATACCGGAAAATGCCATTGACGAATTGGTCCGTTTGGGCATCAAGGACATCACCTGCATCTCCAACAACGCAGGAGTGGATGATTTTGGCCTTGGACTCTTGTTGCAAAAGCGTCAGATCAAAAAAATGATATCATCCTATGTGGGCGAGAACGATGAGTTTGAACGACAAATGTTGAGCGGTGAACTGGAAGTGGAGCTGACCCCACAGGGGACCTTGGCCGAAAAATGTAGGGCCGCCCAAGCGGGTTTCCCTGCTTTTTACACTCCTGCAGGCTACGGTACCGAAGTGGCCGAGGGCAAAGAGACAAGGGAGTTCGATGGAAAAATGTATGTACTTGAACCTGCCTTCAAGGCGGATTTTGCCTTTGTGAAGGCTTGGAAGGGCGATGAGGCCGGAAACCTGATTTTTAAGGGAACAGCAAGGAACTTTAACCCGTGCATGTGTGGCGCAGCGACCATTACCGTGGCCGAGGTGGAAGAACTGCTGCCCGCTGGGAGCTTGGACCCCAACCAGATCCATATTCCCGGAATATTTGTGCAGCGCATCTTCCAAGGTAAAAACTATGAGAAACGCATTGAGCAGCGAACCGTCCGTGAAAGGAAATAGCAATTGTCCCCTAGGGCGGGACTTTAGGGGTGTTTACAAAAGAAAATAATATGTTAGATAAAAACGGAATAGCAAAACGAATTGCAAAAGAGGTCAAGGACGGTTACTACGTCAACCTCGGTATCGGAATACCCACCTTGGTGGCCAATTTTGTCAGGGACGACATCAGTGTGGAGTTCCAAAGTGAGAATGGGGTATTGGGCATGGGTCCATTCCCGTTTGAAGGAGAGGAAGATGCCGATATTATCAATGCCGGAAAACAGACTATAACCACCTTGCCGGGAGCGTCCTTTTTTGACTCCGCCTTGAGTTTTGGCATGATTCGAGGGCAACATGTCCACCTCACCATTTTAGGGGCCATGGAAGTAGCGGAAAACGGTGATATCGCCAACTGGAAGATTCCCGGGAAGATGGTCAAGGGCATGGGAGGTGCCATGGACTTGGTAGCCTCGGCAGAAAACATTATCGTGGCCATGATGCATACCAATAGAGCGGGAGAATCCAAATTGTTGAAAAGGTGCACCTTGCCCTTGACAGGGGTCGGTTGCGTAACCAAAATAGTGACCAATCTGGCCGTGTTGGAGGTAACACCGGAGGGCTTTAAACTATTGGAGCGGGCACCGGGAGTTTCCATTGAAGAAATTCAAGCAGCTACCGAAGGTAAATTGGTCGTGGAGGGTGAAATTCCAGAAATGCAAATTTGATACTAAACGGCTTAATTTATACAACATAATATTGCCATTACACAACAATAGTTTTATATTGCCATTCAACGATTATATATTTGGTTATAACGAAATTGTTACCCAAATTAACCACAAACCGATTGAACCATGGCACTAAAATCTAACACTACGATGAACGAGAATGTTCAAGTTTACAGGAACGATTTTTTCACAGGTTTTATGCTTTTGATCAAAAAGCTGTTCATGCTTTAGGTCAACCAGTTTAAATCCCCCTGAAAAATATGGAGCCAACGTATTGTTCGGCTCTTTTTTTTGCGATAATTTTAGGCAAAACCAACCCTATGCAACTATCGCTTCGCAAATGTACCTTGACCGATCTGGATGATCTGTTGGAAATGTCCAAAACCACTTTTGCTGAAGCATTTGAAAAAGACAATAATCCAGAGGACTTTAAGGCATATCTTCAAGAAGCCTTCCACCCCCGGAAACTTGCCAAGGAATTGTCCAATATCTACACCCATTTTTATTTTGTACACAACTCATCCAAACGGGTTGCCTACATGAAACTCAATGTAGCTTCCGCACAAACGGACGTGCATCATCCGCGAGCGATGGAAATAGAGCGTATTTACGTGGCCCGGGAATATCAGGGCAAGCAAGTTGGTGCCTGGATGTTAAATGAAATCAAGTCCATTGCAAAAAAGTTCCATAAGGAATTCATTTGGCTAGGGGTTTGGGAGCATAATCCAAAGGCCATAGCTTTTTACAAACGCCATGGGTTTGTCAAATTTGGTGAGCATCCCTATTACATCGGAAAGGACAAGCAGACCGATTGGCTCCTTCGACTAGACCTTAAGTAAGTTGCTCAAGAACATAATGTCCCCTTCGGCCTGCAATTTGTAGGCAAAGGAATTTTCAAAAGCCGCATGGATGAGCAAGGAAATCGCCATTGCGTTCACTTTGGTCAAGCTGTTGGTTCGGTACACCACATCTCGAATGGTTGAAAAGCTTACATTGCTCTGAATGGCAATATTGGCAAAATCGTTTTTGGTGGCATTACGGCGGAGCACTTGGGACAGTCGCTCGCTGATCGGTTTTCCGTAATCCTCTTCCGTAAAAATGGAATCTTTTTCTAGAAATGGCCCTAGGCCTTTAATGGAACCCATATATAATTCGAGTTTAAATAATTATATGTTGGGGTCAAATCCTATTTTCTATATTTGGCCTGTAACCCAATTACAGAAAACTAGAGAAATTGCTGCGTTGAGCGCTTATTGCGTAACAATATTACACAATATAGAAATAAATGTATATAATTAAGCAATTAAGACGAAAAAATAATATTAGTCAATCGCAATTGGGTGAGGAAATTGGCGTGAGTTTACGTACGATTCAGCTCTACGAAAGAAAGGATGCCAACATTCCCATAAAAAATTTGACCAAGATCGCCGAATATTTTGGTCTTACCATCGCCGAGCTCTACATGCACGAGGTGAACGATATGGGAGAGGCCTATACCAGGCGACAACCGTTTACCAAACATGGCAGTGTATTCTACCCCTTGGAGCATGGAAAGTATTTGGTAATGGCTCCTTTGGTGCTGGTGGAGTGGCATCAAAAGTATATCAAATCATTAAAGACGGACAAATTCACCAACCCATTCCAAGGAGGGTTCATTATTGATTTCTTGACCGAGGAACCCCATCGTATTTTTGAAGTCTCCGGCGACTCCATGAACGACTCCAGCGCTGCATCCATTCCCAACAAGTCGTATGTCCTTGGATTGGAAGTAAAAAAAGAGTCCTTGGCTCGCAACAAGGAGACCTTTTGGAACGAATCTTACATACTTGTTTGTGTGGACCGGATTATCTGTAAGCGACTTACAGGGTATAACAAGGACAAAAGGGCCTTGCTTTGCCATAACCTAAACACTTCGCCGGAATTTCAGGATTTTGAGTTGCCGTTGGACGATGTGTTGCAGGTGTTCAGGATTGTGAAAAAGCAGCTTTGACTTGATTGAGGTGGGTAAGTACCTCTTCGAGGCAATCGTCCAAGTTTTTCTTTACCTCCGTTTCCCAAAACCGAAACACCGTGTAGCCCTTTTCTTTTAAGGCTTGATTTACCTCTTGGTCACGCTGCATGTTCCGTTCGATTTTTGGAATCCAGAACTCCCGATTCGTTTTGATTTTCTCCCTGCGCTCCTCCCAATTATGGCCGTGCCAGTATTCCCCATCAATAAAAATGACCGTTTTATACTTTTTTAGGGCAATATCTGGCTTGCCGATAAGCTTTTTATAATCGATACGGTATCGATAGCCCGATTGCCACAATGCTTTCCTAAAGGCGAGTTCCGGCTTGGTATTTTTACCACGGATCTTTCCCATGATCTTGGAGCGCTGAGGGGTGGTGTAAAAACCTGATTCCTCATTAAATCGGGGTACTTTGATACGCTCTTTGGGATACTCTTTGGTCATTGTTTTGAAAAGTATGTAAAATTTAGCAAACCATACAGATTTAAAATATTAACATGTTGAAATTAATTACCTTTTGTAGGAATTTGAAATCATAAGAAAATCAATTTAAAATATGAGTGATTCATTAATTGTTGAAAGGCCAATTGGCAGCGCTAAAGAAGATTTATTCAACTTTAAGCATTATTCTAGGAAAGTTCAGGAAATAATTCAAAGATCAACATCAAATAGTGAACCACTAGTAATTGGTATTTATGGAAAGTGGGGGGATGGAAAAACTTCATTTTTAAACCTTGTAGAGAATAAGATTGATGTTTTTGAAAAGTTGAAGGGCGAAAAAGGTATAATGAAGTACCACTTCAATCCTTGGAGATATGACAATGAAAACGAAATTTTATTCGACTTTTTTGAAGGTCTTTCTCAAAAATTGAGGATAAATGATAATGAGGATTTACAGAGGGCGGCCAAGCTTATTAAAGGTTTTGGTAGATACTTGAAAGCAATTAAATTATCTGCGACCATTGGTGTTCCAAAAGCTTTTTCAGGGAAATTAACTTTTGACCCGTCGGAAATTTTTAAGGCTTTAGGTGGAGATTTGGAGCATAAGGCTACTTTGTCAATTGTAGATTTAAAAGGTTTTATTGATAAAGCATTAATTAAAGCAAATTATAAGATTGTAATTTTCATTGATGATATAGATAGGTTAGATAAGGAGGAGGTATATTCTTTGCTAAAGTTAATTAAGCTCAATGCTAATTTTAAAAACATAGTGTATTTGATAACAATGGATGATGAGCAAATATGCAAAGTTATCAAGGATAGACATGGAGATGATGCGGAAGACGGCAGGCTTTATCTCGAAAAAATAGTTCAAGTTCCAATAAGGCTTCCAAAAATTGAAGAAGAGGATTTGAGGGCCTATTTTGATAAGAACTTAAAAAATGTGGTATCAAATCTAGGATATTTAGAAGCAGGGACTTCAAAAAATGCGGAGATTGAAGAGATAAGAAAAGAGTATAATGCAAGCTATTTTAGAAATCCTAGAGAAATAATAAGGCTTTTTAATAGTTTTTTTATTGATGCATTTTCTATAGGCGAGGATGTGAATCTTAGGGATTTATTTTGGCTAAACTATTTAAAATTAAAAGATCCTAGCTGTTATGAGTTAATTAAAAATTATTATCAAAATCCAATAACAGGAGCACTAGAAAACAGAATTACATTTAATGATGCTCCCGCCTCCGGAGACGAGTTGAATGGATTTAGAAAAGAGTTAAATGATAATTTTAGGGCATCAATGCATATCATAAATATGCTATTTCCATTGAATAGACTGAAGCTTATGGTCAAAGTTAAATCTGAGGATGAACTGAACAGTGAATTAAGGATTAATCATTTCTATCATTTTGACAAGTATTTCTCTTATCATATTAAGGGTAAGATATCGGAAGGGGTAGTTCGTAAATTTATCAATTTAGTGAAAGACAAAAATTTTGATGAAGCGGATCTTATATATTCTGAACTATTTAACAAGTATAATTTATCGAAGATTAAATATAGAATCTTGGCTATGATTGCCAATAGTAAAGAGTTTGGGATAAGAAACAACCTTTTTCTATACTTATTTGGCAAAATGGATATGTTTCCAGTTACTGATCGTGATGTTTTTGGCAAAAACGACCGCTTAGAGATTATTGAATCAATTGGCAGGTTGCTAAGCGATGATATTCCTGAAAAAGTTAAAGAGTTATCCTTGTCCTTGGGGGAAAAATTGAACTTTCGTGAATTATGTTATTTTACTAGACAATTCAGAAACCAAGATTTTAAGAAAGAACTTGAGTTAATGATAGTTGATAAAGTGTTCGATTCAGACCAACATCCTTTTTTTAAAAATCCATTTCAAAATGAAAATAGAATGATAATGGCATTGTTGTTTGAACACAGGAATAAGGAGTATATGGAATATCTAGAGATGCACATGAATTCAGCAGAGAGCACTGGAAGTTATATCCGAATATTCCCCACGATATGGAATAATGAAAATATTTCCTCCTTAGAGGAAAGGGATTTTGAGTACATGAGCAAGATTTCTGATATCGACTTTATTTATAGGAAGGTTGAACAGTATTACCCTAGTTTAATTCAAGAAGAAATCCGAATAGAAGAATTTAGCAGATATGACCAAACGGAGGTTGAGGATAATGTTAGGCAATTTATTTACTACTACAGAAAGAAAGAAAAATAAAAAACCCAAACTCCTTTTGGAATTTGGGTCCTCTATAATAAAATATGATACGATTTATCCTTTCAACGTAGCGGATAAGTATTCGCGGTTCATGCGGGCAATGTTCTCCAAAGAAATACCTTTGGGGCACTCCACCTCACAAGCACCGGTATTGGTACAGTTTCCGAATCCTTCCAAATCCATTTGGCGCACCATGTTCTGAACACGCTCCGCAGCTTCTACCTGTCCCTGTGGCAATAGGGCAAACTGCGATACTTTAGCTGAGGTAAACAGCATGGCACTCGCATTTTTACAAGCGGCCACGCAGGCCCCACAACCAATACAAGTGGCGGCATTAAAGGAATCATCGGCAAGCTCCTTTTCAATAGGAATGGCGTTGGCATCCACTGGTCGTCCCGAAGTGTTTACGGAAATATAACCACCAGCCTGTTGGATGCGGTCGAAAGCACTACGATCAGTAATCAAATCCTTGATTACAGGAAACGCTTTGGCCCTCCAAGGTTCAATTACGATTTCGTCCCCATCATTAAAACTACGCATGTGCAGTTGACAGGCCGTAATCAATGAATCTGGACCGTGCGGACGTCCGTTGATCATCAACGAACATGTACCACAGATACCTTCGCGGCAATCGTGGTCGAATTCCACAGGCTCTTCACCCTTGGCGATCAAATCCTCGTTTAAAATATCCAACATCTCCAAAAAGGACATGTCCTTTTCTACCCCATCAAGGGTGTAGTCGACCATCGCTCCTTTGGAGTTCGCATCTTTTTGACGCCATATTTTTAAATATAATTTCATAGCAATTTTATTTATATGAACGTGTCTTTACTTTGATATTCTCGTATTCCAAATCTTCTTTGTGCAATTTGGCATCTTTGGGCTCGCCTGCGTACTCCCAAGCGGCCACGTATTTAAAGTTTTCGTCATCACGAAGGGCCTCGCCTTCTTCTGTTTGATACTCTTCACGGAAATGTCCTCCACAGGATTCATTTCTATGCAATGCATCCTTGGCAAACAACTCGCCCAGTTCCAAGAAATCGGCCACACGACCTGCTTTTTCCAATTCTTGGTTCTTGGAATCCGGTGTTCCGGGAACTTTTACGTTTTCCCAGAAATCCTTGCGCAATGCGGCGATTTCTTCAATGGCTTCCTTGAGCTCTTTTTCATTTCGGGACATTCCACATTTGTTCCACATGATTTTACCTAATTTCTTGTGGTAATAATCCACCGTGTGGATACCGCTACCCGACATCAATTTTTTGATGCGCTCACGAACATCGTTTTCGGCGGCATCAAATTCAGGAGAGTCGGTAGGAATGGGCCCAGTTCTAATATCGTTGGACAAATAATCCCCGATGGTGTATGGAAGCACAAAATATCCATCGGCCAGACCCTGCATCAAGGCCGATGCCCCCAAACGGTTGGCGCCGTGGTCGCTAAAGTTGGCCTCTCCTGCGGCATAACACCCAGGAATGGTGGTTTGCAGGTTGTAATCCACCCAAAGACCTCCCATGGTGTAGTGCACCGCTGGATAGATCTTCATGGGGGTTTTGTATGGGTTTTCGTCCACAATCTTTTCGTACATCTGGAAGAGGTTACCATATTTCGCCTCGACTATTTTTTCACCGAGCTCGCGAATGGTTTTGTCGTCTGCATCCTTCATTCCAGAGGTCATTGCTTTTTCCCTTCCATAACGCATTATGGCCGAATCAAAATCGAGGTATACGGCCTCGCCAGTTTTGTTCACGCCGAATCCAGCATCGCATCGTTCCTTGGCAGCTCTTGAGGCAACGTCCCGTGGCACCAAGTTACCGAAGGCAGGATAACGTCTTTCCAAATAGTAATCCCTATCCTCTTCCGCCAATTCAGTAGGCTTCAAACGACCCTCGCGAATGGCTTGGGCATCTTCCAATTTTTTGGGCACCCAAATACGTCCATCGTTTCGCAGTGATTCGGACATCAAGGTCAATTTGGATTGATGGTCTCCCGAAACCGGAATACAGGTCGGGTGGATTTGTGTGTAACATGGGTTGGCGAAGAAAGCACCTTTTTTGTGTGTTCTCCAGGCTGCCATCACGTTGGCACCCATACAATAGGTGGAAAGGTAAAACAAGTTTCCATATCCTCCGGAAGCGATGACAACGGCATGCGCAGAATGTCTTTCGATTTCACCGGTCACCAAGTTTCTGGCAATAATACCCCGGGCCTTACCATCGACCAAAACCAAGTCCAACATCTCATGACGCGTGTACGATTTGATTTTGCCTCGTTGGATTTGACGGTTCATGGCGGCGTATGCGCCCAGCAACAACTGTTGACCGGTTTGCCCTTTGGCGTAGAAGGTCCTGGAAACCAAAACCCCTCCAAAGGAGCGGTTGTCCAATAACCCTCCATACTCCCTTGCAAAAGGGACTCCTTGGGCAACACATTGGTCAATAATATTGGTGGATACTTCCGCTAATCGGTACACGTTGGCCTCTCGGGAACGGTAGTCACCTCCTTTGATGGTGTCGTAGAAAAGACGGTAAACACTGTCGCCATCCCCTTGATAGTTCTTGGCCGCGTTCACGCCTCCTTGGGCTGCAATGGAGTGCGCCCTTCTGGGAGAATCTTGATAACAGAAAGTTTTTACATTGTAGCCCAGCTCTGCCAAAGTGGCTGCAGCGGAGCCCCCGGCCAATCCAGTACCAACGACAATAATATCAATGTTCCGCTTGTTGGCGGGGTTGACTAGGTCAATTTCATTTTTATGCTTGGTCCATTTGTCCGCTAAGGGTCCAGATGGAACTTTGGAATTCAATATGCCCATACTTAATGTGTTATTGGGTTAAGGTGGTGGTAAACGGCGATGAATGCAAAGGCCAAGGGTACCACGACCGCGAATATTTTAGCAAATTTTTTAAATCCAGCAGTGTACTTGTTGTTTACACCCATGGATTGGAAAGAGGAGGCAAAGCCATGCCATAAATGAAGAGCCAGCAGCACAAAGGATACCGCATAAAGCACGGTTCTCCAAACAGGAGCGAACTTTTCAACGGTTTCGGCGTAGTAACGCGTTGGGTCCTGTGGGTTGGCCTCGATGTACTTGTAGGCCATCTCGTGCACCCAAAAATCGTAGAAGTGCAACGCCAAAAAGGCCAATACCACCAAACCTGAGTAAATCATGTTACGGGAAGCCCATGGTGCATTGGCAGCGCCATTGTACTTTACATAGCCCACATCCCTAGCTTTTCTGTTCTGGATTTCCAACACAAAGCCCATTACAAAGTGGATGATTACACCAGCAATCAAAATGGGTTGAAGTACAAATTGCACCAATGGATTGTAGCCCATAAAATGGGACCAGGAGTTAAAGGTTTCCGGATCAATGACCGAAGTAATGTTGATAGTAAGATGTTGCGTGAGAAAAACAACCAAAAAAAGACCCGATAGCGCCATTACGTACTTTCGGGCCAACGAAGATTTTATCAAACTCATTAGAAGTCAGTTTTTACACAAATTTACGGCACGAAGGAGTTTTTAACAAGCTTTCAACATCGTAAAGCAGGTTATTTAGATTCATTTTAAGCTAATGCGATTTAAACCCTCGTTATCGCCATCCCGGAAATTTGACCGATATTACCAATGAATCCAAAATCAAACAAAAAAACATGGATGTTGCCATTTTATCCGTAAGCCTTAACGTGTATTCCACGGCTAGGATTGCTGAGGAATTTGAGCGGGCCGGGCATTATGTGGAGCATGTGGACCATACCAAATGTTCGGTGCAGTTGGGCGGGGACCGACCCGAGATTTATATGGGAACGGAGAACATCACCGACGAGTTTGATGCCATTGTACCACGAATCGGCACTACGGTAACTCGGCACGGATCGGCCATCGTAAAGCAATTTGAGCTGAACCATGTGTTCACCACCGCCAAATCATTGGGCATCACCCGAGCCCGGAACAAAGTCGCTACCCTACAGATGATGTCCCAAAAAGGCATTCCTGTCCCCAAAACAGTGTTTTCCATCAATCCCTACAATGTAGAGGATCAAATTGAGCTTTTGGGCGGAGCGCCGGTCATTATAAAACTGCAAGAGGGCACCCAAGGCAAAGGTGTGATTCTGGCGGAAAGCAAAAAGTCGGCAAAATCGGTAATCGATACCCTCTACAACATGAACACGAGTATTTTACTCCAAGAATATATTGCCGAGGCCAATGGGGAAGACCTTCGGATTATTGTAGTGGGCAAAAAAATTGTCGCCAGCATGAAACGTACCAGCGGCTTGGACGACTTTAGGTCCAATGTGCACCGAGGAGCCGCAGTGGAAGCCGTACAACTAACACCACGCGAAAAGTTCATAGCCATTAATGCAACCAAACACCTGGGATTGGGCGTAGCAGGTGTGGATTTGATCCGATCAAAAAATGGCCCTTTATTGATTGAGGTGAACGCGTCTCCGGGTCTTCAAGGGATAGAGGCCGCCACGGGTATCAACGTGGCCAAGCACATTGTGCGTTATGTGGAAAAGCACGGAAGAAACAGCCGCAAATAATTTTAGGTTCAGGCCGACATGTTCATTTTTTCACTGACCTTGGCCAAGCTCCATTGTACGGCATCTTCCAAATCGGAAAACTGCCTGATTTTGTTTCTGAAGAACATCTTTTCCAAAATAACACTGGCCAAACCACTTTTATTATAGGCCACAATGGAGTAGAACTCTAGATGATGTCGGTTTTTGTAGAACTTGAGCCAGTCCGTGGGCACCACGGAATAATCGTTGATTCGGTTGCTGATGTAAGCTACAGGTTTATCCTTTCCTAAAATTTCGTAGGCCACACTGATTATTTTTTCGGCTTTGTCCCAATCGAAAGTGGCTCCTTCGCTCATTTCGGAGATGACCAATCCATCAAAAAAGTAAAAGACACCGAATTCGTACTCCCGGACCTCCTTTATTTTTTTAAAAATTGCCAAATCCCTTACCTTTTGCATAATTGTTTACGTCTAAAACATCTATAATGATGAATCAAAGGTACATGGGGCTAAAGGTATTTTTGGGCACCGATTGACCGATGCACCTTCCGAATTGACGTATGGGCCTTTTCAATTGACGGATGCTATTTTAGGAGAAATGAAATACGTAAAATTCCTACACATCTGGTTGGAATCCCGTATTATTTCTCCATGTTTTTGAGCTGAATCCCCAAGGCTTTAGTGGAAAGTTGTACTTCTAGAAGGGAAAGGATCAAAGAAATCATCAAAAAAACCAGACTGATGCCAAAAATTACATTGGCCCAGACCCGCATTTCCACATAGATCAAGAACATCGTAACGGCGGCCAACAAAAAACTCACGATGGCAGTGGCCTGCATGTTCTTGATGATGCCCAATCGCGTCCGCAATTGGTTGATTTGTTGTTTTAGAGGTGGCGCCGAAGTTTCCTCAAACTGCTTGTGCAACTGGCGGATCAATGCAGCAATGGCCAAGTAACGTGCGTTGTAAGCCAACATGGTCAACGAAATGGCAGGAAAAAGCAGTGCGGGAATACTAAGGTTGAGCTCCATTTTTTCAATTTGATTGGGAAGGTAAGGATTTGTCTTCGGTAACGCAATTACCTACATTTGAGCAAATCAAATCACAACTATGAAATACACTCAGATAGACAGCAACCTTTTTATAAAGAACCGTAAAAAATTCGTGGCACAAATGCGGCCAAAGAGCATTGCGGTCTTCAATTCCAACGATATTTATCCCATTGGTGCGGATAGTACCTTGCCTTTTGAGCAGGACCGGGACCTTTTTTATCTGAGCGGTGCTGATCAAGAGGAAACGATTTTGCTTCTCTTTCCCGATGCCATGGATGCCAAGCACAGGGAAATTCTGTTTGTGCGGGAAACCAACGACCATATCGCCGTTTGGGAAGGAGCAAAACTCACCAAGGAAAAAGCAACGGAGGTTTCAGGTATTGAAACAGTGTATTGGCTTACCGAATTTGACAAGATATTTTTTGATTTGATGACGGAGGCGGATACCATCTACTTCAACACCAATGAACATTACCGCCAAGCAGTGGAAACCCAGACTAGGGAAGACCGCTTCATCGAAAAAGTAAAAAAGGAATACCCTGCCCACCAATGGGCCAAAAGCAATCCCATTTTACAGAACATTCGCGGGGTAAAGGAACCAGAGGAAATCGAATTGATGCAGAGGGCCTGCGACATTACCGAAAAAGGGTTTAGAAGGGTGTTGGAATTTGTGAAGCCTGGCGTATGGGAACACGAAATTGAGGCCGAATATCTGCACGAATTTATTCGGAACCGCTCCAAAGGGTTTGCCTACAGTCCCATCATTGCATCGGGCAACAATGCTAACGTGCTCCACTATTTGGAAAATAACAAACAGGTGAAGGACGGCGATATGATCTTGATGGACCTTGCTGCGGAATACGCCAACTACTCCAGCGATATGACCCGTACCATTCCTGTGAACGGAAGATTCACGGCCAGACAGAAGGAAGTGTATAGCGCAGTCCTTCGTGTAAAGGATGAAGCCACTAAAATGTTGGTGCCCGGAACGCTATGGGCCGAATATCACAAGGAGGTCGGAAAACTCATGACCTCCGAACTGATAGGACTTGGATTGTTGGACAAGGCCGATGTGCAAAATGAAAATCCAGACTGGCCTGCCTACAAAAAGTACTTCATGCACGGTACCAGTCACCATATCGGGTTGAATACCCACGATTACGGGGAGTTGAAAAAACCGATGAAAGCCAATATGGTGTTCACGGTGGAGCCCGGTATTTACATTCCTGCCGAGGGAATGGGAATCCGTTTGGAAGATGATGTGGTTATCCAAGAAAAGGGAGAGCCCTTTAATTTGATGCGAAACATCCCCATAGAAATCGAGGAAATCGAGGAATTGATGAACAAATAGTCAGATTCTGATTTTAGAATTTAGAGAGACAAAAGAAGTATGCGAGCGAGCCTAGTGTGGTTGATGCAACAATCGACCATCGAAAAAAAGATGGAAGAAGCCCCGGATAGTGCCTATGAAATCGGGGTGGTTATTGGGAGTTACCTTCCCTTTGTGGTGCTGGCTGGCATTGCGTATGCCATTTATTACTACAATAAAAAGAAGCGAGACTCGGAGTAAGTTAGTCAGTTTGGTTCATCACCAAAAAGAAATGTTCCATCAAATGGCTTAATGTAACGGATTATGACGGATCAGCTTAAACTATACCGAACCGCCTTTGCGCTTGCCCTTTTTACCATTTTTTACAATGTGGCGGAAGGGATTATCTCCACCTATCTTGGGCTTGAGGATGAAAGTCTTGCGCTTTTTGGTTTTGGTACGGATAGTTTTATCGAGGTCATTTCAGGTTTGGGCATTGCCCACATGATTCTGCGGATCCAACGAAACCCCGATAGCAACCGTGATAATTTTGAACGAACCGCCCTTCGAATCACTGGCGTAGCATTTTATTTGTTGGTCGTTGGATTGGTGGTATCCAGTGTTTACAATATTTGGACAGGCCACAAACCCTTGACCACTTTTTGGGGTGTTGTCATTTCAACCATTTCCATACTGGTGATGTGGATTTTGGTCTGGTGGAAGCGAAAGGTGGGGCGCCAACTCAATTCAGCTCCTATTTTGGCCGATGCCAACTGTACCTTGGTTTGTGTGTACATGTCGATTATTTTATTGGTCAGCAGCGGTATCTATGAACTTTTTAAGATTCCATATATAGATAGTATAGGTACCTTGGGCTTGGCCTATTTTGCTTTTTCCGAAGGAAAGGAATGCTTTGAAAAGGCAAGGAGCAACAAACATTGTGCTTGCGATTAAACCTTAAAAATCAAGTATTGAATAAAAAAGAACATTGGGAAACAGTTTATGGTACCAAAACGCCGGAGGAGGTCAGTTGGACACAAGAAGTGCCGCAAATTTCGTTGGAACTCATCCATTCCCTGTCCCTGAAAAAGAATTCAAAAATCATAGACGTGGGCGGAGGCAACAGCAAGTTGGTCGATTTTCTGCTCGATGAAGGTTTTGAAGACATCACTGTACTTGATATTTCAGGTAAGGCCTTGGAACGGGCCAAAAAACGATTAGGCGAACACGCCAATAAAGTAACATGGATAGAGACCGATATCATCTCATTCCAACCAAAAGAGAACTACGATTTGTGGCATGACCGTGCTGCTTTTCATTTTTTGACAGAGCCAGAGCAGATTCAATCCTATGTAGATTTAGTGAACGAATGGGTTAAGGGACATGTGATTATCGGTACCTTTTCTGAAAATGGCCCTGAAAAATGCAGTGGTCTTTCCATTAAGCAATACAGTCCTGAACAAATGGAAGCTACTTTCCAAAAGTTTGAAAAAATGGGTTGTCAAACAGAAAACCATCAAACGCCATTTGGTACTACGCAGCATTTTCTCTTCTGCAGATTTAAAAGAAGGGTGTAATTATTCCTGGACTATTGGTTTGTTTCCAAAAATCAAGTTTGCCACTACAAAAGCTACCAGGGCGGGCAAAACCCATCCCATTTGATGTTCGCTTAGCGGAATCCAATCGACAAAGGGAGCTATTTGTTCTCCCCATCCCAAACTTCCTAGAAAGTCGGGAACACTAAAAATGGCCGTGACCAGAACAACACTTCGAAACACCCTGGTCGAACTCCAGGCCGAAGGAGCGGCGTTCAACAAAATCAACACAATGGTGATGGGATAGATGAACATTAGCGAGGGAACCGCCACCAAAATTATGTACCCCACATTAAACTGACCAATGAGCACCCCAAGCACACAGCCCAAGAAGGCCGTAATGCGGTAAGCCCAAATGGAATCGTTAAAACGACCTTTTATAAAATCCGAGGTACCCGTTACAATACCAACGGCGGTGGTAAAGCAGGCCAAACTCACCAAAATACTCAGGAAAAGATTGGCGGTGCTTCCCAAGGTTGCCGTACTAATGCCCCTTAAAAGGCTAGTTCTAGAGATTTCGGCATCAAACGTATTTCCAAAAACGGCTCCCGTCAGAATAAGTCCGCCGTAAACCAAAAACAGCCCGATGCCCGCCCAAAGTCCCGCTCTGCCAATGAGTCTTCGCTTTTCCTCGAACGATGCGGTTTTTTCCTTCAGGTTGATGGAAATGATGATTACAGCGCCTACCACTACGGCCCCAATGGCGTCAAAGGTTTGATAGCCTTCTAATATGCCCGAACTAAATGGACGGTCCATCGTGGACGGGACCAGTTCAAAATCAAAACCAAAGACGGCAGTGGCTATCATCAGCACCAAAATAATGAGGATTCCCGGCGTCAATAATTTGCCCAAGGCATCCAGCATTTTACTGCGATTGATGGCAAACACGAACACCAACAGAAAATATATCAGGCTCGTGAGCCAAGAGGGAGCATCCCAAAAGGGCTGAATGGCCATTTCGTGTGTTACCGAAGCGGTTCTGGGTGATGGCAATGCAATGGCGATGGCATAAATAAGGTAGCAGTAGATGATACTGAAACGGGGCGATACCTTTTTGCCAAAATCGAACAAGGTGCCCTGCAGTTTGGCGTGCGCTACAATGCCCAAAATAGGAATGAGTACTCCCGAAATGCAAAACCCCAAGGTGACCAGCCACCATAAATTGCCCGACTTAAACCCCAAAAGTGGAGGTAAAACAAGGTTGCCCGCGCCAAAAAAGAGGGAAAAAAGGGCAAAAGCCGTAATCGTTAACGATTTTTTATTGATGGGTTGTTGATAATTTGTTTTCAATAAGGTATCTTACAAAAGTGTTTTTGAGCGGAAAAAGACAGCTTTTCAACGATTTTATGGTATTTCATCGAAAAAAATGTTTTATCGAGATAAAGGTGAAATAAAAAGTTATCAACATCCGTTCCTATAAAAATAAACGTATTAAACTCATATTTCTATAACATAAAACTACGAACCAAATTAAGCATTTTTCGAAGCCCCATTTCGCAATCCAGTGCTTTTCTCCAAACAACACCAGCTTATGAAAACAACTACTATGCAACATGGCAACAAATTCACCTCCTTCTTCTGCAGTTTGTTCGGCCATCATTACGTGGTTTCCAAAAAGGTGACCCAACACATTAAGGAGTACAAATGCATCCACTGCCAAAAAGAGGTCACTACCGATGTAAGTGGCAAACTCTCTGCACTGACACCTCAAATGCAAGAGATCAACAGTACTTTGGAAGATATGTACAGAAAACGCAAAAACAGGGTGGTGCACCAAGTGGCATAGCCCTTTTTTGATTTAGGAAAAGGCCCAAATCTTATCCCGAAAACTTAAGTTATTACCTGCTGCTAATGGTTGCGTGCCCCAATGCCATGATGTAGGGAAGTCTTGATTTTCGGGATTTTTTTATTTGTTGAACGAGTTCCAGCCCTGTGCGGTAATTGGAATCTTGGTATTGGCCCTGCTCACCAAATGGATGCCTTCGCTCTTTTCGGTCATGTGGCCGATAACCGTTAAATTGGGGTTGCCCTTGATTTTTGGGAAATCTGCCTGGTCGATGGTAAACAACAACTCGTAATCCTCTCCGCCGCTCAAGGCAATCATGGTGCTATCCATCTTAAACTCTTCCGAAGCGGAAATTACCGTAGGATCTAACGGGATTTTATCCTCAAAAACATTACAGCCTGTATCGCTATGCTTGCACAAATGGATGACTTCCGAAGAAAGGCCATCGCTGATATCGATCATGGAGGTAGGTTTTACTTGCAGTTTTTTGAGCAGTTCCACAATATCTTTTCTGGCTTCTGGCTTTAATTGCCGTTCCACAATGTAGGAATACGGCTCAAGGTCGGGTTGGCTGTTGGGGTTGACCTTAAAAACTTCCTTCTCCCGCTCCAAAACCTGAAGTCCGAGGTAGGCACCGCCAATATCCCCGGTCACCACCAACAAATCGTTGGGCTTTGCCCCTTTTCGGTAAACAATGTCATTCTCGTCTGCCGCGCCAATGGCCGTAACACTAATGATCATTCCCCGTGTGGAGGAAGTGGTATCTCCCCCTACCAAATCCACATGGTACAGTTTGCACGCCAAGGCAACGCCTTCATAAAACTCTTCAAGTGCTTCCAAAGGAAATCTGTTGGAGATTGCCAAAGAAACCGTGACTTGGGTGGCCATGGCATTCATGGCATACACGTCCGACAGGTTCACCATCACCGACTTATAGCCCAGATGCTTTAGGGGCATATAGCTCAAATCAAAATGGACTCCTTCCACCAGCATGTCGGTGGTAACAATGGTTTTTTTGCCGTTATAATCCATTACGGCGGCATCGTCGCCCACCCCGATAATGGAGGAAGGCTGTTGGAGTTCAAAGTTTTTGGTAAGATGTTCTATCAGGCCAAATTCGCCCAATTCTTCCAATGAAGTTCGTTCTTGATTCTTGTCTTCTAGCATTTTGCAAAAATAATGAGGATTATCGTAAATTTAGGTTTAGGGTCGAACATTAATTTTTTTGGCGTAACTAGGTCAAAATCACGAAAAAGCCTTGTGGAATCGCCATGTATGGGCATAGGGTATGGATCTATGCGAATTTCCATAGGAAACGCCTATCGAATCATACGTTATAATAATGTTAGTTGCTATGGTAAAACCCTTCTTAAACAGTATATTTGTAGGCTATTTAGATTAAATACAAGTAAGATGATTAAGGTTTCGGAATCGGCCAAGCATAAAGTAGTGTCACTCATGACCGAGGAAGGTTTTGATGCGACCACCGATTTTGTGCGTGTTGGCGTAAAGAGCGGAGGGTGCAGTGGATTGTCTTATGAATTGAAATTTGACAAATCCGCAGCGGATACAGATAAGGTTTTTGAAGATAATGAGGTCAGAATCATTGTGGACAAAAAGAGTTTTCTGTATTTGGTAGGCACCACATTGGAATATTCCGGAGGTTTGAACGGTAAAGGTTTTGTGTTCAACAATCCCAATGCCCAAAGAACCTGCGGATGTGGAGAAAGTTTTTCACTATAAACATTGACTAAAGGCCTGTAATTGGATAACTTAAAGATATATGGCTTATACAGAGGAAGAATTAAAGAAAGAACTGGAAACCAAGGAATACGAGTATGGTTTCTACACAGATATTGAATCGGATACGTTGCCCAAAGGGCTGAACGAGGACATCGTGATTGCCATTTCCAAAAAGAAGGAGGAACCCGATTGGATGACGGAGTGGCGATTGGAAGCCTTTCGTGCATGGCAGGAAATGGAGGAGCCCGAATGGGCCAATGTGAAATACAAGAAACCTGATTTTCAGGATATTTCATACTATTCCGCCCCGAATAAAAAGCCGAAGTACAACAGCTTGGACGAAGTAGACCCTGAATTGCTGGAGACCTTCAAGAAGTTGGGCATTTCCGTGGATGAACAAAAGAAACTGGCTGGGGTTGCCGTGGATATAGTGATGGATTCCGTTTCCGTGGCCACCACCTTTAAAAAGACCTTGGCCGAGAAAGGGATCATTTTCTGCTCAATTTCCGAGGCCATCCAAGAGCATCCGGAATTGGTAAAGAAGTATCTAGGTACTGTGGTGCCCAAAAAGGATAATTTTTATGCGGCCCTGAACTCTGCGGTATTCTCCGATGGGTCCTTCTGCTATATTCCTAAAGGGGTTAGATGTCCGATGGAGCTTTCCACGTATTTCCGTATCAATCAAGCGGGAACAGGACAGTTCGAACGAACTTTGGTGGTTGCCGAAGAAGGCAGTTATGTGAGTTATCTCGAAGGTTGTACAGCGCCCATGCGTGACGAAAACCAATTGCACGCTGCAGTGGTTGAGCTCATTGCGCTGGACAATGCAGAAATCAAATATTCCACGGTGCAAAACTGGTACCCCGGTAACAACGAAGGTAAAGGGGGCGTTTTCAACTTTGTGACCAAACGTGGACTTTGCGAAAAGAACGCCAAGATTTCTTGGACACAGGTTGAGACCGGTTCAGCCGTAACCTGGAAATATCCATCCTGCATTTTGAAAGGGGACAACTCCATTGGGGAGTTCTATTCCATTGCGGTAACCAATAATTTTCAACAGGCCGATACAGGAACCAAGATGGTTCACTTGGGAAAAAATACCAAGAGTACCATTATCTCCAAAGGAATTTCCGCAGGCCAGTCGCAAAACAGCTATCGAGGATTGGTACAGGTGAACAGCCGTGCCGAAAACGCCAGGAACTTCTCCCAGTGTGATTCCCTTTTGATGGGCAATCGCTGCGGAGCGCACACCTTCCCCTATATTGAAGCCAAAAACAAAACGGCACAGATAGAGCATGAGGCCACGACCAGTAAAATTGGTGAGGACCAAATTTTCTATTGCAACCAAAGGGGAATCGATACCGAAAAGGCCATTGCTTTGATCGTAAACGGATTTAGTAAAGAAGTGCTCAACAAACTTCCCATGGAATTTGCCGTGGAAGCCCAAAAACTATTGGAAATCAGTTTGGAAGGCTCCGTTGGGTAGCTTCTACTACGCTCAACCACCCAAAACCCGATTTGGTGATTGAGCGAAGTCGAAATCACAAATTTTAAGATAGAACATAATTTTTGAAGAAGAGAAATCATGCTAGAAATAAAAAATTTACACGCAAGCGTAGAGGACAAGGAAATCCTTAAGGGAATCGACCTGAAAGTAAATGCGGGAGAGGTGCATGCCATTATGGGCCCCAACGGCTCTGGGAAAAGCACCTTGGCCGAAGTAATTGCAGGTCAAGAAGAGTTTGAGGTGGGTGAAGGAACCATTCTCTTGGAAGGAGAAGATTTGGGAGAACTTTCACCAGAGGAAAGAGCGCACAAAGGAGTGTTCCTTTCCTTCCAATATCCAGTAGAAATCCCAGGTGTGTCGGTGACCAACTTCATGAAGACCGCTATCAACGAATCCAGAAAAGCACAAGGCTTGGAAGATATGCCGGCCAACGAAATGCTGAAAAAGATTCGTGAAAAGTCCGAAATGTTGGAAATTGATAGGAAGTTCCTTTCCCGTTCCTTGAACGAAGGCTTCTCTGGAGGTGAAAAGAAGCGTAACGAGATTTTCCAAATGGCGATGATGGAGCCTAAATTGGCCATTTTGGACGAAACTGATTCCGGACTTGATATTGATGCCCTTCGCATCGTGGCGAACGGGGTGAACAAATTGCGCAGTAAGGATAACGCCATTATCGTAATTACCCACTACCAACGTTTGTTGGAATACATCGTGCCAGATTTTGTACATGTATTGCATAATGGAAAAATAGTGAAATCCGGAACCAAGGAATTGGCGTTGGAGTTGGAAGAGAAAGGTTACGATTGGTTGAAAGAGGATGCTGTAATTTAGGAGTTTCAAGTTTAATGTTGTCCCGATCCAATGGCTACGGTAAAAAGGTTCGAAGATTTAGAGATTTGGCAGGAAGCCAGAAAGCTATCCAAGGACATCATCCGTATTGCAAATGAAACCGATTTGAAGAATCATTTTCGACTAAGAGACCAGATAAAGGCATCTTCGGGTTCCGTAATGGACAATATCGCCGAGGGGTTTGAAAGGGACGGTAACTTGGAGTTTAGACAATTTCTTTCAATTGCAAAAGGATCTGCGGGAGAATCAAGATCACAATTGTACCGGGTTTTTGATAATGATTATATCACCATTGATGAACTGCAAAAGCTGACTTCTGAGTATGAAGTCCTTAGCCGGAAAATTGCAAACTTCATCAACTATTTAAATAAAAAGGATTTTAAAGGAGTAAAGTTTAAGGAGAATCAGCTAGAAACCTAAAACTTGAAACCCTTAACCTGAAACATTAAAAAAAATGGATTTAAAGGAAAAATTAGTCTCCTCTTTTTTTGCTTTTGAGGACGGAATGGATTTAGATCATCCAGTTCACGAAGAGCGGTCCCATGCCATCAAAAATTTTGAGACCAAAGGCTTTCCCACCAAAAAGGAGGAAGCTTGGAAATACACCTCGTTGAAAGGATTGCAGAAAGTGGATTTCAGCATCTTTCCAAAACACGAGACCTCGTTGGAGTACAAGGATGTCAAAAAATATTTCCTGCACGAGATTGACACCTATAAAATCGTATTTGTGGATGGGGTGTACAGCTCTTACCTATCAGAAACAACGCATGACGGGGTGGATGTCTGTTTGATGAGTTCGGCATTCAGCAAGCCGATGTATCAACCCATCATTGAAGTATATTTCAATAAAGCGGCCTCCAAGGATGAGTCATTGACCTCCTTGAACACTGCCTTTTGTAAGGAAGGGGCATACATTTATATCCCCAAGAACAAAATGCCCAAAAAGCCCATCCAAATTCTACATTTGGCTACGGGCAAAGAGCCAGCCTTGATGTTGCAGCCGCGTAATTTGATCGTGGCAGAGGACAACGCTGAGGTTCAGATTATTGAAAGGCACCAAAGTTTAACGGGAAATGAGGTGTTCACCAACTCCGTGACCGAAATTTTTGCTGGAAAGGACGCCATCATCGATTATTACAAGGTACAGAATGATGAGCCCACCGCTTCATTGGTGGACAACACCTATATTTCGCAAAAGGACAGTAGCGTAGTGCGGGTGCATACCTTCTCTTTGGGAGGTAAATTGATCCGCAACAACCTGAACTTTTATCAGAATGGCGAGCGCATCGATTCAACCTTGAAAGGGGTCACCATTTTGGGCGACAAACAGCATGTGGACCATCACACCTTGGTGCACCATGCACAGCCTAATTGTGAGAGCCACCAAGATTACAAAGGAATTTTCGGGGACAGTTCTACGGGGGTGTTCAATGGAAAGATCATTGTGGACAAAATCGCCCAAAAAACGGATGCATTTCAGCAGAACAACAATATTTTGTTGAGCGATAAGTCGACCATCAACTCCAAACCGCAATTGGAGATTTTTGCGGACGATGTAAAATGTTCGCACGGATGTACCATTGGCCAGTTGGATGAAGAAGCATTGTTTTACCTACGGTCAAGGGGAATACCCAAAAAAGAGGCCAAGGCCCTATTGATGTACGCTTTTGCCAACAACGTATTGGAAAGTGTACGAATTCCCGAACTAAAGGCGCGAATCAATAAGATTATCGCCAATAAATTGGGAGTGCGTATGGGATTTGACCTGTAAGCTCAATTTTTAGCCTCAACCTTACAATGATAGAGACAACTCTGGACATACTCGCCATTAGAAAGGATTTTCCCATCCTTCACAGGAAGGTGAACGGACAGCCCTTGGTGTATTTGGACAACGCGGCCACCTCGCAGACACCACAACAGGTAATCGATGTGATCGTGGACTACTATCAAGGGTACAACGCCAATATTCACCGTGGGGTGCACACCTTATCGCAAGAAGCCACGGACGCCTACGAAGCTGCCCGTCAAAAAATCCAGAAGCATTTCAATATTGCAAAAGCGCACGAGGTCATTTATACTTCCGGGACTACCGATGCCATTAACTTAGTGGCCAACGGATTCACCGCTTTTTTACAAAAAGGAGATGAGGTATTGGTTTCCGCCATGGAGCACCATTCCAACATTGTCCCTTGGCAGATGCTATGCGAACGCACGGGTGCCATTTTGAAAGTGATACCCATGAACACGAACGGTGAACTCGTCATGGAGGAATACCACAAGCTATTGTCAGAAAAGACCAAGTTGGTGTTCTGCAACCACGTTTCCAATGCGTTGGGCACCATCAATCCCATAAAGGAAATTATTGATGCCGCCCACAAGGCAGGAGCCGCGGTTTTGATTGACGGAGCGCAGGCCGCACCGCACATCAAAGCTGATATGCAAGCCTTGGATGTGGATTTTTACACGGTATCTGCCCACAAAATGTGTGGCCCTACCGGTGTAGGAATGTTATATGGAAAAGAAGAGTGGCTCAAAAAATTGCCCCCCTACCAAGGAGGTGGCGAGATGATCGCTGAGGTAACCTTTGAAAAGACCACCTATGCCGACCTGCCCCATAAATTTGAAGCCGGAACACCCAACATTTGCGGTGGAATCGCTTTTGGGGCCGCTTTGGACTATATGAACCATATCGGTTTTGAGGCCATCGCCCAATATGAGCATGAATTATTGCAGTATGCAACGGAACAATTGCTCACTATTGAAGGTCTGAAGATTTATGGCACCGCGACCAACAAAACTTCGGTCATCTCTTTTAATATAAAAGGGATTCACCCGTATGATATCGGTACCATTGTGGACAAACTGGGCATCGCAGTCCGAACTGGACATCACTGCGCGCAACCCATCATGGACTTTTACAAGATTCCCGGAACGGTAAGGGCCAGTTTTAGTTTTTACAATACCAAGGAAGAAGTGGACCGCTTAGTGGAAGGGGTGAAACGCGCCAAAAATATGTTGCAATAACATTTTGTGCAATTGAGAATTCATAGATTCAAAAAACCGTCAGTTCGAGTTTTTTTGAAAAAAAAGTATCGAGAACAAGGTTTTTACTCTGAAAATTCTGATTCTCGATACAATTTTTCAGGATTCTGTCCTGAAAAATCACTCGAATTGACGAATTGTTGATAAATGTATCAAGAGTGTTATCGTTGGAAGTTATCTTTCTCTTAAAGACTTGATAAGCATCGACCTGAGTTGTACTTTTGAACAAAATAATCGCATGGGCATAAAAGAAATACAGGAAGAGATAGTAGACGAGTTTTCCATGTTCGACGACTGGATGCAGCGGTACGAATACATGATAGAGCTTGGAAAGTCACTTCCGTTAATAGAAGAAAAATATAAAACCGACGACAACATCATTAAAGGATGTCAGAGCAAGGTGTGGGTACATGCCGAACTGGAAGGCGACAAATTGGTGTTTACGGCGGATAGCGATGCCATCATCACCAAGGGCATCATTGCCATACTGATCCGGGCTTTCAGTCATCAAAAACCACAGGACATTATCGATGCCAATGTGGATTTTATTGATGAAATCGGACTAAAGGAACATTTGTCCCCGACACGCGCCAACGGATTGGTGAGTATGATCAAGCAGCTCAAATTGTACGCAGTAGCTTATCAAACACAGTTAAAATAACACGGAATGAGCGAAGAAACTACCATAGATACACAGGAACTGGGCGAAAAAATCGTAAAGGTGCTCAAGACCATTTACGATCCTGAAATCCCAGTGGACATTTATGAACTTGGTCTGATTTACGATGTGTTCGTGAATGAAGATTATGAAGTAAAGATTTTGATGACGCTTACCTCGCCCAACTGTCCCGTGGCCGAAACCTTGCCCGTGGAAGTGGAGGAAAAAGTTAAATCCATCGATGTCTTGAAAGACGTTGAAGTGGAAATCACTTTCGATCCACCTTGGACGCAGGAATTGATGAGCGAAGAGGCCAAACTCGAACTCGGATTATTGTAAACTGTCAAGAAATAATTCCAAAATCATAAATCATAATGTCAGAGGAATTAACGGTTAGGGAAATTGATAGAATTATTGAAATGGCCTGGGAAGACAGGACTCCTTTTGAAGCCATCGAATTTCAGTTTGGCCTAAAGGAGAACGATGTGCGCGAGGTGATGCGTACCCATTTGAAGCGTTCTTCTTTTGAACTGTGGCGCAAACGTGTAAAAGGCAGAAAAACAAAGCACCAAAAAACCTCACCGGCCAATAGATTCCGATCGCAGAATCAAAAATTATAATGGATTCCTGCCTGCGCGGGAATGACAGTATGGAAGATGAAATTATAAACAGAGTAGCCCAAAGCAAGTTGATCACCTTCAACCTCGAGGATTACTATCCCAAAGGGGAGCGTAAGGTGTTGGACATTGCAGATTGGCTCTATGAAGGCTTTATTTTGCGTGAAAAGGAGTTTCGTGCCCACGTGGAGGCGCATGATTGGACAGCCTATCAAGATGCTTACGTAGCCTTACAATGTTCCTCGGACGCCATAGTGCCCGGTTGGGCATTTATGCTTGTAGCTTCCAAATTGCAACCTTATGCCAAAAAAGTGATACAAGGCACTTTACCAGATTTGGAAACCGCACTTTACCAACCCATTTTGGAGCAATTGGACGTTACGGAATTTACCGATAAACCTGTTATTATTAAAGGGTGTTCCCATAAACCCGTTCCCGAGAATGCCTACCTCATGGCCGTTGCCCGCATCCAAGAAGTGGCCAAAAGTGTAATGTACGGTGAAGCTTGTTCCTCAGTGCCGCTTTTTAAACGAAAGAAGTAGGTTTCAGTGGTCCAGTAAGCAGTGGACAGTAGTTCGGTACGCAGTTGAGAGGGATGTTTGACTGTCATTTCGAACTGTCTTCCTGAGCTTGTCGAAGGGCGAGCGGAGCAAGCGTGAAAGATTTTTTGTTTGAGTCCGAAGTCCGAAGTCAGTGGTTAGGATGTCATTTCGAAACGAAGTGAGAAATCTTTTGTGGGTCGGAAGCCGGAAGTCCGAAGTCGTGAGTTGCATGTTTCGTGTTGCGAGTTAGGAACCAAGAACCAGGAAACAAGACCCAGGAGAGAAAAGACCATATAAAATAGACTTGGTTTGATGGGCAGACGTTCAGTGGATGGTTGACACTAATTTCACGAATTAACACCAATAGGGTTCTTTGTCATTTCGAACGAATGTGAGAAATCTGTCGGAAGGCAGTAGGCAGTGGGCAGTGGTCACTGAGCGGCGGTCATTGAGCGGAGTCGAAATGAGTCGAAGCGACAGTAAGGAGGACTGAAATAGGGAAGTAGTTGGCAGTGCTGGGTGGTAAGTTGGCAGTATACATTTGACACTAATTTCACAAATTAGCACGAATAGGCTTCTTTGCTATTTGAAATGAAATTTTTGACCTTAAACCTTGAATTTGACATTTAAATTTGAACTTGAGTTTTCCCATTGGATTTCTCAATCGATGCTTCGCATCTAATGTCGAAATGACTTATTGCGGTCATGCTGAACTGGTTTCAGCATCCCAAACAAAATGGATTCCGTGTCGTGCACGAAAAGACAACTTATCTAGAGGGATGAGATTCCGAAACCTGCCTTTGCCGCAGGCAGGCAAGTTCGGAATGACGCCCCGGCAACCGTTCGTAATGAGAGTTTGGGTCGCTGAGCGCTGGCCATTGAGCGGTGGCCATTGAGCGAAGTCGAAATGAGTCGAAATGAGCCGAAGCGACCTACTTACCACCTAAAAAAAAGATTCCGTATCTCCTGCCAGTTGGCAGGAGTACGGAAAGATGCTGTAGTATCAAGAAGGATGAGATTCCGTGACCAGCACGGAATAAAAAACCACCGGAAACCTGGAGGCCGCCGGTGGTTCTGCTTGCCCTGTATGGGACTGGGACAAGATGGTATTTAGGTGGTTGTTATGGACAGTTTACAGCCCCAGCATGGTTAATGGTCCAACCATTACCCCCATTTTGGATGGAGTTGCTTAAGTTACTTATTGCAAATCCTACTGATACACTATTACAATACTGAAGTCCGTTGGCACCTAAAGTAATGCCATCTGGAATCTGGTCATCTGCCCTATTGCCCCAGCCTATCAAGGTGGCAGCATAATTCTCCGTGTTCATCCCACAATTATTGAGCATACCCGACATGTTGGTAACGCTACCGATGTCCCATGAGGCCAAACTTTGGTTAAAGGCCGCCGCATTGCGGAACATGTTTGCCATATTCGTTACATTGCTTGTATTCCAACCGCCAACAGTTTGAACCAAAGGTTGGTTAAAGGCAGATTCCCCTTGATCTACGTAGAACATGTTACTCATATTTGTTACACTACTGGTATCCCAATTACTGATATCTTTATTAAATGTATGAGCAGTATAGAACATACCTTGCATATTGGTTACAGCACTGGTGTCCCAATTTCCAATATCCTGATTAAAGGCCAAGGCATAGCTAAACATATTAGCCATATTGGTTACAGCACTGGTGTCCCAATTTCCAATATCCCCGTTAAATTTTACGGAGCCAGCAAACATCCCTTCCATGGAGTTGGTTTTTGACCAATCAGGCTCATCAGCGGCACTAAACCCTACTAAGTTTTCACATAAAGAAAATCCATAAAACATGGATTGCCATTGTTGGGTACCCCATTGTACTACATCGACCAGAGTATTTTGACTGTCCGTATCTGTCCATTCCATGCGCAGTGCAGGAAAAGTACCTTTTATGGCCACTAAATATTCCCCTTGAGCAGCATATTCATGTGTTGGGTTTTCATTGGTGGTATAGTTTTCTACGGTACCATCCCCCCAATCTATGGAGTAGTCATATTCAAAATCTTGATTTAGTCCAATGCCCAGTACTTGTTGGGCGGCTACATTAAACTTCATAATAAAAGAAGCAGGGTCCTCGAACAAGCTTTCAATCACATTGGTCACCGTTACGGTCACAGTAAACTCCACGGGGTCGTTGCTGCCGTCGCTAACGCTCAAGGTCAAGCTGTGCTTGGTGGTGGTCTCAAAGTCGAGGTTCTTGCCCTCGGCCAAAGAGATTTCACCGTTCTCCGCCACTTGGAAGAGCTCGCTTTCGTCGGTCACCAAGGCAAAGGTCAATTCGTCCCCGTCGCCGTCGTTGGCTTCCACGGTGCCGATCACATCGCCCACGGCCACATCCTCGGCCACTTCAAAGTTTTGATCCTCGGCTGTCGGGGCTTCGTTGGTGGTCTCACCGGCCTTGGTCACGGTAATGGTCACCGTAAACTCCACGGGCACGTTTACGCCATCCCCAACGTTAAGGGTCAACACGTGTTCTGTGGCGGTCCCATGGTCGAGGTTCTTGCCCTGGACCAAGCTGATTTCGCCATTATCGGCCACTTGGAAGAGTTCGCTCTCATCGGTTACTAGGGCAAATGTGAGTTCGTCGTCGTCCGCATCGGTGGCCGTTACAGTGCCTACCACGGTCTTATCCTCTGCCACTGTAAATTCTTGGTCTTCAACAGAAGGGGCCTCGTTGGTCGGCTCCTCGCCCGTGGCTTCCGTAACGTTCACGGTCACTGTGGCACTGGCGGTATCGGTGCCATCGGTCACGGCAACGGTTAGGGAGTGGCTCGTCTTGGTGGCAAAGCTCAGTTTTTTCCCGGTAGCTAGGCTCATTACGCCTGCCCCGGTGATCTCGAACAGGTTGTCGGAGTTGGTCTGTATGCTAAAGGTGAGGGCGTCACCATCGGCATCGGTGGCCTTAACGGTACCAATGATCTTGGTATCGGAGATGTTCTCCGCCACGGTAAAGGTAGCGGCATTAATTACAGGTACCGCGTTGGAAGGCGGTGGGGGCGCGTCGTCCTTTCCACAGGACCACAATACGGTAATGGCCAGGAGCGACCATAACAATTTTTTGTAATTCATAATTTATCAGTTTTTAAAAATAAGGAGCAAGATGCGGTATTTTGGGTTTACAAATGGGTGCGATCTGACGGATGCCCCTTCTGATCTGACGGATGCCCTGTTTGATCTGACGGATTTTTTTTGGGGGATGGATTTTGGGGGTTGGAAATGGGATTTTGGGAGTCGGGAGTGGTGAGTTACGAGTTATGGGTTTCGGGTTTCAGGTTAAGATGTCAGTTCGAGTGATTTTTGGCGGTTTTTGCAAAAAAGAGACAAAAAATGTATCGAGAACTTAGTTCAGTGAGGAGCCAAGAGCCAAGAATCAAGACTCTGGGGAGAAAAGACCATAGAAAATAGACTTGGTTTGATGGGCAGTGGGCAGTTGAAACTAATGTCACGAATTGGCACGAATAGGGTTCTTTGTCATTTCGAGATGTCACCCTGAGCGTTGGCCATTGAGCGTAGTCGAAATAACTCGAAGGGGCAGTCGAGAAATCTTTACTGGAGCCAAGAACCAAGAGCCAAGACCCAGGAGAGGAATGACCATAGAAAATAGACGGGAATAGATGAGGAGTTATAGGTTACGTGTTTCGGGTTGCACGATGTGATTCAAAGAGCAGTTGACGCTAATTTCACGAATTGGCACGAATAGGGTTCTTTGTCATTTCGAGCTGTCACCCTGAGCGTTGGTCATTGAGCGGAATCGAAATGAGTCGAAGGGGCAGTCGAGAAATCTTTTGTTTGAGTCCGAAGTCAGGTAGCAGTTGGTCTTGTAAGATGGTGTGTCAGTTCGAGTGTTTTTTGATGAGTTTTTGAAAAAAGGAGGCAAAAAATGTATCGAGAACTTAGTTCAGTGAGGAACCAAGAACCAAGAATCAAGATCCAAGAGAGAAAAGACCATAGAAAATAGACTTGGTTTGATGGGCAGTTGGAAGTCCGAAGTCGGAAGACAGGAGTTAAGATGTCATTTCGAAACGAAGTGAGAAATCTTTTGTGAGTCGGAAGTCAGTCAGCAGAGGGCAGTGGGCAGTGGTCGCTAAGCGGCGGTCATTGAGCGGAGTCGAAATGAGTCGAAGCGACAGTAAGGAGGACTGAAATAGGGAAGTAGTGGGCAGTGCTGGGTGGTAAGTTGGCAGTATACATTTGACACTAATTTTGCGAATTGGCACGAATTGGTTCTTTGTCATTTGAAATACCCTTTTGAACTTAAACCTTAAACTTTGAACCTATGTGTTGAACTTGACACTTGAGTTTGAGTGTTCCGGTTACTTCGCCAACATCAGTTTGGTAAGAATTCCCTAAAAGCACTTTTTTACCCTAAACCCTAAACCCTAAACCCTAAACCCTAAACCCTAAACCCTAAACCCTAAACCCATTTGTTTGTGAAGAAATGGCGGTTGCGAAGTGACATTTCTTATTTTTACGGTCTAAACAGTAAACTTCATACTATGAAAAAATTGTTATTCGCCCTTGTGGCCTGTTTTGCGCTAGTCACCGCCACGGCACAGACCGAAGAAGAACTAAAAGCCCAGATAGCTCCCAAAAAGGATTCCATTGCCGCCATTCAAAAGCGGGTGGATGCCCTACAGGCCAAACTCGATGCCTTGCCCGGCTGGAAAGTGGGCGCCTTTGGAACCATTGGCGGTAGCCTATCGGAATTCAATAATTGGTTTGCGCAGGGCATACCCAATAACTCCTCTGGCAACATCGGATTTACCGTAAATGCCTTTGCCAACCTGAAAGAAGAAAAGTTTTTTTGGAGAAATTCGGCCAATGTGAACCTAGCTTGGGTAAAGCTGGACGATAAGGACGATCCCACCGACGATGACAGTTTCCGACAGGCTACGGATGTATTCAATATTTCTTCCCTGTACGGTAGAAAACTAAGCGAGAAGTTTGCGATTTCTGCCTTGGCGGAATACCGTACCACTTTATTGAGCAATTTTAACGACCCCGGTTACCTTGATTTGGGTGTGGGTGCTACGTGGACGCCCATTTCGGACCTGGTAGTGGTCATACATCCGCTCAACTACAACTTTGTGTTCAGTAGCGAGGATACCATTTTTGAGTCGTCCATGGGTGCCAAGATTGTTGCAGACTATACTAAACAGATAGGAGCGGTGAGTTTTAAGAGTAACCTTTCCCTTTTTCAGAGTTATGAGAGCAGCAATTTGAGTAACTGGACCTGGATCAACTCATTTAGCTATACCCTTTGGAAAATGATTGGGGTGGGCTTTGATTTTGGTTTGAGGAACAACAAGCAGGAAACGCTCAATTATATTGTGAACAATGCTCCAACACCAAATCCGGATGCCACTTTTGATACCATTGACAACGAACTGCAAACGTACTGGACCCTTGGGTTGAGCTACAAGTTTTGACGTGCAACTTTTGCATACAAAAAAAGCCCTCTTTGCGGAGGGCTTTTTTGTGGGGTGAAAAATGTTTTTCAAGTTTTTAAGACCATGGTCTAAGTAGGTTAAGATCTGTAAGATCTGTGCGTGACACTAAAATGACTTAAAAACAAAGTGAAAGTAGATCATCTGTGGTCACGCCCTAAACTTTTGTTGTGAACAGGTCCAAAAATGTTGTGAAATAGGCAATAGGTTGCCGTTCATCGATAAAGTCTACCCCTCACTATATTCATCCAGATGCTCTGGATACAAAAAGTTGTTGTAAGGGAAACGGGTCACATGGATGTTCCTCACCGCGTCGTACACCCGCTTGCGGAATTCGTCCATGTTTTCCTTGTTCAAAGCGGAGATAAAAAGTGCCTTATCGCCCATCTTGTTGAACCAGGTTTTTTTCCAATCCTCCAAGGTAAAGTGGGCCGTGGTTTTTTCCGTGACCAAGTCATCTTCATCGATGGTTTCGGGCTGGTACTGGTCAATTTTATTGAAGACCATTATACATGGCTTGTCCGAACTATCGATTTCGTCCAAAATGTGGTTGACGGATGCGATATGCTCTTCAAAATTGGGATGGGATATATCCACTACGTGCAATAAAAGGTCGGCCTCTCGAACTTCGTCCAAGGTACTTTTAAAACTCTCCACCAACTGGGTGGGCAGTTTTCGGATGAAACCAACGGTGTCGCTCAACAAAAAAGGGAGGTTGCCCAAAACCACTTTTCGAACGGTGGTGTCCAAGGTTGCAAAGAGTTTGTTCTCGGCAAATACATCACTTTTGCTGATTACGTTCATTAAGGTAGATTTACCCACATTGGTGTATCCTACCAAAGCTACACGAACCAAGGAACCCCGGTTGCCCCGTTGGGTTTCCATTTGTCGGTCGATTTTGGCCAGTTTCTTTTTGAGCAGGGCAATGCGATCGCGGACAATACGTCTATCCGTTTCGATTTCCGTTTCACCCGGTCCACGCATCCCGATACCACCCCTTTGTCGTTCCAAGTGCGTCCAAAGTCCGGTTAGTCGAGGTAAAAGATATTCGTACTGCGCCAATTCCACTTGGGTGCGGGCGTAACTCGTCTGTGCGCGCTGGGCAAAAATATCCAAGATAAGGCTAGTTCGGTCCAGTACCTTACAGCGAAGCAGTTTTTCAATATTGTTTTGCTGGGCAGGGGAGAGTTCATCATCAAAAATAACGGAACCGATTTCGTGTTCCTTCACATATTGACGCACCTCTTCCATTTTACCACTACCGATATAGGTTTTCGGGTTGGGCACATCGATGCGCTGCACAAATCGTTTCGCCACTTCGCCACCGGCCGTATAGGTCAAAAACTCCAACTCATCCAAGTATTCCTTTACCTTGTCTTCATCTTGATGTTGGTTCAACACACCGATCAGTACCGCCTTTTCATATTCTATGGACTTCTTTTCTAGCATCAAATGGGTTTAGGATACAAATTTACACAATGTTTGGCAGCTATTTTTGTGGTTGGCTATTGTAATCTTGGAGAGCTTACGTTACAGCAAATTAAAGTAGGAATAAGGCTACACATCGTAAAAGTGAATTTTCACAACACAAATCGGTAAATCACTATGTATTTCATCGAATAAAGTAGGAATTTTATCGATAATACTTACGTTTTCTCATATATTCGTAGTCCAAATCTTACCTAAACTTAAACTATCATGGACTACAGATTTCCTTTTTCGGCTAAGGGAGCAATCTTCTCCATTTTATTTTCGCTTTTGGGCGTGGGTTCCATCCTAGGACAAACACGAGACACCAAAGAGCAAGTTAGTTTCGATTATGAGTACGGAAATATGTCCACATTCATTTCCGAGATGGAAGCCGATTATGAGGCTAAGCTAAAGCTAATAGGTGAGTTGGTCAAATCCAAGAATATTACAGTTACAGAAAAGAGAACCGATGGTACCGAAATTGCGCTCGAAGACGTAGGTACAGATGGTACTCCTTTATTCTATACAACTTTAAATGACCCTGCATCCCAAACTTCTAGGGCCCACACCCTATATGATAAAGGCCTTCTCAATTTGGGTCTATCAGGAACCCAAATGGAAGTTGGCGTATGGGATTCCGGTGTAGCACTATCTTCCCATCAAGAATTTGATGTTCGTGCCAAAAACGCTGATCAAGCCAATGAAGTAAGTCTGCACGCTACCTTAGTGACCGGAAATTTAATCTCTGCCGGCGTGGAGCCCAATGCTAGAGGTGTTGCCTACGGCGCGGAGGCTTTAACCCACGATTGGAGCCGAGACAAGATTGAAGTGGCCGAAGCAGCTGCCAACGGACTTTTGTTGAGCAACCATTCCTACGGAATACTTTCGGACCGGGTGCCGGATTGGTACTTTGGCGCTTACATTAAAGTTAGCCAAGATTGGGACCGAATCATGTATAATGCGCCACATTATTTGATGGTGACCGCTGCAGGCAATGCTCAAAAATCTTTTGATAATGATGCTCCCAACTTTGGGAAAACAGCTGATGGGTTCGACTTACTATTGGGCTTTACTACCACCAAAAACGGATTGACCGTGGCCGGTGCCAATACCGAAATCGATAGTAACGGCGATTTAAAAAAGGCATCCGTTGCTGGATACAGCAGTTTTGGACCCGTGGATGATGGTCGTGTAAAACCTGACTTGGCCGGAGATGGCGGAAACATTCTTTCCACCAGTTCAGCCACCAATAGCAGCTACCAGGTTTCTTCGGGAACGTCCATGGCGGCGCCAGGAGTGACAGGGTCACTTTTGTTGTTGCAACAGTATCACGAAGAGCTTTTTGGTTCGTATATGAAAGCTGCCACCCTTAAGGGATTAGCCCTTCATACGGCTGATGATGTGGATGCCAAGGGACCCGATTACAAAATGGGTTGGGGTATTATGAACGCCAAAGCTGCTGCTGAGGTCCTTCAAAATAAAGACTACACTACTTTGGTAAATGAGGAACGGTTGTCCAACGGGGAAACTTACACCATTACCGTAAACGCTATGGAAGGAGTTCCGTTGATGGCCTCGATTTCATGGACAGACCCAGCTTCGGAAAACATTAACCGAGGAGAATTGAACAGTACTGCTGCCGCTTTGGTCAATGATTTGGACATTCGTATCACCAAGGATGGACAAACGTATTTTCCTTGGAAACTCAATCCAGCCAAAGCAAACGATGCTGCCACCAAGGGCGATAATAAAGTTGATCCCTTTGAGCGCTTAGAAGTGGAGCAAGCTAGCGGAACCTATACCATCACCATTTCACATAAAGGAACATTGACCACCGGCCTTCAGGATTTTTCCCTGATCGTTACTGGAGC
Organism: Flagellimonas sp. MMG031; assembly: GCF_040112705.1. Lineage (NCBI taxonomy): Bacteria > Pseudomonadati > Bacteroidota > Flavobacteriia > Flavobacteriales > Flavobacteriaceae > Flagellimonas > Flagellimonas sp. MMG031. The sequence continues at coordinate 757,137 of NZ_CP157804.1, forward strand.
CCAAGTTTCTGAATGTTCGATTGAAACTCCTTCCAATCTGGATTTGGATAATGCTACGGAAGATGGAGCTGCCCTCTCTTGGAAGGAAGCCAAAGAAACCCTTTTCGAGATTCAGTATAAAAGTGTGGATTCGGACGACTGGAACAGTGAATTGACTTGGGAAAGCAGCGTTGAGCTTAAAGCCTTGGAAGTAGGCAAGGTTTACGAAGCGCGTGTGCGTTCCATCTGTACCGAAAATGTAGTGTCCGAGTTTTCGGAGCCTATCGAATTTGCGTTTAATGGAGCTGAAACGGCATTGATTGAAAATGCGCCCATGTTTATTCCACAAGAGTTGACTATATCCGTTTACCCAAACCCCACAGTGGATTATTTAAATGTGAACGCTGAACTGTCAAAAGATGCTGAATTTTCCATTGTGACCACTTCTGGGAATGTAATCCAAAAAGGGAAAACCCAAGGCTCCATTAATGTATCCTCACTTTCCGCCGGACTATACGTTTTGGTGGTACAAGATTACGCCGGAATTAAGAGTACCAAGTTTTATAAAAACTAATTAGTTGTTTAATTCCGAACGGTTGCTGAGCGGGGGTCATTGAGCGAAGTCGAAATGAGTCGAAGCATGATACGGTATCCATTTGAAAAGTTCAAATTCAAACATCAAGTTCAAAAGATGACTGCCCTCTTGGGTCTTGCATCTTGATTCCTGTCTCTTGACTCTTATTTCTCGGCTCTTGTTTCAATTTTAATTTCTAAACTTTTTTGATTTCATCATCACGCAATAACTCCTCATTCTGCAGTCGCAGGAACACTTGGGCCGTGGTCACCACATCCAATTCGCAATAGTTGATGATGCGGTCGATGTCCTTTTCTTTGTAGAACACATCCTTTACCATACTGCCGTCCATATCTTCTTTTGGAGATGGAATCCCAAGGACATAAGCAAGCAGTTTTAGGGAGGTGTAATGTTTGTAGTCGCCAAACTTCCAAAGCTCCATAGTGTCCAAATGGGGCACTTCCCAAGGCTTTTTTCCGAAAAGGTCCAATTTATAGGGAAGGTTAATGCCATTGATCACCATTCTACGAGCGATATAGGGGAAATCGAACTCCTTGCCATTGTGTGCGCATAAGAGGTGCTTGGTTTGACTAAAATGGTCTTGCAGTAGCTGCTTGAACTGTTTAAGGATTTCAATTTCCTCACCGTGAAAGGATGTAACCCTAAAATTTCGTTGTTCACCTTTGTGGACAAAATAGCCCACGGAGATACAGACTATTTTACCAAACTCGGCCCAAATGCCCGCCCGTTCGTAAAATTCTCCGGGTGTGTATTCGTCCTTGCGTTGGTACTGGGTTTTCTGTTCCCACAAAAGTTGGGCGGTTTCCTCCAGATCGGTGAAATTTGGGTGTTGGGGTACGGTCTCGATATCCAAAAAAAGGATATGCTTCAGGTTAAGTTTATAAAGCATGGCAATACATTAAAAAAGAGTCGTCTGCTTGGCAGGACTCTCGTGTTCCAATAACCATTTTTTTCTATGCAGTCCACCTGCATATCCTGTGAGGTCTCCGTTGGTTCCGATGACACGGTGACAAGGAACCACAATCCAAAGTGGATTTTTGCCATTGGCCGAGGCTACTGCACGAATGGCCTTTACGTCACCGAGTTGTTTGGAAAGTTCCAAATAAGAAATGGTTTTTCCAAAGGGAATTTGCAAAAGGGCTTCCCAAACCTTTTTTTGAAAATCGGTTCCCGAAGGGTTGAGTTGAAGCTCAAATACCGTTCGGTTTCCTTCAAAATATTCTTCAAGTTGCTCAACGGCATCCTTTAAAACCGCTGGAATTGTACCTTTTGGTTTTTTACTCTCCAATACGGTAATCGAAGCCAGTCCATTTTTATCGCCTATTAACTCTGCGATTCCGATAGGGGTCTGTATACAAGCATGTTCCATCACTCTATTTCATCTTCATCTTCAATAATTCCTAATCGCTTGGCGCGCGCATGCCAGTTCTTTCTGGCGAGCTTCTGGAGGTCTTCCACATTGTCACTTTCATCCATGATCTCGAATCCGAGCAAGGTTTCTATCACATCCTCCATAGTCACCAATCCGCTTACCGATCCATACTCGTCCACTACTAATGAAATGTGTTCGCGTTTCTGCACAAATTTTTTGAAAAGGTCGTTGATGGACTTGCTCCGGTTGGTTACCAACAACTCCCTTCGGATGGTGGCCAAGGTTTCGTTCCCTTTTTTGTTGACAATGGCTTCCAACAATTCATCCTTGAGAAAAAAACCGGTAATGTTGTCCATCCGATCTTTGTACAAGGGTATGCGGGAAAAACGAAGGGGTCTATTTTTCTCAAAAAACTCCTTGATGGGCATATCTTCAGAGGCAACCTTCATCACCGTTCGTGGTGTCATGACATCCCGAGCCAGAATTTCATCAAAATACAGCAGATTTTTGATCATCTTGGACTCCGATTCCTTGAAGACGCCTTCCTCGTGCGCAATTTCCGTCATAGCGCTAAAATCTTCACGGCTCAACACGCTGCCGTGCTCGCCTTTGGCACCAACGAGTTTGGTGAAGAGTTGCAAAAGCCAAAGCAATCCGGTCCATTTTAAAACGAATACCATGATGTTTAGTGCCTTACTGGTAAAGTTGGCCAGTTGTTTCCAAAAAGTCGCTCCAATGGTCTTTGGAATGATCTCTGAGGCCACCAGAATCAATATGGTCATCAACGTGGAGACAATTCCGACCATCAAATCTTCCGTAAAGGCAAAACCAAAAAGGGTCCGTTCTGTGGTTCCATAGATTTCCGCATAAGCTACCTTCGCCTGTACCCCCACCAAAATGGCTCCCACGGTGTGGGCGATGGTGTTCAAGGTCAATATGGCAATAAGCGGTTTGTCCACATCCTTTTTAAGGGATTCCAAAGTGGCTGCATAATCCTTGCCTTCTTGCTTTTTTAAGTTAATAAAGGTAGGGGTGACACTGAGGAGCACCGCTTCCAAGATGGAGCACAAAAAGGAAAAGAAAATGGAAATTAGGGCGTAAAAAATGAGTAGTCCCATAGGATGGCCGAATCTTTTGTACCAAGATAGGGAATAGGAATCAATTTTGAATGGGTAATACCATAGCTTTATAAAAAACATCCTGCAGCGCAGTTCGGATGTTCAGCTCATACAATTGGCGATGGCTACGTGACGGATAAACGCGGTTTGATAGAAAAATAAAGGTCAATCTGTTTTCAGGGTCGGCCCAGACGAAAGTTCCCGTAAATCCCGAATGGCCAAAACTTTTGGGGCTGGCCAAGGGGGAAGGGTAGGCTTCGCCCAAAGGAAGTTCTGAATTGTTCAGCAGCGGCTTGTCAAAACCCAATCCACGACGGTTGTCGTTTTCGGGATATTGAACTTCGGTAAATTCTTTTACGGTTTCGGCTGAAATCAATTGCTGGCCATCAACCTTGCCGTAATTCTGATAAAGCAGCATCAACTTGGCGAGGTCGTCCGCTGTGCCGAAAAGGCCGGCATTCCCCGATACACCTCCTTTGAGCGATGCATTTTCATCGTGTACCCAACCTTGTACCACCGTTTTTCTAAAAATGGAATCCATTTCGGTGGGAACAATTGCATTTGCGTAATAATTTTCCTTTGGAAGATATCCCAAGGTATGGCAACCCAATGGTTGATAGAAATTTTCATCCAAATAGGTTTGATAATCGGTTCCTGTCAGCTGTTCAATCAATTGGGGGAAAAGCAAGAACGAGAGTCCCGAATACACATACTTCTTTTCATCGGAGACCTTGGAGCGATTGATGATTCGGTTCATCTTTCGTTCAAAACGATGGTTGATGTACAGCCCATCGTACACTTGTGCCGTAAATCTTTTGCTGGATGAAGCATGCAAGAACCGCCTTTTGAGGGCACCATTCTTCCGTAATACTTTTTTCAAAAAAACGATATAGGGTACCAACCCTGCTTGATGCGCCAAGATTTCCCGAAGCGTGAGGTCTTTTTTATCCTTTCGGTGTCGCCAAGGCTTCCAATATCTGCTGAAAGGTTCATCCAAATCGAGCTTTCCCTCATCTACCAACTTCATCAAAGCAGGCAACGGTCCCGAGATTTTGGTGACAGAGGCCAAATCGTACAAATCGTTCAAGGCTACCGGCTGGATGCTATCGTAGGTTTGAAAACCATAGGCTTTGTGGAAAATAATGGTATCGTTCTTGGCCACCAAGAGCTGCGCTCCGGGAAAAGCCAAGCTATCGATGCCCATTTCCATGATGGAATCCACCTTTTGGTTGATGAAAGCCTCATCGAACCCTAATTGGGAGGGTAAGGCATGGATAAGCTCGCGTTGGGCAAACCCCAAGTGCATCACTAAAATGAAGAAGAGTATCGAAGTGGTTCGTATTTTCATTTTGGCTGAGGTTTATCCCAAAGTTCGGATAAAATCCTTCGCAACCCTTCGACTGCGCTCAGGGCGACGAAAAAGAATCAACTTATTAAGGTTACTGCATCTTTAGCAAAATACGAAGCGATTATATCGGCACCTGCTCTTTTGATGGCCGTGAGCTGTTCCAGCATAACCGCATCGTGGTCCAACCAACCTTTTTCGGCAGCAGCTTTTACCATGGCGTACTCCCCAGAAACTTGGTAAACGGCTACTGGCACTTCCACCTCATTTTTGATTTCCCTAACAATGTCCAAATAGCACAAGCCTGGCTTTACCATTACGATATCAGCCCCCTCATCAATGTCCATTTGGGTTTCTTTGATGGCTTCATACCGATTGGCATAATCCATTTGATAGGATTTTTTGTCCTTGGGCACATTGGCAATGTCCACTGGAGCGGAATCCAACGCATCGCGGAAGGGACCGTAAAAGGCACTGGCATATTTGGCGGAATAGGCCATAATTCCTGTATTGATGAATCCTTCATCTTCCAAAGCTTCGCGAATGGTCAAGATCCGGCCATCCATCATATCGCTGGGTGCTACAAAATCGGCACCTGCCTGGGCATGGGATACACTCATTTCGGCAAGTACTTCGGCAGTTTCATCATTCAGGATCTGTCCCTCTGCCACGATACCGTCATGGCCGTAGGATGAAAAGGGGTCAAGGGCAATATCCGTCATCACCAGCATTTGGGGAGAGGCATTTTTTACGGTTTTTATGGCGCGCTGCATCAAACCGTTGGGGTTAAGGGCTTCGGTGCCTTTGTTGTCCTTCAGTTTATCATCCACTTTAACAAAAAGGAGCACGGAACACAATCCCATGTTCCAAAGTTCCTTTACTTCCTTCTCCAACTGGTCCAAACTCAACCTAAAATAATTGGGCATGGATGGGATTTCTTCTCGGATTCCTTTTCCTTCGGTCACAAAGAGCGGTACCAAAAAGTCATCTGGTGTCAAGGTGGTTTCCCGAACCAATCTCCGGATGGATTCGGAGGCACGGAGTCTTCTATTTCGTATAAGTGGGTACATATGCTAAGTATTAAGTGTTGATCAAATGTCTATTTCCCCGGTCAAATAAAGTACGGCTTTGCCTGATATTTTTACGCGGTCGCCCAAATATTCACAGACCAAATCGCCTCCCCTTTTGGAAAGTTGCTTGGCCGTCATTTTGGTTTTTTGAAGAACTTCCGTCCAATACGGAACCAAAGAGGTATGGGCCGAACCGGTTACGGGGTCTTCGGGAACACCGCAGGCCGGGGCGAAAAAACGGGAAACAAAGTCCACTTCGTCCCCAGGCGCCGTCACAATAACCCCACGAACATCCAATTGCGCCAATAAGTGATGGTTGGGTTCCAAGGCTTCAATCTCTTTTTGGGAGCGATAGACCATCAAGTAATCGGTTTTCCCTTTCAGGGTTTTTATTGGACTTTGTCCAATAGCAGCGTCCAACTCGTCAACATTTTGAATGGCAATCAGGTGGTCTGTTGGGAAATCCAAGGTAAGCCAACCATTATCAGCCTTGTCAACGCTGAGGTTTCCACTGCGTGGTGAATAAAACTGAATGGTATTTTCGTCAAATTCATAAAAGTGAAACAGCACAAAAGCAGTCGCTAAAGTGGCATGTCCACAAAGGTCCACTTCCACTTCTGGGGTAAACCAGCGAATCTCGTACTGTTCATCTTTTTTAACTGCAAAGGCGGTTTCGGCCAGATTATTCTCTTGGGCTATCTTTTGCATCAACTCTGGGCTCAGCCACGAATTTAGGATGCAGACGGCCGCTGGGTTACCGCCAAAAGTCCGATTGGTGAAGGCATCGATTTGATATATTTTCTGTCTCATAAGCTAGGTTTGCTATCAAAACTACGGATTAAACCCAATTTTTCGGCTCTTTTAGCACTTCTATCAGTTTGGCTTCCTCACTTCCTTTCTCCGGATGATGGTCGTAGCGCCATTGTACGTGAGGAGGTAGACTCATCAGAATACTTTCGATACGGCCATTGGTTTTGAGCCCAAAAAGGGTGCCTTTGTCGTGTACCAAATTGAACTCCACGTAGCGGCCACGACGAATTTCTTGCCAGTCGCGTTGTTCTTTGGTGTAGGAGAGATTCTTTCTTTTTTCAACAATGGGTGCATAGGCTTCCAAGAAACTATCGCCAACCTCGGTGACGAAGTTGTACCAATCTTCCATGCTGGTTGCATCCGTAGCCTTGCAGTAATCGAAAAATAATCCGCCAACCCCACGGGCTTCATTTCGATGGGCATTCCAAAAATATTCGTCACATTTCTTTTTGTAAGTAGGGTAAAACTCTGGATGATGTGCATCACAGGCCTTTTTGCACGTCTTATGAAAATGAACGGCATCCTCGTCAAACAAATAATAAGGGGTGAGGTCCTGTCCGCCGCCGAACCATTGATCTACGATGTCCCCATCCTTGTCATACATTTTAAAATAGCGCCAGTTGGCATGCACGGTGGGAACCATTGGACTTTTGGGATGAATCACCAAACTGAGGCCGCAAGCGAAAAAATCCACGTCTTCCACACCAAAGTAATTTTGCATGCTCTTGGGCAGTGGACCGTGTACCTTGGAAATGTTGACACCGCCTTTTTCAAAAACAGTACCGTTTTCAATCACCCGGGTTCTGCCCCCTCCCCCTTCTTCACGCTCCCAAAAATCCTGTTGAAATTTGGCCACGCCGTCCAATTCTTCCAATTTGGTGGTTATGGTATCTTGTAGTTGCTGAATGTATTCGTAAAATTTATCCTTCATTGTTCTAAAATATGTACCATTCGGTTTTTATATTCAGACAGGTCTGTGTTAGTGTCGATTTTAATGGATTCCGAGGTCATTTCCTTCATCAATGCTACGATTTCCTGCTCGGATTTTAGTAGGTGTTGTGTAAAAACCAAACGACCAACCTCATTGTTGTGCAAATCCATGGCCCTTGGCAGGGGTTGATTTGGAAATGAATCCTCGTGCCAATCCGTCACTTTTTTGGCCCAAGCTAAAACGGTCTTTTCGTTGCTGTGCCAATTAAAGCATCTTTTCGCAATTAAATAATTCCAAAAAGCATGTCTAAAGGCATTGGCGGGCCCATTTTTATGATGCAACTTTCCATAGTTTTGGGTGGAAATGGCAATGCAGTCCTTCGTAGCCTTAACGGTGGGCAGCACCAGATGAGGTCGGCTGAAACCAATACCTATAACTTTCAGTATATTTTTTAAATCGACCCGTTTTAGTACTGCAACAAGGTTCACCCTTTGTATTCTTTTACCGCGTCAATAAACGCTTTTGCGTTTTCTACAGGAATGGTGGGCAATATGCCGTGGCCCAAGTTCACAATGTATTTATCCTTGCCAAAATCACGGATCATTTGCGTGACCATTTCCTTAATTTTCTCAGGTGGGGACAGTAAACGCGCGGGATCAAAATTCCCCTGAAGCGTAATATTTCCGCCGGTCAAATACCTCGCGTTTTGTGCGGAGCAGGTCCAATCTACCCCAACAGCCGAAGCGCCGGAGTTGGCCATATCTTTGAGGGCGAACCAACACCCTTTTCCAAATACAATAACGGGAGCTTCCTCTTTTAATGCATCAACAATCTGCTGGATGTATTTCCACGAAAATTCTTGGTAGTCCTGTGGTGAGAGCATGCCGCCCCATGAGTCAAAAACTTGCACAGCGTTTACCCCGGCTTTTACCTTGGCCTTGAGGTAGGCAATGGTGGTGTTGGTTATTTTTTGAAGCAGTTCGTGTGCAGCTTCAGGCTGGGTAAAACAGAACCCTCGTGCCTTATCGAAACTTTTGCTCCCTTGTCCCTCCACACAATAGCAGAGAATGGTCCACGGAGAGCCTGCGAACCCGATCAAAGGAACTTCGTCGTTCAACTTTTCCTTGGTTATGGTAATCGCATCCATCACATACCCCAATGAATCTTGGATATCGGGAACGATTACTTTGTCCAAATCTGCTTGTGAACGGATAGGATTGGGGAGGTAAGGTCCAAAATTGGGCTTCATCTGCACCTCAATGTCCATAGCCTGTGGAATTACCAAAATATCACTGAACAGAATGGCTGCATCCATACCGTAGCGGCGTATGGGCTGCACGGTAATTTCAGAAGCCAATTCAGGGGTCTGGCAGCGGGTAAAGAAATCGTATTTTTTACGGAGTTCCATAAACTCGGGCAAATAGCGCCCTGCTTGTCGCATCATCCATACGGGTGGACGTTCAACGGTTTCACCTTTTAAAGCTTGAAGGAACAAGTCGTTTTTGATCATAAATTTTAATTTGTCATTCCTGTGCAGACAGGAATCTTTTATATTATTTTTGGTTTCCGCATCATGCTTCGACTACCCTCAGCATCAAGTGCGGAATGACATTTCTTTTATCGCCTGGACCAACACGTTTTCTACGGTCGGCTTATTGGCAACTATTATTTTGTTTGAATACTTTCTGGCCTCAGCGGCGGTGGTATCTCCAATACAGAAGAGGGTGCTGTTTCCTACTGAATTTTCCAAAAGATAGCTTTGGATGCCACTTGGGCTAAAGAACAAAATACCATCAAAATTGCGTTGAAACGCTTTGGAATTCAAATGAGTGCGATACACTTCCAATTCTTTATACTGAACGTTATTTTTTGTCAGTGTTTCAGGAAGTTCATCCCTCCGCTTGTTGCCGCAAAGAAACAAAAAGGATTTGTGTTGATGCTTCTCCATGATAATCCTGGCCAAATCCGAGGCGTTTTGGGCCATTTCCAACACTTTCATTCCATTGGTTTCCAAAAATCTCTTGGTTTTTTCTCCGACGCAAAAGGCAGCGAACCGCGATGCATCTGAATGTCTGGCTTGTTCCAAAAAAGCATTCACTGCGTTTTTGCTCGTAAAAATATAGTTCACTTGGTCCAAAGGAATTCTCACGTCAACCAGCTCAATTTTTAGGGCATCGTACTCCACTAATCCCAAACCGGAATTTAAAAAAAGCTCTTTTTGGGCCAAGCTCAACATTTTAGTGGACAGTATTGTTTTCATTTCTGATTTGCTGCATCAATTTATCACCACCTTTTTGCAATACCTCTTCCGCACTACGTTTACCTAGCCCTTGGGCTTCGGATAGTTTCACCTCTTTTTTGATATCGATTTTCTGCTTTCCATCCAACGAAAAAACAACGCCTTCAAAATAAACCTTTTGGTCTTTTATTTGGGCCAAAGCCCCAATGGGTGCGGTACAACCACCCTCCAAGGTCCGCAAAAATTCACGTTCGATAGTTGTGGACAATTCGGTTTCGGTATGGTTGAGTTGGGATACGGCTTCTTTGGTGAATGCATCATTTTCCATGGCCACAATGAGCATAGCACCTTGTGCGGGTGCAGGAATCATCCAATCCAGTTGAATGGCATCTTTGGGCAACAATTTGATGCGTTCCAGTCCTGCCTGGGCAAAAATGGCCCCTTGCCAATCATTCTCAATTAATTTTAAGAGACGTGTATTCACATTTCCCCTGAGGTCTACCACGGTATGATGGGGATATTTGTTCAACCATTGGGCCTTTCTGCGCAAACTTCCGGTGGCAATGGTAGCCGGTTGGTCCTGTTCCAAAAAACCAGAACCTTTGTGCACCAATATGTCATGGGTCATGGCGCGCTCCAATACGGCTACTTGCACAATACCTTTGGGAAGTTGCGTAGGAACATCTTTCATGGAATGGACGGCAATATCAATGTCGCCCTTGAGCATGGCCACATCCAAGGTTTTGGTAAATATTCCGGTAACTCCCAGTTCGTAAAGCGGTTTGTCCAGCACTTGGTCCCCCATCGATTTGGTGGGCACTAAAATAGTGTCGTACCCGAGCGCTTCCAGTTTTTGTTGCACGGTGGTAGCTTGCCACAGCGCGAGTTCGCTGTCGCGGGTTCCAATGCGGATAATTTTGCTCATTTGGAATGTAGTTCTAGCTGAAAGACCTTTTGTATCAGTTCCAGGCTATCATCGGTATCGACCTCGTTGCTCTTTAGGTGGTTGGCAAACTGCTTGGTGATTTTTTGGATGATACGGTCGGAGATGATTTCCGCTTGTATTTGGTCGAATCCTTCAATTTTTTTGGTCTGAAAGTCGATTTCCTCGGCTTTCATGGTGTTGAGTTTGTCCTTTAGGGCATTGATGACCGGGGCAAATTTTCGGCTTTCCAACCATTTGAGGAAATCCTTTTTTACCTTTTCTATGATGGCTTCCGCTTTGGGAACATATTCCTTTCTCTTGGACAGGGTCTCGTCGGTAATTTGGGAAAGTTGGTCCAAATGCACCAAGGTCACATTGTCCAATTCCCTTACATCATCAGAAACGTTTTTGGGCACCGATAGGTCCAAAACCAGCAAAGGTTTTTTGGGATGGATGATGGCCTTGGAAACGGTGGGCAATTGAGCCCCTGTGGCCACCACTAAAATGTCGGTTTTTCGGATTTCCGTTTGAAGGTCGCCATAATCTTTTACCGTCAATTGGAACTTACCGGCAATATCTTCCGCCTTCGCACGCGTTCTGTTGATCAAAGTGATATGGGAATTATTGGAGTGCTTCACCAAATTTTCACAGGTGTTCCGTCCAATCTTGCCTGTCCCGAACAACAAAATGTTCTTGTTGGAAATGTCGTCTACATTATCCAAGATATATTTAACCGAGGCAAAGGCAACCGAAGTGGCACCAGAGGAAATTTCTGTTTCGTTTTTGATTCGCTTGCTTGCTTGGATTACCGAATTACACAAGCGTTCCAGGAAAGGATTGGCCATATCCTGCTTTTTGGATCGGTAAAACCCTTGCTTTATTTGGCTGATGATTTCAAAGTCGCCCAGAATCTGACTGTCCAGACCAGTGCCCACTTTAAACATATGAGATATGGCATCGTGATTTTTGTACACGTAGGCCACTTCCTGAAATTCTTCAACGGTACCAGGGGTTTCGTCGCACAGCAATTTGATAAGTTGGTAGGGGTGTTGTGCAAAACCGTATAGTTCGGTTCTGTTACATGTGGAAATAGCCAACAGGCCATCAATTCCAAATTCCTTTGCCTTGCCCAAAATACGGTCAATAGCAGGAACATCCAGACTGAACTTTCCTCTAACCTCTGCATCTGCCTTCTTGTAACTCAACCCAATGGCATAGAAGGAATTATGTTTTGAAATATGGTAGTCCCTCATAAAGGATATAAATCGCAGCACAAAAATAACAGGCTTGTAGGTCAAAAAATAACGCTAGCGGTACTATAAATGACCATCGCTGCCATTTTATGTTTTATTTTTGATAAAAATGATGGTAAGCACTGTTATTATTGATAAATTAGCTTAAGCAGTATACAATTTAGAGCGATTCTAAATTAGTAGGAAAACAAAATCAGACGAAGAATGAATGTGAAAAATATCGCTAGCGGTTCTTATGATGAAATTTTGGTGGAAGATGGCTTTTACATCCTTAAAATCCAAAACGATACCCAAGAACCAAAACTTATTGAACGGGATATCGACAGTACCTATATCCAGTTTCATTTCTGTTTGAAGGGCAAATCCAAGTTCAACTTTAATGAAGGGAATTACTATTTGGAAGTCAACGAGGAAAACTCGCTCTTGCTTTACAATACCCAGAAGGATTTGCCGCTTGACTTAGTGGTCTCGCCAGGGTCATGGTTGCTTTCCGTGGTGATGACCATTAGAAAGTTCCACGCCCTATTTTCCAACGAAGCGGATTACATTCCTTTTTTGAGCGAGGAAAACAAGGAAAAGAAATACTATTCCCAAGAAATGGTATCGCCTGCCACAGCCGTTGTACTGAGCCAATTGATGAACTACAACCTGCATCCATCCATAAAAAAATTATACCTGAAAGGGAAGGTGTATGAATTGATTTCTCTCTACTTCAACAAAACCGAGGATGCCGATTTGGAACAGTGCCCTTATTTGGCGGATGAAGATAATGTGCGCCGTATCCGGATGGCCAAGGAAATCATGATTTCCCGTATGGCCGAACCGCCGACCTTGGCCGAACTATCACAAGAAGTTGGCTTGAGCCTTAAAAAATTAAAGGAGGGTTTTAAACAGATTTATGGGGACTCCGTTTTTGGATTTTTGTTCGATTATAAAATGGATTATGCCCGAAAAATGCTGGAAACCGGCAAACATAACGTCAACGAAGTAGGATTAAAGGTCGGATACAGCACTGCTAGCCATTTTATAGCCTCTTTTAAAAAGAAATTCGGTACTACGCCCAAAAAATATTTAACTTCAAACGTCTAAAGGTACCCTTATGAAATTCATACCACTTTTCTTGCTCGCTCTTTGTTTTACGCTTCCCATTATGGCTCAAGATGACCCTACCATCGAGGCCGAGGCGAAAAAAATGCCTGAATTGGTGCTGGTATTTACCAAAACGGAAGGCTACAGGCATAAATCTATTGAAAAAGGGGTCCAAACCTTAAGGGAATTGGGACGGCAAAATGGTTTTATTGCCTTGCAGACGGAGTCGGGTGAGGACTTTACGGTCCAAAATCTAGGTAACTACAAGCTTGTGGTGTTTCTGAATACCACCATGGATGTCTTGGATGCTACACAGCAACGGGCTTTTGAGTCTTACATAAAAAGTGGTGGCGCTTATATGGGTGTTCATGCTGCGGCAGATACCGAATATGACTGGTCTTGGTACGGAAAGTTGGTAGGGGGTTACTTCGATTCCCATCCTAGCAACCCCAATGTCCGAAAAGCGACCATCAATGTGGTCAACAAGTCGCATCCGGCAACGGAACATCTTTCAGATACTTGGATACGAACCGATGAGTGGTACAATTACAAAACCCTAAGTTCGGAAACTACGGTGTTGCTCAATTTGGATGAAAGCAGCTACGAAGGTGGCACCAATGGCACCAACCATCCGATTGCATGGTATCAGGAATTCGATGGGGGCAGGGCTTTTTACACTGGTGGCGGCCATACCGATGATTCTTATGATGAACCCATGTTCCGTCAACACCTTTTGGGAGCCATCGAATGGTGTTTAAAGCGGAAGTAAGGTCGGTCTCGCTACTATAATTCCAATATTGCTTTTGATGTTTTTGAGGTAATCCGCCAAAGGCAATTCAGAAATTTCCACCTCCCCGTTTTTGCTGGAAGCATGCAATAAATGCAGTCGCCCGTCCGGTTGATGAATGGCAATGCCCGTATGGGTCACGTCCAAACCTTTTATGGAAGTGGCCAGCGCAATAATGTCACCCGATTTAATGAGCTGTTCCTTGCTTTCGATTTGATCCTTGGGCAAGTAGCAAAGCTTTTCCTTGGCAAGCTCTTTTTCCACCGTAAGCATGGCTTTAAAATTCGTATCGTTGGCCAAAAACGGATACAGATCACGATGGGTGCCCATAAAGTTGATGGGTTTTTCCAACGCAACACCACCCAATTCTGCAGTAATATCCTTCACCAAACCTTTTTTCTCGTTGTTCCGAATCCATTCCGTAAAGTAATGCAAACGAGAGGGATAACCTTTTAAATCCCCATTTCTGTACCGAACGGTCTCCAAGTTCTTGGTAAAACTTTCAAAATTGGTCTGTTGACGTTTCAGCATCAAACTAAACGCCATGACATTTTCCACAAAGGTGGTGCAGTCCAGTCCACCAAAATTGATTACCAAGGTTTCCTTATCCCCAACTTCCAGTGTTTTTTCCACATAAGGCGTTCCCAAAAAAGACTGTCCCACCAAGGCAATGGTATCTCCCAGACTCGATGCCCTTGTTTGCTTTAGATCGGCGATTTTATGCTCAAACAAGGATTTGTCCTCAGGAGAACAGGTGATGTGTTGGGCATTGGCGAAGCCTCCCAACATCAAAAGGGCCATGAATATGCTATTTCTCATTAAAACCGTTTTTATGTTCAACCGATAATCGGGTGGTTCTGGCAATGCTCTCCGGATAGTTGTCCTGTAAATACACAATAAGTTTTTCGCGGAGATGGACCCGTAAATCCCAAGCTGTGGGAGAATCCTTGGCACTTACCAAACATCGGATCTCTACATAATTGGGTTTGGTATCGGTTACTTGTATTACGTTCACATTGCCGTCCCACAGGTCGGTATCCTTCAAAATTCGTGTCTGTTCCTCGCGCAGTTGATCAAAAGGGACATTGTAATCTACATAAAGGAATACGGTCCCCATCAGCTCTGAAGAGGTTTTCGTCCAATTCTGAAAGGGTTGGTTGATAAAATAGGGCGTCGGTACGATCAAGCGCCTTTTGTCCCAAATGCTCACTACCACATAGGTCAGGGTAATCTCCTCAATGCGGCCCCATTCACCCTCCACAATGACCACATCATCCAGTTTTATGGGCTGTGCAATGGCAATTTGGATACCTGCCAGAATGGTCCCGATGAACTGCTGGGCCGAAAACCCAATAATGATTCCCGCTACACCTGCCGAGGCAAAAATGCTAATACCCACTTCGCGGATTTCCTCAAAGCTCATCAGCATAAATCCTGTGGCCAAGAGGATAACAATAAAAATAAAGATCCGTTCCAAAATGGTAAACTGGGTGTAGACCTTTCTGGCCTTTAAATTATCAGCTTCTCCTATGTCATAATTTTGGATGACCGCTTTTTTAATGATTTTAAGCAGGGCAATCATTACCCATGCCATGGCAAAAATGAAAAGAATGGTACTGATTTTTCTAAACCAGAAACCAGCTTCCGATAGGTTTAGAATGTCCCGCAGTGCTTTCATGCGAAGCAAGACGGAGAGAAAAATGAGAATCAATGGAAATGCCAGCCGTTTAAAAGCGGTTTTGGGCAATAAATAGTTAGGGTTTTTTCCCAGTCGTTTCAGGACTACGGAAGTGACCCAATAAAGTATCACGAGCACAACTAGGGTCACACCTAAATAAATCAGGGATTCTTTGGAAACATTGTCGTAGAAAGACTCCATATTTCCAAAAATAAGATAGAATGGTCAAGAAAGGAAGAATGGTTAAACAAAATCGAGAAACATTATTTGATCATAAGAAAGAATTTGGATGTGAAAAAGGTCAAGTCCACTACGTGTTGTATTTTAGCGACCTAAACTAAAAAGCCGTGAAAAAAGGAGTTTTATTGGTCAATTTGGGATCTCCGGATAGCCCAACCGCAAAGGATGTAAAGCCGTATTTGGATGAATTTTTGATGGATGAGCGTGTTATCGACGTAAATCCTGTGTTGAGGAACATCATTGTGAGAGGCATCATTTTGAATTTCCGTCCCAAAAAATCTGCTGAGGCCTATTCCAAAATTTGGTGGGAAGAAGGTTCTCCCCTCATTATTCTGTCCAAACGTTTCACGGAAAAAGTACAAAAGCATACCGACCTTCCCATTGCTTTAGGGATGCGCTATGGCTCCATGTCCATCAAGGAAGGATTGCAGGAATTGAAGGATAAGGGCGTTGATGAGGTTTTTTTGGTGCCATTGTATCCGCACTATGCCATGTCATCCTACGAAACCGTGGTGGTAAAGGCACTGGAGGTGCAACAAAAGGACTTTCCTGAGATGCACTTAACAACCCTTCCCGCTTTTTACAGCAACCCGGATTACATCAAAGTACTATCCAAAAGTATTGCTGAAGGCTTAAAGGATTTTGATTACGAACATATCTTGTTTTCGTATCACGGAATTCCCGAAAGGCATATCCGAAAATCTGACCCTACCAAGTTCCATTGTAAACTGGATGGCCAATGCTGTAAGACCAATTCCGTGGCACACCATACCTGTTACCGTCACCAGTGCTACGATACTACCGAGTTGGTCATCAAAGAGCTTGGGCTTCCAAAAGATAAGGTCAGCACTTCGTTCCAATCCAGATTGGGGAGCGATCCATGGTTGCAGCCCTTTACGGATAAGGAGTTTGAACGTCTAGGTCACGAAGGCATCAAAAAACTGGCAGTGATTACCCCTGCGTTTGTGAGTGATTGCTTGGAGACCTTAGAGGAAATCGCCATGGAAGGACAGGAGCAGTTCGAAGAAGCCGGTGGAGAACATTATAAACATGTTCCCTGTTTGAACGACCGCGACGATTGGGCCGAACTAATGGCCAACTGGATCAAGGATTGGGAGGAAAAAGGAGCATTGCCCGAAACCCATATCCGATAAATTCCGTAAGAAGAATAAAAGAATTGCTATGAAAATTGAAATCTTGGAGCAAGAACTCCAACCTCTTCGGGAACAACTCAAGAACCATCCGCTATACGCCCAATTGGAAACCATTGAGGACATCAAGACCTTTATGGAGAGCCATGTGTATGCCGTTTGGGATTTTATGTCACTTTTAAAGGCGCTTCAGCAGCAGCTTACCTGCGTTGGTTTGCCTTGGCATCCGGCAACGGATACTGCTGTAGCCCGATTCATCAATGAGATTGTGTTGGAGGAGGAGAGCGACTTTAATGAAAAAGGAGAGGCCAAAAGTCATTTTGAAATGTATTTGGATGCCATGAAAGAAGTTGAAGCTGACACCCAAAAAGTGGAAGCAACAATTTCTTCGTTTACGGATTTGGCAACGATATCTGCCCAAATTGAGAAGGCTGACCTCAATGAAGCAGAAAGAGACTTTCTTCAGTTCACTTTTAAGGTCATCAATACCCAAGAACCGCATATCATCGCAGCTGCTTTTACTTTTGGTCGCGAAGACTTGATTCCCGATATGTTTTTGGGCATTATCGAACAATCGGGCGAACAGGGCGCTAGCCAATACAAGAAACTGGAGTACTACCTGAAAAGGCACATCGAGTTGGATGGGGACGAGCATGGACCTTTAGCGCTGCGCATGATCAAGGCGCTTTGTGGTTCCGATGACCAAAAATGGAACGATGTTCTGGAGCACAGCAAACAGGCATTGCACTATCGAATAGCGCTTTGGAACAGTATTGCTGAAAAACTGAAGGAGAACAAAGGTAATTTGGTGAATGCGTTGTAGTTTTGAAACAACTATAGCATTCACCTTATTGTAAACCCAAAGAATACCCACTGGCATGGCCAAAATAACCTCCGATGAACTGGGACAGGAACCCATTGGAAAATTACTGATCAAACAAGCTGTACCCGCTTCCATCGGTATTTTGGTGATGTCCCTGAACGTGCTGGTGGATTCCATTTTTGTCGGAAATTGGATCGGGCCCATAGCCATCGCTGCTATCAATGTAGTGCTGCCGGTATCCTTTTTTATTGCCGCCCTTGGAATGGCCATCGGTATTGGAGGTTCCAGTATCATTTCCCGTGCACTTGGTGCCAACAACCGCGAAAAAGCCCTAAAAACCTTCGGTAACCAGATTACCCTGACCTTATTGGTAACCATTACCATGGTGGCCCTTGGGCTTTACTTTGTGGATAGCCTGATTCCGGCCTTTGGAGGGAAAGGTTCTATTTTTGGACCTGCGAAGATTTACTACACCATCATTTTGTACGGAGTTCCCTTCTTGGCGCTCTGTATGATGGGAAATTCGGTCATCCGTGCCGAGGGCAAACCTCGCTTTGCCATGATAGCCATGATCATCCCATCCGTTGGGAACCTGTTGATGGACTACATCTTTATTTATGTGTTCGATTGGGGAATGCACGGGGCCGCATGGGCGACCACGGTGGGCTATTTGCTTTGTTTCTTTTACGTATTCTATTTTTTCCTGTCCGACAACTCCGAACTTAAGATAGATGTTTCCCATTTTGGATTGGACCGCCCCATCCTCCGTGAAATCGGTTCCTTGGGATTTGTGACATTGGCCCGCCAAGCTGTGACCAGTATTGTCTACTTATTGATGAACAATATATTGTTCAATCTGGGCGGGGAGGCCATGGTCGCGGTGTACGCGATTATCGGCAGGATGTTGATGTTTGCCCTGTTCCCGGTTTTTGGGGTTACTCAGGGGTTTTTGCCCATCGCGGGCTACAACTATGGTGCCGTCAAATACGATCGGGTGAAGGAATCCATCTACACCGCCATTAAATATGCGGCCTTGGTCGCAACCTTGGTCTTTATAGTGCTGATGGTCTTCCCGTCCGAAATCGCCTCCCTGTTTTTGAGCAATCGACCAGAATTGTCCGCAGAAGAAATCGCCACCAACAATTTTGTGCTTGCGCATACACCTTTGGCCATGCGCTTGGTCTTTGCCGCAACCCCTATAATTGCCATTCAGTTGATCGGGGCAGCTTATTTTCAGGCCATTGGGAAAGCTACCCCAGCCTTGTTGTTGACCTTGACCCGTCAAGGCTTCTTTTTTATCCCTTTGATTTTGGTACTGCCCAAATTTATGGGTGAAATAGGCGTATGGCTTTCGTTTTGTATTGCAGATGTGCTATCGACCATTGTAACCGGCTTCTTTCTTCAAAAGGAAATCAAGAGCGAACTCTCCTAAACCTCTTTATTTTGATTTAGAATGTTTAATTTGGGTGGCCTAACTAAACATCCATGAAAAATAGTATTCTAGCGGGCTTAGTTGCTGTTTTAGCAATCGCTTGTGCAGAAAAACCTCAAGAAAAACCCATGTACACCCTATTTGTTGGCACCTATACCGATGGCGATAGTGAAGGCATTTATACGTATTCCTTTGATGCGAATACAGGGGAGCTTTCCAACCAAAAACTGGCGGCGAAGTTGACCAATCCCTCCTATTTGGCCATTTCGGAGGATAAAAAGAACCTTTACGCCGTTCAGGAAACTGCCGATTTTGATAGTTTGGGCGGAGGCGTTACCGCGTTTCGTTTGGAAAAGGGAGCACTAGAGCTTCAAAATAGCAGAGGAACCCAAGGGGCACACCCCTGTCATGTGTCACTTTCGGGTAATGGCCAATTGGCCGTAGCCAACTATACGGGAGGCAATGTTTCCATTTTCGCCCTCAATGAAGATGGCTCGCTGGCCGAGAATCCGCAAGTAATCGACCACAAGCCATTGGATTCCGTTAAGACATCGCATGCACATATGGCTCAATTCACTCCAGAAGGGCTAATGGTGACCGATTTAGGGCTGGATGCTGTTAAGCGCTATCAGAAAGAAGAGGAAAAGTTTACTCCAGCTGAACAATTCTCCCTGACCTTTAAAGATGGGGCAGGACCCCGCCATTTTACCTTTGGTAAAGGTGGACAATTGCTATATGTCATCAACGAGTTGAACAGTACCATTTCCATTTTTGAAAAGGATACTCAGGGTGATTATCAAGAAGTTCAAGTAGTGCCAACCTTGGCTGCGGATTTTGATGGGGAAAGCTTTTGTGCCGACATTCATCTCTCACCTGATGGCAAGTTTCTGTATGGATCCAATCGAGGAGAAAATACCATAGTGATTTTTAAAGTGGATCAAGATTCAGGACGATTGGATTTGGTTGGTAGGGAGTCGGTCCGCGGTGATTGGCCTCGAAACTTTTCCATGGACCCCACGGGCGAGTTTTTATTGGTAGCGAATAAAAAGACCAGCAATATTGTGGTGTTCAAAAGGGACTTGGAAAAGGGTACGTTAACTTTTTTGAACGAAACCAGTCATCCCAATCCTGTTTGTTTGGTGTTTGAGTAAAGCTGGTCACATCGAGTGGAAAAGCGAAGCGTTTTTGAATCGAGATACTGTTGTTTTAAGTTCTCGATATAATTTCCTTGGGAAATCACTCGAACTGACTCCTTATTATTTTTTAGAAAGCAACACAATCACACCAATTACGGCTATCACTACAAGAACAGTAAAGAATATTTTCCAAAAACTATAAGGTCGTGTGCCGGATATCTGTCCATTCTCCCCATTGATGAAAAAATTGTACTCCTTACCACTATACCGATAGGCACTCACATAAACGGGCAACAAAATATGCTTAAACGTTTCCTCGGACAGTTTCATGTCCATGGAAAGCACGCGTTGGGTGTCCCCGCCAATATCACGCCTACACCAGGTTTCGGCAATACCTCTGGCCACTTCTTTGGATTGCAGGTGACCGTCATTGAGCGGGATGGTATATTTTTCGGTTACAAATCCTGATAAAAATCCACTGTTGAACGGTTGGAGCTTTTTCAAATCCCAAAAGGCGATTTTACTTGGGATTCTTCCCGCCTTTTGATGTGATGCTTTGATGAGCGTATCGTCCACAAAACCGGAAACCTGACCGGCTGCTGGATACCATCTTGTTTTCCGAACCCTTTTGGTTACCATTTTGCCATTGGAGTCGCGAACCCTTTTGGTCTCATAATAATACTCTCCGCGTTGGCCGGTGTAGGAAGCGTAAAGCTGCGCATCAAAGGTCCAGTAGGGCAAATACAAACCTTTGGTGAATTGAGGGTCCA
This sequence comes from Flagellimonas sp. MMG031, assembly GCF_040112705.1. Lineage (NCBI taxonomy): Bacteria > Pseudomonadati > Bacteroidota > Flavobacteriia > Flavobacteriales > Flavobacteriaceae > Flagellimonas > Flagellimonas sp. MMG031. The sequence goes on from NZ_CP157804.1 coordinate 777,880, forward strand.
GTGCCGCCTTTTTTAGATTGTTGGGAGCGAACCACAATCCTTGTACCCATTTCTTAAAAATGGCAAAAGATTGCTTTTTGTCGATTTGGAAGGGAAGTACGGCGCCTGGTAAAATCCATTTTTCGGTATAGGCGTCTGCAACTACCAAGGGTTGACCGCAATATACACAATGAAGGGACTTGTAATTTTCTTCCACATGCTGATCGGCACCACAATTTTTGCAATGCAGCATGGAAATCTCCTCACTGTGCCTTTGGGCGCCCATTTCCTTAAGGAAAGGGTACAGTTCCAATTCCTCGAACCCGTTGTCATCCAAGGCAATGGTCTCCATGTGTCCGCAATATTCGCAGCTTATCTGGGTAGTGCCAGGCTTGTATTTAAGCTCTGCACCACAATTGACACAGGCTTTTTTGAGTTCGGTCTTTTGGATTTTTTGCTCTTCCATAGATTCATTCCCGCGAAGGCGGAAATCTTGATTGTTTTTTTGGATTCCTGTTTTCACAGGAATGACAAGGTAATTGGTACTTTTGTTGTCATTTCGAAGGAGTTCACGACTGAGAAATCTCAATTGCAACACTGAGATTTCTCAATCGTTGCTTTGCAACTCATTTCGAAATGCCAATAAAAAGATTACTCCGTTGGTAATGGTGGCGGCGTCTTGCCTCCCAAGAACGATTTCAATTCCTCAATCTCTTTCAAAGCGGTCCATGCGGACATTCCCTGTTTCCACACCAAACTATCGCGGTTGATGGTGCGAGAGGCAAACAAAGACTGCATCTGCTCAAAGGTAACGGGCCCATGCTGCACCCCATTGGAGGCATAGTAGTACATGGTGGGTGTTGGCATTGGAGGAGGAACAGCACCTCCCATGGGTTGTGCAACCTGTTGTGGAGCGGCTTGTGCGTTTCCGCCCATCATGCCTCCCATTTGTTGGGCCAGCACAAATCCCATACCCATGCCCATTCCGGCACCTGCAGTTCCACCTTCGTTTTGTGCAGCAGCTTCGATGGCCTTTGCCGTCTTGAATTTGGTCAGTTTGTCCAAGTCCAATTTATCGATACGGCTGTACTCGAAGATTTCCTTTTTGAGGTCTTCGGGCATGGAAACGTTCTCGATATAGAATTTTTCCAAGGAAATACCTACACTTTCGAACTCAGGCGACATCACCTCGCGACAAGTGTCCGAAAGCTCGGTGGTGTTTGCTGCATAAAGCTCGATGGGAAGATTGGCTTGGCCAACGGTATTGGTAAAACGGGTGGCTATCAAACTTTTGAGGTGCTCATTGATTTCAAAATTGGTAAAGTTGCTGTCTGTACCAACGATATCCTTGATAAATTTTCCAGCATCGGAAATTTTGAAGGCATAGGTGCCAAAGGCGCGTATTTCTACCAGACCAAAGCGATCATCGCTCAAGGTGATTGGGCTCTTTGTTCCCCACTTTTCATCGGTAAAAAGGTGGGTGTTCACAAAGTACACTTCGGCCTTGAAGGGAGAGTTAAATCCATACTTCCACCCTTTTAGGGTCGCTAAAATGGGCAGGTTCTGTGTGGTGAGGTCGTAGGTGCCGGGCCCGAACACATCGGCCAATTGACCTTCGTTAATGAAAACGGCTGTCTGTCCTTCACGAACAATGAGCTTCGCACCGTTTTTTATTTCGTTTTGATATCGCTCGAAGCGATGCGCAATGGTGTCGTCGGTGTAATCCAACCACTCGACAATATCAATAAACTCGTTACTGAGCTTCTCCTTGATTTTTCCAAAAATATCCATGGGTATAGTGTTTAGTTGTTATCTCTTTAAAACTATTAAAAATCGGGAAGATTTCCTTTAAGTTAGTATGAAAACAATCCAAAATGTTACGGAATTTGTAGAAAAACTAGGCTTGAGTTTTTTCGAGTGATTTTTCTTCTAGTTGAAATAAAAGATCTTCTTTTTTGGATATTTCTCTTATAGTAAAAATTGCCAGCAAAGAGAGCGGAACGTCAAATACGATACCTAGCATATCGGCTTGCGTACTGGCCATCAGTTCTTCAAGTGTTTCTGCATTTAAACCTGATTTGAAAATATAACGTCCCAAAATACCTCCGATTATCCAAGCTGCCCACCAAAACCCTATGAGAATGGAGCTTTTCGAAATAGGTTTTTGTGAATGTTTTTCAATAAGCCTGCAATTTTCATCATCGATTTCTTTCATAATTTGATATGGCCGAAATAGATTGATTATTGGAACGAACCAGCTGCCTGCGGCCCAACCTTCGTCATATGTTGTATTCCCTCTACTATTTAAGTTGTAGTATGCCCTTCGAAACCATCTAATAAATAGAATAACTGAGGTTACGTACAAAACAATAGTAATAATCCCTACGACTCCTTCCCTTAAATCATTATTGGTTAGCTCATGTTCAGATACATAAAAACCTTCTTGAACTTTTAACAAAAGGTCATATTGAAGATAGGAGGATAACAAAGAAAATAGACTGAAACCCAGTATTGCCCAAATAAGGTATTGCGCCCATAGCGCTCTATTGGTATTGGGCCTTATGGCCTCTTTTGGTTTTCTTATATAAGTGTTTGATACATCTTGTTCAAAGTCTTGACATTCTCCTTCAAAATCCGCTTCCTTGCCTGTAAGGTTACATAGAAGTCCTTTATTAAAGTCGAGATAGCGGTTTTTGCATTGTTTGCAAGAAACCAGTCGTTCAGATCTTGTCATAATCATTGGTTAGTGATTTATTGAAACGAGCTTTATGTTTCGGTTATTGCCTATCCAATCTTAAAGGGACATATCTCTTATTCGGATTCTTATCGGATAAATAAGAATTAATGTTTTGCAATGGAATGCAATAGCGTATTTATATGGATGAAGAACCATTGGTAATCAAAACCTTAGGACTATCAATAATGATAAAAGCTTGTCATTCATTTATAGAAAAGGCAACAATAATGCTACAAACTGCTCAACTTAAATTATTTTTAGGCCACTATGGATAAAAATGTACTTGGGTCATCATTGATTTCATGCTGTTTGGAACCCAAAACGGGTTATTATCGGGATGGATTTTGTAAAACGGGTATCGACGATACAGGAAAACACGTGGTGTGCGCCATTATGACGGATGAGTTTTTACAGTTCTCAAAAAGCAAAGGGAACGATTTGATAACACCCATGCCCTTTTATCAATTTCCAGGCTTGAAAGCTGGGGACAAATGGTGCCTCTGTGCCTCACGTTGGAAAGAGGCCTATTTGGAGGGAGTTGCGCCACCTGTGGTATTGGAAGCTACCCATGAGAAAGCGCTAAAATACGTTTCGTTCGAGTCGTTATTGGAGCATAAGGCGTAGGAGGAAGTCCTCTGGTATCCTAATTTTTATTCACCCGGTATGTGATGTTCCTGTTGGTGATTACAGTAGCTATTACCGAGAGGGAGACATCGGCTTCATCGCAAAGCACACTGTTGTCCACAAACTCCATGCTACAGAGTGAGGGTGTAGAGGACCCAGAGCCATCCATGCGTTCGCCGATAATAATATCTGTGGCCAAACTACTGTCCAAAGGAGAATTTGGAGGGGCTACGGCATATACTGTGGAACTTCCGTTGGCTGTGTAGGTTACTTCCCCGGTAGCTTCGTTATAAGCTACGGAATACGGATTGTTTCCGCTCAAAAAATTCCCAAAATCTTGGGTAAAGGTTTCCGTAAGACCGGTTACGGAGTTGACCACGTCAATTTCCAATCCCATCTCATTGGGCCTAAAGTGATAGATTCTAAAATTACCCGCGGTAACAATATCAGCTTGACTTTCTTGATCTTGATATTCGAAGGAGACTTCAAAACTGGTAAAATTAAAAATACCTGAAGTGTTGGGCACCACAATATCAAAACCTGTTGATCCACCTGAGCCGGTAGGAAAATGTATCCCACAACCTGTTTGTGCTGCATTTGGGTTGACAGAGGTGGCGTTGGGACCAATGGTAGCTGTGGTTATGGTCGGAGTATCAAAATCAAAGCGGGAAACTACTTCGCTTGGCGAACCATCGTCGCAAACCCGATAGGTAAAGCTATCTGTTCCAATAAAACCTGCATTTGGGGTGTAGTCAAAACTACCATCGCTGTTCAGGTTCAAAACACCGTTGGCTACGTCAGCCACGGGCGTAGTTTGCACACTCATGGTGGCATTTCCGTTGGCATCTGAGTCATTTTGAAGCAAACCGTTGGATGCTGCAACGTTCAAAGTGCTGTTAAGTCCTGCCGTGTAGCTATCATCCGCTGCAACAGGTGCCGCTTTTTGGGCATGAAGCATAGCTGGAGTTATAAGGAATACAGCTAAAAGGGCTACTATAAATGAAAACTGATTGAGGTTTATCCTTTCCATACATTTTCGAAACTAGTCCATGGAAAAGGAGATGTGAAATTAATGTTGTGACTGTTAAAAAAACAGAGGTGACAGTACACTTTTAAGGTATTAATCCTCCGGAAGCCCACTATTTTGTGGGGAAACGCTGTAAGAGAAGACTGTCAAAACCTTGTTGTTGTGGAAGTTAAAGTATCCCTTTTTAAACTCATGCGAAGGTTCTGTCGGGGCTTCCATCAAGTTTGGTTCCCATTCACTTCGCGACCCAATTTTCCAAGATAGCCCCGAAGGCCCGGTTATTGACCTTTTACAACGCTAACCGTCACTAACAACTGACCCACATGACGTTGGCTATGTTCGGCAGCATGGAAAAGCAATCCGATTAGCGTTGTGGGCAGCTTTTTGCGGCCCACAAAACGTTCGTCGGTCAGGGTGTTTTCTGGAATGGTCTTGAAATAGATCAAAGCTTCATTCACTTTGTCCTCCAATGCCGAAATCAATTGTTCGCTGGTAGGTGCTCCTTCGCCATTCCCTTCATTTTTCAGGAATTCGAACTGTTCCTTCGTCAAGGGCTCTTGTTTGGCATAAGTTAGTAATCGGTCCAGTACCCCGGTCATGTGCCTAAGGTGGAATCCTACCGAGGCCCTGCCATAGGCTTTTTCCCAAAGCTGCTCTTCCGGGAACTTGGCCAAATATTCCTTTACTTCCCGCACGGACTGTAGCAAGGCATGTGCTGCTGGCTGTAAGAGTGCAGGGACATGGGGTACGGAACCGCTTAACCAATATTCCAAGGTGGAGGACATAGCGATTATTTAAAAGTCCCGATAATCACCAGCCAAAAACTGATTGGCTTTTTCTTCCTTGAATTGCGCCGTTTCCGCATCCCAATGAAGCGTTTCTCCTGGGAAACGCCCTGCAATGGTTCCCAATAAAATGGTTTCCGTCAAACGGGCGGCATAATCAAAAGGTGCGGTTGTGGTATCCTTGCCCAAGCAGGCATCCACAAACTGGTGGTAGTGCTTTGGTCCTTCTGTGCCATAATTACGGATGGGTTCGCCCAAATTATGCTCCTCGGATACTTTGGCAATCTCCTTGGAAATGTCCACATATTTACCGCGCACTATCTTTTTGGGCAATTGCATAAAGTGGGGCAACAACAATCTGCCTTTGGTTCCCACAAACATGGCCCCTTGTTCTGGAAGTTCGTTTTCTCCTGCCACTCCGGCGTCCAAGGAGATACTGTTCCCGTCACTTTTTTGGGCAGCAGCGTTGTCTTTTTTCATTTCCATTCCGGGCAACATCAGGTCTTCGTGCATTTCTGGTGCACCGGGGCCATCGTACCAAATCCATTTTAAGGACTTTCCTGTGTACTTGGTGCCAGGGAATTCATAGGTGACCGTATTCTTTTCCGGGAAACCAAATCCGTTGGGAGGGCGGCATTCCGTCATAATGGTTCTGGGTACATCAAGCTCCAACGCATTGTAAGGCGTATCAAAAATATGGACTCCCATGTCGCCCAAGGTACCACAGCCGTAATCCATCAATTTTCTCCAGTTTCCTGGGTGGTACATGTCCTTTTTGTAAGGTCGTTTGGTGGAAGTGCCCAACCAAAGGTTCCAATCCAATTGCTCTGGAACCGGATCTTCGCCTTCGGGCAATGGTCCATCATACCCCCAATTTTTGGGCGACCATGCATGTACCGTATGAACTTTACCGATGATTCCGGACTGAATCAAAAGTGTGGCCAATTTATAATCGTAAAAGGAGTGCACCTGAATCCCCATTTGCGTCACCAAACCTTTCTCGGCGGCCACCCGTTTCATTTCCCTGGATTCGGAAACATAGTGGGTGAGCGGTTTTTGACAGTACACGGGCTTGTCCATGTTCATTGCCATCAATGAGGCAGGGGCGTGTGTATGGTCGGGCGTGGAAACGATGACCGCATCGATTTCATCTCCCATTTCTTCCAACATCACACGATAGTCAAAAAAGATACGTGCGCCCGGATGCATTTTGTGCGCAGCCGATAGGTTGAGGGCATCCACATCGCAAAGAGCGATAACTTCAACTGCTTCATGGGAGGATACGGCCTTGAGGTCCTCCATGCCCATATTTCCTACGCCAATATGTGCCGTTCTTAGTTTGTCTTTGGGGAATCCTGCCTTAAGAATGGAAGGCGCCAACATTATTCCCAGTGCTCCCACACTACTCTTTTTGATAAATTCTCTTTTGTTCATGGTCTGGAGGTTATTATAGTTTTCTAATTTTTATGTTTCTGAACCAAATTGGGCTCGCATGATCTTGTAGGGCAATGTAGCCCGTTTTGTATTTCCCATAATCGGGAGCGTTGTCCCATTTCCCTGAATTCTTTTTGGCTTTCCAGTCTTCGGACCAAGGCTCAAACTCCAATAGTTTTTTGCCGTTGAGCCAATGCTCTACTTTTTCTGGAGTGAACACAATTTTTGAGGAATTCCATTCCCCAATGGGGTTCAGTTGCTTTTGCGATTCGTCTGCCGTATGCATGGCGTAGTCCGCTCCAGTTTTTTGCCAATCTTGAAGGAGTTCGGGATGTTCGGCGCCAAACTGTGAGTTGTACCCGGTTAGATCGTGGATATCGGCATAATTCTCATCATCGATGATCTGATATTCAGGCGATACCTCCGGCGGGCCATCGTAGCCTTCCTTAACGTGATAAAAAATGCCACTGTTGGCTCCTTCGGGGATTTTCCATTCCAGATAAAGCTCAAAATTGTCAAACTCTTCTGCGCCGTAGATAATATCCTTGCCACCGGTATAATCCTGTTCAAGTCCCAATTCGGTATCGAACGTAAGTACGCTGTCCTTAATGGTCCATCCAGGCGGGAGGGAGTCCATGTTATAGCCCCGCCAGCCGTCCAAACTGGTGCCATCGAACAAATACACCCATTCGGGTTGTTCTGTGGTTGTTTCGGGAGGGGTTGATTGTTCTTTTTGTTTGGATTGGTCTTTGCAAGCGGCCAACGCCAAAAAGATGGCGGCAAGCCTCAAAAATTTAAGCATGGTTTAGGTTTTGATTTTTATATGCTGGGTTAAAGTACAAAATATTGGATAACTTTTTTGTTGCTTTTTATTACATTTAAGGCTGACTAACTCAACACTTTAAAAATGAAGATTTGCTTTTTCAAGATCGGTATGCTCTTGCTTACCGCAACACTGTTTATTTCACCGGTCCATTCCCAGCGTAGGAACAAAAAACAAAGTGGGCCACAATACCCCGAAGAACTTTATTCTAGTTTGGAATACCGATTGATCGGGCCTTTCCGTGGTGGACGTTCCGGAACCGTTGCTGGAGTGCCAGGAAAACCTAACCTATACTATTTTGGAGCCACAGGAGGTGGAGTTTGGAGAACTAAAGACGGTGGTGGCACCTGGGAGAATATCTCCGATGGTTACTTCGGAGGAAGTATTGGTGCCGTTGAAGTGGCCCAAAGCGACCCCAATGTCATTTATGTCGGTGGTGGAGAACAGACCGTTCGTGGTAATGTCTCCTCTGGTTACGGAGTCTGGAAGACAGTGGATGCCGGAAAAACATGGACATCGTTGGGATTGGATGAAAGCCGACATATTTCTAGAATGAGAATCCACCCAAAGGACCACAACATTGTTTACGCTGCGGTAATGGGCAATCTGTATAAACCCACTACCGAAAGAGGTGTTTACAAAAGCACGAATGGAGGCGAAACTTGGGAAAAAGTGCTGTATGCCAATGATATGGCGGGAGCCGTTGACCTTACCTTTGATCCGAACAACCCAAGGATTTTGTATGCTTCCACATGGAGGATACAACGCACACCTTACAACTTGAGCAGTGGTGGAGTAGGTTCCGCCCTTTGGAAGAGTACCGATAGCGGTGAAACATGGACGGAGATTTCCAAAAATAAGGGCTTCGCAACCGATACATTGGGTATCATTGGAGTGGCCGTAAGCCCAGTCAACAGCAATAGGGTGTGGGCCATGGTAGAAAACAAGGAAAAAGGAGGTCTCTACCGTTCCGATGATGCCGGAGCTACATGGACCTTGGTCAACAGTGATAGAAGTCTAAGGCAACGAGCGTGGTACTATACCCGTGTCTATGCCGACACCAATAATGAAGATGTAGTCTATGTACTCAACGTGAGCTATCATAAAAGTACGGATGGAGGAAAGACCTTCAAATCCAACAACGCACCTCACGGAGACCACCATGATCTTTGGATTGCACCTGAAGATTCCAACCGTATGATCATGGCCGATGATGGTGGTGCCCAAGTAAGTTTTGATGGCGGTGAAACGTGGAGTACCTATCACAATCAACCTACGGCACAGTTTTACCGGGTTACTACGGATGATGCGTTCCCATATCGAATTTATGTGGCGCAGCAGGACAACTCTACCATCAGAATCAATTACCGAAGTGATGATGGATCTATTGGAGAGGATGATTGGGAAGAAACAGCAGGAGGTGAATCCGCACATATTGCCGTGGACCCTGAAAACAACGATATTGTGTATGGCGGGAGCTACGGAGGCTTTTTGACCCGTGTGAACCATGCCAACAAAACGGTAAGAGCAGTAAATGTATGGCCCGACAACCCGATGGGACACGGTGCCGAAGGGATGAAGTACCGTTTTCAATGGAACTTCCCCATCATGTTCAGCAAGCACGACCCCAATAAACTGTACACCTTTTCCAACCATGTTCACATGACGACCAACGAAGGTCAAAGCTGGGAACTGTTGAGTGGTGATTTAACCCGAAACGACCCTACCAAACTGGTTTCCAGTGGTGGACCCATCACTCAAGATAATACCAGTGTGGAATACTACTGTACCATTTTTGCCGCCAATGAAAGCCCATTGAAGGAAGGTCTGCTTTGGGTAGGTAGTGATGATGGACTTATCCATGTGACCAAAGATGGCGGACAAACCTGGGAAAATGTAACACCTCCAAATATGCCCGAGTGGAACATGATCAATAGCATTGAGCCTTCTGCATTTGATGAAGGAACCTGCTATGTGGCCGCTACGAGGTATAAGTTGGGCGATTTTGCCCCATATCTCTACAAGACCACCGATTACGGAAAAACATGGACCAAAATCACCGATGGGATTGAAGATGAACACTTCACAAGGGTGGTTCGGGAAGATCCAAAACGAAAAGGGCTGCTCTATGCGGGTACGGAGACCGGAATGTATATCTCGTTCAACGATGGAGCCCAATGGGAGAAGTTCCAATTGAATTTGCCCATTGTACCCATTACCGATTTGACCATCAAGGATGACAACCTGATCGTAGCGACACAAGGTAGAAGTATCTGGGTTATTGATGATCTTACGGTATTACATCAATTGGACAATGCCAAAAAATCTGCTGATGCGATTTTGTACAAACCAAGGGACAGCTACCGAACCAAAGGCAGGGCGTCAAGAAGGCCATCAAAAACAGAAGGTGAGAACTTGCCCAATGGGGTTATTACGCATTTTTACCTGAAAGATGTTTCCGAAAAGGACAGCATTGCGTTGACCTATACCAAAATGAACGGAGATACCTTGGCCACCTACAGTACCTACGCCAAGGAAAAGGACAAAAAACTGGAAGCCAAGAAAGGCGGAAACACCTATGTTTGGGATACGCGAGGCAAGGGAGCCGAACGATTGGATGGCATGATCTTGTGGTGGGCCAACCTAAGCGGTCCAAAAGCGGTTCCAGGAACTTACAAGGTGCATTTGAACGTAAATGGAGAAACACAAAGCGAAAACTTTACCATTTTACCAGACCCAAGGGCCGAAGTTACCGTTGCCGATATGCAAAAACAATACGATTTTATCACCGAGGTGAACGAGACTGTGGACAAGGCCCATCAATCCATAAAGAAGATTAGGGCAATCAACGGAAAGTTGGATGAATTCATCAAAAAATATAAGGATGAAGAAGCCACAAAAGCATTGGTGGAGAAAGCCAAAAGCTTGAAGGAAGAGTTTGGCTCCGTAGAAAAGGCACTCTATCAGACCCAAAACAGAAGTAATCAAGATCCTTTGAACTTCCCCATCAGGTTGACCAATAAATTGGCGCACTTGAACAGTTTGGTCTCTCTAGACGATTTCCCACCGACCGAACAGGATATTGCTGTCAAAAATGAAATGACACAAAAGATCAACGAGCAATTGAGGACATTCGATAATTTGATGGATAAAGAAATTGCTACCTTCAATGAAGAGTTCAACCAACTCAAATTGGATTATTTGAGCATAGAAGAATAAATAAACGAGCCCCTATGTTTTTGCATAGGGGCTTTTACATTACAGACATTCCAATACCAACCAACACTATGAAAAAAGGACTGCTTTTTTTGTTGAGTGCCATTTTTGGCACCCTGGCATTCGCACAGACGACCAACGACTATTTTGAACCCATGATTTTCCGGAACATTGGCCCATTTAGGGGAGGACGTTCCGTGACCGCTAGCGGTGTAATTGGCGACCCGCTCACTTACTATATGGGAACCACGGGTGGTGGACTTTGGAAAACCACCAATGCGGGCGGACAATGGGAAAACATATCGGATGGTTTCTTTGAAATGGGCTCCGTAGGGGCGGTTTCCGTATCGCCTTCCAATCCCAATATTCTCTATTGTGGTATGGGTGAGCATGCTCCAAGGGGAGTAATGACCTCCTACGGGGATGGTGTCTACCGATCCAATGATGCAGGAAAAACATGGATAAAACTGGGACTTGAAAAAACACAGCATATCTCGCGAATCATTATCCACCCCACCAACCCAGATGTGGTGTACGTGGCTGCCCAAGGTGCTTTATTTGCGCCAAACCCTGAAAGAGGGGTGTACCGTTCCATGGATGGTGGAAAAAATTGGGAAAAGATACTGTTTGTGGATGAAGGCACCGGAGCAGTGGAACTCTCTATGGATGCCAACAATCCCTTAGTGCTCTATGCCGCGATGTGGGAGCATCAGCGTAAACCCAATAAAGTAATCAGTGGAGGACCAGGAAGCGGATTGTACAAATCTACCGATGGCGGAGACACTTGGGAAGAAATGACCAAAGGGCTGCCTGAAGAAAAAGGGAAAATGGCCGTTGCTGTGAGCCCTTCCAATTCTGAAAAAGTATACGCCTTGATCGAAAGTGATTCAGATTTAGATAAAGGAGGTCTCTTCGTCTCCAACAATGGGGGCGATAGTTGGCAGATGATCAGTGGGGACAACCGATTGGTACAGCGTGCCTGGTATTATATCGAAGTGTTTGTAGACCCTAATGATGAAGATACCGTGTATGTGTTGAGTGCCTCTATGTTCCGTTCCGAAGATGGTGGAAAAACCTGGGAGACCATTTCCGTGCCCCATGGTGATACCCATGACCTGTGGATTAACCCGAACAACTCGAAAAATATGGTTTTGGCAGATGATGGTGGAGCTACCATTACCTTCGATTATGGTGAAAACTGGACCCTGCAGGATAATATGCCCACGGCACAGTTTTATCGTATCAGCACGGATAATTTGTTCCCATACAATATTTATGGAGGTCAACAGGACAACACCTCGGTAAAGATCGCCAGTCTTTCCGTAGGTCGATGGAGCATCAATCAAGAAGATTGGCATTATTCCGCTGGGGGAGAGAGTGCCTTTTTGGGCTTCGACCCCGAAAATCCACGCTATGTGATGGGAGGCAGTTATCTGGGTACCATTGAACTGTTGGATATGGAATCCAAAATGTCCAGCAATGTCATGGCAGCGCCAATACAATATTTGGGACGTGATGCACGTGACATGAAATACCTATACAATTGGAATGCACCCATTATTTGGTCCAAACACGAACCCGGAACTTTTTACCATGCGGCACAGTTGGTCCTCAGAACAAGGGACAATGGTGTGACCTGGGAGGAAGTATCACCAGACCTAACACGGGACCAAGATGGACTGCAAGGAAAGGGCGGAGGCCCATACACCAATGAAGCCGTAGGTGCTGAAAACTACGGGACCATTTCTTATCTCTTGGAATCACCACACGAAGCTGGGGTGTTGATTACTGGGAGTGATGATGGATTGGTGCATATTACCAAAAATGGCGGTGAATCTTGGGAAGAGATAACCCCAAAGGGGTTAAAGGAGAGTTTGGTAAACGCCATTGAAGTTTCACCACACGACCCAGCGACTATCTATATCGCAACTACCCGATACAAATTCAACGATTATACTCCTGCCCTCTACAAAAGCAACGACTACGGAAAAAGTTGGACCAATATTAGTGAGGGCATTCCCTACGGAGCTTTTACACGAGTGGTCCGTGAGGATGAACAGCAGAAAGGATTGTTGTATGCCGGAACTGAAAAAGGACTGTATGTATCTTGGAATGACGGCAAAAAATGGGAGCCGCTGCAATTGAATTTGCCCAAAACGCCGATTACGGATTTAAAGGTGCACAAGGGCGATTTGATTGTGGCTACTTCTGGGAGGAGCTTCTGGATTTTGGACAATATCACAACCTTGGCCCAATACAAAGGAAATAGCGGTGAATTGAAATTGTATCAGCCGGAAGAAGCCATCCACGGTTATTGGGGAAGCCCATTGAGCAGAAATTCTTCCAATCTGTCCGGAACCAATCCATTTGAAGGGGTCAACCCGGCCAATGGGATGGTCATCTATTACCATCTTCCGGAAAAAATGGATTCCACCGAAGTCACTATGGAAATCAAAAATGCACAGGGTAAAGTGGTACGGACCTTTACCTCCAAGAAGGATGAGGATTATATCCCCCATAACGGAGGAGGAGCGCCCCCTGCACCTACCTTGGGGACATCCAAAGGATTGAACCGATTTGTATGGGACCTTAAAACCCCTATAATGCCAGGTGTACCAGGTGTATACATTGAAGCGGATTTCACAGGGCACAAAGTGCCACCTGGAGCGTATACCATCCAATTAAGTGCAGGAGGAAATACCGTTACCACCAAAGGGATGATTGTGCCTACGCCCAATACCCATGTTTCGGAAGAGCGCTTTGCCGAGTACGATGCTATTATGACGGATTTTGAGTCTAAACTCATCGACATGCACAATAAGGTAAACACCTTGAAAAGCGTTCAAAATCAATTGACAAAATTACTAAAGGACTTGAAAGAGGAGGAACTCAAAAAAGAAGGACAGTCATTGCTCGACAAACTCAAGGTGTGGGACGAGGAAATGGTGCAGCGCAAATCGCAAGCCTATGACGATGTGGAGAATTTCCCCAACAAGTTTACGGCCGAGTATCTTTTTGTGATGAACCACAGCAATAGTTCGTTGCCACAGATCAATCAGCCATCCGTGGACCGAAAGAAGGAACTGGATGCCCAATGGGTGGGATTAAAACAACGTGCGGAGACCTTAATGAAAACGGAAATCCCTAATTTTAACACCAAACTCTGGGATAAGGGCATTGGAGCCATCCGGATGTAACTCATAAAAACGTAGCAATTGCTGTACCCATACATCAAATCGTTGCACCTCATATTTGTGGTCACCTGGTTCGCAGGTCTTTTCTATATACCGCGACTCTTTATTTACCATATCGAAGCATGGCAGAAACCATCACCCGATAAGGAAATCCTGAGCGACCAGCTCAAATTGATGACCAAACGATTATGGTATATCATTACATGGCCGTCGGCTGTGCTCTGCACGCTCACGGCCATTATTTTGCTTATTTTGATGCCGGGCTGGTTACAGCAACCCTGGATGCACGTTAAACTCGCATTTGTGCTGCTACTTTTTGTGTATCACGGGAAATGCCATCAGATTTTCAAGCAATTACAGCGGGATGAGGTCAAGTATACCTCAAAATTTATGCGTCTGTGGAACGAGGTTGCCACGATTATCCTTTTTGCGGTTGTCTTTTTAGTGGTGCTCAAAAGTGCTTTCAATTGGATCTATGGAATTGTAGGCATGTTTGCATTGATTATCCTTTTGATGCTGGGCATTCGTTGGTACAAAAAAGTGCGGGACAGAAATCCCAATGCTTGAAAACAAAAAGATTGAGCTTTCTTTCGTCTTGTTTTTGTGATTGAATCCCAATCCCGAAGCTGTATTGTTTGGCTCGATAATTGCTTAAATTTAACCATCAAATCAAGCGAGCTTGCTACGAAAACTATCCTTACGGTCGCGCATCTTTATTTCCATGATTACCTTGGTGGTATTGGCATCTGTGCTGATTGCCGGGGTAACGGTGTACCAATACAAGGAGCAGGGAAACGATTACCACAGGGAACGCTTGGAGCGTAAGGAAGAGCAGTTGATGAAGAGCATTGAATTTACGCTCAAGGAAACCACCTATCCGGTAGTCACCGAGAATCTTCACCTCATCTTTAGCGAAGAAATCTATGAGATTGCCAACATCCAAAATGTCAATTTCAACCTTTATGATCTAGAAGGAAACCTCATTAAAAGCTCTAGGCCCACTTTCGAATCCAACGCCATCGCCACCTGTTTGGATGCTGAAATACTTAATTTTCTGAGAGAAGGAGGGGAAAGCCGTTTTGTGGAAGAAAAAAGGGCGGCTGGCGATAACTATCAAGCAACATACCGCTACATCTACGACCTGAAGTTTAAGCCCATCGGTATTTTGAACCTTCCCTATTTTGAGGACAATACCTTCAACAATATGGAACTTAAGGAGTTCCTTTTCCGATTGGGTATGGTTTATCTGTTAATGTTGGTCATAGCCATTATTCTGTCCTATTTCATTTCAAAATATATCACAAGGTCGTTACAAACAATTTCCGACAAGATCAACCGGACCAATCTCACCCATCAAAACGAGAAAATCTATTTGGAAAGCCCAGGGGAGGAAATCGCAAAGCTGGTGGACTCCTACAACCGGATGATTGATGAGTTGGAGGAAAGCGCGGTAAAATTGGCCCGTAGCGAACGTGAACAGGCCTGGCGAGAGATGGCGAAGCAGGTAGCCCATGAAATCAAAAATCCGTTGACTCCCCTGCGATTGACCGTACAGAGTTTTGAACGGAAATTCGACCCAAATGACCCTGATATTCAAAAAAAAGTAAAGGAATTTTCGAAAACCTTAATCCAGCAAATCGATACCATGAGCAATATTGCCACGGCCTTTTCGAGTTTTGCCGATATGCCCGCCCAGCAAAATGAGACCCTGAACGTGGTAAAAGTGGTAAAGCTGGCCTTGGAAATCTTTAATGAGGATTACATTCATTTTATAGCGGATGAGGAAGAGGTGGTCGCCAAATTGGATCGCACACAACTGATACGGGTGATCACCAATTTGGTCAAAAATGCCATTCAGGCCATTCCCGAAGTGGAATCGCCACGGATTTTGGTAACCGTAGCATCGGTCGGGGATAGGGTAAAAATATCGGTTGCCGACAATGGTCTGGGCATTTCCGATGAGTACAAGCATCGTATTTTTGAGCCAAAGTTCACCACAAAATCCAGTGGTACAGGCCTAGGATTGGGTATGGTAAAGAACATTGTGGAAAACTATGGCGGAACCATTAACTTTACATCTAAAGTTGGAAAAGGGACCGTGTTTACCATCGATTTTCCAAAGGAACAGAAAAAATAATGGCGGTTCAGCGTTGTGCCGCCCCAAACAGCAATCTTTATGGATTACGAAAACATCTACATTGAAGAAGAAAACCATTTGGCCACTATTACCATCGATAGGCCCAAGAAACTCAATGCGCTCAACAAACGAACCATAGAAGAGCTGCACGTGGCCTTTAAGGAGTTGGATGAGGATTCCGAAACCAAGGTCATTATAATTACAGGAAGCGGGGACAAGGCCTTTGTGGCCGGTGCCGATATTTCCGAATTCGCGGATTTTTCGGTGAAGGAAGGCCGGCAATTGGCCGCTGCAGGTCAACGGCAACTGTTCGATTTTGTTGAGAATCTCTCGACACCCGTTATCGCAGCCATCAATGGATTTGCTCTGGGCGGAGGATTGGAACTGGCCATGGCCTGCCATTTTAGGGTCGCCAGCAGCAATGCCCGAATGGGATTGCCCGAAGTTTCCTTGGGCGTGATTCCCGGATACGGCGGCACCCAACGCTTGCCGCAGCTTGTAGGTAAGGGGCGTGCGATGGAAATGATCATGACGGCAGGCATGATCGATTCCGATAAGGCCTTTGGATATGGACTGGTGAACCACGTGGTCTCCAGCGAAGAACTACTTCCTTTTTGTAAAAAGATAGCGAGCAGGATATCGAATAATTCATCCGTCGCCATAAAACACGCAATAAAAGCGGTAAATGCTGGTTTTAAGTATGACGCTGATGGCTATTCGGTGGAAATTGATGCTTTTGGCACTTGCTTTGGAACCGATGACTTTAAGGAAGGCACTTCGGCCTTCCTCGAGAAAAGAAAAGCTGATTTCCCTGGATCATGACCATTGGCCTAACGCAGCCAGATCATGAAAAACAACCTATTAGTACTTTGCTTACTGGTGTTCGGCAGTGTGTTGCTGAATGCACAAAAGATGCCCGTTTCCTATGATTTTGGGGAAAAATATCACGACCGCTACCGATATTCGAACCTAGTTGCCATCAATGAGGACGACTCGGGCGGTTATGTGTTGGTACGTGCCTATTACCAAGGATTGATCTTGAAGCCCAAGGGCTACCTGATCGAAAAGTACAACAGCAATCTAGAGTTGGTATCGGAATACAACTATAAGTTGAAAGGGCTCGATTTTGTGGATGGCTTCCTCAAAAATGGTCAGCTGCACCTGTTGTTTCTCAATTACAACCTTGACCGGGGCGAATATGAATACTGGGTGCACAGTAGTCCTGTTATCGATTTTAACTTCAAGGAAAAAAAGTTGCTTTCCATCGCTTCGGAAGAGGTGAACGATCCCGTTGGCAAAAACTATTACAACCGCGACTTTTCCAGGGGCTTTACCACAGCTGTCTTGTTTGATGAAAACAAAAGAGGTTTTGTGATCAGCACGCATCATAAAAAGGGAAAGGACAACAAACATATGATCCATATGTTCGATACTGCACTCAATAAAAAGTTTGAATATGATTTCTCCGACCAAATCGAGGAAAAGAACTATGCTTTCGAGAACGTTGCTTTTTCTGCTGACCTTCAAACGGCCTATATTGTAGGGAAGGCTTACTATAAAAAGCGAAGGTTTAGTGTGGACGAACGGAAATTTCAGTACGAGCTTATTAAGGTGTCACAATCCGGGAACACAACCCAATCCTTCGTGGATCCCGGTAAATATCCTGAGGCATTATATCCCGTTTTCATCCAAAACAAACTGGTCTGTACAGGGTTTTATGCCGATCGTAAGGACAACCGTTACAATGGCATCGCCTATTTTGATGTGGACCCGAACACTTTGAATATCCGTACCCAAAAGTACAACCCCTTCTCACAACAGTTTATGGACGATAAGTTTGGGCGCGAAGAGGACAAGGATATCAAAAACCTGGTTTTTAAAGGGGTGGAAACCACTGAAGAAAATGAAATATTCTTCAACGCCGAGGAATATTTCGTCACCACCGGATTGGAAACCACTGGAGCGGGTCAACGCATCAGGATTGAACGGTACCATCACAACGATATCGTCAGCGTAAAACTGGATGCCAATGGCAGCATGGAATGGGCGCGCAACATCAACAAGACCGAAGTAACCCAGGGCGATGGCGCCTATGCCTCCTACAGCTCCTATTGCAAGGATGGCAACACTTACTTTTTTATTTGCACCGCTGCCGAAAATCCGCAATTGATCAACAATGAACGTTTGATTTTTAAGCAAGGATTTAGCCGAAACCGAAATGTGTTCATGATTTCGTTGGACGAAAATGGGGTGATGGATTATGAAAAAATCATCGACCAACAGGAAGCCCGATTGCCGTTAATGGTCTCCATGCCATTAAAAGATGAATCCGACGACAAAATGCTGTTCTACGCCAAGCGCGGAAGTCGAAAGCAATTGGTGAAAGTGAGTTTTCAGTAATCCGACAGGCCGTTAAGTCTATTTTTTTTGGGTTCTGAAGCCTATACTTTGGAATTCGCATGGGTCACTCTCTCAGGACCATCCTTCATAGCTACATTCTTCAATTCTAAGGATAGGAAGTCCATCTTTGTTGCTGATTTCCACTGAAAACGATTTAAAATCATCGAAAAAGGCAAACCCTCTACCATGTAGTGTGTTCCCTACAATCTCTTTTTAGGCTAAAATTTCGTAGGAATAATCCTATTCCAATTTTCACAGATCAACCCAAAAGGGGCATCCGTCAGATCAGAAGGGCCATCCGTCAATTAGCCTAAAATGCTACCTATTTCCTCACCTAACTTTGGCGGAGTATTAACCCTAATTTATAAAATTAACAATCATGAAAAGTTTAAAATTAGTATGTATGGCCATGTTGTGCATGGCAGTAAGTTTAGTCTCCTGTTCGGGGGAAGACGGTGAAACAGGGCCACAAGGACCCCAAGGCCCACAAGGTGAACAAGGTATACAAGGTCAACAAGGAGCAGATAGCCCAACTGTAGATTTTTATTTCCAAAATGGATTTAAAGGATATGAAGGAACATCTGATGCGAATATTGTTTCTACCGGAACAGGACTGAATGAGGATTTTGTTCAGTTATTTTATTCATTTAACGGACTTGCAACAGGGGAAAGAAGAGCACTTTTTCGTTTCGATGGAATTGGAGATGCCATTACCTCTCAATTAGTTGGGGAGGGTCAAACCTGTTCTGATGCTTTTTATGTGAGTAAGGCTACATTATATGTTTACATAGATTCTTACCTAAACGCAACCTTTGACAATTTATACATGAAGGTTGGTTTTTATGGAGCTGACGACCCCATCTTCGTTGAGGAAGAAGTGAATTGGTCCATGGCAAATGTCAATGATGATTGGGCGGATATTGGAGCAGAGAGCGCAATGTGGGCAGGACCAATAGGTTCCGATGACTATCCACTTTTGTTGCCGAAAGGTTCTGGGTCTGCCTATGGCTGGTTCCCTATTATATTGCCTAGAAGCGTTGTGGAAAACTGGATTTGTAATCCAGATAGTAATAAAGGAATTCGTTTAAGGCTTGACCCTAATTCTGATGAAAATGGTCAGGGAGATTTACGTATTGTGGCAAAAGAAAATACTTTAGAAGACCTAAGACCACTCTTAATTGTTGAAACTGAGAACATAAACAGCGAAGCCTCTAAAAGTAGTGGATCAAGTACTAAAGAGTTGAATTGGGCGAACCTTTCTTATGAAGAAAAAATGGCACCCTTGTTCAGGTATTTGGAAAGCAAAGAGGAATAATTTTAGTTGTGGGATTTTGTATCTTATAAAAGGTAGAAATCCTAAAATGTATTTTTCTTGTCTAGAATAATATTTCCCATTCGGGGCACTTAACCTAAGCAGAGAGGCCGGGCATTCGCTCGGCTTTTTTATTTTAAGTCAGGAGTCCGAAGTCCTAAGTCGGAGGTCTGAAGTCAACAGTTAAGATGTCATTTCGAGCTGTCACCCTGAGCGTTGGTCATTGAGCAAAGTCGAAATGAGTCGAGGGGGAAGTTGAAAAATCTATCGGAAGTCCGAAGCCGGAAGCAAATATTTGTTTGTCAGTTCGAGTGTTTTTTGGTGAGTTTTTGAAAAAAGGAGCCAAAAAAAGTATCGAGAACCAAGTTTAGTGAGGAACCAAGAGCCAGGAATCAAGACTCAAGAGCGAAAAGACAATATAAAATAGACTTGGTTTGATGGGAAATAGGCAATGGGCAGTTGACACTAATTTCACGAATTGGCACGAATAGGGTTCTTTGTCATTTCGAACTGTCACCCCGAGCGGTGGTCATTGAGCGAAGTCGAAATGAGTCGAAGGGGCAGTCGAGAAATCTTTGTGGGGGTCATGAGCAAAGAATCAAGACTCAGGAGAGAAAAAACCATAAAAAATAGACTTGATTTGGTGGGAAATAGGCAATGGGCAGTTGACACTAATTTCACGAATTAGCACCAATAGGACTCATTGTCATTTCGAACTGTCACCCCGAGCGTTGGTCATTGAGCGAAGTCGAAATGAGTCGAGGGGGAAGTTGAGAAATCTATCGGAAGTCCGAAGCAAATATTTGTTTGTCAGTACGAGTGTTTTTTGGTGAGTTTTTGAAAAAAGGAGCCAAAAAAAGTATCGAGAACTAGTGAAAGGTTCTTAATTGGTAGTCTGCAGCAGGCAGGTCTAGAAATCTTTAGGAAGTCCGAAAGCGCTAAATCGGATATTTTGGTGTCATTCCGTTCGGTTGCTGATTGCCTGACTGGACGCGATGTAGCGATGGGTGTAGCCGCTGCATTCGAGATAATCCGTGAAATTCGTGTCAAACTTAAATATTTAAATAAAAGGAAATAATCCATATATTTGGAATAAATCCAATACATGAATCCCGAAAACTATATCAAAGGAAGAGGCGCACAGCAGAATACCGACAACCGGTTTTTGCAGCATTCTTTTGAACTTCGGGATGATTTTTTGGAATTCTGTCGGTTGGAGGGAGAAGAAGCGGAAAGCAACAAAACGACCTATATCCCCATTTTTCCCAAGACCATAGTGAATAAAGTGGAGAGTCCCGATGTGGGCATGCAGTACTCCATGAACCCCTATCAAGGTTGTGAGCATGGATGCGTGTACTGTTACGCCCGAAATACGCACGAGTATTGGGGCTATAGTGCCGGGTTGGATTTTGAACGGAAGATATTGGTCAAAAAATCGGCTCCGGAACTTTTGGAGGCCAAGATTAAACATAAAAATTGGAAGGCACAGACCATCGTACTTTCAGGAAATACGGATTGCTATCAACCTGCGGAACGGGAATACGAAATCACCCGAAAGTGTTTGGGGGTGTTTTTAAAATATCGGCATCCCGTTGGCATCATTACCAAAAACGCCCTTGTTTTAAGGGATTTGGATGTGTTGAAAGAATTGAATCAGTATGGTTTGGTGGGCGTATATATTTCGGTGACTTCGCTGTCCGAAAAAACAAGGCGTTTACTGGAACCTCGAACGGCTTCCATCCAAAAGCGCCTCAAAACCATCCAAACCCTATCCGAAAATGGCATTCCCGTAAACGCGATGTTGGCACCCATGATCCCTGGAATCAATTCGCATGAACTGTTGCCATTGGCCAAAGCCGTGGCCGACCATGGTGCACGTTCGTTTGGCCTTACGGTGGTTCGACTCAATGGGGCGATTGGTCAGCTGTTTTCAGATTGGCTCAGAAAGGCCATGCCAGACAGGGCCGAAAA
The DNA here is from genome assembly GCF_040112705.1 of Flagellimonas sp. MMG031. NCBI lineage: Bacteria > Pseudomonadati > Bacteroidota > Flavobacteriia > Flavobacteriales > Flavobacteriaceae > Flagellimonas > Flagellimonas sp. MMG031. Next base: position 799,519 of record NZ_CP157804.1, read on the forward strand.
GGTACTGCACCAAATACAAGATTGCCACGGAGGAACGGTAAATGATTCCAGATTCGGAACCCGAACGAGGGGAGAGGGCAAAATTGCGGAGCAAATCCATCACATGGCACAACTCGCCAGGAAAAAATATTTTCGGGATAAAAGCTTTCCTACCCTGAACACAGAACTTCATGAACATTACAAAGATGGGCAGTTAAAGTTGTTTTGAGTTTTTGTTAGCAGTTGGAAGTCCGAAGTTGGGAGTTACGAGTTATGGGTTTCGGGTTTCGTGTTGCGAGGTAGGATGTCATTTCGAGCGCAGTCGAGAAATCTATCCGGAGTCGGAAATCAGTCAGCAGTGGACAGTGGGCAGTTGTTGATTTTGTAAGATAGCGGGTCAGTTCGAGTGTTTTTTGGCGGTTTTTGAAAAAAAGAGGCAAAAAATGTATCGAGAACCTAGTTCAGTGAGAAACCAAGAGCCAAAAATCAAGACTGAGGAGAGTAAAGACCATGGAAAATAGACTTGGTTTGATGGGAAATAGTCAATAGGCAGTCGACACTAATTTCACAAATTGGCACCAATGTGGTTCTTTGTCATTTCGAACTGTCACCCTGAGCGCAGTCGAAGGGGAAGTCGAGAAATCTATCGGGAGTCGGAAATCAGTCAGCAGTGGGCAGTTGTTGATCTTGTAAGATAGGGGGTCAGTTCGAGTGTTTTTTGACGGTTTTTGAAAAAAAGAGGCAAAAAATGTATCGAGAACCTGGTTCAGTGAGGAGCCAAGAGCCAAGAATCTAGATTCAGGAGAGAAAAGACGATAGAAAATAGACTTGGTTTGATGGGAAATAGTCAATAGGCAGTTGACACTAATGTCACGAATTAGCACAAATAGGGTTCTTTGTCATTTGAAATGAATTTTTTAGGCTTAAACCCTAAACCCTAAACCCTAAACCCTAAACCCTAAACCCTAAACCCTAAACCCTAAACCCTAAACCTTGAACTTGAAACTTCTACTTGACCTTTGAGTTTGAGTTTTTCAATCAGATTTCTCCATCGATGCTTCACATCTTAGTCGAAATGACCTTTTTTGAATTTGGACTTGCCTTTTGAGTTTGAACTTGAAATCTGAACTTGAGTTTTTCTGTTGGATTTCTCAATCGATGCTTAGTATCTCATGTCGAAATGACTTAACTGGCCTCGAATATCCATCTTCACCTGATGTATTGAGAACAAAAAATGGCCCGAAACGGACCATTTTATATATCAATTTTCTTAGTTTACTTATTCCAACTCCCAGCCTTCACGGTAATCGCGCGTTACCCATTCGTTGGCCTTCTCGTAGTTGGTAATTCTCATGTTCTCGCCATCCCACATCAACTTTCTTCGCCCTGGGGAGTTGTAGGGGTTCCAGTCCTTTGCAGTTTTACCAGGCTGTAATTCTTTATACTGGTAGGCTTTTACGGCAAGGTTCCCCATCAACACGGTCTCTGTTAGTTTTCCTGCTTTTTCAAAATTGGAAGAAGTTGGCGTTCCGTTTTGGCAACCGTCCACAAAGTTGGCAATATGGCCATTCATTCCGCCCGGTACCCGTGGATATTTGGCAGCAGGGGCTTTGTAGAGGTCCATCATTTCGGAGGGCAATAAACGGGCGTTTCTGGAATAGGTGTCACACACCAAAATGCCCTTGTCGCCATAAATCACCGTTCCACCACCATTGTCACCGATGGTTTCGCCATCTTTTAATTCGTCGGGTAAATTTGGTTTCAAACCGCCATCGTACCAGTTTAGGGCAATGTCGCCGTGCTCTTCGTGCTCAAATTTGAGGTGTATCTTGGAAGAAGGTGGACAGGAATGACTGTAATCCGCTTCCACAAAATCATCTACCCAAACGGTGGTACAACTGGCTTCGGCCTCCGTAGGATACCCGAGGTCCAGCACACTGAAGGGTGTTTCCATAATATGGCAGCCCATGTCACCCAAGGCACCGGTTCCAAAATCCCAAAACCCTCTCCATTTAAACGGAAGATAGGCATCATTGTAATCCCGCATTTTGGCGGGCCCTAACCACAGGTCCCAATCCAATCCTCTTGGGATACGGTCCTTCTGGGTAGGCATGGGCACTCCTTGGGGCCATACAGGTCGGTTGGTCCAGCAATCAATGGTGTGTACCTTTCCAATAATACCGGATTCCACCCATTCACGGGCAATACGGCTATCGTCGCTGGAAGCTCCTTGATTCCCCATTTGGGTGGTGATCCCATTTTCGCGGGCTACCTTGGTCATTAATCGGGCTTCTTGTATGTTGTGCGTGAGCGGTTTTTCCACATAGGCGTGCTTTTTTTCACGCATAAAAGGCAGCGCAATGGTAGCATGTGTATGGTCGGGCGTCGCCACCATAATCGCATCGATATCGCTCAAGCGTTCATCAAAAACCTTGCGGAAGTCTTTGTATCGTTTTACATCGGGAAACTGTTCGTAGGTTTCTTGGGCACGGCGGTCATCCACATCACAAAAGGCCACGAACTTAACGCGTCCCGTATCGTTGAGTCCATTGATAACGTTATTTCCCCTACCACCAACACCAAAGCCTGCCACATACAGGGTGTCGCTGGGGGGAACGTGGGTCTTGCCCAACACATGACTCGGAACAATGGAAAACGCAGCCGAAGCCGCTGCGGTATTTTTGATGAACTTTCTTCTTTGCATCTTGTTTAGTTTGATTTTTTATGTGAGTTCCCAAGATACAAAAAAGGGGAAAAAGAAAGTCTAGGATTTATACTGACCCTTCCCATTCCTTGTAAAACTGTTCCAGATAATCCAACATAAATTGATGCCGTTTTTCGGCCAGTTTTTTTCCAGTTGGGGTACGCATCCCGTCCTTGAGCAAGAGCAATTTTTCGTAGAAATGGTTGATGGTGGGGGCTTTGGATTTTTTATATTCTTCCTTGGTCATGTTCAGGTTAGGGGGCACGTTCGGGTTGTACAGTTCCCTATTTTTAAAGCCTCCGTAGTTAAAGGCCCTGGCAATGCCAATGGCACCAATGGCGTCCAATCGGTCGGCATCTTGAACAATGTCCATTTCTTTGGAAGTGAATGTCTCCCCATCCTGCTCCAGACTATTTTTAAAGGACATGTGGCGTATAATATTGACGACGTGCACTGTGGTTTCGTGTGAAACCTGCTGGGTCTCCAAAAAATCTTGGGCGGTCTGTGGTCCTATCTGCTCGTCTCCATTATGGAACTTGGGGTCTGCAATGTCGTGCAGCAAAGCGGCCAATTGCACCACAAGGGAGTCACCTTCTTCATGCTGCAACAAAAGTTTGGAAGTATTGAAAACACGTTGGATATGGAACCAATCATGACCTCCTTCGGCATCGCTCAGTTCCCTTTTTACAAAGGCGATGGTATTTTGAATAAGTTGGTTTTCCATTATTATCCCGTTTTGACCCCAGAAACAATTAGGTTTTCAATTTGGGTGATGAGCTCATCAGGGTTTCCCGAATTTTCTATGGGCGGATGCACATCAAAGGTGACGTGGGAACCCAATCCCATTGGGAATTTGCCGTAACGGAGCAGTTTCCATGAATTATTAATGCTGATGGGCACGATTAGGGCCGATGGCGCATTTTTCATCATCACTTTTAGACCAGTGGTCCTAAAGGGCTTGGGCACCCCGTTTCGGCTTCGGGTGCCTTCAGGAAAAATCACGGCACTGCGGTTGTTGGTTTCAATGTACTTGCCCAATTTTTGAAGCTCGGCAATGGATTGCTTTGGGTCTTTTCTGTTGATCAGCGCAGAACCTCCATGGCGAAGGTTATAGGAAACGCTCGGGATGCCTTTTCCCAATTCTATTTTGCTGACAAACTTAGGATGGTACTTGCGCATGTACCAGATAATCGGTGGAATATCGTACATGCTTTGGTGATTGGTCACAATGATGAGGGGTCTATCCGTTGGAAGTTGCTGTTGGTTTCTGAAAGTATACCGGGTTCCCAAAACATTCGTGCACCGCATAATGAACCAATTGAGGACGGATACACTTTTTTTGTGAGCATTATATCCAATCAGATTGAGACACAACCATTGTATGGGATGAAAAATGACCAATACCAGACCAAACAACAGGAAAAAGAGGATGGTCAAAGGATAGGATAACAATTTTAGCACTATGATGGTTTTTAGGTTGCGTAAAAATAAAAAAACCACCTATTAAGGTGGCTATTTGTTATAGGATTTGCCCAATGTTAGCAATGCTCGTTGTAGGCTTCCATCAGGTTTTCCGCGATAAGTTCGGCAGGCCTGCCCTCAATGTGGTGTCTTTCGATCATGTGCACCAACTCCCCATCTTTAAACAAGGCCATGCTTGGTGATGATGGAGGGAACGGAACCATATGGTTTCTTGCTGTTTGCACGGCATCCATGTCCACACCTGCAAAAACAGTTACCAAGTTGTCGGGTGTCTTACTATTTTGAAGGCTCAATTTGGCTGCAGGTCGGGCATTGGCCGCTGCACAGCCACAAACCGAATTAACTACGACCAATGTGGTGCCACTCTTTTTAAGGGCGTTTTCCACGGCTTCGCTTGTATGTAGTTCTTCAAACCCGGCCATGGCCAAGTCTTCGCGCATAGGTTTTACCAATTCTTCTGGATACATAGGCTTCGATTTAATTAGGTGACAAAGATAAGGGATCGTTTGGTTTTTTTCATCACCCTTAACATTGCATAAAGCTTTGTTTGTCAATCAAACCCCTATCTTTGCCCTTTAAATTTTGATGCATGATCAAGTGGATAGCCGCCTTTCTCGGTTATTTTATGTTTAGGTTTCCTGGAGCGGTTTTGGGATTTATCGTGGGGACATTCTTGGATAATCTAGGAGGTTCCGGTAGCAGGTCGGGTTCCATTTTCGAAAATGTGACGCGCCAATCGGTTTCTCCGGCCGATTTTGAGTTGAACTTGCTTTCGTTGTGCTCTATCATCATCAAGGCCGATGGACAGGTAAATCAACGGGAGCTCGACTATGTGCGCCAATATTTTCTGAGCACCTACGGCAAGGAAAAGGCCAATGCCATTTTCAGGACGTTCAACGAGGTCATCAAAAAAAGGGAAATATCCGCCCAGCGAATTTGTAATTTTATGGTGCAACGAACCCGCTACGAGGTGCGGTTGCAAATGTTGCACTTTCTGTTCGGCATTGCCCAGTCCGATGGGCAGGTGAGCAAGGCAGAAGTTGAAAAACTCCGCGAAATTGCCGGGTACTTTCGGTTGAGCCAACACGATTTTGAGAGTATCATGGCCATGTTCATCAAATCGGCGGATACGGCCTATAAAATTTTGGAGATCGAAAAGACGGCTACCGATGAAGAAGTGAAGAAGGCCTACCGTACCATGGCCAAAAAGTACCATCCGGATAGGGTGGTGACGGAGAACGAAGCCATACGAAAAGGAGCAGAGGAGAAGTTCAAGGAAGTGCAAAAGGCTTACGAGACCATACAAAAAGAAAGAGGTATTTCTTAACCAATATATTATGCAAGAGTTTTTGTTCTACATCAAGTTGGGGCTGGACCACGTGCTGGATTTTGGCGCGTATGATCATATCCTGTTTTTGTCGGCCTTGGCCGTACCCTTTACCTTTAGGTATTGGAAGCGGGTAGTCATTTTGGCCACGATTTTTACCGTAGCGCATTGCGTTTCCTTGGCATTATCGGTCTACGAAGTGGCAACTTTGGATGTCGGTTTGATTGAATTCCTGATTCCCATAACCATTCTGCTTACGGCCCTTTTCAATTTCACCTATGTATACAAGGAAGCGTTGGATGTGGGTCTTTTTCTTCATGCGTTGGCCACGGCATTCTTCGGGCTGATCCACGGCTTTGGGTTTTCCAATTACTTTAAAATGTTGATGGCAGAGGAGGAGGACAAGATTACCCCTTTGTTGGGTTTTGCCACGGGAATCGAGCTGTCCCAGGTTACCATTATATTGGTGGTTTTGGCCATCGCCTATGTAGTTTTGGACCTATTCAAGGTAAGGCGTTCCATTTTTATAGCAGTAGCATCAATTTTAATCATTGCCATTACAATACCCCTGCTTATTGCTACGTTCCCCAAGTAGGAACCTTCGTTAAATTTTATCGAATAAGGTTGTGAGGGTCTTGTAAAGCAGGTATATTTAGTTAAATATCAGCGTTTTTGGATTTATGAAGGCGAGCAAACAAGAAAAATACGACAAAGCCTACTTGCGGATGGCCCAAGAGTGGGGAAAACTATCGTATTGCAAAAGAAGGCAGGTCGGCGCCATTATCGTCAAGGATAGAATGATCATTTCCGATGGTTACAATGGAACACCCACTGGTTTTGAGAATTACTGTGAAGACGAAGAGGGCTACACCAAATGGTACGTGCTCCATGCTGAAGCCAATGCCATTCTTAAGGTAGCCTCATCCACACAATCCTGTGAAGGGGCCACTTTGTACATTACGTTGTCCCCGTGTAGGGAGTGTAGCAAGCTCGTTCACCAAGCTGGCATAAAACGTGTGGTATACCAGAAAGCGTACAAAGACGACTCTGGATTAAAATTTCTGGAAAGGGCAGGCGTAGAGATTGTGCATTTGCCTGTTTTGGAAGAAATGGTTTAAAACCATAATTGCTATATGAAAAAGATTAAAGGATATATTTGGCCCACGTTACTTGCTTTAGCGGTGGCTCTTGGCATATTTATCGGAGGCAAGCTCCATTTTAACGATTCGCCGGAGAAGCTCTTCTCCACCAATTCCAAAAAGGATAAACTCAACAGGCTTATCGACTACATCGACTATGAGTATGTGGACGATGTGGATACCGATAGCATTGTGGATGTGACCGTCAACAATATTTTGGGCAAGTTAGACCCGCACTCTGTATACATTCCCAAAGATGAAATGAAGGACGTTGCGGAAAGCATGAAAGGGGATTTTGCTGGAATAGGAGTGAGTTTCTACATGTACCGCGATACCATTACCGTAATCAGAGCCATTAAAAATGGTCCAAGCTACATAGGGGGCATCAAACCTGGCGACCGTATCCTTATGGCCGACAATGACACCCTTTTCGGACGTAGAATAGCCAACGACGATGTGGTTTCCACTTTAAAAGGTAAAATAGGGACCAAGGTCAATCTCAAGGTATATCGAAAGAGCGAAGATAAACTTATGGATGTTCCTGTGGTCCGTGATAGGGTGCCTATCCGCAGTGTGGATGCCTACTACATGCTCACCAAGGATATGGGCTACATCAAAATCAATCGTTTTGCCGAGTCCACCTTTGATGAGTTCAAAGACGCGCTCAGAAAATTGAAGTTGCGCGGGGCCGAAAAGTTAACGCTTGACCTCAGGGACAACCCTGGCGGATATTTGGGCATTGCCGAGCAATTGGCCGATGAGTTTTTGGGTGAGGATAAATTGATTCTGTTCACCAAGAACAAAAAAGGGCGAATCAACAAGGCGTATGCCACCAAGAAAGGGGATTTTGAGGACAAACCCGTTTATGTGTTGATCAATGAACGTTCCGCATCTGCCAGTGAAATTATTGCGGGTGCTTTGCAAGACAACGATATTGGGACCATTGTGGGGCGCCGTTCTTTTGGAAAGGGACTTGTGCAGCGCGAAATGGATTTGGGCGATGGCTCAGCGGTTCGGCTGACCGTTTCCCGATACTACACCCCAACAGGACGTTCCATCCAAAAATCCTATAAGGATGGCAACTACGATTATTACCATAGGTTCATGGAGCGATACGAAAGCGGAGAACTGCTCTCTGCGGATAGTATAAAAGTAGCCGATTCCTTAAAGTTTGTTACCCCAAAAGGAAAGGTGGTCTATGGTGGTGGAGGAATCATTCCCGATGTATTTGTGCCTATTGGCAGTAATCAAGAGGAAGCCATTGAGAGTATGGATGAGACCTATCAATTCTTTGCAAGGTTTATTTTTGAGCACTTGGAGGAGGATAGGACCCGATATGAAGGGTACACCCAAAACGAGTTTTTGGATGAATTCCGAGTGGATGATATCCTTTTTGATAACTTCATCCAATTTGTGCTGGACCGCAAGATAAAGTTGGACTTCTACGCTTACGAAGACAAAATAAAAGCTTACCTAAAAGCCAATATTGCCGAACAACTGTTCTCACCCAATGTGTCCGCACAAATAAAAGGGGATTACGACAGCATGTTGCAACGGGTCAAGGAGTTGGACAAGGCCGATATCGAAGCTTCACAACTTGGTGCGGTAGAAATGAAACCTTAGATCAATCCTTCAGTTTCTTGTCGATTTTTTTGGAAGTCATAAAAATCAACATCAACACAATGGCACACAACGAGGCCACTATCCCGATAAGGGCAATGGTGCTATCGCCCTGAAAAGGCTGTTCAAAATCGACCAAGGTGACGTTAAAGGCAATAAGGGCCAAAGCAAGTACGATTAAAATTACGGCGAAGGTCTTGTTCATAGCATTGTTTTAAGCAGCGTGCGACAATAACTCGTTTACATTGGTGGCAAAAAGCTTTACGGCAATGGCCATTAAGATGACCCCAAACACTTTTCGAATAATATTAAGTCCATTTTTGCCCAAAATCCGTTCGATCTTGGCACTGGACTTTAGCACGATGTATACAAAGATAACGTTTATAATAATGGCGACGATAATGTTCTCCACGTGGTATTCTGCCCGTAACGAGAGAATGGATGTCAAGGTGCCCGCACCGGCAATCAATGGGAAGGCGATGGGCACAATGGAGGCCGTCTCAGGCTCATCATCCCGGTAAAGCGAAATGCCTAAAATCATTTCAATAGCCAGGAAAAAGATGATAAAAGCCCCCGCCACGGCAAAGGAGTTGACATCTATACCTATCAATTTTAGGATGCTTTCACCAACAAATAGGAAGGCAATCATGATACAGGTGGCCACAATGGAGGCCTTTTCGGACTGCACGTGTCCCACTTTGCGGCGAAGCGATAAAATAATCGGGATACTTCCCAAAATATCTATCACGGCAAACAAGATCATTCCAGCGGTGGCTATTTCCTTAACGTTAAAATTCATGGCGTCATTTTTTTCGGACGGCAAATTTACAGGTAAAAAATACTTTTGGATCACATAAAATGTTTAGAAATCATCAATTTTTTGGTTTTGGATTACCTTTGCCAAAAAAGTAAGGGCAGACTATGTTCCAGATTGGAAAAACCATTGTATCCGAAGAGATTTTGGAGAACGATTTTGTATGCAACCTAACCGCATGCAAAGGTGCTTGTTGTGTAGGAGGAGAATACGGGGCGCCATTGGAAGATGCTGAAACCGATAAATTGGTGGACATCTACCATAAGGTGAAACCGTTTTTGCGTCCTGAAGGTATTGCTGCCATTGAAGAACAGGGTGCTTTTGTAAAAGGTGAAGATGGGGAATGGGAAACGCCTTTGGTGGACAACAATGAATGTGCTTATGTGATCTTTTCCGATAAGGGCATTGCCAAATGCGGTCTCGAAGCTGCCTACGAAGCGGGAGCTACCAAGTGGAAAAAACCTCTTTCTTGCTATTTATACCCTGTTCGCACACGGGAGTACAGCGAATTCACCGCGGTGAACTACCACAAATGGGAAATATGCGACCCTGCCTGTACTTTGGGGGCAGAACTAAAGGTGCCGATATACAAATTTGTAAAGGATGCCTTGATCAAAAAGTTTGGCAAAAAGTGGTATAGCGAACTGGAAGAGGTCGCGGCAGCAAGCGCTAAATCGTAGGGATGTCCAATACCACTTTGGTTCCGTTGGGATCCCCGTTCTCATCGAACAGGTCCAAAATATCCACATCAAATTTGTTCTGGTAGTCCTTGGCAAAATTGGCCAAGCGTTCCTTGGTGATGCGAATTCCAAGCGATTTGCGTTTCAATACCCGATTTTCCTTGTTTACCTCGGCCATGGTGCGCCCAATGCCATTGTCCACAATCTCTATGGAAACATGGCCCTTGTCCTTGTGTTTCACGTTGATCTGGATTTTTTTATCCCCTTCTTTTGGTGATAATCCGTGCCAGAGGGAGTTTTCCAAAAAGGGTTGCAGGGTGAGCGAAGGTATTTTGATGTTGTCTATATTGATATCTTCCTCTACCTCAATCTTAAAATCGATTTCATTGGAAAAGCGTATGTTTTCAATGTTCATATAAAGTTCCATGGTCTCCAATTCTTCCGACAATGGGATTTCCTTTTGTGAAGATGCCTCCAGAATCTTACGGACGAGTTTGGAAAACTTGTTTAGGTAGTGAACAGCGTTTTTCTGTTCGTTGTTAATGATGTACAGCTTAATGGAATTCAACGAATTGAACAAAAAGTGTGGATTCATTTGGCTGCGCAGCATTTGCTGCTCCAAAGTGAGCACCCTTTTTTCGTTTTTGCTCTGGTATTGGCGGTAAAGAATATAAAGGATGGACGAAATCAGTCCTACGATCAACGCACTGACCAAAAGCGTTGTCTGGTTTTTTTTAAGTCGTAACCGCACAATTTCATTCTCTTTGGCCAACACCGCGATCTGGTTGTTCTTTTTCTCATTTTCGTACCGAACGATGATGTCGTTCATGTACCGGAGATTCGTAGCACTTGAAATCTGTTTTTCGGATTCGGATGCCTTTTTGTAGAATTCATATGCCATTTTGAAATTCCCCCTGGTTTGTTCTAAAAACGTCATTTTTTCGTATCCATAGAGGATATTGGTGGGAATATTTCGGTTTTGCGCCATTTTTAATCCCTCTTGGATAAAATCTTCTGCCACTTTGTAGTTCGCCAGTTTGGTATGGGCCCATCCTGTGTTGATGAAGACCAAGGAAGTAATGGAAAAGTCTCCGATTTTCTTGGCTTCTTCCTGCAAGGGTTCCAAGAGTACCAATGCCAGATAGGGCATGTCCTGCTTCAAGTAGATTTGGGCCAAACTATTCTTGCAAATGACACGGCCGATATCCGAATCGATTTCCTCGTTATAGGCCAAGGACTTTCTGTAGTTTTCCAGAGCGCCCTCCAAATCGCCTTTTTCTTCCAAGCAATGTCCGATGTTCTGGTGATTGATGGCCAAGCCCAACTTATTGTTCAGCTCCTCTTCCAGTTTTAGGGCCCTTTTAAACTGCATAATGGCCAAATCGTACTGTTCCAAGGTTTGGTACAGGTTTCCGATTCCGTTCAGGGCCACATTGATACTGCGCTTGATGTGGTTGGATGGGTTCTCGACTTCTTCTGCCAACTCGAGGGCCTTTTGGTTGTAGTCCAAAGCGGTTTTAATGGCATCCGTGCGTCTATAGACCACCCCGAGCATATTAAGGCTCAAAATCTTAAAGTCGGTACTATTGCCCTCCTCTGCCGCCTCCAGTGCCTGTTCATGTAGGTTGACAGACTTTTCGTATTGGGAAAAGTTACGGTATTTCATGCCCAATTGATTCAGCGCATAGGATTGTCCCACTGGATAATCGTTCGCTGCACTCAAGTCGGCAAAATATCGTAGAAGGGTGGTGTCCTTTTTTTCTTCATAAAGCTCTTGGTCCAGTACTTCATAAGTTTTTGGTTGCAACTGAACAAGGGTTTCCGCTTTTTCCTGAAATGCTTCTGGAATTTCTTGAGCTTCCAATCCCCCTAGAACCAAGAAAAAAAGGAAAGCCGTAACCGCCGACCTTTGTGCTCGATACAGGTTTTCGATGGGATGGAACTTTGATGTGGGCACGGGAATACGGGTATTAGAGCATATCCAAAAAATCGGATTTTTTTTGCCGGGACACTGGGATTTTATGGTTGGATTCCAAGACTACGTAGCCGTCCGTTTTTAGGAACTCCTTTATTTTATTAAGATTGATGATGTACGAATTGTGTATGCGGAAGAAACAGTTTTCGGGAAGCAGGGAATTGACCTCCTTTAATTTTTTGGTAAGTAGGATCTTTTGGCCGTCCGTCAAAAAAATGGTACTGTAGTTACCGTCGGATTCTGCATAAAGAATATCGTCGCTATGCAGGAAAACGAGCTTACCGTCGGTGTTGATGGTAATTTTTTTGCTCTGTGATTCTGAATTGAAGTTGAGCAATATTTTCTCCAATCGTTCTACCGTCAGGTTTTTGGCGTTGTATTTTTTGATTTTGGCCAGGGTTACTTCAAGATCATCGGAATCTATGGGTTTTAAAAGATAGTCGATGGCCTCGTTCTTCAGGGCCTGTAGCGCATATTGATTGTAAGCTGTGGTGATGACAACTGGAAAATCCTTGTTCTTTAGATTCTTGATGAACTGAAAACCGTCCATGGAGGGCATTTCGATATCGAGGAACAAACAATCGGGCGTGTTCTGTTCCAAATAGTTCAAGGCTTCGCGGGCATCTGTAAAGGATGCAATAATATCCACCTCATCGCTCAAATTGGTCAGCTCCCAACTCAAACTCTGAAGGGCCTTGATTTCATCATCGACGATTACGGCTTCTATCATAAAACTATATACCTAAATTCAAATTTAGAATTATTCTTCACATAGTGCTAAAATTATGTGTTAATGGATCAGCAGCACGTATAACTGGTATAAAAATCAAAATCAAGGGAAAAAGCCGCATTTTTTAAGAGTATCAAAATCAAAAAACAAGAAAAGGATTACAAACGGCAAAAAAATGGCAAAACCAATTATACATAAAATGATGCAATTTATACATAGAACCCCTATTGCATATTTGTTGTTAATTATCTTCGGCCTGACTAAAAAACCAATAGATACTGGAGCCATGCGAAAATGCATTGTTTTGTTCTTGATTTTTGTTGTAGCCTTGATCTTTGCCTCTGTGGCAGAAAAGAAAGAGACTAAATGGAACGAGGATTGGAAGGAAATGGTCGTGAAGAAATAGCTTAGGCTCCAAATGTTCTTTAAAATTTTGTATTACCAAAAAATTGTACGGCCACAGCAACCAATCATCTGATTGTATAAACCGCTTGCACAATTCATCTTTGATCAGGGTGTGATTCGGATTTGATTTTAGGTTTCGGGGGAACTACCTAGAACGAAAAGAATCTTTTAAACCAGGATTGAAGAGGCCGTACTCTTTGGTAATATATGGCTTTGGCCGGTTCATCATAAGAGTTTGACCAAGTAGGGATATTAGTTCTCCCCTTGGTCTTTTTTGTTTTATGTGGTTCTATTCCCGTTGGTCAACTCGATTTCTTGCTTTCCTCTAGATGTCAACATTTTATGTTAAAAACTTTGTCGTTGTTTCTGGCGTAGCCACTTTAGAATTTGACCGTATTTTTAAATCTTTGTCCACGCAAACCAAGACTTTCGTTTTCCATTAAAAATGGATGGAAATAAAGAAAAAGTTAACTGGGACGGTTAAGAATTTTGTTGCAGTGATGCCTATTTTTACCACCAGTTTTAGTGCTGGATTACAGTACGTGTGATAGTGTTTATTGATTTAATACCTCGGACAAGTTCACCCCACAATAGAACATTCCGGGGTATTTTTGTTACTGTGGATAACTAAAAAAGCCCCCAAAACTGGAGGCTTTTCTGATTCGAGTGCTTTGCGATTTACAAAGACCAAGCTTTTCCGCCTGTCAATGTCTGCAGATCGCCGCAAGGGATGTACTCCCCTGGTATGGGTGCATAGGCCAGTACCTCTTCACCAATATATTCCGAGGATTTATAGGCCCAAGTGGCCAAGCCCCTTAAATCGTTGGCAAAAGAGAAGCGCACAACCTCGTCATCCAGAACTCCTTCGCCGCCTTCCATAATAGCCTCCATATAGTTCATGATGGCTTCGGAGTGGGCTTCCTCTTCCTCTTTCGTCCTTTTTCTCAAGTACGTTTTTAAGGCGGGTTCTATGTCTGCTGGTTCTATGTCCGTCAATGTTTCTTTACCAGAATCGGCAAGAACCTTATCATAGAAATTGTTCATTTGCATCATTACAAACTCCCGCTGTTCCAAAGGCATCACTTCGTCCAAATATGCGTCAATGAACACGTGTACGTTCATCTCGGTGGCAGAAGGTGTATCAGTTTTTGGCAGAATTACGTCCAGGGTCTGTGCCAAGGCGTAACCGTGTTCTTTGCTAAGGAAGCTTGGTGTCCATTCAGCAAATGCCGGCTTGTCCTTACAGCTCTGTAAAAGCGAGAGCAGGGTTGGGGTGGCTACGGCATATCCGAAAGCCAATCCCATATTTTTGAGTGCTGATCTTCTTTCCATTATATATTTCCTTTTTTAAGTTCTTGGGCGGCGTGGTTGGCTGCCCTTGCCGTAAATGCCATATAGGTCAACGATGGGTTCACGCAACTGGCAGAGGTCATAAATGCACCGTCGGTTACGTATACGTTCTCACATCCATGTACTTGGTTGTTCCCGTTTACCACAGAGGTTTTTGGGTCGCTTCCCATGCGGGCCGTTCCCATTTCGTGAATACCAAGACCAAGGGCGTAGGGCGCATCAAAAGGAGTAATATCCTTGGCACCTGCTTTCTCAAGCATCTGCACTGCTTGATCCTGCATGTCCTTACGCATGTTCAGTTCATTTTCCCGGATTTCCGCATCAAAGGTAACCGTAGGCAGTCCCCATTGATCTTTTTTATCGTAATCCAAGGTCATCTTGTTTTCGTGGTAAGGCAGTACCTCGCCAAAAGCGTTGATACTAAAGTTCCAACCTCCTGGGGTCAGCATGGCATCTTTATACTCTTTTCCAAAGGACGCTTCGGCGACCAATTCTTCGTAATTGCCCCTGCTTGCACCTCCTTGGTAACCGTAACCACGCTTAAAGAAGCTTACATCGGAGTCACCGCCCAAGTTTCTAAATCTCGGAATGTAGACACCGTTGGGCTTTCTGCCTTTGTAATATTTGTCCTCGAATCCATCAAACTTACCGGAAGCACCTACTTGGAAGTGGTGGTCCATCAAGTTATGGCCAAGCTCACCGGAATCGTTGCCCAATCCATTGGGGAATCGGTCCGATCTGGATTGCATCAAAATGGAAGTGGATGCAACCGCAGAAGCACAAAGGAATATCACTTTGGCCTTGAACTCGTAGGCTTCTTTGGTTTCCCTATCGATAACTTTTACGCCCGTAGCTTTTTTGGTATTTGGGTCGTAAATGATTTCATGAACAATGGAGTCCGGCCTTAGGGTAAGGTTGCCTGTGCGCTCCGCAACCGGAAGCGTTGAGGAAACACTGCTAAAGTATGCTCCGAATGGACATCCTCTAATACAACGGTTCCTGAATTGGCAACGTACACGGCCATCGCCCTCAAATTGTTTGTCACTATTAATGTGGGCCACCCTTCCTGCGGTAATCACACGACCATTAAAGTGTTCAGCCACTTTGCCGCGCACCAAATCTTCCACACAGTTGAGCTCCATCATCGGCTCAAATTTACCATCGGGTAATTGTGGCAAGCCCAGATTTTCACCGGAAACTCCAATAAAACTTTCCACTTTATCGTACCAAGGGGCTATATCCTTGTAGCGCACGGGCCAATCCACGGCAATGCCTTCGTTCTTGTTGGCCGTAAAATCGATATCGCTCCAGCGGTAGCTATGGCGACCCCACATAATGGAACGCCCACCTACATGGTAGCCACGCATCCAATCGAATCGCTTTACTTCGTTATACGGGTGGTCCAAATCGTTTACGAACCAATGTTTGGATGCAGCAGATGTGGTATACCCAGTTCTGGATTGTTTTTCCTGCTTCTTAATGTCTTCTCGGGTTGCCTGTCCTGCATGGGGAAAATCCCAAGGGTCTTTGTTGGCCGTTGGGTAATCGTCGCGGTGCTTCACCATGGGCCCACGCTCCAAGACCAAGGTCTTGAGACCGTTTTCGCACAATTCTTTGGCAGCCCAACCTCCACTGATGCCCGTTCCTACCACGATGGCATCATAGGATTCCTGCTCTTGATTGTAATAAAATTTACTCATTTATTCGGATTGTTTATTTGCTAAATGTATTAATTATTAAATTAATTTTCTACATTTAAACCCTATGTTTATTGAGAATTCAGCACTATAACGTTATAGTTTTTGGGTTCTCGAAGAAATTAACCAACGTAAAAATATGAACAAAAGTAGTTTAGCACAGAAAAGTATCGTCACGTTGATCGCAGTGGCTTTTTTGGGATTTTATTCCTGTAAACAGAATCCAAAGAAGGAAACGGCCGATGAAACCGCCACCGAAGAAGTGGCTGCCGAAGAGTCAAAACCAGATATTAAACTTTCCTTGGCCCAATGGTCCATGCACAAAATGATATTTGAGGAGGGCGTAGATCCTTACAGCTTTGCCGAGAAAGCCAGCGAGTGGGGTTTTGAAGGTCTGGAATATGTGAGCGGCCTGTACTACAAAGAACTTGAAGCGGCCGATTTTTCAGAAGAGGCCATGAACAACTGGGTAGAAAAAAGCAAGGCCGAAAGCGAAAAGTATGGATTAAAGAACTTGCTGATCATGGTCGATGGCCAAGGCGATATTGCTGTGCCGGACGAAGCAGAGAGGTCAAAGGCTGTGGAAAACCATTATAAATGGGTAGATGCCGCCGCTGCATTGGGCTGTCACTCCATACGTGTTAACCTCAATGGAAGCATGGAGCCCGAAGTATGGATGCCAGCATCCGTTGCCGGACTTACCCAATTGGCCACCTACGCCAAGGACAAAAACATCAACATCATTGTAGAAAACCACGGAGGACCATCATCCAATGCGCAATTGTTGGCGGAAGTGATGGAAAAAGTAGGTATGGACAACTGCGGTACTTTGCCCGATTTTGGGAACTTCTGCATCAAAAGGGAAGCTGGCGACTACTATTCGTCCAAATGTTTGGAAGAATATGACCGCTACAAAGGAACCAAAGAGCTGATGCCTTATGCCAAAGGTGTAAGCGCCAAATCTTACAGTTTCGATGAGCAAGGAAATGAAACAAGGGTAGATTACCCAAGAATTATGGAGATAGTGCTCGATTCTGGATACGAAGGTTTTGTGGGAGTTGAGTACGAAGGCTCCGAATTGAGCGAAGAGGAAGGCATTTTGGCCACCAAAAGACTCTTGGAAAGAATATTGGAGTAATCCGACCAAAGATGAATGGGTAGATGAAGGGATTTTTTCAACAGCTCTTCGATTACAATTATTATTGTAACAAAAAAATGATTGAACAATGCAGTGGTCCGGACAAGGTTCCGGACAACTGCATTAGACTTTTTAGTCACATACTCAATGCCCATCATATTTGGAACCAAAGAATTTTAGGGAATACGTCTGATTATGGGGTCTGGGACCTGCACATGTTAGAACGGTGGGAAGATATCCATTACGATAACCAACGTACCACCTTTGAAATTCTTTCCGGTACGGATGCCTTGGAAAATCGGGTGGAATACACCAATAGTGCAGGAAAGGTATTTACCAACGAAGTGAAGGACATACTTTTTCATATCATCAATCATTCAACCCACCACCGGGGACAAATGATGAGGACCTTTCGCGATGAAGGTCTCACGCCCGAACCTTTGGATTACATTTTTTACAAAAGATAGAAACCACTAACGCATAGTTTACATGAATAGTAAGATCAAACTCCAGCTCTCCTTTATGATGTTCCTCGAATTTTTTATCTGGGGAGGTTGGTTTGTTACCTTAGGAATATATCTGCCGAATACCTTGGGCGCCAGCGGCAGTGAAACGGCCCTTGCGTACTCTAGCCAATCGTGGGGAGCGATTATTGCCCCGTTCATTATCGGGCTTATAGCAGATAGGTACTTTAACGCAGAGCGCATTTTGGGTGTGCTCCATTTAATAGGGGCCTTCCTTATGTACCAAATGGCATCGGCCGACGATATTTCCATATTTGTGCCTTATGTTTTTGGTTATATGATTGCCTACATGCCCACATTGGCTTTGGTCAACTCGGTTTCGTTCAACCAAATGAAGGACCCGTCCAAAGAGTTTGCCTTTATCCGTGTGTTCGGTACCATTGGTTGGATCATCGCAGGTTTGGTCTTTATCAGTTTGATATTTCAATGGGATTCGCCTGAAAATATAGCCAACGGAGCACTTAGGAATACCTTTATCATGACAGCCATTGCGTCGGGTATTTTGGGAGTGTTCAGTTTTACCCTTCCAAAGACACCTCCAAAGGTGGACAAAGAAGAGAAAGTGTCCATTTCGGAAATATTGGGTCTCGATGCATTGAAACTTCTAAACGATAGGAACTATTTGATTTTCTTCATAGCCTCCGTTTTGATATGTATCCCGCTTGGGTTCTACTATCAGCATGCGGGTCAATATCTAGGGGAGATCGGAGCCTCCATCAATCTGGCAGGGTCGGAAATAGGACCCGCCGGAATGATGACCATAGGGCAGATATCCGAGGTTCTCTTCATGCTGTTATTGCCCTTTTTCTTTAAAAAATTCGGATTTAAAAAAACCATTTTGGTGGGAATGATCGCTTGGCTTGTGCGATACGTACTGTTTGCCTACGGGAACACAGGTGAGTTGGTATTTATGCTCATTATCGGGATTGCCTTGCACGGTATCTGTTATGACTTTTTCTTTGTGTCCGGTCAAATTTATACCGATACCAAAGCAGGTGAAAAATATAAAAGTGCCGCACAAGGATTGATTACACTGGCTACATACGGTATGGGGATGCTGATCGGATTCTGGGTGGCAGGTCAAATTGTGGATACCTATCAACTGCCCGATAATACCCACGATTGGGTAAGCGTGTGGAGATTCCCAGCTATCTTTGCCCTTGCGGTCGGAATTCTTTTTGCCGTACTTTTTAAAAATGAAAAAGTAGAATATAAATCTTAGGTACAACCAAAACCAACTAACTCAAACATGAAAAATGTAAACAAGAACCAGCTTTTTATAGCGGCCTGTATTTCACTCGTCGTTACATCCATGACCTTTGCCATTCGGGCCGGTATTTTGACCCAGCTGGGGGAAGAATTTGAACTTTCTAACCAGCAATTGGGTTGGATCAACAGTATGGCCTTTTTTGGATTTCCGATTGCCATGATCTTCGGAGGTCTGCTCTATAATAAGGTTGGAGCCCGCAAACTGATGGTGGCCGCCTTTGTATGCCATTTATTGGGCTTGGTGCTCACTATTGTGGCCGGAGGTTTCTGGACACTTATTATTTCAACCTTCTTTATTGGTTTTGCCAATGGTTCTGTGGAAGCTGCCTGTAACCCTATGATAGCTGACATGTACACCAAAAACCGTACGGCGATGCTCAACAAATTTCACGTTTGGTTCCCTGGAGGTATCGTGATCGGTTCCTTGATCTCCAAGTTCATGACCGATTTTGGAATGGGCTGGCAATTGCAGATCGGGGTCATGTTGATTCCTACGTTCATTTACGGTTATATGTTCTTTAAACAGCAATTCCCCGAAAGCGAACATATCGAAACAGATACTACAAAAAATATCAAAGGTCTTGCCGATCCCTTGTTCATCTTTATCCTGATTTGTATGACCCTTACGGCCATATCCGAATTTGGGCCACAGCAATGGGTGGAGCGTATCCTTGGAAACTCGGGGGCAAGCCCCATGTTGGTGCTTGCCATGGTAACGGGCATTATGGCCATTGGCCGATATTTTGCCGGGCCCATTGTACATCGCATCAATCCCATTGGTGTATTGCTTATGTCTGCCGTAGTGACTACCGCCGCGGTATATAGTATGAGCATTGCCGAAGGATCCATGATATATTTGGCCGCCATTTTATTTGCTTTGGGAGTTTGTTATTTTTGGCCTACCATGATCGGGTTTACCTCCGAATATCTGCCCAAAACAGGTGCTTTGGGAATGTCGCTGGTAGGTGGAGCGGGCATGTTCGCCACCTCCATTTGGCAACCGGTGATCGGAGGATGGCTGGACACCGCAAAAAATGAGGCATTGGCCTCTGGTTTGGCCGATCAAGTGGCCGAACTTACCGCCGGAAAGGCGACCTTGGGGAAAATGATGTTTTTCCCGCTCGCTGTAGCCGTGCTGTTCTTCATTTTATTCCTTTTACGAAAAAAGCTTGAAGAGCGAAGAGTGCCACAAGGACATGCAACGGAAGAAATTGTTTAATAAATATAAAGATTAGAAAATGCCGAAAAAGATTAGACTAGGAATTCTTGGAGGAGGAGGGGATTCTCTTATCGGGGTGCTGCACAGGGTCGCATCCTTCATCAATGACAACTACGAAATAGTGGGAGCGGTCTTCAATCCAGATCACGAGGACAGCATCGCCTTTGCCAAGGAGATAGACATACCTACCAACCGTATCTATAAAGATTTTGATACGCTGGTCGAAGAGGAAATGAAGTTGCCGGAAGATGAGCGTATTCAGGTATGCTCCATCCTTACACCGAACTTCCTTCATTTTCCCATGGCAAAGAAGCTGTTGGACCACGGGTTTCATGTCATTTGTGAAAAACCGATGACCACCACCTACGAAGAAGCCAAAATTCTACGGGATACCCTTAAAAAGGCCGGGACCGTATTCGCGGTGACCCATACCTATACCGGTTATCCTATGGTGCGCCAAATGAGGGAGATGATCAAGGAAGGCGTTATCGGAAAAGTGCACAAGGTCGATGCCCAATATTATCAGGGTTGGATGAACCCCATTATCCACGACAAGGAAAAAAGAGGCAGTGTATGGAGGTTGGACCCCAAAAAAGCAGGTATCAGTTCCTGTATGGGAGACATTGGGGTACATGCCTTTAACCTGATAGAGTTCACCACTGGATTGCAAGTGCAATCCCTTTTGTGCGACTTCAATTATGTTTATGATGACAATGTGATGGATATGGACGGAACGGCCCTTATCCGTTTGGACAAGAATGTAAAAGGCGTCATTCGGGCGAGTCAAGTGGCCACTGGTGAAGAAAACAACCTTACTATTGCCATTTACGGTCAAAAAGGAGGCTTGAAATGGGAACAGGAAAACCCAAACTATCTGTACAGGCTGAACGACCCCGAACCATTACAGGTATATAAACCGGGACATCAATACAACTCAGCATTGTCATTGGACGGTACTAAACTGCCACCGGGACACCCAGAAGGTATTTTTGATGCCATGGCCAATATTTATCTTGGCGTGGCAAAGGCCATTCGTGGCGAAGAGTACAATAGTGGCGAATTCCCTACCATGACGGACGGGGTTAGAGGCCTTAATTTTATTGAGAATACTGTGGCCTCCCACAAACAAGGAAATATTTGGGTAGACATGGATTGATTTCCGTTTACCTGAGCAATATGGCTGTTTGAAAAAAGAGTAGTAAACCTGAAAAAAGTTGAGGTTGAAGAACTTGTTTCAGGCAGCCATTACTTTTTAAAGAGCATTTCAAACTGTTCGAAAACCACGATCATACTCTCTTTGGGAGTTTTGTCGAATTGGGCAAGCTCACGCGTAAAGTTGTCCCAATGCACCTTTTTCCAGTGTTCGAGGCTTTTATCGCCAACACCTTCCAAACGCGCGTGTTCCTCTCTTACGCTGAAGTACGGGAGCAGTTTAACTGCAGTGGTGCGAATCACGCACTTGGCCTTTCCTTCCCAATCGGTCACCACGGCAAAATCTCCGATTTTGGGGAGTGGTTTCCCTTTTAATTGTAAAACTTGTAAGGAATGGGACGTTGCTCTTTTGGTCTCTTTACAGACCAAATCGGCACATAGGTTGGCATCTTTCTCGTTGTCGCCAAAGTGAATGACTTTAGGGGCATCCTCGGAGGCAAATTCCAAATGGGCATCCAAAAAATCGCCCCACAGATTTCGGGCAGAAGCATTATCCATAAGTAGTGTTTAAAAAAAAATGGTTAGCTGTTTTAATTGTTAACGAATTCCTATCTTTAGGTCTTAACCACATGAGACGTAAAAATAGCATAGTTTTTTTCTTAAATATAGAAGATAAATCCCAATTTGTTTGGGGTTATCGAATCCCTTAAAATTAATTTCAATGAAAACAATCAAAGGACCAGCAGTGTTCTTAGCGCAGTTCGTGGACAGTCAACCTCCGTTCAATACCTTGGACGGCATGTGTAAATGGGCCTCCGATTTAGGCTATAAAGGCATTCAGATTCCCACATGGGAATCGTTCCTCATAGATTTGGACAAGGCTGCCGAAAGTCAGGATTATTGCGATGAACTCAAAGGCAAGATCAATTCCTATGGATTGGAAATCACCGAGCTATCCACCCATTTGCAAGGGCAGTTGGTTGCCGTTCATCCAGCGTACGATATCATGTTCGATAATTTTGCTCCCAAGGAACTGCACGGAAAGCCCAAGGAACGTACCAAATGGGCCGTGGAAACCGTAAAAAAAGCAGCTACCGCCAG
Source organism: Flagellimonas sp. MMG031 (assembly GCF_040112705.1). Taxonomy (NCBI): domain Bacteria; kingdom Pseudomonadati; phylum Bacteroidota; class Flavobacteriia; order Flavobacteriales; family Flavobacteriaceae; genus Flagellimonas; species Flagellimonas sp. MMG031. The sequence continues at coordinate 821,824 of NZ_CP157804.1, forward strand.
CCGAAGACTGGGGCTCAAGGCACACGCCACCTTTTCCGGTTCTTTGCTCTGGCACACCGCACACCCATGGCCACAGCGTCCAGCAGGCTTGGTAGAAATGGGATTTGAGGAATTGGCCAAAAGATGGATGCCCATTTTGGACCATTTTGATAAAGAAGGCGTGGATGTTTGCTACGAAATACATCCCGGCGAAGACCTTCACGATGGCGATACGTTTGAACGATTTTTGGATGCGACTGGCAATCACAAGCGCGTTAATATTTTATACGACCCAAGTCACTTTGTGTTACAACAATTGGATTATATCGCCTATATCGACCACTACCATGAGTTCATCAAATCCTTTCACGTAAAAGATTCCGAATTTAACCCAACTGGCAAGAAAGGTGCCTTTGGCGGTTACAATGATTGGGGGGATAGAGCAGGAAGGTACCGTTCTTTAGGTGATGGGCAGATTGACTTTAAGACCATTTTTTCCAAACTGACCCAATACGGATGCGATGTGTGGGCCGTAATGGAGTGGGAATGCTGTATCAAGAGTCCGGAACAAGGTGCTCGCGAAGGCGCTAAATTTATTCAAGATCATATCATAGAAGCCACAACCAAAACCTTTGATGATTTCGCGGGAGCGGACATCGATAAAGAAAAACTGAAAAACATACTGGGATTATGAAAAAACCATTGCTGTTCGTAGCCCTTGCCATTGCTGTTGCATGCAAGGATAAACCAAAGGAAAACAAAGAAGAAGTACAGGAAGAAATGACCGAGACCGTTGAAGAAAAAGAGTCAGAGTGGACCACACTTTTCGATGGTGAAAGCTTTGATGGCTGGCACATGTACAACGGGGGAGCCGTAACAGAACCTTGGAAATTGGAGGATGGCGCCATGGTGTTTTATCCACCCGAAGAAAGGCCCGAAGGCACTAGTTACAACCTCGTTAGCGACCAAGAGTTTACCGACTTTGTGCTGACCTTGGACTGGAAGATTGCCGAAGGGGGAAACAGCGGTATTTTTTGGGCCGTAAAAGAGGACGAAAAATACGGTCAACCTTATCTCACCGGACCCGAAATACAGGTGTTGGACAACGAACGCCATCCCGATGCCCAAAATGGTGATGATCGTTTGGCGGGAGCCCTTTATGATATGGTTTCACCGTCCAAGGATGTAACAAATCCTGCTGGTGAATGGAATACCGTTGAATTGATGATCAACCACAAGACCAATGAAGGACATGTAGTACTTAACGGAACCAAAATAGTGGAATTTCCCGTGCAAGGACCTGGGTGGGATGAATTGATTGCGAATTCAAAATTTGCCGATTGGGAAGATTTCGCCGCCTTCACTACAGGCAAGATTGGACTGCAGGACCATGGTGATATGGTCGCTTTTAGAAACATAAAAATTAAGGAGTTATAAGATGATGAAAACACGAAATCTTTTAATGATATTGGCCCTATTTGTTTTCGGATGGACCACAGCGCAAGAAAAGGAACCCACCACACCAGAGGAAACCGAAATATACGAACCTGTTCCTCCCAAGGTCACCCCAGGTGAAAATGGAGCCCCTCCAAGCGATGCCATTGTACTGTTTGATGGTACCTCCTTGGATAATTGGATCAGTTCCGTAGACAGCACGGCGGCAAAATGGATATTGAATGATGATGGAAGCATGACGGTGAAGGACCGCACAGGCGATATTCAGACCAAGCAAAATTTTGGGAGCGTACAGTTGCACATCGAATGGAAATCCCCGGCCGAAGTTCAGCGTGATGGGCAAAACAGAGGTAATAGCGGGGTATTTTTGAACAACTTGTATGAAGTACAGGTGTTGGACAACAACAACAACGACACTTATGTGAACGGGCAGGTGGGATCTATTTACAAGCAACATGTGCCCTTGGCCATGGCTTCGGTACCTTCAGGCGAGTGGAACACCTATGACATCATTTACCATGCTCCCGAATTTGAAAAGGGTCAAAAGGTAAAATCAGGAACCCTTACAGTGATTCATAACGGAGTGTTGATACAGGACCATGTGGAGATCAAGGGTACCACCCCTTACATTGGATGGCCCAAAAACCCACCGCACGGAAAAGGACCTCTGCGTTTGCAGGACCACGGAGACAACAGCAGGGTAAGCTACAGAAATATATGGGTAAGGGAGTTGGACTAGCTCCCTTGGTCCATTTTAGACGGTTATAATCAATAAGGGGCCAAAACCTATTTTGGTTACCTTTGGCAAAATTTAGCAGATTTATATGATCCAGTCCATGACAGGCTACGGGAAGCACATCTTACAGCTTCCATCCAAAAAAATAACCATAGAGCTTAAATCGCTCAACAGCAAAAATCTGGACATCAATGCCAGACTCCCCCAGTTTTACCGGGAAAAGGAACTGGAATTGCGTAAAATGATCGCAGCTGCATTGGTACGGGGAAAGGTGGATTTTAACCTGTATGTTGAGATTACCGGGGAGGAAACCACGGCAGAGGTGAATCAAGGAGTGGTCAAAAACTACATGGACCAACTTTCCAAGATTGTGAAAGGCGACGAAATCAAGCTATTGGAAATGGCCCTGCGTATGCCCGATACCCTCAAAACCGAAAAAGATGCTATCGACGAAGAAGAATATAAATCGATTGTTGAAGCGATGAATGAAGCACTTTCCAACATTGTGGAGTTCAGAAATGAAGAGGGAAAGGTGTTGGAAGAGGATTTTGTAAACAGGCTGAAGAACCTAAATGAACTGTTGGAAGCGGTTAAAGCGATGGATCCCGAACGCTTGGGAACAGTGCGCGAACGCTTGGAAAAAGCAGTTGCCGACCTAAAGGTAGAATTGGATGCCAACCGGTTTGAACAAGAACTCATCTATTATCTGGAGAAATACGACATCACGGAAGAAAAAGTCCGTTTGGCCAATCACCTCAAGTATTTTGAGACCACACTGAATTCGAAGGAATCCAACGGAAAAAAATTGGGATTCATTTCTCAGGAAATCGGGAGGGAGATTAACACCATTGGATCCAAAGCGAATTATGCTCCCATGCAGCAGTTGGTGGTGCAGATGAAGGATGAATTGGAAAAAATAAAGGAACAAATGCTCAATGTGCTATGACGGAAGGCGGTAAACTTATTATTTTCTCGGCACCTTCGGGAAGTGGCAAGACCACCATTGTACGCCATTTGCTGGACCAGCCCGAACTGAACCTGGCCTTTTCCATATCGGCCACCTCACGTCCGCGTAGGGGCAAGGAAAAAAACGGGGTCAACTATTATTTTATGTCTGTTTCCCAATTTAAACGACACATCAAGGATGGTGACTTTTTGGAATGGGAAGAGGTGTACCGCGATAATTTTTACGGTACCCTAAAAAGCGAGGTGGAGCGTCTTTGGGCAGAAGGGAAGAATGTCATCTTTGATATCGATGTTTCCGGTGGATTGCGCATCAAAAAGAAGTTTCCGGATAAAACCTTGGCCGTTTTTGTGAAACCACCCAGTGTGGACGAACTAAAAATCAGACTGAAAAAAAGAAGCACCGAAAGCGACGATAAGATAAACATGAGAATAGCCAAAGCTTCCGTTGAGCTGGCCACGGCCCCACAATTTGATAAGATCATCAAGAACTATGATCTCGATGTTGCACTGGATGAGGCCCATAAATTGGTCGCCGATTTTTTAGGGGTCGAGATTCCTTCTAAAGACAACTAGGCGATGAAGCAGGTAGGCCTCTTTTTTGGGACATTTAACCCCATACATATAGGCCATTTGGTGATTGCGAACCATTTGGTGGAGTTTTCCGATCTGGATGAGGTTTGGTTCGTCATCACACCACAAAGTCCATTTAAGGTGAAGCAATCGCTTTTGGACAACAACCATCGATATCAAATGGTGTACGAAGCGGTACATGATTATCCCAAATTAAAGCCCAGTAAAATCGAGTTCGACCTTCCACAGCCCAACTATACCACCAACACCTTGGTCCATTTGGATGAAAAGTATGGCGATGACCATCAATTTTCGCTCATTATGGGGGAAGACAACTTAAAAGGCCTGCATAAATGGAAGAACTACGAGGCTATCTTAGAGCACTATTCCATACATGTGTATCCAAGAATTTCCGAAGGAAAAATAGAGCATCAGTTTGAGGGCCATCCGAAGATTATAAAAGTAGACGCCCCTATCATGGAAATATCATCGACATTTATTCGAAAAGCGCACAAGGCTGGAAAGAACATACGTCCCCTGCTGCCCGAATCGGTATGGAAATATATGGATGAGATGAATTTTTATAGATAGTTTACTGCTTACCGGTAACAACGCCTACCATACTATCGGCAGTACCGTAATACAGATACCACGTCCCGTGGAAAAGGACCAAACCCTCCAAAAAGGTCGTTCCATCTTTGTATTGCCCCGATTTTTCAAAGGGCAATTCAGGTTGAATGAAGGGTGTGTTGGTGCGATCGATCAATTTCCAAGGTTCGTTGGAATCGAAAAGGGCTTGTCCGCCAGTATACACTCGATTGCCCAATGCTTTGACCCCAATATTTTGTGAATTACCTGCATTGTAAAGCACTACAATTCCCTTATCCGTTAGTATCGGAGGCGGTCCCGCCTCTACCAACCATGAATCGAAATAGCCCGGTCTTGGGCTTAAAACGGGCGCCAACTTGCCTTCGTAGGTTTCCACAGGTACCCAATCAATCAAATTATCGGAGCTGGCGAGCCATATATGGGGCACTCCGTAGTACATCCAGTATTTACCATTGATTTTGGCCGCTACTAATTTCCCATCCTTGATTTGGGTCACAATAGCTCCGGATTTGGTCTCGGAATCGTGATAACTTCCATCCTTATATTTTTGAAATACGGGCCCATGTTTTTCCCAATTTACCATATCCTGTGAGGTCGCCACGGCCAGTTTCGGCACTTGCCTATTCCATTGGGTGTAGGTGAGCACGTAAAGCCCATCTTCCGTTTCCACAATTCGTGGGTCTTCTACTCCGCCGGGCCATTCATGGATCTTTTGATGATCTTGGTCAGGGTAAATAACAGGTTGGGGCCTTTTGGTAAAATCAATTCCGTTTGTAGAAACGGCCATGCCAATGCGAGAGCGGTGACCTCCTATTTCTTTCTCCCCCAATTTTTCTTCCGCCCTATACAGCACGTATATGGAATCTCCCTCCGCAATGGCAGCTGGATTAAACGTGGCCATGGACTCCCAATGCACGGTTTCCTGTGATATGGGATCCAGGAAAGTTGAAGAGCTATCCTTTTGTAGAATAGGTCTTGCATTTTCAGGCCGACTAAAGGGTCCTAACATCCAATCCTTCTCCTTAGTTTGGCCGAATAGACCGATACTACAAAAACCCACTATTCCAACCAATAAAATATGTTTCATGCGCTTATAATTTGAATAGCGTATCAGTCCCCAAGTACTTTTCCTCTTTATTCGTGTACCAAGCTCTTGTTTTGGGCATTTTGATGCCTTCGATTTCTTCCAAACCATCCAATAGGATGTATTCCCCATCGTTTTTGGACTCCTCATGGTAAAACTGATATACTTCCATAGCGTAGGAGGCGGGGTCAAAATAAAAGTACCAAGTATCCTTTCCAACTTCGGCATCGTAGGTCGCTTTTACAACAAGATATTCCTTGCCCTTAAAAGTCTTCTTTTGAACCTTAGGGTCCAAATGAGTGCCCGGGTCGTTCAATTTCATGGGCAAACCGTACAGATATGTGTAGTAGTCTTTCATAAAATTGCCACGTTCGCAGGTCAATCTCATTTTTTCTTTGTCCTCTTCCGAAAAATCTTCGCTATCGTTTAAGGTGATGACGCATGAGTTGGGGGTAATGTTGAAAAAAGAGGTGTTTTCGCCTTGCTCCACGGTTAACATAAAAAGCTGTTTTGGAAAATCGACCTGAATGGTGCTGGTTCGTTTTGGGCGGTTTGGAGTTTCCATAACCACTTTAAAGGATGTTTTTAATTGGTCCCATTTCCCATTTGGGTCGTGAAAGGCTATGGCCTTTTCCAGAACCTGTTCCGCAGATATGGATTGGGAATGTCCAGAGACAAATGATAACAGGCCAAGGCAAGCCCATATAAAACCGTATTTTTTCATCACAACTAAATTATGTGGATGAAAGATACCGCTTTTTATTTCTTCTCGATGGTGGCAGGGGAAACGGAACTGTCGTGTTCCGCGTAGTATTGCTCCAAAAGATTCATCATGGCGGTAATCAAATCCTTGCTCTCCAATAAAATGGAGAAATAAAGGGTAGTGTTCTTAGGGCTGGATTCCTCGGTTCTGGTTCGGGAAACCTGCTGATTGATTTTTTGGGAAACCATCGCATAGAGTTTCTCCTTAGACTTAAGAACACTGCCTATCTGTTCAAAGGAGCGATCTTCAAAAGCCTTCTGGGTACTGTTAAAAGCTTTCTCCAAAGAGCTGTCTATTTCCTTAAGCTCCTTGATTTGGTTGTACTTAAGCTTTTTGTGATTGTTGTTCACGTGGTCATAACTCACCTTTCCAATATATTCCAAGGATTGGGACATATCGGTAAGGTGTCCCATAATGTTGATGTAGAAGTTACTGGCTCCTACATGGGCCTCGTCCAGATTTTTAATAAAATAGAAGGTGTCATTTCGCAGACCATCGATTTCATTGGCCAATTTTTTACTTTGCTTTTTATTCTTCTTCAAAAAGTCAAGGTCGTGTTTGGACAATCCTTGGATACAGTTGGAGTAAATTCGATTGCTTCGTTTGACCACATTGGCAATATTGGCAGCGGTCTCTTCGATCACTCCCTGTATGGAACTGCTCTCTGCCCTACGCAGACTGTCTTCCGCCTTAATTTCCTTAGTTTTTTTGTTGTGGGAGATATAATTACGCAATAAAATGGCTGCTGCGGCCACTAGCATCAAAACAAGGGATATGAATTTACCAACAAAAAGCAGATAGGCTATTATGGCTGCTGCTACAAAGGCGCTTAGCGCTGTAAAGAACCAACCGCCGATGACGTTGAGTACTCCTGCAACCCTGTACACGGCACTTTCCGCTCCCCACGCCCTATCGGCCAAAGAAGTACCCATGGCCACCATAAAGGTGACATAAGTTGTGGACAATGGTAGTTTCATGGAAGTGGCAATGGAAATGAGCACACTGGCAACCATAAGGTTTACGGATGCCCTTACCATGTCAAAAGCCGGTTGTTCCTGAGTCTTGCTTTTGGGCACATATGTTTTGGGGAGCACAAACTGCTTGTCAATTCTAGATTGAATCGAATTGGGAACCACCTTGGAAACATTATCAAATGCAGCAATACTGAACTTAACGATTTGTCGCGAAAGATAATTAGGCTGGAAACGTTCGTCCCCCTCGTCTTGTCGTGCCAAATCTACACTGGTTTTAACAACACCCTTTGCCTTGGAAGAAAACCAGAGGGTGATAATCATTACCGCTCCAGAGAGCAACAACAGCATGGTGGGCGTTTGGACGGCAGCGGACAACCCTTTCATATTGAATTGAGTTGGATCAATGCCGGAAGCTTGCCAATCTTGGTAGGATTGCAATGCGGCAATAGGGACCCCGATAAAGTTGACCAAATCGTTCCCCGCAAAGGCCATTGCCAGTGCAAAGGTTCCAAAACCGATAACGATGCGATAAATATTCCACTTGAAAAGACTGGCGGTAATGAAAGAAATCAAGGTCCAGAACACAAAATTACCTGCCAAAAAGGTTTGAGGTTGGGTGGCAACAAATTCTGATAGGGCTCCATCGAAAAGTGCTGCACTCTTCAAACCTTTCACCAGTATAAAATATACAATGGCGGTAATGGCCAAACCACCAAAAATGGCTTCTACCCATTTGGATTTCTTTTTGAAATTGAAAGAAATCAATGCCCTAGATATAAATTGTACGAAAGCTCCAATGGAAAAGGCAATAAAAACAGAAAGGAGAATGCCAAATATGATTTCAGCCGCCTTATCCGTATTGATGTAAGTCACAAGATCGGAAACACCGCCTTGGGTTTCGGCGATTTTAATCAAGGATATGGCCACAGATGCCCCCAAAAGCTCAAAAACAATGGAAACGGTGGTAGAGGTGGGCATGCCCAAAGTATTGAAGAAATCGAGCAATAGAATGTCCGTAATCATTACGGCCATGAATATGAACATGATTTCCTCGAAAACAAACTCACCGGGATTAAAGATTCCCTTTCGGGCGACCTCCATCATTCCACTGGACGATATGGCCCCAAACGCTATACCAACGCTGGCCACAATCATTATGGTCCTAAACGAAATTGCTTTTGACCCAATGGCCGAGTTCAAAAAATTGACCGCATCGTTGCTTACTCCTACAACCAAATCGGTAATGGCCAAAATGCCAAGAGCCACAACCATGAAAATGTAAATATTCTCCCCCATTCTTTCAGAAATATGACAAAAATGATACTATAAATCGGCAATCAGGTTAACAAAATGTTACCAAATACGGAACTAAAAATATCAATATTTTCCCAGTGTTGGACATAGGTTCCCGTTTTGCCATATCTTCGTTGCAAATTACTGGCCAATGAACTGGGAGCAGCTACTCTCTTTAAAACGACACGGGGATACAGGAAAACGTCTGCGAAAGGAACAAAACGAGACCCGCCTAGGGTTTGAAGTGGATTACGACCGCATTATTTTTTCATCTGCCTTTAGAAGTCTGCAGGACAAAACACAGGTGTTTCCCATGCCCATCGCCGTGGGATCCCAAAAGAATTTCGTCCATACCCGTTTAACGCATAGTTTAGAGGTTTCCGTAGTGGGCCGTAGCCTTGGTCGTATCGCTGGACAAAAAGTATTGAACAAATATCCGTTTTTGGCCGAAGTTCACGGGCACCATTTCAACGATTTTGGAGCCATTGTTGCCGCAGCAGCGCTGGCCCACGATATTGGCAACCCTCCTTTTGGGCACAGTGGGGAGAAGGCCATTGGCAATTACTTTAAACAAGGACCGGGAAAGTTTTATGAGGATATCCTGACGCCGGAGGAATATCAAGACCTTATCGATTTTGAAGGGAACGCCAACGGGTTTAAACTGCTCACCGAGTCACGGGAAGGGGTTCCGGGGGGTCTGCGACTAAGTTATGGTACCTTGGGCGCTTTTATCAAATACCCCAAAGGATCTTTGCCCAAAAAGCCTTCCAAGAACATTGCCGACAAAAAATTCGGTTTCTTTCAATCCGAGAAAGCCTTTTTCAATGAACTTGTAGAGGAACTTGGCCTTTTGCCGAATCCCTCGCATCCTGAAACGGGATTTTTAAGGCATCCGCTTACCTATTTGGTCGAAGCTGCGGACGATATCTGCTACACTATTATCGATTTTGAGGATGGCATCAACCTTGAATTGATTCCCGAGGAGTATGCCTTGGAATACCTGATCAATTTGGTGAAGGACAACATCAACACCAAAAAGTACAATGCCATGACCACTTCCAGTGACCGATTGAGCTATTTGAGGGCTCTGGCCATTAGTACCTTGATAGGGGATGCCGTGGATGTTTTTGTTCAGCATGAAGAAAAGATCCTTAAGGGGGAGTTCAATACTTCTTTGCTTGATAAAGGAAAATATACTGCACAGGTGGACGATATCATCAAGTTGAGCGTGGAGAAGATCTATCAATCCACAGAGGTTATCGATAAGGAATTGGCAGGCTACCGAATCATTTCGGACCTATTGGACATGTACACTACGGCATTGATCCATATCAAGAAAGGTGAGGATACGAATTACGATCGATTGCTCATTAAAAGTCTACCTGAAAGCTACAGGAACACCTCGACCTCCATTTATAAAATATTGTTGGATACCAGTTGCTTTGTGGCCAGTCTGTCGGACAGTGCCGCTGTGCACATCCACGATAAATTGACCGGCCGCAAGGTTTAAAAGGAATAGAGCAATCCTACCCCCAACAGCTGTTTAAACTGTATTCGGGCAATCCCAGGGTCTATGATGGTCCCATCCTCCGCAATTTCCTCATTAAATTTAATGTCGTCATCAAAAATGATATGGGTTCCGATATTGGCGTTGAGATATTCATTGACCTTTAGGTTAAAATTCAGTTCCCAATCCACATCAATGTTACCAAAACTCCGGATGTAATCGGTGTAGAGATTCAGTCGATGGCTCATCAGCACATTTTGGCCTACCTCGGTTTCCCAAGTATTGGTAATCAAAAAACCAAGTTCCAAGAAGAGGTTTTTACCTTTTTCAACACCAAAGGCGCCCTGTTCGGAAAGCGTTTCGTCCAAAACAAAGGTCGATTTCATGGTGGCGGGCGAAATGTACAAGGTAAACTTATCCTTTGGAGGCAAGTAGGAGGAACCCATACCCACAAAAAGATATCCCGGAGCCATAAACCTTGAAATGGGGTTGTCACGGTCGGGATACTTGTAACCATTGGAGAATTGGGTCCTAATATTGGCCCTCACCGAATAGTACCAGTTGGTGATGGTATCCTTTCTAAAACTTAAGGTAGAGGCCATCCGAATCTGGTCGTCCGTTTTTCGCAACTTTCTCCCTTCTTGTGCGTTTATGCCGTAACGAAATTGTGCCTCACTGTTCCAACTCAAATACCTGAACTTGTAATTTCGGGCAAAATCGGCACTTGCCAAGGCCGTCACCGAATTGTCGCCCCCCGCGTTCCAGTTTACAAAGGCCACTTCGCTGATGTTGAGCCCAAATTTGTTCACCTTTTTCCAAAAGGAGGTAGGTTTGAATCGGTTGTACCACACTCGTAACGGTTTGATCCTGTTCAGTACGGTACGTGGATCAGTAAGCTTGGCGCTACGGGTAAGGTACTTTAGTTTAACATCTTTGATACGAACAATTTGAAAACCAGACTCCGTACTGTCAATCTCAAAAGCTTTGATGCGCGTTACCTGTGCATGGGTAGATAGGAAAACAGTAAGGAAAAGAATGAAAAAGCAAGTTAATCGCATTGGTTTAAGGTTGATTGTATGTGTGAAAATAAGGTATCAAAATCTATACCAGCAAGTTGATGGGTCTCCGTCATTTCCCCATGTTCGATAAAAACATCGGGAACCCCAAAAATGGAAATAGGGATGGATGCTCCGACTTCGTTCGCAAACTCCAAAACGGAAGATCCAAAGCCACCCATTATCGTCCCGTCTTCCACCGTGATAATTTGGTCATAGGTACTAAAAATGGTACGGAGCGTTTTTTTGTCCAACGGCTTTACAAAGCGCATATCGTAGTGCCCAACTTTTTCCTGCCCATCCAGTTTTGATATGATTTCGGTAACGGTATTGCCCACATGCCCCACGGTTAGGATAGCTAGCTTACTTCCTTTCTTAAGACAACGCGCGGTTCCTATTTCAATTTGTTCAAACTTGTTTTTCCAATCCAAGTTTACGCCCCGCCCTCTTGGGTATCGGATGGCGATGGGAAGGTCAAGGCCCCATTGGGCGGTGTACATAATGTTCCGGAGCTCCATTTCGTTCATAGGTGCAAATAGGATAAGGTTGGGAATGCAGCGCAAAAAAGCGATATCAAAAACACCATGGTGCGTGGGGCCATCCTGGCCTACCAGTCCCGCTCGGTCCAGACAGAAAATTACGGGAAGCTTTTGTAGGGCTACATCGTGAATAACCTGATCATACGCCCTTTGCAAAAAAGTAGAGTACACATTGCAAAATGGAACCAATCCCTGCGTCGCCATACCCGCAGCCAGGGTGACGGCGTGCTGCTCGGCAATGCCCACGTCGAAAGCGCGTTCAGGCATTTTATCCATCATAAGCTTTAAAGAACTGCCGCTGGGCATTGCGGGGGTGATTCCCACAATATTTGGGTTCTTTTCAGCCAGTTCTACCAAGGTATGCCCAAAAACATCTTGGTATTTTGGGGGTTGTGATTCGCCTGATTTTGGCAATCGTTCCCCGGTGATTTTGTCAAACTTGCCCGGGGCGTGGTATACTACTTGGTCCTCCTCGGCCTGTTTGAGCCCCTTTCCCTTTGTGGTGATGATGTGCAGCAGTTTGGGACCATCGAGCTGTTTCAATCGTTCCAGTTCATCGACCAGTTTTTTTAGGTCATGGCCATCAATGGGCCCGGAATAGTTGAGATTGAGGCACTCAAAAATATTTTCGTCCTTGGCGGTACCGGCCTTTACATTGGTAAGGTATTTTTTGAGCGCACCCACGCTGGGGTCAATTCCGATGGCATTGTCATTCAACACGATCAATGCATTAACATCGGTCACCCCGAGATGGTTGAGACCCTCGAAGGCCATGCCACTGGCAATGGATGCATCGCCGACCACGGCAATATGCTGTTTGGAATGGTCGCCTTTTAGTTTGGAGGCCATGGCCATTCCCAAAATGGCGGAGATGGCTGTGGAACTGTGACCGGTTCCAAAGTCATCGTACTCACTTTCGCTGCGTTTTGGGAAACCGCTAATACCGCCCAATTGGCGATTGGTTTCAAAAATTTCCTTTCGACCCGTCAATATTTTATGCCCGTAGGCTTGATGGCCCACATCCCAAATAAGCTTATCGTGAGGGGCATTGAATACGTAGTGCAGGGCAATGGTGAGTTCCACAACGCCCAAACTGGCCCCCAAATGTCCTTCCTTGGTCGAAACAATGTCAATAATGAACTCCCTCAGTTCTTGGGCAAGTTGGGGCAGCTCGTCCAAGGTCAATTTTTTGAGGTCGCTAGGGGAGTCGATATGTGGTAATAACCTTTCCAATGAATAAAAAACAAAAGTATCGATTCTCCCCAAAATTATTTTATGTGTAGCTTAGCAATCTGATGAAATTGATGTAAAAATTGTGGAAAACCCGTTTGACGACACCTATTTTATGAAGAAGGCCCTTCAGGAGGCCGAGATGGCCTTTGAACGGGGGGAAGTGCCGGTCGGGGCGGTCATTGTGGTGAACAATAGAATCATAGGTAGGGCGCACAACCTTACGGAACGCCTAAAGGATGTTACCGCACATGCAGAAATGCAGGCCATTACCGCTGCGTCCAATTTTTTGGGCGGTAAATACCTTCAGGGCTGCACCTTGTATGTGACCTTGGAACCCTGCCAAATGTGCGCAGGGGCCTTGTACTGGAGCCAAATATCAAAGGTGGTGTATGGAGCATCAGACCTGGAAAGGGGCTTCAATGTGATGGGTGGACATCTGCATCCCAAAACTGAGGTGGTCGGGGGGATACTGGAAAAGGAAGCCTCCGAGCTGTTAAAACGGTTTTTTATCCAGCGCAGGAACCTAAACTAAATAAAAAACCCCAGCACTGCCGGGGTTTCTAAATCAAATCAAAATAAAATATTATTATCCGATTACCTGCACTTTTGCAGCAACCACTCCTTTTCTTCCTTCTTCTTCTGTGTATTCTACTTTGTCGCCTTCGTTCAATTCCACCCCGTTCAATGCTGTAACATGAACAAAGATGTCTTTTCCTGTGTCGTCGTTTGTAATGAATCCATACCCTTTGGAATCATTGAAAAATTTTACTGTACCAGTCATTAAAAAATAAATAAAATGTTAAAACACGAAAGTAGTTTTTTTTATGACTGATTGGATGAAAAGAAGTTTAAATCTTATGAAAATTATTGATTTTCAGTGTTTTTACGTTCTTTTTCTTGCATTTTTATAATATTTTCCTTGGTTAACATGTAATCTTTCATGTTTTTAAACCTACTTTCCTTCCAAAGAAAAAGTGGCATGGCCACCAAAAAAAGTCCAACGGTTCCCCCACCGATGTACTTGGGTGCTTGGGGGTGCTTGTCTTCCAACGTAAGCCCATAGCCTATGGAGCCTAAGGATAACAGCATAATGATAAATATGATATGTTTCAGTCTGATTTTCATTGGGAATAATTGATCAATTTTCTGCGATAGGCCGTCAACATTTTCGATTTTGAAATGAAGCCTTCGTATTTTCCTTTTTTGATGACGGGCAAATTCCAGGCGCCACTGTCCTGAAACTTTTTCATCACCTGTTTCATATTGTCCGTCTCGTAAAAGATAACCTCTGGCGGGGCATGCATCAAATTTTTAACAAAAATGGTATCGTAGAGCTCCGTATCGAACATCATGGGGCGAATGTCGTCCAACACGATGATTCCGATGAGCTTTTTGTCATCGTCCAGCACGGGGAACAGGTTTCTTTTGGACTTGGAAACCGATTGGTGCAGCATTTCCCCCAAAGACATTTTAGGGTGGACGGGCTTAAAGTTTTTTTCGATCACATCGTCCATTTCCATCAGCCCAAGGACCATTTGGTCTTTATTGTGTGACAATAAGGCACCTATTTTGGCGAGTTCTTTGGTGTAAATGGTATAGTCGAGCGCGTTCTTGGTGATCAAATATGAAATGGCAGCAGTAATCATCAAGGGCACAAAAAGCTGATACCCTCCCGTAATTTCCGCAATAAGGAATATGGCCGTCAATGGTGCGTGGATCACCCCAGCGATGAGCCCCGACATGCCAATTAGGGTGAAGTTGCTTTCCGAAACCGAGAAACCTAGGCCTAAATTATTGATTACCTTGGCCACGACGTTGCCCAGTGCACTGCCCATGACCATGGTAGGAATAAAAACCCCTCCGGCACCACCGGCACCAATGGTAGTCGTCATGGCGATAGCCTTAAAAATAGTAATGCCGAACAGAAGGGCGATCACTACCCAAATATTATTGGTATAGGCATCAAAAGGGGTGGTGCCCAAAGCCTTGAGATGGTCTCCATCCAAGAGATTGTTGATAAAGCCAAAACCTTCACCATAAAGTGGAGGAATGGCATAAAGCATAACCCCGATGGTAATGCCTCCGACCAATAGTTTGTATTTGGGGCTTTTCAGTTTTTTGAAAAGGGACAAGATGTAAAAGTACATTTTGGTGAAATAGATGGAGGCAAAACCAGTCCCCACACCCAACAGAATATAAAAGGGAGTATCGTTCAGTTGGAAGCCTTCGGAGAGGGAAAAACTGAACAGTACCTCGTTGCCCAGAAAAAAGTAGGATGTCAACACACCCGAAATAGAGGCAAGCAGCAGGGGCAGCATGGACAGCATCGTGAGGTCCAGCGTAAACACTTCCACTGCAAATATGATGGCAGCAATGGGCGATTGAAAAATAGAGGCTATGGCCCCGGCCGAGGCACAGGCCACCAATAAGGTCCGGGTTTTGGCATCAATATGAAAAAGCCTGCTCAAGTTGGAACTCACCGCCGAACCTGATTTGACAGCCGGCCCCAACAAACCTACCGAACCACCAAATCCAACGGTAAGGGGAGCGGTTATCAAAGGTGTATAGATGTCCTTTATCCGAAGCAATCCCCGTTTCTTGGATAGTGAAAATATGATGGATGAAACGGCATGCTGTAGCGGTTCCTTGTGTACAAATTTGACATAGAGGTACACCAAGGTAAGCCCAATGGTAGGCAATATGAAATATAGCTGGTTTTCGGAGAACACAATTCCCTTCTTTAGAAGGGACTCTATAAAATAGGTGGTGTTTTTTAAGGTCACCGCAACGGCTCCAGCGAGGAAACCCACCATCAGGCTCATCAATTGAATAAAGGTCCTGTTGGAGATGTTTCTATATCGCCATTTAAGAAATCGGGTAAACAGTTTTTTGTTACTATAGGGCATTGAGGTATATACTACTAATAAAAGTATTAAAAAATCCCGCAGTGAGCGGGATTTTGATATATCACAAGTCCAATTTTAAATGGAGTTCCTTTAATTGCTCGTCGTCTATGTTGGCTGGCGCATCGATCATGACATCGCGTCCGCTGTTGTTTTTTGGGAAGGCAATATAGTCCCTGATGGTTTCTTGTCCGCCCAAAATGGCAACCAATCGGTCCAGACCAAAAGCAATACCTCCGTGTGGGGGGGCACCGTACTGGAAGGCATCCATCAAGAATCCAAACTGCGCCTTGGCCTCTTCTGGGGTAAAGCCCAAATGTTTGAACATGGTGGCTTGGGTTTCCTTATCATAGATACGGATGGAACCACCTCCAATTTCGTTTCCGTTCAGTACCAAGTCGTAGGCGTTCGCCTTAACCTCTCCGGGATTGGTGTCCAACAATTCCAACTGACCGGGTTTTGGTGAGGTGAAAGGATGGTGCATGGCATGGTACTTTCCTGTTTCTTCGTCCAGTTCCAATAATGGAAAGTCCACTACCCAAAGCGGAGCAAACTCATCTGGTTTTCTAAGGCCCAAGCGTGTGGCCAATTCCATACGAAGCGCACTTAATTGGGTGCGTGTTTCATGGGTGTTGCCCGAAAGTACACAGATAAGGTCGCCGGCTTTTGCCCCTGTTGCCTCGGCCCATTGGGCCAAATCATCCTGATCATAGAACTTGTCCACGGAAGATTTGTAGGTGCCGTCTTCATTACATTTTACGTAGACCATCCCTTTGGCTCCCACTTGTGGGCGTTTTACCCAGTCGATGAGGCCGTCTATTTCCTTTCTTGTGTAGGAGGCGGCACCTGGAACGGCAATCCCAACTACCAGTTCGGCCGAGTTGAATACATTAAAATCTTTGTGCTGCGCTACTGGGTTGAGTTCGCCAAACTGCATTCCAAAACGAATGTCCGGTTTGTCGTTACCGTATAGTCGCATCGCATCGTCATAGGTCATTCTGGGAAAATCTGCTACGTCAACACCTTTGATTTCCTTTAACAGATGCTTGGTCAAGCCCTCAAAAGTATTGAGGATGTCTTCCTGTTCCACAAAGGCCATTTCACAGTCGATTTGCGTGAACTCTGGTTGGCGATCGGCACGGAGGTCTTCGTCCCTAAAGCATTTCACAATTTGAAAATACTTGTCCATACCGCCTACCATCAACAGTTGCTTGAAGGTTTGTGGCGACTGGGGCAAGGCATAAAACTGTCCCTCGTTCATACGGCTGGGCACCAGAAAATCCCTTGCGCCTTCGGGTGTGGATTTGATCAAATAAGGGGTTTCAATATCAATAAAGCCTTGGTCGGACAGGTATTTCCTGACCTCCATGGTCACTTTATGGCGAAAAATCAGTTTGTTTTTAACTGGATTCCTGCGGATATCCAAATAGCGATACTTCATGCGGATGTCCTCGCCACCATCGGTTTCATCTTCTATGGTAAAAGGAGGGAGCAAAGAGGTATTCAGTATAGTAAGCTCTTTCACTAATACTTCAATCTCCCCGGTTGGAATATTGGGGTTTTTGGAAGCGCGCTCGATCACTTCGCCCTTGGCTTGTATCACGGTTTCACGACCCAGTTCCCTGGCTTTGTCCAGAAGCTCTTTGGAGGTGCGCTCCTCATCAAAGACCAATTGGGTAATGCCATAGCGGTCCCGAAGGTCCACCCAGGCCACAAAACCTTTGTCACGTAGCTTGTGCACCCATCCACTTAAAACCACCTCTGTTCCAATGTCCGATGCCCTGAGGGCACCACAAGTATTGCTTCTGTACATACTGCTTGTTATGAGAGCGCAAATTTAATAGGAATGTGTGTAATTTTTAGGGGATATGCCTTTTTTCTGTTTTGGACGCTTTTAGGTGGGTAATGAGTGTTGGTAACAAATAATTACGTAACTTTAAATTAACATTAAGATTACATAATAGTGGCTTTTGATACGATTAATGGTTAAAAAGTCGGGTAAAATATCTTCAGAAGTGAGTTTCACAATACATTTAACATACTGAAATACAGTAACATAGATTTTTAATGTTAACTTAATGTAAACTAAATGTTACTTAAATGTGTTATTAATGTAAAATTTAAGTATCTTTGTTACGTTATCAATTAGGTATTAACAATATTAAATCCCATACAATATGAAAAAAGCAGTATTATTTTTGGCGGTGATGTTTGTGGTTGGGGTGTCTGCTCAAGATACTGAACCGACCTTTGAGAAAATGGGAAAAATGGTGAAAGCCACTTATTTTCATGACAACGGCGAAATTGCCCAAACCGGTTATATGTTGAACGGAAAGTTACATGGTGACTGGGTAATGTTCAATGTTGAAGGTAAAAAAATTGCCACTGGTCAATACGACAATGGCGTAAAGACCGGAAAATGGTTTTTCTGGCAAAATGATGAATTGAGCGAGGTGGATTATTCAGATAACCGCGTAGCACAAGTAAAAAATTGGAACCAAGGCGATGCCGTTACGGTCAACCAATAGTTAAAATCAGTGTTTAAGAAAAAGCCCCGACCATTTGGTCGGGGCTTTTTTATTTATGTATATCCTGATTTACTCTGTTACCACCTCTGGGGTTTCGTGTTTTGAGGTCCAACTACGGATTCTGATTTTTAACCTGTACGAAATATTGAACAATACCGGCACAATGATCAGTGTGAGGAATGTAGCTACCACCAGACCAAAAATCACGGTCCATGCCAAAGGTCCCCAGAAAATCACATTGTCACCTCCCATGTATATTTGAGGGTCAAAATCTGAAAAGAGGCTCACAAAGTTGATGTTCAGACCAATGGCCAACGGAATAAGGCCCAATACCGTTGTAATGGCCGTTAGCAATACGGGCCGTAAACGCGCCTTTCCTCCGACAATTATGGCTTCTGTCACATCTTCTCGACTCAATAGATCGTCGTCAGAAATACCTAGTTTCACTTTTTTACGGTCGATCAAGATTTGGGTATAATCCAATAGCACCACACCATTGTTCACCACAATCCCGGCCAAGGAGATGATACCCATCATGGTCATCATAATCACAAAGGGCCAGCCCGTGATGATCAAGCCACCGAATACTCCGATAAAACTGAGGAAAATGGCCATCATAATAATGGCTGGTTTGGAGATGCCACCAAACTGGAAAATCAAAAGCAACATAATCAATCCAAGCCCCAAAAAGAAGGCACTCATTAAAAAGGCCATCTGTTTTTCTTGCTCCTCTATTTGTCCGGTGTAATCAATTTTGACTCCTTCGGGCAGTCCTTTGAACTCCTGCATTTCTTCCTGTATTTCCGCAACAATAGCTGCAGCATCGGTAAAGCCGGGTTTTAGTGCGGAGTATACGGTCACCACCCTTTTGGTATCTACATGCTTGATGGCACTAAAGGAAGAGGTGTTCTTTTGGTCGGCCACGGCAGATACTGGAATTTCCTTAATCTGCCCGTTGGAAGGGTCCCTAAAGATTATTTTCTGGTTGAACAAGGCACTGGTATTGTAGCGGATATCCTCATCAAACCTTACGTTGATGTTGTAATCCTCACCATCCTTTTTATAAATACCGGCTTTGTCCCCAAAAATGGATCTACGTAGTTGCTGGCCCACTTGACCCACGGACACTCCAAGTTCGCCGGCCTTTTCTCGGTTCACAACAACTTGCATTCCAGGCTTGCCCTTGTTTACATCGACCTTAAGCTCCTCGATTCCAGCAATATTTTTGCTGTTGATATAATTTCGCATGCGTTCGGCCGTATTGATGAGGGTGTCATAGTTTTGACCTTCAATTTCAATATTGATGGGGTATCCAGCAGGGGGTCCTACCGCATCTTTTTCTACCGAAATCGTAACCCCGGGATATACGCCGGTCAAGGTATCCTGAATCTGCTGCCTAAGCTCTTCCGTATCCAATCCGTTACGGTATTTGAATTCCCGCATGGACAAGGTAATCTTACCACGATGCGGCATCTCCGCTGCGGAACCTCCCTCTGTAAAGGGGTTTTCTGCACCTTTACCTACCTGGGATACACTGGATTGCACCAAATAGTTAAAATCACCATCGTTGTATTTGCTGCGACCGGTTACCCCGTATACCCTACTTTCAATATCCTTTGTAATGGCATTGGTCTTATCGATATCGGTTCCCTGTGGATATTCGATGTATACATAAATTTCATTAGGTGTATTGTCTGGGAAGAACTCTACTTTGGTACGCTGTGTTTGTAGCGACATCCCAAAGAACACAAAAGAAAGAACCAGAAGAAGGGAGGTAAGGCCAAAATACCAGTACACATTTCTTCCTCTTAGCGCCTTTTTCAATTGGTTTTCATAGAAGTTTTCCAATCGCACCAAACTCTTGGTCTGGAAACGACGGGCGGAAGGTTTAAGGAAATACTTATAGATCCAGAACATGGCGGCCACAACGATCATTAAGGTACCGAGCCCCCGAACTTGTCCGCCCACAAAGTAGATGAACAATCCAAATCCTCCCAAAATGATACTCAATCGAATCAACTGTTTTCTGGTAAGCTCTTTTTCCCCAATCTGCATAAACTGGGAAACGAGCATGGAGTTCATAAAAATGGCCACGAACAAGGAAGAACCCAAAACCACGGAGAGCGTAATCGGGAAGAAGATCATAAATTCTCCCATAATACCTGGCCATGTTCCGAGTGGCACAAAGGCCGCCACTGTGGTTGCCGTAGAAATAATGATCGGGATGGCGATTTCCCCAATCCCTTTTTTGGCAGCTTCCTTGCGGGACATGCCTTCTTGTTCCATGAGTCGATAAACGTTCTCAACCACCACTACACCATTATCCACCAGCATACCCAGTCCCATGATCAAACCAAAAAGAATCATGGTATTAAGCGTGTAGCCCATGGCAGACAAGATCATGAAGGACATGAACATGGACATGGGTATGGCAAAACCAACGAAAAGTGCATTGCGGAATCCTAAAAAGAACATGAGAACGGTCACCACGAGGATAATCCCGAAGATGATGTTGTTCACTAGGTCGTCAACTTGGTTCAAGGTCCTGCTGGACGAATCGTTGGCAATGGTTACCTTAAGGTCCTTGGGATAGTAGTTTTCCCTAGCCTCATCAACAAGGTCACGGATGAGGTCCGAAGCCTCGATGGTATTTTTTCCAGAACGTTTTTTGATGTCCAACATCACTACAGGACTACCGTGCTCACGGGCATAGGTGGTTTTGTCTTCTTCCGAGAAAGTGACGGTAGCAATATCACGCAGATAGATGGCTCCGTTTTCGGATTTTACCACAAAGTTTTCCAGTTCCGAAGGGTTTTCTATTTCACCCAAAATACGAATGGTCCTTCGCTGGCCGCTGGTAATCAAGTTACCTGCGGACATCGTCATGTTGCCATTGGCAATGGCTTGGATCACGTCGTCAAAGCTTACACGGGATGCCATCATTTTGTACACATCCACGGCTACTTCGACTTCTTTTTCCTGTGCGCCCCTAATATCAACCTCTTTGATTTGTGGGAGGTCTTCTATTTCGTCTTCCAGATACTCTGCGAACTCCTTTAGTTTTTCCACCGGATAGTCCCCGGTAAGGTTCACGTTCATGATAGGAAACGACTCGGCAAGGTTGAGGTCGAACACGTTGGGTTCCACTTTGGCCCCATTGAAAATAGGCCAATCTTCACCGGCCTTTTCCGAGTCCACTTCGTCCTTTACTTTTTGCTTGGCGGTTTCCACGGCAATTTCTTCATCAAACTCCACAACGATCATGGAATAATCCTCTTGGGAGGTCGAGGTGATTTCGACCACATTACTGATGTTTTTCAACACATCTTCCAAAGGGTCGGTAATCAATCGCTCCATATCCTCCGCCGTATTCCCCGGGTAAACGGTGCTTACGTAGATCTTCGTTTCTTCTACCTCAGGAAAATCTTCCCGCGGCATGGAAAAATAGGCAGATAGCCCTATGATGAAGAACAGACCGATCATCACATAGATCACAGACGGATTGTCTATGGCCCACGATGATAGGCGAAATTCCTTATTTGCGTTTTTTTCAGCTTTTTTCATTGTCCTGGATTAGTTTTTGGCTGTTGTAGTTGAATCGATCACCTGAACTTTTTGTCCATCTCGTACCCTACGGGCACCTTCTACAATGACCTGACTGCCGGATGAGATTCCTTCAAGTACTTCCAAATAATCACCTTGGGTTCTACCGGGAGTTATAATGGATTTTTTGGCCATCACCTCTCCGTTTTCTTCAGCAATAAGATACACGTATTGTTCCCCTTCAGCATTTTCCGAAACCACACTTTGGGGGATTAAAATGGCATTCTCGTTGGTATAATCATTGATTTTTACCTTGGCCGTCAAATTGGGCTTTACATTTCCAGTCTTGTTGGGCACGGGAATCTCCGCACTAAAAGATCGGTTGCTCGGATTGATGAAGTTGCCGGTCTGACGCACCTTTGTAGTGATGCTCTCTCCCAAAACAGGAAAATAGACCTCTGCCTCCTTACCTACGGTCACATTGGGTAAGTGGCTTTCGGGTACTTCTACATCAATGTACATATCGGATAGGTTTACAATTCGGAAAATCTCTGATCCAGGTCCTGGGCTTACCACGGTACCTTGATCTTTTATAATGTCGTCCACAATCCCTGAGAAAGGAGCACGGATAGAAGATTTCCCTACTTGGCTTTCCAATTGTTTCACGGCGCTCTGTTGGGCCTCATACTGCGTTTTGGCCTGTAGGTACTGTATTTCCGAACCAATATTTTGTTCCCAAAGTCTTTTTTGGCGCTCAAAAGTGGTCTTCGCCAGCTCGGCCTGGGTCCTTAACTGAGCCAATTGGCTGGAGAGTCCGCCATCGTCAATGGAGGCCAGCAATTGCCCCTTTGATACACGTTGGCCTTCTTTTACATAAACACGGTAAAGGGTACCGGCCATTTCCGGGTATACCAAAACGTTTTGGTCGGTCATTACATCTCCTTGCAATTCCAAATAATGTTGAAATTGTTGTGGTTCTACGGTGAGTGCGGAAACCAAAGGTAATTTTGTGTTGTCCTCGAGTTCACCGATGGCCTCGTCCAATTGTTTTACTTGTGATTCCAACGCCTTCAGTTCTTCGGTGACGGAATTTCGTTTGGCGCGAATGGCCTCTACATCCTTACTGGCGATTACACTTTCTACGGAATTACCGCTGCCGCTGCCGCACGAAGCAAGGACCAAGGTGGTTATTGTGATATATATAGCTTTTTTCATGATGGAATGGTTTTCTCCTTTGTTTATTGATTTATAATGTTTTCCAGCGCCGTTTTCTTATTGATCACGTCGACCATGGATTGTAGATATTCTTGTTGACTGTTGTATAGCTGCGTCTGTGCCTGTCTCAATTCAAAACTGGTAGCCAGACCTTCGGAATATTTGATTTGGTTCTTTTTTTCGATGCGTTCGGCCAGGTCCAGATTGTCTTTGGAAGTGCCATATTGTTCAATGGCCAGAATATAATCGCTCTTGGCCGTTTCCAGTTGAAGACGAATACGTGATTGGGTTTCGGTGAATTGTGTTTTGGCTTTTTCCAAGGCAATCTTGGCACGTTGGGTGCTGGCGCTTCGTTGCAGGGAACTGAAGATAGGAATGTTGAGGTCTACCCCTAAAATAGAGGAACCGAACCACTGCTGCCCGCTGCTAAAAAAATTGAAACGATCGCTAAATGAGTTTCCCCCATAATTGACAAAAGCATTTAAGGTGGGAAGCGCTCTGCTCTTGGCCAATTTTAACTCAAGGAAACGTTGTTCGTTGAGGTTGGCAGCCATTTTAAAATCTACGTTGTTCTCTATGTCAAATTCGGAATCGATAAGGCCTAAATCAATTTGCTTTTGGGTAAGGTCATCCAGATTTTCGGTCAGAACTGTTGGGGCCTCAATAGGGAGTCCAAGCACCAGGTTCAACATTTGCCTTGTGATTTTCTCCATCCTACGGGCATTTTTAAGCTGATTTTCAACCGATGATAACGTAATCTGCAATTGGTCCACGCTCTCCTCATCTCCAAGTCCGTTCTCGTAAATACGTTTGGTTTCGTAGAGGTTCTCCTCCAAAGTGGCTTTGTTCTTTTCGGAAATCAGTACGCTTTCTTGGGCCAACAATACGTTGCCGTAGGCTTCTACCACCGATTTACGAACATCCAGTTCGGTTTTTTCCTTGTTGTTCTGACTATAATCCAAAAAGGTTTTGGTGGCTTGAACGCCCACGATGTAAGATCCATCAAAAATCTGTTGGGTCAAGGTTGCAGTGGCGGCAATGGATTGCGGCTGTCCAAAGACCACTTCTTGAAAAGTGCCTGGTTCTCCGCCAAAAAATTCAGCGGGAATCTGGGCCACAGGTTGCTTCAACTGGTTTTGGTAGCTTACCGCTCCATTGATCTGGGGCAATCCCGATGCAATGGTCTCCCATTTTTGCTTTTGGGCATCAAGGATATCCCTTTCTGCATTTTGGGCGGTATAATTGTGCTCCAATGCATAGGTGATGGCCTGATCTAAGCTAAAACTCGGTATGGAGTCCTGCGCAGATGCCAACCAGGGCAATATAAATAGTAAGGTGATTAGTGTTTGTCGCATTTATTCTTGATTTGAATTGATGATTGAGTTGAGTATTTGTCTTCCTTTTGGGGTTACAATGCCCCTGAGGTGGTATTCCAGATAATAATCCAGCAGCTCCACTTTGTTGAAAATTTTGGTAGGGAAAAGGTTATTGTCCTTAATGCTCATGACCCCGGAAAAATAAATTCTGGAAACAAATTCCACGTTGAGGTTGTCACGGTAGATGCCCATTTGCATGCCTCGTTTCACATTTTCGATGACGCAGCCGTGCATGGAACTATACTGCCTCTCCTTAAGGGTGGCATGGACCTTGGGATAATACTTCTGTAATTGGTACAGAGGTGAGGATTTCTCATCCTTTAAATGTACCATCACAAATCTTTTGATTTCGTACAGTTCTTCAATTGGGTTTTTTTTCAGTTCTACGATGTTGTCTATTCCGCAAGTAATAAAGTCACACATGGTCATGGTCGACTCCTCCACCAGTTCCGTTTTGTTCTTAAAATGTGAATAGATGGTCTTTTTGGACATCCCCATCTCATGGGCCAAATCGTCCATGGTAACGCTCTTAAAGCCTAGGTTTAAGAACATTTCAGTTGCTTTTTGTATAATCGTCTCCCTCATAATCGGTGGCAAATGTAACCACGGAAACTTTAAAAACAAAAAAAGTTTCCGTGGTTTTACAATTTTTTAACGAAGGATTGATTTTTTGTTTTAACTGCGTTTTTTTCCGTGGATATATACGGGAACCACCGCTGTTTTTTGATGGGACTCATTTTCTTCGAGGGGACCCAACCTCCAAAAAAAAGGTCGGAATTGGCGTAGGTACTTTTTACTTCGGTTAGGCTTCTTTGGATTCATCATGATTATCGTTTTTGATTTTTTGAACATATGCTTTAAAGGCTTCTTCGCCCTCTTCCTTCCAAAATTGATCGTAGTGTTTCCACTCATCAAAATCCCGTCTCCAGGATCCACATTTGTTGGACGACTTCATCTTCTTTTTGTGACTGCTGCCCTTGCTTTTTGCGCCACCGCCGCCAAAACCGAACAGCAATTTGGCAAGAATGAACACTCCAAGTGCCTGCCAGTAGGTAACGGTTCCAACTCCGAACAAATCGGGTATGAGCCAGTTCCAGAGGCGCATCAGTAAATAGTTGGCCAAAAGAAAGACCAAGATTCCCAAGACGACCATGGCAATGACTTTTACTACCTTTTTTACGGTGTTCTCCACCTTCTTTTCTACAGCTTTTTCAAATTCTTTTTTATGCTCCATGACTCATTTCTTTTAAGTTTTCCAATTTTTTTGATAGTTCAGACATGGCCCTATGTCTTCGTGACATGAGGGTCCCTGCCGGTATTCCTGTTTTTTCAGCTATTTGTTTGTAATGGTATCCTTCAAAATCTATGGCAATGACGATATCCCGGTAAGGCGCTTTTAAATCCTGAACGGCCTTTTTGAGGGCCCGTTCCATTTCCGGGGAGTAACTATTGTCGGCATCACCATAAAAGAACTCTGCAAATTCGCGCCATTGTTGGTCAATGTCCTCGCTGGGCACTTTTTTCTCTTTTCTCCCACGCATAATGTCCATAATCCTGTTGCGAATGGCGTTGTACACAAATCCACCTACGTTGTGGATAGGAATGGCATCTTCCGATCGGGAGAATATCCGTAGGGCAACATCCTGCACAATATCTTCGGCATCCCGTTCCGATGTGTCCCTGATCTTCGACTGCACATACGACCGCAACGATCCGTACTCCTCTGTGAAGAAGTTGGTCAGGTTGTTATGGTTATCGGTTTTGGCTGCCATTTGGTTACTTCGGGTTGCTCTTCACTAATAGAGACGGAGTAAAAGGATTCTATTGCACTTTTTTGGAAACTTTTTTTCAAAGGATTGACTTTTAGATATTTGGTGTGGATAACAACTGATTTTAAAAGTAGCCCATCCTCAAATTCAATATTTGAATGTATTTTTGACTCCATGTCAGATATCGATAGCATTAGTCAGTACAGAGCTCAGTTTGTTACGTACCTCGAACAAAGAACCCAATTAGGGGAACCCAAAAATCTGTACGAGCCCGTACAGTATATTTTGGGATTGGGAGGCAAACGCATGCGGCCTATACTCACCTTGATGACGGCCGAGGCTTTTGGTGGAAAGGTAGCGGATGCCATGGATGCGGCCTTGGCTGTGGAAATGTTCCACAATTTTTCCTTGGTACATGATGATATTATGGATGACGCTCCCTTGCGAAGAGGTAAGGTGACCGTTCATGAAAAATGGGATGTGAACACGGGAATTCTATCCGGCGACGCCATGTTGATTCTTTCCTATCAATGTTTTGAAAGCTACCCTCCTGAAATCTATGCGGAGCTGACCAAATTGTTCAGCAAGACCGCTTTGGAGGTTTGCGAAGGGCAGCAATATGATGTGGATTTTGAGACCCGGGACGATGTGACCATCCCCGAATACCTGAAAATGATTGAGTACAAAACCTCCGTTCTCGTGGCAGCTGCCATGAAGATGGGTGCGATTGTGGCAAAAGCCCCCGACAGTGATGCCAATGCCATTTATGAGTTTGGCCGAGATCTGGGCATTGCTTTTCAATTACAGGACGATTATTTGGATGCCTTTGGTGACCCCAAAACCTTTGGCAAGCAAGTGGGAGGCGATATTATGGAGAACAAAAAGACGTATCTGTACCTGAAATCCTTGGAAAATGCCTCCAAAGACAATCAAGAAGGGCTGTTGCACCTGTATTCCATCAAACCTGAAGATTCTACAGCTAAGGTCGCTGCGGTAAAAGCAATTTTTAAGGAAAGTGGAGCAGTGGAAGCAACCAAAAAAGCGATACAAGACTTCACCCAAAAGGCCTTTGATGCCTTGGCAGACACCAACCTGCCAGAGAACAAAAAAGCTTTGCTAAAGCAGTTTGGAAAAAATTTGATGGAGCGTACCGTTTAGAATAGGCGATTGAGCAATGCGTTGATGAACGGCATGGGTTTGGGAGCGGACACAATTTGAAGTTCTTCCCAAAGATTGGTCTCGTTTTCTAAGAATTTTAGGATCAAGGAAGCCTTTCTTCTTTTGAACATGGATTCAAAAATTTCGTGTCCCAAGTGATTGTTTTTGTACAAAATGTCCAATAATAACATATCATAGAACAGAAACCGGTTCTTTTGGTGAAATTGGGTCAAGGGTTTACCCGTTTTAAGATGTGCTACCAGTTTGGGCACTTCCCTGCTTGTATTGTAAAAAGTATAGCCCGTGCTGGGTTTGGCCCACCCACCTGCAATCCCAATATGGAACAATTTATTGGAATTATGTTGATGAAAGGGATAGCAAGTCATGGGAATACTTCCGAATTCGGTGTCTTGGATGGAGTAGGTTATATCACCGAAGTTTTTGGTGATGTAGGCTTTAATGGCTTCTTCGTATTCCTGTTTTTCCAACAGATGCTCGGAAAAGAGGGTGTATTCCAAGAGGGCTTCGGTTTCCGAAAAGGGGAGGATGTACATAAATCGGGTATTGCCCTTTTGGGGTACGGAAAAATCCATGAATGTAGCCTCGTTTGGGTTAAAAACCGACCGGTCTGTTTTAATGTGCCACCCTACAAAATGTTGCTGTAAAACGGGGTAATCCGTTTGTTTTAGGGGTAGGGAAGCGTCGTACACACTGGAAAATACCGTTTGTCCGGTAAATTTTTGGCTAGGGGTGGTTACCACAACCTCATGTTCGTGCTCTTCGAATTGTTGCACTTCTTCCTGTATCCAAGTGATGTTGGGATAGGCCTTTACTCTTGGCACGAAGTGATTGTAGAAATCAATCCCTCTCAACATTTTATAGGTATAGGGGTCAATGGAAGTGGATTTTTGAAGTGATTTCCCCCCCACATAAATATGGTTCCATGTTTTATGGACCAGTTCATCAAATTGCCCGGCACCCCGTTCCCAAAAGCACCACGTGCGGTCGTTTTTGGATTTATCGTCCTTGTCCAACACCAAAATGGATTTGGAAGCAAAGAAAGGATCTTTTCCCAACGTATCGGCCAAAAGCAGACCAGCGGCTCCCGCACCTATAATGATGTAGTCGTAGTTGGGCATATTGTTAAAAATAGGCATTTGAAGGGTCGAATGACTTTTTCTTTTATTCCAATTCTTCCTCTACGATTCTTAAAGGATAGATGGCTGTTATTTGTTTTTTAAGGCTATTATCCAAATCTTCCAAACGGGTGCCAAATTTTTCTAGAGCAAGCTTTTCCCTTAAGTCAATAACCGTACTATAAAGGATCTCCACCGTGTTCTTGTAAACAGAATATTTTATGTTACCATTATAGGCTAACACAAATGTTGCTACGGATTTGTTTCTTAAAGAGTGTTGTTCAATGTGGCTGGCTAATTTTTCTTTTGAAACTTGATTATCATCAACATAGATTTC
Organism: Flagellimonas sp. MMG031; assembly: GCF_040112705.1. NCBI lineage: Bacteria > Pseudomonadati > Bacteroidota > Flavobacteriia > Flavobacteriales > Flavobacteriaceae > Flagellimonas > Flagellimonas sp. MMG031. Next base: position 850,552 of record NZ_CP157804.1, read on the forward strand.
CTCGTTTTCAGTGATTTTTATATGCAATGCCTTGTCTGGGTCGTACTCTTTGACTTCTTGGAAATCCGTATTTATTCCCGCTTGGGTATCAATCATGCAAAAGACTAGAAAGGATAGTCTTTTGTAATAATCCAGGGTAAAATCTTCTTTGGATAACAATTCCAACATCTTTCTTGCTAAAGATTTCGGAGAATCAACAGCAAATTGCTCTAGCTGTTTTAATGTTGACTTATTGTAATTTGTTGAATCAACACTTTTGATCTGATTGCAACCTATAGTTTTTTGAGGGTCATAACCACTTAATTTTTGACTCTCTAAACAGAATAGCTTGGACGGTTCCTTTTTGGGATGTGTTCCATTAACCACTCCTTTTAGAAACTGGATATAGCTTTTTCCACTTTCATCGATCAAGAACCCCTCTAGAATCAGAAGATTTTGATAATCAAGCAATAATTGTTTGTAGCCCTCTCCATCATCCGGATAAGATTGATAGTAGCAATCCATAAGCTGTTTTTCAATTCTTTCAGTTTGCCCTAAACCTGTAAAATGGGAAAACAGGATTACCATAATGGATAGGAAATGAATCTTCACTGGATATTATTTTCTTATTGTATTTATCAATTTCAAAAACCAATGTATGATTAATAATAAAACGGGCAAAATAGCGATGCCATAGGTATATCCCCAGAATAATTTCATGGCCAGTTGGCCTCCCTGAAAACCTGTCGCCGCTCCCGAAAATGAAAACGATAAATTTCCAGCAAGTAAATAGGACACGGGTACCCAAAGAACTGCAAAACCCACGGAAAACGTAAGAAGTTGGTTGAACAGTTTGTGCCGTTTCTTGGGATCCCTAAATTCTCCCACACCAAAATAGATTGTCAAGGGCAACGCAATTAGACCCATCCAAGTGATGGGCGTTCCCATCGGAATGGAACTTCCTTCATACAACGGGACGGTCAAAATGGAGGAGCCGGTAATCAAAAGTGACAGTACAAGGATGAAAATCAAAAAGCAGGCAAAAAAGTAAAATCGAGACTTCAATAGTATTTCATTTTAAACTTTAGAAAGATAACCATTCTTCTTTTTGTAATCGCATTACAAAGAAACTACTAGTAGATTAAGGTGCTGCTTAGCTTCAAAAAGGTATTCAAATTCACTCGGTAATTTAGACACAACGAAAAATAAATTTTGCTAAATAAAAATGTATTTTTGAAAAAACAATTTTGATGACCCGATCTGAGGAAAACTACTTAAAGGCCATATTTCATTTGGGTGGTGGCGATTCCAAATCCATTACCACCAATGCGATAGCGGAACAGATGGAAACCAAACCCTCGTCCGTCACGGATATGGCCAAGAAATTGGCCGAAAAAGGATTGGTGGATTATGTGCGCTACCAAGGGGTTTCGTTGACGGATGCCGGCGTTAAAACCGCATTGTCCATTATTCGTAAGCATCGGTTGTGGGAAGTCTTTTTGGTGAAAAAACTGGATTTTACTTGGGATGAGGTACACGAAGTGGCCGAGCAGTTGGAGCACATCAAAAGTGAAAAATTGATAGACAAAATAGATGAGCTCTTGGATTTTCCCAAGTATGACCCCCATGGCGATCCCATTCCCACGAAAGATGGAAAGTTTCAGGAACGTGATGAGAAATTGCTCAGCGAAATGCCCATCAACTCCAAAGGGGTTTGTGTAGGAGTGAAGGATTCTTCGGTTCCCTTTTTGAAGTTTTTGGACAAGAACAACATCGCTTTGGGCAATACCATCCAGGTTTTGGATAAAGAGGATTTTGACAATTCCCTTCGTATTCGAATGGAGGGGAACGAAATGCGAATATCACATCAAATAGCATCAAACTTATTTGTGAAAAAGAATAGCTAATGGAAGCAGTAATCGACTATTTTGAAAGTATCGACCCGATTTTGGCGGCCCTTTACGCCACCCTGTTCACTTGGGGATTGACCGCTGCCGGGGCGGGTCTTGTATTTTTGTTCAAAAGTCCAAAAAGGGCCTTAATGGATGGCATGTTGGGCTTTACCGGTGGGGTTATGGTAGCCGCCAGTTTCTGGAGCCTATTGGCACCGGGCATTGAGATGAGTGAAGGGGAAGGCTTTGTCAAGGTCATTCCCGCTGCCGTTGGGTTCTTAATGGGTGCAGCTTTTATTTTTGGTCTGGATAAAATTTTGCCCCATGTCCATATCAATTTTAAAATAGACGAAGCGGAAGGGGTAAAAACACCCTGGCATCGCACTACGCTCTTGGTATTGGCCATTACCTTGCACAATATTCCCGAAGGGTTGGCGGTAGGTGTCCTTTTTGGGGGTGTAGCCTCTGGCTTTGAAGGCGCGACCATTGGTGGTGCCGTGGCCTTGGCTTTGGGTATTGGGCTACAAAACTTTCCGGAAGGCTTTGCCGTTGCAGTGCCTATGCGCAGGCATGGACTCAGCCGTAGAAGAAGTTGGATGTACGGTCAGGCATCGGCCATTGTGGAACCTATTGCCGGTGTGCTTGGCGCTTGGGCCGTATTGACCTTTGAACCTATTTTGCCCTATGCCCTTGCATTTGCGGCAGGAGCCATGATCTTTGTGGTGGTCGAGGAGGTAATCCCAGAAACGCAACAAGACAAATACACCGATATCGCCACAATGGGTTTTATCGGTGGATTTATTATTATGATGATATTGGATGTAGGATTGGGGTAAATTATCCCCCAATCAAATCAAATACCCCCTTGATCAAAAATTCGTCAGATTCGGTTAGTTGATCCGAAATGATTTCCGAATAACCATCATACGAATTTCCCTGAGCTACGGGGATACGTTCAAAGGTATAGCCGTCTTGCTTGTTGATCAGTTTTAGCACGTAATGGTTTCCTTCCGATTCGATTACCGCCTCATCGGGTAATGCCCAGGTTTGTACCGTATCGGTCATGATCATGGCATCCACAAACATCCCAGGTAAAAAATTGGTGTTCTCTTCGTGCTCCAAATGTCCGTGCACCTTTATGGTTCGCTTATCGCTGTCAATCGATGTCCCCACTAGGTATACCTCTGCATTGAAATTGGATTTGGCCGCCTCTGGAATCTTGAACAAGATCTTTTGTCCTTTCTTCACCTTTAAAATGTCTTTCTCAAAAACGGTAAGTTCTAGGTGAATGTGGTCATTGTTTACAATTTCCAATATTTCCGTAGCAGGTGACACATAACTTCCCTTGGCCACGTTCATTTTGGTGATACTGCCCGCAATAGGGGCATAAATGGCAGCCTGTGAAGAGATTTTGCCCTGCTCCACTTGGCTTGGGGAAATATTGAGCATTTGTAATTGTTCCCTCAAACCTTGATAGCGTGCTTTGGCTGTTTCATAATTGCTCTTGGCTTGAAGAAAATTCTTTTGTGAGGCGATTTTCTCCTTAAAAAGCGTCTGGTTTCGCTCAAACTCTGCCCTCAGGTAATCCAACTGGTTGAATACTTCGAGATAATCCTGTTGCATCTGTACGAATTCTTGGTTTTCGAGTACTATCAGGAGTTGTCCTTTTTTGACCCGGTCACCCACCAAAAGGGAAGTCTGCTTCACAAAACCTCCCATAAATGCGGTGATACTGGCCCGGTTTTCCGGAGGAACGTCAATCATTCCAGAGGTCTCCACAATCTTGGGAAAGGTTCGTTTCTCCAAGCCTCCTATTATCAAATCATTGGTATCGAATTGGTTCTGCGTCACCACAATACCTGTTTCTTCTTGTTCTTGTTCGGTGGATGCTTGATTGTTCTTATTGCCGCAGCCCATCATTAGAAGGAAAACAGCGGTTATTTGAAGTATATGTTTCATGATTATAATGTTATGGTCAAATAATTAATGGCGATTACGGTTTGATTGTACTGGTTGAGCACATCCAAATAATTGAGTTGAATCTCGTAGGCATTTTCCAAGCTTTGGATATATTGGAAAAAGTCAATTTCCCCATTTTGAAAATTCCCGGAGGCTGCTTTCAAAATTTGATCGGAAAGTAGACCACCTTCGTCCTCATAATAGGAGAGCTCCTTGGCCTGTTGTTCCAATTGGCCCATTAGGGTTTTATAGCGCTGGTTCATGGCTACGCTGATCTCCGTATTTTCCATTTCCGTGATCTTGGTCTGTATTTTGGATGATTTCACCTTACTACTGTGGCCAAAGAAGAAAATGGGAACGCGAACGCCCACTTGAAGACCATAAAGGGATGCGCCCAGACCGCTGTTGGTTCCTTGAAAATACTCAAGGTTGAGGTCGGGCAGCAATCGATTTTCCTCTAAGCTCTTTTGGGCATTACTCAGCTGTTGGCGATGGTCCAAAAAAGAGGTCTCCGTTGGCATCATCCCTTGCAGATTGATCACGGTAAGCTTTTCTGGCATTTCGGTCACTATTTGTAGACTGTCTTCTGTCTGGACCAAACTTGCGATCTGACCATATGTGGTCAACAACTGCTGATTGATCTTGGCAAAGGTGTTCGCAATCTGTCGTTGCTTGGCCGTTGCCGTTACTTTTTCCAGATAATTGGTCTCGCCGAGTTCAAAACGTCTGTCGGCCGCGTGCGCAAATTTGCTATAAATACTGTCCAACGTCTTGTAAAGCTTTGCTTTTTGGTTCAAGGTCTGATATTGGTAGTACGCATTGCTCAGGGCTTGGTATAATTGCTTCTTTTGAATTTCAAAGGATGATTTTTGCAGCTCGTAGTTCGATTGTTGAAGTCTGTTCTTTGCTCCGTAAACCGTAGGGAACTCAAATTGCTGTTGTACCCCAAAAACCCGTATGGGCTGATTGTTGATGGCCAAGTTGTTCTCATCATATTGATAGTAAATATCCGTTTTGTCAAACTCAAAAGCGGTTCCCTTTAGGGTTTCTGCTTGATCTACCATCATGGAACCTGCCTGGATACCTTTGTTATTTTCCAAGGATAAAGCCATAAGGTCCTCCAGGTTCAACTTTTGTTGGGAGAAACCTGAAAGGCTAACCATGAACAATAAAATGGTAAGCGCTTTCTTTTTCATTTTTCGCGCTCTTCGTATTTTTCCCATTCCACGGAATTTTATGTGATGTGAATACGCATATAAAACGGGCAGTACAACCAATGTCAACATAGTTGCCGTTACCAGTCCGCCAATGACCACGGTGGCCAAGGGTCGCTGTACCTCAGCACCCGCATTGGTGGATACCGCCATGGGCAAAAAGCCCAAAGCTGCCGCAGAAGCGGTCAATAAAACCGCACGAAGCCTGTCCTTGGTACCCTGTTTGATCAAATCTTCCATGGAATCAAAGTCCTTTCCCTTGAGTTCCTTGAAATGCTCGATGAGTACGATACCGTTGAGCACGGCTATCCCAAAAAGGGCAATAAATCCAACCCCGGCAGAAATACTGAAGGGCATATCCCTTAACCAGAGCAAGAGAACCCCGCCGACCGCTGATAACGGGATGGCGGAAAAAATCAACAAAGCTTCTTTTACCGACCCAAAAGCGAAATAGAGCATTATAAATATGAGCAACAAAGCAATGGGTACGGCTATCATCAACCGGGCCTTGGCATTTTGAAGGTTTTCGAACTGTCCACCATAGGTAATCAGATAGCCCGGGGGCAGCGTGATGTTGTCCCTGACCAATAACTGGATATCATCGACCACAGATTGAAGATCCCGGTTTCTAACGTTGATGCCCACTACGATGCGTCTTTTGGTATCATCACGGGAGATTTTGGCGGCACCTTTTTGATAGGTAATCTCAGCCAGTTCGCTCATCGGGATTTTTCCTCCATTGGGAATATCCACATAAAGATTCCGAAGGTTGGAAATATCTTGGCGGTTCTCGGAATCCAAGCGGACGGCCAGATCAAATTGTCGTTCCCCCTCGAAAACGCTGCCAACGACCTTACCGGCAAAACCCATGGAAATCATTTCGTTCAGGTCGGCAATGTTGAGCCCATGACGTGCAATTTTGGCGCGGTCAAAAGCAACGTTCATTTGGGGAAGACCTTCCACCTTCTCTACGATAATGTCCGACGCACCTTCCACATCTTGGATAAGGTCCTTTATTTCATCGGCTTTTTTGCTCAGGGTTTCGAGGTTCTCCCCAAATATTTTGATGGCAATATCGGCCCGTACCCCGGTAATCAGTTCATTAAATCGCATTTCAATGGGTTGGGTAAATTCCACTTCCATGCCCGGGATTACGGAAAGGGCCTCTTTAAATTTATCGGCCAGTTCGTCCTTGGTTTCGGCAGAGGTCCATTCGCTTTTTGGTTTCAAGGAAATGATAACGTCACTTTCTTCCATTGACATAGGGTCGGTGGGAACCTCGGCTGCGCCGATACGGCTTACTACCTGATTGACCTCTGGAAATTGTTCCATTAGGATTTTTTCAATTTTAGTGGTCGTTTCTACGGTTTTGGCCAAGGAAGTCCCTGTTTTCAGAACAGGTTGGATCACAAAGTCTCCTTCGTCCAAAGTGGGCACAAATTCACCTCCCATTGAAGAGAACAAAATTATGGCTCCTACCAATAGTGCAGCAGCTATGGAAAGCACGAGTTTTTTGCTTTTCATGGCCCATTCTATAACGGGTTCATATTGTTTGTTGATCCAGTTTACCAAACGGACGGATACATTTTTGGAGGACTCCTTGGATGGTTTTAAAAACAAGGAGGAGGCGACGGGAACATAGGTAAAGCAGAGTAAAATGGCTCCCAAAAGGGCAAAGCTAAATGTCAACGCCATTGGTTTGAACATTTTCCCTTCTACACCGCTCAGGGACAGGATTGGGATGAATACAATTAAAATGATTAGCTGGCCGAACACGGCGGAGTTCATCATTTTGGTAGCACCTTCAACCGTTATTTTATCCTTTATGGACTGTGTGGCATCTTTGCCCAAGTCCACTAACTCTCCCTGTCTTCGTGTAATTTGAAATGCAATATATTCCACAATGATTACGGCACCATCAATGATGATTCCGAAGTCGATAGCACCCAAACTCAATAAATTGGCGTCCACACCAAAAATGTTCATTAAGGTAAGGGCAAATAATAGGCATAGTGGGATAACCGAGGCGACCACAAGCCCTGAGCGCCAGTTGCCCAAGAGCAATACGACGACAAAAATCACGATAAGGCAACCCAGTACGAGGTTTTCCGTAACGGTAAAGGTTGTTCTTCCGATGAGTTCACTACGGTCCAAGAACGGGTTGATGTACACCCCCTCTGGCAAGGATTTGGAGATTGCGGCGACTCGTTCCTTGACGGCTTCGATAACACGTTTGGAGTCAGCATCTTTGAGCATCATAATTTGACCGAGGACCTTTTCGCCCTCGCCATTTCCGGTGATCGCCCCAAAACGTGGCGCACTTCCAAATCCAACTTTGGCCACGTCTTTGATATAGATTGGAATTCCGTCCCTTGCGGTTACCACAATGTTTTCGATGTCCTTAAGGTTGCCCACCAAACCTTCCCCACGGATAAAATAGGCTTGGTTTACTTTCTCGATATAACCACCGCCCGTAACACTATTGTTTTTTTCCAAGGCGGTGAACACTTCTCTAGCGGTGATATTGAAAGCGTTCAACTTTTGGGTCTGAATGGCCACTTCGTATTGTTTGAGGTGCCCTCCCCACGTATTCACCTCCACCACTCCTGGAATTCCGGAAAGCTGCCGTCTTACGATCCAATCTTGGATGGTACGCAGCTCCGTGGAAGAATATTGGTCCCTGTATTTGGGCTTTACATCCAAAATATATTGGTAAATCTCTCCCAATCCGGTGGTAATTGGTCCCATCTCCGGGGTTCCAAAGCCTTCGGGTATTCGACTGGATGCAGATTTGATTTTTTCCGCAATGAGCTGTCGTGGCAGAAAGGTGCCCAAATCGTCCTCGAATACTATCGTAACCACGGAAAGGCCAAACTTGGAAACGGACCGAATTTCCTTAACGCCAGGGAGATTTGCCATTTCCAACTCTACGGGATAGGTTACAAATTTTTCCATATCCTGGGTGGAGAGGCTCCTTGAGGTAGTGATGACCTGCACTTGATTGTTGGTGACATCGGGAACGGCCCCGATGGGTATTTGTGATAGTGAGTATAGCCCCACCAAGGCTATTGCCACTGTAAAAAGAAGAACAATAAACTTGTTCTTTATACTAAAGTTGATAATTTTTGAAAACATGATTCATAGAAAATAATAGCATTATTAAAATGGAATAAAGCTTGTGAGAAGTGTTCAGCTAGGCTGAAGTACTATGAATTATGCCTGTTTGGGCGGCTGGAAAAGATTGTCCCCCCAAATGTGCGAATAGGATATCTGATAATGAAAATTACCCTTCGCCGCCAATGGAATTTCTGGATAGGAATTGATGAAGCTATCTTGTCCTAAAACAAACACTAAAGGTTGCGCACAGGGAGCTTGATGATGTTGGAACGGAAGTTTTTCGTGTTCTTTCCGCTCCTCTTGATGCTTTTCGCTATGGGAAGCTTTAAGGTCCCCATAATGTTTGGATACAAACACCATAAAATCGTCACCATATTCCTCATTGTGGAATTGGTAGTGCTCGACCAGTTGTCCAAGTTCCACCAAATCCTTCAAATGGATATTGGCACTTTGGAGTAAAATGAGCAACGATATGCTTATGGTAACTATTTTGTTCATCCTGACACCATAAAATTAAGAATAATAAGCAGGAGGACATCAATTCGGACTTAATTTAGAATTAATCTGATTTTACGGATTCATGGCTCAATGGCCAAAATCACAGCTTGATAGGGTTGCATTTTGATTGAATTTTCTGCGAATTCGATATCAGCATAGTTGTTGATCATCACGGAATGGTTTAACCAATCATTTTTTAGTGCAAGCTCTGCTGAATCGGCGGAAAAATTCAACAAAACCAATACGGTTTTGTTACCCAATGTCCTTGTGTAGGCATAAATATGCGGATGTTCCGGAGCTTGGAGTTCGTATGCTCCATAGATCAAAACGGGATTTTGCTTTCGAAGTTCCGTCATTTTTCTAAAGTGGTTGAGCACAGAATTGGGATCGGCGTTTTCAGTGGCTACATTGATATCGATGTAATTATCGTTTACGGGAAGCCATGGTGTTCCGCTGGTAAATCCTGCATGTTCGGAATTGTCCCATTGCATAGGGGTACGTCCATTGTCACGTGACCCATAGTTGAGTTTTTTCATGAACAATTCCATATCCTCGCCTTCGGACAATGCTTTTTCGTAGCCATTGATTGCTGCAATATCTTGATATTGGGATATCGAATCAAAGTCAATATTGGTCATGCCCAATTCGTCCCCGTAGTAACAGTAAGGTGTACCGCGCATGCTAAGTATAAAAGTGTTTAAGAGTTTGGTAGAGGCGCTTCTGTATGCTTTGCTGTCGTTGCCCCAACGACTTACCATTCTGGCTTGGTCGTGGTTGGCCAAAAAAATGGAAAGCCAACCATCCTCAGCAAATTCTTGGTCCCATTTGGTGAAGATCTCTTTCATGGTCTTTAGATCATATCCCTCATATTTTGGAATATCCACTCCTTCAAAGGCGTAGGCCATGTTCAATTCATTACGGTCTGCATCAACCAATTTGTGGGCATCTTCAAAATTACGGCCTGCTCCTTCGGCAACGCTCATCACATCATATTTACTGAAGACTTGTTCGTTCATTTCCTTCAGATAATCGTGGAGCCCGTCTTGCATGGCGTAGTATTGTATGAAATCTTTTTCAAACCCTTCCGGAAATTTAGGAAAGGTAGTGTCCTTGGCAGCAAATTGGAATGCATCCAAACGAAAGCCATCCACTCCCTTGTCGGCCCAAAACTTCATAATATCGTAAACTTCTTGTCGTACTTTGGGGTTGGACCAGTTGAGGTCGGGCTGTTGCTTGGCGAAGTAATGTAAATAGTAAGCGTTGGTTATAGAATCGTATTGCCAGGCATTGCCTTTGGCATCAAACAAACTGTAGCGATATGGAGGTTCTCCTTTTTCCGCAGGCCACCAATGATAGTAATCCCGATAAGGGTTGTCCCGTGAACTTCTCGACTGTTTGAACCATTCGTGCTGGTCACTACTATGGTTTACAACAATGTCCATTACCAACTTAATGTCCCTTTGATGCATTCCGGCAAGGAGACTGTCGAAGTCCGCCATTGTCCCGAACTCTTCCATAATGCCCCTGTAATCGCTCACATCATAACCGTTGTCGGCATTGGGAGAGGTATAAATGGGATTTAGCCATACGGCATTGACTCCCAAACTTTTGATGTAATCCAATTTTTCAATAATGCCCTTTAGATCACCCACACCATCACCGTCGGAATCCTTAAAACTCCGAGGATATATTTGGTAAACGATGGCCTCTTTCCACCATTTTGCGTTTTCTACGGGAGCTTGATCTTTTTCATCTTGTTTTTGTTGACATGAAATGGCCATAAAAAGAAAAGCGCAAATCATCACTTTGAGAAAGGAACGGTTCATAGGTCGATTATGAATTGATTCCTTTAAAGATAATGATTTGCGCTACAATTCCGGCTTTAACCCTATGTTACTCCAAACGTATTGTTGAAGCTCCGTTCTCTTCTAATATGGCGTTCACCTTTGGGAGCTCTTTTTCCAAGGCTGTATTCAGTTTGGCCATATGTTTTTCCAGTTCTTCGGACAATTCATCGTACACCACGTAGGCGGCATCCGTGGGTCGTGCATCCCCGTTTTCGATACTTCGTTGCAAAGCGTTGAACCTGTTGTTCAGTTTGATGGGGAAGTTCAATGGGTCTTGTCCTGATTGATTTTTGGTCTGATAAAGATCTTCCTCAATTTCCGTCAAGGTTCCCATGAAATCCTCCGTGAGTTTAGTGAACTTTCTGCTGGAAATCCCCTTGCCCAAACTATCCAATTGTTTGCGGATGCTGCGTATTTGTATGACCGCTTCATTCGCAATAGTAGCTTTTTGGGTGATTTTGGAAGCCAATTCGAACTGTTTTTGGAGATCCTCCGCAGTAATTCCCTTCAGGTTGGGGTCCATTTCAATCTCAAATGGATAGCTTTTGATGACCTCGGGGCCAACTTTCATTTGTACGGTATAGGTGCCAAGCGGTGCTTTTGGTCCTACCTCGGCCGATGCTCCCCAAATAATGATACCATCAAAAGTAGTGGGACCGGGATAGCGCAAGTTCCATGTAAAGGTGTTGATGCCTTTTGCCGTTGTAGGTTTGGTGCTGCTGAAACGGCTCCACCACGAAGATTCACCTGAATCCTCATATTTGGGTTGATTACCCCCGAAAGATTCGATGAGGTTATTGTTGGCGTCAAAAATGGAAAAGGTGATGGTGTCCACCTCTTCTTCCAAGTAGTATTGGAAATTGGCATTGTAGATGCCCCTGATGGCATTGGTAGGCTTAAAAAGGACATTTTTTTGCTCTTTAAGGTCTTCGGAGTATTCCCTGAACGGCTGAATGTCGTCCAAAATCCAAAATCCACGACCGTGGGAGCCCAATACCACGTCGTTGTCCTTGATCACCAAATCCCTGATCGGGGTATCGGGCAAGTTCAATTGAAGGGATTGCCACTCGGCGCCATCGTTTATGGAAAAATACACTCCATGTTCGGTGGCCAAGAACAATAGGCCTTCCCTGATATGGTCTTCGCGAATCGCTCTGGCAAAGTGACCGTCTTCTATTCCATTAATTATTTTCGTCCAGGTTTTTCCGTAATCGTGTGTTTTAAAAACGTAGGGGGCCCTGTCGTCCACTTGGTATCTGTTCGCAGCCACATATAAGGTGCCAGGATTGTGTATGGATTCCTCAATGATACTTACCCTGGAATATTTGGGAAGGTTCTCCGGCGTAATGTCCTCCCAGTTTTTGCCGCCATCGCGGGTGATGTGTATTTTACCGTCGTCCGATCCGGCCCAAATGGTATTGATATCGTGATTGGAAGGTGCCAAGGCAAAGACCGTGGCATAGATCTCGGGGCCGTTCATGTCCATAGTGATGACCCCACCCGTTTTGCCCAAGGTTTCTGGGTCGGCATAGGTCAAATCCGGACTGATTTTTTCCCAGGTCTGTCCATCGTTTGTAGTTTTCCAGACGTGTTGGGAGCAGGTATACATCACGTTCGGGTCTTTGGGAGCGAACATAATGGGGAAAGTCCATTGCCAACGTTCTGGAAGTGCACTTGCAGGTTCTCCCGAGAAAAATCTTGGATATACTTGAATGTCTCGTGTTTGTCCATTGCTTCGGTCATATCTAGTCAAGAGGGCTCCTTGGCTTCCTGCGTAAAAAATATCGGGATTGGTCGGGCTTTGCGTAATCCAACCACTTTCCCCGCCGCCCACAGCGTAGTACCATTCGGAGCTCGGGCCTCTGGCCTGCATAAAGTCCCAACCATCGCTGGGCATGGCCAAAGTAGAATTGTCTTGCTGGGCACCAGCTACATGATAAGGGACATCGCTGGTGGCCATTACGTGATAAAATTGAGAGGTCGGATAATCCTGTTCGGTCCATGTTTTACCGCCGTTGATGCTCACCACACCACCTCCGTCATTGGAGCTTATCATTCTTTCTGGATTATTGGGGTCTATCCATAAATCATGGTTGTCGCTATGGGGCGTATTTATGCGTTCATCAAAAGTCTTTCCACCATCGGTTGACTTGTAAAAACCTACATTTAGACCATACACCACATCCTTATCCTTGGGGTCGGCATAAATTCTGGAGTAGTAAAAGGCACGTTGCCGTAATTTCCGTTCGTTGTTGGTGAGTTCCCAAGTGTCACCTCCATCATCTGAACGAAAAACACCGCCTTCATTGGCTTCCACTATGGCCCAAACGCGATCGGAGTCGGCAGGGGAAACGGTCACCCCAATTTTACCAATGGGACCTTCGGGCATTCCAGGATTTTCGGTCAGGTCCGTCCAAGTTTCCCCGCCATCGGTAGATTTCCATAACTTGCTATCTGGACCACCACCCCACATTTTCCATGCCTTACGATAGACTTGCCACGTAGTGGCGTAGAGGGTATTGGGATTGTTTCGGTCTATGATCAGGTCGGCGGCACCTGCCCTATCGCTCACGTAAAGGACTTTTTTCCATGTTTTGCCTCCGTCCACGGATTTAAAAACACCGCGTTCCTCGTTTTCTCCATAGGGATGGCCCAATGCGGCAACATAAACAATATTTTCATTGGTCGGGTCAATACGGACTCGGGAAATGGCTTGGGTTTCCTCCAGTCCAAGATGTGTCCATGTTTCGCCGCCATCGGTTGATTTGTATACCCCGTCTCCCTGTGTGATGCTACCACGAAGTTGGGTTTCGCCCATCCCGATATACACCACGTCCGGATTGGTTTCTGCCACGGCCACAGCCCCAACAGAGGAACTCGTTACTTGGCCATCGGTTACACATTTCCAAGTGTTTCCGCCGTCAATGGTTTTCCAAAGCCCTCCCCCGGTGGCACCAAAATAATATTCGTTGGGTCTGGAGGGGCTTCCGGCGGCCCCCAAGGAACGTCCGCCCCGGTTTGGACCTATGTTCCGCCATTCAAAACCGCTGTAAAAGCTGGTGTCAACGATGCTAGGGGATGCATTTTGTGCGTAAATAAATAGTGTTGAAAGGAACATGGAAAGTAGCATCCATGTTTTCATCGAGGTTGTTGGCATTCTCATGATGTCAAAGGTTGGTTGTGAGTAGTTTGAATTAGTCTACAATGTACTCAAACTTTTTGACATGGCTGCTGGATGGGTTAGAGTTCTGGATCATCAAAGTTGACCCCGGGAGGATTAAATAGACCCCAGCGGTCCAAGGTATAGTTCCATGGGTCAAAAGTCTGTACCCATTCGGCAAACAAGATTCTGAATTCCTCAATTTCCTGCCGTAGCAACTCCAGATATTCCGTGTGTTTGAACCCCCACATTTCCAAACCTGAGCATCCCGTTTGGATCTCGCGGCCAGCTTTCCGAATGATGGTTGCATTCTCCATTCGGATGCCATACAGGTCACCTCCTTCGGCGCCTGCTATTTTCGGGCAAATGAGCATGGCATCATTGCGCAGTTGCTCTGCATGGTGCCGTAAGAGGCGCAACTCGGTTTCCGGAAGGGATGCATATTCTTCTTCGTCATTGGCCAGGGAGGCTATTTTGTCGGCCAAATCAAAAATGACCCACCCTTTTTTGTAAAGGGGCATTTTTTCAAATTCATCCCTGTTTTTGTTTAGATCATCATCGTCTTCAAACATGTCTCAATGATTTAAGTGTTCCAAGATAACTCCATAATCATATTGTAGGTCTTCATGGAGCAGGGAAATTTTCTTTTTGATGTATTCCAATTGGCGATTGTACAAATTGGTGAGGGTAGTATTTCTGTGAATGGACGGTCGTAAGGATTTCATCCGTTCACAAAAGTGGAGCAACAGTTCCACTTCGGTGGCTTTGTTCCCAGAGTATCGGATGTATTTTTTAATGGTACGAAGTATTTTCCGAACGCTCTTTTTGATGTAGAAATAACTGCTGGTATTGATGTCTTCAAACATGGCATCGACCTCTTCTTTTACGGATTCAATATAGCCTTCCTCACTATCGGATTCAAAAAGCAAATAAGTAAGCAATTCCTTGTTCTCTTTTTTGAAGCGGGCCAAGCGCAGGCATAGCAGGAGGGTTTCCTCCTGTGATTTGAATTGGAGTTCTTTTTTGAGTTGTGCAATCGTAGCAGCCTTCATTCCTTAACTTCTTAGGTAAGATGCGCCATTTACATCAATGATCGTCCCTGAGGAATAAGCCGCCTCGGAAGATGCCAAAAAAAGAATGGCGTGCGCTACCTCTTCGGGTTGGGCCATGCGTTTAAAGGGTGATTCACGGAGCAGGTTTTCCCTTTCGGCAGGGGTCAGGGTTTCTTTGGCCATTTCGGTTTCGGTAAATCCAGGGGCGACCACTCCAACATAAATGTGGTGTGGTGCCAATTTTTTGGCCAGGGATTGGCTCATGGAGTTCAGTGCCGCTTTACTGGCCCCGTAGGCCGGTTTGGTAGGCTCGCCCCGGAAGGCACCTCGTGAGGACACGCTTACAATGTGTCCGCCTCCGGTTTTCATCATCGCCTTGGCTCCCCAATAGCACAAGTTGGCCACGGCAAATAGGTTGGTCTCGAACGTCTTTTCCCAAGCATGGGTCCAATGATCAAAATCCACTTGGTCTATCTCATGAAAAATGGAAATGCCCGCGTTGTTCACCAAAACGTCCAATTGACCGTAATGATTCACAAAGTCCTCAATGAGGGATTGGGTCTCTTGTTTTTGGGAAATGTCCCTTTTAAAAAGTTGATGGCCTTCCCCGGGCAGCTCCGCCAATGTCTGTTTGGCTACTTCATCATTACTTCTATAATTGAGCCCTACCTTGGCCCCTTTTTTGGCGAAGGCCAATGCGGTTGCTTTCCCGATGCCTCGCGAAGCACCGGTAACCAATACATTTTTTCCTTTAAAATCCATAAAGTTGTGTTGCTGTTATTCTAAATTTTGATCAATTGTGGTAATCAGTTTGTTGATGTCGGACAAAGTTTTGCCAAGAAAACTGTCCTGCATGGTCATAAGATAACTGATACCGTAAAGATCGGAAAGAAAAACGGGATTTTTGTGCAGCTCTACATTTTGGATGGATTTTAGTTCGGTATCCAGATTCAGTTTGGCCTTTGCAAATTCCTTGGTAAAGAATTCCGGGAAGGCCTCATCTACCACTTTACGGTTCATTTGGACCAATCTTTTTTGAATTCCTTCGGAATAGGGGTATTCATAATAATTAGTCAATAGCTTTTTAAGGCCATTGTCACGAATTACGGTAATGGTCTCTGCGGCCAACATGTTGTTAAAGGTGGTGGTGCTGGGTTCAAAAAGGCGATAGTCTACAAAAACGTCCGTAGCGGCATCAAAAATGGCATAGCGTTGTTGGTTGTTCAAGGTGTCGGCAAAGATTCCCATCATATCGGAAATAGTCGCTTGTTTTTCCCGATTGAAGTCCAACACCACATGTATTGCCAAAGAGTCTTGAACCAGGCTCGATTTAATTTCCTGTAAATAGAATTGTTCCTTGTTGCGCTGTATCTTTTGATTGTTACAGGTGTTGATTTGCAAGGCCAATAGTATTCCAATGACGACCAGCACAATTTCCCCTGCGGCATAAAAAAGATACTTTGAGAATTTGTTCTCGGTCAAGAGGGATTTCCTGAGTTTTCTAAAAATGGTCGGCATGGTTAGTGGTTTGTTTAAAGATAATAAGTTAGCGCACAATATTCTACGGATTCGCATGTTGTTCTAATAATTACTTTTCTTTGTAGGAACTGTTGGTTCGTACACAGGAATTTTCGAGACATACTATGAAATCAAAAAAGAGACACTGGTTATGGAATCTGCTGATTGTCATCACCTTGATACTTTGCGTTCTTGCCTTTGTGGAGCACTATAAAAACTGGCATAAGATCGAGGAGGGACACCTTAAGATCTACTCGGGTATCTATTATCAAAACATACCTTTGACAGCATTGGACAGTGTGGTTTTTGTGGAAAAATTACCCGAGATGGAGCGTTCTAGCGGGTTTTCTTGGATGGAAAGGGAGAAAGGGGTGTTTAATGATTCCATAACCAACACCAAAGTCTATGTTTTTGTGGATGATCTCTACCAGCAAAAAATCAAATTGGTGCACCACGATTCCTTAAAAATGTATGTGAATTTGAGGGACAGTCTTAAAACTACCGAATTATTTGCAATTTTGCAGACTGAATTGTTGAACAACATGGAAACTGAAAAAGAAGTCCAATAGGTATGAAGGCATTTCTCTTTTTTCTCTTATTGCCCATTGTGGGTTTCTCGCAGAATACATTGAGCGTTCGGGTGAACAATGTGGCCACTCAAAAAGGAAGTGTCAATGTTGCAGTGTATGATTCCGACGAATCCTTTTTATCTTTTGACCGTGTTTTGAAGACGGACAGTGTCGCCGCAAACGAAGGAAGCGTGGAATTCAATATTCCCGACCTTCCTCCTGGAGAATATGCCTTGGCCGTATTCCATGATGAAAACAACAATGGCAAACTCGATACCAATTGGTTGGGCATACCCAAGGAAAAAGTGGCATTTTCCAATGCCAAAATGAAGACCTTTGGTCCGCCCAAATATCACGAGTGCGCTTTTAAGATGATTTCGGATTACGAAATCCATATTGACCTTTAATCTAACAGCACTATGGGAACAATTTTTATGGCCCAACTTATGGGCGCATTGTATGGTCTTTTGGCAGTGGTTTTTGGCGCATTTGGTGCCCACGCCCTTAAAAAGAAATTGACCCCCGAACTGCTACAAAGTTTTGAGACAGGGGTCAAATATCAAATGTACCATGCCATTATACTGTTGGTCTTAGGCTTTAATCTTAATTTTGATAAGCCATTGGACTCTTGGATAGTCAACTGCTTTATTTTTGGTACCTTGTTGTTTTCCTTCAGTATTTATGCTCTTTGTTTGGGTGCGGCAAAAGGCAGTAAACCTCAGTTTTTAGGCCCGGTGACCCCCATCGGGGGATTATTGCTGGTCGTTGGTTGGGCCCTTTTGCTTTATTCCTTTGTTGCCAATTTGATCTAGAGGCGCAGGTACATATTCCCATTAATGGTATTGAGTTGTAGGCGGTGCGTGGCATTGTCAAACCTTCCTTCCACTTTTTGGCCCACGTAGCGATCACTCACAGTAAGGTTTAAGCCTTCATCCGCATAAATGTTGCCATGAATGGTCTCGGCCACCAATCTGGAATCCTTCATCACCAGATCTATTTCGCCGTTGATGGTCTTAAGGTCCATATCGCCATTGTACTTTTTGATTTCGATATCGCCATTGATCAAATCTGCTGTAAAATCTCCTTCAATATAATCCGAGGCAAGGTCACCGTTAATGCTGCTTACGGCGAAGGTGGCTCCCTTGGGTACGTAAAGCACATAGTTGAACTCGTAGCTGTCCCCTTCAAAATAATACCCCTTTTTATTTGGGCGTGTTTTCTCCCACTCGGCCTTAAAAGCGTCAAAAACATCCTTTACGTTGGAAGCGATACTGAGGGAACTGTTGTTTTCAGCAATGTCGAGTTTAAACTTGTCCAAGTACTTTCCATCCTCAATAGTAATGTCGGCCTTAAAATAGACGGTGTTTTTGTCCCATGTTTTTACTTCTATGTTTTTCGCAAATTTGACATCCAAATCTATGGACTGACCGGAGTAGTCAAAGTTTTTTTCGATGACTTTCTGTGCGCTCAGGGTAAGTGTAACCAACCCTAAAAATGCGGTAATAATAATGTTTTTCATGACTGTTCGATTTTTGATTTTAAACGTTGATTGATGTTTATTTTTTTCTGAGATACATGTTTCCGTTTGTGGATTTCATGGAAATTTTGACGCCACCTCCGTTAATGGATGCCTTGATATCCCTTCCCAAAACGGACTTTAATCCGTTTTTGTCCTCGGCTTTAACGTCAAAATCCGTGTACACATTTCCGTTGAGCGTACTCAAGGCAAGATTGGCCGGGGTGTTTGCTGGAAGACTGACATCTACTGCACCATTGGTGGAATACAGGGAGATAGGGGAGTCTTGAGTGACTTTTCCAAAAACCACTTCCAGTTGCCCGTTCAAGGAGTTGGCGGTAACAGGGCCGTTTACGTTGGTGATGCGTACCCCTCCATTGAGTTGGGCATCGGCTTCAATTTCACCCGAAAAACCGTCGATTTCAATATCCCCGTTCCAAGTGCTTTTTACGGCAAGGTTCTGTGAAGCTGGCAAATAGATTTCGGCTCCCTTGTTTTTGCGTAGGTTGTACACGATCAGGGTATTCCCGTCCTGTACTACGGAGAAGCCTACGTTGGTATTGTCCGTGCCGCCTTCACCCACCAATTTGAGTCCTTTGGCACGCTCTGGCGTTTTTATTTGAGGGCCGGATTTGATCACCAATTCGTTGGCGTTGTGTGTTTTTACCACAATATCCGTCTTTGATTCGATTTTTACCCATTGGATTCCGTTGAGGGATTTGGTGTAGTCGTTTTGTGCTTTGGCCATGGTACCCATAAAAAGGGCCACAGCAATAATTGTGAATTTTCTCATGATATTCGCTTTTTTGATGTTTATGATATACTTGGCAATACTGCCCTGATTTGATCCTTGATAAAGGGTTGTGTGTCTTCTTTCTCCAATAATTTTTTCATGGGTTCGGCCGCTTTCTTTTCCTGAATCTGGACCAAGGCCTGAATAATTGCTACTTGTATGCTTGGGTTCTTTTCGTGCTCCAAGGCTTCTATAAAGGTGGTTTTTACGGTTTCTGATGCGGTAAATTTCACCAGTGCTTCAAAGGCGTTCATCCGTACGTTATCGTTCTCATCGTACAACAATCGGTTGGCGAGTGCTTGGATGATGGCCTCGTCGGGCTCCTCAAATTCTTCGATATAGTTCACTCCCTGAATGCGTTTGCTCGCCGATTGGTTCTCCATTAACGACAGCATGGTCGTTTGTTTCATTTTATGGGTTTCATCTTGCAGTTGTGCAAGGTCCTGGTTTACTTTTCGTTGTTGAAAGAGGCTGCCCATCTGAAATGCTGCTACCAAAAGGGCGATGCTTGCCGCAATTTTTAATAGGTTCCCTGCCCAGTTGGATGGTTTTCCGCTCTCCATGCGAACCACTTTTCCCTGCTGCATCTTTTCTTGTTCAAGGGCCGCTTCAAATTTGGCTCTGAGCCTATCGGTGGGTGTGGACACCTCATTGTCAAACCCAGTGAAAAGAATTTTCATCTCCTCTACTTCTTTTTGACATTCAGCACATTGCTCTAAATGCTTTTCTAGCTTGGCAGTCTCCGTTTTGCTCAAATGACCATCCAGATACTCTGGTATTTGGTCAAAAACATGCTCTTTTTCCATGGTCAACTACGTTCTAAATAGATATTCTTCAATTTTTTTAAAATCCTGCACACTCTTGTTTTTACAGCTCCGGGGGTACTGCCCATAATTTCAGCAAGATCCTCGTACTTGATCTCTTGATATCGGTTTAAGATGACCAATTCTCGGTCGTACGGATCCAATTGGCTCAGGGCATATTGTAAGTGGGCATTGTTTTCCGACACCTCATTCTCCTCTTCCACCGCTTTGTAGGCCAAAACCTCGATATCGTCGTGGGCTTTATGGTTTCTGGTGTAATGGGTCTTGAGATTGTTCCTTGCAATGGTGAACATCCAAGACATAAACGACCCATTGTTGTAGGTACCCCTATACTTGATCAGTTTGTAAAAAACATCTTGTGTAAGATCTTCCGCCAACATTCGATCACCCGACATTTTGTACAGAAAATTGTACACGTGTTTATGATGCCGGTCAAAAAGTACCTTCAGCAGGTCTAGGTTTCCCTCAGATACCTTTTGCATGATCATCTCATCTGAAAGTGTTTCCAAATGCTGTTGTTTTAGTTGGCGTTTATCTTATATAGTCAAGAAATTGGGAAAGGTTACACGGAAAGTGATTTTTTTATTCTAAGAGTGATGCTTTATTGGAAAGTAGTGATTTTTATGACCCCGCTAGCACCTCTGGAGCCATAGGATCCTGCATCCGAACCGCTCAGTGCTTCGATATCCTTCACGGTGGCACTGTCCACCAATTGATTTACCGATTCAAACGAATTGCCCAGTATATATCCGTTCAGGACGTACAATGGCTCGGTGGCCGTTCCCGTAATCTGATTGGCCGATTTCATAAAATAGGGGATACCGCCTCTGAGCGTTATTCCGGGCAAACGCCTGATTCTATCGATCAAGTCGATGGTTTTGTTGTTTTGTGTCTGGATTTCCTGGGCAGCGTACTTGCTATAGGATGGATTCTTAGTTGAGGAACAACTTGCAAAAGGCATCAAGATGATGAGCAAGAAAACGGATGTGAGGTTTTTCATGAGAACAAAATGTCCCACAATCTATGGATTTTAATACAAATGAACCTAAAAACATTTTGTTCATCAACCACAACCGCAGTCATCGGAACCGCAGGAACCAGAATTGTTCTTGCCTTTTCCGAAGATTGATTTGGGGAGTAGAAATTTCCACACCAAATACCCTGCAGCAATCAATAAGGTGGCATAAACCAGGATTTGTTGGATCATAATGCGATTAAATTAGGATTTGGTAAGCGAGTAAAGCTATAATATAGGCAAAAACACTCATAAAGCCCAATTGGATCATGGGCCATTTCCATGAATTGGTCTCTCTTTTTACAATGGCGAGCGTGCTCATGCATTGCATGGCAAAAGCGTAGAACAACATCAGTGATATTCCGGATGCGAGATTGAACAATGGTTTGCCATCTTCATCCAGTTCTGCCGCCATTCGCTTCTTAATGGTTTCTTCCTCGTCGCTTCCCACACTGTAAATGGTCGCCAAGGTGCCCACAAACACTTCCCGGGCGGCAAAGGAGGTCAATACGGCAATGCCGATCTTCCAATCGTAGCCCAAGGGTTTTACCAAGGGTTCAAAAGCTTTTCCGGCTTGGCCAATGTAGGAATGTTCCAATTTGTAACTGGCAATCTCCTGTGCAACCGCCCTCTCCGTGAGTTCTGCTGTCAAGGTCCTTAGGGAATCTTGAATGGAGCTGGGTGCGATTCCTTTTGCCAAGGCGTTCTCCCTATGGGAAGCAATGTTGTTTTGAATGTAATTTTTGCTGTAGGTGCTCAATCCCTCGTTTTCTATTCTTTCGGTTACGATGGTCTCTGCATTTTGGAAATCATCCGAATACCCATTGGAGCCCAAAAACCATAGGACAATGGATATGGCCAAAATGATTTTACCCGCGCCCCAAACAAAGCTTTTTGTTTTTTCGATTACCGTGTACACCACATTTTTGAGCAATGGAAGCCGATAGGTTGGCATTTCAACCATAAAAATGGACCTGCTCTTTATCTTAAGGATTTTATTGAGCACCATGGCTGAAAACAGTGCCATTCCAAAGCCGATGAGGTACAAAAGCATCAATGTCAACGCTTGATAGCTCAGACCCAAAATGCTGCCCTCTGGAATCACCAAGGCGATTAGAATCAAATACACGGGCAATCTGGCGGAGCAGGTGGTAAATGGGGTTACCAGAATAGTGATGAGTCTTTCTTTCCAATTTTCAATGGTGCGGGTGGCCATAATGGCCGGTATGGCACATGCGTTCCCAGATATGAGGGGCACTACACTTTTTCCGCTCAATCCGAAGGGACGCATCAATCGGTCCATTAAAAAAACGACACGGCTCATATAGCCTGACTCTTCCAAAAGGGAGATAAACAGGAACAGAAAGGCAATTTGAGGGATAAAAATAACAATGCCCCCGATTCCCGCTACAATTCCTTCAGCAAGTAAATCCGTAAATACCCCGGGAGGCAAGGTGGTCTTTATCCATTCGGCCGCTAAGGCAAAATTTTCATCGATAAAGTCCATGGGGTAGGAGCTCCACTCAAAAATGGCCTGGAATATGAGCAATAGGATGGCAAAGAAAATCAGGTAGCCGAATATTTTGTGCGTTAAGATTTTGTCCAACGAAGCTCGAAGGCCTTTTGCCGCCAAAAAATCGACCTTGTAAGTTTCTTTTAAAATGTTATTGATGAGCTGGTAGCGAAGTACCGTTTCCTTGTGCTGCAATTTTTTGAGCTCATCCTTCGACTTTGTGGAGAAGTCCGTAGCATCTTGGATACGCTTCTTTTCTATGGGCATAAAGTTCACATCTTGAGTGATGACGAGCCATAGTTTGTACACATCGTTTTGTGGGAATGCCTTTTTTAATCGTTCGAAGTATGCTGGGGAAATTCGGGTTGGATCTAATAGCGGTTTGGACGAGACATTTTTGTAATCGGCAATCAATTCCTTGATGCGTTCTATACCAGTGTTTTTCCGGGTACTGACCAAGGCGATTTTGGTGTCCAACTTTTTCTCCATGGCCTCCACATCCAACGAAATCCCTTTTCGGTCCATCCTATCGGCCATGTTGATCACCAAAATGGTCGGAATCTTTAGATCCTTGATCTGGGTAAAGAGCAGTAGGTTCCGTTTGAGGTTTTCCACATCGCTAATGACCACGGCAACGTCGGGATAATCCTTGTCGTTTTTGTTGAGCAACAGTTCCACCACCAAACTCTCATCGAGAGAGGTGGTGTTCAAACTATAGGTTCCCGGTAAATCGAGAATATGCGCTTTTACGCCTCTGGGAAGTTTGCAGATACCTTCCTTTTTCTCCACGGTGATTCCGGGATAGTTGCCTACTTTTTGCTTAAGACCGGTAAGTTGGTTGAATACTGATGTTTTTCCCGTGTTGGGGTTCCCGATGAGGGCTACGTTGATGTTTTTGCTCATTTGGGCTGTGTTTCTTCAATGATTTCCAATTCAATGAGCTGCGCCAAGGATCGTCGTATGGCCAAGTGGCTGCCACTAAGGTTGATGTAAATGGGATCGTTCAGTGGGGCAATACGCAACAGTTCTACGCTGTTGCCGGGCAGGCATCCCAATTCCATTAACTTGATGGGGAGGTTGTTTTCCGTGAATCCTTTGATTATTCCCTTTTGTCCGTACCGTAAATCTGCTACTGTGGCCACTGTTTTTATTTAGAACAATTTTAAGTAAGGGCAAAAATAAGTAAAAATGGGGAACTACAGGAGGCAATCATGAAGAAAGAAGATTTGCGTTAATCGTTATAACTGGCTTTAAGGATTTCAATGTCCTTCAAAAGCTTATCGATTTCTTCACGGTCGGTACCATCGTAAAAGCCACGAATCCTTTTTTCTTTATCCACCAGAATAAAATTTTCGGTATGGATCATATCGTACGGACCTCCGTCACCATCATTTTTAACGGCCAAATATGATTTTCGAGCAAGCTGGTAGATCTGTTTCTTATCTCCTGTGACCAAGTTCCATTTGCTATCGATAACGCCTTTTTCCCTTGCATACTTTTTTAGTTGGGCAACGCTATCAATATCCGGGGTAACGGAGTGGGAGAGCAACATAATGTTGGGGTCGTCCTTCACCACTGCTTGCACCTCGGCCATATTTTTGGTCATGATCGGGCAAATGGTTGGGCAGGTGGTAAAAAAGAAATCGGCCACATATATTTTATCCTTGTAATTTTCTTGGGTAATGGTATCCCCGTTTTGGTTGACCAATGAAAAATCGGCTATCTTATGGTATTTTTTGGTGTAATGGAGGGTGCTGTCCACCAAGGACTTGTCCACCATGGAAGGCTGGTACACCGGAAGCATTTTCTGGGGCTGAAGGGCGTTGTAGAATAGATAGACAATGATGGCGGAAAGGACCAACATGACTATCCCGAACATTTTGTACTTGGCAAAGAATGACAGCATATATGCAAAATTACGGCCCAAACGGTTATCCATCAAAGAGAAAGGAAAGTTTTGATGCTAAATCTTTCTTAAATCCTATTGTGATAAAATGGGGAGGTTTTTTTATCAATCCCTAAAAGGTTACTTTTGTTGGTTTTAACAAAACACGACGGATGACCCCTATAGTTATAAAGACCATACAATTCTTTTTGAGCTTATCGCTTTTGATCGTGCTGCACGAGCTGGGCCATTTTATCCCAGCGAAGCTGTTCAAGACCAGGGTAGAGAAGTTTTACCTCTTTTTTGACGTGAAATTTTCCCTCTTCAAAAAGAAAATAGGTGAAACGGTTTATGGTATTGGATGGCTACCCTTGGGCGGATATGTAAAAATATCCGGTATGATCGATGAGAGCATGGACAAGGAACAGATGAAGCAAGAACCCAAGCCATGGGAATTCCGAAGCAAGCCAGCTTGGCAGCGTTTGATCATTATGCTGGGGGGTGTAACCGTAAATTTCGTGTTGGCCGTCATCATTTATATTGGTATGGCCTATACCTATGGTGAACAGTATATTCCCATGAACAGTCTAAAAGATGGTGTGTGGGTACTAGAAAAGGAAATAGGCGATGAAGTGGGCATTCAAACAGGGGACAAGATCATTGCTGTGGATGGTGAAGAGCTGAAATCGTTTAACAGCGTTTTTATTGAGTTGATCAATGGAAACCGAATTACCATTGAAAGGGATGGGGAACGAATAGAAAAGGAAATCCCAGTTGACTTTATCTCTACTCTAATAGAGGACGAGGATAAGGTTCGGTTTTTGTTTTATCGGACGCCATTTATGGTAAACAACGTTCCTGATACTTCGCATAACAAGAATGCAGGATTTAGACCAAAGGATGAGTTTTTAGCCATCAATGGGGAACCTGCCATTTATCGGGACCAAGTGATGGATCAATTGGAACAGAACAAAGGTAAGGATATCAATGTACTGGTTCGTCGGGAAGATGGTTCAGAGGGGCAAGTTACCGCATCGGTAAGCAGTGATGGTAAATTGGGCATTGTTACGGCACCCTTCACCATGGAAGAGATGGAACAAAGAGGGATTTTAAAGGTGGAGACAGAGACCTATTCGTTTTTGGAATCGATTCCAGCGGGTATCAACAAAGGAGTTTCTACACTTTCCAGTTACATGAAGCAGCTCAAGAAGATTTTTAACCCAGAGACAGGAGCCTATAAAGGTGTGGGAGGTTTTGCAGCCATTGGCGGTATGTTCCCAGATACGTGGAACTGGCCAGCTTTTTGGGCGACAACGGCCTTTATTTCCATTATTTTGGCCTTTATGAACATTTTGCCGATTCCTGCCCTGGATGGTGGACACGTAATGTTCCTGCTGTACGAAATGGTTACAGGCCGTAAACCGAGCGACAAGTTTTTGGAGTATGCCCAAATGGTCGGCTTCTTTTTATTGATTGCTTTGTTGCTGTTTGCCAATGGCAACGATTTGTATAAATGGTTGTTTAAATAGAAAACCAATTTTTTTGTTTGTGGTGTAAAAAAGAATCCATTATATTTGCACCCGCTTAAGGTAAAATATTCCTCCTTAGCTCAGTTGGTTAGAGCATCTGACTGTTAATCAGAGGGTCCTTGGTTCGAGCCCAAGAGGGGGAGCAACAGTAAAAAGAGCTGCACGAGAGTGCGGCTCTTTTTTGCTTGTTGATGTATTTCTTAGGTACGTCCCTTGGCGTAAATACACTATACTTAATTCTTCATTTCATTTCTTCGCATGGGCATGGCATCTATGATGCTAAATAGCTCTTCTCGGGAAACGATATCATTTTTTCGAAGTTTGATTCCGCCGTCCAGGCCAATAAGGATGATCTCAAACGCTTCGTTTGCATTTAGCATGGGTTTGATTCCTTTTTCAGGAAGTTTTCCGGTGTAATTCTCCATGTTGTTGGTATAATCCGTAAAAGAGAATTCATCTTGCCGAATGGCATACAGCACCAGTTTTCGTTCCCTTAGTTCCTTATTCGAGTCCTTGAATTCCAATAGCTGGTCTGCGAATCTTTCAGAATGGTCAACAGCGGTTTTTACGATAAGGATTCTATGTTTCCATTTATGATCGTCCAAGTTTTGGGCGGACATAGGTTTAGTAGCAAAATAACTCATCAAAATGAGGATTTTTAATATGAGTGGATTCTTCATCGAATTCATTTTTTGGTATGTAGGGGCATTACTTCTATGGTGGATAACAACTATTCGAGATACCCCTTAAAAGTTAGTCATATTTTTTGAGGTAAGTGGTTTTGCACATCCGGTGTTTGATTCAAAAAAAATAATTCATACAACTTGCCTTTACACAACAACTATAGGATAAGACACAACAAATTGTAAGATAATTCATAACAATTTGAAAGATGAGGACGTTGTAGGCATCGTAACATAAAAACCAAACTGTACTATGAAGTTATATAGAAAATTAGCAATCGCTGCCATGGTCACTGCATCCATTTGTTTACATTTTTCCTGTTCTGTTGAAGATGGGGCTGATGGTCTTATGGGACCTCAAGGCGAACAAGGCGAGGTAGGGCCTCAGGGTGATCCCGGGCCACAAGGACCTCAAGGGGAACAAGGAGATTCTGGCCCCCAAGGCGTACAGGGTCCTCAAGGTGAGCAGGGACCTCAGGGCGAGCAGGGTCCGCAAGGAGAGCAAGGCACTCCGGGCACCGATGGGGTCGATGGGGTGGATGGCAACATGAACGTAATTGCCAGTGATTGGTTACATGTGCCTGCTGTACTTGATTTGTTCGAATACTCGGATAGTCACCCTTTACTGACCTATAATTGGGATATTCCCCAATTAACAGAGGATATTGCCAATGGTGGCGTGGTGTTGGTTTATGCCCAGATCTACATTTATGGATCAAACGGGACGGAAACAGTGCCTAATACGGATAATATCGTTTCTCTGCCACAACAGGTCATCGTTTTTTATAATGAAGATGAAATTGGCAAAGACGTTTTTGATTATTCGTTCTCTCCAGGAAATATCTTGATATCCATTTATTCGGAATCGATCATCATGAACAACGAAGTGTTCAAGGGAGTTTCTATGGGGAAGGATGAGGAACTTGAAATAAGTCTCAGATATGTATTGGCCCCATCGGGTGCATTGGGCAAAGGCACCATCGAAAACCTAAAAAAGATGACCTATGAAGAGGCAGTAGCCTATTTGGGCATCAATCCTTAGCGTGGGAGCATACAAAAAGAAAGCCACCGAATTTGGTGGCTTTTATATTTTATACCATTAACAGGACTATGGTCAGCAGAAAACCTGCCGCGGCAAAATACAGTCCCTTTTTATAAATGGGAGCGGAGGGACGAAACATAAAAAACGCTGAAACCGCAAAAAATAGTAGGGCTATCCCAAAAAAGATACCCAACCAGAACAATGGATTTCCAGTGTGCATCTTGTGCAGTTTGTTCATGCTTTCCAAAATAGCGGGCAAACGTTTTTCCGTGTAGGATGCCTCACCTGTTTTCATATTGTAGGTGCCGCCATCAAAATATACCATGTCGCCCTCGGCTTTGTCCACCTTAAAGCCTCTTTTGCGCAAAGCGGAGCCCAAAGCCTCTTCCTGCATATTGGGTTCCAATGTTTTTTCTACCTGATATTCGCTTTTCAAATAATCGGTGTTTCGAAACGTAAGTACAATGCCACTAATGGCGTAAACGGCCATAATTCCGGCCAAAAAGAACCCCAAATAGCGGTGGAATTCCCTAAACGTATTTTCTGATTTTCTTCCCATGTTAAGTTTGTTGTAAATAAAGAAGAAAGGCCAATTGGGCCTTTCTTGTCAATAGGTTGTAAATTTCGTTTATTGTTGGGCCATTTCCAAGTGAATGGTCATGTCTACCTCGTTTCCTATGGAAGCCGACTCTTCCCCGACACCAAACTCCAATCGATTGATGGTTCCGGTAAGCTTTAGTCCTGCCTTTAATTTATTGCTCCGTTGATCGGTGATGATACCGTTCACTGTTCCGTCCAAGGTCACCTTTTTGGTGGTTCCGTGAATGGTAAGGTCTCCCATGACCTTAAATGTCTTGTCTCCTGTTTTCTCAAAACTGCTGCTCTCAAAGGTGATGGAGGGATATGTTTCGGCATCAAAAAAATCTGGGCTCTTCAAATGGTTGTCGCGTCTCTCATTGTCCGTGTCGATACTCGCCGTTTTAATGTCCACAGAGAATGTCGCATCATCAAAGGATTCGGTGGCCGTTGCTGTTACTTCAAAATCGCTAAAAAGTCCTTCAACTTGTGAAATCATAAGGTGGGTAATGCCAAAACCGACCTTGGAATGTGCTGGGTCCGATTTCCATGTAGATTGGGCACTGACGATCAAGCCGGTCAAAAATGCCATTGCAAGAAATAATTTTTTCATAATGTATGATTTTAGTGTTCGTAATGATGTTCACATAGGGAAAGGATTGCCACTTTCTCCTGTGATTTGGACTAAAGATGGAGAAACTGGTTCGAAAATCTAAATATTTTCTGCGAACAACGGGGCTTAACCCCCAATCAACCAATAAATTAAGAAATGTAATGGGAGAAATGTCGTTGACAGGCTAAAGTTGGTTGTTGATAAAACTGCTTTTCTTTTACCCGAGTTTTATCTCTAGTTTTGGATTTACTAATTTAAGTGTATTGATTTCTCGCAAGGAGCTTCTTTTTCAAATTGTACTGCACATCTTGGTGCTGCTGTTCTTTTCGTTCAACAGAAATACGGGTGCCATTATGGTGCACAGGGCCATTTTTTTGACTTTTTACAGTCTGGCCACAGTCTCTGTAACGTACTATTTAATGCCCCATTTTCTGTATCGTAAAAAGTACTGGCAGTTTTTTGTAGGGGCCGCCATTGTGGTTGCCGTTGTTATTCTGATAGAGGAACTTGTGTTGGAACCTATTATATTTCCAGATTCAGAAAGGGGAAGGACTTTTCCTGGCATCTATATCTCGCTGCTTGGGGTATTGCCGGTCATGTGTATTTTATCTGGCTTTAAGTTTGGGTGGGACGCCTTAAAAAAACAAGCCCAAATTGATGAATTGGAATCCACCATACAAGAAAGTGAGTTACAGTTTCTCCGTAGCCAAATCAATCCCCATTTTTTGTTCAACAACTTGAATAATCTGTATTCGTATGCGCTTCAGGAATCGCCAAAGACACCCGAGATTATTCTGGAGATGAGCGGAGTCCTCAGATATATGCTCTACGAGTCCAAGGAAAAGCTGGTTCCGCTGAAAAAGGAGCTGGAGCAGTTGGGCAACTTTATCCGATTGTACAAATTACAGATCGAGGACAGGGGAGAGGTACATTTTGATGTGGACGACATTAAAGGAGATTACAGGATAGCGCCTTTAATTTTGATCGTATTTATCGAAAATGCCTTTAAGCACAGCCAGTCAGGTCAGTCATCGGATATTAAAATCGACATTTCGGTAAAACTGAAAAATTCCTATTTGGAATTCCATTGCAGGAATAACTACGAACCTGGGTTTAGTTTGGACAGTGTGGCCAAGGGCATTGGCCTCAAGAATGTAAAAAAGCGATTGGAGCTGCTTTATCCAAAAAAGCATATTTTGCAGATTGAAGAAGCCGATAACAGCTACCATGTGTACCTGAAGCTGGAATTGGAAAAAGTGTAGGTTATGAGATGTATCATTGTTGAAGATCAGCCGCCGGCCCAGCGCATATTGCGAAAATTTATCCAAGATGTACCCACGCTGCAATTGGTAGAAGTCTTTTCCGATGGACTAAAGGCAATGGAGTTCCTGAACACTGAATCTGTGGATCTGATGTTCTTGGATATTCATCTGCCCAAGATCAATGGGCTGGATTTTCTGAAAAGCATTCCCAATCCGCCCAATGTTATTTTGACCACGGCATTTTCGGAGTATGCTTTGGAGGGATATGACCTTAATGTGGTGGACTATCTGTTAAAGCCTTTTTCCTTTCAACGCTTTTTGCAGGCCGTGAACAAGGTGAACGCCAAATACGAGCAAGAGGGCTCAAAGAGTGGAGGTG
Source organism: Flagellimonas sp. MMG031 (assembly GCF_040112705.1). Lineage (NCBI taxonomy): Bacteria > Pseudomonadati > Bacteroidota > Flavobacteriia > Flavobacteriales > Flavobacteriaceae > Flagellimonas > Flagellimonas sp. MMG031. Next base: position 880,987 of record NZ_CP157804.1, read on the forward strand.
TTCCCCTTACGGAAATCTACGTGAAGTCCAGCCACGAACACATCAAGGTCCTGATAAACGATATTTATTCGATTACTTCGGATTCCGACTATACGGAGATTCATTTGGCCGACAAGAAAATACTTTCCAATGAATCCCTACGTCACTGGGTCGACGTCTTGGGAGGGAATCATTTTTACCAAATACATAAATCCCACATCATTAATACCCAAAAGATAGACCGTATCTCGGGAAATTTGGTATCGCTTACCAATGGTGCCAAAATCCCCATGGGCAGGGCGTACAAGGATAATTTTTTGAAAAGCATCTTACCATAAAAAAAGACCGGGTAGAACCCCGGCCTTTTTTAGTTAGCTTGTATATCTACCTTACTTGGCAAAATAGATATAGATCGCAATTACGATAAAAGCGATACATCCACTGGCCAATTTTACGTGTTTCCAAGGTTCTATGGAAACTTGTTTGGTGTATTCCAGTTGGAACGGCTCCTTTCTCGGATAGAACTTTCCAATAAGCAGCATGATGATGATGTTGGACACAAACAATATCGCCATTACGTGCAAATAATGGGGATATGCTCCAGCCTCGATTAAATTGAGCTCGGCAGGGTCCGTGATTCCATTGGCCTTGGCCTCGGCAAGTGCATTTGCCACCATTTTTGGCCCAATGATAAATTGGCTGATGATGTAAAGGGCAGACCCCGAAAGAATACCAATTTTAGCGGCAATGGCAGGGACTCTTTTTGTGAGGTAACCCACTACAATAATGGTGAAAATCGGAATACTGTAAATTCCGTTGATTTCCTGTAGATAGTTGAACAAACTGCCAGCATTTGCGATCAGCGGAGCAATGAACATGGCTGCTAGGGCCAAACAAACGCCAAAGACCTTCCCATATTTTACCACGGTCATTTCTGAAGCATCCTTGTTTAAATGTTGTTTATAGATGTCTATCCCGAAGAGCGTGACAGAACTGTTGAGCACACTATTGAACGAACTTAAAATAGCCCCGAACAGCACAGCGGCGAAAAAGCCCATCAACGGTTTGGGCAATACGGCGCGGACCAGTTCCGGATATGCAAGGTCGCTACTGGCAAGTCCGCCCTCAAAATAGTAGTAGGCGATCATACCCGGCAGCACGAGGATGATGGGTCCCAAAATCTTTAGAAAAGCGGCCAGTAACAGTCCTTTTTGGCCCTCCGCTAGGTTTTTGGCGCCCAATCCACGTTGAATGATCTGTTGGTTGGTCCCCCAATAGAAGAGCTGTACCAACATCATTCCGGTAAATATGGTAGAAAAAGGTACTTCTTGACCAGGGTTTCCAGTGGAATCAAAACGCTCGGGATTTGCGTTCATCAAGGTTTCAAGTCCCCCAAAAACACTTCCGTCACCAATGGCCATCAAACCAAAAATGGGAATCAATATACCTCCTACAATAAGACCAACAGCGTTGATACTATCCGATACCGCAACTGCTTTTAATCCTCCAAAAACCGCATAAATGGAACCTATAATGCCAATGCCCCAAATACAAATCACAAGGGCCGTGGAGTCCGAAACCCCAAGGAGTTGGGGAACATCGAACATTCCACTAATGGCGACCGAACCGGAGTACAATATCACAGGCAACAATACCACTACGTAGCCGGTTAAGAACAAGCCGGATGTGATGGTCTTGGTGCTGACATCAAAACGTTTGGCCAAAAACTGCGGTACTGTGGTGAGTCCGCCCTTTAAATATCTTGGGAGCAAGAACAGGGCCGTGACCACGATGGCAAGTGCTGCCAAGGTTTCCCAGGCCATAACGGAAAGCCCATCCTTGTAGGCGCTCCCGTTGAGTCCAACGATTTGTTCCGTGGATAAATTGGTCAACAATAGCGAACCTGCAATAACTCCAGCGGTAAGGCTCCTGCCTCCTAAAAAATAACCGTCGGAAGATGATTCATCGGTTTTTCTAACGGACCACCACGAGATGATGCCCACCAAAAGAGTGAATCCCAAAAATGAAATAAGTGCCATAAATTAGATTTTGATGTCTTGGCTTGGGCCAAAACGGTTTGTTTAGTTGGTTATAAAATCAAATATATTGATTGATGATATTTTCGAACATTTCTTGTTGTCCGCTTCTCTTTTTGATATCCTGATGCTCCAACGCATAGTGACGAAGGTCTTCCAATGAAAGTTTACCTTCTTCGAATGCCTTGCCTGAGCCAGTATCAAATGAAGCGTAGCGATTCTTGCGTAGGCTAAGATACTTGGAATTTTCCAAAATATCGTTTGCGGCCAATAAGGCCCTTGCAAAGGCGTCCATTCCCCCGATGTGCGCATGGAAAATATCCTCTAGGTCAGTGGAGTTCCTGCGTATTTTCGCATCAAAGTTGATGCCGCCACCTTGAAAACCTCCAGCTTGCAGGATGACCAACATGGCCTGTGTCAGTTCGTAGACGTCCACGGGAAATTGGTCGGTGTCCCAACCGTTCTGGTAATCCCCCCTGTTGGCATCGATACTGCCCAGCAAGCCGTTGTCCGCCGCTACCTGAAGCTCATGCTCAAAGGTGTGTTGGGCCAAAGTGGCATGGTTCACCTCAATGTTGAGTTTAAAATCGTCCAATAGGTCGTATTTGGTAAGGAAACCGATTACGGTCGCCGCATCAAAATCATACTGGTGCTTGGTGGGCTCCATGGGCTTTGGTTCAATGAAGAAGGTCCCTTTAAAGCCCTGTTTTCGGGCATAATCCTTGGCCATGTGAAGAAAACGTGCCATGTGGTCCTGTTCACGTCCCATGTCGGTGTTCAAAAGGGACATATAACCTTCCCTGCCACCCCAAAAAACATAGTTTTCGCCTCCCAGTTTGATGGTGGCATCAAGGGCATTTTTTACCTGGGCACCGGCAGCGGCCACGACATCAAAATCGGGATTGGTGGCAGCACCGTTCATATAGCGCGGATGACTGAAACAGTTGGCCGTGCCCCATAGTAATTTTACTCCGGAAGCTTTCATTTTCTCTTGCGCATAGTCCGTAATGATCTCCAATCTTTTTTCGGATTCCACCAAGCTGGAACCTTCGTCTATCAAGTCAAAATCATGAAAGCAGAAATAGGGTGCACCAATCTTGGTGATGAACTCAAAAGCTGCATCCATTTTGTCCTTGGCCTGTTTAATGGAATCAGTGCTTTGGAGCCAAGGAAAATCCATGGTAGGCGCCCCAAAAGGGTCCCCTCCAACGCCCGTAAAGGTATGCCAGTAGGCGATGGCAAACCTAAAATGCTCCTTCATGGTCTTTGTGCCCACTTTTTTGTTCTCGTCATAGTACTTGAAGGCAAAGGGATTGTCCGAGGATTTTCCTTCGAACGCTACCTTGCCGATTCCCTTAAAGAATTCTTTATCTCCTGTTGTGATCATGATATGTTTGTTCAGTTGTTAATCCAAATATTCGTTCAGGGCCTCTTTCCAGATCTGATAGGCTTCCTGGTATTCATTGATATTGTTTTCGGGCTCGTAGGTCAGCTGCACGGCATCGGTGGCGGTGGCTTCGCCAATGCTGGCAAAGTCCCCATGGGCATAGGCTGCTGCCCTTGCAGCCCCCACTGCACCAGTGGTCTCCACTATATCGATCTTGCTTTGGGACAGCGTGGCCACGGTCTTGGAAAAGATACCGGCCCTAAAGAGATTGTTGTTGCCCGCCTTGATGGAGCCGATGTCCACACCATCCTTCTGTAGGATTTCCATGCCGTACACAAAGGCAAAGGCGATGCCCTCCAAGGCTGCCCGGAACAGATGGGATTTTTTATGGATGTTGAAATTGAGGTTAAGGATGCGGGAGCCTTTCCCACGATTTTCCAACATACGCTCCGCACCGTTGCCAAAGGGAAGGATGGAAAGGCCATCCGAACCGATAGTTACTTTTTTAGCCATTTGATTCATATCATTATAAGAAAGCCCATCAGTCAGTTCGTTTTTCATCCAACTGTACTGTATGCCTGTCCCATTAATGCATAGCAGCTTACCTATTCGGGTAGCGTCTTTGGAATGGTTGACATGGGCAAAACTGTTGATGCGGGTATGTTCTTGCGTCCTTTGCTGGCCGGAGATGGCATAGACCACTCCGGAGGTGCCCCCCGTTGCGGCAATTTGGCCCGGTTCCATAACGTTTAGTGCCAAAGCATTGTTGGGCTGGTCCCCAGCACGGTACATGATGGGAATGCCTTCGGGCAGTCCGGATTCCTCGGCGCCCTTTTTGCTGACCCTTCCCTGTTCGGAGAACGAGGGACGGATTTCAGGGACAAGGGAGGTATCGATTCCCGCTTCTTCCAATAGCCATTTGGCGATTTGATTTTCCTTGAAATCCCACAGGATTCCCTCGGAAAGTCCCGAGGGGGTAGTGGCACACTCTCCCGACAGTCGCAAAGCGATGTAATCCCCCGGGAGCATAAACTTGTGTATGTTTTGATAGTTTTCGGGCTCGTTGTCCTTCACCCATTTGAGCTTGGATAGGGTAAAGTTACCGGGAGCATTCAAGAGATGGTCGATGCATTTTTCCTCACCAGCATTATGGAACAACTGCTCTCCGGTTTCTACTGCCCTACTATCGCACCAAATAATGGAAGGACGAATAGGTTCTAGCTTTTTGTCCACGATGACCAATCCGTGCATTTGATAAGATATGCCAATGCCTTTTATCTCACTTTTGTTTATGTTACTTTTTGAAATCAGGTTTTGGGTTGCTTTGCAAAGATTTTGCCACCACATTTGTGGGTGCTGTTCTGCCCAGCCAGATTGTGCGGAGGCGATGGACATCTCCTTTTCGGGGTATTGAACCATATCAATAGGGCTCCCGTTATCAGCATTGATCAATGCAGCTTTTATGGATGAACTGCCTATGTCGAAACCTATCCAATACATATTACAATGGTAAACTCGCATTGAAAATAGCCAATTATTGTGAAGTGCATCTTAGTTATCAACATAATTCCATAAACTCCTTAGTTGGATTGCCCGTTGTACAGTTTCATTTTTCCTAAAATGGTTACCTTAGAGCAGCGTATTTTTACAACATGAAAGAAGAGCTTGCAGCCACATTTGGCAACTATTTTGAACAGCCCCTGATCGATGAAATTCTCGAAACGGGCAAACTCATGGAAGTACCCGCGGGAGAAACGATTATGGATATTGGCCAATACATTCGGAGTATGCCTTTACTATTGTCCGGAGCCATAAAAGTGCTGCGCGAAGACGAGGAAGGGGATGAATTGCTCTTGTATTATCTGGAACAAGGGGAAACCTGTTCGGTGACCATGGCTTGCTGCATGGGGCATACGAAAAGCGAAATCAGGGCCATTACTGAAACCGATACCCGACTGGTGATGGTTCCCGTTCAAAAAATGGAAGAATGGATGGCGAATTATAAAGGGTGGCGCAACTATGTTTTTGATAGCTATCAAAATCGGCTCAACGAGTTATTGCAGACTGTGGATAGCATTGCCTTTAAAAATTTGGACCAACGTTTGGTGGATTATCTTAAAAAGAAGGTTGAGGTCACCAACGATAACCGTATCCGAAATACGCACCAAGAAATCGCCTATGATTTGCATACTTCACGGGTGGTGATCTCCAGATTGTTGAAGAAGCTGGAGAAGATGAAAAAGCTGGTGCTCCACAGAAACTACATCCACGTAGTGGATTTGTAGGTTTGTGCCCTTTGTTACTGAGGATACCCAACAGGCATCCTATTTTTGTATAAAACCGATTGCATGCTCAAAAGGATTTTCCCTTTTTTAAACTGGATTACCCGCTATGACCGTTCAACCCTGTACGGTGACCTAGTGGCCGGATTTACCGTGGGCATTCTATTGATTCCACAAGGCATGGCCTATGCCATGATTGCGGGGATGCCACCCATCTATGGTCTGTACGCAGCCTTGGTGCCTCAATTGGTGTATGCCCTTACCGGAACTTCGAGGCAATTGGCTGTCGGTCCCGTGGCAATGGACTCCTTATTGGTGGCAGCAGGGATTGGGGCCATGCAGTTGGCCAACATTCAGGACTATATTGCAGCAGTCATCTTTTTGACGCTTCTCATTGGACTTTTTCAACTGCTGTTGGGTATTTTAAAAATGGGCTTCTTTGTCAATTTTTTGTCCAAACCTGTTATCAGCGGATTTACCTCTGCGGCCGCAATTTTAATCGGTCTGGGACAATTAAAGCACATTCTGGGCGTGGATTTGCCCCAATCCGGTAAAATTTATGTGCTTCTGGGAAGTATTTTTGGGAGTCTCACGGATATCCAGCCCCTTACCTTTGGCATAGGGATTTTGGTGATATTAATTATTGTTGGACTAAAAAAACTTAATAAAAAATTACCAGTGCCTTTGTTGGTCGTTATTTTGGGAATAGCGTCGGTAGCACTTTTGGGATTGGAGGCCAAGGGCATAAAAGTAGTCGGTGAAATACCACGGGGATTACCCAGTTTTCAACTACCCGGCATACAATGGGACGCGGTAGGACAGTTTTTGCCCATAGCCATTACCGTGGCACTATTTGGGTTTATGGAATCCATTTCAATAGCTAAAACTGTGGAGGAACGCCACCCAGAATATGAGTTGGACCCCAACCAAGAACTTCGGGCATTGGGACTATCCAACATTCTTGGTTCGTTCTTTCAGTCATTTTCTGTTTCAGGAAGCTTTTCAAGAACCGCCATTAACGACCACTCCGGCGCACGCACCGGCATGGCACTGATTTTCAGTGCGCTTTTGGTAGCCGGGGTTTTATTGTTTTTGACACCGCTTTTCTACAATCTTCCTACCGTAGTGCTAGGGGCCATTATCATTGTTTCGGTGTTTGGACTTATCGATTTGAGGTACCCGCTGCAACTCTGGAAAAACAGGAAAGATGAGTTCCTATTGCTGATCGCCACCTTTTTGATGACTTTGTCCATTGGCCTTATCGAAGGAATCATCTTGGGAGTATTGCTCTCCCTTTTGCTGTTGGTCTACCGGATTTCCAACCCCCACATAGCGGTTTTGGGAAGAATCAAGGACACTACCTATTTCAAAAATGTGAACCGTTTTTCTGAAGATGTGGAAGTGTACGACGACAAGCTGATCATTCGCTTTGATGCACAACTGTATTTTGGGAACAAGGATTATTTCAAAAAGCAACTTTATCAACAAATTCAAAAGAAAGGACCCCAGCTTAAGTTTATTATCCTGAACGCGGAGCCTATCAATTATATCGATAGCAGCGCTTCGGTAATGCTGGAACGAATTATTTTGGAACTTCGCGAGAAGGGAATTGAGTTTTTGATTGCCGGAGCCATTGGCCCGACAAGGGATATCCTCTATTCAAGTGGCATAATCGATATTTTGGGAGAGGAAAACTTATTTGCACAAACCTACGATGCCGTGGATTGCTGTAATAATCCTAAGGCATTGAGCAACATACAGAAAAAAGTGTCCCTGCAATCAAAAACCAAGACTTTGTAACTTTGGTCACTGAAGTTTAGGGCGTAGAATCGTATTTTTGATAAAAACCACAAGAGATGAAAATTGAACAGATTTATACAGGTTGCCTTGCACAAGGTGCCTACTACATAGAAAGCAATGGCGAAGCTGCCATAATTGATCCTTTACGAGAGGTGGACCCTTACATAAAAACCGCCAAGGAAAACGGGGCAAAAATCAAATACATTTTTGAGACCCACTTTCATGCCGATTTTGTGAGCGGCCACTTGACCCTATCCAAAGAAACGGGAGCGCCCATAGTGTATGGTCCGACCGCAGAACCCTCTTTTGATGCCATTATTGCAGAAGATGGACAAGAGTTTCAGTTGGGCAATATTACCATTGTTGCGCTACATACACCGGGTCACACCATGGAAAGCACTACTTTTTTATTGCGGGACGAGCATGGGAAAGACCATGCCATATTTAGTGGCGACACTTTGTTCTTGGGTGATGTAGGTCGGCCAGATTTGGCACAAAAAGCGGCTCACATGACACAGGAAGAGTTGGCAGGTACACTGTTCGATAGCCTAAGAACCAAAATTATGCCCTTGGCCGATGACGTAATCGTTTATCCCGCCCACGGTGCCGGTTCCGCTTGCGGAAAAAATATGATGAAAGAAACGGTAGATACTCTTGGCAATCAGAAAAAAATGAACTATGCCTTGAGGGCGGACATGACCAGGGATGAATTCATCAAAGAGGTGACCGATGGATTGTTGCCACCGCCACAGTACTTCCCGCTCAATGTAAAAATGAACAAGGAAGGCTACGAGGATATCGACAAAATATTGGAAAGGGGAACCCAGGCCCTAACACCGGAAGCTTTTGAGGTGGCGGCGAACGAAACAGGAGCCATTGTGCTGGACGTCCGCCATCAGGACGATTTTGCCAAAGGACATGTGCCACGGTCTATTTTCATCGGGTTGGACGGTAGTTTTGCCCCATGGGTAGGCGCATTGGTTGCCGATGTAAAGCAGCCCATCCTTTTGGTAACACCAGAAGGAAGGGAAGAGGAGACCATCACCCGATTATCACGTGTTGGTTTTGACCACACCTTGGGTTACCTAAAGGGCGGAATCGATGCTTGGAAATCAGCCGGGAAGGAAGTGGACACCGTAGAAAGCGTTAGTGCCGAAGAGTTGAAAAAACGAATTGAAAACGGGGTGCCGGTGTACGATGTGCGAAAAGAAACCGAATTCCAAGCCGAGCATGTGGAAAATGCCCACTTGACCCCCTTGGATTACATCAACGATCACTTATCGGAATTTCCGGAGAAAGAGACTTTTTATGTGCACTGCGCCGGAGGATATCGCAGTATGATTGCTTCCTCTATATTGAAAAGCAGGGGAATCCACAATTTAGTTGATGTTGCCGGTGGTTTTGCAGATATCAAAAAAGCGGGTATACCGGTTACCGATTATGTATGCCCTACAACTTTGAAATAAGGTGCTTACCTCGGAAATAATCTCAAAAAAGTTCGGGTTGTGTAACCATCGTTACTGACGGCATAGATTGTTTGGGATACTTTAGTGTCTCAAAATAAAGATACTATGTCAATATTCAGTTTTTTGTTCAAAGAACAAACCTTGCCAGATGAAATTAAGATTCTGGACCGCGAAGCATATAAAGAAGCCATTTCCAAAGGTAAAGTACAGCTGGTGGATGTGAGGACCAAAAGAGAGTTTGCGTCCGGGCACATTAAAGGAGCCAAGAACATCGATTTTTTCCAAGGTTCTGCTTTTGATGCTTCCGTTGCCAAAATGAAAAAGGATACTCCCCTTTATATCTATTGTCAATCTGGGAATAGAAGCCAAAGAGCTGCCAAAAGATTGGTGGAACTTGGTTTTTCAAAAATATATGATCTAAGGGGCGGCTATAGCGCTTGGAGTTATTAATCGGAACAAAAGCAGATGAGAACAACTTTTCAAGTACAGAATCTGAAGTGTGGCGGATGTGCAAAGACCATATCCAGCAAACTTTCCGGTATAAAGGAAATTAAAGAGGTGATTGTGGAGAAGGACAGCTCATCGGTTAGCTTTGATCATCAAAGCGCCGATGAAGCTTCCTTAGTTAAAGAGGCCCTCAAACGCATGGGCTATCCCACAATGGACGATGAAAACGGTTTTATGGACAAGGCAAAATCGTTTGTGAGCTGTGCTAGTGGTAAAATGTCCAACCGATGAGATTCTCCTTGATTTCCATATCGGTCTTTTTTCTGCTGCTATCCTGTAAACAGGGACCAAAAACTTCGGATGAAGAAGTGCCTGAACCAATCGCACAAACCGCCCCTAAAATAGTGGAAGGAAAAGTGCTGATGGAAAATCAATGTTATCTATGCCATAATCCGTCCGCAGCACAGAACGGTCAGCGAATTGGGCCACCAATGGTGGCCATTAAGGCTCATTATTTGGAAAGTTATCAGGAAAGGGAGGCTTTTGTGAATGCTATTATGGCCTTCGTAAAATCACCATCAGAAGATAAGACCCAAATGCGTGGTGCCGTCCGAAGGTTTGGATTGATGCCAGCCCAACAATTTCCAGAAAATGAGGTAAGAAAGATTGCCGAGTACATGTTCGATTACCACATTGAGGAGCCCGAATGGTTCAAATCCCATTGGATGGACCGAAAAGGGGATTCCCTTTACAACCGAGGTAAAAAGCCGGAAACGTCCCAAGCCGAAACGGACGCAAAGGAATTGGGAATGCATTATGCGATGGCGACCAAAAAAGTACTTGGTAAAAATCTAATGGGCACTATTCAAAATGAGGGGGTAGAAGCGGCCTTAGCTTTTTGTAATGAAAGGGCCTACCCGTTGACCGATAGTATGTCTACCAACTTCCATGCGCGCATCAAAAGGGTATCGGATAAACCTCGAAATCCAAACAATCAAGCTAATGACATAGAATTGGCTCACATCGAAACGTTTAAGGCCCAGGTTTCAGCAGGCAATTCCGTTGAACCTATTTTGAGGGAAGAGAACGGAAAAGTATTTTTTTACTATCCCATCGTAACCAATACCATGTGTTTGAACTGCCACGGAGTTCCAGAACAACACATAACCCCAAAAGTATACGAAAGCTTATCCCAACTGTATCCCCAAGATAGAGCCACAGGATATGGACCCGACGAAGTACGGGGAATCTGGAGCATTGTTTTTGATGCCCCGAAAAAAACGAATTAATGCTTTTTTTTCGGTTTTTTGAAGCCATAAATCAATTGTCCCCAAAACCCTTTGGGCAGGGCTTCATCCCCAGGGAAACCCAATTGGATTTGACCACCGCTTTCCGGAATATAGTTGGTTCTGAAAATATAATCCCAAATGCTAAGACTGATGCCAAAATTTACCCCGTGAGAGCCTTTGGGAATGGTGTAGGCATGGTGATATAGGTGCATCACCGGATTGTTCAAAATATATTTTAGCGGACCATAGGTCAGTTTTATGTTCGAATGGTTAAAATGTCCGATGGCGATGGCAGCAAAATGCACAATATAGGCCTGTTCGGGCTCAAAACCACCAATGACCATCACGCCCAAAGTTTTTAGTGGTTTGTAAAGGATATTTTCCATCCAATGAAAACGTAGATGGGCCGCGAACCCCATTTCCTTTACGCTATGGTGCACTTTGTGGAATTCCCATAAAACCGGGTACCTGTGCAACAAAACATGGGTGAACCACTGTACAAAATCGAGAACCACAAAAAAGAGGAGCAATTGCGTCCACTGCGGCCAGTTTGCCATATCCACGATGGCCAAAGCTCGTGAACTGATGCCCATGTCGGAAAACAGAACGCCCAACAGTTTGTAGACCCCACTGATAACGATGGCAAACACAAAAAAGTTGAAAAACATGTAAAAGGCATCCAGCCAAAAGTCCTTTCTAAAAATGGACTGTTGCTTGCGCCAAGGGAAAAGAATCTCCAATCCCCAGACCAACAAAGAGATAATGATCAATCCCCAGAAATAATTGGTGTACCAGGGAACATCAAAAATAATGGACCTCCATGTCCAGCGAACCGTTCCTAAAAATCCATTGATAAGGGCATCCAAATAATCCAACATACGCCAAATTTGTCGAGCAAACAGCATCAAACTTATTCAATATCAAAAATACTTTAAAAATAATACCGTCTGTGTAACCAAGGTTACTATGGTTGATTCCATGAAACCTTATTTTTGAGGTAATCCTTTGATAATCAAAAAAAGGATATGCAAGCTGAGCCAATTTTTGGTAATTTGTATGGTACTAATATTAAACTATCCATTATGAAAAAAAACATGGGCGGTGCAGACCGTACAATCCGGATTCTCCTTGCACTAGGTGTAGGGGCGTTGTATTACTTTAATGTGATAACAGGAACATTGGCCTATGTGCTATTAGCGTTGGCGGCCATATTCGTTTTAACAAGCTTTATTAGTTTTTGCCCGTTGTATACCCTGTTTGGGATTAATACATGCAAGGTCAAGAACTAGGTTTTTTTGGTTGGTTGATAAAAGAAGCCGCTCCTAAAAAGGGCGGCTTTTTTAGTAAACAGACTGCGGTACATTCATTAATTCTCAAAAAGGTAAGCCTAGGTGTGGCAATTATGAGAATTATCATATTATCAAAAGGATGAAGCCTGTACATTTGAACCAAACTTAAAACCAATACATCGTGAAATCATTAATCAATATTCCACTGGTATCCTGGGAAAACGGCATTTGGATGATAGGTGTGTTTGCACTGGTGGTCGTAGTTCTGGTAATTGCAGTTTTTGCCCTGATGAACAGCGACAAAAACAAACCATCCTAAGGGTATCCATGTTTCTCCAAACCCAATATTAAATGGGGTTGAACCAGTTATTCTTCTGATAGTAAAAGAAATAGGGAGGCCATCGTGCCTCCTAATTTTATATATAAGCCAAGGTAACTAATGTTACTGTGAAAGCGGTGTTGCCACTCTAATTTTGCCTCAAAATAAAAAAACAATGAGGCATATATTCACATGTATTATTGCATTCGGTTTTATGCAGCTGACACTCGCTCAGGACCATATCAATATTTCTCTGGAAGACGTATTGGCCAAGGTACAGGAGTCCAACAGCAGCATAAAGGTTTCTGAGCAGGAAGCCCAAATGGCCAAATACGATTATAGGTTTTCCAATTCCATCTTTTTACCACAGATTGCTGTATCGCACACTGGATTGGCGACTACCAACCCTTTGATGGCCTTTGGTTCCAAACTCAACCAAGCTATATTGACGCAGGCAGATTTTAACCCTGTTCTTTTAAACGACCCCGATCAGGTAGAAAACTACGCCACCATAGTTTCGGTGGAACAACCCTTGATCAATTTGGATGGCTTTTACCAGCGCAAAGCGGCAAAGACCACGATGGAAGCCAAAGAACTCCAAGCCATCAGAACTCGGGATTATTTAGACTTTGAAGCTAGGAAGGCCTTTGGGCAATTACAATTGGCCCACAGAGCCGTAGCGGTTATGGAAAAAGCTTTTGAAGCTGCCAATGCCAACTTGAAGATGGCGCAGAACAGCTATGATCAAGGATTACTTCAAAAATCGGATTTGTTGGAGGTAAAAGTCCGGGTCACCGAGGTTGCCGACCAATTGAAAACAGCCAAGAGCAACGTGCAAAATGCGTCGGATTATCTAGCATTTTTGATGAACGAAGAAGGAACCGTGGTTTACGAACCATCCGAAGAACTGGTGCCGGACAGGCTAGGAGAAACCTTGGAAGGCTCTCTGGAAAACAGGGCAGATGTGAAAGCTATGGATTTGGTGTCAGAAGCCTACAAGGCCAACATGAAGGCGGACAACATGACCTTTCTACCGCGACTGAACGCTTTTGCCAGTTACGAAATGTACGATGATCAAATTTTTCAGGCCGATGCCAAAGGATACATTATTGGGGCAAGTTTGAGCTGGGATGTGTTTAAGGGATCCCAACGATTTGCCAAAGCAGGAAAGAGCAAAACAAGCTATGAAAAGGCGAAACAGGAATACGAACAGTACGTTGCCAAAAGTACTATGGAGCTTCAACGCACCAAACGGATGGTCGAAGATGCCGAGAGCCGTCTCCAGACCTCAAAATTGGCTATGGAGCAATCCGAAGAAGCATTGCGGATACGCACCAACAGATTCAAGGAAGGACTCGAAAAAACAACAGATTTATTGATGGCCGAAGCCACCTTTGCCGAAAAGCAATTGGCGTACTATCAAACCATTTTTGAATATAATCAAGCACAATACTTATTGACATTTTTAACCAAAGAATAATTCAAGATGAAAAACACTACGATATATAAAAGTTTACTGCTAACCGCATCCTTTGGCCTTTTTCTGGTAGGCTGTGGAAGCGATGAAAAACAGTCGGTCGACAATTCCGAAGCAGTACCGGTAACCGTTGCCGAAGTGGCCATGGACGATAGCTCCACCATTTTGGCCGGAAGTGGTCAAATCAAGGCCGTGAACAGCGCCACCCTAAGTACCCGAATGATGGGTCATGTGGAATCCATTCCTGTAAAAATAGGTCAGAAAGTAAACAAGGGGGATGTACTGATCTCCATTAACAACGTGGACCTACGGGCTAAAAAAGCACAGGTGGAAGCCTCCATTACGGAAGCACAGGTGGCTTTTAACAATGCCAAGAAGGATTATGAAAGGTTCCAAAATCTTTTTAAGGAAAACAGCGCTTCCCAAAAAGAGCTGGATGATATGACCGCGCGCTATGAAATGGCCAAGGCCAGATTGGAAGCAGCCAATCAAATGAAAAATGAGGTAAACTCCCAGTTTGCTTACGCCAACATTCGTGCGCCTTTCAGTGGAGTGGTGACCAATACCTACATCGATGAGGGTGATATGGCCAATCCGGGTGTTCCGCTGGTTTCCGTGGAATCCCCAGGTGGGTTTGAAGTGGAGGCCAAAGTAGCGGAGAACAATATTTCAGAGATCGAAATAGGAACCAAGGCTCACATACTTGTAAAGGCTTTGGATACCACGATTACCGGAAAAGTGTCCGAGTTGAGTGCATCCGCACAACATACAGGTGGGCAATATGTGATGAAGGTTTTATTGGACAAAACAGATGCCAAGATTTTGTCAGGTATGTTTGCCACCGTTAGGCTGGAGGCGGGCGAGGAGAGCAATGGTAAAACAGTTGTTACGGTTCCGTCCAAAGCCTTGGTGCATAAGGGTCAATTGACCGGGGTGTATACACTCGGACAGGATAACGTGGCCTTATTGCGATGGTTGCGATTGGGCGATACCTATGGTGATGAGGTGGAAGTGTTGTCCGGTCTATCAGCGGGGGATCAGTACATCGTTTCGGCCGAAGGAAAATTGTACAACGGAGTTAAAGTAAGCATTCAATAACCCAAAAAAGCTAACAATGAAAGACGGACTTGCAGGTAAAATAGCCAAAGGGTTTATTAGCTCCAAGCTAACGGTGCTCCTCATGATTGTGTTTATGGTCATCGGGGTGTACAGTTCCTTCCTTATCCCAAGGGAAGAGGACCCCAGATTGATGTGCCCATGGCGGATATCTTCGTAGGATATCCAGGGGCCAGCCCAACCGAGGTGGAATCCAGGATAACAAAACCTCTCGAAAAAATTATATCGAACATCAAAGGCGTAGAGTATGTGTACACCACCTCCATGCAAGAGCAGGGGATGGTTATTGTGCAGTTTTATGTAGGGGAAGATATCGAAAGGTCGTTGGTACGTTTGTACGACGAGATCAACAAGCACATGGACCAAATGCCCGAAGGGGTTACCATGCCATTGGTAAAAACCCGTGCCATTGACGATGTGCCCATGTTGGCCTTAACACTTTGGAGTGATACCTACGATGATTTTCAGTTGAGACAGATTTCGGGCGAGCTCATAAATGAAATCGAAAAAGTAAATGGTGTTTCGATCACCAAAAAGATAGGAGGGCGTAGTCCCCAGCTTCGTGTGGTGGTGGATAAGGATAAAATGGCAGAATCAGGCTTAGATATGTTGGCCGTTGCCCAAATGATCCAAGCCAATAACCAACAGATGGATTCTGGTAACTTCCTTTCCAACGATACCGAGTTCCACATCAGCACGGGAAACTTTTTGGAAACAAAAGAAGATCTGGAAAACCTGATTGTGGGCACCAAACAAGGTCAGCCCATCTATTTGAAGCAGGTAGCCACTGTTTTGGATGGTCCCGAGCTGCCCAAAAACTATGTTTCCCTTGGATTTGGTGCTGCCAGTGAAAAGGCAGAAGAATTTAAATCGGAATACCCGGCGGTAACCATTTCCATTGCCAAACGTAAAGGGGCCGATGCCATGAAGATTGCCGATGTGGTCTTGGAAAAAGTGGACCACCTAAAAACTACCTTGATCCCTGACGAAGTAAAGGTGGAGGTCACCCGTAACTATGGCGAAACCGCATCCCAAAAAGTATCTGAGCTATTAATGCACTTGATCGGTGCCATTATTGCCGTCACTTTTGTGGTAATGTTGGCCATGGGGTGGCGAGGTGGATTGGTCGTGTTCCTTTCCGTGCCCATTACCTTCGCCTTGACCTTGTTGAGCTATTATATGCTCGATTATACGTTGAACCGAATCACGCTGTTTGCTTTGGTTTTTGTAACGGGTATTGTGGTGGACGACTCCATCATTATAGCGGAGAACATGCACCGCCACTTTAAAATGAAACGATTGCCTTTCAAAGATGCTGCGATTTATGCCATTAACGAAGTAGGTAACCCTACCATTCTGGCCACATTTACGGTGATTGCCTCTGTATTGCCCATGGCCTTTGTATCTGGATTGATGGGCCCCTACATGTCGCCCATGCCCATCGGAGCCTCGATAGCCATGTTGTTATCCTTGTTCGTGGCATTGACCATAACTCCGTATTTGGGGTACATCTTCCTAAGGGAGAAGGACAAAAAGAAGAAAAAGGAAAAAGAAGCCGTCGAAATCCAGGACACCTTTATTTATAAAGCTTACGAGCGATTTGAAAGACCTTTGATCGAAAGTGGCAAAAAGAGATGGATGTTCTTAGGTATCACCGTAGTGCTATTATTGGCCTCTGTTGCCATGTTCTTTACCAAATCCGTAGCGGTGAAAATGTTGCCTTTTGACAACAAGAACGAGTTTCAGGTGGTGATAGACCTTCCCGAGGGCACTACTTTGGAAAGAACGGCTGCAGTAACCAAGGAAATCGGAGCTTATTTGTCCACCCGACCCGAAGTGGTCAATTACCAAAGTTATGTGGGCACCTCCGCACCGATAACCTTCAATGGATTGGTTAGGCACTACGATCTTCGTGGAGGTAGTAATATGGCCGATATTCAGGTGAATCTGGTGGATAAGCACGATAGAAGTGCACAAAGTCACGATATCGCCAAATTACTTAGGCCCAAGATTCAGGAATTGGGTAAAAAATACCAGGCCAACATCAAGATTGTGGAGGTACCACCGGGACCTCCTGTACTTTCTACCATTGTAGCCGAGGTGTACGGTCCGGATTATGAAAAGCAAATTGTATTGGCCGATAAGGTAAAGGGCATCTTGAACAACACTACCGACGTAGTGGATGTAGATTGGATGGTCGAGGATGATCAAGTTGAGTACGATTTTGTGATTGACAAGGAAAAAGCGATGATCTACGGTATCACTCCGCAGCAAATTGTTCAGGTGATGGCCATGGCTTTTCGCGAACAACCGGTATCCCATATTTATAGGGAGGATGCTTTTGACCAGATTGGAATTGTCCTTGCCGTAAGTGAGAAGGATAAATCCAGTTTGGAGGAAATCAAGCAAATGAAGATAGCATCCCAGCAGGGAAATATGGTTTCCGTTGGCGACTTGGTTCAGGTCAAGGAAGGTGTCAAAGCGAAAAGCATCTATAGAAAAAACCAAAAGCGTGTGGTTTATGTGATGTCCGATATGGCTGGGCAATTGGAAAGTCCGGTATATGCCATTTTGGGAATGACGGACAAATTGAACCAATTGGAACTGCCCGAAGGCTACTCCATTAACGAACTCTACATGGAACAACCCCAGTTTGAGGATGATTATACCGTAAAATGGGATGGCGAGTGGCAGGTGACCTTAGAGGTGTTCCGTGATTTGGGGATTGCCTTTTTGGGCGTCATTGTGATTATCTACATGCTGATCGTAGGTTGGTTCCAAAACTTTAAGGCACCTATGGTGATGATGGTGGCCATACCCCTTTCCTTAATTGGAATCGTGCTTGGACATTGGATGTTGGGTGCCTTTTTTACCGCAACTTCCTTTATCGGGATGATTGCCTTGGCAGGAATCATGGTACGGAACTCGGTATTGCTTATCGACTTTGTCAATCTAAGATTGGACGAAGGAGTTCCCCTTAAGCAAGCCGTTATCGAAGCTGGCGCCGTGCGTACCACCCCTATTCTGTTAACGGCTGGAACAGTTGTCATTGGAGCTTTTGTGATATTGTTCGACCCTATTTTCCAAGGATTGGCCATTTCATTGATGGGAGGAACCATAGTGTCCACAGTGTTGACGCTTTTGGTGGTGCCATTGGTGTATTATATGATTGAACGTAAAAATTACAACTAAAATGAAACCGAAACGACTAGCAGCATATTTTGACAAACAGGTCAGTGATTTTTTTAGTCGTCAAAGGTTACATGTGACCATTGAAAAACAATAAAAGTAAGCACATGAAAATGATCATTGTTACCACAGTTGAGGAATATAAGAGCGAGGTCTTTAAATTGTTTAAAAAGGCCGGCGTAGAGAGTTTCAGCGAGTCCGATATCGACGGATACAAAAGTGCAGCACCGTTGATGTACACCAGCAGCTGGTTCCCTAGCGAAAAGGGAGGCGCAGCATCCAATATGTTCTTCTCTTTTACCGAAGAAGAGAAGGTAACCGAATTGTTTGGATTGATCAAACAATTCAACACCGAAAGTGAGACCACCAACCCGATAAGGGCGGTGGAAATACCTATTGACAGAACCGTTTAAAAATCAAAAAAAATGAGAAATAGAATCGTTAGGGGTGTAGCGGGCAGTTTTGTGCTCATCAGCCTTATTTTGGCCGTATATGTCAACATCAACTGGTTGTGGTTTACCGCGTTTGTGGGGGCCAACCTGTTGCAATCCTCGTTGACCAAGTGGTGTTTGTTGGAAGATATCCTAAAGAAATTCGGGGTCTCCGACTCGACCAACAACTGTAGCTAGGCCTTTATATTGTTTTTTATTTAAAGCATTTTCGTGACCTTTGTCTAAAACCTCACGAAAATGCTTTATCAACCTTGGCCTTGGTATGTGGCGGGCCCACTTATCGCCATCATCATGGCGCTGCTTATACTCATGGGCAAAAAATTTGGAATGTCCTCCAACTTGGAGACATTTTGCTCCATGGGCGGAGCTGGAAAATTCTCGGATTATTTTAAAATAGATACCAAATCCAAACGTTGGAATCTCTTGGTTGTCCTCGGTTCCGTTATTGGTGGATTCATGGGAGCCCATTGGCTTTCTCCCAATCCTGCTGTGGATATATCGGGACAAACCGTGACCAAACTCCAAAATCTTGGTTTTGAAAGTGCTGGGGAAGCCTATTTGCCCACCGAACTTTTTAGTATAGAAGCCCTATCCAATCCTAAAGTGTGGATTATTCTTTTGGTTGCCGGTTTTCTGGTTGGTTTTGGAACCCGCTACGCTGGAGGGTGTACCTCTGGCCATGCCATTTCAGGATTGAGTAACCTACAGCGATCTTCTTTGATTGCCGTCATTGGCTTTTTTATTGGTGGATTGATTATGGTACACCTGCTGTTTCCCTTAATTTTTGCAGTATGAAGAATATAGTTTATATTTTATTGGGAACCTTTTTGGGAATTGTCCTGTACAAGTCGGAAGCCGCCTCTTGGTTTCGGATTTATGAAATGTTCCAGTTTGATTCCTTTCATATGTACGGTATCATTGGTTCTGCCTTAGCAGTCGGTGTTGTTTTGGTCTTTTGGATCAAAAAATCCAAGATCAAATCATTTTCAGGGGAAATCATCCAAATATCCGACAAGGAAAAATCGTTTGCTCGATATATTTTGGGAGGTACGTTGTTCGGATTGGGTTGGGCCCTCGCGGGAGCCTGTCCTGGACCCATTTACATTTTGGTGGGAGCGGGCTATTGGCCCATTGTCATCGTACTGTTCGGGGCCATTTTAGGTGCCTTTGTGTATGGCCTGGTGAGGGCAAGATTGCCCCATTAGGCGTGGATTGACGGGATAATTTGCCCAAACAACGAAAATGGATGGTTTATTGAGGGCTTGCCTATAGCTTTGGATGTCCCAAACTTACGTAATAGACCCTACATGAAACTCACGACGTTTATTATAGACGATGACTTGGTGTCGCAGTTCGCGACCCGGTACTGCATACAGCAATCCCACGGCAATTTTGATATCGTGACCTGCTCCAGTGGGGAGGAAGGAATACAAGCTTGCTTCGGATATATCGAGGAGCACGATAGATTGCCCGATATCATCTTTTTGGATTTGGTGATGGACGGGATGAACGGATGGGATTTTTTGGAAAACCTGAAGAATCTGTTCAAAGAACACAAACTCCCCAGTGTTTATGTCCTTTCGGCATTTACCAATGCTTCGGATAGGGCCATTGCCAAAAAAAACGGGATGATTTCGGGTTATGTGGACAAGCCGTTGTCCCGATCCTATTTGGAAAAAATCCTGAAGGAAGAAGAAGCAAAAAGGTCTTAGGGTAGTTCCAAAACCAATGTATAAATAGCAGAAAAGGGTTGCATAAGATGAGTCAAAAACCCTATTTTTGCAGTCCATTTTATGGAATGGCCCCGTAGTTCAATGGATAGAATAGAAGTTTCCTAAACTTTAGATGCAAGTTCGATTCTTGCCGGGGCTACTTTCTTCAATCATTTTCCAAGAGTTCCTTCCCAACCAGTTCTTTTATAGGAACACCATCAATCAGTACGTTCTTTAGTACTGCTTTTCCGTTTTTTACGCGGACCAGTGCGTAAGTGGTCTTTGTGGTGTCCCTTTGTGCGGTTTGATAGGTCACTTCCGCAGGTTGGGCCTTGGATTCCTCCATATAAAAACGATCAAAAGGATAGCCAATGGTAACTCGGTTACTGCCATTACGGGTTACAAACAGGATGGAGCCCTCAACGTATGCTTCGGTATGATCAGGTGCCCCATGGGATATCGATGCTATTTTTGCGAATCCTTTTTGGTCCGTGGTCAGCTCAACGTAAACGGCTTGCCCATGATCCCAGTCCATTTCATTGCCTACGTCGAATGAGGACGCCTCGTAGCTCAGTGTAATGTATTTTCCCCGAAAGGGGTCGTTCGGATCTACGGGAGCGGTCTTGAACTTATATTCGGTGCCGTGTTCCAATAGCTGTTCTTGCTGCCAGATCATGTTGGCGGGAATCACCAGTTGTGTCAAGGCCAATATTACAAAAGCTATGATTTGGGTATTCTTACCGATCATTTTTCTTTTCGTTTTTGAATCATCCAATAATTGGCGAAGAAGAACCCAGCGCCAACCCCAACGAACAATAGCCCTCTTGCCACAAAACTCAGGTCGGTATCAAAGAACCGACAAATAATTAAGGCTGTAATGATGAGCAAGCCATAATTGAGCAGGCCCAAATGGTTTTTTCGTGCCCCTTCCCGAATGGTAAAGACCCCAAGCAGGAATACCAACACATTTACCAAAACCACAGCTATGGTAGAAGCTGTTCCGATGAAAAAAATGGGAATAAACACCAAAAAAGCTATAGAGAAAAGGGATAGGTTTCGGATTCCCTTCTGTTGGATGGTTCGGTATAGCAGTACGGATGCCGCCAAGGTTAGCAGCACAATCAAAACAAATTCCTGCGAAGCGAAGATTTCCGTAAGCTGCAGTTCCTTTTTGAACAGATGTTCCCAGAATTCATTAAAACTCAGAAACAACAGTAAAATAATGGTGCCCAAACTGCCTAGTATGGTATAGCCGTTTTTGGTATTTTCTTGAGGCATCCACGCACCTGTTCCCAAAAGATAAAAGAAGCCAAAAAGGGATATGTACGCTATAAACATGAACTCGTCCAAGGTAGCCGATAAGGTTCCCAAAACCGTAACGAGGGACAGGGGAACCAGCCAGTTATGGAAGCGAACAAAATTGCTAAAAGGATTTTTCCGAAACAGTTGATAATAAAAGGGGAGGATGGCAACCAACATCCCCCAGTACGGATAGGAATTTGATGTTGGGAATCCCCAATAACTGGTTTCACAGGCGTAGTAGGTGATTCCCACTAGGCAAAGCAGGGAGGTCATGGGCGATTGCATCACATAGATCAAGGGCAGGGTCAAAAGCATCCATGTTAACAGGTAACTGCCCAGGTCTCCTGGAATATGGTAAATCTGACTTACCAAAGCAATGCTGGCACCCACTGCAAAAAATAGGAATACCGAGCTGCTTTCCCTCCATGCCACATTGCCCCGCTTTTTTAAAAAGGCAAATGCACATAATGCTTGTCCAATAACTAGCGGTAGGAATGCAAAGACCGTTTTCAGGCCGCGTGAAAGGTCGTCCCAATTATGGGCAATGATGAGTATGATGCCCAAACCCACCAAAATGGCCCCCAAAATACCAAAAACCACAAAAAGTTTGTTCGTGGGAGATGTTTGTTTGCCTTGATAATACGAAGCAATATCCGCAGCGGTGTCTTCAGAAATCACTCCGGCCTTCACAAGCTCTGGCAGGTCATTTTGTAGGCTCATGGTCCTGTCCTTTATTGGTTTGGGATAGGTAAGATACATAATAATCAAATATCCTTTGCCGAATATGTATTCATCAAAGTGCAAGGTTCACTTCATTGCCCCATAATGATAGCTTAAGCTTGGCTTGATCTTTGGTCGATAAAATCGCCCCAATTTTGACAACCCAAGATTTTTTTTATAATTTCTACTTGTAATCACTTTTATTCTAAATTTAGCCACGGTACAAATCAATCCCATAAACATGGATAACCTCAAACGCGTAATTGTAGACTATAAAAAACTAACATCGGAAGTGCTCAAGCTTTTGGTGGAAAAATACCCTGACGGTTATGGGGACGACGATGTCATCCACTTCAAAAACCTCAAGGGGGAATACATTGAAGCCGTTGAAGTATCTACGGAGGATACCAAGTATCTGGTGAAGATAAGCTCCAAGCTCGAACGTACGATGGCGGATTTCGACGAGGATGACGATGACAATTTCGATTCAGAACCTTTTGAAAAGATACCAGAAGATGAAGACGAAGAGTTTTCGGATTCCGATGATGGAGAGGAAGAATAAGGCCTTACTTCTTTTTTAAATTTTCGAGCATTTCCTTTGTAGTTTGGTCCAAATTGAACTTGGGCTGCCATCCCCATTGCTCCTTGGCCAATGAATCGTCTATGCTGCTGGGCCAGGAGTCTGCAATATCTTGTCTGAAATCGGGAGCATAACTGATTTTAAAATCGGGAATATGCTTGGTGATGCTTTGTGCCATTTGGGCCGGGGTAAAATTCATGCCAGCCAAATTGTATGAGGACCGCACCTTTATGTTCTCCGAAGGACTTTCCATAAGGCTAATCGTTGCCCTAATGGCATCGTCCATATACATCATCGGAAGCTCTGTATCGCTGGTTAAAAAACATTCATACGAACCTTTTTTAAGAGCTTCGTGGTAGATTTCAACCGCATAGTCGGTAGTCCCTCCGCCCGGCATGGTCTTCCAACTGATCAAACCGGGGTAACGGATGCTTCTTACATCCACCCCATATTTTTTATGGTAATATTCACACCAACGTTCACCGGACTGTTTGCTGATTCCGTAAACGGTGCTGGGTTCCATGATGGTATTTTGCGGCGTGTATTGTTTTGGGGTGTTGGGCCCAAAAACGGCAATACTTGAGGGCCAGAACACTTTGGAAATCTTTTTCTCCTTGGCCAGATTCAGGACATTGAAAAGGGAGTTCATGTTCAGGTTCCAGGCGCGCATGGGGAATTTTTCGGCCGTTGCGCTCAACATGGCGGCCATTAAATAGACCTCATCAATCTCGTAATGCATCACCACATCTTCAATGGCAGCGTAGTTGGTAGCATCCAATAGTTCAAATGGACCCGACTGCATCAGGGCATCACTGCCCTCACGAATGTCGCTGGCAATCACATTCTCAGCTCCGTACTTGTTTCGTAGTTCAAAGGTCAGTTCGGTTCCTATCTGGCCGCATGCGCCAATAATCAAAACGGGTTTGTGCATTAAAATTGAAGTTAATTTAGTTTGATGGCAAAGATACCCTTTATTAAAATTTGTACATTCGCCTATGCGAAAATTATTAGGCATATTGATTTTGCTGGTCTCGTTAGGGGCATGCAAAAAGTCCGAAAAAGCCGCTCCCGAAGTGGATACTACGGCACTGGAATTCAACTACCAAAAAATGCCGGATAAGGCAACCATAAATCCAGAGGCAAGTGCGATCGTGGAGCAATGGCAAGAGTTCAAGAATTTGAATGCAAGCGTCGATGTGCTCTACAAGGCCACCAACAATGAAGATTTGGCCCTCGCTATCGACGATCTTATCGAAAAGGAGAAAAAATTGGCCGAAGGAACCTATCCCGAGCCGTTCGATTCTTTCCAATTAAAGAGCCGTCAAATGGTCATGCGTACCTTTTTGTACAAGACCAAGGCCAGTATACTCGACAACCAACCAACCACAGAATCAACCGTTAAAGTGCTGGAAGCGTATAACGCCATGCGCAGACAGTTGAATTTGATCATGAACAGCCAATTGGACAAAAAACTGATTTTAGATGAAGAAGCTTAACTCTCTATTTATTGCCTTTTTGATGGGTTCCATCACGATGTTTGCACAACAAAATGAAAAAGAGGCCATCAACAATGTTCTGGACGGTTGGCATAAGGATGCGGCCAATGCTGATTTTGAGTCCTACTTTGGGAGAATGACCGAGGACGGGGTGTTTTTGGGCACGGATGCAATGGAAAATTGGCAAAATGATGAGTTCCGGGCCTTTTCCAAGCCCTATTTTGATAGTGGCAAAGCATGGAGCTTTACCGCTGTGGAGCGCAATATTTATGTAGACGAATCAGGGGAATTTGCTTGGTTCGATGAGCTATTGGACACCCAAATGAAGATTTGTAGGGGGTCCGGCGTGCTCAAAAAAGTAAATGGGCAATGGAAAATTGCCCATTATGTACTTTCAATTGCAGTGCCCAACGAATTCGTGGACGAACTTGTCCAGATCAAGGAAAAAAAGGACAATGCTTTGCTCCAAGAATTAAAAAATAAGCAATAACCTATTTTTCGCCTCCTTCGGCAGCTTGTTTTTTACGGGATTCCAAGGCCTGTTTGCTCAGGCTGGCCAAGTTAAAGTTCGGAGCAATTTTCAGGGCTTCGTCAATGGAAACAATGGCTCCATCAATATTTTCTTTATCCATATTAAAATCTGCCAAACCTTTCAAATGATAAAAAGCGGCCTTTAAAGGAACCTCGTAGGGTTGTTGCCGCTCGTAAAACGCATAGGTCATTTCATCTGTGGCATTGGCAATACCGTATTCAATATTGGAAATCGCCCCGGGCATATCGCCGGTTTGTATTTTAAGGTCGGCCATTTCATAAGCGATATATGGAGAAGCCTCTCTTTTGTACAGCTCTTCAAAGTGTTCCAAGGCTCTTTTGGGCTGGTTCAGGGCTTTTAATGAAAAAGCCTTGATCTGTACGGCCAAATCGGAATCATCTGCATTCTTTTCCACACCAATAGTGTTCAGGGCCTGCATGTGCTGTCCATTGTTCATGTAAACAAAGGCCAAGGTGTCCCTGCGCCCTTGGGAAGGGTCTAAAACATTCAAGTGGGTCAGTGCGCCGATAACACCGACGACATCGCCTTGCAATCGCATTTCTTGGTAGTACGCCTTGTAGTGTTCCACAAGGGCATTGTTGGTTTGGGAAATACCACTAAAGCCCACAAATAGGAGCAGTAAGAGTACGGTCTTTTTCATTGATCTTCAATTTAGTGCGCCAAAACTAACAAAATAATCCAAACCAAGCTGTTAAGAATTCAATAAGGCTAAGAAACTACCGATGTGGTAAAGCTATGGCCCTTGTTGAGGAAATTTGTGCTCCGAACCAGTTTGCCACTATTGGATGACGGTTCCCTTTGATAGGAAGGTGCGGGAAGCCCCCTTTTTTGTGCTTCCTCAAAATAATAGATTTGTTTTTCGGGATGATGGGGATACACTCCGTTGAAGGTTTCACCCCAGTAAGAATTGTTGAGAATGGTCCATATCATATGGATGCAATCTTCCAAATGAATGAGGTTGATGGGGTGGTGGCCGTTGTTCAGTCCTTCCCTGCCCGATAGCATGGTAACAGGATGGCGGTCGGGTCCGATGAGTCCGCCAAACCGGATGATGGTCACAGCGAATGCCTTGCTGTTTCGGAACAGGTTTTCACATGCTGCCAATTGTCTTCCAGATTCGGTATTTGGCATCAAGGGAGCATCTTCCGTTAGCTCACCGTCGGCATTTCCATACACCGAGGTACTGCTTACGAATAGCACATGGGAGACATCACTCGTTGTAAGAGCTTCGAGCAGATGCTCCATTTTACGAACATAGCTTTCGGAGGGGTTGCTTCGCAATCCTGGCGGAACGTTGATGATCAGCGTTTCCAGTCCTGCCAAAAATTCGTTGATGGGACCATGGATCCCATTTTCGGACAAACTAATTTGAAATGGGGTGATGCCTTCATCTTGCAAATCTTGCATTTTGGAAGCTGAGGTAGTAGTTCCTTTAACGGTATATCCTTCGGCCACCAATCGCTGGGCCAAGGGAAAACCTAGCCAGCCACAACCCAATATGCCTATGGTTTTATTCAAATCGGACGGTTTTTATGGTCAATATGGCGTCGTTCAACACAAAAGGCATAGGGATACTGTTTTTAGGTCGTTCAGGAATACTGAAATCCGGATGAGTCAGCAAATCGTTGGAGGCTTCGTAAAGGGTGAGTTCCAACACAGAATCCTTTGGAAACTCCAGTTGCAGTTCTGTAAAATTGTTGTTGGATATATAATGTGTCAACAACCTACTTCTTCGGTTTTCCAAGTAGTAGGACGATAATGGAATACGGTTCACCTTGGCAGCGCTAATGACTACCGGATTGGTGAATACTTCCAATCGGTTCACGTTCCGTTTTGGGGTAATGCAAACCTCAATATGTCTTTTATCCCCTATAATGGTGTCCAAAACGGTGTCAATGTATGGGACGGGGATATTCTTCTTGGGGGCATTGGCCACATAATTCAGGCTGGTCCGGTACTTGCTCGAGATGGTCTCTGCAGTAGGTTTTCTCTTATCATCCCCTAAAAATTGTCCGTTCCAATCCATCAATACATGGTCGTAGGTGGCCCATAGGGTGGATTGTTTGTCTGCATCGTACACATAGAGCAAACTGCTTGGTTTCGGACGTTCCTCATTAAAGTCGGATTGAACATGACTGGTAATCCCAAGGGCAAAAAACAGAAAAAGGAAAAGGCAAGCCAGTCTCCCCTTGCTTTTTAACTGCCCGAAAAAAGGGAGAATCAATACAAAAAGCAGTGTGGTGAGTACCGTTGCCGCAATCATCATCTTGAGTCCAAGTCCAACGGGAAACATTTTGATGAAGGGCGAATAGATCAATACGGCAGGCAGGGCAAGGAACACCATCAGGAACGGATTGGGTTCCTTTTGGTTGATGGTCACCAACAGTCCGGCCAACAATCCATACAAAGGGATGATGAAAAAGCTGGCACCTTTCAAATAATGCGCCACCAATCCACAAATGACCAGCCATAAAAAACTAGGGGCTATCAAAAGATTGGGTGTGTTGATTCTTCGGAATTTATGATAGGTATAAAAGCAAACGAACAAGGCAAAGGATACAAATACGGCAATATAGGTGTAACCATTGTAAGTGAAGCCGTGCAGCATATCCTTAAAGCCTGGGTACCACCAAGTGATGATGGACCAGCAAAAATAACCGGCCAGTCCATTTACCACTAAGGTGATGAGTAGGGGTAGAAAGCCTTTCAAAATCGGCTTGAATTCCAATTGCTTCTTTTTGAAGCCCCAGAACAAGAGCATTGCAAAAGCAAGCACCCCAAAAAAGAACATAGGCCATATCCATTCAAACGGATAGGAAACCAATTTGTAGAAGGGCAGATTGTAATATACTTCGTCATTCAGACTTTTTAGGTTGCCCAAATCGGCATCGCTGAAATAGGTGAGGAGCGGCATTAGATAGCTTCCTTGATGGGCCAGTGTGTTTCTATCTAATCGTTCATAGTTGTCCAATGCGGTGTGATAATCAAAATGGTCATCGATAAAGGCAAAATTGAAGCCTTCAATGTCCGCATCTTCGCGAAACACCGTTAGGTCGGTATCGTTGGGCAACATTTTGTAAATACTGTACACCAAAGAATTGGCCACGGGATACTTCGGATTGGCATTTTTGAACTCTTTTATCAAATTCCCGTTGCCCCTGTTGGTTTCGATAAGCATGTAACTGGGTCCGCCACTGCCCCGTGCCTCAAAATTTAGGACTAGCCCAACGTCCTTGACCCAAGGATGATTGTTTACAAAGAGGTCAGCACCGTTCAGCCCCAATTCCTCTGCATCGCTGATTAGGATGATAATATCGTTTTTTGGGACTCTATTTTCGCTCAAAAAAGCACGTACTCCCTCCAAAATGGTGGCGACACCACTTCCTGCATCACTTGCACCATAAGAGGAGTGCGGACTACTGTCGTAATGCGATAGTAGAAGAAGTGCTTTGCCCTCTTCGCTACCCTCGATTCGGGCCAAAATATTGCTGGCCTTGCTCAGATTGCCCCAATCGCCTGCTGTGTAGCCCTCTTGGACCAAGGTCTCCAGTCCCATTTTCTTCAGCTCCGAAATAATGTACTTTTTTGCGTCTTCATGACCGGGAAAGCCGACGGCATGGGGCACTTTGGATAATTGATCCACGTGGCCAAGCGCCCTGTCAACGGAAAAGTTGGTGGCTGCATCATCCTTATCTGGTTTGTAGGAGGGCATCAGGGAAACAAAACTCCAATAAACGGCAAGGAAAAGCAGCAAAAGGGCAAGGGTTCGGGAAAATTTCATGGCTTCATATTCTTAAAGACTAAATGTAACCCGTTGTGTGTTTATGATGTCTTTATGCCAAAGCCGTCAATTCGAGTAAAATTCCGAAGGAATTTTGCCTGCCTGCCGGCAAAGGCAGGTATCGAGAATAGGTTTTGGGATTGAAATTCTAGTTCTCGATACAATTTTTCTTTCGAAAAATCACTCGAACTGACAAATTTCAGCTAAAATACACAACGTGATAAATGTATGAAATTCTAAAAGGTTCTCATATTTAGATGACCAAAATTAGGATATTCGTTAAAAAAGGCTATATTTAATATTCAACTTTAAAATCTAACCCTATGGCAATCAAGAGTTTTCAAGGCGTGCGTTCTAAGGAGGAATCCAAGAAAAAGTACAATGCCCCAATTTTGGTGGAGGACTACATGACCAAAAAATTGATCACCTTTTCTCCAGACCAGTCCATATTGGAAGTAATGGAGATTTTTGCCAAGCACCATATCTCTGGTGGGCCTGTGTTGGACAACAATGGTTTTTTGGTGGGGATTGTTTCCGAAGCCGATTGTATGAAGCAGATTTCGGAGAGCCGCTATTTTAACCAACCTATTTTGGATAAGAGCGTAGAGCGTTTTATGACCAAAAATGTAGAGACCATTCCTCACGATATGTCCATTTTTGATGCTGCGGGTGTTTTTGATCGCCACAACCGGCGCCGATTGCCCGTCATGAAAAACGGTATTTTGGTGGGTCAGATCAGCCGAAAGGATATCGTAGTGGCCGCACTCAAATTAAGCGGACAAAGCTGGAAATAATCTATTCCCTTTTTACGATCATGTAATAATCGTTGTCGAGCGGCAAATAGCCAAGGTCGTACACGAAATAATACGTGCTGCCCTTTTTGGTGGTATAAAGGTTGGTGATGTACTCAAAATCAAAGCCTTTGTCCAACAGACGCATCTTCGTGGTCTTGGTTTTGCCATCCTTTAAAGGAAAACTGTCCAGTATTCGATAATTTTTACGGAGTTTGTTGTTGATGTTGCGCACCAAATTTTTGCTGTCACGGTTCAGCAGGTTGTTGTAGGCATTTCTACAATGGTCGGAACAGTATTTTTGGTCGATACGGCCCAGTAGCTTTTCTCCACAGACCAAGCATTTTCTTTCGGACATAGGATAAGATTAGGTAACCACAATATCATACTTTTTTAATAAACCGATCAATCCCTCTTTGCTGAACCGCGTTTTCTTGAGTTGATTGATGGAGGGGTCGATGTTAAAGTTTAGGGCGCTCGTAAAATCAGCACGTTCCAGATTGGTCTGGTCAAAGATGGCATTTTCAAAATCACAATTGGGAAATTTTCCCTCCTTCAGTTGGGTCTCCGTAAAATCGGTTTGATGCATCCTACAATCTTCAAATAGGGTACGTGGTAAGTCCATACCATGAAAAGACGCTACGGACAGATTACAACCTATAAAATGGAGCGACAACAACAAGGGGTTACAAGTTTCAAACTGGAGCCCTACCATTTTACAGTCGGTAAAGGTGACCTCGTTAAAAGTGGTATGGGCAATATTGGCATTGGTAAGGTCGCAGCCCACAAATGTGCAATCAATAAAATTCTGGTTGTCCAAATACCCCTCGGAGAACAGGCAGTCCACAAAACGGCAATTTTCATAATCGCCCTTTGGCAATTTTTGCTGGGTGTAATCCTGTTTTGTGAACTCCTGATCGTTCCAAAAGGTTTCGGCCATTATTCTTCTGTTAAAATAATGGCGGGAATATCCAATGTTTTGAACATGTCGTTGTATTCTTTCATGCCCGTGCCCACAATGGCGTTCTTTTCATTTTCAAAAGTCTTCCATTCGGCCATATTATCCCGGAAAAGCTCTTTTGCACCTTCGGTGACCTTAGGTTCGGCCACATCGATAAACCCTCTCAAATGCATGAAATCGGCATTGAGTTTACTGCTAAAGTTCACTACATCCTGAAAGGTTTTTTGCTTGGGCTGGATGAGGTTCTCTTCCCAAGTATTGATGCGTTCCAGTAATGCATCTCCTTTCTCCAATAGCTCTTTGGCCTTTTCATTGTCCTTGAGCAATTTCTTATAGGTGTTAAGTTGACTTTTGGCCGTGCGCATTTGGTTCACAGCCTTGTGCATGTTAACCAAGGTTTCATCGATTCGGGTCAAGTAGGATTGCTGTTCCGCATAGTCTGCAGCTGTAGCCTCGATCAAAGGATCTGGTAATACCTCTGCCTTGGTTTCCACGGTCTCGTTGCCCATGGTTAGCCGAAGGGTGTAGGTGCCGGGTGCCACACGGGAACTTCCATATCCATCAAACCCAAACACATTCTCAATGGCAGGGGAGGGTTCGCGGTAAAAATCCCAAGTAAACCGATTGTATCCCTTGGCCGAAGGCAGCACCTTCGGTTTGGAGGGTCCACCTGCCCAACTCTTGAAATCTTTTGGCGCTTGGTTGGTGAAGGTTCGTATCACCTTTCCACCAGAAAGTACCTCTAGCTTCAGTTCGGTGGAATCCAATTTTTTCGGTAAATAATAATCGAAAGTGACGCCGGATTTTGGATTTTGTCCCAATCCTGATACAAATTCATCGGAACTGCCATTAAAAATTCGGTAGGATGGTTTCGGAGTTACCATTTGAAGCGAATTCGCCCTGCTCAAGCTATGCTGAATCGCGCCCAAATCATCCAAAATCCAGAAAGACCTTCCTGCCGTAGCCGCTACCAAATCATTATCCTGAATAATCAAGTCGTTGATGGGGACCACGGGCAAATTCAATTGCAAGCGTTGCCAATGTTGCCCATCATCCAAAGAAACATATAGTCCGGTTTCGGTACCGGCATACAACAGTCCTTTTTGCTTTTTATCCTCACGTACTACACGGGCAAAAGTATGTTCGCCATCAATACCATTGGTAATTTTAGTCCACGTTTGGCCGTAATCCGATGTTTTATAGATATAGGTGTCCAAATCCATGAACTTGTAGCGCATTAAGGTGATGTAGGCCGTAGCTGGATCGTGCGGAGATACCTCTATGCTGTTGATGATTCCTTCCTTGGTATTGGGAGGGGTAATGTTTTCCCAGCTCTGGCCTCCATTTTTGGTGATGTGGA
This sequence comes from Flagellimonas sp. MMG031, assembly GCF_040112705.1. Lineage (NCBI taxonomy): Bacteria > Pseudomonadati > Bacteroidota > Flavobacteriia > Flavobacteriales > Flavobacteriaceae > Flagellimonas > Flagellimonas sp. MMG031. The sequence goes on from NZ_CP157804.1 coordinate 912,771, forward strand.
CCAATCCATCGTCAGTACCTGCATAAAGCACTCCTTGTTCATGGGGAGACTCCACCAAGTACATGATGGTGTTGTAGTTTTCCCCTCCAGCCGCTTCGTTGGTATATGGACCACTTCCCGGTCCTTGTTTCTCAATTTCGTTTCTGGTAAGGTCTGGACTGATCACATCCCAACTGTAACCGCCGTCGGTGGTTCGGAACACCACATTTCCGGCATGGTAAATGGTGTTGCGGTCGTGTGGTGAACTAATGATGGGCGCATTCCAATTGTAACGGAACTTAAAGTCCTTTGGAATGTTTCCCAGACCCAATTCTGGGTATTCCTTAATGGGTTTGGCTTCACGGGAGGCTTTCACCCATTTTTCTATGATTCCTTGATAGCATCCGCCAAAAATCACTTCTGGATTGTCTGGGTCAAAGGCCAAATAGGCGCTCTCGCAGCCAGCAACAGCATACCAATCCTTCCAATCAATACCGCCATCCCTAGTACGGCTGGCAATGGCTACGGATGTATTGTCCTGCTGTCCTCCGTACACATTGTAGGGGACTAGATTGTCCGTGATGACCCGGTAGAATTGTGCCGTGGGCTGATTTTGTTGTGAACTCCAGCTAATTCCTCCGTTGTTGGATACATTGGCGCCACCATCGTTGGAATTGATCATGATCTGATTGTTCTTCGGATGAATCCAGAGGTCATGGTTATCGCCATGGGGCGTTGGAACAGGCGTGAAGGTCTTTCCGCCATCAATGGACTTGGTGACAGGTGCATTCAAAACGTACACGATATTTTCGTCTTGGGTATCGGCAAAGATTTCCATGTAGTACCAAGATCGTGCAATATTGATTCGATCTTTGTTGGTCTGTTTCCATGTTTTTCCAGCATCCATGCTTTTATACACACCTCCTTTTTCGCCTTCGGCCTCAATTACGGCGTAGACCACATCGGCATTTGCCCTGGATACGGAAATGCCCGATTTACCGAATTCTTTGGGAAGACCTTTTTCCATTTTGTCCCAAGTGGTTCCTCCATCGGCAGATTTATAAAGCCCTGAATTGGCTCCTCCTGAGGTAATGGTCCATGGCGTTCGTTCGTGTTGCCACATGGCTGCGTACAGAATAAGGGGGTTGCTCATGTCCATGCTCAAGGATGATGCTCCAGTGATAGTGTCCACGTACAGCACTTTTTCCCAAGATTGTCCTCCATTGGTAGAGCGGTAGATGCCTCTATCTTCGGAAGGGCCGTATTGAGCACCCTGGGCAGCAACGAAGAGAATATCAGGATTGGTAGGGTGGATGATGACATCTGAGATATGGCGCGTAAAGTCCAGACCTATGTGTTTCCAAGTTTTCCCGGCATCGGTGGATTTGTAAACGCCATCGCCCATCGAGGTCATAACGCCTCGAGCTGCATGCTCGCCCATGCCGACGACCACGATATTAGGGTTGCTTTCGGATACGGCGATATCACCAACGGTCCCCGTTTTCAGGAATCCGTCGGAAACATTTTTCCAGGTAATGCCATCGTCCGTAGTTTTCCAGATGCCACCACCAGTAGTTCCCATATAATAGGTGTGGGGTTGCCCTACAACCCCTGCGGAGGCAACGCTACGCCCTCCACGGAAGGGGCCAATGTTTCGCCACTTTAATCCAGGGAAAAGGGAGTCGTTAACAACGATGGAGGGTTGATCAGATTTTTTGTTTCTGCGTTGTGCATCCACAGGATGGAATGCCATAAGCATGGCACAAACTAAAAGTAAAGATTTTGATTTCACAGGAGTGTTGGTTTAGTTAGTCCGTTAAAGATACTAATTCAACCGTTTCCCGTGAAACCAAATCACTTTACCCTTTCGTATGCAAAAAGGATTTCCTCCGAATTTCCATTTTCTTCAATGAGCACCCAAACATTCATTTGGTCGTCGCTTATTTTTTCCATGGTCAGTCCTTCAAAGAAAACTTTGTTCGGCTCTAGTTTTACCAATCTAAAGTCAATGGTTTCGTCCCGTTCTTCCCAACCCATCAGATTGCCATCAAAATGCTTGAGCTGAAGTATGAGGGAATCGTCCAATTGCTGGATATGGCCCGATTCGTAGTAGGAAACCATGCCATCGTTTACCAATCGGAACACAAACATCATGGAATTGCCCAAAGGGGCACTCCAGATTTCCTCTGCGGTACCACCAAAAGCTTCTCCTTGCCAATGACCTGCTATCCAAGCGACATCCGACAGGTTGGCCAGGGGAGATGCTTGTCCTTCGGACAATTGTAGCGTTTCTTGGGCAGAAACAAGTCCGACAGTAAAGAGAAAAAGTAAGACAGTTGCTTTCATATAGGTTTTGGTTCGAATGATACGACCCTGTTCGCTAATTGGACAGGGCAAATTTGACGTTGACATTGGTTTCTACCCGAATTTTTTCAAAATCAAGGTCCAATGGTTGTGCGCTGCCCATATCTGCAGACACGGCCTTCATTTCCATCATGGGTGCTTGGTTGTACCTTGGATAATATTGCGAATTGTCCACAATATGAATGGCCGCTCCCACTTTTTGACCTAAGGGCTTCGTAAGTGCTTCGGCCTTTTGAATGGCTTTTTTTACGGCCCTTGTTTTGAGCTCCAATTCGAGTTCGTCCATTTTAGAATATTCTGTTTTTTCGATGCTAGTGTTGGCAATTTCCAGTTGTTCCAAGGTCATCATCACATCGCCCAATTGCTTGCCCGAATAGACCAATAGGGAATATTGCTTGCTTTTGAGCACCTCTTTTTGCCGTAAAAAATATTTTTTAAAGTTGCTGCTAGCATCTTTGATCACCAATTGTTTCTCTAGGTCAATTCCCATAGCCTTGAAGCGCTGTGCCATTTGATTTTCCTGCTCTTCCACGGAAACCCGGCCTTTGGTATCCTTTTCTTGGATAAAAATGTTGAGGTAAATCTTGTCCGGAGTGACCATGGTGTCCACCTGTGCTTGGGTCTCCAGATAAGGCGTATTTAAAAAGTTTTTCGATTGGGCAAAAATTGCACCGCTGAACAGCACCGTAGCTATAAAAAAGATTGTTTTTTTCATGATGTAGTTTTATTAAAGGTAAATACTTCCCCCTTATGTTCAAAACCTGTGCCGTGTTCCATTTTGAAATGGAGCAGCTCAAATTATCTGGCTTAACTCGATTAACTTGAGTACATTGTGGATATGAAATTTATTTTGGCACCCGATAAATATAAAGGCTCACTTACAGGACGCGAATTTTGTGAAACCGTTGCCCGTGGCATTGTAAAAGTTTTTCCAAATGCAGAATTGATACATCGGCCTTTGGCCGATGGTGGGGACGGTACCATTGATGTGGTTGGGGATTATTTGAACGCATCAAAAGTTACTGTAACCGTAAAGGACCCGCTTTTTCGAAACACTGACTCGCATTACTTGCTGTCGGAGGATAAACAGACGGCTTTTATTGAAATGTCGGAAGCATCAGGTTATAAGCTGCTTCAAAAGCAGGAAATGAACTGTATGGAAACCACCTCTTATGGCACGGGTGAACTCATTTTGGATGCTTTGGAAAAGGGAGCACGGAACATTGTGCTGGGGATAGGCGGCAGTGCTACCAACGATGGCGGTATGGGTATGGCCAAGGCACTTGGATATGTATTCTTGGATGTCAACGGAAATGAACTGGAACCCGTTGGGAAAAATTTAGGAAAGGTCAAGGAGATCCAAAAAAGTCAGGTGAATTCCAAGTTGTGGGACGCCAAGATTCAAGTGGCTTGCGATGTGAACAATCCTTTTTATGGAGAAAACGGTGCTGCCAAGGTGTACGGAGCGCAAAAAGGAGCATCTGAGGAAGAAATTGTGTTATTGGACAAGGGACTACAAGGCTTTGCCAAAGTGCTACAGTCCACTTTTGGGGTTGATGTGCAACAAATCGCGGGCGCTGGAGCCGCCGGCGGACTTGGCGGAGGAGCTGTGGTTTTTTTGAATGCAGAGCTGGCCTCTGGGGTTGATTTGGTCATGGAACTCGCCCATTTTGATGCCTTTTTGCAAGGTGCGGATTGGGTGATTACGGGCGAGGGACAGTTGGATGGACAAACGCTTTCCGGAAAAACCATCAACGGTGTGGTTCGCTCAGCCAAAAAATATGATATCCCAGTTGCAGCATTTTGTGGGTCGGTGGATATTTCAATTGAAGCGATGCAGGATATGGGGTTGGATTATGCAGTTTCCATTCTCAATCAAATAGGAAATTTGGAAGATGCCAAAGCCAAAACCATTGAAAACTTGGAACTGGCCAGTTATAATTTTGCCAACTTATGGTGTCTTGGAAAAGGTCAGCCCAAATAACTTTTGCCCATTTTGAATTCCAACGAAGTTTTGACCGTTTTCCATTCGGTGTTCAAAATGGAATAGACCACCGTATCCCGCATATTGCCGTGTTCATCCACCCGATGGTTGCGTAAAATGCCATCTTGTTTGGCTCCTAAACGCAAAATGGCGTTTCGGGATGGGTGATTGTGAAAATGGGTACGGAACTCCACGGCAATGCAGTTTAAATTTTCAAAAGCATATTTGAGCAACAGGTATTTGCACTCGGTGTTGATGCCTGTACGCTGCACTTTCTTGGCATACCACGTAGCGCCGATTTCCAATCGTTTGTTTTTTGCATCCACATTCAAATAACGGGTGCTCCCCACAATGGAATTGGTTTTTTTGTTGATGATGGCAAAGGGCAGTGCGTTGCCCTCGGCTTGTTGTGCCAAGGCCGTGTCCAGATAGGAGTCCATGGTCTTGGGAGATGGGACTGTGGTGTACCAAAGTTCCCAAAGCTTGCCGTCGGATGCAGCGAAGACCAGATCCACTTTTTGTGATTTCTGAAGCGGAACGAGCTTTACCGATTCGCCTTCCAATTGTATGGGACGTAGCCAAGGGTCCATAGGTTGAATTTAAGGTCCAAATATAAGTCTTAATCCGGCGATTTGAACAAAGAAAAAGCCAGGGAAAATCCCTGGCTTCTCATCAATCAAAAAACGAAATTATATCAACTATTTCGATTCAAATTCCTCAATGATAAAGAAGTTTTTACTCTTCTTATCTACGAGGTAATTGCTTTCCAATACATCATAGTGCATTGTTTTATCGTCTACATTGATATCAAATCCTTTCTCGGTCTGGACTACATCAAAATCATTGTTTACGGTACCCTTGTATTTCAGCACCATATAATCGTCGTAGTTCGGGTCGGAATCGCTATCAATGGCTACCAATTTGGTAACAAATGGTGATGATAGTTTTCGGTCTTGATTGACCATTCCTCTATCCTTACTGTTCAATTCCATACCGTACTTCCTTCGTTCCATCACTTTTACGCTGTATTCCTTTTCTACACCGTCTTCAGAAACGGTAAAGGTCTTCATTTGCGTAGTTGCTTTCATGACTCCGGAATTTTGGCTTTGTCCATATCCCGCAAATGCGGTCAAGGTCGCGAATGATAGTATAGTGAGTATCTTTTTCATAGTATTGTTTTTAGTGATTAATAAATCAGTTCTTCGGCAAAAATGTTCGTTTCTTACTTTAGGTAGGAAGTGAACATCCAGTGTCTCTTCTCCAGCTCGGTCATAAATTCTATCATCATGTTTTCAGTAACAACATCTCCGGTCTCCAGTGATGCATTTACGGCATCCAACATGTTGTCGTGGAGAATTTCGTAATCGTTGAGTACTTCCCGTACCATTTCCAAAGCGGAGAAGTTTTTATCTTTTTCCTCAATTTTGGAGAGCTCCATGGTTTTTTTCATGGTAAAGTTGGTTTTTACGCCAAACACTCGGATTCTTTCCGCTACGATGTCAATATTTTCCTTTACGGTATTGTATTCATTTTCGAATTCTTCGTGGAGTTCAAAGAAATCTGGTCCTTCGATGTTCCAGTGAAAATTTCTAAGCTTATTATAAAATACCTGGTAATTGGCCAGCAGCGTATTGAGGCTGACTACAATTTCTGCGGTCTCCAAATAGGTGAATCCTAATTTTTTAAATGTCTTATTCTGTGCTTTAATAGTTTCCATATAATAGGTTTTTGATTTATTTACTACTAAAGTACAGGAAGAGGGACGCTGGGATTGATGGGAATGATGTAATTCTTGATGCTATTGGTGTTTGGATGCCAAAAAGGCACAAAAAGTCCCATTTTAAGGGCAATATGCGCTATTTTCAATGTTGTTTCACACTTGTGAAGCTGAGTGCAATAACAAGGTAATCAAGCATTTAACAAAAATTAACGATTATTTGGAGTGGTTAGGGTCGAGTGAGCTTTGCTGCTCGTCGATAATGAAGCCTTTCCGTAGCGATAGATATACATCGGATGAAATGTCGGTTACATATTCCTTTTCTCCATTAAAGACTTTTTGGGGCTCCATATTTACAGGGTCGTGTTCCTGAACGTAGATGGTATCCAGTTTGTCGTATAGTTTCTTTCCTAAACTAAACCGTTTGATCACGGTGTATTTGTTAATACTTCGTATGGGCATCACTAAGTGGTTTTGGTCATTTAGTTAGACACCGATTTGTATGTCAAGTCACTTTTAAATAGGTATAATTACTTACATACGTTTACAAACGAAAACAAATAATTACAAGCCAAATGATGTGTTGAAGTGGCTCTAAGTTTGCCTCGTCGGACCAAGGAAGTTCGATGAATACGTGTTAAACTTAAATCTTACTATTATGAATTCACTTAGAAACAAAGTTCAGTTGATCGGTAATTTGGGAAACGACCCTGAAATCATCACTCTTGAAAATGGCACCAAATTGGCCAAGTTTTCCATCGCCACCAATGAAACCTATAAAAACGCCAAAGGGGAAAAAGTAACCGATACCCAATGGCACAACATCGTCGCGTGGGGCAAATTGGCCGAGATTGCCGAAGAATTCCTCTCCAAGGGTAAGGAAATTATGGTAGAGGGTAAGCTCGTGAATCGCTCCTACGAAACCAACGAGGGTGAAAAAAGATATATCACCGAGATCAAATGCAATGAATTATTAATGTTGGGCAAGTAAGCCTTTCAATCCAATATGGACTAAAGGGGTGTAACAGCCCCTTTTTTTGTTTCCGAGGTAGGGAAAAAGCTTTTTTGGTTGTTATATGACCAAACGCCAGAACTGCAGTAGATGAAAAACGTATCCATTAACATCAAGAAAGATGAGATTACAAATTTACATTGCGATATGGTTTACCTTAGGTTTGGCGACCGCAAGTATGGCTCAACATAATGGCCTGTCCTTTTATAAAGAATTGGCCCGAAAAGATGCCCATCGCGAACAAACGGTTGCTTTTTCGAATATAGAGGACGAAAAGGATTTTTGGAAGGACCAAATTCTATTTGAAAATGATTTAAAGGTCCAAAATGTCCCAGCATATCAGGTTTACATGAATGAAAAAAGAATGGCATATTCCGAACATGCCGAAAAATGTAAAAACGACTGTATGCATAGCGACCTTTATTATAAGCAAGCGGGATTTTATTTTATTTATTCGGACGATACCATATACTCCAAAGAAGCAGTGGGGACTGTAGTCCAAGTAGCTTCACCACGCATATTTTGAATGTGTTTTAGTTAGTTAGTCAAAAAAAGGTGCCCGATCGGGCACCTTTTTTATATCGGGTTTGGTATGGACTTAATTCTGACCGCCATCACGCTCGGGTGAACGCGGTGTGGGCCACTCCAATTGCTCTCCAGTTCTGCTGCTTACAGGTAAAACTGCTTTCTCCCTCGATGTTTTTTCAGGATGCTCACTGGCCATATACGCCAGAATGGCTGTAAGTATGGCGTTGTTCCGAACATCATCAAAAACAATCTTGTCGTAAGTATCCCTATTGGTATGCCAGGTGTAGTTCCAGTAGGCCCAGCTCAAAGAACTTAGACTAAAGGCAGGTGCTCCAGCAGCTTGAAAGGATGCGTAGTCCGATCCCCCGCGCGCTGGGGTTCCGGGAAAGGTGGTTTCAATCTCATCGGTGATTTCCGAAGGCACTTCGTGCAGCCACTTGCCGAGATAATCGTACGAATTCAAAAAACCGCCACCGGAAATACGGACTACCCGTCCGGTTCCATTATCTTGATTGAATACGGCCTGTACGCCATCAACAATTTCCGGGTTGTCCTCCACAAAGGCCCTAGACCCGTTTAGACCCTGTTCCTCGCTTCCCCAATGGCCCACAAGAATAGTGCGCTTTGGATTTGGGTATACCTTTTTCAAAATTCGCATGGCTTCCATCATGACCAAGGTTCCTGTTCCATTATCCGTTGCGCCAGTGGCACCGTCCCACGAATCAAAATGGGCAGAAAGGATGACATATTCATCGGGTTTTTCGGACCCCTTTATTTCGGCAATCGTGTTGAAAGTGGGCACCTTGCCCAGTTCCTTGGATTCTGCAACCACATGCAGTTGAGGTTTTTGACCAGACTCCACCAAACGGTACAGCATGCCATAATCCTCCAGTTCCAAATCTACGGTTGGAATCTCTTTGGTGTAGGCACCAAAGATTTTGTTCACTCCAAAACCTCTGGACCAATAGGAAGCAACTATCCCGACCGCCCCTGCTTCCTCTAAAGCAACGGGAAGCGAACGTCTGTCCAAACCTATGTTGTCCATGTTCTTGTTCCAGGCTTCGGTCTGCTCTTCGCGTTCCTTTTTCATTTTTTCGAAGGACTTTTCGGTGGCAAACTCCTCCCAATTGTAATCAGGTCTGCCAGTAGGTTGCGGCATCGAAATCATTACCAGTTTACCCTTCACGTTCGGTAACCAATTGTTAAACTCTGACGAATTTGATACGGTCGGTAAAACAACGAGCTCCGCCGTAACACCTTTTTTGGGCGTGCTAGGGCTCCAAGCCAATTGTGTTCCCCGTAGACTTTGAACCCTTGGATAAACCATATCGATGTGGGTAATACCGCGCTCCCATCCCTTCCATTCGCCCCATTGCTCGTTACGGGCTGGAATGCCCCAACTCGCATATTTGGCAACGGCCCAGTCGTGCGCATTTTTCATTTGGGGTGTTCCTACCAATCGGGGGCCAATGCCATCCATAAGTTCGTGACCCAATGCTTCGAGTTGGGAATTTTCGTTGGCTTCCGTAATAATGGCTTCAATTACGGTTTCCTTGTCCTGTGCCAGCAGCGACATACCGCAGCTAAGGAGAAGGGCAAATAAAAAAGAGGTTTTTTTGATCATGGTTTCTAGTTTGCCTTAAAAATAGCACAAATAAAAAAACCATAGGTTGGGATGGGAGAAAGTAGGGTGCTTTTTTGATGGAGCTGATTAGGCCACTTTCTTGAGCAAATCAAAGCAAGGACATTTTTTACAACGCTTGCTTTCGCTCTTCTTGTATTTTTTGCAGCATTTGGATTTCACCTTCCCTGTAGGAGGCAATTCCCGAAGCATGGCCTTTTTGAGTTTTTTCTTGTCTTTTTTCTTTCCCATCGCGGACAGAATAGGCGACAAAATTAATTGTTTTAAATCAATCTAAATAAAATTTAACAAAAAACTGGGCCCTAATCTTCTAGAAGTGAACGGAAACTCCCAAGGTATTTGGTCCGAAGGACAGATTCCAGCTCACGTTCTTTGGTTTTTGATCGTTGTATTTTTCATTGTACTTGGAGTCTAAGTATTTGTCGATGGATTCCACTATAAAGATACTCAGTACCGTACTAAAGGCTACGTCGGATACCCAATGGAAGTCATCGAGCACCCTTACCATGCCTGGAATCATCCCCACAGCATAAAGTCCACCCTTAATCCACGGGCTCTTAAATTGTTTCGCAATGGCGTAAGCGTTGCTAAAGGCCAGCATGGCATGTCCGGAAGGGAAAGAGTCGTAATCGTAGACCCTATCCAGATGTAGAGGGTCAAAAGTAGCGGAACCAGCGCCACTCTTTGGACGTGCACGCCCAATGATTCGTTTACTGACTTGTTGAAGAAATCCACCTGCTGTGGCGGAGGAAATCAAAAGCACACCCGTACGCCTGAGTTTTTCATTTTTTGAAAAGAGTCCGGCCAAGTACACCCCGCCGGTGAGCATGTAGTTGTTTTCAGGGGCGCCATATTTGTTTCCGTAGTCTTTGATGAAATCTGGAACGTCCTGTTCAAAACCATTTTTCCAATCGTTCAGTTCATCGTCTACGGTAAATAACAGCAAGGTTCCTCCGCTCAAGTAGCCAAAGTTCGCCCAGTCGTTACCTTTCCAATGAAATGGTCTGGAATAAGCGTGACCGACTCCGCCGAAAATATTTCCGATATCGTAGGTAAAATTGTTCCAAAGGTTTTTTTCTTCTTTTTGGGGCAATTCTTGACCAGTCAGGACAGTGGTCAACAAAAGCAATGTGAGATAGAGATAGGTTTTCATGATGGTGTAAAACAAAAGTAGTCGCTAAAATTCTTCATACATATCTTGGGCCAAGCGAAAAGTATTGGCGTGTGCCTCCACAATCACCTTTATTTCTGGCGAATACCCGCCGCCCATGCTGCATTGCACAGGAATTTGGGCATCAAAACAGCTTTGGAGTACAAAACGGTCGCGTTCCTTGCAACCATCCAAGGTCATGGAAAGGGTGCCCAACTTATCCGATTCGAGCACATCAACCCCGCACAGGTAAAAGATAAAATCCGGCTGTACTTGCCCCAGTAATTCGGGCAAGGTGGTTTTTAGGATGGACAAATATTCTTCATCGGTAGTGCCTTTTTCCAAAGGAATGTCCAAGTCCGAAACCTCTTTCTTGAAGGGATAGTTGCCCTTGCCGTGCATGGAGAACGTAAAAACACTAGGGTCTGTCTGGAAAATTTCAGCCGTTCCATTGCCTTGGTGCACATCCAAATCCACAATCAGTATTTTTCGAGCCAAACCTTTGTTCAACAGGTAGCGTGCACCAATGGCCTGATCATTGAGCATGCAAAAAGCTTCACCGCGATTGGAATAGGCATGGTGCGTTCCCCCTGCAATATTCATGGCAATACCATTTTCGAGGGCGAAATGACAACCTTTTATGGTGCCATCCGCAATAATGCGTTCCCGAAGCACCAGTTCCGTACTGAGGGGAAATCCAATTTTGCGAGCGGCACTCTTGGAAAGGTCCAACGCGACCAAATCTTTGTAGTAAGTGGCATCGTGCGCAGCCAAAATGTCTTGGTCGTTGGGAAGTTCGGGTTCAAAAAAGTTGGCCGGTGTGCAGGTTCCTTCATGCAATAATTGTTGCGGCAACAATTCATATTTGATCATGGGGAAGCGATGCCCTTCGGGCAAGGGGTGTTTGTAAATAGGATGGTAGGCTATTTTCAGCATATTACGAACCCTGTTTATGCAGCGCCAATTGTATGCGTTTTCTTTGCACATCTACATCCAACACCTTCACCACCACTTGTTGATGCAGGCTCACATGTTCGTTCACATCTTTTACAAAGGTATCGGAGAGATTGGAAATATGGATAAGTCCACTTTCCTTGATGCCGATGTCCACAAAACATCCAAAATTGGTGATGTTGTTGACGATTCCCGGCAATAATTGACCTTGACGTAAATCGGTGATTTCTTTGATGTTTTGGTTAAAAGTGAACACTTTGGCCTTTTCCCTAAGGTCCAAGCCCGGTTTTTCCAGTTCCTTCAAAATGTCCTGCAAAGTGGGCATTCCAATGGTGTCCGTACAATACGATTTCAGTTCAATGCCTTGGAGCGCTGACTTATTTCCGACAATTTCTTTTAATGAAATGCCTTTATCCTTGGCCATTTGCGATACAATACCATAGCTTTCTGGGTGCACGGCTGAGTCATCCAAAGGATTGTCCCCATTTTTGATGCGCAAAAATCCAGCACTCTGTTCAAAGGCCTTTCCGCCCAAACGGGGCACATTTTTGATTTCTTCCCTGTTTTTAAAAGCGCCGTTTTCATTCCGATGAGCCACAATGTTTTCGGCAAGTTTAGGCCCAATGCCCGAAACATAGCTCAAAAGAGGTACACTGGCCGTGTTGATATTCACCCCTACGGAGTTCACACAACTTTCCACCACTGTGTCCAAGGAATTTTTTAATTGGGTCTGATCTACATCGTGCTGGTATTGCCCAACCCCGATGGACTTGGCGTCAATTTTAACCAATTCCGCCAAGGGGTCGGCCAGTCGCCGACCGATGGAAACCGCTCCACGAACGGTAACATCGTAATTGGGAAATTCCTCCCTTGCAATTTTAGAGGCCGAGTAAATGGAAGCCCCAGCTTCGCTGACCACAAAAACCTCCATAGGATTTTTAAAGGGAATTCGCTTTACCAACTGTTCTGTCTCCCGCGATGCTGTCCCATTCCCAATGGCGATGGCCTCGATTTTATAGGCATCTACCAAAGAACTTATCTTTTTGATGGCACCGGAACTGTCCCGTTGTGGCGGATGGGGATAAATCGTTTCGTTGTGCTTTAAATCGCCCTGTTCATCCAAACAAACCAACTTACAGCCTGTTCGAAACCCCGGGTCGATGGCCAAGATTCGCTTTTCACCCAACGGGGCACCGAGCAACAGTTGCTTTAGGTTTTTTGAAAATACCTGAATGGCAGCAGCATCTGCCTTTTCTTTGGCCGATTTTAAAAGTTCGTTGGACAGTGAAGGTAGCAGAAGTCGTTTGTAGGCATCTGCAATGGCGAGTTCTATTTGTTCGGTGCAGGCATTATTGGATTTGATGAGGCGACTCTCCATCTTTTGAATGGCCCGTTCATCATCAATTTCAATTTTTACACGGATAAAACCTTCCTTTTCGGCACGCATGATGGCCAAAAACCGGTGTGATGGACAGCGGTTCAAAGGTTCGCTCCAATCAAAATAGTCACGGAATTTTTGGGCTTTTTCATCATCCTTTTTGGTTTTGACCACCTTTGTGGTGATCAAAGCATAGCGTTCCAATTGGCCCCTTAATTGATTTCGGATGTCCGTTCTTTCGTTGATCCACTCGGAAATGATGTGTCTTGCCCCTTCCAAGGCCTCATCTTCGTTGGTGACCTCCTCGTTAAGGTATTTGGAAGCTGTAAACTCGATATCATCGTTCCTTTGGGCCATGATGATCTTGGCCAAAGGTTCCAGGCCATTTTTTCGGGCGGTCTCAGCCTTGGTCTTCTTGCTTTTTTTGAACGGGAGATACAGGTCTTCCAAACTGGTCAGGTCAGCACAATTCAAAAATTTTGTTTCCAGTTCAGGGGTAAGGGCATCTTGCTCTGCAACCGCTTTAATGATGGCCGCTTTTCGTTTTTCCAGGGCCTCGAACTGGTTTTTGAATTCGACGATTGACCCAATCTGCACCTCGTCCAAATTTCCGGTCAGCTCTTTTCTATACCGTGAAATAAAGGGAACAGTACAATCCTGATTCAACAAGGCGACCGTATTTTCCACACTTTTTTGTGATAGTTGGGTGTGTTGGACGATGTAGGGAACGAGTTGCATTGATGTTTTTTTGGTAGTTGTCACTTCGATCGCAGTCGAGAAGTTTTTCCACTTAGGCAGGCGGGTTCTTGACCTTACAATTTCTTTGGGTATAAATTAGTTTATGGTCTCCCCATTCGCCACTCCGTCCTCATCAGGATTGACGAAAACCAACTTTCCTTCGGTATTCTCCGTCATCAAGATCATCCCTTCGCTTTCAACTCCGCGTAATTTTCTGGGAGCCAAATTGACCAAGACAGTTACCTTTTTGCCCACAATGTCCTCGGGTTTAAAGCTATTGGCAATGCCCGATACAATGGTCCGGGTATCCAAACCGGTGTCCACTTTTAAGACCAAGAGTTTGTCTGCCTTTGGCATTTTTTCGGCTTCGACGATTGTTCCCGCCCGCATGTCGAGTTTGGAGAAATCATCATAGGTAATGGTATCTTTTTGGGGTGCTATTTCCTTGTCCATGTCAGTTGAGTTGGTGGAGGTTGATGCGTTTGCTTTTTTAGTGGCTTCCAATTTGTCCAGTTGTTGTTGAATTTCGGTATCCTCGATTTTCCTAAAAAGTAGCTCGCTTGGGTTGAGTTGGTGCCCAGCAGGAAGCAGCACATCATTTGTTGCAATGTCATCCCAATGGGATGCTGAATCAAGTTTGGCATGACGTAAAATCCCCTTTAGCTTATTCGAGGTAAACGGCAAAAAGGGCTCACTTAAAATAGCGAGTCCTGTAGCAATCTGGAGGGCAACATACATAATGGTCTGTACGCGCTTTTCGTCCGTTTTAATCAGTTTCCAAGGCTCTTGGTCGGCCAAATATTTGTTGCCCAAACGCGCCAAGTTCATCAATTGCTGACTTCCTTCCCGGAAACGGTAGCGCTCCAAGGATGAGGAAAGTGTTTCGGGAAATTCTTTTAAAGCTTTTAGGGCCTCCTCGTCAACCGCCAAAAGTTCAATTGGTGTTGGCACTTTGCCATCGTAATATTTATGGGTCAAAACGGCCACACGGTTCACAAAGTTCCCAAAAATGGCCACAAGCTCGTTATTGTTTCGGGATTGAAAATCCTTCCACGTAAAATCATTGTCCTTGGTCTCTGGGGCATTTGCTGTTAACGCGTAGCGGAGTACATCCTGCATATCGGGAAACTCTTCCAAATATTCGTGCAACCAGACTGCCCAGTTTTTAGAGGTGGAAAGTTTGTTGCCCTCAAGGTTCAAGAATTCATTGGCGGGTACGTTATCGGGAAGGATAAAGTCACCGTTTGCCTTCAACATGCTCGGGAAGATGATACAGTGGAACACAATATTGTCCTTACCGATAAAGTGCACCAATTTGGTGTCCTCATCCTTCCAGTAGGGCTCCCAATCCTTGCCTTCGCGTGCGGCCCACTCCTTGGTGGAAGAAATATAGCCAATGGGTGCATCGAACCAAACATAGAGCACTTTTCCTTCGCCGCCCTGAACGGGAACAGGAATGCCCCAGTCGAGATCGCGGGTAACGGCCCGTGGCTTTAAACCTTCATCGATCCATGATTTGCATTGTCCGTATACATTGGGTTTCCAGTCCGATTTATGGTCTTCCAATATCCACTGTTTCAAAAAACCTTCGTACCGATCCAGGGGCAAAAACCAGTGTTTGGTCTTTTTTAAGGTAGGAACGGTTCCTGTTATGGTGGATTTTGGGTTGATCAAATCCGTAGCATTCAAGGAAGAGCCGCAATTTTCGCACTGGTCACCATAGGCTTCTTCGTGGCCGCAACGGGGACAGGTGCCGATAACAAATCGATCAGCCAAAAATTGGTTGGCCTCTTCGTCGTACAATTGTTCGGTCTCCTCTTCGATAAAATCTCCTTGCCCGTACATTTTTTTGAAAAATTCCGATGCGGTTTTATGATGTACTTCCGCAGAAGTCCGAGAGTAGTTGTCAAAGGAAATTCCGAAATCGGCAAAGGATTTTTTGATGATGCCGTGGTATTTATCAATAATTTCGGTTGGGGTTACCCCCTCCTTTTTGGCCTTCATGGATATGGCCACACCGTGTTCGTCGCTCCCGCATACAAAGGCGACATCCTTACCCTTTAACCGTAAATAGCGGGAATAGATATCTGCCGGAACGTAAACACCGGCCAAGTGCCCAATATGAATGGGACCGTTGGTATAGGGGAGTGCCGCTGTGATGGTGTATCTGGAAGGAGAAGTATTTTGAGCCATGTAATTTTTAATTAAGCCCCAAAAATACTGATTTTAACGGGATACGCACAAAAAACGAAAGCCCCGAAAATGCGACCCTATTTGGGGTGAGGGGTGCATTTCCGAAGGGCTTCCAAAAAATGAATGACTAAGTATAATCGTTAAGCAATCATCACGGATTTGCTCATTTTCTTATCTCCCACAGAGATTCGGTAAATATATTTTCCTGTGGACAAGCTGTCACGCATGCGTTGACGGATATTGATGTCCACGGCTCCTTCCAACATCATCTCGTTGAACAGGGTGCCTACCCGTTGTCCCAGAATATTGAACAATTCAATATCCACATGGGCCGAAACGGGCATTTCCAGATGGATGTAGGGATCTCTTGGTGAGGTCGCGGGATAGATTGCGGCGTGTTCTATGGTATCCAAAATATCGATGTTTGGATCCATAGGGTCTTGGCTTGGCGGTGTTTCTGGTAAAGTCGGAGGATCATTGTCCATCGCAATATCGTCGAACACCTCTCCACTACAGTTGAACCCTAAGTCCACGGCTTGGTAGGGGTGGCCCAATAAATGTTGTTCCACCGTTTGTCTAGGAACACAGAGCCACTCTGCCAATACGGTGCCGTAAAGGTTTCTGAAGTCCATGGTGTAATCCAAGTTACCACGATTGTTGGGTTCGTCCAAGGATGGGTGGTCGCCCACAAAGGCACTTCCGCTCAATCCTGAACCAAAGAAGAGGGTCGGGGCCGCTTTTCCGTGATCCGTACCGTTGGAACCATTTTCGAAGATCCTACGGCCAAATTCGGAGAAAGTCATGCTCAACACCTTGTCGTCTTGTTCGGTAAAGGCCAAGTCTTCATAGAAGTTATTGATGGCTACGGATAGGTTGGACATCAAACGTTCGTGAACGATAGGCTGATTGCCATGCGTATCAAAACCTCCCAAGGAGATCATATACACTTTGGTGCCCAGGTTTCCTTTGATCAATCGCGCCAAGAGCGCCAATTGACGTGCGAAACCATTATCCTGATACTCCACTTGGTTCTGTCCCCTCATGTAGGCATCGTGAATGGTGCCCGCATATTCGTAGGTGGTGTTGGCCACTCCCCTTAAGAATCGAAGCTGGTCACCGTACATACAATCGCCAAAAGGTGCATTTTCAATTTCGTAGAAGGAACCTGTTTCTGCAATTTGTTCCAATTGATCCACATTATTGGTCACAAAGGCGTAGTTGGTTTCTTCCCCTTGGAAGACCAAGTTGGCCAAGTTGCCAATTTGAATGGCCGCAGGAGCCGCTGGCGGATTAATGAGGTAATCGGGATACAGGTTTTCAAAGTGACGGCCCATCCAGCCTGTGTTTTCACCGGAAAATCCGGTTGTGGTCAAGTCTGTGTTGGCAAAAATATCCGATCCCGTAAAATGGGAAAGACTTTGGTTTTCGTACCCAACCCCGTGCACGGCCTTAAACTGGCCATCGCCCCAAAGCGATTCCAGTGCACTCATATAAGTAGGGATTCCAAAATCGTCGGTAAGCTTTAGGACCTTACTTTCCGGGATGTAGATATTGGGCCTAGCATTGGCGTAGGTATCATATTGTTGAATAGGGATAACGGTACTGAGGCCGTCGTTCCCACCTGATAATCGAATCAATATCAAAATATTGTCCGTTTCTGCAGCCGCTACGGCAGCCGTTAACGGTGATGGTGAGGAAGCTGTTACAAAATGACTTCCCAAAAACATGGATCCCGAACCTGCTATGCCCAAAGCTTGGATAAATGAGCGTCGGCTCCATTTTTTGTGTTCCAGATCGTGGCCTTCGTGTTCTAGGCCTTTGAAAGGGGAATTATCGTGGGTGTGGTGATTATCGCACATGGTGATGGGGTTATTTGAGTTGAAATTCGGGTTCGCGGGACAAATGGCGCAACAGGATATACACCTGTGTTGGAGTTTCTGCACTGATTTGCAGCATCCACTGGCTCGTACCTCCTGGATAGTAATCGGGAGAATAATATTCCTCGGGAACATCGTCAATCTTGAAGGCATCCATGGCCCGTTCAAAATCGGCATCCGTTAAAAGGCCCTTGGGCGTGAACTTGTTGACCAAGGCCCTGACCACAATTTCAGGATTGCTGGTATTGCTATTGGCAGGTCCAACGGCAGCTACCGCTAAATCCCTAAACTCTTCGGGATTATTTTGGAAAAATCGCTCCAAGAACACCTCCATGGTCAACCATCGACCAATGATGAAATTGGTATTGATCCAGGTTCGGTCGCGTTGCCAACCTTCCACTTCTGGAGGGTTGAAAAAGCGTTGGCCGATCAGGGAACACGAATCCATCATATTCATAATGGTACCATCATCATAAGAGAAACCAGTCTCTTTCAAAAAATTGAAATAGAGATCTGCGGGGCTTTTTATTATGACCCCGATAGCGGTTTCATCAAAAAAGTGCTGGCTCTTGAACAGTTGTCGCAGTACGGGAGCAATCTCAAACCCACTACTGATAAACGTTTGGGCCATCCCATCAATGATCTGTGGGGCAATGCCGTTTCCTTCGTCACCGGTAGAATCTGGGTGAACGAAGAATTCGTATAATTTTTTACAGATAAACCAACCGATTTCGTTCGGACGTTCATTGAAAAGGATATCGATAACGTCATCATACCCCCAATTTCCGGTCTGTCCAAAAATGGTCTTGTTGTCGGTGTTGAACTCCGTGGGGTCAAAAGTGACTTGGGTACATCCTTCTTCGCCACGTTCGGTGTAACCAGATAGCGCCTTGGAGGTTTCAATGATATCTTCTTCGGTATAGTTGTTCCCTTCGCCCATGGTAAAGAGCTCATAAAGCTCACGGGCATAATTTTCGTTCGGATTGTTTCCCCGGTTGCGGACCCCATCCAAATAATAGAGCATGGCACTCGTCAAACCGATTTCACTGGTGAAGGTCTTAAAGTTGCCCAGGGCATTTCGCTGTAAGCAATTGATATAGTAGTACAGGAATCCGGGGCAATCGTAGATTTCCAATTGGGTCACAAAGTGATTGCTCCAAAAGAAACTCATCCTTTCGTGCAGTTCGTTATTGACCAAGGCATTTCCGTAGGCCGTGGTGAAATCTTCAATATGGGCCCTTCGCAGTTGGCGGGCAAGATCGTCGTCTTCCGGATAATTGGCGTTGTTCCAATCTGCCCATTCTGGTGCGGGAATGGCCGGGGTGGCGAGCGCCTGATCTACCAAATTGTCGATTAGGGTGCCTGCTGTTTGTCCAACAGCGGCGTTAATGGTCTGTACCGAGGCGCTGAATCCGAGCCTTCGGTACAAGTGGGCCGCACGTAACTCATCCAATGGAGTAGTGTACGGCGCCAAGGTTGAGGAATTACAATTGATAAAGTACTCCATAGCAATGTCTGGCGTTAATTAGGTACATAGTTTTGGGGCAACTATATGTTTATGCTAGTATTGGATGTGGTTCAATTGAGCCAACAAATTACAATCTTAACGTTCTAAAGTCCGTGAACTACCAAATTTTTCGATGAAATGCAGTAAATTTTTAGAATTTTACCAAATCTATGGGTGATCATAACACATTTGGCAAGCTAGGAGAGCAAAAAGCAATCGACTTTTTAAAAGCTTCGGAATATCAGATAGTGAGGCAAAACTACCGTTATCTCAAGGCTGAAATCGATATTATCGCAAGGCAAGGGGATATCTTAGTGATTATAGAGGTAAAGTCGAGAACCAGTGGTTTTTTGGAAGATATTTCCAATACCATCAATCCTAAAAAGATAAAGTTGTTGACCATGGCGGCCAATCACTTTGTGGAGGAAATGGAAGATGATGTGGAGGTGAGGTTTGACATTATCACCGTAATCAAATATGATGACCGTTTTGATATTGAGCATATTGAAAATGCCTTCTATCATTTCTAACCATTTGTTTGTTTTATAACAATATGTTATTTTTGTTGAAAATCAAGCCAATCCATGAAAACAATATCAGCGGTAGTCGAGCATTACATCAAGAAAAAGCCCTTTTTGCAAACAGCTTTGGCGCAGGGAATCATTAACCTGACCTCTTTGTCACGTCAAATAAAACCGGAAATCGCCGAAGAGCTTGGAAAGGATGTAAAGGACGGCGCCATTGTGATGGCACTCAAACGCCTTTCGGATGATTTGGAGTTTAGGGCCACCCATAAAATTGTAAAGGTCCTTAAAAATATTGGGGAGATTACGGTACGTTCCAACCTAACGGATTATACCTTTTTGGCTTCGGACACGATATTGGAACAACAGGCAAGGCTATTGGAAGAGGTAAATGCCAATCAAGACGTTTTCTACACTTCGTCGCGTGGCGTGAACGAAATCAATATTGTTATCAGCAATGTAATGGACGGGGTAGTGGAGAAATACTTCAAAATGGAACGCTGTACCCAAAAGGCCGAAGGACTTTCTTCCATTACGGTAAAGTTGCCTGCTGAAAACGTCTCGGTGCCCGGAATCTATTACTTCATCTTTCAGCGATTGGCCTGGGAGGGCATTGTGCTCTATGAGGTGATTTCCACGACCAATGAGTTTACCATTCTGGTGAACGACGAACAGGTGGATGTTGCCTTCAAGACCATCAAGGATTTAAAATCACTTTAAAATCGGTTTCCAGTTTGTTGGTCTAAACTAAAACGGCATCTTCTTCGTTCTTGAAAAAGACGCTTTTTTGAAAAATGACCAAAAAAAGGATTTTGTTCGGTTTTTTGGGTCTGATCGTACTGTACCTGTGCTATCTGGCCTATATTTTTATTCTTTCCCCAAAGACCAATCTGCAGTCCATTTACCTGATTCCCAAAGATGCGGTTTTCATTATTGAATCGGAACAGCCCGTAGAGAGTTGGGAGCAAATCAGCAAGAGCGAAGGATGGCGCCACCTCAAGAAAAACGCCTATTTTTCGGACCTCACCGAGAACATTCAACGGGTAGATACGATTTTCAACAACAACCATAAACTGTTCGAGTTTTTCGATAATCGTTCCCTGTTCATCTCCATCCATATGATTTCGCCCAAGGACTATGGAATTTTTTATGTACTGGATTTAAAACGAATAGCCAAACTGCAACTGCTCAAAACCTATCTGAACACCTTGTTGGATGATGGTTACGTGTTGAGCAAGCGTACCTATCACGAACATGAGATTTTGGAAGTCCACGACAGGGAAAGCAAAGAGACCATGTATTTGGCCTTTATCAAAAACCAGTTGGTGGCGTCGTATACCCATACTTTGGTGGAGGCTTCCATTGATCAGTATTCGGAACCTGTTTTGGGACGCAATCTCAATTTTTTGGAGATCAATCAAAAAGTGGGACATGAAGATCTCTTCCGAATGTATGTGCAATACCATTATTTTGATGATTACGTTCAAATGTACTCCGACCGCCCTTCGGATTGGGTAAAACGGGTGAGTGAAAATTTCCTGTTCTCCGGTTTCTATTTTGATCTGGATGAAAACAGTACCCTCACCGCCAATGGATATACCAATATCAGCGGCGTGAACGAATACTATTTGGAAGCGTTGCAAAAATCGGGCACGGCCAAACGGTCTGTTCCCGAAGTGGCTCCAAACAGCACGGCACTGTACATCAGTTATGGGTTTGATAGCTTCACTGAGTTCTATAAGAATTTCGAAATTGTCCAACAGAACGACCCTGAGCAGTTCGAGAGTTACCAAACAAGTATTGCCAAGGTGGAGAAGTTCCTAAAAATCGATGTGAAGGAACGTTTTATAAGCTGGATTGGGGACGAAATTGCCGTGCTTCAGATTCAATCCCACATCAACAAGGGCAAGAACGACATGGCCTTGGTACTCAAGGCCAACGATGCCGAAGCTGCCAAGACCCATCTGGATTTTGTGGTAGAGCAGATCCGTAAAAAAACGCCCGTCAAGTTTAAGGCGGTCAACTATAAGGATTACGAAATCAATTTTCTCTCCATCAAAGGCTTTTTTAAGATGCTTCTGGGCGGCAGGTTTGATGAGTTTGACAAACCCTACTTCACCCTAATTGACGACTTTGTGATCTTTAGTGATAGTCCCAATACCCTAAAGGGTATAATTGATAAAGTATCGGAAGGGGAAATCCTGGCAACTTCAAAAGAGTTTAAAAGTTTTGATGAAAAGTTCGATACCGAATCCACGGTTTTTGTGTACAGTAATGTGCCTTTGCTTTTTGACAATATGTATGCCTTGGCCGATGCACCGACCAAACAAAAAATGCTGAAGAACAAGGATTTTATCATTTGCTTTCCGCAGGTAGGCCTGCAACTGACTCCTGAGGATGACCTATTTGAAAGTCGATTGGTCCTGAAGTATCAGGATGTGGGAGAAGTCAAAAAAGCCATGAAACAGAAAGGATCCGTGGATAAAACAACGGTAAAAAAGCCAGTTTCCGACTCAACGGAAATTACCGATGCCATTTTTGACCTTAAACCTATCTATCCAACCGATTTGAATGCCAAATCGTTCCGAAAGCAATATGCCAATGGGAACACTTGGTTTGAAGTGGATTTGAAAGATGGCCTAAAACATGGTCGCTACGAAGAATTCTATCCCGACGGTACTCGAAAAATAAGGGGTCGTTTTCGGGAGGATAAGCAAGTGGGCACATGGCGATACTATGATAAAACCGGAGAGCAGGTTCACAAAAAGCGGTTTTAGATTTCTCGTCGCTCCGCTCTGTCGAAATGACCATTGAAGGGTGATGTCATTTCGAACGAACGTGAGAAATCTGATTTGTCATTCTGAGCGCCGCGAAGAATCTAAAAAGATATCCTTTGAATTGACAAAGGATAAATTCCCCAACAATCACTACCTTTCTTACCCAAACCAAACCTCCGAAAAATGAAAAACTGTTTAGTGAAAACAGCACTTCTGTTGGCCTTTGCCACAACCTTTATGGTCCACGGGCAAGAAATCAACTTTCCTCAACGCTACGAAACTTGGCAAACTGCGGAAAAAGGGCAATTTAAGTTTGACCCATCTGCATTGGACAAAGCCGTAGCATTTGCCAATGCCAACGAATATTCAGGGTCTCGGGACTTGCGGATTGCCATTTTGGAAGGTTTTAAACGCGAACCCTTCCATCAAATTTTGGGTCCGACCAAAAAACGAGGAGGTCCTGCTGGTATGATTATGAAGAACGGCTATGTTTTGGCCTCTTGGGGCGATACCAAACGTGTGGATATGACCTTTAGTGTCACCAAAAGTTTTTTATCCACCGTTGCCGGATTGGCCGAAGATCATGGTTTGATAAAGGATACCAAAGACAAAGTGGGCGATTATATTTGGGATGGCACTTTTGATGGGGAGCACAATTCTAAAATAACTTGGGAACACCTATTGCAACAGAATTCCGATTGGTCGGGTGAGCTCTGGGGTGGCAAGGATTGGGCGGACCGTCCACCCAGAGAAGGTGGATTGGACGATTGGAAGTTCCGCAAACTGAATGAACCGGGAACCGTGATGGAATACAACGACGTTCGTGTTAATGTTCTTGCCTATTCGCTTACTCATGTGTGGAGAAAACCTGTTCCCGTGGTCCTCAAAGAAGAAGTGATGGACAAAATTGGGGCAACAACCTCTTGGCGTTGGTTTGGCTACGAGAACGCCTGGACGGTAGTCGATGGTATTAAAATGAAATCCGTGACCGGGGGAGGACATTCGGGTGCCGGACTTTTTATTTCCACAGAGGATATGGCCCGTTTTGGAACCTTGTTTTTGAATAACGGGAAATGGGAAAATGAGCAGCTCATCAGCGAAGATTGGATTAAGAAAGCCACTACGCCTTCTATACCCAATGTTAATTATGGCTATATGTGGTGGCTCAACCAAAAAGGAGACCGCCACTGGGAGGGTGTTCCGGAGCACGTGTTCTACGCTGCGGGATTTGGAGGCAACTTTATTGTGGTGGACCAAAAAAATGGGTTGGTCATTGTGACCCGTTGGTTGGAGCCCTCAAAAATCGGGGAGTTTGTAAAGCAGGTGTATGAGGCTTTTTAAGGTCATTCTGTACGGATGTTGAGTCCCCGCCTGCGGCAGGCAGGAAGTCGAAGTATGCACGGAATCTTGCTTGCTTGAGATTTCTCATCGCTTCGCTCTGTCGAAATGACAAATGATTTGTAACTGTCATTTCGAACGCAGTGAGAAATCTATTTTTGTCTGAGCTGGATGCTAAAGCATGCCTGGAAAGATGACTTTTTGAGATTTCTCGTCGCTTTGCTCTGTCGAAATGACCATTGAAGGTTGATGTCATTTCGAACGGATATGAGAAATCCATTCTATGCTGAAACATTCTCTTTTTGAGGTGTAAAAGGCTCCAAGACCCTCAAAGCCTTATCCACACTCGTAATCCTGTCAAACGTCAACAGTAACCGTAACCCAGTTCGGGTCTGTTTTTCCTTGAGCTTGGCCTGTTGGGGATGGCTCTGAACATATTGCAGCACTTGGGTAAACACGGCACTCTGGTAAAAACTGGATTGCTGATCGGCAATAAAATAGCCAATGAACTTGCCTTTTTTCATAATCACTTTTTCCAGACCAATGTGGGTGGCAATCCATTTAATGCGAACGGAATTCAGTAAGTCTGCCGCTTGTTCGGGTAATTCCCCAAAGCGGTCTACCAGTTGCGCCTCAAACTTTTGAAGGCCTTCTTCATCTTCCACTTCATTCAGTTGGGTGTAGAGGTTGAGTCGCTCCGTAATATTGTTGATGTAATCATCAGGGAAGAGCAGCTCAAAATCGGTGTCCAACTGCATTTCTTTAACATATACCTTTTCCTTGTCGCCCTCGACTTCCTCATACAATTCCTTGAACTCGTTTTCCTTGAGTTCCTCAATGGCTTCGGACAATATTTTTTGATAGGTTTCAAACCCTATTTCATTAATGAACCCACTCTGTTCACCGCCCAATAGATCTCCGGCACCGCGAATTTCTAAATCCTTCATCGCAATGTTAAAGCCACTGCCCAGGTCTGTGAATTGCTCCAAAGCCTCGATACGTTTGCGCGCTTCGGTGGTCATCACTTCGTAAGGCGGGGTAATGAAATAGCAGAAAGCCTTTTTATTGCTTCGGCCCACACGTCCGCGCATTTGGTGCAGGTCGCTCAATCCAAAATTGTTGGCATTATGTATAAAAATGGTATTGGCGTTGGTTACATCCAGCCCACTTTCAATGATCGTGGTCGACACCAAAACATCAAACTCCCCGTTCATAAAGGCAAGCATAAGGTTTTCCAATTTTTTGCCTTCCATTTGGCCATGACCGATGCCAATTTTGGCATCAGGTACCAAGCGTTGGATCATCCCAGCGACCTCTTTGATGTTTTCAATGCGGTTGTGGATAAAAAATACTTGTCCGCCCCTTTGGATTTCGTAAGAAATGGCATCCCGAATAATTTCCTCGTTCAACTGAATCACCTGACTCTCGATGGGATAGCGGTTCGGCGGTGGCGTATTGATAACGGATAGGTCACGGGCGGCCATCAAACTAAATTGAAGGGTCCTTGGAATAGGTGTGGCCGTTAAGGTGAGCACATCCACGTTTTCTTTGATGGAACGCAGTTTTTCTTTGACGGACACTCCAAATTTTTGCTCCTCGTCTACTATCAACAATCCTAAATCCTTGAATTTTACATTTTTGTTGACCAGTTGGTGTGTTCCAATAATGATATCCACTTTCCCACTTTCCAAATTCTCCAGGGTCTCCCTTTTCTCCTTCGCTGTTCTAAAACGGTTGAGGTAATCCACGGTTACGGGCATTTCTTTCAATCGTTCGGAAAAAGTTCTATGGTGCTGAAAGGCCAAAATGGTAGTAGGAACCAAAACGGCCACCTGTTTGCCGTTGTCCACGGCCTTGAATGCGGCACGAATGGCAACCTCTGTTTTTCCAAAGCCTACATCCCCACAGATGAGGCGGTCCATTGGGCGTTCGCTCTCCATGTCCTTCTTGACGTCTTGGGTGCTTTTTTCTTGGTCCGGGGTGTCTTCGTAGAGGAAGGAAGCCTCCAATTCGTGCTGGAGATAGCTATCGGGCGCATACTGAAAACCCTTCTCAAGTCTTCGTTTGGCATATACCTTAATAAGGTCGAAGGCAATCTTTTTGACCCTCGCCTTGGTCTTTTGCTTGAGTTTTTTCCAAGCCGCCGAGCCCAGTTTAAAGATTTTGGGAGGAGCACCGTCCTTGCCGTTGTATTTGGAAATTTTGTGCAACGAGTGGATGCTCACGTACAAAATGTCACGGTCGCCATAGATCAATTTGATGGCTTCCTGCTTTTTGCCCTCCACATCGATTTTTTGCAGTCCACCAAATTTCCCGATGCCATGATCGATATGGGTAACGTAATCACCGATTTCCAGTTTGTTGAGTTCCTTAAGGGTGATGGCCTGCTTTTTTGCATAGCCATTCTTTAAATGGAACTTATGGTAGCGCTCAAAAATTTGATGGTCGGTGTAGCAGGCTACTTTTAGATCTTGGTCCACAAAACCCTGGAACAGCGGAAAAATGATGGTTTGGTAGTGCACCGTCTCATCCACTTCATCAAAAATGTCGTGAAAACGCTTGGCCGCTGCTCCGTGGAACAGAAAATATAATTACTGTAACCCGCATCCCGGTTGTCATTGAGATTTTCAATGAGCAAATCGAACTTTTTATTGAACGAGGGCTGGGGTTTGGTATTGAATTGGATGATGCCACTTCGACTTCGCTCAGTGACCGTTTCTCCTGTATTTTGATGGCTGAGCGGAGTCGAAGCCCCAATTTCAACGAATAAATAATCCTTCAACTGCTCTTTCAACAAAGTTGAATCCACAAAAAGTTCTTTGGGAGCCGCATGTTTGATTTCTTGGCTCAGCTTGGCAAAGCTTTCCTCTGCTTTTTCAAAAAAGGAATCGATACGGTCATAGATCAAGGCCGGGTTCTTGGCAAAGACCACCGTGTTGGCCGAAATATATTTTAGGAAGCTCTCCCGTATTTCTTCGGTGAACTTATTTTCTACATTGGGAATAATTGTGATTTTTTTCACCTTGTCCGTAGAAAGCTGTGTTTCTACATCAAAGGTTCGGATACTGTCCACTTCGTCCCCAAAAAATTCGATACGGTAAGGTTCATCATGGGAAAAAGAAAACACGTCTACTATACCGCCCCGAACAGAAAATTCGCCCGGTTCGGTCACAAAGTCCACCCGCTTGAACTGGTATTCAAAAAGGACTTCGTTTAAAAAGTCCAATGAAATCTCGTCGCCCAACTTTATTTTTTGGGTGTTTTTGTCCAGTTCCTTCCGAGTGACCACTTTTTTCAAAAAGCGCATCGGGATAGGTGACGATAACTGCAGGTTTTTTTCTGGAGTTGATGCGGTTGAGCACCTCGGCTCGCAAGAGCACATTGGCATTGTCCGTTTCCTCGATTTGGTAGGGCCTGCGGTAACTTCCTGGATAAAAAAGTACATCTTTTTCACCGATAAGCTGTTCCAGGTCATTGAGATGATAGGCTGCCTCTTCCTTGTCGTTCAAAATCAGCAAAAAGGGGGAGTCAACCGACTTAAACGTTTCTGCAATCACAAAGGATAGGGAAGAACCAACAAGTCCTTTAATGTTGATTTTTTGTGATACCAATGACTTATCGACTGCCCCTTCGACAAGCTCAGGGTGACAGCTCGAAGTGACAGCTTGGGCAATAGCTTCCCTCAGTTTCCCGAGTTGGGGAGACTGTTCAAAAAGTTGGGAAATCGGGGTTTTGGTCAATCCAAAAAACTTTGCCGCAAAGATAAACCGCGTAACCTTTTAGTAAAAATGTTTTTTGGGTTTGTTTTGATTTGGGTAGAATGTGTGTGCTTGGTGTGATGAGGGCGTTAAAGCGAGTTTATGGAACTAGGGTCGGGAGTCGGAAGTCGGAAGTCAGGCAAGAGTGGGCAGTGGTCGCTGAGCGTAGTCGAAGCGACAATAAAAAGTCCGAAGGTAATGGGCAGTTGACACTAATTTCACGAATTATCACGAATAGGGTTCTTTGTCATTTCGAGCGCAGTCGAGAAATCTTTTGTTTGGGTCCGAAGTCAGTCAGCAGTGGGCAGTGGTCGCTGAGCGGTGGTCATTGAGCGTAGTCGAAATGAGTCGAAGCGACAATAAGAAGTCCGAAGACCGAAGGCAATGAGCAGTTGACACTAATGTCACGAATTGGCACGAATAGGGTTCTTTGTCATTTGAAATGACCTTTTGAAGTAAAACCTTAAACTTAGAACCTTGAGTTTGAACTTGAACTTAAGCTTTCAAACAGATTTCTCCATCATCACTTCGTTCCTCAGTCGAAATAACCTTTTGAAGTTGTACCCTAAACCTTTAACCCTTAAACTTTGAACTTGAAACTTGCACTTGAGTTTTCAAACAGATTTCTCAATCGATGCATTGCATCTCATATCGAAATGACCTTTTTTGAACTTGACTTTTGAATTTGAACTTGAGTTTTTACAGCGGATTCTTCAATATTAATCTCGCTCTTTATATAGAAAAGACGAAGTAATGTTAAACTTTGATTATGCTATCTTCTACAATGGCAAAGACTTCATCCGAATCTTTGGGCTCAAGGGCATGGGTTCCGGTAAACTGGCCAAAAGCGGGCAAGATCATTTGGTTGCTGGACTTGAAAAAGCAGGGAAGTTTAATGCGCTCCCTGCCAAAACCCCTGAATTTAATGGAGGGGTGCACATGGCCGCAAAACGTAAAATACCCTTCGCGCTCCTCGGGATGGTGGGTCAATAGGAACGAATCGATGATCAATTCGGGAAACAGGGAAATGTTCAGTTTTTGGAATTTTTCCGGGGCAATAATGTCGTGGTTACCCGCTACCAACAGTATCTCAGCAGGAGTTTTAGCGACCCAGTTTTCGAACAATTCCCACTCTTTGTTCAATGACGAATGGAACAGATCGCCCAAAAAGCAGATTTGAAAGGGTTGGACATCGGAAACGATTTGGTCCAGCAGCAGGAAATTCTTGTGAATGGCCTTTCGGGGAACAGCAGCCCCAAATTTTCTAAAATGGGATACCTTGCCCAGATGCACATCGCTGATCAACAATAACGACTTCTCTTCCCAGAATAGGCCACCCAAAGGGTGGAGCTGAAATGTTTGGTTGTGTATTTGAATATTTTCCGTCATTAAAACCAGATACCGCAAAGTTAGTTCAATTGTCATTTCGAGCGCAGTCGAGAAATCTATTTGACGCTGAATTTCTCAAATGACAGTCTGTTTTATAATAAAAATAACCACACAGGGTGATTCAAAAAATGTTTCAGTATTCTTATTGGATGAGATTCCGTGTCGGGGCACGGAATGACAGGTGCAAGGATGTTCCGTGGTCATTTGGTTAGTTTATTTACCATCCGTTTGATACGGTCAGCCAGTTTTTCGTTGGACAATTTTTCCCGCAACCTGTCCGTGATAATGGGAAACGAGAGGGGTGTAGGTTGTGAGCATTTTCGCCAAACGATTTCTTGTTCACCGATACGTTCCAAAGCCAATCGCAAACGACCTTCTTCCAATTGGTGCTCAAAGGTTTCGGTATAGGCTTGTTGGTAGAGCAGGTTGTCATCCTCAAAATCACGGAACACATCGAACAACAATTCCGAACTGCTTTGCAGATGCTTCATTTTGACACCTTTTTCCGGATAGCCCGTAAACACCATCCCGCTGATAACGGCAATATCACGGAACTTTCTACGTGCCATTTCGTTGGAATTCAAACTTTTTTGTAGGTCGGACAACATATACTCTGGCGTAAAAAGGTTGTTGTCCAAAATCTCCTGAATGTTGATTTCACGGTCCGATAGCAATTCAAAACCGTAATCGTTGAAGGCAAGTGAGCAGGTAATGGGAGCCAACAAGCTAATCCGATACGCCAACAAACTGCTCATCCCTTCGTGAATGGCCCTGCCCTCAAACGGATAAAACATATGATGGTAGCCATCACGGGTCTTGAAGGTTTCGATCAAAAACTGATGGGGCTGGGGTACAATGCTTTCCTCCCGTTGTTTGTTGAACATGGGCTGCAAAGCCTGTATCTCTTCCGATTGCTCGTCAAATTCCAGTTCGGCGGTGTACAATTCTTGACGCAATAACTCGGACATCTTTGCAGAAAAGCTCAAACGTCCGCCCATCCAACTAGGTACCTTGTTTGTCCGTTTGGAAGAATTTCGAACGTGTGCGGCCATTCCTTTGATCCTTATGAATTCCAGATTTCGCCCTGCAAAGGTGAAAACATCGCCGGGGCTCAATTTGGAGATAAAATATTCCTCGATACTGCCAATGTACCCTCCTTTTTGATAGCGAACAGAAATTGTGGCATCCCCAACAATGGTTCCTATTTGAAAACGGTGACGCATGGCCACCGCCCTGCTGTTTACTTTAAATTTGCCGTCTTCTTCTACCTCTACTTTTTTGTATTCATCATAGCTCTTGAGACTTTGGCTTCCCATTACCAAAAAATTGAGCAGCCATTGCCACTGTTCTTCGGTCAAGGTCTGGTAACAAAAGGTTTGTTTGATTTCTGGATAGATTTCATCAGCATAAAACCCATCTGAAACCGCCAAGGTGGTCAAATATTGAATAAGGACATCAAAACTGTTCAAGTAGGGGATACGGTCTTCCACAGCACTGTTCAAAACCGCTTTTTGCATGGCCGAAGCTTCGACCAGCTCTATGGCATGAGTGGGCAGAAAATGAATGACGCTTTCTTTACCAGGTCGGTGACCGCTGCGTCCCGCGCGCTGCAAGAAACGGGCAACGCCTTTGGGTCCACCAATTTGGATCACGGTTTCCACAGGCGCAAAATCTACACCAAGGTCCAAACTGGATGTACAGACCACAGCCTTTAGGCTTTCGTTGCGAATGGCCTGCTCTACCCATAATCGGGTTTCCTTATTGATGCTCCCATGGTGCATGGCCATTTCCCCGGCGAACTCGGGATATTTTTCCAATATTTTCTGAAACCATATTTCGCATTGACTGCGCGTATTGGTAAAAAGCAAGGTAGTTTTACTGTTATTGATGATGGGCACCACCTGGTCCAAAAGATGCAGTCCCAAATGTCCGCGCCACGGAAAGGTTTCCATTTGCTTTGGAATAATACTTTTGACGGTGATTTTCTTGTTGAGGTTGGCCTTGACCAAAACCGAATTTTCCAGTTCTGGGGAGGTGGGTCCCAACAGTACTTCCCGTGCTTGTTCCAAATTCCCAATGGTGGCCGATATGCCCCAAATCCGTAACTCTTTGCAAATTGTTTTTAGGCGGGATAGCCCGAGTTCCATTTGAACGCCCCGTTTGGTGCCCAACAATTCGTGCCATTCGTCTACTACAATAGCCGAGCAATCCTTAAACGTTTTAGCATAATTTTTGGAGGATAGCAACAATTGTAAACTTTCGGGGGTAGTAATCAAAAGGTCGGGCATGTTGGTACGCATTTTGGCCCTTTCCTTGGTGGAGGTATCGCCTGTACGGATGCCCACGGTCATTTGCGTTTCCAAATCCTGGGTGATGCGTTCAGCGGATTGTTTGATTTCCTGCGAAAGCGCCCGTAGCGGCGTAATCCAAATGGCTTTTAATCCCTTTTTATGCTTTGTCTTGTAATCAGGGTTGTTTTTAATGTAGTTGAGCACGATGGGAAACCAAAGTGCATAGGTTTTTCCGCTACCCGTGGGCGCATTTAATAGGCCGTGTTTTCCATCCAAAAAAGCTTTCCAGCTCTCCTTTTGAAAAGGGAATGGCTTCCAATCTTGTTCTTGGAACCAATTTTCGGCGATATGGAAGAGGTCCTTTTGACTCATTTCTTATTGGATTCCTTCGTTCCACTCGGAATTAGTGCTTTTAACTCGTCCAATGTGTTGGCTTCTTCGATTTTCTTGTCCTTTCGCCATCTCAAAATCCTTGGAAAACGGGTAGCGACACCGCTTTTGTGGCGTTTGGAAGGAGCGATACCTTCAAAAGCGATTTCAAACACATGCTGCGGGGTGACGCTTCGGACAGGGCCGAAACGGTCCAAGGTATTTTTCTTGATCCAGGCATCCACTTGTCTAAACTCTTTGTCGGTAAGCCCGGAATATGCCTTGGCAAAGGTGACCAGTTCTTTATCACCTTCTTCGTTTTCATCCCAGAGGGCAAAAGTGTAGTCGGTAAAAAGGTTACTGCGTCGACCGTGACCGCGCATCGCGTAGGTGAGTACGGCATCAATGGTTAGCGGGTCAACTTTCCATTTCCACCAATCCCCTTTTTTGCGCCCAACTTGATAGGTGGATTCGTTTCGTTTGAGCATAAGGCCCTCGCTGCGTTTTTCCCTAGACTTTTCCCTTTCTTTGGTCACTTTGTCCCATGAATCGAATTGCATTCGTTCGGATAGGAGCAACGGTAATTCGTTACCAGATGAGTTGCTTCGACTCATTTCGACTTCCTGCCCGTCCGGCAGGCGGGCGCTCAATGACCAGCGCTCGGCGTCCTGATGATTGAGCGTAGTCGAAATCACAGACTCTAAAATTTTTCTTCGCTCCAGATAAGTTTTATTCCTGATGTCCCTCCCCTTCCATTCCAAAATATCATATACTTTCAATTTGACGGGAATCTTTTCTAAAAGTGATCTTGAAATATTTTTACGGCCGATGCGTGTCTGCAAATCTTTAAAAGTTCCGATTTCGCCCTTGGGATAGGGGAGCAGTTCACCGTCCAGAACGGTTCCATTGGGGATGACGCCAACGAAGGCTTCAAATTCCGGATATTTATCGGTGACCAGTTCTTCCCCACGGCTCCAAACAAAGAGTTCATCATTTCGAAGAATCACTTGGCAGCGAATACCATCCCATTTGTGTTCTACGGACCATTGGTTTACATCCCCCAAGTCGGAAACATCTTCTTCCACAGCATACGCCAAGTAAAAAGGATAGGGTTTGGATAGGTAATCGCTCTCCTTTTCTTCCAAAACAAGATCGTGAAATGAAATGCGGTTCGGGTCCCAATTCCCCATTAACTTGTAGGCGAGAATATCCTCCTCGATACCCGTAGCTTTGGAAAGTGCCCGGGTCATTAATTTTTGGCTTACCCCGATACGGAAACCGCCTGTAATCAATTTGGTGAAGACAAACCTTTCGTAGTAATCCAGCACGGACCAATTTTGAAATAGGTATTCTTTTTTTTCTGCTTCGGACTTTGGTTTTAGGGCAATCATCTCCTGTAAAAATGTGGTCAATGATTTTTTGGAGCCTTTTTCTGATGATGGTACTACCAAGGCAATGGTCTCTGCCAAATCCCCAACAATATGGTAACTTTCTTCGAACAGCCAAGCAGGGATGTTGGAGAGCTCCGCGGCCCATGTGCGCAGCAAAGTTGTGTTTACTGGTCGTGGAGGTCTTCGGTGGGAGAGAATCGCAATGGTCCAAACCTTATCCTTATCGGTCGCCTCTAAAAAATAGTTGGAGAGCGCCTGTACCTTTACATTGGTTTTGTTGGTGCCATCCAAGGTTTTTATGAGCTGGGCAAACTGTCTCATTCCACTTCCGATTTTTCCTGTTCGGTAGCATTGACCTCGGACAGCTCCCCTTCGTATTGCGTGGCTTCTGTTCGGGCATCGTATCCCAATTCTTGCAAATATTTGGAGAAAATATCCGTATAGCCATGGGTACAGATGATTTTTTCTGCTCCCGTAGCTTCTACAGTTTGCAACAGTCCGTTCCAATCGCAATGGTCGCTCAACACAAAGCCTTTATCAATGGCCCTGCGTCTTCGGGCACCCCGAAACGCCATCCATCCGCTTGCCGTAGCCGTAACATAGGGCACCATTTTGCGGATCCAAGTGCTACCGTGGGCACTAGGAGGTGCCACCACGATGTTGCCCAAAAGCTCGTCTTTTTTGGTGTCCTTGGTAATCAAATGGGTCGGGGGTAAATCGACCAAGGGCCGTAATACCTCTGTCATGTTCTCCACGGCTCCGTGTGTGTAAATTTTTCCGATGGAGGTGTCCAAATGTTTGAGCAAACGCTGTGCCTTGCCCAAGGAATAACCGAACAATACGGAGGTTTTTCCTTCCGATTTGTTCTGGGCCCACCACTGGTTGATGTCGTTGAACACTTCTTTTTGCGGTCTCCATTGAAAGGCAGGCAATCCAAAGGTACATTCTGTGATGAAGGTGTGGCACTTTACCAATTCGAATGGCGTGGTGAGACCGTCGTCCTCGATTTTGTAATCCCCCGTAAAGACCCAAACCTCCCCTTTGTGCTCTACCCGTATTTGGGAAGAACCCACCATATGTCCGGCTGGGTGCAAACTGAACTTTACATTGTTCAAGCTGAAGGTCTCGCCCCAATCCTTACCGGAAATGTTCACATCGCCTAGACGATGTTGTACAATGGGAACATTCTTGTGGTGGGTAATGTATTTTTGATGCCCCCATCTGCTGTGATCGGCATGTCCGTGCGAAATGATGGCTTTATCCACAGGTCTCCATGGGTCCAAATACACATCCGCTTGTTCACAGTAGATTCCTTTGGGGGTAAATTGCAGCAAAGGTGTTTTCATAGCAGCCGTAAATTACAAATTTCTTTTGGTGCCCATTTTATATATTTTAATCTCTTTTAAAGATTTATATTTGTCCCACAAAATTTGAGATATGCCCATTTTAGATCTTTACGAGCACGGGGACCACAAGAAAAACTTGGCTCATTTTGCCACTTTGGCAAGTTTGGCAGCTGTTGATGGGGAAATCAACCCCAAGGAGATGGCCGTTTTGGAAAAGTTTGCCTTTAAATTGAACATCAGCGAGGAGGAATTTAAGGAGGTGATGAAAAAGGAGAACAAATATCCAATCGAGACTCCTCACAGTGGCGAGCAACGATATAAGAGGCTATTCGAATTTTTTCAGATTATTTTCTCAGACCATGATATTGACGAACAAGAGAGGCGCATAGTGGAGAAATATGCTATTGGCCTTGGCTTCTCACCGAAATCGGCAGCAGAACTCGTCGATAAATCCATCAAAATTTTTACAGGAAGAATCCCATTCGAGGATTATCACGAATTGGTAAGGCGCGAAAGCTAGTATTTCGCCATAAATTCCTCTGCTTTCTCTACCATTTTTTTGCTTCCGCAGAAAAAAGGAACCCTTTGGTGCAATTCGGTGGGCTGGATTTCCATGATTCGCTGAAAGCCATCGCTCGCCTTACCATTGGCCTGCTCGGCCAAAAACGCCATGGGGTTGCATTCGTACAGCAAACGAAGTTTTCCATTTTGTGCCTTGCTGGTTTTGGGATAGATGTAAATTCCACCCTTGATCATGTTTCGATGAAAATCCGAGACCAGCGAACCGATATACCGTGAAGTGTAGGGCCTATCTCCTTCCTCCATTTGACAGTATTTGATATAATCCTTTACCCCTTGCGGAAAATGCACATAGTTACCTTCATTTATGCTGTAGATATTCCCTATTTCCGAAAATTGCATGTTTGGATGGGATAGGTAAAAGGTGCCCAAGGCTGGATTAAGCGTGAAACCGTTTACCCCGTCCCCGGTGGTGTAGACCAGCATGGTCGATGTGCCGTAAATAATGTAACCCGCCGCAATCTGATTCTTTCCGGGCTGTAAAAAGTCCTCCAAGGTCACCGGTGTTCCTACCGGAGTGACCCTTCTGTAAATGGAAAAAATGGTCCCCACCGAAACGTTTACATCTATGTTGGAAGAGCCGTCCAAAGGGTCTATCAAAACCACATATTTGTTTTGGTGCTGTTTGTCAAAACTGTTGATGCTGATAAAGTCCTCCTCCTCTTCCGAAGCAATGCCACAAACAATTTCACGATTTTTAAGGGTCTGGATGAATTTTTCATTGGCCAGAACATCCAATTTTTGTTGGTTTTCCCCCTGAATGTTGGTGTCTCCCGCAGCGCCGATAATGTCTACCAATCCCGCTTTGTTCACTTCGTGATTCACTACTTTTGCGGCCAAGCGAATCCCGTTGAGCAGTCGTGAAAGTTCCCCAGAAGTATATTGAAATGAATTTTGATTGGCGATGATGAATTCACCGAGCGTGCGATGTTGTTTTTCAAACATGGAAAGGCTGTTTTATTTGAGGACAAATATCGGGCATTTTGTGAAACTACAACGTTTTCGAAAGACTTTAATTATGTAATTTTATAACTTTGAGTTTTATTTGTAACAGTTATGGAATATACGATCAGGGCGGCCCAACCCGAAGACATGGGGCAAGTTTTTCAACTGATTCAGGAATTGGCGCATTATGAAAAGGAGCCCGATGCTGTAGAGATTACCGAAGAGGATTTGGTACAGCACGGTTTTGGCGACCAAAAGATGTTCCATTGCTTTGTTGCAGATACGTCGAATGGAATCGCGGGCATTGCCTTGGTGTACCCAAGGTACTCCACATGGAAAGGACCTGCCGTCCATTTGGAGGATTTAATTGTTTCCGAGAAGATGCGGGGAAGTGGTTTGGGAACCGCTTTGCTGGATGAGGTCGTTAAATATGGACATAGTCTTGGGGTAAAACGGATATGTTGGGAAGTGCTGGATTGGAACGAGCCCGCTATCGAATTTTATGAAAAGAAAGGGGCCCATGTGCTAAGGGATTGGGACGTGGTGCAGCTGGATGAAGCAGGAATCAAAAATTACATGGAGAGCCTAAATTAGGCCGACAATTTTATAGAAGATAAGATACATGAGGGTATTTAAGTTTGGTGGAGCATCGGTGAAGGATGCCGACGCAGTGAGAAATGTGGTGAATGTGCTTAAAGAGGTGGGTTACCAAGATACTTTGGTCGTCATTTCTGCGATGGGGAAGATGACCAACGCCATGGAAAAGGTGGTGGAGTCCTATTTTAATGATAAGGCCAATGTACAGTCATCGCTACAAGAGGTGGTGGAGTATCATCATAACATTATTACCAATCTTTTTCAAAACCAAAACCACCCGGTTTATAACCGAGTAAAGATGCTCTTTGATGAAGTAAGAGGCTTTTTGGCGTGGAATAAGTCGCCCAAATATGGCTTTGTGTACGATCAGGTGGTCTGTTATGGCGAACTATTGTCCAGTACCATCGTCAGTGCCTATTTGAACGAGGTTGGGATTTCCAATCAATGGTTGGATGTCCGAACCCTTATCAAGACCGATACGACCAACAGGGATGCGCAAGTACTTTGGGACCGTACCCAAGCAGAAGTACTTTCCCGTGTCGACGTTTCCAAATTGAACATTACCCAAGGCTTTTTGGGAAGTGACGACAACAATTTTACGACTACCTTGGGAAGGGAGGGTTCCGATTATTCCGCTGCAATTTTGGCCTATTGCCTCAATGCGGAATCCGTCACCATTTGGAAGGATGTTCCCGGAGTATTGAACGCCGACCCCAGAAATTTTGAGAACGCCCAATTGTTGGACAAGATTTCATACCGCGAAGCCATCGAACTAGCATTTTATGGAGCTTCGGTAATCCATCCCAAAACCTTACAGCCGCTTCAGCGTAAGGAGATACCCCTTCATGTAAAATCCTTTGTGAATCCAAAGGATAAGGGTACTACTGTGGGCAAGGGCAACGGTATTGAGCCCAAGGTACCCTGCTTTATCGTAAAGAAGAACCAAGTGTTGCTCAAACTATCTTCACTGGATTTTTCATTTATCGTGGAGGATAACATCAGCGAAATCTTCAAGTTGTTCCATGACCACCGCTTAAAGGTCGATTTGATCCAAAATTCGGCCATCAGCTTTTCGGTCTGTTTGGACAATAAGTTTAGGGGTCTTCCGCCATTGCTGGAAGAGCTTAAACGCAAATTTAAGGTGGTTTGTCACGAAGATGTGTCGCTATACACCATTCGCCATTTTAACGACGATTCGGTCAAATCCCTTCAAAATGGAAAGTCCGTACTGGTGGAGCAGCGAGGCAAGGAAACGGTTCAATTGGTTGTGAAGTAATGATTTAGCCTTAATATTTGGGTAAAAAACCCTATAGGGTTTATTTTCTATCTTTACGCGTACCTAAATACGTTTTCTATGGGCTTGGTTTCTGCTAAAGAGGTGGCGAAGGTCATCCATCTGGACAAATATGGCTTTTTGGGCACGTTTGTAGGATGGCTTTTAATGGTGGCTACCCGAATTAGCACTATCAACAGGTTTTACGATAAGAACAAAGACCTTTCGGGTCCTGAGTTTCTGGATGCTATTCTAGAACATTATGAAATAGATTTTGAAATTCCCGAAGAAGATTTAAAACGACTCCCGAAATCGGGCCCCTATATTACTATTAGCAATCATCCTTTGGGAGGTATTGATGGCGTACTGTTGCTCAAGTTATTGTTGAATGAGCGGCCAGATTATAAGATAATTGCCAACTTTTTGTTGCACCGGATAGAGCCTTTGAAGCCCTACATTATGCCGGTGAACCCCTTTGAGAACCATAAGGATGCCAAGAGCAGCATCGTAGGGTTTAAAAATGCACTACAACATTTACGCGATGGACATCCTCTCGGGATTTTCCCTGCCGGCGAGGTGTCTACCTATCGCGATGGAAAGTTGGTGGTGGACCGACCATGGGAAGAGGCCGCCATAAAACTGATTCGAAAGGCCGAAGTGCCCGTTGTGCCCATTTATTTTCATGCCCGAAATAGTAGGTTGTTCTATCGCCTCTCTAAAATTGACGATGTATTCCGAACGGCCAAATTACCTTCGGAATTGACATCCCAAAGCCGTCGTCCCATCAAAGTGCGGATTGGTCAACCCATTTCCGTCCAAACCCAAAATGAGGAGGATACTTTAGAAGGATTTGCAGAACTGCTCCGAAAGAAAACCTATTTGTTGGCCAATGTTTTTGAAAAGGAACGCTTCTTGGACAAGGTGCCGACCTCCCTCAAAATCCCCAAGCCGCCCAAAAAGATTGCCTCGGCCATCAGTGCAAAGGTTTTGGAGGGCGAGATTGAAAAATTGCGCGAGAAGGATTGCCGTATGCTCCAGAGCAAGAACTACGAAGTGTTCTTGGCCCAGGCCAAGGATATGCCCTTTTGTTTGAACGAGATCGGGCGTCAGCGTGAGGTCACGTTCAGGGAAGTGGGAGAAGGTACCAACAATGCGATTGACTTAGACAAATTTGATTCCTATTACCACCATTTGTTTCTTTGGGATGACGACAGCAAGGCCATTGTAGGGGCTTACCGTATGGGATTGGGTTCCGAAATTTTCAGCAAGTACGGTATCGACGGTTTTTATTTGCAGGACTTGTTTCGATTTGAACCGGAGTTGTACGGAATGATGGAGAAATCCATTGAGATGGGGCGAGCCTATATTGTAAAGGAATACCAACAAAAACCCATGCCCTTGTTCCTGCTTTGGAAAGGAATCGTACATACGACCCTGAGACATCCAGAGCATAAATATTTGATTGGAGGGGTAAGCATCAGCAACCAATTCTCCAATTTCTCCAAATCCTTGATGATTGAATTCATGAAATCCAATTACTGGGATCCCTACGTGGCGCAATACATTCGCCCCAAAAAGGAGTTCAAGGTAAAGTTGAAGGATGCGGATAAGGAGTTTGTTTTTGATGAGACCCAAGCCGACCTGAATAAATTTGATAAACTAATCAGTGAGGTGGAGCCGGGAAGTTTGCGTTTACCGGTGTTGATCAAAAAGTACATCAAGCAAAATGCGAAGGTGGTGGCCTTTAATGTGGACCCGCTTTTTAATAATTCGGTGGACGGATTAATGTACATCCGGATAGCGGATTTACCGGAGAGTACCGTAAAACCCGTAATGGAAGAGTTTCAGGCCGAACTGGAGCGCAAAGTAGCGGAAGGGAACGGCCATTCTGAGGAGGATTAATCCACGCCAACGGTCGAGCTTCGTCTTTCGAACAGCAAATTATCTTTCCAGACCCCGTGGATCTTGCCCACGCGTTCCCGTTTTCCAATATAGCGAAAACCCACTCTTTCATGTAATTTGATACTCGCCGTGTTCTCTGGAAAAATACCGGATTGAATAGTCCAAAATCCAGCTTTTTCACTTTCCCCGATCAAATGCTGCATCAATGCTTTCCCGACACCTTGGCCACGGCTCTGGGCCGAAATGTAAACACTGACCTCGGCCACACCGCCGTACACACATCGACTGGATACGGGGGAGAGCGCTGCCCAACCCATGATGATGCCATCCATTTCGGCGACCAAACGGCACTGGCTGGTATGGGCTTTGTCCCAATCATTATAGGAGGGTGCTTGTGTCTCAAATGTGGCAAAACCGGTTGCGATGCCTTCCAAATAAATCTTCGCGACTGCTTCCCAATCTGAAGCTTGCATGGTTCTAATGACCATATGCTGTCTATTTATTGTAATATTACGATGAATAAGTCCTCAAAAAAAGCCAGATTTTATCTGGCTTTTACATACTTTTTATAGGCTCTTGAACCAATTTTGGAAATACTCGCCCACCAAAAATACAGGTTTTTGATTTCCATTAATGGCACCAATCAAGCTAATGATCCAAAGAATGAAGGTGATAAGTATACCAAAAAGGTTGATAATGGGTATTATACCTAAGACAAATCCAACGAGATAAATCCCCAAGGTCTGCCTTATGTAAAAGGAACCTATTTCCGTTTTGTTGCTACTGTTCATAATGATAGCGATAATCCATCCAATGAAGGTCAAGTGAGCAATAATGGCTACGGTTTTTCCGCTTTCCGGATTTGCTGGATCGAATGCCTTGTTTACATCCTCCTTAAAGTCTTTGGCTGCTTCTTCGGCTTTATCACCGAAGTCTTTTTTTTCTTCTGACATGTTTTTTTATGTGTTGGTTAATGAGTTTTAAATGTAGCAAATAAATCCATACCTACAGAAAGGCTTTATCAACAGGCTCCCAAAGTTCCAATTTATTGCCCTCGGGGTCCAAAATCCAGCCAAACTTACCATATTCGTATTCTTCCATTTCACCCACTACCCTCACGCCCTCTTCTCTAAGGGCTTCGAGCAGCGCTACCAGGTTTTCCACCCGGAAGTTCATCATAAACTGCTTTTCACTAGGTTTAAAGTACTCTGTTTTTTCATCCATCGGGCTCCATTGCGTAGAACAGTCGTTTCCATCTTTGTCTTTCCACCAAAAGGTACATCCATAGCGGTCCGTATTGAGGCCCAAATGATTTTTGTACCATTCTTTCATATGATCCGGATTCTTGCTTTTGAAGAAAAAGCCGCCCAATCCCGTTACTCTGTTTTTCATGATTTCTTAATGTTTTGTTCGTACAAACCGATCCATTGTTGCGGAGTCATTTTTTGGCACAATTCCGCAATCAAATCATACGGTATGTGGTTCACGTTTTTGAATCGGATACAGCTTTTGCCCATATCCAATTTGGTTTTTACATGCTTTGGATATTCACCCACAAACCAATCGTGGAGTTCTTGGTCTGCGTAGATGCCCGAATGGTAGAGTGCCACAAAGTTTTTCTGTGAGGCGATATTGATAAAGGGCAATGGCAATTTAGGATCACAGTGGTAACCCTCTGGATAAATGGCATGTGGCACCACATAGCCTATCATTTTATAGTTGATGCATTCCTCAAAACCCTTGGGTAAATTGGATTTTACGGTTTCCCGTAATTTGGAGACCGCCTCTTTGCGGTCATCAGGAAGTTTTTCAATGTACTCGTCCGGTGTTTGGGCCTCAATGGTCATAAAATAATCAATTTAATGAGCAATCAAGGTCAAGTATAGGATAGAAGAGGTTCTTAAAGTTAAGAAAATCTTTCTTTCACTTTGTCAACAATCGTCTGCGCCAATTTTTCCTTGCTTTCCACGGTCCATCCCGCTACATGGGGAGTTAGTAATACATTCTTGGCCTTGCGTAGGTATTTGAACGGCTTTGGTTTTTTAGTGAACATATTCTCAAAGGACTTTTGCTCATATTCGAGTACATCCAATCCAGCGCCAAGCACTTTTCCAGATTTTAGTCCTTCCACCAGGTCTTTGGTGACCACACATTTTCCACGGGCGGTATTCAATAGCCAAAACGGTTTATGGAACTTTTCTATGAATTCGGTATTGACCATTCCTATGGTCTCCTCGGTCTGGGGAACGTGCAAACTCACTACATCCGAACGTTGCTGGAATTCCATAATGCCGACTTGCCGGGCGTTGTCATCACTTACGCCACCCACAATATCATAACAGATGACCTCTACGTCAAATCCTTGCAATTTTTTGGCAAAGGCCTTGCCCATGTTTCCATAGCCAATAATCCCTACCGTTTTGCCTTCCAGTTCAACGCCTCTGTTTTGTTCGCGTTTCCATTTGCCTTTTCGCACTTGTCGGTCGGCCTTGCCCATCTGGTTCATCAAGGAGAGCAACATGCCAAGGGTGTGTTCGCCCACTGCATTTCGGTTACCCTCAGGTGCCGAAGCCAAGAAAATATCCTTGTATTTGGCATAATCCACATCAATATTTTCCAAGCCGGCGCCGACCCTTCCAATAAATTTGAGGTTGGTGGCCTTTTCCAAGAATTGTTGGTCGATGGTAAACCTGCTTCGGATGATGATGCCGTCGTATAGATGGATTTTTTTCTCTACTTGCTCCTTGGTAGAGCTGTAGTCTTCATGATTTTCGAACCCGAGCTCTGCAAATTGTTCCAAGAGCAGGGGATGGTTGGTGTCGAGGTGGAGAACTTTCATGGGGGCAAATATACGACTCCTATATTTTTGGGTAATGGGTCTGTGTTTTTTCATGGAGCACATTGCCCGTATGTGCTGTGCTCATTTTTTCAAAAAGGAGTACGTGCACCTCTTCGCCATTTTTGGTCATGGGATTATGTTCCACACCTTTGGGCACCACAATGATCTCACCTTCGTTCACCACTTCGGTCCTATCCCGAAACTGCATATAAAGGGTGCCTTTGATAACCTGAAACAGTTCATCCTCGTTTTCGTGGGCGTGCCACACGAATTCACCTTGGAGTTTGGCCAAAAGGACCTGCATATCGTCCACTACGGCAATTTGATGCGGATGCCACGGTTTGGTAAACTCGGCATGTTTTTCTTTTAGGTTGATGGATTTCATGGCAAGATTTAAATTCCCAAAATGATTTTTGCGATCCAGAAATAAATAAGGATGCCAAAAATATCGTTGCTGGTCGTAATAAAAGGACCCGTGGCAATGGCGGGATCTATATTTCTTTTATGAAGGAAGAGGGGTACAAAGGTGCCTATAAATCCGGCCACCACAATCACCACGATCAGCGAAAGGGATATGGCCAAAGCAGTTTCAAAGGCCCCTTTCCATACCCAGGTAAAGAGCAGCAACAAAATAGCAAGGATAAATCCGTTGAGAAGAGCCAATAGCATTTCTTTCAACAGGTGGTTCCTCACACTGCCCTTTAAGTCGTCGTTGGCCAGACCTTGCACCACAATGGCACTGGATTGTACCCCAACGTTTCCGGCCATCGCAGCAATCAACGGGGTGAAAAAGAACAATACGGCGTGTTTGGCAATCATTTCCTCAAAGGTTCCCATAATGGCCGCAGCCCCAAGTCCGCCAAAAAGACCCAAGATCAACCATGGGAGGCGTGCTCGCGTAAGTATCCAAATACTATCACTTACTTCCACGTCCTGAGAGATACCGGCTGCCATTTGGTAATCCTTATCGGCTTCTTCACGGATTACATCAACAATATCATCAATGGTGATTCGCCCCACCAAACGTCCTATCTCATCCACTACGGGAATGGCTTCCAAATCGTATTTGGACATCACCCTAGCGACTTCTTCGCCCTTTTCGTTCACGTTAACGGAATCTACCTTCGGAATGTATATTTCCCTGATATGGCTCTTGGCGGGAGCGGTAAGCAAATCCTTTAAGGAAAGCCTACCTTTGAGCTTGTCTTCATCATCTACTACGTAAATGGAATGTACACGGGTCACATTTTCGGCTTGGGCACGCATTTCCTTCACGCAGGTGGTAACGGTCCAATTCTCGTTGACCTTTACGAGCTCCTTCGCCATAAGACCACCGGCGGAGTCTTCTTCGTAGCGCAATAGGTCCACAATGTCCTTGGCGTGCTCCCTGTCCTCAATCTCCGAAATAACTTCCTGAACAAGCTCTTTGGGAAGTTCGTTGATGATATCCGCCGCATCATCGGTGTCGAGCTCAGCCAACTCTCCGGCAATTTCCTTCGCGGTAAGGTTTTTAAGGACCGCCTCACGGATGTCCTCGTGCATTTCGGCAAGGATGTCCGAGGTTTTCTCGCTATCGAGCAGTTTGATAAGATATGTAGCCTCTTCGACCTCCAGTTCGTCCGCTATCTCCGCAATATCGGCATAGTGGAACTCCTTCATCATGGTCTGAAGCGCAGCATCCTTGCTGTCGCCGATCAGTTCCCTGATTTCTTCTAAAAGCTCGTCTGTGAGTTTAAACGGGGTCATTGGCTATCTTCTGTGTCAACGTTACAAAGTCAGCTACACTTAGCTGTTCCGGGCGTTGGTCAAAGATAGCATCTTCTTTGAGATTATCAGAAAGGTTGA
The DNA here is from genome assembly GCF_040112705.1 of Flagellimonas sp. MMG031. Lineage (NCBI taxonomy): Bacteria > Pseudomonadati > Bacteroidota > Flavobacteriia > Flavobacteriales > Flavobacteriaceae > Flagellimonas > Flagellimonas sp. MMG031. The sequence continues at coordinate 956,957 of NZ_CP157804.1, forward strand.
AGGTTTTAAGACTGTTGCGTATTGTTTTTCTTCTTTGGTTGAAGGCGGTTTTCACCACTTTAAAAAAAAGGCGTTCGTCGCATGGCAAGGTGAGTTCCTTTTTTCGGGTCAACCGTAACACTCCCGAATCGACTTTTGGTGGTGGGTCAAAAACCCCGGGCGGTACGGTAAAAAGGTACTCGGCATCGTAATAGGCTTGGACCAACACGGAGAGAATCCCGTAGGTTTTGTTGCCAGGGCCCTCGCAAATACGTTTGGCCACTTCTTTTTGGAACATTCCTGAAAATTCAGGAATCTGATGGCGCATTTCCAGCATTTTAAAAACAATCTGACTGGAGATATTGTAAGGGAAGTTTCCCGTAATGGCAAACTGTTCCTCCCCATACAGCTCGGTCAGGTCAAACTTCAGGAAGTCCGCCTCTACGACGTTCAAGCGGTTGTTCTGTTTTAAGATGGCAGCGTGTTCGAGCGGGAAGCTGTGGTTGAGGTAGACAATGGATTCATCGTCCAAGTCCATCGCCACCAAATCCAAATCGCGTTTCAGTAAATGCTTGGTGAGCACTCCCATGCCCGGGCCAATTTCGAGCACGTTTTGATAGCCATCCAGCGAAAGGGTCTGTGCAATTTTTTGTGCTACGGATTCATCTTTGAGAAAGTGCTGGCCCAAATGTTTTTTGGCCTTTACCGCGCCCTCCTCCTGTACCTGTTTTTGATTGTACTTGGGATTGTTCGGGTACTTCTTTTTTTTCTTTTTGGACACGGGAGCATTTTTTGGCAAGTTAATTGGAATTTTCGACATAGATCCATGCTTTGGCGCCTGATTCCAAGGTGAAGAGTTCCCTTTTGTAGGCTTCGGTCTCGTAGCGGTCTGCCTTTTTCAGGTCAACGGAACTCACCTCATATGCCATGCCCTTAACTTTGTGTTTTGGGTTTCCGGTATGAGCTACTATGGGGTAACGTCCATAAACGGCATTTTCCATTTTTTGAAACCCCACAACTGCGTCAGTTTTTCCGTTGAGCAAGTGGCCAAAAACAGATTTCTGGACCTGTGGGTCCTGTAGGGTTCCATAGGAAAACAGATACTCCAATTGTTATGGGATTTGTTGACTGATGATTTCTAGCTCCGTTCTAAAGGCAACGAATTTATTGGGGAACATCTGTTGCGCATCGGCACGCAGACGGTCGGCATCCTCCTTGTAATAGGCTTCCAAGGTGGCTCTGTCCTGTGTGGTATATTGAACGGAGTAGGTAATACCGCCCATATCCTCTTCTACCAAGACCTTTACCATTTTGGCGTGGGAGAATTTCCCTGTGGCCAGCATATCGGGTAAGTGTTTGTCCTTCATCCATTCCAGCCATTGGTCGTGTACACTTTCATCGATGTTGATGGTTACGTTGTATATGAGCATTTGCTTTGTTTGTTTTAGCGTGGACGAAGTTAGTGTAATTCTGAGAAACCTCTTTAAGAGATTCCCGTCTTCGTAGTAATGGGCAGGTGACTAGTTGATTACATCCCCTCGAAGCCGCCTGAAATTTTTTCGGGCTTGTGGAAAGTAATAGCTGTCCTGATAGTTGTAGATGATTTTCTCGTAGTGGGTCTTGGCCTTTTCAGGTTCGTTCAAAGTGTTCTCATAGAGTTCTCCCAAGGCAAAATGGGCGTCATCGGCCAAAATCCCATCGGAATAAAACTCGACTATTTTTTGATAGTTGAAGGCCGCAGCCTCATAATTTTTCTGCTCTACCAAAAGTTCGGCCTGCTTCAACAAGGCCTCGTCCTCAATTTTTTCCCCTTTGTGATTTTCCAAAATATCCTCGAGCACTTCAACAGCCTCTTTGTCTTTATTTTGATAGGCCAACAAGTCGGCACGGGCATATTTTTTCAAAGCGGTCTGGGTAGAGTCCTCCAAGGAGTTGTCCGAAATTAACAAACTTAACTGCATGGCATCGTTGGCGATGAGCTGGGAGGTGGAACCGCGCAATACCTTAAGTTGGGTGAGGGCCCAATCAAAATCGCCCTTGTAAAAACTGGTCTGTGCCACTTTAAACCGTGCATCTTGCCCCAGCACATCGTTCTTCATGCTTTTTTGCACTTGTGTGAATAAAATCAATGCTTCGTTAAACCGCTGGTCAAAAACCAAAATGTCCCCCAGTGCCAATTTTAAATACGCCATCGTCATTTGGCCCATGGGTAGTTCCAAACTTTGCTTGAGCATGGCTATGGCCGGTTCTGGTTGTTCTTTTTTAAAGGTCAGGAAATTGGCGTAGGCCACTTGTAGTTGAAGCGTCCTGCTCTGGTTTCCGTACATTTCTACCAAGTCCTCAAATTTTTTCTCAACCGTTTGCAACACTTTTTCCGAGGGATTTTCCAAAGCAATGTCGATCAAGCTGAGTTCTGCATTGAGCCTGGTACTCGGATTCTCCGTGTTTTCCACAATGAACTCATAGATAGACGTGGCCGTTTCCAGGTCTTTTTCTTCCATAGCGATACGGCCCAAATTTTCCAAACGGTCTATGGATTGTCCTTCACTTCGTTTGTAAATGGCTTTTTCTTGGCCAAAGGCGCTATTGTATTGTTTTTGTTGGACAAACAACCAGCTCAGTAGTTCGTTCCAAAGAATGTCCGGTGCCTTTTGGGCATTTTGCAACAACACTTTGCGCAGTAGCACATTGTTTTCGTTGGATGGGTCTTCGGAAATAAAGTCCTCAATATTGCGGAGCACGTTGGAGCGGGAAGTGCGGCCTTCCCAAATCAAATTGAGATAGGACTGATACATTTTGGCAATGTCGCCCTGTTCACCATAAATTCTAGCTAATTGAAAATCATAGTTGAGGTCCGGTTTGAGCTCCATGGCGCGGTTGTAGGCTTGGATGGCATAATCCAATAAGGCATAGGTTTGGAACCGATAGCCCACACTGTATCCGTAATTGGGGTTGTCCTCTATTTTTTGGATGGCCTTGTCGTAATAGGCATTGGCCTTTTCAGGTTCGTTCTTTAGGGTATGGTTATAGCCCAACTCAATAAAAAAGGTGGGAAAGGCATAACTATCTTCTATTTTTTGAAGTAAGAATGCTTCGGCCTCATCGTAACGTTCCAATTGCTGATAGCAGGCTACCAATCCCTCTGCATAATCTGTGCGTCTTGGATTGGTCTCCACCAATTTTTCGTAGAAGACCAATGCTTTTTCATAATCCCCATCTTGAAAGTATTGTTTGGCCAAGAAATCTTCTTGTGCCGACAACACGGTGCATGTAATTGCGAATATGAAAAATAAAAGGCGTTGCAATTGCTTGTTTTATTTCAAATATAACGCAGAAATACGGGGGATTCTGTTAAGCGAATCCAAATAAATGCCTGAAAACCTTAATCGATGGTATCAAAACCACAGTAGGGAACCAGAACCTCAGGGATTTTTATCCCGTCTTCGGTCTGATAGTTTTCCAAGATACCCGCCAATACCCGTGGCAATGCCAAGGCACTTCCATTTAAGGTGTGGGCCAGCTGACTTTTCCCATTTTCGTCCTTAAAACGAAGTTTTAGGCGATTGGCCTGAAAGGTCTCAAAGTTGGACACGGAGCTGATTTCCAACCAACGGTCTTGCGCGGTGGAGAATACCTCAAAATCAAAGGTCAGGGCCGATGTAAAACCAAGGTCGCCACCACAGAGCCGCAAGATGCGGTAGGGCAATTTGAGTTCGCGAAGAATGTTTTTAACATGCTCCACCATTTCATCTAGGGCCTGGTAAGAGTTGTTGGGGTGCTCCAAGCGCACGATTTCCACTTTGTCAAATTGGTGCAAACGGTTTAAACCACGGACATGTGCCCCATAACTGCCCGCCTCACGTCGGAAGCAGGGAGTGTAGCCTGTGTATTTGATAGGGAAATCACCTTCCGCCAAGATATCGCCTCGGTGCAAGTTGGTCACCGGCACTTCAGCCGTTGGGATTAGGTATAGGTCATCCGCCTGTACATGGTACATTTGCCCTTCCTTGTCGGGCAATTGTCCGGTTCCGTAGCCAGAGTCCTCATTGACCATGAGCGGCACTTGCATCTCGGTATACCCAGCTTCTGCATTTTTATCCAAGAAATAGGCGATCAAGGCGCGTTGCAAACGGGCACCCTTTCCTTTGTACACTGGAAAACCTGCTCCCGTGATTTTCACCCCAAGCTCAAAATCGATGATGTCATATTTCTTGGCCAATTCCCAGTGGGGCAATGCGCCTTCCGCTAAGGTTGGAATATCACCTTCCCGGAATACTTCCTCGTTGTCCTCTTCGGAATTACCCGCTGGAACCGATTCGTGCGGAACGTTCGGAATCAAATATAGTTGTTGCTGAAGTTCATCTGCAGTAAGGTTGAGGTCATCGCCCAACTTTTTTGACGCTTCTTTAAGTCCAGCGGTTTTTTCTTTTAGAACATTCGCTTCCTGCGCTTTTCCTGTTTTGAAAAGGATGCCGATTTCTTTGGAGATTTTGTTGGATTCGGCCAGAGTAGCATCCAATTCTGTTTGGATGGAACGTCGTTTTTCATCGAGTTCCAAAACCTTCGCAATCATCGGTGCTGCATCGATATTTCGCTTTTTTAAAGCGGTGATGATACTTTCCTTGTTTTCCCTGATGTTCTGTAGTTGAAGCATGGCCTAGTTTTGAGCCGCAAATTTAATCGAATCTGAACAAGTGCCCAATTTTATTCTTTGGTCGAGGGGAGAATCCAATCGTTATGGGAAAAATGGTTCCACGGAACGCTGGCCAAGTCCACTTTGGGGTCGATAAAGATTTTGTATGGCCCTTGGTTGATTTTGACCTTGTTGTCCACAAATACCTGAATGTCCTCTCCTTTTTGGGCATAGTCCTTTTTGAGGTGTTGGGCAAATTGCCATATAAAATCGGGATAGCATTCCACTCTCCTCACCTGTTTGTTGGTCAGATATTCATTTAGGTTGATGATGGTGGTGTCCTTGCTTTGGGTGTTCACTACTTTGTAGGTGATTCTGCCCGCTCGACTGCGAAGCATCATCCGCCAGCTCAGTCGATGGCCCTCCTCGGTCCAAAGTACATCATCTGGGAACAGATGGTGCCGAAGGGGCAACAGCAATTGAATGAGGAAATAGATGCCCAGCATCGAAAGAATGATGTTCTTGCTTTTGGGGACTACGATTTTGGTGTCCAGTATGAATTTTTTGGTTTTCAAAAAGAGATTTCGAATGGTCTGAGGTTCAAAAAAGAAGACCGTAAAGGCCAAAGAGAGGTAGGGGAATATCCCGATTTGGAAGACAATACTGTTGAACAGATGGAAAAAGATGGAAAATACAAAAGCAATTTTGCGCGTAGGTTTCCAAAGTAAGGCTGGAACGATCAAAAGGTCGAACACAATCCCGAATATCCCGACTATTTGATGCACCCATTTTTCTTGGAGTAAATCCCCGATCAGATAATAATGCTTTTTGGATTCCATCAACAGTTCCACGATACTGAAATCCAGCCAATCCCCATATAGTTTGGCCACTGAGGCATAGGTGTACACAATGAACAATTGCAGTATGATGGTCCATCGAATCCAGTTGTACATGGTTTGGGAACGCAGCCCAGGGTTGAATTTGGCATCCAAAGAGGCATCCCTATTGGCGGGAAAAATGGCCATGATGTAGGCCAATAGCATCAATAGGTAGTAATGGTTATTGTAGGATGTTTTCTGCATGAGGTACACACCGGTCCACATGATGGCAAAGGCCAAAGCACTGAATCGGTATTTGTACCCGAGGGCGATCAAAAGCCCCAAAGTGCCCATAACAGCAAAATAGATGTACATGCCATTGCCGGGCAGGGGCTGTAACCATTCAAACCCAATAAAGGAAAAAGTGAACTTGGGCTCCACCATAGTTCTTCGAACCCAGCCTGTGGCGATGGCCCCGTAGCATTCCGCAGCGACCAATAAGCCGTAGAATATTCGGAAAACCACCAGTTGGGCGTTGTCAATTTTCCGAAATAGAAATTGGGTGAACATTTATTTGGAAATTAGGTCCAAAGAGTGGTTTTTGTCTTTCTTCAATTGTTCCTTCAATTCTTCGATCGAGTTAAATTTATGCTCATCCCTGATACGGTGCAATAGTGCTACCTGTATTTTTTTCTCGTAGAGATTGCCGTCAAACTCAAAAAAGTTGATTTCGATGCTTTTTTTGGAACCGTCTACCGTAGGGTTGAAGCCGATGTTCATCATGCCGTAATACTCCTTGCCATCCAAATGGCTCTTTACCACATAGGCTCCATTTTTTGGAATGAGTTTGTACTCTTCGGCAATGTGGAGGTTTGCGGTGGGGAAACCAAAATCCCTTCCTAGTCCGCGTCCTTTTTTCACCGTGCCCGTTAGCATGTAAGCATAGTTCAAGTAGCTATTGGCAGTTTCTACATCGCCATCCAACAACGCTTTCCTGATTTTGGTGGAGCTCACCGAAACGTCTTCGATTTCTTGGGCAGGAATTTCCTCTACCTCAAAATCGAAGGTATTTCCAAAGGAAATTAAGTCCTTGATATTGGCATTTCGATTGCGACCGAACCTGTGGTCGTATCCAATGATGATTCTTTTGGCCTTGATGTTGTTCACTAAAATGTCCCTTACGAAATCGATGGCCGATAGTCTGGAAAATTGTTTGGTAAACGGATGGATGATCAAATAATCCAGTCCCAAACCTTCCAAAATCTGCTTTTTCTCTTCGAGGGTGTTCAGCAGTTTGATGTCCACATCTTTTTGCAATACCATTCTTGGATGCGGGAAAAAGGTGAGGACCGTGGATTTGAGTCCGGTGTTTTTGGCATTGTTTGTGATGCGTTCCAATATCTTACGGTGGCCCAAATGCACACCATCAAATGTGCCGATGGTCACCACAGTTTGATGCGGAACTTGCTTAAAATGAGAAATGTTTTGGATTGTTTCCAACTGATTTAGAAATAAAAAAAGGCTTACATTTGAAAATATACTATGCCCTAACCGTGTATGAAAGCTAAGTTACATCTTGTTTTTTCAATAACCATATTTTTTAGCTGCTTTTGCATTTACGGGCAGCAGGGATATTGGAAAAACGTTCCGAACCGGTCCGGACTTCGCGCCAGTTCCCTAAAGGATATTTCGGATGCCAAAAAAGTGTTCACGTTGGACAAAAGTGGCTTATCCAAAACAATCAATTCCGTTTCGGTGGCCAAAAGTTCTGCAACCACGGTTTATCTTCCCAATGGGGAAGGGGATGTAGTTCCGTTTTACGTGAAGGAAACGGCCGTGCTCCATCCCGATCTTTCCAAGAAATACCCGGCTATCAAATCATTTACGGGAATCAGCGCCGATGGTAAATACAAGGTGAAGCTGAGCAGTTCGCACAAAGGTATCCAAACCATGATGGTGAGTTTGGAGGACAGCCGAATCACATTCATGGAGCCAGCCTCGAACGATTCGGATACTTATGTTCTTTATGACAAGGAAGCAGGTCTTTCCTCAAAAATGGATTTTATCTGTACAACCAGCAAAGACCTATTTGGAAATGCTTCAAAATCATCCAATTTAGCTGGAAAAACCATAGTCCCTTTGGTAGATGACCAAGTGCTCAGAACGTATCGGGTGGCGGTGTCCGCTTCGGGAGAATATACCCAATACATGGGCGGCACGGTAGAAGACGCGCTTGCTGGCATCAATGCAACTTTAACCCGGGTCAACGAAGTATTCGAGACCGATTTGGGCGTCACCTTGGAACTGATTCCCAATAACGACCTGCTTATTTTTACCAATGCCAATACCGATCCTTTCAACAATAGTTTGAATTCGCAGATACAGTCCACTATTACATCGATTATTGGAGAAGAAAATTATGATGTTGGGCATTTGTTCCATCAAGTAGGCGTGGGATTGGACAATGGTAATGCTGGTTTTATCGCCTCTGTCTGTGTGGATAATCGAAAAGGTAGTGCCTTTTCTGCCGCCAACGTTCCCGAAGGGGATGTGTTCGATTTGGATTACGTAGCACACGAACTCGGTCATCAATTTGGCGCCAACCACACGTGGTCTTTCGAATCTGAGGGAACGGGAGTTCAAGCGGAACCTGCCAGTGGAAGCACCATTATGGGGTATGCAGGCATTGTAGAAGGGAACAATGTTGCGCTGCAGGGCGATGATTATTTCCATTACAATAGCATACTTCAAATATCTACCTATTTGGAGACCACTTCCTGTGCCCAAACCGAGGCAATCAGCAATGCACCGCCTGTTTTGGTGCCAGTGGATGATTACACCATACCTAGAGGAACCGCCTTTGTTTTGGAAGGTAATGCGACCGACCCCGACGCAGGGGATGTGCTGACCTATACTTGGGAACAAATTGATGATGGATTGGTAACAACGGCATCTTTTGGCTCCTTGAACCCGAGCGGGGCCAATTTTAGATCGTTGCCACCATCAACCGATTCCAAAAGATATTTTCCCAGACTTTCCGAAGTTGTCCAAGGTAATTTGACTCAAGTAAACCCAGCCACAGGAGAAGCTTGGGAAACGGTTTCCGAGATAGAACGGAACTTGAGATTTGCCTGTACGGTCCGTGACAACGCTGCTGGAGGTGGGCAAGTAGTTTCGGATGTATTGGATGTTCGGGTCATTAAAGCCGCAGGTCCTTTTATCGTTACTTCCCAAACTTCCGAAGAAACCTACGTGGCCGGCTCGGTACAAGAAATTACATGGGACGTGTCAAACACGGACATAGCTCCCATAAATGCGCAACAGGTGGATATTTTTCTTTCTTTGGATGGTGGACTGACCTATCCCATAACCCTTTTGGAAAACACCTTGAACGATGGTGCCGAAGAAGTGCTTCTGCCAGGAAATGTGACCAATACGGGTCGAATTATGGTAAAAGCCAGTAACAATATCTTCTTCGCTGTGAACAGCACCGATTTTACCATTGAGCAATCCCAAGTGGTCCTTAATTTTGAAAACTTGGACTATGAGGTTTGCCAGCCCGATGATTTGGTGATACCTTTTGTTTATGAAACCTATGCAGGATTCAACGAGAACACTACTTTTTCGGCTAACGTTCCTGCAGGCATGTCTGCCAATTTTTCTCCAACGAATGCAACCGCAAATAGTACGGCTGTAGACCTTACACTGTCGAATACCAACAGCGTTGCCCCAGGAACCTACGATATTGTGGTCACTGCGACCTCGGCTTCGGTGACCAAGAACGTTACGCTTACCCTTCTGGTGCAGGATGGCAATTTTGCCGATGTGGCATTGCTCGCGCCAAGTGATGGAGAGGCGGGTGTGGCATTGGAGGCTTTGCTCAATTGGCAAGCTGACCCATCCTATTCGAATTATGATGTGGAAGTGGCGACCGATTTGGCCTTTACCAATGTGGTAGAATCTGCATCTTTGCCCTTTACCACCTATAAGGCCACAACACTAGAGGCTGAGACCGAATATTTTTGGAGAGTGAGACCCAACAATGGTTGCGGTTCGGGAACTTTTGGAACACCTTTCAGCTTTACCACATCACAGATAAATTGCCGAAATAGAAACGCAACGGATTTACCCATTACCATTTCATCATCTGGAACGCCAACCATTACCACCTCCATCCTGTTTGTGGAAGATTTGCCCATTTCGGATGTCAATGTAAACTTACAGCTAGATCATACCTATTTGGAAGACCTGATCATTACCCTTATCTCTCCTTCGGGAACCGAGGTGACCCTATTATCAAATAATTGCGGAGCGGATAACGATTTGAATGCAGTTTTTGATGATGATGGGGACCCCATTGTTTGTGGAGAAAACCCTGCAATTTCGGGAACAGTTGCGCCGATAGGATTTTTATCATCCCTGAATGGCGAGTCCATATTGGGCGAGTGGGTCTTGGAAATAGAAGATACCGCTGCCAGTGATGGTGGTGCCTTGGTCGATTTTTCCCTGGATATCTGTGTTGAGGGTAGTTATCGACCCGATGCTGATGAGGATGGCGTTTTTGATGATGGTGACGACCTCTGCTTGGGCACGCCAAAAGGTGTTGAGGTGAATACGAATGGCTGCGCGGTATATCGATTTGCTTCCGATAATTTTGAAATTGAAGTGGAAAGCGAAAGCTGCCGTAACAATAATGATGGTTCCATAACCATTACACCTTTGGATACCGCGGTCAACTACACAGCTGTTTTGAACGGTGCCAGTGGTTCGGAATCTTTTGAATTTACCAATTCGCAAACGTTTAGCAATCTGCCTGCGGGAGAGTATTCTTTGTGCATAAGTGGAACGGATGGATTGATAACGTATGAGGAGGTGTGTTTCGATGCTATGCTGACCCAACCCGATGTGCTCGATGTATCGGCATTGCTGGATGCGGGGGTATTGAACCTTGACCTGAACGGGGCTTCGTTTTACAATGTGGAGCTCAATGGTCTGGTTACCCAAACGGAGGCTTCCAAAATTCAACTTCCTTTGGAAAATGGTATCAACACCTTAAAGGTTTTTACCAATTTGCCTTGCCAAGGAAGTTTTGAAAAGTCCTTCTTTTATTCGGAAAGGCCAATTTTGTCACCAAACCCAGTGTATACCGCGACCCAAGTGTACATGGCCGGATTTGAAGGGATTGTGGGAATCCAACTGTTCACTGCCAATGGGAAGTTGGTCCGCACGGAACGCAGAAGGGTATTCGGTGAGGATTTGGAGTTGGATGTGTCCACCTTGCCCAAAGGACTGTATTATTTAGGTCTGGAAAAATCCGGTAAAAAGGAAATGTTTAAACTGATCAAGGAATGATTCGGAAGATAATTTATTTGAGCCTTTTGGCATTATTGGTTTCCTGTGGTGGGGACGATGGACCTCCCCCAGCACCTGAAGGTGCCACTTTGGTTTTCCCTGAAGAAAATTCAGAGTGTACCACGGGAACGGATATCAATCAGACTTCATCCCAGGTCACCTTCAGATGGAATGCGTCCAAAAATACAACTAGGTATACGCTTTCTGTCATCAATTTAAATACCAATTTACCCCAGACCATTTCTACGGCTTCCACTTCAGCAAGTTTAACCATCACCAAGGGAGCCCCTTATGCCTGGTCGGTCACCAGCCAAAACACCGAATCTGATCAGGTAGCATCTAGCGAAACATGGCTTTTTTACAATGCTGGGTCACAGACCACTTATGTTCCTTTTCCTGCACAATTGGAAAGCCCTAGGTCGGGAGCAACGGTCCAGAAGGATATTGCCAACGAAGTAACCTTGGAGTGGGCAGGTGCCGATGTGGACAATGACATCGACTTCTTTGAAGTATTTTTCTCGGAAACCAACCCTCCGGAAACATCGGTCGGGGTAACCAATGCGTCTACCATGGAACTTCCCGTCGGCGTTGAGTCGGGTACGGTGTATTACTGGCAAGTGATCACTACTGATTTGGAAGGGAATGTTTCCAGTTCCAGTGTGTTCGACTTTAAAGTTCTCTAACTTATTTGCCGTTGAATTGATTCATGGTGTTTTTGGCACCAGCGAAGACGAACGATCGCACGAGATCCGCAGATTTTTCCAAACGTTCGGGCATGGATTTTTGTTGGTCATTATCCCATTTGCCCAACACATAATCCACTTGTTGGCCCTTTCCAAAATCCGAACCTACGCCAAATCTAAAACGGTTGTATGTGGTGGTCTGTAGCACATTTTGAATATCCTTCAAACCATTATGGCCGCCATCGCTACCCTTGCCCTTTAAACGAAGCGTTCCAAAAGGAAGGTTGATATCGTCGGTAATGACCAAAAGATTTTCCAGAGGGATACTTTCCTTATCCAGCCAATACTTCACAGCCTTACCGCTTAAGTTCATATAGGTGGACGGCTTTAGGCAGATAAGGCTCCTGCCCTTGTGCTTAAAAGTGCCCACGGCACCAAGTTTGGCACTTTCGAATGCGAAACTCTCCTGTTCGGCCAAAAAATCAAGGACTTTGAACCCGATATTGTGACGGGTGTCCTCGTATTCAGCACCTATGTTTCCAAGACCAACAATCAAAAATTTCTTCATGGGTTCGGTTTCTTGCAATAATGGTTTATGTGAGCCAAAAAGCTGTTTGATAAAATGGAGCATCAGCCAAAATGGATTTGCCCAAAAATACAAAAGCATCCCAAATTTTTACCGAGGCAAAAATGGGATGCTCTTGTGAAAATTGTTGAAGTGCTATTCTGCAGCTTCCGCTTCTGGAGCTTCGCCACCTTCGGTAGCTTCTCCTTCAGCACCTTCTACTCCTTCTTCATCTTCATCTTCAAGCTCTTCATCAACAGAAGTTCTAGAAGCTTTCACCTGAACGATAGCGGTACTATCTGGGTGCAAGAAAGTGTAATCGTCACTTAAAATAGTTTCCACAGCAATGGTCTGACCGATTCTCAATTTGGAAATATCTACAGTGATAAAATCGGGAAGCAATGCAGGCAATGCACGGATGGATAGTTTACGCTTTCTGAAAAGCAAACGTCCACCGTTTCTCACACCAGGAGAGTTTCCTTCCAAACGAACAGGAATTCTCATGGTAATTGGTTTGTCCTCGAACAACTGGTAGAAATCTACGTGTAGGATGTTGTCGGTTACAGGGTGGAATTGAATATCCTGCAATACGGCGTCAAATTTTTGACCATCTTCCAATTCAATTACCGCGGTGTAGGCATTTGGGGTGTACACCAAGTCTTTGAATGCGATTTCATCAGCTGAAAAATGCACTGGTTTATCCCCTCCGTACAGCACGCAAGGGACCTTTCCAGCATTACGTAAGGCTTTGGTAGCAACCTTGCCCACGCTTTCTCTTTGGGATCCTTTGATTGTAATTGACTTCATAATCTGTTATTAATATTTAATTTATGATAAAATTTATCTTCGAAGTGCCAGGCGTTGTCAGCCTGAGCGTAGTCGAAGGCTACATTAAAAATTTTGATGATATTGATGTATTGTGGTGGACCCTGTGCATCACATCGGCAAAGAGATCGGCACACGACAATATCTTTATTTTCTTTTGGCTTTGGTCCACAGGAATGGAATCGGTAACGATCAGTTCTGTTAATTTGGACTCTTGAATGCGCTCATACGCCTTGCCCGAAAGCAATCCATGTGTTGTAACGGCACGTACGCTTTCCGCTCCCCGTTCCATCATCAGGTCGGCCGCTTTTGTAAGTGTTCCGGCCGTGTCGACCATATCATCTACCAAAACCACGTTTTTACCTTGGACATCGCCAATAAGTTCCATGTGGGAAATAACATTTGCTTTCGCTCGTTGCTTGTAACAAATCACCACATCACATTCCAAAGCTTTGGAGTAGGCATAGGCCCTTTTGGAACCTCCCATATCGGGAGATGCAATACAAAGATTGTCCAAGTGCAACCCTTTTAAATAAGGCAAGAAAAGGGTGGATGCAAATAAATGGTCCACGGGCTTTTCAAAAAATCCTTGTATCTGGTCCGCATGGAGATCCATGGTGATGATTCTGGTGGCACCGGCGGTCTCCAGCATTTTGGCGACCAATTTGGCCGCAATGGGAACACGCGGTTTGTCCTTACGGTCTTGTCTTGCCCAACCAAAATAAGGCATAACGGCGGTAATGTGCCTTGCCGAAGCCCTTTTGGCCGCATCGAGCATCAGCAACATTTCCATCAAGTTTTCGGAACTGGGGTTGGTGGAGCCGATAATAAAAATACGCGCTCCCCTAATGGACTCCTCAAAGGAGGGCTGGAACTCTCCATCGCTGTATCTGGAGAATTGAACTTTTCCCAATTCAGCTCCGTAGGAGGCAGCGATTTTGTTGCCCAGCTCAACACTTTGTGTGCAAGCAAATATTTTAGGTTCCGGGACTTGATATGCCATTACAATTTCTTGTTAGCTAGCGTTTTAACGTACTTATAAATAAGGAGGTGCAAATTTAAAAATTAAATTGGGTTGCTAAAGGATAAATCCAAGTATTTTTTGGCGATATATAAAATTATTTTTTTAGCTTTGCACTCGCATTTGAAAATGTGGTACCGATGCCTTGGTGGCGGAATTGGTAGACGCGCTGGATTCAAAATCCAGTTCCTTCGGGAGTGGGGGTTCGATTCCCCCCCAAGGTACAAAAGGGATAAGCCGAGATTTACCTCTCGGCTTTTTTATTTTGGTACAACATAGGTACAACATTTTAAATTCTTCAACTTTAACATTTTGGTTGTGCTTTTTTGGTATCATTTGACCCTATTTCTTGCACTTGTTCAAGTTATACCCAACTCCATCCATGTATTTTAGAGCTTTCAGTCATTAAGACTGGGGGTACCGATCCAACTTCAAAGAGAGCAGAAAGCTACCCTATAAAACGGCTGATAGTCAATATCGATGATGCAGCTCGAAATACTTTGCCGTAGAAAATGATTTTTATGCCCCAAAATTTTGATGATTTGATGACAGATTGATATTAGCCCAGCGTTTATAAGGGTTTAGGCTGTCATCACTTTGTCATCATACTGTCATCAAAATAAAAAATGATGACAGGGACGTTGAAGAAAAAAACAAAAACGATGAAACGATGACAAAATGATGACGGGTGAATAATCAGTATTTATAGGGTCTCCGAGAGGTTTGTCATCAAATCATCAAAATTTCGTTGGAAACGGAACGCAGAGCGAAAGGAACAAATAAATCAAAAGATAAAGCACCCCAAACGACAGGTGTACGGCTATTTGTCCCGACCGCTCTTTGGGGTAAGCCCATGGGAAATGGATTTTGCAAAGAAAGAAGAATAATACCTACCTAGTTACCTAAAGTAGGATATAGTCAATGGTCATGGGGCAAAACCTTAGGTAGGATATATAACATTCATCTTACCTAGAGGTTACCTAACCTACCTAAAGGGTAAGATAGGTAAGTTGAAAAAACATCTGACCTAGCTTAAAAACCCTCGTCATCATTGGGATAGGTAGGAAGGTAGGAGAAATAACAAAACTTGAGACAATGAGAGAAAAAATAGAAACGCCATGGACTGCGAAAAAGCTCGCAACATTGACATCGTTTCCACGCTGCCAAGTTGAGACACTTTCCAGTTCGGAATACGGAAAAAGACTAAGGTATTACAGCAAACGTTCTTCCAAAGCATTTTTCCATTTATAGAAGCCTCTTCCATCTTCGCTATAGTCATGAATTATCCTACTGAAATTTTCTTTTTTGGTTTCCAAAAAAGATTGGCGCCCATTATTACGGATCCAATTCAATTTCTGGTTGATTCGTTCCAATTCTACTTTGAAAAGAGAATGTTCTTTTGGAAGATGCCACACATAGGTGGCCTCTTTGGTATTCAGTGTTTCCAGAATAATGTGATGTTTTTGTTCTCCCTCTACTAGGAAAACGAATGAAAATGGATTTAAAACAAATCTGATTTTCAGTTTTTCATACTGATGCTGTTTTGATAAATATAATAACTGCCTATAGTGGACATAATTGCTGTTTTTCAATAGGCTTTCCAACAGATTATCAGCTGAGCCAAAGAATGATCCTATTGTTCTAGGCACCTCTTCAGTATCTTCATCCTTTCCAAGTTTTACACTCTTAATAAAATGTTGTTCAATAAACTGAAATTTTACACTATCCACTATTTCTTTATTGATACGGTCAATATCATCCGAGGTGGCCAATTGCGAAACAACCGCAGCATCATTAAATCCTATATGGATACGGACCGTAATGAATTTGGAGTTTAAAACCCTAGTGAAATATGGTTTCAATACCTCAAACTCAGGTTGCATTTCTTCATTCTCGATTTCAAATTCAAATGAAGTTCCATTTGGGGATTTATATGAAAAACTGACCATTCCGTAATGAAAATCCAAATTGTTGATAGCAACTTTAATGACCTTGTCGATATCGTTTAGTCTCGGTCCATTATCAATGTCTTCTTTTAAATCCTCAAACAGCGTTGCTTGTCGGTCAAGATTTCTATAGTAGGTGTTCCTTTTTAAAAAGAGCTTATCCAGATACGGGATTTGCTTATCCCGATAATCATAAATAACGGGTGTTAATTCAGAACGTTGTACCCTTCCGATATATTGGATTAGTTTGCCCTTAAAGGCAAACGGATATACCAAGAACAAGCAGGAGATGGTTTGGATATCCACCCCTTCCCCAAAAAATTGCCCGGTAGTGATAATAGCTTGAAAGTTGCCTTGTTCGATATTTTTCCATTTCATCGAACGTGAGGTTGCGTTATCATCGCCTGAAATTGGAATAATCTCAAATTGATTTTTAAGATATTGATGAAGGGTTTGAATATGCTCTTTTCGCTCCGTAATGATTACTGCCTTTCTACCCTTTTTCAATTCATTTCCAACATCGTTTAAGATGAGTTTATTCCTTTCGGAATCGTGGACCAATATTTTGGAAAGGGTTTCAAAATGGTCAGTTTTTGGGTTAAAGGGAACGTTGAGATTGGTTTCGCGAATTACAACCCTTGCTTTTTTGTATTGTTCAATTTGTTGGGGCTTTATTTCAGAAATAATGTTTCCCAAATACACAAAAATTAATTTTTCATCATTGCTTTTACGGAAGGGGGTTGCCGTTAACCCATATTGATAATACGGAGAGAGTTGATGCACGACCTCACGAAAGGATTTAGCCGGAATATGATGGCATTCGTCTATGATTATGGCGCCAAAAGCAGATGCTAATTTTTGTGCATCATTTTCGTTGGATAGTTTCTTTGCCAACGTTTGGATCAATGCCACTGTTACCTTTTTGCCAATCTTCATTTTGCCTTGACCAATTTTGCCGATTTCCCTTTTTGGAATTCCAAAGAAAGTTTCAATTCTATCCATCCACTGCTCGGCGATCTGTTTTCTATGGGTAAGGATTAATGCAGGTTGTTGCTTTTGTTCAATGATTTTTAGTCCTATTATTGTTTTTCCCGATCCTGGTGGGGCTACAATAATTCCGAAATCCTTTTTTTTAGCTGTTTCTACCGGGTGGAATTGGTGTTTTAGCAGCTGAATTGAGGACTTCAACTCAATATTGTTCAACTGTTTTCTTTGGTCTATAAATTCATAATCAATGTGCTTTTGCTTACAGAACCGAACCAAGCTCCCTATAAAACCTCTCGGGATTTCAATTGTATTTTCGGTTTCATCAATAAGTTTAAAATAGCGCTCCGTCTTCCAAGTACTTCTTCCGGTGTTCTTTTTAACCGCATAATCAGCATTAAAAAAGTTCAAACGCTCTTTTAAAAAATCAACTATTGGTGGGATTAGGCCATTTCGATTAATCACGATACTGTTTCTTAAACTAATCTTCAATTTCCCGGTATTGACATTATGGCTTTTAGAAAAAACCTTTGTGACTACGCTTTCCTTGGATAATTCTTCTAAAACCCTATCCAAATGAATGATCGAAACCCTTTTGATGCTTTTTAAAAATTGCCATTGATTTTGAAAGGGAGTAAAAGTCCGCAGGTCAATAAAACAGGAATTGCCCTTTTGTAAAGCTTCTCCTTGAAGCGGGAGGGCAATCAGGTTTCCAAACCCTTTTCCTGACAAATAATCTTGGTTTGGAAATAGCCTGTCGAAACTAGTGTTTTTGTCAAATTTGGAAAAAACACCTGCTTGCTCGAAAAGCTTCAATAAAACCTTTCTGCTTTTTATGGCCGGGTATGGCTGTTCAAAGAATATCCATACGTGTCCACCATTTCCTGAACGCGAACGTTCCAAATATGCAGGAATCCCATTTTCCTTACAAACAGTTATAGCTTTAACGGACTGCTCTTTCCAGTCTTTTTTATCAAAATCGGCCACGATAAACCAAGAGGTGTTATCGGTCAAAAGTGGATAAACACCAATAAATTTGACGCCTTTTATATGTTTTGTTAGTTGATGGCCATCTAATTTTAAATAGGTCTTGTCCTTATAATTGTTGAATGTTCCTCCTTTTTGTTTGTGTAGGCGGTACATATAGGGGTCATAATGATAAGCTGGCATATAACCACTTTTATCACCCTTTTCCCATCGTATAGCAAAGACATCGTCACGCCCTTTGAAAAAGGTTTTCAGTAACTGTATTTGCTTTTCAATATTCATGAGAAGATATTTATATTTCTTTTTTGATGCATTGCCTTATAATTTCATTTTGGCGAATAGTTCAATCAATCCAATACGTTCTTCAATGAGGTAACAAAACTTTCATGCTTTTTAAGGTTCCTGTTTTTAAGATTGATAAGATTCTGTAGTTTCCATTGCACGGCAGGAAAACGTTCAAAATCATAAATATCCCAATTGGGAGTTCCTTGGCCAAAACCCAATAAGAACTCCTTGTCTTCAGCTGTTAGGTTTTGATGGATTTCTTTTATCAATTCCTTCCTGATTTTTTCAAAATCCCCATAGGTAAAAGGTTCCGGACTCATACCTTCAAATTGGTTGAGCAAGGTTTTCCTTTGGTCGATAAAATTGGGATGCAACATTTCGTGAAGGGGGCGGTTACTGCTCAAAAGGAACAATAGGAACCCCTTTTTGATTTCGTCAGTAAATCCTTCGTTTTCCATCATATATTTTACATCGAACAAATCCCTGGGATGTTGTCGGTCCAATGCAGCGCATATTTTTCCACCATACAATTGACCTAAAGGAACTACCGGTACGGCGCAGAAAGCATCAAACTCCTCTTGGGTTTTTTCGCATAGCGGCAATGTTACCGTTTCACCCATGACACCCCTATTGATTTGGTTAACTTCCAATTTTATCTGTGCGTTTACAGTGGTGATCTGAAGTTTTAATGTCTCCTTTTTTAGGGTGATTGTAGCTTCCGGTAAAATTTTTTCGAGTTTTGTTTTTATATGGTCAAGACCATTAATAATGTTCTTAAAGGATGTCTTTCTATCCTCTATGGGGATGTAGGTCAAATCAATATCTACCGACAATCTGGGCATGTCCCTTACAAACAGATTGATGGCCGTACCACCGTGCAGTGCGAAATCCGGTTCCTTTGCTACCTCCGGTAACACCTGTAACAATAGGGAAACCTGTTGCTTGTAATTATTCATAATTTTCCAATGCTTTAGGGACCGTGATACGGTATTTGGATATATAAACACCATCTTTTACCAAGGAGCGTTTTCCTTTTCCAAGATCGATTTTTTCCAAGTTGGTGTATTTAAACCAATCGTGCCCTGCCTTTTCTGCCATGTACAGAAAAAGTCGTTTCACCTTTACGGAAGTGCAGGCCTCCAAAAGTTCCTGTACCTGCTTTGGCCTTAGGTTGTTCAATCCTTCCATTATTTCATAGCACTCGACCAGTTCTTGTTTCTTGGGTATTAGATACAGACACTCCATTAAGGCCCTTGCTGGATTCGACACCGACAAATTGAAAGTCCCTTGCTCCAAAGTTTGTAGTCCTAGATTGGAAGGAAGGAAGGAGGAACTATAGTAGTCCACTTTTAACCCCCAGTTGTATTTTGAAAACCAAGCGGGCAATTTTTCTTCGCTTCCCCCGAACAACGTTATTTGTTTTGTGGATAGTTCCAGATAATGGACTTTTCCCAATAAGGATAAGGCGGTCTTACCTCCCGGATGGATAGTTAGGTTAGCTTGTTCTTGCAACGCAAATAATGCTCCTTGATAGGTAGGCTTATCACCCATTCTCATCCAAGCTCCGGAACCAATGGAATATATCCAACGGCTCTTTTTATATCGATTGAGCAATTGTGTGGAGAATCCATTTTCCGTTAACCATGAGCTTAAATAGACAACTCCCGGAGGCTGTGAATTAAGAAAACGGTTTATTTTTTGTTCTTTTTCCAAACTAAAAGTTTTGATATTAAATCTTTTTTAAACCATAAAAAGGCCACATGGTTTATAATCATTCAAATATACAAACTAATAATTTGTGTATTTGTATTTTTTTAAACTTTCATGTTTCCAAAAAGTGTCTATAAAAATGTATGGTAATGGATAAAGTATTCATGCAATATATCCGAAAGTTAAATGTTGTAAAACATTTCTCAGAAAGGTGACGGCCAACATTTTTTCAATGTTTACTTGTTCGATTTCATTGCCGCCCCAAAATTTTGGCTTCGATTTGGGCCGTGCTCAAATTGGAACGAAAGAACGGGAAAAAACGCTATAGATAAAGTTCGGCAACGAATTCAAGATGTGTCATTGTCATGACAATCATGCTTTTGCTCCCGGAGGGTCGCAAAAGAAAGACCGCAGTTCGTGATATTTTATCTTTTAAATTGAATAAGATTAAAGATTCTTATTCGTTTCGTAAAGCATCTACTGGGTTGGCCATGGCAGCTTTAAAACTTTGCCATGAAATTGTTACAAATGCAATAACTAAGGTCGTAACGCCTGCTAAAACAAAAATCCACCAACTCAATTTGGTTTTATATGCAAAATTTTCAAGCCATCTATTCATTGTATACAATGAAATCGGTACAGCAATAAAAAATGCCAATAATACCCATTTTAGAAAATCCTTATTCAATAGCGAAAGTACCTGTGCAATATTGGCTCCGTTTACTTTTCTGATTCCTATTTCCTTTTTCCGTTGCTGAGTGTAAAAAGTTGACATTGCCAAAATACCCATTGCAGATATTATAAAAGATAATAGTGTAAAATAGCCAATGACTTTACCTGTCCGTTCATCCTTTTCATACCATTGGTTGATGGACTCATCAACAAAATTGATATCAAATTCGACATCCCCGATTAAATCTCCATAAACTGATTTGATCTTTTCGGCAATTTCAAAAATAGATTTACCTTCAACTTTTAAGAATATATTGTCTGCATACCTATCAGGTGTTAGTTGTCTAATCATAAGTGGGCCAACATGGTTGCGAAGTTCTTTAAAATTAAAATCATTGACCACTCCTAATATTGGGAGTTCATCTTCATGGAACCTAAATGAATTTTCCCCATCCTTCAGTTCCAATGTTTTTAGTCCTGTTTCATTTAAGAACACCCCATTTTCCGAGTAAGCGACATTATTTTTCTTAATATCAATTCCGAAGACATTATAGAATGAAGAGTCCACCGCAAACTCTTGAAAGCTAATAGATTTTCCATTATGATCAAATGTTTGGTTACTTCCACCACTCAATTGACTCTGCCATGTTATGGATACATTCTTGACACCAGGGATTGTCATAAGAGCATCCTTAATGGTGCTTTTTTGGTTCATTGCCCCTAGATATTCCATTTGGATGATATTATCTTTTTGAAACCCTAAATCATAATTGCGCAGAAATTCGGTCTGCTTTAGAATAATCCAACTACAGACCAATAGGGCTATTGTTACAGTATATTGAAAAGTGATAAAACCCTTAGCATATATACCCTTGGATTTTTTCTTAAACCCACCATTCACCACTTCAATAGGTTTAAAGCTTGAAATCTTCATAGCTGGAACAATCCCGGATAACAAACCTATGATGGTAAAAATTAATAAAAAGATCATTAGATTGGTAATGTTCAAAGCATTGTCCAGAAGTAATTGGGTATTCAACAGAGAATTAAAGATAGGTTCTACCAATATGGCAAGTAAAAGAGCAAGAAGCAATGAGAGAATACATAAAAAAACAGACTCTTTGACCAATTGAAAGACCAGTCTTTTCTTTGAACTTCCCAGTAGCTTTTTCATCGCTACTTCCTTCCCTCTGAAAGTAGATTGGGCAATTGTCAGATTGATATAATTGCCAACTGCAAGTAACAGGATAATAAATACTATGACTGATAGAACAGTAATTAAGGCTCTGCTATTACTCTTTGTGCCACTTCCTTGTTTTGAACTAAAATATAGATTCTTCAATGGTGTAAACTCTACGGTGTTTGCCCAACCTTCCTTATAAAGCCAAAAATTCTTTTTGAAGTTTTCGTGTATTTCAGGGGCTTTTGCAGGAAGATTGGTGTTTGCCTTGGCTAAAAAATAGATGCTGATTGAGCACCATCCATATTCTTCCATTATGGTTTCAAATCCCCAAATGGATTTGAAAGCCTTTAGGTTCACAATGGCATCTTGTTTTTCAAAATGTGTATTCTCCGGAAAATCCTCCATTATACCAGTAACCGTGAACTTATTGTTGGAATTGATGAACACTGTTTCACCAATAATGTCCAAAGTTCCAAACAGGTTGAAAGCTCTTGATTCTGAAAGAACTATACCATCAGCCGATTGAAGAACACTACTTACATCACCTTTGATAAGTGGAAAGGAAAAGATTTTAAAAAATGATGCATCCACTCCAAGGTAGTCAAACTTAGTCTTTTGCCCATCTGTTTTCGAAATCCTCCCGGATTCACTGTAAACCCTGGTAAAATCCTCAATTTCAGGGTAGCTGTCTTTTAAATCGACAGCTATGGGGGGCGAGAAATCTACACTTTCGTTTTCAAGCCGAAAGATCCTTTCTTTCTTTAAATGAAAATCATCTATGGAAAGCTCATTCTTAATATATACACTTAGTAATAAAACAAAAGTTAGTGAAAAGGCAAAACCCAGAACAGTTACTACTGTGTATAATTTATTCTTCAAAAGATGTCGAAAGTATGGTTTTATTTCATTCATAAACAAGGTTTTAGTTTCTTGCACCCCTTTAACAACACTTTTGCCATTCCAAAAATTGAACCAACCTCCAAAAACTTTTTAATATTCTGATATTAAGTATTTTAAATTACGCTCTTTTATTTAATCTGAAGTATGAGTGTAAATTTTTTTTACAAAAAGTGTCAATCTATTAGACATGTTTTTTCAACACCAATAAGAGTTTTGGAATAACTTTATTAAGCGAACGGAACGAAGTGAAGTGCTGCAAGCCCCAAATACTTACACAAACTAATTTACTGAGCGAGGCAAAATCTGTTAAGTTTTAAAGAGTTCCAATAGAATGTTTTTGAGAGGTACCCCAACCCATGACCATTAGAAGATATAGACTTTTCTAACTTTTTTTGTTGGTCATTTCCAAAAAAGATCGACATCCTCTTTCCATTGCCTCATTTCCCTTTATTAATGTGTATAATGAAAGTATTCTCATCATGTTTGGCCTTTGTGGGAAACCGGTTGATGCGCTGCATCAAATCCAAGAAACGGTAAATGCGTTCAATAGGGGTAAGTGCCAAGAAACCTCTTTCCTGTTCTATATTGGCCTCATCTTTGGTGCGAAATTGAACTTGCATATACCTTTTATAACCGTTCTAGGATATAAAGATATTACAAATTGGCCAGAACTATACTTTTAGGTACATCTACCAATGAAGTAAGTGAGTGGTTGAAACTTAAAATAATCTATTTCATCAGCTTTTCTAAATACGCAACCTTGTCCTTTTCAGCTTGTAACAAACGCTCATAAAGCTTCTTGTTTTCTTCGTATGCATCAATTAATTTATCCAAAGGATTGAATGTGCAAGTATTATTGTGGCCAAAGTTGCTACTGGACACCTTTTCATTAAAGGTGTTGAAATAGTTAATCATTGATTCCTCAGAAAAATTTTCAATAGCCTCTTTGGATACGCCAAGAGCCTTAGCAATCTCCTCTAGCTTGGCATCATCTACTTTTTCGCTGTTCTCTAAATTGGAAATGGCCTGTTGGCTGATACCCAGTTCTTCTGCAAGAGTTTCTTGTTTCATCCCTCGAAGTTCCCTGATTCTACTAATCTTTCTGCCTATATGGTTGTTTTTGGTCTTTGTCTGCATAGCTCAAATATAGGGTGTTTCCCACAATAAACCGATTGTAATTTACAAAACAGATTTAATAAAATACAAATGCCATTTATGGGATGAAAAGGTACATTTTATTCAAAATGACTAATTATTTTTGATTTTTCCGTGAAAATTTTCTTGAATTTACTGGGCTGAACACCTTTTTCCGTGAAAAATAGAAGATTTGCCGATAAAATTATTGGACAAATAAAGCCTTCATTACTCAACTAAGCCATTCTTCAAAAAACCATTTTTTAGTAAAAAATCAATTGATTTTACTGGTCGGAAGGCCTTTTTTAGTAGAAAAAGCTATAAAGTTCATAGATCAATATTTTTAAAAACACCTTAGAAATGGGGTTTTCCGAAGGAAAATGAATCAATAACAGTGCGCCAGCATGTTACCCTCTTGCTTTACATTTTTCTTTTGCCAGGCAAAAGAAAAAAGAAAGCAATCCAATATTGGATTCTAAATAAATCCTCCATTCGATGCAATTATTAAACCTTTTACGGAATTTCACATTTTACAGTTTATTGAAAATTCTTACATTTAACTCAACCCCCTGCATATTTACAGTGAGTGATCCTGCGTACAACCCATAACTGATGTTATTAAATAACCGTTCCCTGCCATTTAAAAAATACTTGAATGAACCAACAACTACAAGCATTTTTAACTTACGTCCAAACTGCTAAAAATGATTTAAATATTCATAGACAAGTTTCTTTTGAATTAGAATGCAATGAATCAACATTGGACATTATAGATAAAATTATTGCATTAGTTACCTTGATAGAAGAAAAGGCAACTGCCGGTAATTTTGAAATCAATTATCTAAATCAATTTAGGTCTAATATAGATAACGTATTGAGTTCACTGCCCTTTAGAGGTCATCAAAACACTTCATTTATTCCCCAACAAAACGAGCACTGGATAAAACAAACGCGCACTAATATTGAACAAAATGGGGTTAATTTTGTTAGGTATTACGACCAATTAAATTTTAATGTTGATTTTTTTGAAAAGATTGGATTTTTCAATAATAATGTGGTCGCAATTGGTGCTAATGGCAGTGGAAAAACAACCCTATCAAACAAGTTTAAAAGCTACCTTCAAAATAATGGAGTAGTAATTTCTGCCCAACGAATTTTATTGGTTCCCAGTTTTGATTCTATTTCAAACCCAGCTAAAACTGCAACGGAACTTAAAGAATCTCAACTTCGAGATAAAACAAACAAAAATGATGGCGAATTCAGATACTTACAGCAAGAATTTTCCATAGTATTAAAAAATTTACTTGCAGATAATATTTCTGTTGGCAATTCATATAGGAAAAAAGCTATTGAATTGGTTAAGTCTGGAAAAGAAATGGAAAGCCCAAGATTAACTAATTTAGATATAACATTTCAAATATGGAATTCTTTAATAGAGCATAGAACAATTGAATGCAGGGATGGAATTAATATCACAGCTTATTCAGAAGACGGTAGGTCGTACCCTGCAATACAAATGAGTGATGGTGAAAAAGTTATGCTATATCTCATTGCTCAAGTTTTACAAGCACCATCTCAAGGATTTATTGTCATTGATGAACCTGAAATGTATCTGCACAAAACTATATTAAAAAAGCTATGGGACATATTAGAAAGTGAAAGGAACGATTGTCTTTTTATTTATCTTACACACGATTTAGATTTCGCAACCAGTAGAACGACTGCAAAAAAGATATGGATCAAATCATTTACACATCCCGACAAATGGGAAATTGAAGATATACCAACTGATGAAATACCTGAGACTCTTCTTTTTGAGTTATTAGGTAGTAGAAAAAATATTCTTTTCTGTGAAGGTGTTAAGGTAGTATTGACGAAAGGGTCTACTCAATCCTTTTCCCTGAATTGACAATAATGCCAGTGGGCAGTTGCTTTGATGTAATTAATCACACTAAAGCCTTTAATAAGTTACAAAATGTAAACACTAATGCATTTGGTCTTGTTGATTCTGATCATCACGATACTTCAAGACTGGAAAAACTAAAAGAAAGTGATGTCTATTCATTTTCAGTTGCTGAAGTTGAAAATTTATTTTTGGATTCAGATTTCCTGGCAATTCTTGCGAAACAGATTTTAACTGATGAAGCAAATGTTGATTTAATTAAAACTGACGTCATTAAAGAATTAGACAAACTAAAAGAAGTTCAGGCTTCAAATTATGTAAGCACGAAGGTAAATTACTATTTCACCGATAGTGATGTTTCTAAAGGTAACGCCTTAAATCAGTTAGAAACTAATTATCAAAATTTCCTAGATAACATTACAATAAATGATTGGTTTACTGACCGTATTGCTCAATTAAATCAAATGATAACCAGTGCAGACTATGACAAAGTGTTGGTTACTTTTAATCATAAAGGAATCAAAAATATAGCTAGTAAACATTTAAACATATCTGATTTTACGGATAGAAGTATAAAATTGTTACAAGGGAATGAAGATGCAAAATTGGCTCTAATTAAATATTTCCCAGAAGAAATAAAAACTGCCGGCAAAGATGGCTATAAGTAATTGCTTTACTTGCAAAGTTAAGTGCTAAACCTCGACTACGAACAGAGACCGTTAACTGCCAATATGAAATGAAAGGAAAATTAAAGATAGAGTTTGACCAAGTTCATAATCTTTTGCAAGAATTCAATTCTGTTACCTATGAACCAAATGAATTAAATTCCAAAATTTTCCAGTCTGTTTTGACAGGTATTTTTGCAAAATGTATTGAGTTCAACTTTTACATCGTCAATAAGAAAAAAACGGGTTCATTCTTTCTTTTGTCCAGCCTTCGGAGTATCACGGAGGAACTGATTGCCTTTAAGTATATAATCTTAAAATATAGTGGAGATAAAAACGAACTTATATCGACCTACGCACATAAGAATTGCTACGACAGCATAATCGCTCAACAGAACTTTTTCAAACAAATCGGTTCTCAACAGCCAATAATGAATGAAGCACTAATTCCAGAAATGATTAAAGAGGCATCCAATGATTTGAAAAAAATTTGGGAAAGAGAAGGATTAAATAAAAAAAGAGATTTTCCAAGTGTTGCCCAAATGGCAACAGATGGAAAGCTAATAAAACTTTATGATTACCTGTATTCGGCTTCTTCCTCTCATGTACATTTTAACCCTCATATTATTTTGAGAACGGGTTGGAGTAAAGATTTAGATGAACGGCCTCAAGTTCATAAATTTTCAACTAACAATTTCGACCAGTACTACGAAGATTTTATTATTTATTATGGGTGCTTCTTATTCGTAGAAATGATTAAAGCATTTAAAAAAGACCTGAATTTAACAAAGGAATTTTTAAATCACTACAAAGCGATAAAATCCATATTGGAAAAGGAAAAAAGAATTCCAGAATTAGTAACTTTCGAAGAGTTTAACATTGAAAGGGGAATGTTCTTCACATTATCGGGAATTGGACTAGAGCACATGAAAAAATAACAGCAGATAACAATTAGTAAACGAAATACGGTCCAAATGATAAGACCGAACCTTTTAGACCTTAAGAAAGCATAGAAAATATAATTCTTAACCCTTCCACTTTTTAAATCTTCCTTAAAATAGGACTAACCTAAAT
Source organism: Flagellimonas sp. MMG031 (assembly GCF_040112705.1). Taxonomy (NCBI): domain Bacteria; kingdom Pseudomonadati; phylum Bacteroidota; class Flavobacteriia; order Flavobacteriales; family Flavobacteriaceae; genus Flagellimonas; species Flagellimonas sp. MMG031. Next base: position 984,276 of record NZ_CP157804.1, read on the forward strand.
AAGATCTTGCCGGAACATTAATAGCAAAGTAAATTGCACCCTATTCCAATTCTATTTAACGCTTATCTGCCGGAACGCTATAAAATTGGAACAGGAACCATGTGCAAAAGTTCTGGTAAGATTGGGACAAACTTAAGTCAATTTAGAAATTTACCACACTTTGAAGTGCGTCATCGGTTTTTTTGTTCATGAAATTGGATTGGTACATCATTGTGGTGGTAATCGAAGAATGGCGGTAAAGTTGTTGTAGCAACTGCACAGGGATATTGTCTCCAGCAATATTTCCAAAACTGTGCCTTGCAATGTGCATGGTGATTTTTTTGTTTATCTCCGCTTTGTCTGCAATAGTGCCCATTTCATCATTGATTTTTCTAATGGCTAGCTTGGTTTTTTTCCAAAGTACCTTTCCATCCTTTGAATTTACATATTTGAGATATGGAAAGATAAAATCATTGTTTCCTCCCTTTGTTCTTTGATGGGAGTCAATAATTTTCTTAGCCTTATCCGGGATTAACAACGAAACTATTTTGGAGTTTTTCTTCATTGTATAGTGCAAGCGGCCATCATATATATCGCTCCACTTCAATTGTAGGACATCCGAAGCCCTTATTCCTGCTAGATAAAAACTAAATAACCAGACATCCCTGGCATGTTTTTGGCTTTCGGACAAGGAAGCTAAGTTTTCAATTTTTTTTATTTCACTGGCATTTAGGCCCACTTTTTCCGTTTCAGGAAATTTGATGGCAATTTTGTTATGCCCAAAAGGATATAGCTTTCTGTCAACAAGCCCCATTTTAATTCCCCTATTGTAAATGGTTCTAATTACCACAAGATTGTTGACTACCGATCTTTCGGAAACTTTTCGCTCCGATTTTAGATACCGGATAAACCCTTTTAAAAAGCGTTCACTTATTTCTTTAAATGGAAGGGTCGAAGACCTGCTATATTTCTTTAGATGATTGATGCGTGCTTTGTCCGAAGAATGTTGACTTAATCTGTTGTTGTTTTCCAATTCATCCAAATGCTCTTGGGCAACTTGAAAAAAGTCTTTCTTATTTAAGACAGATTCAATCTCTGCCTTGATTTGACTGGCAGAAATATCTTTGTTCTCCGCTTGCAGCCTTAAAATAACCTTACCCGTTTCAGCAAGCTTTATTTCCAAAAAGTTATTTAGGTGAGCGGGATTAGGATGAGATCTTTTGACTTGTCTTTTTTTGGCATCCCAGTATTTTGCATCGACATAATGACCCAAATAAATGTAGCTTGTTCTCCGATCTTTTGATATTCTGATGGCCAGAGGGTATTCACCAAATTTATTTGGTTTTTTCCGGAGTACTATTTTTGTATTACTGGCCATTTACTTGATAATCTTGTAGTAAAGATAATACAAAGTTGGTACAACATAGGTACAACATTTCTTGGGTTTAATTGATTTTATTTGAAATCAAATAAAATAAAAAAACTGATAAACAATTGAAAATGAGTTGATAATAGATAAAATGACCTAATACCGCTTGGCTTCAAAATCCAGTTCCTTCGGGAGTGTGGGTTCGATTCCCACCCAAGGTACTGCAAAACCCTGACATTTTTGTCAGGGTTTTTTATTTCTCCTAAATCAGAAAAACAATCTCAAAGTAAGATTTGGAGTGAAGCCCAGCGATTTTCTTTGTATTACCTGTTCCAACAATAACGCTCCATTCTGTTGTGAAGTCCTATGGATGACTGCGAGGGGTACTATCCGGGCGTAGATGTTCAATGCAGAAAGCCCCAATTGGATTTTTGTGGATTTTGGATTGACATCAAAATTATAGATTACAGAAGCATCCAGTCTATGAAAGTTGGGCAACCTGCCGCTGTTCAAGGATTCAAACGAGACTATTCTGGTTGCTTCATCATAATTTTTAATGGGAGTATATGGTGATCCTGTACGATATTGCCATCCAACAGAGAGCTTTAGGTTTTTAATGTTCAAACTATTGGAAATCCTAAAGCTGTTGGGTATGTCGTTGTTGCCTGAAAAGCTTTGGTCCTGGAGGTCTTCAAATATAAAATCCACATTGTTCAAGGTATAACCCATCCAAAATCTATAATTTTTGATACGCTTTTTTAATAGGATGTCCAATCCCTTAATGCGACTTTTGCCTTCAGCAAGAATGGGTTGGGGCAGATTGAATCCTTGGTTAAACGAGGTTAGTCCGGTGAGGTTTTTATAGTAGACTTCCGCATCAAAGGTCCAGCCATTCTTATCGAAAAGAATGCCTGCAGAAAACTGATTACTTTGCAATAGCGGGTAGTCCGCATTGTCCGATAGCCTCCATAGGTTGTTTTCCAGTCTGAGTTCGGTCTGGTCAAATTCAATAAGCTGTGCAATGGGCTGGTTTCTCCTTTCGTAGCCTGTTCTTATTCTGAATGATGGGCTCAATGGTATCTCCAGATTCAATCTCGGCTCGATCAGAAACCGGCCCAAACTACCATAATGAACCGCCCTTAGTCCTATTTTGAATAAATTTCCCTTTTCCTTTCTAATACTGTATTCCCCGAAAAGTACGTTTTTTAGGTTACTATCCTGCACAGGAAGGCTAACATTGTTTGCAGGGTCAATATTGGAAAAGTAGTTTAGGTCAATTTCTAAATTCGTGTTGGAAAGTTGGTATCCGAAACCTACTATATCGTTGTTTTTTAAGACCCTATCCGACTTGAGTTCCAATCCAAAATCACTGATTCGATTACCTCTAATATTGGTTTCTTCGAGCTCGTTTCCATATAGTTCAAGGTTTTGGTAATAGGAATCGTAGGAAGAGAAGTACGTGGTTAACTGATCAATCTGGCCATTGGAAGAATGACGTTTCCAGTTAATACTTATTCCCCCGTTACCAGTGGCCAATGAATCTCTTTTGGTTTCCCCTTGATTGCTGAACGAGAACAAGGTTCGGTTTCTTGTCATTAAGGCACTAACGGAAAGTATGTCCTTTTCCGATGGTTTAAAGACATATTTGGCGTTAATGTCGTAGAACCGAAACTCACTATTGCTTGTTTCGTAGGTGTAGCTATCGTCCGAAACCACATTTAGAGGATTCCCACTACTATCTGATATAGCCCCGGAATTATCGAAAATTTTCTTGGCATAGGCCTCATAGGTCTGGGATTCGAAAATGTCTTGATACGCATTTCTGGCAAAGAGCGAGATGGATGATTTTTTTGATAACGGTATTTTGATATATCCGTCAACGCTCAATCCATCCATTCCAATTCCTCCTGACATTTTTGAGGATACCGTATCGTCCGTGCTAATATCGATTATTCCAGAAACCCTATCGCCATAGGATGCGCTAGTTGCGGTTTTAAAAATGGTTGCTTTTTGGGTTGCATAGGGATTAAATCTGGAAAGCATACCGTACAAATAGCCTGTATTGAACACACGAATATGGTCGAACAGAACCAAGTTTTGGTCCGAGGTGCCACCATGTATCTGTATTCCCGATGCTGACTCATCCAAAGCTGCAACTCCGGGAATCAATTGGATGCTTTGCAAAATATCTGGTGAAGTCTGCCCGGGAATGGGTCCCAATGGTTCTTGTAAAAGGGTAATGGAACCGTCTTGATTTCTATCAATACCTGTGGTGATATAGGATGTGACCACTACCTCTTTGAGTTCTTGATATGCTGGGGTAAGGTAAATGGGGCGAACCTGTTCTTTTTTTGATAAAAATATGGTTCGGTATCCATTCGCTTCCAACCGATAGGTAGGTTTTCCAGTATCCTTGAACTGGATAAAACCGCTTTTGTCCGTTGCCAATATTAGGTTAGAGTCTATCACAACTTGATTTTCGGATATAGGCATTCGTGTATCCTTATCTAAAAGATACACTTGGAATAAATCCTTTGCTGTGGGCAAGGGAACAACGATTATTTGTGGTTGCCCATCAATTTTTTCAAAACGTAGTCCTGTTTGGGCTTCAAGGGTACCTAAAAGTATATTCAGGCTTAAGCCGTCTGCAAATAGTTCTATTTTTTTGTCTTTGATCAGATCCTCTGCATATGAAAACCGTAGGTCCAAATCTTTTTCCAGTTGTCCAATAACCTTTTTTAATGGGGTGTCCCTAAATTCAAGGAATAGATGTTCTTGGGCACTGGACGTAAAAATGCCAAATAGGAACAATGCCGCAACTATGAAAATCCTCATCACTTATTCGGACAAGGTAATAATTCTTTTGTCTTCGGAAATATGATATTCGACAGCCATGGGTTCCATGGTCGTTTTTAAGGCACTCTCAAGGCTGTTGTGAGAAAAAATTCCTGTAAACTCCCGGTTCATGTCAACGCCTTTTGTTCTAAATTCCACGGGATATTGTAGAGCAAGTTCCTCCAATACTTCGTACAAGGGCTGATTTGAAAAGGAAGAGAAACCATTTTTCCAATCTGGGGCATTCTTGGAAAGCAGTTCTTTTTGGATTTTCCCTTTCGATAGGAGAATTCCCATACCTTTTTCCAGTTCGATAATGGGATGATTTTCGTTCAATGGCATAAATATAATAGCGCCCTCGTAGCACTGTATTGCATAATCTTTTCTGTCCCTTATGTTGAATTGGGTTCCCAAAACGGAAATTTTGCCCTTGTCGGTGTTTACCGTAAAATCCTTGCCCGGAACAACATCAAAAAAAGCTTCTCCGTCAAAGTTAACGGATCGGTCTTCCTCCCAGCCGAATCTTTTAAAAGATACTGAAGAGTTGGCGTTCAGCTCAATTAGGGAGCCATCTGCAAGAAGAACGGTTTCTTTTTCCCCAATGCCTGTGGAATAGGTCTTGTACCCGAAGAAATAGGTGTATCCTGCGAAAAGTATGGCAATGCAAGCTGCCGCTACAGTAAATGACCATAACCGTTTTACCTTAGGTGTTGTTCTCCTAATGTTTTGATTCCGTGCCGTGACCAATGAGAGCGCTCTTTCCACATCAACTTTAGGGCCACTTAGGGATTTGGCCGCAGTATCAATGGCCAAAATGTCCCTGAAGACATTGGATGCCTCGAACCCTGCTAGCTCTTCCTTGCTCAATTCCCCTGCAAGCCATCGGGCCAAAAAATCTTCACTGGCGTATTTTTCTTCCATGGGTATTTGTTCTCTTATTTAAAGGACAGTTAAACAATGGTTTACCCTATTATAACTTTAAATCATTTCCAAGAAGCTCCCTTAACAATAACAGAGCCTTGCTCATCCTCCGCTCTATGGCTTTGATTCCAAGTCCCAGAATTTCAGCGATTTCGGGATAGGTTTTTTTTTCTATCCTACTTAATAGGTATACTTCCCTTTCCTTGGGCGGCAACGATGCAATCGCCTCTTTGAGTTTTTTGTGGAACTCTTCCATTTGTATCAGGTATTCTGGAGTTTCGTGATCAATGGGCCGAACAATGGTTTGCATGTGCTTTAGGACTACTTTTTCATGTGCTTTTTCGTTTAGGAAGGAATTGTTGGCGGCTCTATACAGATAAGCTTTTACCTTTTCAAACGATACTGAGGCGCATAACTTCCAGAGCTTTACAAATACATCCTGAACGATATCTTCAGCTTGTTGTAGGTCGCCGCATTTAAAATATATAAACCGGGTAACGGCTTCGTAGTGTGTACGAAATATTTGATTATAGGTTTGCTGCTCGCAAATGGATGGTTCTTCCTTGGTCGTATTCAATGTTGGCGAAACTATTTTAAATAGGGTATAAAAATAATGAGAAAAAAATAGGGTGTCCCTTCTTTTGGCTGTCTAACTATTGATAAAATGTAATAAATCTAGTTATGCAAATAAGGAAGCGGTATTCTTTTTTAATGGTATTCAGTTTTTTTTTCATTCAGCAAATCTCTGCTCAAGAATGGCAAACGAACATGGACACTGCCAAAGAACTGGCACTGAAACACGAAAAAAACATCATACTGGTCTTTCAGGGATCCGACTGGTGTGCGCCATGTATCAAATTGGATAGAGAGGTCTGGAGCACAAAGGAGTTTCAACAATTGGCAAAGGACCGTTTTGTAATGCTCAAGGCAGATTTTCCACGAAAGAAGGGGAATAAGTTGCCTGAAGAACAAGAAGCCAGAAACAAGGCCCTGGCGGCGAAGTACAATCCCAAAGGTTACTTTCCTTACGTGGTGGTGTTGGACGCAACAGGAAAGGTGCTCGGGCAGGCTGGTTATGAAAAAACAGGTCCAAAAGCCTATTTCAACAAATTGAGCTCCTTTAAATAAACAGATATGTTGAGAACAGGGCTTATATATTGTGTGTTATTCCTCTTTCTTTCTTTGGCGGGCTATTCGGGACAAACCAACTATCATTTGCGCGATGTGACCTTGCAAAAAACGGTCTATCAGCGCACCTTAAAGTTGATGGGGAGTAGGTTCGATCTTACGGTAGTGGCCGAAAATCTTGAACAAGGCAATACCTATTTGGATATGGCCGTAGCCGAAATTTCTCGAATAGAAAAGCTGATTTCTTCTTGGGACCCACAATCCCAGACATCGGCCATCAACCAAAATGCAGGACTACGACCGGTAAAAGTAGACAAAGAATTGTTCCAGCTGATCGAACGGGCATTGAAGATTTCCAAGCTTACACAGGGCGCTTTCGATATCAGTTATGCTTCCATGGACCGTATCTGGAAATTCGATGGATCCGTTACCGAAATGCCGTCACCAGACATTGTTCGTGAATCGGTCTCAAAAGTGGGATACCAAAATATTATCCTAGATCACGCCGCCCAGACTGTTTTTTTAAAGAACAAGGGTATGAAGATAGGTTTTGGTGCCATAGGTAAGGGATATGCCGCCGATAAAGCCAAAGCGCTGTTGGTGGAGCAGGGTGTCGAATCGGGGATAATCAATGCTTCGGGAGATTTGAATGCCTGGGGTGCGCAGCCTGATGGCAAGGACTGGATGGTCGCCATAATAAATCCTTTGAACAAAGAGAAGGTGTTTTCTTGGTTGCCCGTGGAAGATCAGGCCGTCGTAACATCAGGTAATTATGAAAAGTACATTATTATCAACGGCGAACGCTATACCCATATCATCGACCCAAGGACAGGATATCCCAGCAAAGGAATACTCAGCGCCACCATTTTTACCAAGAATGCAGAGCTTGCCGATGCACTTGCAACATCAGTATTTGTGATGGGAGTGGATATCGGTCTTGACTTTATCAACCAATTGAAAGGGGTGGAATGCATTATTGTGGATGAAAACAACAAGGTAATCACCTCCAAAAACATTGCCCTAAAGGAAATAGAAACTCAAAGTAAATAATATACCAGATATGAAAAAGATTTTAATTGTGCTATGTGGATTGTGTAGTCTTTCTTCTTGTGCCGTATTACATGAATATGACAAAGTGAACATCAATGATCCTGACATGGTACTGGCCGATAAAAAATTCACAAAGTTTGAGACCAACTATCAAGTTTACCGTGAAGGTGCCTCGGGCGGAAACGGGGGCAAAACCGGTGGGGGATGTGGATGTAACTGATCAAGAAATGGGAAAAATTGTTGTACTAGCATTGTTGTTTCCGCTGTTGGGATGGGCACAACAAACAAATGTTGAAGGCTATAAAAAGCGGGTGTTGGAGGCCACGGAGGTCGATATTTTGTCCAGCTATTACGAACAGGATGGAAACAATGCCTCTGTGACCGGGGGAATTGGCACGGAACAGCTAACAGATGTGGCTCCTTCTTTTGTAGTGAGCATTCCATTGAATGATGACGATGTTTTGACGGTAGACGTGGGTATTTCCACCTACACTTCTGCATCATCGAGTAACTTGAATCCGTTTGACCTGACCAACTCCAATGCTGGCTCTGGTGTTAGTGGTGCTTCACGGGGCGCTGTGGCCACTTCGGCAAAAACAGGGGGTAACCGCTACGCGGATGATGATGGTTTTGAGGATGATGACAATTTTAGCGCCGGTAGCGGATATTCGGGTGTAATCGGGAGCCCTTGGGTGGCATCTTCAGGGGCCTCCCGGCAAGATACTTGGGGAAGTGTTTCTGCGGCCTACGCCCATAGTTCCGATGATAGGAACCAGATATGGAGCGCCAATGCCTCTTTCGCTACGGAATACGACTACCTATCCTTTGGTTTTGGGGCGGGCATTACCAAACTGTTCAATGAAAAGAATACGGAAATCAATCTTAAAGGAAGTGTGTTTCTAGATACCTGGTTGCCCAGATATCCAACAGAACTGGATAGCTACCTGGAATCCGGTACCAACTTGAACAGCGGCTTTTTCAATGGCGTGGATATTTTGAACGATAACGGAGAGGTAACCAATAAGAATGGTGCTGATACGTGGCGTCCCGTGGATGGTTTCAGCCTGATTTCTGATAAGAAACGGAACAGTTTTGCACTATCGGTTTCCTTTTCACAAATATTGGGAAAGAATACCCAAATGTCCATATTTGCTGATGTAGTGCGTCAACAAGGCTGGCTGGCCAACCCCATGCAAAGGGTTTATTTTGCTGATAGACTCAATTATTTTATTGGAAACCCCGCAAGTATTCCCAATTACACTTCGTCACAGAATGGGGATGTATTTATGTTGGCCGACGACATGGAGCGATTGCCGGACAATCGAATGAAGTTTCCAATCGGATTTCGGCTGAACCACTATTTTAATGAGTTGATTACCGTTCGAACCTATTATCGCTACTATTTTGATGATTGGGGCCTTCGGGCACATACAGCCAGTGTAGAACTCCCCATCAAGGTGTTGCAAAACTTTACCTTTTACCCATCTTATCGGTATTACACGCAGAACCAGATCGATTATTTTGCACCTTTCGATACCCACCTTTCAACCAGTGCTTTCTATACCTCCGATTTTGATCTTTCAGCCTACGATGCCCATCAATACGGCTTCGGAATTACCTATACGGATATTTTCACCAAGTTCAGGACATGGAGGTTTGGATTAAAGAGCATTGATTTTAAATACAATAATTATCATCGAACCACTGGGCTAAAGGCTCATTATTTTGGTATTGGTTTCAAGTTTGTAATGGATTAATCAACAAGATATTTATGGTTAAAAAAATATTTCCATCCCGTTTTTCGATCATCAACGCTTTTGCATTGTTGTTTTTGATTGTTTCATTCGTGGTTAGGTCCATTTTCCTTGCCATGGATTTCTCTCAAGTGGAACATTCCTTTTTTGGATTGGTCAAGGTCTTTATGATAGGATTGTTCTTCGATATAGGTGCGCTGTCATTTTTTTATACGGTGGCGGCCTTGTATTTCATGTTGTTGCCCGAGAAATTCCATGGCTCGGTCGTGGACCGAATAATATGTTATCTCGGGTGGTCGCTGGGCTTGCTCATTGTCTATTTCTCCTTTTTCGCAGAGATTACTTTTTGGGATGAGTTCCAAAGACGCTTCAATTTTATTGCCGTTGATTACTTGATCTATACCTACGAGGTGGTAAAAAATATAAATGAATCCTATCCATTGCCCCTTCTTATTGGTGGTATGTTGCTCTTAGTAGTGCTCACAACATGGTACGTTAATAAGAAAGGGGTTTTTAGAAAGGCATTTCGGTCAACTACCACTTTCCGACAAAAACTGGTGCCGGCCATATTGGCCATTGGAATAATGCTTACCTATAGCGGTAAGGTTGAGAATGAAGATGCCGAGCTTTCGAACAACAGATACAACAACGAGTTGTCCAAGGCAGGAATCTATTCCTTTTTTGCAGCTTTCAGAAACAATGAGCTTAGTTATACGGACTTCTATCAAACTATTCCCGAAACCGATGCCCTAGCTGTCGTGGAGGAACATATTAAGACCCCTGCTGACAGTTTGCTCTTCCCGAACCAAAATATTCTCCGGTATGTGAAGGGAAATCGGGAACAACGGCCAAATGTAGTATTAATATGTGTGGAGAGCCTAAGTGCGGACTATTTAGGAGTTTTCGGCAACCAAAAGGGGTTGACCCCCAATTTGGACTCCATTGCCAGAGCCGAGGCCTATTTTACCGAGTTGTTCGCTACCGGAACAAGAACGGTACGCGGTATGGAGGCCATTACCTTGGCCGTGCCGCCCACCCCGGGAAGAAGTATTGTAAAGCGCGAACGTAACCAAGGTCTTTATACGATAGGTGAGGTATTTAAAAACAAAGGTTATTCACGGACTTTTTTCTACGGTGGCGATGGTTATTTTGACAATATGGACAAGTTTTTCAGCGGTAATGGATTTGATATTGTCGATAGGGGAAGAGGCTTTTTGCCCTCCGGTGATATAGTGACCGACCGCAGGAACATAGAAAATGGGGAAGTGACCTTTGAGAACGCATGGGGGGTGTGTGATGAGGATATTTTTGAAAAAGTGCTCAAAGAGGCGGACCGATTCTCTTCGGAGGGAAAGCCATTTTTTAGCTTTATCATGACGACCTCTAACCATAAGCCTTATACCTATCCAGAAGGAAAAATAGATATTCCCTCTGGTACTGGCAGGAACGGAGCCGTGAAGTATACCGACTATGCCATAGGCAAGTTTTTTAGAAATGCGAAGACCAAACCATGGTACAGGAATACGGTTTTCGTGATTATGGCCGACCACTGCGCGAGTAGTGCCGGTAAGTGGGAACTGGATGTGGCCAATTATCGAATTCCCGCCATCTTGGTCAATTTTGATGGTCTGTCACAAAAAAAGATCAACACTCAGTGCTCCCAGATCGATGTTATGCCTACCGTTTTTTCATTGCTGGGATGGGAATACAAGAACAATTTTTTTGGCAGAAACGTATTCGCCACGGATTCTTTGGAACAACGCGCTTTTATTGGCAATTATAGAAAGCTAGGATTGTTAAAGCAGACCGACCTAATGGTCTTGGGAGATGGCAAGACAGCAAATCAATATCAATGGGATCCAGAAGAGAACAGTTTGATAAAGAGTCCCCTGGACACATTGTTTTTGAATGAAGCCATTTCATATTACCAATTGGCCGATTTTCTATATAACCATGGCGGGCTGAACGCAAATCCGGGACAATGACGGACATCCATTTTATAGTGAACCCCATTGCTGGTAAAGGAGGTCAGGTTTTGGATAAGGTTACCCTGTCCAAATATTTTGATCCCCAGTACTATCATATTACTGTAAAAATCTCCAATTATGCTGGACATGCATCAAAATTGGCGGAAGAGTCGATTGGGCAAAGAGCTGAAATTTTGGTCGCCTGCGGAGGGGATGGGACCATTAATGAGGTCGCTTCTTGTTTGGTGCAAACCAAGGTACTTTTAGGGATCATCCCAACAGGTTCTGGAAACGGACTTGCCGAAAGTCTTGGTATTCCCCGAAGGCTTCAAGAGGCGGCCGATATTATTAAGAAGGGAAGGACCAGTGTGATTGATGTGGCCTTGGTAAACGGAAAACCTTTTTTTTCCAATATGGGAATCGGGTTCGATGCAAAAGTGATTTCCAATTATAATAAAGCCAATGGCCGAAGGTTTTGGGCTTATTTAAAGGCGGTTTTTAAATCCATTAGAGAATTTAAACCAGTCGAAAATATCAACGTGGAACTCAACGGGAAAACCTTTAGTGTAAATCCATTTATGTTTTTTGTTTCCAATTCCAAGGTTATGGGCTATGATATTTCCCTAACAAGAATGGCATCCATGGAAGATGGCTTGTTAGATGTGGTGGTCATAGAAAGCCTTGGTCGTGGGGAGATGCTTTTGGTGGGTCTTATGGTTCTTTTTAGATTGAATCAGTACCTTGATAAAATCCAATATTTCAAGGTAAAGGAAATTAAGCTGGCGTTTGAAGGAGGGCGTTGTGATCGTTTAATGCAGGCCGATGGAGAATTACATCATTTAGAAAATAACGAGTTAACGGTATCAATTGTTGGAAAGGCATTGAAGGTACTTGTTCCGTAGTTTTTTACAAAGATATATCGGTTCCCCCAAACTTAAGCGGCCATTAATTCCTTCTCCAGCGCAATAAAATGCGTAAGCTCCTTTTGGGAATCGTAAAGGGGCAATATTTGAATTTTGCAGAGATAAGGCTCGCCGTTCTTTCGGTGGTTGATTACGGAACCACTATACGTGTTGGTTGCCTTTAGTTGTTCCCTAATTTCGTTGGTAGTGCTTTTTGGGGTTTCCTTGCCCTGAAGAAAACTGGGCCGTTTGCCGATAGCGAAATGTTTGGTGTAACCGGTCATTTGCGTGAAACCATCGTTTACCCAAACAATGTGTTGCTTGGGGCAGGTTACCACCAGGGTGTCGTAGTTTTCCTCCAATATCAGGTTTTGGATATGGGATCCAAGATTTCCGTTAAGCACTTCCCGAAGATGTTTTAGGTCCTCCTCCTTTTTTAAGGTCTTCACCAATCGATGGTAAGCCTCCAAGTAGAAATCAAAACTCAGTAACGGGGAAATCGCCCTGTTAGCCGTAATCAACATACTCAAAATGATTTACTTGGGTCAAAAATAAAAACATTATTGAATGCTGATGGACTTTCATCAAACATTTTTTGGTGAAGGGCCTATATGGTTTGAAAAACGATCGAGTGTTTCCGAAGGATGTTTCCGTCGTTAAAATGGGCCAATGTTCGGTGTTTACTGGGACGATGAACAAGCGACCTAAAAATTGTTAAAGAACTGTGAAAAAGTATTTGGAAAAAATCGGTTTTGACTTCAATTTTTCGGAGCCCTTGATTTACGTTTGTTCCCATGGTTTTTTATCGGTGAAAAACCTAAATGTTGATAAAAGTGTTAAGAACCTAATCGGGTCAACTTAAAATTTAAGTAAAGAAAATAGGAATTTTACAGTCAAGCTATTTTTTTCAACTCCAAACCGTTTTCTTCATGCAGATTACTCAGATAACTAAAAGGGATTTTAGCACGCAAGATTTTGACTTGCACAAGATTACAAACGCAATCTTGAAGGCTATGACGGCCGTGGAACATGGCCAGATCAACGATGCGCAGACCATTGCCGACAACGTCAACCAAGTGTTGTTGGAACGTAAGAGAGAAGATGAACACTACGTACCCACTGTGGAGGAAGTGCAGGACGTGGTGGAGAACGAACTTATGGACAGTGAGTTCCACGATGCGGCAAAAGCCTACATTATTTACAGGAACAAAAGGGCCCAGATGCGTGAGTCGAATATCTTCGAAAAACGTATCAACCTAAAGCCCTATGAGTACCCGCAATTGTATGAATATGTACCTGCGATCAGACACTCGTATTGGATCCATACGGAATTCAATTTTACCAGCGATATCCAGGATTTTAAATCGGGGTTGACGGATGTGGAGCGCAGCGCCATCAAAAATACGATGTTGGCCATTTCCCAAATCGAGGTGGCCGTTAAAAGTTTCTGGGGCGATATCTACCACAGAATGCCCAAACCAGAAATCGGATCTGTTGGAGCCACCTTCGCGGAGAGTGAGGTGCGCCACCACGATGCCTATTCACACCTTTTGGAGATTTTGGGATTGAACAAAGAGTTCGAAAACTTGAAGAAAAAGCCGGTAATCATGAAACGGGTGCAGTATTTGGAGACTGCGCTCAAAAATGCCAAAAGTGAGAACGATAGGGAGTATGCCGAATCCATCTTGTTGTTCTCCCTATTTATCGAGCACGTTTCCCTGTTTTCCCAGTTCTTGATCATTATGGCGTTCAACAAACACAAAAATGTGTTGAAGGGAATTTCCAATGTAGTGGAGGCCACATCCAAGGAAGAACAGATTCATGGCGATTTTGGAATCGATGTGATCAATATCATCAAAAAAGAACATCCAGAGTGGTTCGATGACGAGTACAAGGAAATGATCCAGGATATCTGTGAGAAGGCATTTGATGCGGAGAGCAAAATAGTGGACTGGATCTTTGAAGAGGGCGAATTGGATTTCTTGCCCAAAAACTTGGTGAATGAGTTCATCAAGAACAGATTTAACAATTCGTTGGAGAGCATAGGAATCCCCAAAATATTCGACGTCGATCAAAAACTATTGGAACAGACTGAATGGTTCGACGACGAGATCATAGGAACAAAACACGGAGACTTTTTTGTAAAAAGATCCATCAACTATAGCAAAAGAACACAAAGTATAACTAGCGACGACCTTTTTTAATTATGGAGAAGAGAACACAAATAACCCCGACCGCAGACCAAAAGCAGGACAATAAAACACAAGAGCTTGTAAACGCAAGGAAAGACACCTTGTCCAAGCTAAAGAACGAAGAAAGCAAAGGCTTTGAATGGTTGAACGAATACAGCCGAAAATTTCTGGCATCCGGATATTTGACCGAAGGGGTTTCCCCAGAGGAACGAATCCGAGAAATCGGGGATAGAGCAGAGGAGATTTTGGGAATTCCGGGATACTCCGATAAGTTTTACGGCTATATGTCCGAAGGCTTTTTCTCTTTGGCCTCTCCAGTATGGTCCAATTTTGGAAAAAAGCGCGGGTTGCCCATCAGTTGCTTTGGTTCCCATATCGATGATGACATGGGGAACATCCTGTATACCCAGTCGGAGGTAGGGATGATGTCCAAACTTGGAGGAGGAACTTCGGGTTATTTTGGAAAAATAAGGCATAGGGGAGCACCCGTTAAAAATAACGGTCAAGCCTCCGGTGCCGTGCATATTATGCAGTTGTTCGAGTCCATGGTAGATGTAGTCAGCCAGGGGTCGGTTCGTCGCGGTCGTTTTTCTCCATACCTGCCCATTGACCATAAGGACATCATGGAGTTTTTGGAAATCGGAACCGAAGGGAACCCAATCCAACAATTGACCCATGGGGTTACCGTAACCAACCAATGGATGCAGGAAATGGTGGATGGAGACGCGGAAAAAAGAACCGTTTGGGCAAAAGTGTTGCAAAGAAGGGGAGAAATGGGATATCCTTATGTATTCTTCACTGACAACGCCAACGATGGTGCCGCCGATGTGTATAAGGACAAAAAGCACCGTATCCATGCAAGCAATCTATGTACCGAGATCATGTTGCCTTCCAGTGATGATTGGTCCTTCGTATGCGTACTTTCAAGCGTGAACTTACTGCACTACGATAAGTGGAAAAAGACCGATGCCGTTGAGACCATGGTACATTTCTTGGATGCCGTGATTACCGAATTTATTGAAAAATTGGAGGAATACAGGGATTCTTCGGATAGGGAAGACCAACAAACCTTCCTGTTTATGGAGCGTGCCTATAATTTTGCGAAGCAAAACCGTGCCTTGGGTCTAGGTGTATTGGGCTGGCACTCCTTGCTACAGTCCAAAAGATTGGCCTTTGATAGTCAGGAGGCTTACAACTTGAACAGTGAAATTTTTAGGGAAATCAAAGAGCGTTCCTACAAGGCATCAGAGCAGTTGGCAGAGCGTTTTGGCGAGCCCGATGTATTGAAAGGGTATGGAAGACGCAATGCTACCTTGAACGCTATTGCGCCTACCACTTCTTCCGCCTTTATTTTGGGACAGGTTTCACAAGGAATCGAGCCCATCTGGAGCAATTGTTACGTTAAGGATATTGCCAAAATCAAAGTGACCATTAAGAACCCATACCTCATGGATCTTTTGGAAGAAAAGGGTCAAAATACCCCAGAAGTATGGAAGAGCATCCGTGATATGGATGGTTCCGTGCAGCATTTGGATTTCTTGACCGAAGAGGAAAAGGCGGTCTTCAAAACCTATTCTGAGTTGGACCAATTGGACATCATTTACCAAGCGGCCAACAGACAGAATCATATCGATCAAGGGCAGTCGGTGAACATTATTGTACACCCCGATATGCCTACCAAGGAAATCAACAAAATCCACGTTACCGCATGGAAATTGGGATTGAAGTCCTTGTACTATCAGCACAGCATGAATGCCGCGCAAAAATTCAAACAAAAGAAAGACTGTGTGAGCTGCGAAGCATAACAATCCTATCAATTGAATACTTAAAAAGGGACCTGAAACAGGTCCCTTTTTCATTTAAGGTCATCCATTTCGATTTCTTGTATCCGGAATCGCAGCCGTTTCAGCTTTCATCAAAAGGACAAAATGCCACAACGAATAGCGTGTTTCTCTCTTCATTTATCGGTGATTTCACAACAAAAGCTACTTGCCCTACAACATAACTTCTCATTTTAGGCCAGTTCTTGATAAGTTTGGGTAAGCCTTGCCAGATAAGGAAAACCTCATCAACCCAGCTATGATCAAACCTCAGTCACTGCCTGTCTTCAGGAACTTTTTTTGACAGTTTTCCTCCTGTTGGCTGTTTTTCATCAAGGATATGCTCAAGATTGTGCGGTGAACGCAGGTCCAGACCTTACCTTTGACCAAGCCACCTCCGTCTTTTTGAATGCAGACACGCCAGCTGTTGGTACGGGCACTTGGACACAGTTATCCGGCCCCACCTTGGTCACCTTTGCAGATGCCAATAATCCCAGCACCCAGGTTTTCAACATGGGCTTGGGCATCTATATTTTTGAATGGACCGTCTCCGATATAAGCTGTAATACCGCATCCGACACTGTGGGGATAACCATAGAGGGGGTTGACCTTGAAATGGAAATGTTAGCCAGTAATACATTGCCCACCATTGGTGAAGTGGTCAACTTTACCATACATCTGAGCAATTTTGGAGATGTGGATGCCACCAATGTGACCATAGCCAATTTGGTGCCCAGTGGTTTTGACAATGTGACCGCCATAAATAATAGCGGAACCTTTAGTTTTTTAACTGATGAAGTCACTTGGACGGGATTGACCGTTCCAGTGGGAAACAATACGGTTACTTTAAACTTTAATGCTACCGTACAGACCCCAACGGGGACGCTAGGTGAGTTCACTCACATCGCGGAAGTCGTTTTTGCCAATCAGTTGGATAGCGATAGTAGCCCCAATAACGATGATGGAGATCAAAGCGAAGATGATGAAGCCAATGTGACTGCAGCGCCTTTGCAGGCCGATCTTTCATTGACCAAATCGGTAGTGGGCGGTGATTTGTCCCCTTTTGTGGGGCAGCAGATTTCCTTTGAGATTTCGATTTCCAACGCTGGTCCACATGATGCAACGAATGTAAGGGTGGTAGACCAGTTGCTCTCCGGCTTCAATTTTGTTTCCTATGCAGCAACGACGGGAACTTACAGTCCCGTAAGCGGCTTTTGGGAGGTGGGAACCCTGCCCAACGGAGCTACGGAAACATTGACCATCGATGTGATGGTCAATCCCTCCGGCAATTACACCAACACTACCCAAGTCATCGCTTCCGATGCCTATGATATCGATTCCACTCCGTCCAATGGAGTGTCTTCAGAAGATGACCAGAGCGATGTAGTGGTCGCACCAGCGCCATTGATAGACCTTTCACTCACCAAAACAATCGATAAATCGCCCCCATTGGTTAGCGAAAACGTCAGGTTCACCTTAACAGTGAGCAACGACGGCCCAAGTGATGCCACTTCGGTGGGGGTGACCGATTTGTTGCCTTCTGGCTACACTTATGTTTCTGACAATGGGGGTGGCGCTTACAACGACATTTCGGGTATTTGGAATGTCGGTACCGTTGCCAACGGAAGTTCGGCCAGTTTAAGCATATTGGCCACGGTCAATGCATCAGGAGATTACAATAACATAGCAGAAATTACCGCACATGATCAAAATGATGTGGATTCCAGCCCCAACAACAACATACCGGGCGAGGACGACCAAGACGGTGTTTCGGTAGTTCCAGAACCTTTGGTAGATATTTTCGTGACCAAAACTGTGGATGAACTGATTCCCGAAGTAGGTCAGGAGATTGTGTTTACGGTCACTGTGGGCAACGATGGACCTAGTGATGCCACCAATGTGGTAGTGACCGATATTTTGGCCTCCGGATATCAATTGGTAAATGCAGTTCCATCCACGGGAACCTATAATGCGACCAATGGTTCGTGGGTAGTGGGCAGTTTGCCCAATGGCAGCTCTGAAACCTTGGCTATTACCGTGGACGTATTACAGATAGGAAATTATACCAATACGGCCGAATTGACCAATGTGGCGGAGAACGATGTGGATTCCAGTCCAAATAATAACAATGAGGCGGAGGATGATCAGCAAACGGTGGAACCGATTGTGGTCCCCGTGGCAGATCTATTATTGCGGAAATCGGTCAACCAACTGAGTCCATTTGTTGGTCAGGATGTCATTTTCACCATAAATATTACCAATTTGGGCCCGAGCGATGCCACTGGGGTTGAGGTCTTGGACCTATTGCCGGATGGATATACCTATGTTTCCCATGGCACCACGGCTGGTTTGTATAGCGCAACCTCGGGAATGTGGACACTCAACGGGACTATCGCCGATGGAAGCACAGAAACATTGACGATTGTCGCCTCGGTAAACAATACCGGAGATTATTTTAATGTGACCGAAGTTTTTGCTTCCGATCAATTCGACCCCAATTCAATACCGAACAATAACAACATCTTTGAAAATGATCAAGATAGTGCTGGCACCACACCAGTTCCATCAGCCGACCTGAATGTAGCGATAAGCGTGGACAATGCAGTTCCCGATGTGGCCACTCAAATCACCTTTACCACAACATTGACCAACGAGGGCCCGAGCGATGCGATTGGAGTGCAAGTGACTCAAATTGTACCAGATGGGCTCACCTATGTTTCTGACGATTCGGGAGGAGCATTTAACCCTTCTACCGGACTATGGAATCTTGGGGCGGTTCCTTTGGAATCCCAAGCAGAGTTGAACGTTGTGGTTGAAGTAAATCCAACAGGCGACTATGTTTTTGGGGCAGAAGTGACCAATGCCATCCTATTTGATGCAGATTCCACACCGGACAACGGAGTGCTGTCCGAGGACGATCAGGACGAATTGGCTATCACACCAAGGCATGTAACCGATGTGTCCGTATCGAAAGCGGTGAACAATTTGAATCCCGAGGTGGGTGATGAACTCCTCTTTACAATTCAAGTACAAAACGATGGCCCCAATGATGCTTCAGGATTGATCATTGAAGACGAATTGGAAGATGGCTATCAATTTGTTTCAGCAGTAACCTCAGCAGGTGTCTACGATGAAATTGCAGGGTCTTGGGAATTACCTTTTCTGGCCAATGGAGCATTACAAACCTTGGAAATTCGGGCCATTGTAAAATCAACAGGCAACTATAAGAACACAGCAGAACTCATTGCATTGGATACGTATGATCCCGATTCCACACCCAACAACAACTTGGGTTCCGAGGATGATCAGGCAACGGTGGTTCCAGTTCCCGGTGGACTGGCCGATCTATCGCTGACCAAAACAGTGGATAACACGACACCCAATGTAGGGGAAGTGGTTCGTTTTGTGGTCAGCTTAACAAATAATGGTCCCTCCGATGCCAGAGATGTAGTGGTCATTGATATGTTGCCTTCAGGGTATACCTATCAATCCCATACCACAACGGCGGGTATTTACGATGCAACTTCGGGAATCTGGAACCTGAACAGAAGGGTCCTGAACCAGGATACGGAAAGTTTGGAAGTTTTAGCGATGGTCAATCCGCCAACAGGGTCGGAAGATGAGTATCGCAATGAGGCCTTTGTATCATCAAGTTTATATCCCGACCCCGATAGCAATCCATCCACTGCTATGGATGAGGATGATTTTATGGACGGTGTTGTGGATGACGACGAAGCAACTGCTTCTGTTGCACCACAGACCACCGATTTGGCCATCACAAAATCTGTGGATAATCCAGAGCCAAATATTGGGGATGAGGTGACTTTTGAAATCACTGTGACCAATTTAGGTGTTGATGATGCAACGCAGATTGGGGTACAGGAGGAATTGCCCTTGGGGTATCAATTTGTGAGTGCACAGACTTCAACGGGAACGTATGATGCCGATGCTTCCTTTTGGGAAATCGAGTGCTTGCCCGTATCCGGAACCGCCACGCTATTGTTAACCGTTGAGGTTATGGATGTTGAGGACTATCAAAACATTGTGAACATCGCCTATGTGGATCAATGGGATATCAATGAGGACAATAATAGGGCAGAAGCGTCAGTTGCTCCTAGTTGTTTGGTCGTCTACAACGAGTTCTCTCCCAATGGCGATGGTGTGAACGACTTTTTTAAGATTGATTGTATTTCCCGTTACCCCAATAACTCATTGCAGATTTATAATCGGTGGGGGAATATTGTCTATCAAACAAGATCCTATAAAAATGATTGGGACGGAACGCCAAATGGTCGCGCCATGGTCCAGCCCGAAGACCAACTTCCTGTGGGTACCTACTATTATATTTTGGATTTGGGCGACGGGTCGGAACCACGAACGGATTGGTTGTATTTAAACAGATAAGCATGGGGATTTCAAGGATACATATTACCAAGGAAATAAGGAAAATCTGTTTGATTCTGCTCTGCGCAACCCCTTTGGTTAGCTTTGCACAACAGGATCCCCAGTTTACCCAATACATGTACAACACCATGAGCGTAAACCCGGCATTTGCAGGTTCCAATGGACATTTGACCGCTTTGTTGCTGCACCGTTCCCAATGGGCCGGTCTAAATGGGGCGCCAAACACACAAGTACTCGCCGTGGATACACCTATGGAACACAAATTGGGTCTGGGGGGAATCATTTCAAGGGATGCTCTTGGTCCTTCTTCTGAAATTTCGGTGGATGGAAACGTGTCTTACACCATTCAACTGGACAGTGCCAACAGAAAGCTATCCTTCGGGATGAAATTGGGCGGTCGCATTTTTGATGTGGATTTTTCCCGCGGACTTACGGATGATGCGGATGTGGCCTTTCAAAACAACATCAAAAGTAAATTTTTCCCCACCATAGGTGCCGGACTATACTACGATACCAAAAAGGGATATTTGGGATTTGCCATTCCCAATTTTTTCTCGCAAAAGCATTACGATGGGGAGGAGCAGGAAATAGCAGCGGAGCGTTTGCACTATTATTTTATTGGCGGAAAGGTAGTGGACTTAACGCCCGATGTTAAACTCAAGCCCGCTTTCTTTGTAAAATGGGTGCTCGGCACACCGATTATTGCAGATGTTTCGGTGAATGCCATGCTCAAGGAAACTTTTCTATTTGGATTGGCTTATCGCTGGGACGACTCTTTCTCTACCTTGCTAGGGATGCAAATCGATGCCAATTTTAGCGCTGGTTACGCCTATGATCTTACAACCTCCAACTTGGCAAATTATAGCGGAGGCTCGCACGAGCTATTTGTTCGCTATGAGTTCAAATCATCAAAAAAGAAGCAAGAAGAACCAACTTTTTAGATCTTGGCCAGTTAAATGGTTACTTCCGGCCATAAATAGTCAGTATCTTTGAGGTATCGGAGGTTGAAAACCAATTTACAATGGAAAGGAACGAGCTGTATCCAATTTTTTTAAAAGTGGCCAATTTGAACGTCCTAATTGTGGGCGGTGGCAATGTGGGACTGGAGAAATTGACTTTTTTATTGAAGTCCAGCCCAAACGCCCAGGTACAGATGGTAGCTCCCGAATTTTTGCCCGCTACCTTGGAGTTGGCCCAAAAACATCAGGTGACGATTACAAGAGATGTGTACCGTACTGAATATTTGGATGGGAAGCACATGGTGGTGGCATGTACCGATAAGCCGGAGGTGAACGAGCAGGTGTACCACGAGTGCAGAGAGCGAAGTACCTTGGTGAATGTGGCCGATAACCCTCCCTTTTGCGATTTTTATATGGGTGGAATCGTGACCAAGGGGAATGTAAAGGTGGCCATTTCCACTAATGGAAAGTCTCCGACCACCGCTAAACGCTTGCGTCAATTTTTTGAGGACGTGATTCCTGAAAATATCGATGATTTGGTGCAAAACCTAAACGAATACCGCAAAACCCTAAAGGGTGATTTCGAGGAAAAGGTGGAAGCCTTGAACGAGTTTACGAAAGGGTTGGTGAACAAGAAGGATTAA
The DNA here is from genome assembly GCF_040112705.1 of Flagellimonas sp. MMG031. NCBI lineage: Bacteria > Pseudomonadati > Bacteroidota > Flavobacteriia > Flavobacteriales > Flavobacteriaceae > Flagellimonas > Flagellimonas sp. MMG031. The sequence goes on from NZ_CP157804.1 coordinate 1,006,200, forward strand.
TCCCTTACAGACGCTTCATCGCCTCAATGAGGTCATCCCTTTTTCTTGGCGAAATGTTTACCTGAAGGTCGTTTTCCATTATAAGATAACCCCCATCGGTCTTTACATATTTTTTCACCTTTCGCAAGTTGACAAGGTAGCTGTTGTGTACACGCATAAAGTTATACTCGGCAAGCATTTGTTCATATTCCTTTAAGTGCTTGCTTACCATGGGTATTTCCCCGCTGTCCATCATAAAACAGGTATAGGAACCATCAGCTTTACAGGCGATAACATCCTTGATTTCTATAAACTCCATACCCGTGGTGGTGGCCAAACATATTTTTTCGGGACGCATATTGCCCCGGGATATGTTCTGCATCAAGTTGTCCAACTGTTCCCGATAAATATTGGTGTCCATGTTGCTTCGGGCCTTGTTCACGGCTTGTTGGAGTTCACTAAGATCAATGGGCTTCAACAAATAATCCAACGAACTAAATTTTATGGCCTTTATGGCATATTTTTCGAAGGCCGTGGTAAAGATGATCTCAAAATTGGGTTCCTTGATTCTTTCAAGCACGTCGAACCCAACACCCGATTGCAATTCAATATCCAAGAAAACAATGTCGGGACTGTACACAGAGAGGACTCTAACCGCTTCATCAACAGTGCCTGCCATGGCGATGACTTCCACGCCTTTACAAAACTCTTCCAGCATGGATTTAAGGGTTTCCCTGCTGTGCTTTTCATCTTCGATGATTATTGCTTTTAGTACCATTGGGTTGTTTTTTAGGGGTTATTCAATCGTATAATGACCTTGGTGCCGCTGGGCTGGCTTTGGGTGTCCTATTTGTCTATGATTTCAATGCTATTTTTATTGAGGTCGGAGGTGTCCCGCATTTTTAGTCTCTTTTTGGTGATTTCCATACCTCTGGATTTTTTCCTGCTTTTCTTGGTTTTTTCATAATACCTGCCTACCCCATTATCCTCAATTTCTATGACAAGATATTCCGTTTCCATGAAAAAACGGAATTCAAGTTTCTTTTCGCCTGTCTTTTTTCCCATCAACCCATGGATAATGGCATTTTCGGCGAAGGGTTGAATGAGCATCAAGGGGATTTCCACGGCATCGGTGTCAACGGAATCAGCCACCGTAATGGTGTATGAGAAAGCTTTATCAAACCGCAAGGACTCGAGTTCCAGATAGGAGCGTAGCAGTTCTATTTCCTCGGTCAGGGTCACCGTGGTTTCATACGAACTTTCCAAAACACTACGAGCCAGTTTACTGAACTTGTTCAGGTAATTTAATGCGGCATTTTTTTTGTCGTGCAGTATCAAATGTTGGATGGAGCCCAATGAATTAAAGAAGAAATGGGGGTTTATTTGAGCTCTTTTGGCGCTAATGTCCTTAAGGGAAACTTCCCTTTGCAAGATAACTTTACCTTCATACTCCAATTTGATTTTATAAGCGAGACCGAGTGAGAAAATCATGATTTCCAACATGGAGCCCAAGATCATATAGTGTTTTGAATACATTAGCCAAAAGGCAAGTGCACCCAGCATATAACAAAATGAACCTGCAACAATAAAGCAGGCCAATATATCCTTACGCAACAGAAGGAGGTAAACCATGGCGAAAAGACCAAAAAGAGTCATCAGTAGTCTTTGGAAATTCAAAATGTTGCTTTGCAGTTGGTAATGTTCTGAAAAGTAAGCTATTCCATGTGCGAGCACAATAAGAATTAATACCAAAACAATGATTTTGATGATAATATCCAGTAAAGGGTATTGCTTTTCGGTGTTCAAATAAAACTTGGCAAACAATACATAAAACAGGTTGATGAGGACCTGGGAAATGGTAAGAGCCCAAAAGCCAAGCTCGCTATCGAACAGAGTGAATACTCTGGGAATATCGAGACCGGTAAGGAAGCCACATAAAAAAAGCACATAAAATGAATAAAACAGAAATTCCAACCTTCTTACGTTTAGGAATATGACCGCGAATGTTAAGAATAAAATGGCGCAGCCCCCCAAAAAGAGTAGGGAAGGGGTGATCTGTTCAAGGTCTTGTTCGCTGTAGTAATCGGTGTAAAATCGGTTCGCATCATTTGACAAATATCCGAAATGGACAGGGTATGGGTATTCAAAATGATTTTTTGCTTTTACATAAAGGTATCTCCCGGAGATTATGTTTTCATATCGGAACACAGCACCACTACCATGTTTTAACGATCTCTTTTCATTTTCATCCTTGAATCGTCCAAAGGAATGGGTGGCGATGGAATCCCCATCTTTAAAATAAAGTTGTGCCCTATTAAAATGGTTAGACCTTAATCGCCATAAATCTTCGGTCTGAAGAGTATCAAGTTCATTGTTTAGGTCAATTTTAAACCAATACGTCTTTCCTACATCGAGTAAAACATTCTTGTGGGGCTTGGAAAACGAAGATTCCAACATCTCGGAAAAGCTACTATCCCAATCTTTTACTATGGCATAAGAGAACGGAAGCTGCTTTAATTTACGATCTTGATTAACCGGGGATTCCTGAGAATGGGCAAAATGCCCCAAAAGAATACAAAAACATAGTAGGAAGCGGCATAGAGTCTTGAAGGGTTTAATCGGGAATAAACGAGCAAATGAAACAACAAGAAAGCCTTGTGTGCAGGAGGGTCTGTTTATATGTGTGGCCGCAATCATTCAGCAAAAAAGGGAGTTACAAGGTTAATGACTCCAAGTGAGTTGATTATATTTCTTTCAGGTATTGTAAGAATTAAATTATTTTTCTATATTTAATTTTTTAAGCATGCAATTAATTCGGACTATTCATTTCTCTCGCAGCATTCTATTACCATTGCTTTAGTGCGTAAACAGCAAAGTCGAGTCACTTACTTGCTCGGCTGTAAATCATCTACAGAGCTTATTTTATGTGTAAACCCTTGATTGGTTACATGTTAGTATGCTTTTTAACCAATTAAAATAAGCATTTTGGGGGAAGAATAATACAATTTGAATTGGGATAGTTGTATTTTTCAAAAAACTGCATTACTAAAACTGTCCTAAAAAGGACTCACCACTTTCTTTTCTCTTTTTTAACTGTTACGCAGCATAACCCCATACTTGCTCTCAGCTGAAGAAAATACTAATGGTGAGTTTTGGTTAGTGTGTAATAATGCTTAATAATTATATTTTTTGGGCTGTACTGTCTCCATCGCCAGAACCGAAGACAGGAACTTTACAGTTCAGCTACAGCCCATATGTTTGTTTTTAAATCTTCGATAAAGCTACTTCGGTTTTTATAAAAAAAATGCGGTCAATTGACGAATGCCCCTTCTGATCTGACGGATGGCCCTTCCCAGTCAACGGATGCAATTTTTGGCTCATTTTTCACATGGCTTTTTAGTGGTAAAATGGGGTTCCAATAGGGGAGGAACCCCACTTTACATTAACAGGAGAACACTAAAAGATAGTTTTTCAAACCGTAGCATATAATTCGTCTTTTTTTATAGCGGCTACAGGCTTCATGGGCTTTCTTTGGACTTTATTTCGTTTAGGGACTTTTGATATGAAATGCCCTTTAAAATCTATCGAGGCAATGTTGCTGAAATACCCCAAAACATCTTCGTAATCGTTGATATTGATTCCTGCCTTGGTCATACTGTTGTGCATTACCGTTTTGCTTGGCGATGCGGATTGGTTACCACATATGCGCTCATCCTTCGATTTGATAATCAATACTTTAAGCCTTTTTAAATGTGAGGCAGGAACATAATAGTTGGAAACTCCATCCTTTATGGACTTAAAGGTGACGTAGACTTTTCCAACATTTTTGTACACATTGGCCATGTAGCCCATGGAGGCATTGTTCAAAGGAAGCTTTAAACAATCTTTATCCGATTCCAAATAAAAAAGAATTGGATTTTTACGTAGTATCTCTTCGGTTAATTGTGGGACATCCAAGCTAAAGGACCAGCCTGGCAGTTGTTCTTTTATGTCAAACGATAGTAGTTCTACCGTATTGGGTTCCGACGGTATGCAGTTATCATGATGATCCTTCATCATGGATGAGGATTTATGTAAAAGATAAATGGGATATCCAATAATGGCGAAGGCACAAATAAGTGTCCAAAAAATGGTTAATAGATGCATAACAGGTTTTATTTTAAGAATTTGGGAATTTTCCTGATACCAAGTAACAAATAAAAAAGTACACTTTGCCCCACCAATTGACGGATGGCCCTTTTGAATTGACGGATACAAAATCATCGATTAAGCGTGAGTTTTTATCGATGAAATACACTCCAATTTCATCAAATATGCCTTCTAAGGGGCCTTATTTTTTGTTTGCTGTCTTTTCCAACTGTCTAACAACACCCATCACATCATAATTTGCAATCTTTCGAGTGCTATAATTCCTTTTAACATGGTTTATATAGGTGTGTATTTCCAATGTATAATAGTTTTCCAGTTCAAAAATGGAATCTTCCATTGGGTCTACCGTGGCTCCAATTTTGTTTCTACCATACGATCGGGCATGGTAAACTATTTTATGGTTATTTTCTTCATAATCCATCCATTCAATGGTCACTTCGATAAAATCGTGCAATCGCTCCCTTAATCTGTAGGTGGCGTGATTCGGGATGTTTCCGTACTCATGTTCGGATTTTACCAAATCCAAAATCCATTTTTCAAGAAAGTTGTCTCTCATATCAACTCATTTTTCAGGTGTTCTGACTTTTTTTTGGCCCCAGGCCGTTCATTCATTTTTGTTATGAGGATGATTTGCTAGCTTTTCAAAAGGCGGCCAACAGTAATATTAGTGTTCCCTATCGCCTTGTGGTTCCAAAAAGCTAGTTTCTTGAGATTGAAATTCAGTAATGTTCCCTATTTGACGCTTCGTATATATAAATATGTGGTTTGTATTAATCTTCAAGGTTGGCAAAAAGTTGTTTTAACCATTGTATGGATACAGCTCTTGCCAGTTCACTCTGTTCCACTTTATCAAAGTCAAAACCATGGCCTACGCCTTGATAGACCCTTACTTCCACTGGTAGTCCTTTTTCTTTCAAAAGAGCAACCTGACAAAGTGTGTTCTCGCTCAAGTATCCCTCTGATGGAACTTGATAGAGCATTGGAGCGTAGGGCTGAAATATGTTGCCCTCTGCCGCATCATCGCTACATGGACTTTTGCCCCAATAATTATAGGCTCCAGAGCCGCCATAATAGAAAATACCACCAGCAAACCCGGTTTCGGGTTTTGGCTCTGGGGGTATTACTCCGGAGTTGGTGTCGTAGACTTTTCCATCAAAGGTTTGGATCCATTGCCATCCATCAGGAGTGGTATCGATATTGTATAAAGTAGATGCTACGGCACTTGCACCATCCGAAAAACCCACTAAGGCAATCTGGTTGCTACGGATTACAGGTTTGCCGTTGCTGAACTTCATTTCCTGCAATAGTCGTAGCGCAGCATTGGCATCCCTTGGCCGAATAAATTGGGAACTTATTTTAAAGTTATCTGGGGCGGTAGTCCATTTTCCTGTTCGTGTTTGAACGCCGCGTCCGGAATAACTGTCAACAAAAACCGCAAAAATGCAGTTGTTGTTCAGAAGTTTTTTCCATTCGTTAAATTGACCTGACATTTTACCTGTGCTAGTATCATGGTCTAACCACATGCCATCTGATCCATGAAGCACCATAACCGCGGGATAATCTTCCATATCACAATCTTCGGGTATTGCTATGTAAACAGGTATAGCTGCATTTCCAACCTTTGCGTAAACCAAGGTATCGATAGACTTGCTACTTAGTGTGACTGGCGCATCGCTGGAAGATGGTCCAAAAGGACTCTCATCTTTACTGCAAGAGGATAAAAATAAGATAGAAACTGTTAAGAGGGCAATGCTGAAATTTTTAATAATCTTTTTCATATGCTGAAATTTTTAAGAGTTTGTTTAATAGGTACAGGAGCAATTTGAAATCCCTTGGAATAAATCAACACCCACGGTGATTACATGGGTTCCTTGGGAGTACCCCAAAATTTCGTTGGCTATGATTTGATAGCTATAACCAAAGTAGAAGTCCCCTTTTTTGAGACCGATCATTGGAGCTACATAAAGTGGGCTCCCCAGTTGATCGTTCAAAAAACGATAGGTAAAGCCGGCATAATAATAGTCTAGGAAGTCATACCATTTAAATTTGGTATTTAAATCTGTTACGGACCTACCATCACTTTCAAAGTATTGAAAGAAAATGGAAGGTTCAATTTCAAAGTCCGCTCTTTTACTTTTTCTAAAGCTATATCCAGAATAGAGGTAATAATTTCTTAAGGTATTGGGTTCTAGAATGGGATTGAACTTATTAAAGTCTTTATTGAAAATGTTGGATACATTAAGGCCCAAATAAAATTCACCCCTACGGTATAAGGCACCAAGATCAAAATTGGGATTGCTGGAAGCGCGGTCGTCCGTCACCGCAAGATCAGTATTATCCTCAAAGTTCTCAATATCAATACGAAATTGGTTCAGGTTAAACGAAAGGGCAAGCGAAAGATAATTTCCCTCATACTTGTCTAAAGTCAAATGATGGGCAAAGGCGATTTTCGCCCCTCTTTGCTTGGTTTCGCCGTTGGAATCATTATACATCAATAATCCAATACCAGACCTGTTTCCAAGTCGAACATCTGCGGATAGGGACTGGGTATCGGGAGCATCCCTGATACCCACCCACTATGTGAGTCCGTTCATCCGAACCTTTACATAGTTTCCGATGCCTGCATAAGCGGGAGACATGATAAAGGGGTTGTCCGCTAAATATTGTGACAACTGCGGGATGGTCAATTCTTGTCCGTATGTGTATATAGTGCTCATCAACATTGCATAGACTAGAGTTTTTCTCATTGTATTTTTCTGTTTAACGGTATAGGGTGAAATTCCCTACATATTCACGACCTGTGCCATCGTTCAATCTAACAATGTACCAGTAGTCCCCAGATGGAAGAGGTCTGGATTCGTAGGTGCCGTCCCAACCTTGGTCAAGAGGTCCTATAATCCATATTTTCCTTCCATATCGATCAAAAATGTAAGTTTCAATATCAGGGAAGCCTTCAGTATTTCTAGGTTTCCAAAAATCGTTTTGCCCATCATTGTTTGGAGTAAAGAAATTTGGAATGGAAATGTCTACTAAATTGAGAGTAATGGTAGCTATGGCCTCACAACCGTTACTGTCCACTACCCTGACAAAGAAAGCTCCGTTCCTGTCAATGGTATAGGTGTTCGCAGTTGTACCATTTTCATCTTCGAAATAGTAGGTGTAGGGAACTGTGCCTCCCGTTGCATTGGCGGTTATTTGATTTATACTTTCACTAGAAAGTGATAGCTGCAATGGGTCTATTGTGTCTATTGTGAAAGCAAAATCGAACAAACATCCACTATTGCTCATTATAAATAAAGTATGCTCCCCTGCACCTATATTGAAAAAGTCAGGATTCAATACAAAATCGTTGGGATTTGTGGAATCCAGTGCATACATAAGGTTGTCCGCTATGGAGGGGTCAGCAAGTGTCACCAAAATCGAATTGCTGATTGAATTGCCGCCCTCACAAGTGTAAACGGGTTCTACAAAGGCACCTATGTTTTCTTCAATAACAGTAACCTGTGCCATTGCAGAAGTTGAACAATTGCCATTGGCCGCCACGGTATAGGTATAGACCCCTGGTCCTGCGGGTGCTGGTGTCCAGGTCCCCCCGACATCGGGTGTTCCCCCGAGCTGTGCGAAAAGGTCCGCGGCGGTCACTGATGACCCCTCACATATGGTCATGGCCCCGTCGTCCCCTGCATCGGGCTGTATGGTGATGTTGACCTCCACGGTTGCGGAGTCGTCGGGGCATGCCCCTGTCGAGGATACGGTATAGGTAAATCGGTAGGTTCCCGGTGCTATGGCGTTGAAGTCCATGTTGGCGGGGTCGGCTACCACGGAGTTGGCCCCGTTGCCGAAAGCGTCGTCCACGTCGGTCCATGTTCCCCCTGCGTCCTCACCGGCGAGCTGTGCGGAGAGGTCGTAGGCGGTGGCGTCCCCTTCACAGAGTGCGAGGTCTGTGGGGGTTCCGGCCTCGTTGGCCCCGTCGATGTTGACCTCCACGGTTGCGGAGTCGTCGGGGCATGCCCCTGTCGAGGATACGGTATAGGTAAATCGGTAGGTTCCCGGTGCTATGGCGTTGAAGTCCATGTTGGCGGGGTCGGCTACCACGGAGTTGGCCCCGTTGCCGAAAGCGTCGTCCACGTCGGTCCATGTTCCCCCTGCGTCCTCACCGGCGAGCTGTGCGGAGAGGTCGTAGGCGGTGGCGTCCCCTTCACAGAGTGCGAGGTCTGTGGGGGTTCCGGCCTCGTTGGCCCCGTCGATGTTGACCTCCACGGTTGCGGAGTCGTCGGGGCATGCCCCTGTCGAGGATACGGTATAGGTAAATCGGTAGGTTCCCGGTGCTATGGCGTTGAAGTCCATGTTGGCGGGGTCGGCTACCACGGAGTTGGCCCCGTTGCCGAAAGCGTCGTCCACGTCGGTCCATGTTCCCCCTGCGTCCTCACCGGCGAGCTGTGCGGAGAGGTCGTAGGCGGTGGCGTCCCCTTCACAGAGTGCGAGGTCTGTGGGGGTTCCGGCCTCGTTGGCCCCGTCGATGTTGACGGTGAAACTATGCTCATCTGTGCACGGTACTGGTCCTGTTGCGGCGTACACATAGATGGTTTGGGTACTGGTAATAACATCTCCTGCGGATAACGGAGTTCCGGTACCGCCACTTCCAGTAAAGTAGGAGCCTGTGGTGAGCGGTGGTAACACATAAGAGTTACATGCAGAGACATCAGCAGGTTCATCTACTACCGGTGAAGTATAGACGTATATGGTATGTGTTACGTCTATGAAATTGCCGTAAATATCGGTTACGCGATAGGTTCTTACTATGGTTTCTGGATTGGAAAGATTGTCTGTTGTTTCTGATATAAATGTAACAGAAGCAATACCACAATTGTCCGTTTCATCGTCTATGACATCAGGATCCACAGCAGGAGGGGTATCGCAAACTGTTGATACTTGATCGCTAGCAGTAGGGTCCTCATCATCCAAAAAAGCTATGGTAAAGACCTGTGTGTGCTCAAAGGTTACGTTATCAAAATAGGCATTGTTGGCGCCATCTACGCTAGTGGCGGGGATGGACGTCAAAGTGCCCGTGAGAAAGTCGCCATCACCATCATTATCTATAAGGAGCACTAAAGTGCCACAGTTGGGGTTGGAAAGCATATCTGAACCCAAAAGGTCTACCCGAACACTGACATTGTTTATGGGGTCAACTCCTCCGGGAGACACTGTTTTTTGGATTTGCCATTCCCGTTCTATACGGACGGAGTATCCTGTGGGCAATTCTACTGCGGTTTGGTTTACACTTCCCCTATCACTTGCCCAAATCAGGTAATTATGTAAATATGATGTGGTTGTCAATGACTCCCCAGACGATGTGGTATTATCTATAATAGGCCTAGTTTGTTCCAAATTGTCACCTATGAAATCGGTGTTGTTGGACATGGTAACAATAGCCTGTGCATTCACACTTTTGGAAATGCGCTGGTGCAGGTTATATCTCAAATCTGGATTACTACCATTGTTATCTTGGTATCTATCACGACCTAAACCTGCAATATCAAATTTATAAATGTTGGAATTTAGGGTTGGATCCCAAATTACTGTTCCATCTGCGGCTAGGTATGGATAGCCTAAATTTCCATCGATACTTCCCAATTGTCCCGCCCTATTAAGGGTAATCCCGTATTTTATGGCTAAATAGCTTTCTACCCTAGCTCTATTACTTGCATCCAAGGGACCATCAGCCAAAAGAACTTCAGCTATATTTCCTGTAAGGTTCCTATTTGAATCATTACTATTGAAGTGCTTGCCTAAACTATTATAGAGGTATAGATTTTGTTCAGCTCTGGAGTGAATCCTTAGCTCATCAATATCGGCTAGGCCATTTACAAAGGACATAAAGCGTTCATCTTGTTGGGAGCCATCGGTATCTACATCCCTAATCATAGTGCCGATAGTTGGTGCTCCTAACAAATCCACACTACCGGATTGAAACCATCCGCCGCCGTCTCCATCCCATGTTCTTCCGACTGAAAACCTGTTCCCGTCTGCTATTCCCACAGAAATATTGGTTGTGGATGAATGATGGTTTTCGATATCTCCACCAAATAATAGTCGTTGGGTTTCAGCCGTATTTCCAGCTCCTTGTGCCTGAAATACAATAAATAGGGTTATTTCTCCTCTTGAAATTGGACGTAGGTATAATCCGTCTCCAACTCCGCTTCCATCAAATTCAATAGATGGGTTAAAGTTCATGTGGTTTCTCCTTAGCGTTGGTACTCCGGGAGCTGATCCTACTGGTGTCAAGAATGATGGTGATCCAAAAGAGTGTTCGAATCCGTCTGGATGGGGTAGCAGGAAATTCAATACATTTGAAGGATGTTGAACGGCATCCTGTTTATCTGGATCATTAAAGTCGACGAGATCGTACCACCAAGTGACAGGAGTTCCATCTGCCGGGGCCAATGGTGTAAATAGTTGTAATTGTCCGTTAGGCAGCGGGGCGCTATTCACAGCACGGTCCGCACTATACCATGTATCAACTTCTGTTTGACCAAATATCGAAGTGTTGGACATTAATCCCATCAACAGAACAAAACTTACTACTGATTTGGTTCTTGCAGGATTAACCATAAACGAGGTCTGCACCTGAAGTGATTTCAGTGCATTAAAAAAGTGGTTAAGTAGAAGTCTTATCATAAGCGTTAAGTTTATGCTCCTGTTGGGGTAAGGACAGGATATAGATTTGGTAGTATAAAGTAAAGCACTATGATCTGCATTTTTGGGTGCCAATTGATCTATGGGTCTTTTGAATTGACGGATGCCCATTCTGGATCAACGGATGAGAAAATCGACCTTTTTTAAATTTGCGGTTTTTGTAGGTTTATTCTTGTAAAAGGAGCCCGTCAGTAATTTTCCTGACGGTCTTGACCCACTTATTCAAGAACGTAAGCATTACACCAAACCTGGTTCTTGTTTTGTGAGCTTATCCTATTTGATCAAATTGATTTCTACCCTTCTGTTCTGTTTTCTTCCGCTTGGGGTATCATTGGTTGCAATCGGTTTGTCCTCTCCAAATCCGATGGCGGTCAATCTAGTGCTGGAAATTCCTTCGTTGATCAAGAACTCCAGCACCGCTTTTGCCCTTGCCTCGGACAGTTTTTGGTTGCTTTCGCTGCTTCCCACGCTATCGGTATGGCCTTCAACCGTGAATTTGGTGGTGGGATATTCGTTCAGGATTTGGATAATGTCCACCATAACGGATACAGATTCGGTTTTGATGGTAGCCTTTCCTGTATCGAACAGAATGGTGCGGGCATAGTCGTTCAATTGCTTTTGAATTTCTTGGGTTACTTCTGGACATCCGTTATTGCTAAACGGTCCGGCTACGTTTGGACATTCGTCGTCCACATCCACCAAGGTGTCGCCATCGGTATCAGGGCATCCTTTATTTTCCAAACTTCCTGCTTCGTTAGGACAGCGGTCTTCTTTGTCCATAATACCATCACCATCGGTATCGGGGCATCCATCAAACTCAGCTAAACCTGGTGTTTCAGGACAGTTGTCGTTATGGTCAAGAATCCCATCGTTATCGGTATCTTTCCAAGGACAACCTTGATTTTCTGCTGGCCCTGCTTCATTGGGGCAGCTATCGTCTTTGTCCAAAATACCGTCCTCGTCGGTGTCCTTCCATGGACAACCATTATTCTCTACAGGTCCGGGCTGATCTACACATGAATCGTCTTTATCCAAAACACCGTCTTTATCAGTATCCGGCCAAGGGCAACCTTGGTTGTCCACTGGTCCTGGCACATCTGGGCATGCATCTTCTTGATTAAAGATGCCATCGTTGTCCCTATCCCGTAACTTAGCTTGATAGATGGGTACCTTTACTCCGGCAAAGGCATCGATGGTTCTGGTTTGACCCAGGAAGGAGGTGAGCACAGAGCCTGATCCAAGGTAGAAAGGTCCCATTCTTAGACCAGCACCCCATCTAAGACCTATGCCTTGCATGAGACTGATAGGTGAATAAATACTCAACCATGCGGTTTCCAATCTTGGTGTAAGTGATACTTGATTGATGACATGTGCGGTGTTGATTCGATTTCGCTCACGAAGCGAGAGATCTGTATTGAGATTTAGATAGAATTTTGAACCCACATTCCAATCGGCATTGGCATGTAGCGCGGTTGGTAGGGCACTTGGTGCCGATACCCTTGTTGCGCCAATGGTGGCAAAGTTTTCCTGTAATGCTTCATCCAGATCTAGGCCATCGAAATTGTCCACATCTTGGGTAGCGTTCAAATCATAGGTTTCTTCCTCGCCGTTTTCGTTGTTGATACGGCCTATATCGGTAATGGAAAGCCCTAATTTGAGCTTGTATTTATTAACCCCTCTGTTGGGTTTTGGATTGCCATTGGCATCCATTAGGGTGTATTTGGCATGGTCGGGACGCCATTCGTAAACCAGTCCGAGGTCAGCTCCAAAACCCGATGAGGAACTAAAACTCAAAAGGTCGTCCAATACATCACTGCCTTCCGAAAAATCCCTGCCCTGTGTTAACTGACCTGTGGTGGTTATTTGCCTTGGGGCTGCATTATAATCCAAGCTAATGTCCGAACCGTTGATGTAATTATGGCGTATTCCGGAAAGGTACTTAACGGTAAGACCTCCTTTAAAAAAGTGTTCTTCTTTGTTGGACAGCACACGGGCATAAGTGGCACCTATTTCTGTCCAAAGGTTCAGTTGGCCAGAGATGTTACCCTCGTTCACAAAGAAGTCCTCGTTCTCGTTAAAGCCACCCTCCTTATCGATGGTATTTCCGTTGACATCATCAATATTTAAAAAGATGCGTCCTCTGGTATAAACGGCTATGGAGTGTTTTTGCGACATGCTCAACATGGTCGCTGGTCCGAGGATGTCCAAATTGGCGGCCAAGAAGTTATTGTTTTTTGGGGTTTTGCTCGCTTCATCGAAGGTATTTTCAAAATCCCGGAATAGATCGCCCAAATTGGCTCCCAAATAATCGTTGCCAAAAAAGGCACTGACCCCGACCAGGTTCACGTCCAACTTTAGACGGGAGTCCGCAATGTTAGCAGGGTTGGAAAGAATTCCATGCACCCCGTTGTAGTTGTCTTCCAAAAATCCCGAGTAGGATTGGGATTGTGCCTTTTGCATTGTTAGTATCAAGAAAAGACCTGCTAATATCTTTCCTGAAAACATCATTTTATTTCTCATCGTTTATGTATTGCTATTGGTTGTTCACCTTGTTAATGGAACAAAGAGAATACAAATAGCAATACGCAAAGGGTGCCAATTAACGGATGGGGGGTTTGATCTGACGGATGCAGATTTGGACAGGATTTTTCCTACTCTGATGATGTGGATAGGGAACAAACAAAAAAACCATTACAACCAAGGAATCTTTCGATTCCTTGGCGTAACGGAAACCTCAACTAAACTAAACACTTTTATGACTATCAGTCGTCAAAAGTGAATTGCTATATGTGCATGCGTTATATTGACCTTGCTTATCAATATGCACTAACGCTTAAATGCGATACAAACATACAATCGAAAGTTTGAAAAAATTGTGGCCAATTGACGAATGCCCCTTCCGATCTGACGGATGGCCCTTCTGATCTGACGGATGAAAAATAAGCACAAAAAAAACAGCCCGATCGAGCTGTTTTTTGTGATGTAAAGTATGACTTTGTTTTTAAGAAACTTCTTCTACAGATGCGTCAGGAGCATTTTTTTTGACGGAGGCAATACCATTTTCCATGGCAGATTCGCTGGAATACATTTCACTATTTCCGATAACCTGACCGTTGGATGCTTTCAGGTTAAAGTATGGACTTCCGTCCTTTGCCTTGTTTCTTTCAAAATTATCATCGTCCTGCGCATGTTTTTTCACAGAATCGATTCCGTTTTCGCAAGCGGCTTTGGAAGAGTACCCTTGGCTGCTCAAAATTACCTGTCCGTTCCCGGCCTTCAAATTGAACCTGAACTTTCCGGATTTATCGGTTTTAATCTCAAATTTTCCCATACTTATTTGTTTTATGAACTAAATCTAGAGATTTTCTTAAAAAATGACCAATAAATACAATGAAAAATGATGATTGACCAAGCTTTTTCCCTTTTTGAGAATATTGATTCAGAGCAATCCATAAAAAAAGGAGGCAATTTGCCTCCTTTTACATCATTTTAGGTTGGGTTTACACCCTAATCTGTCCATCCCCAAATACATAGTATTTGTTGGTGACCAATTGCTTGAGACCCAATGGACCTCTGTGGTGCAATTTATCGGTGCTGATGGCCAGTTCTGCCCCAACGCCCATTTGACCTCCATCGGTGAATCGGGTGGAGGCATTCTGGTACACAGCGGCACAGTCTATATTCTCCATGAAGGTTCTGGCCACTTCATTGTTCTCTGTCATGATGGAAGCGGAGTGTCCACCTGAATTTTTATTGATTTTAGCAATAGCCTTGTCAATATTGTCCACGGCACCGATAACACACTTCATGGCCAAAAATTCCTCTTGCCAGATAGCTTCATCGGTTATGGTATCTTCGTTGGTCAACGTTTTTTTGACTTCATCATCTACCGTTATGGAAACATTGTTGGCAGTTAAGACCTTCTGTAGTTCTTTCAACTTATCTTCATACCCATCGATCTGGGTATCCATCAAAATTTTGTCCAATGCATTACAGGCAGAAATCTTGTGGGTCTTTGCGTTCAAGATCACTTTCAAACTTTTTTCCCAATCCGCTTCTTTGTGTACATAAAGGAAATTGTTTCCCCTTCCGCTAATCAGTACGGCGCACTTGGCGTGTTCTTTTACAAAAGCGATCAAGCGTTCACCGCCACGGGGTACGATAAGGTCCAGATCTTGGTCTGGATTTCGTAAAAAATCCTGAGTTTGGGTCCTGTCCATTTCCAAGAACTGGATAAAATCCTTGGACAAGCCATTCTCGGTGAGGGCTTGGTGCCAAAACTTGACCAAAGCCTTGTTGCTATGGTAGGCTTCCTTACCTCCTTTGAGCAAAATCTTATTGTTTGCCTTAAAGGCTAGTACGGCCGCTTCCACGGTCACATCGGGACGGGACTCATAAATGATCATGATGGTACCAAAGGGTGCCGTTCTGTTGATGATTTTAAGCCCGTTGTCCAATTCCCTTGTGGAAATTTCCTTGTTCACGGGGTCATCTTGTAGGCGTACCTCTTTTACCGCCTGAATCATTTGGTCTACCTTCTTTTGGTCCACTACCAAGCGATCGTACAAGGCTTGGTCGTCCCGATTAAAGGCGTCGAGGTCTTTTTTGTTGGCTTGGAGCAGTTCGTCCCGATTTTCATCGAGAATGCGCTCCATGTCCTGTAATACTTTATTTTTTAAATCTGTTTTTAATAATTTCATTACTGTTATTTTGAAACTTCTGTTCCTACGTTCTTTCCTTCGATTACATCCAAGATTACGTTTTCGCGTTTTCCGTTAACGATGTATGAAGGTATGTTGGCTGCTGCCGCTTTTTGGGCATAGTTCAATTTTGAACCCATACCGCCACGGCCTTCACCTTCTTGCTTGTTTCCTTCTTCTATGTATTTGTCCAAGTCCTCTTTAGGCTCAACTTTTCCTATGACTTTGGAATCTTCCTTTTCGGGATGTCCATCATAGAGACCGTCGATATCCGTCATAAGAATCAATTTGTCGGCTTTCATCAACTGGGCCAGCAATGTGGCCAGCTCATCATTGTCCGAGAACATGGACATGGATACGGATACGGCATCGTCTTCATTGGCTATGGGAATGACTCCTTCGGAAAGGAGGCCTTCCAAACAATTGATCATGTTATCCCGATGCACCCCAGGGTTAAAATCCCTCTTGGTGGGGAGTACTTGGGCACACTTCATACCATAATCGTTGAAAATGTTGTAATAGTGCCGCATCATTCTGGGTTGACCAATGGCAGAATATACCTGTCGTCGTTGGGTCTTATCCTTGATTTTGGCTTTTCCCAGCACCTCTTTACCGGCGATAACCGATCCAGAGGAGACTAAAATGGTCATGATGTCTCGCTCGTATAGCTCGGCAATCTGCTGTACCAAGCTGTTGAGCACGGGTCTTACGATTCTATTATCTTTATTGGTCATCACATTGGTACCTACTTTGATAACCACTAGTTCTTTGTACATGGTTTAGTATTCTTCGCCAAGTTCCACAGCTCTACCGAATGCTGCGAAGGCGGCTTCTTTGATTAATTCGTTTACATTGTTGTCTTCCATGGAATCCAAGGCAGCCCTAGTGGTTCCTCCTTTGGAGGCGACCATCTCCATCCAGGTGTCGGGGTTTAGGTTGTTCTGGTTGAACAATTCCACCGCACCGGTAAAGGTTTGGCTCACCAAAACCTTGGAAACGTTTTCTGAGAATCCCATTTGTAGGGCGGCCTCCATCATGCTCTGCATAAAATAGAATACGTAGGCCGGACCGCTACCGGAAATACCCGTAGAGGCATCAATGAACTTTTCGTTTTTTACCCGAAGCGATTTTCCCGTGGTGTCCAACAATCCTTCGACCATAAAAAGCTCCAAACGGGAAACTTCCTCTGCGGACACGTAGCTGGTTAGACCCTTACCTACCTGAGCGGGCAAATTGGGCATCGCACGGACCACTTTTTTGATTCCCAAGGCTTCTTGAATATAGTTAATGGTGACTCCTGCCATGATCGAAATGAACAATTGCTCGGGATTCACCAGTTTCTTCATGCGTTGGAAGAGTTCTTCGGCATGATAGGGTTTAACGGCCAAAAAAATGATGTCGGCCTGTGGTACACAGTCCTCAATCTTATCAATGGCATCGAAATAGGCAATTTTACCTACCTCTTCGAGTCTTTCTTTTGACTTGTCCAATACCATAATGTTGCGTTTCTTCAACAGTTTGGATTTAGACATACCTGTGGCATAGGTAAGTCCCATGTTACCTGCGCCAATAACCAATACTTTCATTGTTTTTATTAAAGGGTTATATAATAAATTAAAATGGTGTTATGCGAGTACATTGCAATCCTTGCAATCCTTAATCTTTCCATAATACGTGGAACGATAGCGGTGCAAAGTGCGGACGGGAAGCCCCATAATATACCTTCTTATGTACGTGACACGGGTGGTAAGCTCCCCCATTTTAACGCTGTAGCGCTTTTCATATCTGGTTTCCCTTTTAATTCTTGAAAGTCTCATTTTGTTGTTGTTGATACTTTTTGTTTTTGATGTTATTGGTCTTCCTGTTCGTTCAGGAATTGTTCCTTGTATTGTGCCTTTTTCAATGTTTTTCGGCGTTCTACTGATTTTTTTGTGTATTCTTGGCGGTCACGAATTTGGTCCAAACGCTTGGTGTTACGGTATTTCCGCTTATAGCGTTTGAGCGCTCGTTCGATACTTTCGCCTGGTTTTACTTCAATTTTTAACATATACTGATTTATCTGTTCAATCTCATTTCTAAATGGGTTGCTTTGAACCCCTTGTCTTCAAAAAACTCTTTATTGGGATACTGGTTTTCACCCGTAATGTGAACGGCAACATCCCCTTTGCAATATTGGAGTGTATAGTCCAATAGTTTTTTTTCGATATCGTTGTTGCGATGGTCTCTGTGAATCACAAAGAAAACCAAGAAATTTTCTGGGATATAATCGCCCATCCCTGTTTTGTTCACAACGGCCAAGCCCAAAATGTCATCTTTCTCTTCCATGGCAAAAACATACCCTCCCAATCCAGGAATGTCTTTGGTGGAATACTGGATAGCCTTTCTAATGGCTTTTTTGGTGGCTTTTTTTCCTTCTTGATGATCAAAAAGAAAATTGGCAAACCGGTCAGCTTCCATGGTAGAAAGTCTAGTATAGGCATCGTAGGTTTTGATTACCATGCTTTTGTTTTGAACGATGATGGATTAAGTTTTAGTTAATGGTTAAAATAGGGCCAACAGGAATTCCGGAAATATTGCTTTGCGGACTTCCTTGGTTACGGAGCTACTCCCCAAATGGGAAGGTAATTATAGGGTAGGCGGAATGAATTTATCTGGTTGGTTTCGAAATACCAGATATTGAAAACTTAGAATCCTGCAATTTTTTCTCTCGTGGAGCTTGACGTTCATCGGGGCAAAGGTAAGCAATGCTGCCCTTAAATCCCAATAATACTGGGCTTTATGTTTTTTCTAACGTTCGTCATGCACCGTTTTACGCCTATGCAAACGTTATAGTTGTCATTTGCTTTTGTTTTATCACTTTGATTTAGATGATGAACAAAATGGGTTCTCTTATACACAAAACCTTCCACGAAAGTATTGTCCAATCTTTCCTACCTTATCTCTTATAGATTTACAAAACCCTTTGTTTCCGATTCGGATGTCTCCTTTACGGAACCACTTTTTCCAATTTTGAAGAAAGAAACTAATTTGGCGTTTTCATGGTCCCAATAATAGGCGTTGTCCATATTCACACTGATCAGAGCCAAATCCTCATCATTCTTTCCCTTGAACCAATTTAGCAAATGGGAATTCCATAATTCTTCTCTCTTTTGCTTCGCGATGATATGTGTTGCATTGCCGAATATGGAAATATACTGGTCATCATCTTCATCTGCATACAAGAGTTGAACACGGTTATCCTTCTCAATGTCTTTGAATAGGCCACTTTTCTTGGAAACAAAAAACCAAAGGTCACCCTTTTCATCCATCTGTTGTATGGTCATTGGGCAAACGGAGAAAGGTGTTTTGTCCAAGTCACTGGCCATCATTACCGTTTTTTGTTCGTCGATCATGGTCCTGATTTTTCTCAGGCCTTCTGGGTTGTTCATATAATTCTTCTTATCCATTTTTTCGTATGTGTTAATTTCTATTTTTCATTTCAGTTCAAGGAAATGCTGCTACAAAAACATTTTGCGTCGGGCAAATCCATTTTCATTACATGAAATATAAGGTGTTGACTCGGTTTAGCTTAGCTCAATAGCGAGGAAGGTTAACGGTATCCATTAATTTTTGATAGGAAAGTGAATAACGACAAAATAATAGGGGAAAGAAAAAGCTAAGTGATGGGGGCAAAAACCAAAAAAGCTCCGATTTCTCGGAGCTTTTTGCGGTCTGGACGGGACTCGAACTTTTTGCCAAAATAGCCCATTTTTCAGGGCTTCCTGGAGGGTCATTATTGAGAGGCACCGAATTGCTCACCTTTTAACAAATTTTAACCTTTTTAACATAAAAAATGATGGATTTTGATCTGAAATAGGGTTTTGGTTTCAATATGGATTGAATTATCTGTTTTGTATTGTATATATGTACATATGAAATCTTTTTTTGGAACTAATTTTTTTGATTCTTTTTAAGCCATTAAAGTGCCCTTTTAATTTTTACAATTCCTCTAAATATTTTGTATATCAGGTATTCCCAAATTTGATTTTCTCTATTAAATCATTGAAATATTCAGGGCTCCAAATACTTAAAACATCATCATTTTTAATAAACCTTACAACATCTTCTTTGATACTTTTAAATGAAACGGATTCGATTTTTTTATGGAGCAATTCCATGACATCTTCAGGTGAAATGCTGTCTTCTTTCCAGTCACCCGTATCTTTGGCTCTTGCCAAAAAGTGATTTGTGTCCAATTCAATACCCTTTTTAATGTACCATTCCAGATCATACCAGTCCCTTCCCTTTACCCTATCTTTCCACTTTCTGAAAAGTAGGGCGTGGACTTTTCCTGCAAATAGGCTTGGTGGGGTAAAACATTTCACATAAAAGGAAAATGGACGAAGTAGCAGTTTTTCTTCGGTGTTGAAATTTAGAGGGGGCATTCGGTCCACTTCTATTTTAATTTTCAGGGTCTTGTTTGAACGGACCCCGGTTTCTTTGATAATGTCCTCCAATACAATTTCTTGCCATATGGTTTCAGCTTTCAGGAAAGCGGAGTCGATCGAGGACTTTTCAGCTTTTTGTTTTTCCTTTATGCTGACATTGAGCCCCAATGATTTGAATTCATCCACAATGGCTTTGAAATAGGGCTCAATGGAAAAATTGGGGTCAGGTTGTAGTAGGGAGAAATCCAAATCCTCTGAAAATCGATCAAGGCCATAAAAGATGCGCAGTGCGGTACCCCCATAAAAAGCAGCCTTCTCGTAAAAATCGGTTCTTGAAAGACCTGCGAGGGTAATTTCCTGCATGATTTCACGCAATGCGGACAGTATCTCTTCTTCATTTTTTGGGTCATATTCAGCAATCCATTCTTTGATCATAATGCAACTAGGGTTTGGATGAGGATTTTTAAACTTTTTTTTTTTGGTGCATTTTCTATCCAAGTTTCCATGGTCTTTGTATCCAATGTACGCAGTACTTCGATGTCCATTCGGAAATCTTCCAATAACAATGCCCTGGTTTGACCGATACTTCTAAGATTGATACCTGCTGTCAGGGCAATTTTGTCGCATATGGCTTTCTCGGGAGAAGCAATGATGATTGTTTGTTTACTGGAGTATGCCACATTTTTTAGGCCATAGGAATAATAGGGAGTTTTTAAGTGTCGGTAACTGAACCGCCCAACAGGGGTTTTATAGGTTTTGGAAGTTTTTAGGGTCACGGAACTTATTTCATAGGAGCGCTCCGGAATCATGTTCCAATAGGACAGAGCGGATTCCAATGATACATAACTTGGCCCCCTGAGATGATTGGCGATCAAGAAAGGCTCGGGGGACGGCAGGTCTATTTTTGGGCCTATGACATAAAGACCTCTCCGAATGGAGATAAGCTCCTGGTTTTTGATCAATTCACTGATTTTATCGTTCGGACTTTGGTACTCATGTAGTAGTGCCAGAATCAGGTGCCTTGATATTGGGCCTTCGGCATATTCCTTTACTAATGCTCTAAAATCCATATTGCTGTTTTTGCATATGATAATCGGAAAATATCCGATTAAAGTATTTAAATGTAACAATTTAATGCGAAAAAACAAGCATATAATCGGATATTATCCGATTATATGCTTAAATTATTACAATGGCTTAAAGCGAAGTCCTTGGTTTTGATATTTCCTCTTTCGTGCGAAACATAAGGGATTCACAAAAAGCAATTCTATACTTTTTTGAGAATTGTATAACCTTTCCGTACAAGGAGCCGATTTGTGGTAGTGTTGAAGAAGAAAAATATTTCGTTAAAAACAATACGGAACTATTCAATTTAATTGTTGTTAATAAGGTCTCAATTTTTAAAGTCAATCACCTAGACAAAGTAAAATTATGATCCAGAAATATGAATTTACCTCTAAAATACATTTAAAGGTTCCAGAAAATAATGCCTAAAACATAAAACCGAAGCTATTTATTCAAAACGCCAATCTTTTGTGTCATTTGCTATTCATTGAAAATGAAAAAGGCGCAATAACCAAATGCCGTGTTGTGGTGTTACTTCTCTACAGATAAGGCAAACCGCATATACCGTATTTGCAGGGAAACTGCATAAAGCACTGGGTATGGATATATCCGTGAACGGCCTTATACTGAAATCAAAGTGGCTTTTTTAGCTTCGCCACCATAAATGACTCCATCGCAAGTTCATCCAACGGTTTTTCAATGAACGAATCAACATTTGGCAAACCATTGGCCCTTTCCCTATCCCCAGGGTTTATGGAAGACGTCAAAACATGAATCTCCACGTTTGTTTCAACCGTTAGGGAGTCCACTGCTTCAATAAACTCCCAGCCGTTCATCACGGGCATATTGATGTCCAAAAAAACGATATAGTGTTTGTCTGGATTGTTCTTGATATATTTAAGGCCTTCCAAACCGTTATAGAATATGGAAATGGGAATGCCCTTTATTTTCTGTTCGATCAAATTTTGATTTAAAAAATTGGTGATGGCATCGTCATCGATCAATAATATTTCTTTGGCCATTTTGAAAATTTTTATTGGTTATCTCTATTACTTTATGTAGTTCACGGTCAATTTCATCAATGGAGGTTGAAATGATATCCAACAGGTCCTTTGTTGAGAAAACTTCTTCTCCATAGCTTCTATGATGGATCAGAAGGGACATAATCCTGGTCAGGGGCGAACGGATGGCATGCGACTGCAGCCAGGCAATTTCCGTAAGCATTTTGTTTTGGCCCTTAATTTTTTCCATTTGTTCCCTTGCCTCTGTTACATCCATTGCTGAACCAATGGTTTTAATAGGGTTGTTGCGGCCATCCCTCTGGACATAAAAGCTATCTAGTACATATCCCATGGAGCCGTTTTCGGATATGGTCCGATACTCGATGGCCCAATCCTTCTTTTCAGACTCGTACAAATGGTTTTCAAGGGTATTCCAGACATGTTCCCTGTCTTTTGGATGGATTCTTTTGAACCAATCATTTTCAATTTCAAAGGGCTGTTTGGTTATTCGTTCCTCCACTCGGTCCAAAACTTGGCAATATAATAAGGTTTTGGATCGATGGTCAAGTTCCCAAATGACCTGCTTACTGGCCGACATGGCCAAAAGGAACCGTTCCCTACTTATCCTTAATTGCAACTCATA
The DNA here is from genome assembly GCF_040112705.1 of Flagellimonas sp. MMG031. NCBI lineage: Bacteria > Pseudomonadati > Bacteroidota > Flavobacteriia > Flavobacteriales > Flavobacteriaceae > Flagellimonas > Flagellimonas sp. MMG031. The sequence continues at coordinate 1,028,860 of NZ_CP157804.1, forward strand.
CTCCTTCTCTTGGGTAATATCCCGGACCGTTCCTTCAATATGCATTGGTTCCCCTGAGGATTCGTCGACGACCATTTGGATTTCTTGGTGCACCCATTTAACGGCCCCGTCCCCGGTGATGATCCTATGTTCAAATTTCGTAATGACCCCTGGTTCCAAATGGATGTTGGGACTTTCCTCGATAAGGTATCGGTCTTCTGGATGAAAGGCTTTGGTGACATTTTCCATGGTCGGATGGAAATTTTCAGGGGTATATCCAAAAATCCCATAGGTTTCCGGGCTCCACTCACTAAGGTCCGAATCGAAATTTCTATACCAATATCCAATTTTAGCTATCCGATGTGCCCGGTTGAGTCTGGTGTTTGACATCCTTAAAGAATGCTCTAGTTCCTTTTGGTCAGTGATATCCTTGGCGACCGCCAATACAAGTTCATGGTCCATATTGGCAGTACTTGACCATATGAACCATTTTTCCGTATTGCTTTTGGTCAACATACGCATTTCAATACCATCAGTTCTTCCCGAACCACGTCGATTGGGCAACACTTGGTCCAATTTTTCCTGATCGGATGCATGGATAAAGGCTTCAAATGCCATTCCCACAATTTGTGTTCGATTTTTGCCTATTGCCTTAGGAAGGCTTTATTGGCCTGTTTTATTCTCCCATCAAAACCAATGATGCAAAAGGGATCCGGTGAGAGCTCAAAAAACTCCAAATATTCCGCCTGGACCATTTTTTGTTTGATGGGTCCCCCTATCTGATGGCCAATTCCCTCAACAAGATATAAGATATCATTCAAGTCCTCTTTTGGTTGCTTTGCAAATAAAAGGAGACATCCAATGGATTCCTGGCCCGAAAGTATGGGTAGGCCAATGCAGGTTCTGATCCCAACCTTTTTGGCGAAATTTGATCGAACAAATTCAGGGTTCTTGTCAAAGTCATCCCAAATCATCAATGCATTCGCTTGTTCGATTTTGCCTTGTATTCCCTTCTCCATTGAAAAATAATCCACAGGCATGGGTTGCTTCAAAAAAAGTTCGCCACTCTTCCCACCGCTGGCTTGGCCTAGCAGGTTAAATTTGGCCCCGTCCCTTGATTTTAACCACACCTCAGCAGCTTGTATTTCGCACACTTCGACCAATTTTTCCATGATGGTATCAAGGCCGTCCCGAAGGCTTCCCTTTTTTCCAAAAGCTTTAACGAGGTCCAGCCAAAGCTCTTTTTTCAATTTGGACCTCATCCTTTCGGTAATATCTCTGGAATTCATGACAATCCCCTGAATGTGGGGCGTGGCCAAATAGTTGCTCCAAATGGATTCAATCCACTTCCAGGTTCCATTGGAATGTTTGAATCGGAATGGTTCGATCTCAACATGTTCGACCTCTTGTACCATTTCGAGGGCCTTCCTTAACCGTGGTATATCGTCTTTGGACAATCGATCAAAAAAACAAGTCTCCATCAAATCATGGGTTGAGTACCCCAATTGGTTGTCAAAGGATGGGGAAGCATAAAGGTAGATTCCGTCCGTATCCACGATAGAGATCAGATCGGTCCCGTTCAGCACCAAATTTTTGAACCTGCTTTCGCTGTTCTTTACTTGGTCCAAGACATCCGATTGATTGATCAAATGGGATAGATTGGTGGTTAGGGTGTTCAACAATTGTACTTCTTCTTTCGTCCATTTCCTTTCTGTCTCATGGTCCTCCAAGCCGATAAAACCCCTGAAAGTGCCAGATGAAAAAACTGGAAGAGCCAATAATGACTTTAGGCATTCTGTCTCCAAAGTTTCCGCAAGATTAGGTTCCGAGACCTTCGATCGGTTCATCGAAAAGACCCTTCCCTTCCTCAAACGCCCAATTAGGTGCTGTAGAAGCGGAAAGGGCAAGGCAGGGTATCCATCGAGATCGGATTTAGGATCTCGGTCGGTCTTAATTTTCATTAACGTGATCCTATCAAGTTTCGAATCGCTCTGAAAGAAATAGACCCGATGGATTTTCAAGGTCTCCAATAGTAACGTAAAACAAACATCCAATGCTTTCAACCAATCCGGATTTCGAATCAAATTGTTGTTCATATCCGAAATGGCCTGGAAAAGTCGGTTTTGGGAAAGTAACCTTTTTTCGTACTCCATGGTATCGGAAATATCCATGGCTATGACAAGTTCAGCAGGTCTACCTTTGTATTGGATGAGGTTGCTCTTCAGAAATACGGGGAAGACCGTACCGTCCTTTTTCTTATGGCGAAAAAAGCCCTCTTTGTAGGTGTCCTTTCTCTTTTTGGTGTTCTCGATGGCCATTTCCAATTTGGCGATATCCTTTTTAGGTCTTATCGCCTTAAGGGTCATATGAAGGAAACGGCCTTTGGTAAAGCCATACTGTTGCAGGGCCGCATTGTTAACCTTTAGAAAACGAAGTGTCTCTAAATCGTAAATCCACATGGGATGTGGACAAAAATCAAAAATATGGTCTTCCGATAAACTGGAAGCATCTAGGATGGGGGACATTCCTTTGAGGTTGGTTTAAAAAGTTTGGGATAACTGAAACGGTTGGATAACCAAACGTCACTGGTAAAGAATTAATTTCTGAAGCATGTTGCCTATGTGGATATGGTTGGTTTACTAAATTGAAATTCCAAGACCCAAGGAATTTTATCCGTAACGGATTTTAATCAAAAATATTTTAAAATTATAAATTAAGTGTAATAAAATCAAATGAATCGTAATCATGCATCTCTTTGTTTCTTCCCCGAAAAAAGTCGTAGTTGATCTTCACCACCTCTATTTTCCGGCCCGAGGGTAAATATGTGATACTCCCTATATACATCCAAAATGATATCTTTTTCTGAGCAATCTACATGTTGAAAAAAACATATCCCAAAAGAAATCAAACTAGTCATTAATATCACAATTATTGTTGCTTTTTCTTTTACTTAATGGTATCCGTTTTCTTATGAATATCGACTATACAAATAATTCTTCAATCTCTGTTAGCCCTTCCAGACAAAACAAGCGTAGTTAAGATTTGAACTAAAATGACAATGGACATCCTATTTTAAATGTTTATAGCGAATCGCAGTTCCATGGTCAAAAGCATAACGGATTATTATGGTGCCATACCCATTAAACTCCATGATTAGGGCCTAATCGGGATTTGAAACATGTATGGGATTGTTACAATTCCCTTTATGTGCCATAAACCCGAATGCCGAATTGGAATCAGGCTCCTCCTTATAAACCAAATATTCACAGCCTTCAAAAACAATGGTCTCAAAATGATCCTTCGGAATGTTTGAGGTTTTGCCCTCGATAGAATTGGCCAATGAATCTTCGATTCGTTGTCGCTCCAATAGCTTTTGCTCGTAACCCCTATCCCTACATGAGGCTACTGTGAACATTACCATTAACAGTCCCAAAATGAAAAAATGTCTAGAATCAATCATCCTTTAAAAATTTTTTGATGTCCTTGTTCGAACCATATACTACGATAATATCATCGTTGTTCAACATGCTGTCAGGGTTGGCAACCCCTTTTACCTTAGTGACATTCCTGGTTTTTCCCACAACTGTTCTTTCTTCGGTGTTGGCTATTGTAGTCAACACCAATAGATTGTAAGCTTCCCTGATATTGCTTTCCCTTATGGTCTTGCCATGTAGCTTGGCAGGGACCTTGACCTCGACGATACTGTAATCATCGTTCAACTCAAAGGAGTCGACCACTCCTTTGAGGCATAATTTTTTGGCCCATCGTTCGGCGGATTCCTCCTCTGGATGCACTATTTCATCTACCCCTATAGCGTGCAAAACCTTTTCATGAAGTTCATCAATGGATCTACTGATCAGCCGTTTGACCTGAAAGTTCTTGAAAAGGGCCGTTGCCATCACACTGGCTCCCTTGTCCTCCCCAATGGCCACAATGACCATGTCGGTGTCCTCCAAAGGCAGACCGGACACCGTAAATTCATCGGTGGCATCCATACAAATGGTATGAGAGATGCGCTCCTTGTAATTGTCGACCCGGTTCATGTTCGTATCGATACCGATAACTTCATTCCCCTGTTCGGTCAACTTTTCTGAAAGAGAGGCGCCAAAGCTTCCAAGTCCCACAATGATATATTTCATAATCAGTTCTTTTAGTTTATGGTAAGTTCCTCAACAGGATATTTATAATTTTTCTGCTTTACCTTTTTGAACACTGCGATCAACAGGGTCAACATACTCACCCTACCGATGAACATCACCGCGATAATGACAAGTTTACTGGCGCCACTCAGTTTTGCAGTTATTCCCAGACTCAGACCAACGGTGCTGTATGCTGAAAAACATTCAAAGGCGATATCCAATAATTTCTTGTCACTGTCAAATACGGAAATCAAGATAATACCGGTGCCGATGACCAACAAGGAGAGGGCAATTACGGCAAAGGCTCGTCGCACCGAGACTTCGGAGATTTCCCTACGAAAGACCTCTATTCTTGCCTTTCCCTTTGCCAAGCTCAAAAAGTTCAGGGTGGCTATGGCAAAGGTATTGGTCTTGATGCCCCCTCCCGTGGACGCCGGTGACGCCCCTACCCACATCAAAAGGAAAATCATCATGACAGTGGAGAAATCGAGTGCAGCCATGTCCACTGAATTAAAGCCTGCCGTTCTTGGTGTGGCCGCACCGAAAAGGGCCGTTATCACCTTACCAACGCCATCGTGTTCCGCCAAGGTGTTGTTATATTCATTGAAATAGAACATTGTTGTTCCCAAAGTGGTCAACATAGAGGTGGTTATGAGTGTAATGCGGCTGTTCAGGTTCAGTACCCATGGTTTGTGTTTTTTCTGGTCCCCAGTAAGATAGAACAGTTTCCTGACCATAAAATATTTAAGATACTTTATAAGGTTTACCACAATGGGAAACCCCAATCCGCCCAATACAAAGGCTGCGATTATAAGACTTTGGAACATATAATTATACCGAAACCCAGTTTCGTACAAACTATTGGGCAAGGTGGAGAACCCTGCATTGCAGAAAGCAGATACAGCGTGGAATACTGAAAAAAAGAAGCGATGGAAAAAGGAGGTGAACAAACCATTGTCCAAACTCAAGTAGATAAATAGCGCCGCGACCAGTTCTATGGAAAAAGTAATGACAAGAATACGTCTCAATGTACCGAAGACCTCACCCAATTTTTTGCTTCCGGTCATGTCACTCAAGGTCAACTGGTTTTCATAAGAGGCACCCCCTTTGAAAAAGTAGCTGAAATAGCTTGCAACGGTCAAAATCCCGATTCCCCCGGCCTGGATAAGGCAAAGGATGACGGTTTGACCAAAAACGGTGAAATAACTTCCTGTATCCACTACAATAAGACCTGTTACGCATACGGCACTGGTAGAGGTGAACAAGGCATACAAAAAGGAGATGCCGTCATGGGTGGCATTGGGCAGCGACAATAAAATCGCTCCGATCAATATGATGCCCAAAAAACTGGCAATGAACAATTGCGCGGGATTGAGCAGGGTCTTTTTATAGTTGATCTCTTGCTCGGAAAACTCCCGGATAAACGTGAGGATGATGGCGAACTTGACCCAATTGTCGTTGTACAGGAACGATAAATGGCTTTGTCCCTCCTCCCCAAAAAAATGGGCCCAGAGTATACCCAAGGTAATCAAAATGGTAAGGGCATCAAAAATGATGACCGAGCGTTCGATTTGTTTCATACGCTCCACATACCGCAGGACCGTGGCCAAAATACCCAGGCCGATAACCACAAAATAAAAGATGTTGAACCAAATCTGTATGCGTTGGGGCTTGTCATAGCCAAAATCGACAATGAACAGAAAAACCCCCAGAATGCTGCTGTACAAAGCCAGCTTAAAAAGGATTTGGGAAAAGTCCCTGTTAAAAAGTGTTGACTTTCCCCATTTGAAAAGCGACATAGAAAACCATACTTAGGTTTGAGGGCATAAAGTTAGGCATAGGTTTATAAAGATTTTATAAAGATTGAGGGCGTACCGGCTGATGCCATTGTTCAATGTGCTATCAAAAATTATGGATGGATGCCCCATAAAACTGGCCTTTAAGGAGGTGCGGCCCATAGGTGCCTATAAAGCCAAGTCTTCACTTTTTTTCTTTGTACTCAACGTATTCCTCTTTGCCAAGATGGCCAGGCCAAAAGTAAGCAATCCCAACCTGCCCACGAACATGGTCGTAATAAGGACCATTTTTCCTAAAGGCTTTAAACTTCCTGTAATGCCTGTACTGAGACCTACAGTGCCAATGGCCGAGGTGGTCTCGAAAAGGATCTGTTCCAAGGGGATTTTTTCAGAGAGGGATAATAGAAAAGTTGCCAAAAATATAACAGATGCATACAGCATGAAAACGGAGGTGGCCACATAGAGCCTTTCCAATGGAATGGTCCTTCCCAAAAATGTAACATGCCTATTGTTCCTGATCCGGTTCCACATAATGGCGATCAAGGCAGTGACCGTTGTGGTCTTCATCCCACCACCGGTCCCGGAAGGAGAAGCCCCTATGTACATGAGGAAAATAATGACCAATAGGCTCCCAGTGGCAAAACTACCCAACGGGACCGTGTTGAACCCTACCGTGGTCAGTGCGGTCATGGTCTGGAAAAAGGAGGCCATCCAACGCTGTCCGCCCTGTCCCTCAATGGCCGGTTCAAAAAAATAGAGCATAATTGTTCCAAATACCAATAGTAGGGCCATGGACCCTAAAATGATTTTGGTGGTGAAGGTGATCTTTCTCGATTTTCCGGATAGTCGGTTCCAAAAGTCGGTGACCACGATAAACCCCAAGGAACCACAGATGGCCAAAATGGAAAGTATTATGTTGATGGACGGATTGCCCGCAAACTGTTCAAAGCTGTCGTTATAGAGACTGAAACCTGCTGTGCAAAAAGCCGAAACGCTATGATAGATACTGCTCCATAGGGCAAAGTTGTGCTCCACCCCAGCCTTGGTAAAGGCAATATAGAGGCATAGGGCCCCAATGATCTCGATGACAACGGTAAATAGGATGACCGATTTCAGAAAATCCTTGACCTGAAACCCTTTGGGCATGGTAAACTCGGCGTTCAGTATGCGTTGGTGCCAATGGGTGAGGTCACTTTTCTTGGAAAGGACAATAAAGGTCGTAAAGGTCATATAACCGATCCCCCCGATTTGGAAAAGGAGCATTACAATGAATTGTCCGAACCAGGAATAGCTATCGAACACGCTAACTGTGACCAAGCCCGTTGTGGAAATGGCAGAGGTGGCAATGAACAGGCTGTCCAGGGCGGGAATGTCCAGTTTATGGGCTATGGGGAGGCAAAGTAATGACCATCCTAAAAGGGTATAGGTCAAAAAGCCGTACAATAGGTTCTGTTGGGGTGAAAGAGTCAATTGAAACTTTCTGTATTTTTTTAATATTCCTTTCATACATTGATTTAAAAATCATGACCCAATCCCTGTTCCAGTTCGGTCACTACGTCCAAGATTTCGTGCAGAATCCCGATGATTTCATTTTTATGTCCCAACCCTTCAGGCAACAGTCCATAAATCACCAGAAGATTCTTGACATAATCCTTGGTCTTTCCCGCTTCCCTTACCATGACCCTTACACTCAAGCCCCCCAGTACAGCATCCAATCTATCCTTTAAATCCCTATGGGTCCATTTGATAAGAAGGGCATAGGGCCCCTTTTCATCCAAGTTTGGATTTTTCAACTTATGGATGCATAAGCATAGACTGACTATCAAATTCGCTGCTTCCTTATTGATTCGGGCTTTATTTTCCATAGGGGTGGTCTAGATGAGGAAAAGTTCAACAATGAAGTAAATGCTCATGCCCATATCCACCATGATGATCAATGGAAGCACAAGATGGTGTATATCCCGGCACCAGTCGTCCAAAGAATCATATGGGCCGCCTGCACCTTCATCATAGAAAAAGTCCCATCCCACTTTATAGCTCTTTTTGATTGGCACAAAGATCAGGGGAATGGAATATTTAAAAAATCAAGAAAAGGGGCTAGGGGATAAAGATTTTAAAAAGGTCATTGAAACCGATAACCTACCCCGCTTTCGGTTACGATGTGTTCGGGATGGTTGGGCCGTTCCTCGATTTTTTTTCTCAGGGTGCCCACAAATACCCTTAAATATTGTGTCTCGTTCTTGTGGCCATATCCCCAGACCTCATTAAGTATGTACTGGTGTGTGAGTACCTTTCCCTCATTGATTGCGAATAGCGCCAAAAGGTTGTACTCGGTCTGTGTCAGTTTGATCAACACCCCTTCCTTTTTGACCGTTCGGGCCACAAGGTCAATTTCAAGATTTCCAAACGAAATGACGGTTTTAAGCTCAATGCCCTGATCTCTCCGCATTGCCGATCGGATACGGGCCAAGAGTTCGCCGCTCCGAAAGGGTTTGGTAAGATAATCCGAAGCGCCGTTGTCCAGCGCTTTGACAATATCGGGTTCGTTGTCCTGAACCGACAAAATGATAATGGGCTTATGGTACCAGTCCCTGAGTTCCACCAAGAGGTCATGGCCGCTTTTATCCGGCAACCCTATGTCCAGAAGGATGGCATCAGGCAAATGGCTTGCTGCAAGGGCAGTACCCTCTTTGGCATTTGCAGCCTGTATGACCCTGTATTCATTGCTCTCCAAATTGATTTGGAGCAGTTTTCTAATTTGGGGCTCATCGTCAATGATCAATAGTTGTGCCTTATCCATTTTCATCGTTGTTTATGGGCAATGTTTCTGCTGGAATGGTTACGGTGAACAAGGAACCACCTCCCTCCCTGTTCTCCAAGGTCACTTTTCCATTCATGGCTTCGGTAAAACCCTTCACTATTGAAAGTCCAAGACCGGTACCCCCTGTCGTGTTGTGAATGCGGTAAAATTTACGGAAAACGGATTTAATTTCGTTTTCCGGGAAACCTTTCCCGTTGTCCGAGACCCATATGACACAGCCTTCATGGATTTGATCGGCATCAATGGTTATAATGGAGTTTGTTGGGGTATGCTGAATGGCATTGTGGATGATATTGTGCAAGGTCTGTTCCAAGAGTCCACCATCCAGCCTAAAAAGGGGAAGGTGCTCCTTGGCTTCGAAAACAACCTTGTGATTCGAAGCATCCTGTTGGTTCCTTCGGATCATGGAAAAAATAATTTCGTTGATATCGCACCAATCTTTTTTCGGCTGGATGAACCCTGCTTCAAGCCTGCTCATGCTTAAAAGATTTTCGACCTGTCGATTGAGCCTGAGACCTGCAATTTCGATTTCTGAATACAGTTCATTTCTGTTTCCATCGGAGAGTTTGGAGTTTTTGTCCTTAATGGTATCCACGGCACCGATTATGGTGGCTATAGGGGTCTTGAGTTCATGGGAGAGCGAATTCAACAGGGTATTGTATAGGACTATGGACTTGGCCCTTTCCTCCTCATCCCGTTGTTTCTTTTCGAACTCCCTGAACTTAAAGGTAAGTACTGCATTGATGGATGCAATGACAAAGTACATCAAGAACATAAGGCCATCCTCGGGGGTCTCGATGTGGAAGGTCATTGTAGGGGGAATAAAGAAGAAGTTCCAAATCAGGGCACTTAACAGAGCGGATACCATTACAGGAAAAATATCGAAGAGGATGGCATTGAGGGAGACCGCCATCAACAGGATGAGGGCAACGGCACCATAACCGATAAAATTTACCAGAAAGAAACAGACGAACGAAGTGGCTACTATGAGCAGGATGCTTATCGTGTACTGTTTCCTTTTACTGTAATTCCGTGTTCTGAGGAAATCCAAACCTTTTTTGGGTAAAGTTACCCAGAAGAATATAAAGATTTTATATGGATTTATCCATGGGACATTTTTATTTAATGGTTTTTTGTAGACTGACGGTTACCAATGTTTACTTTTGATTCTTAAAACTTATGATGGTCTGGGGCTTTTTCCTTTTGGGTATCTTTTTTTTCTTGGCATTGGACCTTGGTGTCTTCAACAGGAAGGCCCATATCATCAGTGTGCGGGAAGCATCCATATGGACCGGAATTTGGGTGGCTATGTCCTTCTTGTTCTCAGGTATTGTTTACTGATTGTATGGAACAGGGAAAGTTGACAATATCGATTCCCTGGCACCCCTGGACGCCAGTATAAAATACATTACCGGCTATCTGATCGAGCTATCCTTGAGCGTTGACAACATCTTTATCATTGCAGTGATCTTCGGTTCGTTCCATATTCCCCAGAAATACCAGCATCGTGTGCTTTTCTGGGGTATTTTGGGGGCCATTGTGTTCCGGGCACTGATGATCTTCTTCGGGGTGGCACTGATCAAGAAGTTCAGTTTTATGACCTATATTTTCGGGGCCTTTTTGATTTTTACCGCCATAAAGATGTTGGTATCCAAACAAAAGGCCTTTAATCCAAAAAAATCATTTATCTATCGGAATTTGAGAAAGATCATGCCCATTACCTCCCATATGCAGGGTCAGAAGTTTTTCATCAAACTGCGCCATATTACCGCGGCCACCCCCTTGTTCATCGCCTTGGTGATCATTGAATTTTCCGATATCCTGTTCGCCTTGGACAGTGTTCCGGCCATATTGGCAATAACCTCGGATCCCTTTTTGGTGTTCAGTTCGAACATATTCGCCATATTGGGCCTTCGCTCGATGTACTTTTTCCTTTCCCATATGATCAACCGGTTCCACCACCTCAAATATAGTCTGGTGGCCATTCTGAGCTTTGTTGGGGTGAAATTGATCTTGGCACACCAATATACTTTTCCGGAATGGGTTTCTTTAGGATTTATTGCATTGTCGCTATCCATTGGAATTTTGGCTTCGTTCAAAAGAGAAACTGAATAAACTGCAGCCTGGAGGTCTTGAAGTGAACCCTCGGCCCAACCGGTCTTAGTTATAGAGTTGCTTTATTTTCCTTTCAGTCATTAGGACCAAAGAACAAATGCCTGCAAGAAAAAATATGGCTCCAAGGACAACATGTGAAATGGATAGGGAGTGATGGTAATACCTGCTAAGACCATGTCCTGTAATACTACCGTAAAGGACCATGGCATGGAGGATATAAATGGCCAATGTGTTTTGCCCAATTTGAAGAATAATCTTATGGGCCAAAAAGTTTCTCAATAAAATGAATATGGCAAAGATGACAAGGACCACTCCCAACCTGGCGAAAAGGTAGCTGTTGTCAAGTGCCCTATGTAAAAGAGGGGTGTCGATCAAGAATCCAAGGTCCCGTATGAACTCATAGGATTGGAGAATCAATAGTATACCGATAGAAAGGGTAATTAAAAATGCTTTGAGGTAGAATCCTTGCCTGTTTGGATTGGAATGAAAAAATCCAGATAGGCACGCACCTGCCGTAGCAAAGCCAAACCAGGGCACCATAGTAAAAACGGAACCGTTCTCTGTTGTTATATAATTGGATAGCCAGCCGGGCAGGAATCCATAATCCCATTGATCCATAAGTCCATTGGACAGAAAGAGCAAAATGGTAATGGAGCCCAACAAGAATTGGAACAGGTATTTGCCTGACTTATGGAATGGCAAATAAAGTACAACAATAAAGATCATCGATAGACCCAAACATTGGAGCACATGGACAATATCAAAACTGGTATTGATCGAGCCTTCCAACAATCGTCCGAACCGGATCTGCAATACATAACCGATGAGAATGAGTAGGCTCCCCCTTTTGATTCCCTTCTTGACGCGAGGATTTGACCATCCCATATCATATTTTTTGAAGAGTAAATACGTGAAGATGAATCCCGTTACGGTAAAGAAAACGGGGGCGGTCACCCCCCTGAGATAAGCCCATAGGGAATAGGCCGTACCTCCTTCTTCCCGATAGCTTTCGGTCAATAATGCGGATACGAAGTGTCCCTGCAGCATCATCAAAATGGCCCAGGCACGAAGGGCGTCAATAAAGTATAGTCGCTCAGGATTGGCCTTTTCCGAGAGCTTTCTATGTTCCCTTTTGTTTTGATTCAATAGTTCTATATCGATTGGGATGAAAGGACTGATTGTTATTCTTAATTTACGGAGTAAGCCTGATCTTGGATCGTGTTGCCCCCACTTATGTGCAAAATACACCCTTGGGATGCGAATTGTTTTGATGGAGTTTGGTTCATTTTACTGCTATCAAAGGTACAGTTTTGAGGATTCCTGAATCATGGTGCTCGTTAAATATTAACTCAGCATTAGGGGCACTCCTGTCCTTCCCGTCACATTCCACGGAGAACTTGAACTTATCATTTTCAAATACTGTGCTCGCTTATGCAAAAAGCGGTAGATTACCACTCAAATAATGAAAAAAGTGAGGATGGTAAAATCAGGAATATATGATGGATTCAGATTTTATAATGCTTAAAAATCAAGCAGTTAAATCTTTCATTTTTAGTGGTCTTCAATACCCGTCCCTATCCACCGGATAAGATGGATAGGATATGAAGTTTCAAAAAGGATCACTGTAAGAGTACATCCCATTCTTCTTATAAGGATAAGAATTTTTATTTAATAATAAAGCGGGACATAAAAGTCAAAATTTATCGTTAAGTTCATATATGTTGTTTATTCAACCTAAGTTAAGTTGAAAAATCCTACACAATTCCATTGGATTAATGTATGGTTTTAGAGAAGTTTAGTTTTTTTGTCCAACCATTATCCTTTTAATACTGGTAACCCCAATCAACCCAAAGATGAACGACTACGGTAATCTCTTTTATCAAAACCCCTTGGCCAATTGGGTCTATGACATGTGGAATTTTGAAATTCTGGATGCAAACGAGGCGGCGTTGAATCTTTATGGATACAATCGCAAAGCGTTTCTTTCCCTATCCTTACATGACCTAGCCGCCCAGAATGAGGTTCCGGACATTGGAGCCTGCCCTGAAAATATCGACCCGGAAAAGGAAAGTATCCCGTTTGGCACCTTTACCCACAAGAAAAAAAATGGAAAACCAATTCGGGTGGAAATCATAGGGCGCAAGGTAAATTTTCATAACAGAAAATGCATCATGGTCGTATGCCAGGAAGTTACCCAAAAGGAACAACACTTCGTTGCATTACAGCAATCCGAAAAAAGATTGGAAACCGCCTCGGAAATAGCCAAACTGGGGTATTGGAAATATGACATCCATTCGGGTTCATTGAATTGGACGGACAAGGTATATAACATTTGGGGAAGGACCAAGGACGACTTTGAAGTAACTTTTGATGCCTTTTATCAGAGCATACATCCCGATGACAGGGAGTTTTTTGAACTGGAACAGGAAGCAGCGTTGTCAGGGCAGGCAGAAATGGATTTTGTACATCGGATTCTGCTTCCCGATGGAAGTATCAGATGGGTTCGGGAGCAGGGAAGATTGAACAGAAACGATAAAGGGGAACCCATCTCATTTGAGGGTACCGTTCAGGACGTTTCTAAGCAAAGGGAGGAAGAACAGCAACTTAAATTATTGGAAAGTGTGGTGACCCATGCCAATGATGCCGTCATGATCACCGATGCAGGGCCGCTGGTGGAACAAGATCCAAGGATAGTGTATGTTAATAGGGCATTTACCCAAATGACAGGGTATAGGCCTGAAGAGGTTATTGGCAAAACCCCAGACATGTTGAGAGGTCCAAAAACGGATAGAGTTGAATTGGAACGATTCTACAAAACCTTGACCAGAGGGGAACCCTGCGAGGTCGTCATTACCAATTACCGGAAAAATGGTTCGCCATTCTGGATCAATATCGCAGCTTCACCAGTTAAGGATATCAAAGGGACAATTTCACACTATATTGCCATCCAAAGGGATGTGTCATCAAAAATCAATGCCCAGCTCGAGAAAGATTTTCTGACCAAGGTCAGTGCAACTTTTAAGGAGAGGGTAAGTCTTGGAAGCTCTCTTGAACGGGTATGTAAACAGGTCACTGTTTATGGGGATTTCACTTTTTGTGAGGTTTGGTTGCCCAGCAGCCACAACAACAGTCTCCGGATGGCTGCGAGGTATGGGAAGGATTCGGGCGGCAAAGCATTTTACCAGCACTCCAAGGATGTGAAGGAATTTGAATTCGGACATGGGCTTCCAGGTACAGTTTGGAAAACCAAAAAATCGGTGCTCTGGGGTAACATTGAGAGAAACAATCTTTTTACCAGAAATAAGGCAGCAAAAAAAGCGGGCATAAATTCTGTCTTGGGCATTCCCTTAATGCACCAGGAAATGATTGTTGGAATCTTAGCTGTTGGCACCCAAGAAAATACACCACAGTTCAAGACGCATTATCCCGTTCTTTCCAAATTAGAGGACTTTTTGGGTTCGGAGATAAACCGCAAACAATTGGAGGAGGACTTGTCATACCTGTTCGAGACCCTGCCAGACCTTATTTGCTTATTGGATTTCAAGGGGAATTTCCTCAGAATAAACAAGGCCGGGTGCGACCTATTGGGATATGATGAAGCTGAGATTGTGGGCAATTCCTTCCATAAATTCATTCTTGATGAGGACCGGGAAATTTGGGATAAATTGACTCAAATGATAAGGGACGGCAAGGAAACTTTCGAAATTGAAAATCGTTACGTTACCAAAACGGGAAATCTTGTCTGGCTCAGTTGGCATTGTAAAATAGTCATTCAAGAGGGCATGGTCTACGCAACCGCCAAGGATATCACGGAGGCCAAAAAACTGCAGGAAGTGGTTTCGGATGCATCACGGCTGGCAAAAGTAGGTGGTTGGGAAGTAGATTTGATCAACGTGAAATTGACATGGTCGGAAGGAGTGCACCAAATCTATGAGACTGACCCCGAAAACTATGTTCCAGAGTTGAATCGCGCCATTGATTTCTACAGGGAAGACCATAGGGAAAGAGTCAAAAACATTATTGGTTTGGCCATGGAAAAAGGAGAGGCTTTTGATTATGAAGCCGCCTTTATCTCCGCAAAGGGCAACGAAAAATGGGTCAGGGCCATGGGTCAGGCCGAAACGGTCAATGGAAAATGTATACGTCTTTATGGAAGTTTCCAGGACATTACCCAAATGAAAGAAGCTGAACACAGGCTCTTGGCCATTTCAAATGATCTTCCCGGAGTTACCTTTCAATATTATCGCTATTCGGATGGTTCCGATAAAATGCATTCTGTAAGCGAAAAAGCATTTGAAATATTTAATCGTACACCTCAAGAGTGTGAAGAAAATTCACATTTGATTTGGGACCAAATCAAAAAAGGGGGGGATTATGAAGTTTTGATACAGGATATCCAAAAATCCGTTGAAACACTTACCCAATGGCATAGTCGCTGGCGTTACGTCATGCCTAACGGTAAGATTCGTTGGCATGAGGGTTATGGAACACCCTATAAATTGGCTGATGGTACCATTCTCTTCAACTCGATGGTCTTTGACATCACGGATGAGGTCAAATTGACCCATCTCTTGGAAGAAACCTCGGAACTCTCGAAAATTGGCAGTTGGGAAATGGATTTGCTTGAAGAGCAAGGAAGCGGTGCCATGTATTGGTCACCTATGGTCCGAAATATAATCGAGGTGGATGAGCACTATGACGCTTCGTTGACCGGTGGTCTGGAATTCTACACCCCCGAAAGCAAGAGTGTGGTGGAAAGGGGGATCGAGGAACTGATTGAAAATGGTACGGAGTATGACAAAGAAGTGTTGTTAAAGACCAGTTCCGGAAAAGAAAAATGGGTGAGGATCATTGGAAAGAGTGAACGAGTCAATGGTGTGTGCACCAAAATATACGGAAGTATCCAAGACATCCACGCGATGAAAACCACCCAGTTGCAGCTTCAAGAAATATTGGGCAGTATTTCGGATGCGTTTTATGCCGTGGACAGGGACTGGAACTTTACCTTTTTTAACAAGGAGGCAGAAAACCTGCTTGGGAAAAAAAGTGATGAGGTACTGGGGAAAAACCTTTGGAAGTTGTTTTCCCCTGCCCTGGGCACCAAACTGGAAACCATATACAGGACGGTTGCCAACAAAGGTAGGGCAGAAAGCTTTGAATATCTCTACCCTGGGAATGAATCATGGTATGAAATCAACACCTATCCTTCCAATGGAGGGGTTTCGGTCTATTTCAAAAATATTGATGAACGAAAAAGGGCAGAGGTGGCACTGGAATCTGCCTATCAGGAAAAGGATATGATCTTGGAGAGTATCGGGGATGCCTTTTTCGCCATGAAAGACGACTTCACTGTGACCTATTGGAACAAGACTGCTGAACGTTTGATCGGGGTCAAAAGAGAAGAACTTATTGGCAAAAACCTTTGGGACGTTTTTCCCGATGCTGTGGATCTACCTTCCTATAAAAACTATAACAAGGTACTGAAGACGAAAAAGCCAATCTCTTTTGAAGACTATTATGGCCTGTGGTTGGAAGTAAACGCATATCCATCCGAAGAAGGCATCAGTGTATTTTTTAGGGACATCACCCAAAGAAAGAAGGCCGACGAAAAAATAAGGCGCAAAACAGAACAGTTGGACATCATTGCCGAAATGAACACGGAACTGCTCAATTATAGCGATTGGTTCAAAGTAATTGAAAAAGTATTCTCGAAAGTTGGGCAATGCGTTAAAGCGGACAGGGTATACTATTTTGAAAATTCCTTTAATGAAAAAACTAGGGAGTGGGAAACAAACCAAAGGTTGGAATGGAGCAATGAGAAAGCGCATTCACATATCAATAATCCAAAACTCCAGGGTATCCCGTTTCCCGTTATCCAGGATTTTGTTGAACCGTTGACAAGAAAAGAGCAATTTGTGGCCATTTTCAATGAGATGCAGGATACAGAGACCAAAAGGTTGCTTCTTGAACAAGGTGTCAAATCCATTTTAGCTCTCCCCATCTTCATAGACAAGACATTTTGGGGCTTCGTTGGTTTTGAGGACTGTCAAAGTGAAAGAGATTGGGATGAGGATGATGTTTCATTCCTTAAGACCATAACGACCAACCTTTCCACTGCCATAGAGACCTCCATGACCCACAAGGAGCTGAACAAAACCAAGGGGATTTATCAGGATCTTTTTGATTTCAGTCCACAACCCATGTGGATCTTTGATCCACAAACGCTTTATTTTTTGAATGTAAACAAGGCGGCAATAACCAAATATGGCTATACATTGGAAGAATTCAAGGAGATGACCATCAGGGATATAAGACCGAATAGTGAGATAGGACTTCTGGAAAAAAATTTGGAAGAAAGCAAGAAAAGGGGTCGTGACAGTTATGCTGAGATATTCTTACATACTTTAAAGTCAGGTGAGACCATTTGTGTGGAGGTTTACAGTAGCGATATTGAATATGGGGGCAGGACCGTACGATTGGTACTGGCAAGCGATATTACCGAAAAACAGGAGTATATATCCACTATAGAGACCCAGAACAAAAAGTTAAGGGACATTGCGTGGACACAGTCACATGTGGTACGGGCTCCATTATCCCGAATTTTGGGAGTCATCAATCTTTTGGATTTGGAACCTGATGATTCTGAAGATGTGCCCTTTTTACTGGAACAGGTGAAACGATCTGGGCAAGAACTGGATAGTATCGTTCAAAAAATTGTAGCAGAGACACGTTTGATGGATATTAAAACGATAACAAAATGAATACATTCGGACTGTTGGTCGATGACGACCCAATCTTTAACTGGGTCTCGACAAAATTGATAAAGAAAGTGGATTCCGAGCTGCCCATTAAATCATGTACGGATGGCAGGGAGGCATTGGACTTTCTATGCGAACATTATACAGAGGAAACCCTATACCAAATTTTACTGGACATCAACATGCCCAAGCTGAATGGATGGGAATTTATTGAAGCTCTTAAGGGAATGCAAGCTATCAAAAGTGAGAACATTTCCATTTATATTGTTTCTTCTTCCACCGACGAAAGTGATATCAAAAAAGCAAATGACCTTGCACTGGTCAAGGGATATTTTAAAAAGCCATTGTCAATAGAAGACATCAAATCCATATTTGGATAGCTGATGGCAGTATAAGTTTGCCTATGGAGTTGAATACCAGCTCAATTTTATTGGAGATCGAGAGATTTCTGAAGAGGTCCATTTCAACTTTTAATTGAAATCAAGCAACATTACGATCATTATTTTTTTTTAAAACAAACCCCATAAAGACAGCCAATGGAAGAGGTTAAGCGAATGAATGCTGAATATGCAAGGATCAAAAAGCTAAGCGAGTTTGATCTCGATTATGGAGATCTTCAAATGGAGTTCCAAAATTTGGTCGAATTGGCGGCCCATATTGCAGGCACCAACATATCCCTTATCAATTTGATCGATAGCCATTCACAATGGACGGTATCATCATATTGTTACAAATTGTTCGAAATGGATCGTGAAGACTCCATTTGCCAATATACCATTCAATCTGAACGTTCCATCGAAATACACCGTCTTGACCAAGACAATCGCTTCAAGGACAAACCCTATGTTAAGAATGATGGGTTCAAATATTATCTGGGAATCCCGCTCAAGGTACGGACAGGCGAAAACATTGGAGCCCTTTGTGTTATCGATCAAGAGGAAATGAACATTTCGGAGGAAAAGAAAAAATTGTTACGGTTGGTTGCGGACGAAATCATAAAAAAGCTGGAGTCCAAAATAAATTTGGATTCGCTACAAGATCAGTTGGACAAGGCCATCGTCCAACGCAACCAAATGGCCCATGACGTTAGGGGTCCGATAGGGGGTATCCTTGGACTTGCTGAAACTGCCGAAAATGAAACGCTCGAACAGAGTGAGTTCGGTCTCTACTTGGAAATGATAAAAGGCGCAGCTTCCAAACTACTGGACTTGACCGATGATATCTTGGAAAGACGTAAAGAGCAGCTTAAAGAAAATTATTTTATACTCTCGGAATTCAAAGAACATCTGGAAGACCTTTACGCCATACCTGCCTTAAACAAACGGATTAGTTTTGGAGTGGTTTTCAACCAAGCAAAAAACCAGTATAGTTTCCCAAGAAGAAAACTTCTTCCCATTGCAGGGAACATTATCGCCAATGCCATCAAGTTTACCGGACCAAAAGGAAAAATAGCCGTAAACCTTGATATAATTGATGAAGAAGATAATGTATCTCTGCTAATAGAAGTGAAGGACAATGGAAGAGGAATCCCTAAGGAAAAGTTACATCGTTTGAGGGAGATCGGTGTTGGAAGTGAGAGGGGTACCAATGATGAAAAGGGATATGGACTTGGACTTCAACTTGTCATTGAAATGGTGGAAAGCATCAAAGGGAAGTTAAATATTCAATCGGAAGAGAACAAGGGAACTACTGTCAAAATCAAAATACCGATAAGTAGGAAGTGATTGGATGGAACCGATCTTGGGCATCAGAAAAATGAAAATATTGAACCAACTTTTTATGTTGCCACAAATAAATGTGGGACAGTGGGTTATTTGTGGTTATACGGTGTGCCTTTTTTGTTTTTGATGGGATACCTGACAATTTTTTCTTTTTGATAGCTTCGATTTATTCATGGGCTATCTATACTCCTGAATTCTTTGTCGAAATTACCGTCACAAACCCAATATTGAACAACTAATTTGGTGTTGAGCCAGTCTTTTGATAAAAGGTTTAAAAACTTATGTTGGTCCCCTTTGAAATCGAAAGAGCGTCCATGATAGCTTTTTTATCGAACGCTTTGTTCGCTTTGCAGCAACCCAAAGGCACTTAAAGGAAGCTTCTTTGTATATACTAACCTGGAAACTTTTCCCGTTAGAATACCATGGAATATAGATATATCAATTTGCCCCGACTCAAATTTCTATCCCTTTGCTTTGGGATTTTCTTAATAAGTTGCTCAACGGATCAGGGGACCGGCACCAATGCCAATGATCAATCTGAAACGATCGATGTTTCGCAAAACCGTAAATCCGTTGGGGATTCGGCCGCGGACTTATTGGATGATACCAATTTTACAGGGTTGCATCTTGAAATTTTCTATGTGGCAGGTCTAAAACCCAGTGCGACAACTTTGGACAATTTTGAGATCTTTTTAAAGGAACGGCTCCACAAACCTGACGGGGTTTCCATTACGCTTACAGAAATATCATCGCCAGGTCAAGATGTATATTCAATTGCTGATATCAGAAGTCTTGAAGACGATATCCGTCTGGCCTATAACCAAGATGGCACTATAAAGGTCTTTGGACTTTTTCTTGATGGGGAATACTCGGAGAACACGGAAAACGGTTCTGTTTTGGGTGTGGCCTACAGGAACACGTCCTTTGGCATTTTTGCAGATACCATCAGGGAATTTAGTGGACAACCTTTTGCCCCGAGTACTACTGTTCTGGAAACCACCGTGATGAATCATGAGTTCGGGCATTTGTTGGGATTGGTGAATGCCGGTACACCATTGCAAAGTGCGCATCAGGATGAGCCACACGGAAGGCATTGTACCACAGGGAATTGTCTGATGTATTGGACAGCGGAAACCGGTGAGGGACTCATCAATATGATCAGTGGCGGCACCATTCCGGAATTGGATGCGGCCTGTTTGGCAGATTTACAGGCCAATGGTGGTAAATAATAACTTTGACCATAAAAAAAGCCCCGTTTGGGGCTTTTCTCCTTATAATTGATGGGATTGTCTATAGCGAAGCGGTCCCGATCACGGTGACATTGGCGCTCAACTGCAGGGCCGATGTGATATTGATGGCCCCAAGGTCGAGACCGGTGGTGGACTCCACTTCCAATTGTGAGTTGAAATAAAATTCAGTACCATCTTGGGTATAGGAAGCAAAGATGAGTTCATATTCCCCTTCGGCCAAAAAATTAAGGCTATAGGAGTTGTTGATGCCACCCACCTCAGCACTGGTAACGGCATTGGCGAACCTGATATTGCTCTCTCCTTGGCCTTGGGTCTCCACCTCGGCATTGTACGTGCCTTTTTCATAGGCGTAGACCACAATTTTATCGGACGTATTTTGGGAATCGTTGACCGTACCGGAAATCTCCCCGGTAGTTTCCTTGTTTACGGTCCGAATACCTGCGGAAAACTCTGAGAGAGATACGAAATCAAAGTCTGATTCCAAGGTTCCCTGTTCTTCCTTTATGGTCTTTCGCAGGTCAAAATCAATGATGATCTCATTGGTATTGGTGGCAAATACCTCAAAGGAATCCGTGATGTTCACGGTACTGGAGGAAGCCTCTATCTTGTCCTTGGTACCATCCGCCATTTCGACATAACATCCAGGACTGTTGCCATCCATGTCATTGGTATAGTCCAGGACCAATTCGATGTTGGAATAAGTTCCTGCTTCCATTTGGAGATTGCCCAAGGTCTTGGTTTGCCCATTGACCAAGGCGGAAAGGTCAAAAGTGGTCTTGGAGAACCCCTCAACGGAGTTTCCATCCACCTTTACATCGGAGACGGTAATGAACACCGCTTCCACATTCGCATTGTCTATAGGGGCATCCGTCATTTTAAGCGTTGTTTGATAAGATTCCTTCTCTACATTGTCATTTTCATTGTCGTCACTACAGGATACTATCAACAGCGTTGTTCCAAAGATAATTCCCAAGTTTTTCAAAAAGGTCTTCATAAAAATTAAGATTTAAGGGTTTACTATTTGTTTCAATAGTATAACAATTGGGATGCAACAAACCCTACTTAGAGCTTGAAAACATTGAGGGACCCTAAACCGGGAACGTCGACATCAATTTGGGCCATAGGAGATTACGGGAAAGGGCAGAGCCCTATGAAAAATTTAGGGACGGATTCTCAATAGGGGATTTACTATTGCATAAAACTATATTTAAGCTTTTGCTTAAATAAAATAATAGAGTATCTTCATATCATGAAGGACAACACCTGCATCCGACAGCAAGCGGATCTGGAACAGATTGAACGGTGCCGGAAGACCGCTGAAACCTTGGATGGTCCCATGGACCAACTTGCCGACCGCGTACTGTTATTGGGCAATCCGGTGCGCCTGAAGATCTTGTACCTGCTCCATGGGGAGGGCAGGCTCTGTGTCTGCGACCTGAGTGACATTCTGGGCATGACCGTCCCCGCGGTGTCCCAGCACCTCAGAAAACTAAGGGACCGGGGCTTTATCAAGGCTCAAAGGGAGGCCCAGACTATTTTCTATTCCCTTCAAAGGGACAACGAAACCTTGCTCTTGCCTTTGTTCGGACTATTGAACAGGGATAAAATACCACAACCTATATGATACCGCCGGACCTGACAAGAGAAGTAAAAATATCCCTCAAGACGGCCATGGGCCAATTGGGTTATATTTTGGGGCAAATCGATGATGAAGGACAGGCAGAGAATATATTGCTGCAGCTCAAGGCGGTGAAGGCGCTACTTGACAAAACCACACTGGAACTGTTGGATGGGACCTACCGTAAGGCCATGGCCGAAAAAATAGCCTCGGCCCACCAAAGTTGCCCCGGGGACTGTGGCAACGAAGTGGCCATCGAACGGTTAAGGAGACTCTTTCCGGACATTCCCTTGGAGGAAGTGCCGGAAAGACTAAAGGAGGCCGAAGCATTGGACGAGCGCTTGAAAAAATAGTTATCCAAGAAAAATTTGGACACCCCCCTATCCGGTGAGTGATATTTGGACCATAGTTCAACCTTAAAAGATGATACCATGAAAAAAAGACTCATGATTTTTACTACGATGGGCTTGTTGGCCATTGCAGCATTTGCATTCGGCCCGGATAAGGACCGAACCCCATCATGTCCATGGCAGGGCACCCCGGAGTGCCCCAAACTGGGATGTCCCTTGGCCGATACGCCACAATGTCCCTTTGAAAAGGATGAAACTGCGATGGCCCTGCCGGCCTGTTGTAAAAAGTAAATTAAAAAGGGTGCGGGCAACCAAATCCTTTTCTTGCGAACACCTAACATTTGACACGGTAAGATTTAAATGAACCAATGATATGAAACATATAGTTATGGCCCTAGGGGCTGCTATCTTGAGCTCACTATGCTGTATCCTTCCCGTTCTGGCAATCGTTGCCGGAACTAGTGGGCTGTCCACGACGATTACATGGCTCGAACCCATACGACCCTTTTTGATCGGTACCACCGTATTGGTCCTTGGTCTTGCCTGGTTCCAAAAACTAAGACGGGGAAAAGAGACCCAATGCCAATGTGAAACGGAGCAAAAAACAAAGTTTGTCCAGAGCAAGCTCTTTTTGGGCATCGTCACCGTTTTTGTAGGTACGATGTTGCTCTTTCCCAACTATGTGCACCTGTTCTATCCAAAAGCGGAAAAGCAAGTGACAAGCAGTGGGAATATTCATCTCAAGACCGTGTCAATACCGATTGAGGGAATGACCTGTACGGGCTGTGAGGCACATATCGAACATGAGGTGGACAAACTTCCCGGGGTGGTCAAATCGACGGCTTCCTATCAAAACGGTAGTGCTTGGGTCGAATTTGATGGGTCAATGACCGATTTGCCCCAAATTGAAAAGGCCATAATGTCAGCTGGCTATAGGGTAATCGATAAAGAGAAGGGACAAGAATGAAAGTCCTGCTGCGCTCCAAGATCACCTGTCCCGAATGTGCCCACCAAAAGGAAGAGGAAATGCCGACCAATGCCTGCCAGTTCTTTTATAATTGTGAAGGTTGTGGCATGCTCCTGAGCCCCAAGGCCGGGGACTGTTGTGTCTTTTGCAGTTATGGTTCGGTCCACTGTCCCCCGGTCCAGCAGGGGAACTGTGCCTGCTGATATTTCATCCGTTTGGCACACATGGGCGATATGGGTCTCACTGCCATTCTCCATTTCGCCAAGGTATCAGAAGAGATAAAACCAGGATAGGTCATTTAGACTGAATCCTGTTCTTTTTTCCGGTTTTCCTTCTTTTTTTGTTCCGGTATATGTTGAGTCCCGTCAAGAACAACAGCAAAGGGACCTGACCTGAGACGAAGACCAATATCCTGCCGATGGTACCGGCCATTTCACCGATATGGATAGGGTAGAACTGCGTTGCCATTCGGTTGCTGTTGGGGTCCGTCCTAAAATCACTCACCACCGTAATATGACCATTGGCATCGAGTTCCACTTCTTTGGTCCTTCGAAGCCCTGAGGTTATGAACCGTTCCCTGATATATCGAAGCCTATAATGGTCCGTTCCATTCTTGGGAAAGTGGATGGCCCGTAAGGCGTAGGCTTCATTTGTTTTTGACAGATAATCCTGCAATCGTGGAGAATCCCCATGTGCCCATGGTCGTTGGCCTTCCAGGCCCGTATTGTCGCGTTTCCCATCAAAAAGGCCGAGGGCCGATTTGTAATAGGAGTTATAGGTAAAATAGGAACCACTGAGGGCCATGAGGAGCAAGGGTACCAAAAAATAGGCCCCAAAGGCCTTGTGCAAATCGAAATTGATTTTCTTTCTTTTTCCCTTCCATTTTATGGTAAAGCCCTCTTTCAAGTTGTTGCGATAGGATGTTGCCCAGATATAGATACCAGAGGTCAACAGGAACAAAAAGAAAATGATGGCACTGGTCCCCACAATGTATTTGCCATATGTTGGTATGCCCAAGGTCCGGTGAAGGACCAACAGGTTTTCAAAAAAGCGGATGGAAGCTGATTTTTTGCCGAGATAGGCATGGGTCTCGGGGTGGTAATAACTGGTCTTTCCATTATTGAACGTAATGGAGATCGTCTGTTGTTCCCGATAGGGGAGATATATGCTATTGATACTGTCCCCATGGATGGCAACCAAACTTGCCGTGGTTTCCATGATGGTCCTATCGTCCAGATTCCCAAAGTCCTCCACCTGGAGCAGGTCGGGATTGAGAAATGCGGAAAGTTCCGGTTGCCAGACATAGAAGGAGCCTGTGAGACCGGAAAATGAGGCGATAAGCCCACAGGTGAGGCCCAACCAAAGATGTATTTTCCGAATCGTTCTGTTCATAGTGGTCAGAAGGGTACCTGATGTTGTTTGAGAACGGTGCCAATGGGAACATCGACACCGCTTTCTTGTGGATTAGAACCTGTACAAAAGGCTCAATTTCGTATTGATGCCTTCCCCGGCTCCGGTAAAGGTGCGCAAGGGTGCTGCCCATTGCGACCTTGCGGGCAGGTAATATTCGTTCAACAGGTTATTGATGGCCAAGGAGACGGATATATTGGACTGCAATCGATAGGTCGCGGACCAATTGATCAAGGTATAGCCTTCCACTGGAAATTGGGTGTGCCTAAAGGTGTAATTGTCGTTGGCATCCAGATAGGGGTCAAACCTGTCCCTGTCCCCCAAATGGGTCATTCGTAGGGAGGTGCCCAATTTGTCCGTTGGTGCCCAATTGATATAGGCCGTCCACTTTGGGGCGGCAATGACATCACCTCCCAAGTAGACCAGATTGTTTTCATTGCCCCCATTATGGGTCACTCCTTCCACATAGGTGTACGAGGTGCCCAGTTGCCATTTGTTGTCCGAGGAAAAATAATCCAGGGCAACCTCCCCTCCATAGATATCCTGGGGTTGTTTTGAAGGGACAAACGAATTGATGTTCTCATCGAATACAACGCCAGTGCCCAAATTGGAGGTACTGTAGTAGCCCACAGCTTCAAATTTGATGTTCTGGAACTTGGACAGGAAGCCGAACTCATAATTTTTGGTCACTGCCGGTTCCAATTGGATCTCATTGATGTTGTCTGCCGTTGCGGACCGGAGTACCGAACCCAGATCGGCAATGGAGAATCCTTGGGAATAGCTCACATAGGGAATGAACTCTTGGTGTTTGATATAACGGAGACCCACATTGAAGGCCAGATTGTCAAAACCTATCTTACCACCTTCGACGGCCACTGATGGGTTGAAGTTGCCATCCCCTAGAGGGGAATAGGGAAGCGTATTGTAGTCCTCAATGTCCAAGTTCATGTCATCAAAACGAAGACCGGCCTTCACCACCCAGGTCCCATTGAACTTGGCAGTGGACTGAAGGTAAGGGGCCCAACTGAACATTTTGATGTTCGGCACCCAAAGCCTCCCGTCCAAAAGACCCTGATTGGTCTTGTCACGGAGCAGGTCCACACCATAGGTCAGGGAGACGTCCATTGTGGTGTTGACAGGGAAGGTCGTATTGAAATTGGGCCTCAGGCCATATTTTTCGGCATTGATGACGGATTGGCCACCATTTTCAAATTTATCGGAATAAAAAAAGATGTTTTCCGTGTTCTGGTAATATAGGTCCGCCGTAAAATCCGTGGTCCCCGAGAAAATTTGGGTCAAGTTATATTTTAGCTGCCCGTTCACAAGTGTCGATCCCGTGGGCTCCTGTCCCTCCACAGAACCCTCGACCCCGTACCCGGCCGTGAGGGTATAGTCCCCTTCCTCGTTAAAGACCTCGAACTCTGCCGGAACAGGTATGAATGGGGTGTCCTGGGCCGATTTGTATAGGTTACCGCCCAAAGTGATATTTTGGTTATCGGAAATCCGGTATTCCAACTTGGCCAGGGCACTGTAGATCTTCGTGTTGTCCAGACCATAAGTGGGCAAGATCTCAGTCCCGTCGGCATCATATTTGTTTCCGGTCTTTTCATAGCTCCCGCTGATATAGTACTTAAATCTGCCCAAATTGCCCTTGAGGGACTGGTACAGCCCAAAACCAAGGGCGTCATCTGTGGCCGCCAGGTTGGAAGTGCCCCAAACATTTGTGGTGCCCTCTATTTTTTCGGCAGCGTTCGGCTTTTTGGTGATATAGTTGATGAAGCCCCCATTGCCCCCATTACCAAAAATGGAGGTGGCCCCTTTGATGACCTCGACCCGGCTGATATCATTGGGACTTATTGATTTTATGCCCAACTGTCCATTCCGAAGTGGGGTGGACTGGGGAATCCCGTCGACCATAACCAAGAGTGAACGTCCCCGCAAAGTCTGTCCCCAATTGGAAAAGGTTCCGGTGGATACCGCAAGACCGGGTACCGTAAACTCCAATATTTCACTGATGTTCGAGGTGGAGTTTGAGAATTCCTGTAGTTTGACCTCGCCCACCACGGTCACGGAGGCCGGGATTTCTGAAAGGTATTCCGAGTTTCTGCTGGCCGATATGACGACCTCGTCCAGACTGTTCAGGTCTTCTGTCAATACCGCCGTGAATGGGATGGTCCCATCTTGTGAAAATGTTATTTGCTCCACACGTGTCCGATAGCCCAACATCCTGAAAGTCACCTCCCAGGTACCCTCTTTAATGGAAGTGAGTTCAAAGTTGCCATCAAGATCTGTAGTGGTTCCAATTTGTAAAGCTGGGATGAAGACTGTGGCCCCCATAAGGGGCTGGTTTTGTTCATCGGTCACTTTTCCGTTGAGATTCGACTGGGAAAATGCGCCAAAGGTGATTAGTAGTGCCGTAGCAAGCGTAATGAGTTTCATTAATTTGGATTTATTTAAAATAAGGGGCAAAAATAGGGTATAATGCGATAAACACAAATCTTATTTAGATTTAATACAAATAAAAATCAAGAAATGGTTTGCGAGGTAAACCGGTTGATCAGAAATTGCTATAAGATTTGAATTTCCTGATTCGTCATTTACTTGAACTTTGGTAACGCTCTCGGTTATCAATAGTTGTGCGCGTTGACAAGAAACTATATAAGTACACACGAAACTGAGAATCCACCAATATTTGGAGAGGTAGCCCTAAAATAAGCACCTAATTATAGCCTATATTGAACGGGTTATTCGTCAAACAATCCCGATTTTGCCAGCTGTCGGGCTATTTGATGCAAGTTATTGAGTAAAATTCGGCCTTCACGGTCAAAACCACGGGTACCGAAATACGCGATGACCAAATCACGGCTAGGTGAAATGTACAGTCCCTGTCCGCCACCTCCCTCTTTGAAAAAATCGCCATCGTTCATCACTACATCCCATTGATAAGTGGAATGTCTTGGAGGCTCACCGTCCACTAAATGTTCAGCTGTAATAGGATCATCATAAATGAACAGATCGATCGGGCCCGAATTTTTAATGATTTCAGGTCGGCCGCCTTGTTGTATTTTCCTAACGTAAGCTTCAGGTATAAAATCATAAGGGGAAATTCTACCCGACGGGGTGAACAACAGTCCAAATCGGGCATGATCCCTTAGGGTAGCACTAAGTCCTCCCATGTACATCCTATCGTTCGAATTCGGTAAAAACATCAGTGCATCCGATTCCGCACCCATTCTTTGCCAGATCCTTTCTTCAATCAGTTCAACGGCAGTCCTGTTTGTAATCCGCTCAATGACCCATCCCAGAACTTCGGTGTTGAGGGAGAAGTATTCATATATCCGTCCAGAAGGTCCTGTCTTTTTCATCGGAGCAAGTTGACCTGATGGTCCTCCTTTGGATTTATCATTACCGATCCAGCCATTCTCGTTAAAGAATAGTTGTGCAAAAAGATTGTCATCGATTCCCATTCCGGAACTCATGTCCAATACATCAATAATGGGAACCGCACCCCAATCCGTACCTTTCAGTTCTGTTAAATATGCTGATACTGGATTCTGGACATCTATCTTGCCCTCTATCTCCAATAGGGCAATGATGGTAGAAACATAGGGTTTGGTCACTGAAAAACTATGATGCTTGTAATAATCCATCATGTGGGGATATTCCTCGAACACGATTTTGCCTTTATGTAGAATGATCATGCCATCTACTAAGGGGCTCTTTATATATTCTTCCAAGGGTATCTCCCCTTCCATGGTTTTGGTGACGAATTTCCTCACATCCTCCCTTAAATGATAGTCCAATGGTCTGATGGAGCCTGATCGGCTAAGGACCTGGTGTGGCCAAAACTCGGACATATGGGAATTTATATAACGCGTGAAATCACCTCCTTTATTCGATTGTTGATGAATGTCAAAATCGGCATGGATGGCTTGTATCTCTTCCAAACTGTAGCCCTTAAATTCTTGGGAACACATGAAATGAGGCAAAAGAATTGTAAAAAGAATCAATAGTCTTGATTTCATGTGTCGTTCTTATAGTGACCACAACTTCTTTATACCAATGTAAAATATCGATACATCCAAAATGGATGGATATTGAAGTATTTGATTATCGTTTATACTAACTTTGACCTCAATTGTTGTGATGGTGCCTCTCTTTATGTTGTCTCAATAAATCTTTTCCATAATCATTTCCGTTTGGAGTTCTTACCACCGTATGTATGTGGTCTCTTGATGGCTTCCCATCATCGGCATTGGGTACGCCAACGACTCTTTGATGGTCAAATTCGATCAATACCACCGGACTATGGATCCGATAGTAAAAAACGGCATTCTCAGAGGTGTCTCCGACCCAAGAAAACCATGTATCATCAATATGTTCCAGCACCTCCCTCATTTTTACCTTATCATGCCCCTCTCGAATATTACTGATGTACAAATAAATCAACTCCAAAAGTTTTTGCCTTTGTTCATCTGAAAACTTTGAGACTGGAATACCTTCATAATTAAGGGTTAAATTATCTTTATTGGCTTCAGCCAAATTGTTGTTGCCAGTTTTGAACTTTGTAATGGTGGCTTTTTTCTGGTATTCTGGTTCTAAGGACTGCATCAGTGCCAATCCCATATTCTGTTCATCCTGAAAAATGGTATTTCCTTTGTACTTACCTGAAGTGGTAATTATTGGTTCACCACCCATAAATACAGGTGACATTACCACTTGGTCTCCCAATATAAAGTAGTTGATGACTAAATGATGTCCATCCAATTGCCATCCCCAAGGTTCAGTACTTGAAGGTTTTCCCATTATAGTCAAGAAATATAATTCTTCATCATAATCCAATGATCCATTATTGAGCTCTTTAAGCGTCTGGTCGGTCTTCATGATGTCCTTACTCAGTTGCAGCCCCTTTGCGCTTAACGATTCCTGTATTAAACCAAAGGCCTTTTTTTTCTGATCGTCGGTCAATTCTTTTAGGCTAACGCCCTGTCTGTCATAAATCCCATTGTCCACGTTGCACCATTTCCTCCATTCCTCGTCATCAACAGTAAATTTGGTGCGTTCTACTTGTGAAGCGGACAGGTTTCTTAAAAATATCTCAGCGGCTTGTTGAATCGGTAAAGTCGAAACACCAGTTGAACGAATTTGGAATAAATTGTTTGAATCACCCTCTTCTGAAAAGATTCCAATATATGGTTCTTTCAAGGCTTCCGCCTCCATTTTGGCAAAACGTTCTTTCACAGGATTTACTTCCCCAGGATTTTCATTTGTTTTGGCATTTTCGTGTTGAACCTCTTTATGCCTGCAACCAAAGACAGTCCATAGTATGAGCACTATGAGTATGTTTTTCATCTTTTATAGTTTTTAAGCCCTGTGAACTACTTAAATGTATGGAAAAAAAACAACACCTGATATTGCCTAATTGGAATATAACCGATTGTCTTTCATTGGAATCGGTTATTTGAACTTTGATAAATGCAGGAATTTCCTAGTAGTTAAAAATTGTGATTTTGTAATGGTGATGGTTCTCCCACCCCTATACGACTTGGATGATATGATGGAGTCTATAAAGTTTCGTGTTGGCAGGGGCCAAAAATTCACGCCATATTTTAGGGGGGTCCTTCCAATTCAATTCGAAACTTGAATATATTTTTCAATGTAGAATGCTTTATTAAAGAAACACACTCCATTTTAAAGCAAGGTTGATAAGAACTTCAATAGTTTGGATTTGATTTGTCAAAATTGTTCTTATTCTTAACGGTCCTATCAGTTTCCTTGAATAGTTTCCTTAATGAAGAGGAGCTGATAAATATACTTTCTCATATCCAATGAAGATATATTTCCAAAAGGATGGGAAATGGCTTTTTTATAAATGAATGGCCTTGCTGGCAATTATTTTCTAATCAATATTCCCTAAAGTTAAGCTTGCACTATTTTCTCGGACAAGGGACACATAAAGCCGTTGCTGATGTCACTATTTCCGTTTCCTTGCCACTCCAAAATTTTCCCTTGCGTTTGGCGGTCTGCCACTATTGTTCAATTTAAAACGCAAATCATGGAAAAACAAAACGTAGTGCAACTGGGTTTTGGCTTTGGACTGGAGCCAGCGAAAACAACAATTCCAAACTTAAGACCGAAGCTCTTTCAAAAAGGCCAAATCCGATTTTGTCCTTGACTTTATGGACCTATTGCAAAGTCCCATCATTGTGTATCCATCACAATGGCAGGATGCCGTGCCCAAACACCTTTTAAACAATATCACCATGGCCCGGATGTTGACCCAGATGCGTGGGGAACACATGGCCTCCTTGACCGAGGTTGTGGCCTATATGATGCCCAGGACCTTCGAATCTCCCATGGCCAGTGAATGAGTGAACATCTACACATGGTGTGGGCTCCAGTATGCCACGACCTTTCTCAAAACGGGACAGATTAAGGCCATGGAGGAACTGGCCCCCCAACAACTCTCCGAATATGAGATGGGTCTTTTGAAAAGGTTAAGGGTCTGGATCTATGAGAAACGGCGACAAACTATAAAGGAGAGGATGAAAACTTCAATGCCAAAGTTGAGCGGACCTTCCCCTAACAATCAGGGAGAGCTGTTCCAGAAAGACTAAAAAGAAACCAAGTTCTAGGATCATTGACCCATTACTATCGCAATAGTTGATGTGTTGGCATTTGGCCAATACGGAAGTCGTCCAAACGGATTTTTTGTGCGTCCTTCCTTTGCAAACCCTTCTTGGGGCTTTGCCTGGGAAGGCCGTAAATCCGTCCGTCCGCCCATCAAATTTTAAGGGGTCCTTAATAAAAGAAGCCCTGGTTGTTTTTCGGGGCATCGAAAAACAGGGCAGTGCCCAAGGACTTCCAATCAGGACACCATTGCCTGCAGTCGCTTAACTTCCCGTACGCTCCCTTGCCAATGGGTCGGATGGAATTCCTAAGGCCTTCATAGA
Source organism: Flagellimonas sp. MMG031 (assembly GCF_040112705.1). Taxonomy (NCBI): domain Bacteria; kingdom Pseudomonadati; phylum Bacteroidota; class Flavobacteriia; order Flavobacteriales; family Flavobacteriaceae; genus Flagellimonas; species Flagellimonas sp. MMG031. The sequence goes on from NZ_CP157804.1 coordinate 1,060,737, forward strand.
ACCTGTCAAGGCCAAGACAGGTTTTGTCCATAAATAGGGGTTCCACTTCCTTGAAAATCCCAGGATTTTACTACGTCGCGGAGCCTCCCCATTTCAGTCCAAAAGCCTTGACAGAACCCCCTTCTTTTATTGTGCTACGCACGTAAGAAGCAAACAAACGCCCCTTAAAATTTGGGAAACAAAGACCAAAAAATAGAGGGGAAAATTTTAACCCTGTTTGCTGATCTATCCATAAAGGAAGACGGCAGGCCTTTAAAACTTTTTATCATGAGTACATTGAGAAACAAAGTGCAGTTGATCGGAAATGTAGGGCAAGCCCCTACCATTACAGACCTTGACAAAGGCAAACGTGTGGCACGGTTTACTATGGCCACCAATGAACACTACAAGAACTCCGAAGGGGAACGCATCACCAACACCGAATGGCATACCGTGATCGGTTGGGGAAAACTCGCTGACATCATCGAAGGTTTTGTGACCAAGGGCAAAGAGGTTGCCGTAGAGGGAAAATTGACCTCCCGCTCCTATGAGGACAAAGAAGGGAACAAACGCTATGTGACCGAGATCGTGGCCAGTGAAATCCTTTTGTTGGGAGGTGCCAATGATTAAATGGGATAGGGGTAACCAAAGGGTTTCTTTGGTGCCCCTTCTTTAAATCCTTAATAGTGATGATCATGGAACAGCAAGTCAATGAAATACAGATCAGTTACAGGGAAAAACTCAGTACCCTGCAATCGAACTCCATTACCAATTCAAACGATGTGGCACAACTGCTCTTCAAAAATTGGGATGCCGAAACCATTGGATTGAACGAATGCTTTAAAATCCTTTTGCTCAACCAATCCAACAAGGTCAAAGGAATCTATCCCTTGTCCATTGGTGGGATTACGGGAACCTTGGTGGATATGCGCATCCTCTTTGCCATCGTTCTAAAAACCTTGTCCGTCGGAATCATTTTATCTCATAACCATCCGTCCGGGCAGTTGAAGGCAAGTGAAGCCGACAAACAGTTGACCAAAAAAATCCAACAGGCAGCCCAACTTTTTGATGTCAAGGTTCTGGACCATATCATCCTGGCACCCGATGGAAGTTATTATAGCTTTGCCGATCATGGTTTGATGTAAAGAACAGGGATTTGACAGCAATGCATTGGATGTCAAAATGTATCAAAACGACCCAATCATTATGATTGGGTTTTTCTATGTTCAAAAGCTTGAATTACATATCTTTAAGAACAGGTTGAAGTTTCAACCAAGTACGGCAATCCAATTTGATTTGACTTTCCTGAATTCCGTACCATTCGATTAGACTTTTAAATAAAATGCAACTGGTTTTTAAACCATGTTTTGCGATTCGTTTTTGTCCCTGCGGGACGAAAAGGAAGAGCAAGAGGATAGCGCGCAAGCGCGGCGCTATTGATTCATTTTCCTTCGGAAAAGCCCTGTTTATAAAGGTTTTTGGAATTTAAAGCAATTTGGGGTCAAGTGGTTTTTGATGAAAAAATGAGCTGGGCCCAGTAAAATCAAGGAATTTTTGGTGAAAAAATGGATAAAGGATACGAAAAAGAACGGTTTACAGCCCTGAAGGTCAAGGTTTCAGTGGCAAGGAAATTCAGGAGTTTTTCCAAACGACAAGGAAAGTCACAGACCATGACCTTGTTGGCCATGGTAGAGTTTTTTGACCACAATGGAATCTCCCCTGACGAAAGGATGTACGAAACTATTGCGAGCTTGAAATATTTGATCAAAAGACGTTTCAACTCCATGGTGGCCATCATGAGAAGCATCGAAAAAGAGCAGACCCTACCCACGGTAAGTATGATCCAAGCGCTCTTTCAACAAGAGTTGGAACCTGAAGGGGACCAAGAATGGGAAGGGGACTTTGAGTTTTATGAAAAGCAGCTCACGGAAATAATCAATCCTACTAACCCCGAGCTTCTGGATAATGAGACCACGGTGCCCAAGATCCGCTACGTCAGATTGGAGGAACGGATGGAAGAACTCAAGGAAGATTTCGCCTATGTGCTGGACCACATATCAGTGTCCCATAACCGTTTCGGCAAGGATCACCTCAAACTTGACCTCAATCCTGGGGCCATAGAAAAATACCGAACAAAACTCAAAAATATGTAAACAAATATATTGGAATTGTACACTAACAACCGGTTATTGATCATTGGGTTATTGTTTAGGGCCATCTATCCGAGCGTGCAAAAAAATAGGTTATGGTCACTTTAAAAAGGAGAAATGGGATTTAGGGACAAATAATAAAGGCTTACCGATTCAACTCACATTGACCATAAGCGACCATGCAATGGAAAAAACGGGTTCATTGCCATACCACGCTGTCTTTATCAGCCGTCTGTGCCCCCATCACCCGCAAGGTGCTGGCACATCCTTAACCGCGGTATGGCAACTATGCAACAAAGGTAATGAATGAACCCGGTTTGAAACATTGCTTGTTAGGGGCTATAGCCTATATTGTTCAATAGGTTAGAGATTTAAGTTGAACGGCATATGAAATTTAGGTTAAGACATGGCATTGACCAGTTTCATTAGGCAACTGTTTGGGTTTCTCGGTATCTTATAACAAAACACCCATGGAAAAAATAGTGTCCGTCTTTTGTTGCCTTTGTTTCATTTTGTCATGCACTGATAATGATGATGAAAACACCGTTCTTCTGGGAGACCAGGATTATTTGGTTTTTGGACATTTCTATGGGATGTGTGCAGGGGAAGGGTGTGTCGAAACATTCAAATTGACCGATTCGGAACTGTTTGAGGATACCGTGGATGATTATTCTGGCACTAACTTGAATTTCATTAAGTTGGAAAATGAAAAATTCGAACAGGTAAAAGACCTGATGGATTATTTTCCCCAAGAGCTTTTAAGTGAAAATGAAACCATACTGGGCTGTCCGGATTGTGCCGATGGTGGCGGTCTTTTTATCCAATATTACCATAACGGTTCATTGATGAGTTGGAGAATAGATCAAGGCAAAAGTCAGGTGCCAAATTATTTACACGGATTCATTGACGAGGTAAACCATAAAATACAGCTTATTAATAACTGAGTCTTGAATAAAACTTAGGGTAATGAAAATGGCATTTTGCTATTTGATAAGCTTTTCCAAATAAGCAACCTTCTCCTTTTCTGCTTGAAGAAGCCGCTCATAAAGTTTTTTGTTTTCTTCATAGGCCTCTACCAATTTATCAAGTGGATTGAAGGTGCAGTTATTAGGGTGGAATGTACCTTGACTATTTGTAAAACTATTATCGTAGAAATTGTTGAAGTAGTTTATTACCGACTCATCAGAAAAGTTTTTGATTGCTTCTGTAGTCACTCCCAAAGCCTTGGCAATTTCTTCCAATTTCACATCGTCCACCTTTTCACTGTTCTCGATATTGGAAACGGCCTGTTGGCTGATGCCCAGTTCTTCGGCAAGGGTCTCTTGCTTCATACCGCGAAGTTCCCTTATTCTACTGATTTTTCTGCCTATGTGATTGTTCTTGGTCTTTGTCTCCATATCTCAAATATAGGGTCTTTCCCACAATAATCCGATTGTAAAATTCAAATCTGGTCCAATAAAATACAAGTGCCCTTGGTGGGGTACTTGGGAATGTTGCCTTAATATGGTTTTCGATTCTCGAACCCTTTAAACCATAATCCCATGAAATATGACACAAACATACCGGAAAACTTTGAAAGAGCAGAAGAGCAGTCCGAATTGCTTGATAGCATCCTGAACATCATAACCATTGACAGTGCCTTTCTGTCCAAAAAACAGAACGAGGGCAATACCGAATATTATTTCCTTACCCTGTTTGTGGACGTAAACAATGACCCACTTCCCAATGAGATTCGTTCCCTAGTTGCCAAGAAAGGAAAGAAGCATCCCGATTTCAGGATAAGGGTCTATACAGAAACTCAATCGGAAACAGGCCTTGAAAGGGGATCGCTCTATTTCTTGGAACATTGCTGTCTGGGAGAAAATGTTTTCGCTCGTTTACAAGGAAGGAACATTATGGATTATTCTACAATGGCATATGATACCCTCATCAAAAGGGCCACCCGATATCATAGAATGGAATTGGGAAAAATAAATGCCTTTGCCAACACCGCGGACATATTGATAAAGGAAGGTGACTATGCCATCGCCACCTTCAATATGCACCAGGCCTTTGAGCTTTCGTTCCGATTCATCGAACAGATGTGCATTGGAAAAAGTATGGTGACCCACAGTATCATCAGCCATATCAACTATTGTAAACAGTTCTTTCCCACACTGCAACCCTTTTTGGAAGCGTCTGAATCCAACAACAATGAACTCTTGCTCCTATTGGAACATGCCTACAGTGTTGCCCGGTATGGCAATGAGTTTGAGATTGCCAAAACAGAGGCAAGAACCATTCAATCAAAAATGAAGGGTTTTATCCAAGAAGTGGAGTCCATATTCCATAAGCATTTGAATCAGTGCAAGAGCATTATTGATGGTAAGGAAAAGGTTTTTGAAAATGTATGCCCAAAAGTTATCGAGGAAGAAGAGAACAATAATGAAGCAGCAATACTAGGTCAATTGAAGGAACTGGAAAAAATGCATTTCCACGCCCTGAAACCCTATATCCCTGAAAAGGGATTGTACAGTGTCGAACTCATAACCGAGGGATATGGTGAGACCTCTTTTATAATCTCCAATATATTAAAGGTCTGTATCGTTGCATTGGAAAATGAATATATCCCTACTCGCAATGTTCCCCAACCCCACCGCAATATCAGTGAGGTTTTGGGATACATACTGGATTTGATCCCCCATGATGAAATGGAATTCTTGGACAAGGTCAGAAAACTGCTTTTGGAACAAAAGACAACCGTAACCCAATAAATCCATTCACATGAGATCAAAGAGGAAAAGGTTAAAGAACTTGGAAGAGATACAACAGCTCAGGAACAATCTTCCAGGGCAATTGGGAAACAATAGGTCATTGGATCCCAAAGGAAACAATGTGTCCTTTGAGGTCAGGGACAACAACCATCTTATGATGCTAATCAAAAGCCTCTTGGAGGTCTGTACATTTGCCCTTGATGGAGATGGGATGATGTTGTTTCCTGCCAACCAAAATGCCTCAAAGGAGGAGAGTGTCATCCAAGTATTGGAACTGATTTTGAGCATCATTCCCGATAGTCAAATGTACTTTTTGGATCAACTTGACGAGAAGCTATCGGAACTTGATGAAGGATGAAGGGGCATAAAAGAGAAAAACACAAAAATTGATAAAATTTTCAGTCTTCAATTCAACCCAAATAAGACCAAATTTCATCGAGCTTACAAATTCAGCCAAATTTTTCAAGATCAGGAAGGATTTCATGATGTTTAGCAAGTTATTAATGATTGGTCATATGGAAATTGGCCAAGCTTCATCAAGGTGATACCTCCCAGGGGTAATATGCTCCCATCCCTTTAAAATTGGGAATTCTGCGTTGTTTTGATCGATAGGTCATGCCAAAATCCAATGGTTGGGAGACCTTGATATTTTTCCCAAGGTGGGTCCCAACTTGGGAATTTTTATTTTTGGGGTTTAGGGGGTGGATTTTCTGAATTTTGGCCATTATTTTTTAATTCCACAAGCACAAATGAGTCCAAATACCATCAAATTATAGGAACCAAAAAAAACACCCACCTATGTACCAACTTGGGAAGTTTTTCCAAAAACCTTTTTGAGTTTTGTTCCCGAAAGTCAAATCATTGAAGGGGCCGTCAAATTGAAGGATCCCAAGGCGATGGCCCCTTTTTTAAAAACTAAAAATCTATGGGAGCGACCATTATCACAACGGAAGACCTAATGGAGTTCAAGTTTGAACTGCTGGAGGACATCAAAGAACTTTTACATAACAACAAGGGCCGATCTGAAAAGAAATGGCTCAAGTCCAACGAAGTCAGGGAACTTCTTGGGATATCGCCCGGAACCCTTCAAAATTTGAGGATCAATGGAACCCTGCCCTTTACCAAGATCGGTGGTGTGCTGTACTATGAATACCATGAGATCATGGAGGTCCTGGAAAAGAACAAGATCCATAAACGGATATAAATTTTGGAAGACATCAATTACATCAAACATCTCAATGGGGTCTTTGGGCAATTTGCCAAGGACGGCCGTTTAAACCCTACCCACATCAGCCTGTACATGGCCCTTTTCCAATTGTGGAACTATAAGCTGTTCCGGGAATCCTTCCATATCGACAGGGAAGAGGCCATGGACTTGGCCAAGATTGGTTCCAAATCCACCTATCACCGCTGTATCAAGGAACTGGAGCACTGGGGCTATATCCTCTATTCCCCGTCCCACAATCCGTTCAAGGGTAGCAAGGTCAAGATGTTCGATTTTGGGACAAGTGATGGACAAGCATTGGACCCAAGCCGTACCGATAATGGGACAAGCCCTGGACAAGCGGTGGTATCTAACAACAAACCTATTCAAACCTCAAAAAACTATTCAAACCCCATCAAACAAAAAAAAGACAAAAAATCAAGATCTAAAAACATTGGAAACAACGGAAAACAGTCATGCACCGTCCCAAATACGGACAACCTCCGAACCACCCATGACAAAAATTACAACGAACCACTTTGAATTACAATGCGCCACATATCATAACCGAAGGTGTTGTCCAATATGAATTGGGCAGTCTGAATGGACGTGAGATCGAATATGATTTTGGGAAAATATTGATCTATCTGGAGGCCAAGGGCAAGCTGATGTTCGGTAAGAGGTTCAAGATCTACAAAGAGGACAGGGACATCATCTATAAACTATGCCTTTACTTTATCAGGGACACGGCCCGATGTCGGCAACTGGACATTGATATCGACAAGGGAATCCTTCTGACCGGTCCAGTGGGATGTGGAAAGACCAGTTTGATGAGATTGATGAAACATATCGTGCCCCATAGACGCCCCTATGGTGTGATTCCCTGTAGAAACATTGTTTTTGGATTCAATCACATTGGGTATAAGGTCATTGGGGATTATGGGGATTCCCAATTCTTCTGTTTTGATGATTTGGGAGCTGAGCCTGATGGAATTCACTTTGGAAAGGGGTGTAATGTAATGGGTGAGATTTTACTTTCTCGCTATGAATTGCATGTTGACCACAAACTAAGGACACATGCGACGACCAACCTTAATGCCATTGAACTTGAGGAACGTTATGGTAGCCGTGTCCGGTCAAGATTGAGGGAACTATTCAATTTGGTCAGCTTTGATGGCAAGTGCAGGGACAAGCGAAAATAACCCAACGTTTTATTGACTTAATGCCCTTTATTTATTACTCACTAAGATGAAATTTGGTTAAGCAAGGTGATTTCTTCCCAAAATTAGGTGCCGGTCATTACTAGAGAACCAGGGCTGTTGACCTATAATAGACACATAATTAAACCCTTGCATAAATTAAAAATTCTTTTCATTTTGTAGGAATAATTCCTTTTGTTCATTATATTTGAATGTTCATTGTCACTGAACGATTAAAAATAATGAACACAAGATTATGTATCGAAATAACGATTTTATTTATGAAGCAGTAGCAAATCTGGAGAACCTTATCAATATACCGATTGATATTGAAACTTCAAGGGATAACTATGATGCTATTTTGAACATCAAAAACATGCAGTTTGTGGTAGAGGCAAAATCAGCTATGAGAACCTCTAATCAAGGATTGGTATTGTCACAGCTTGAAGAAATTAGAAATCGAAGCAATAAGCCAATAATATTAATTGCACAATATATATCTAAAGAAGCGGCAAATCACCTTAAGGAGAGGGGATTTAATTATATAGATATTGCAGGTAATGCTTTTGTTAAAAAGGGCGACCTAGTGATTTACATTGAAGGTCAGAAGAGAAGGACTGCTACCCTAACCAATCAATCTAGGGCCTTTCAAGAAGCTGGGGTTAAAATTATCTTCCATCTGTTAAGCGAACCCGAAAACTTACAGGATTCATATCGAACAATTGCACAAAAGGTAGGCGTGTCTCTGGGGTCTGTAAGTAATGTGATGGCAGAATTGGAAGAGCTAAACTATTTGATTAAAACCAATGAAAAAAGAGTACTTAAAAATAAGGAAGAACTTTTGGAAAGGTGGTTAGTGGAGTTTAATACCGTTTTAAAACCTCGAATTATAAGAAGCCGAATGAAGTTTATAGATACAGATATGGTTCAAAATTGGCGTCATACACTTTTAAACCAAACTGGTAGAGACATCCTTTGGGGTGGTGAGTCTGCGGGAGCTATCCTAACCGATAATTTAAGGCCGCAAGAATTTACCATCTATAGCAATCTGGAACTACCTGAAATAGCAAAAACATTGCGTTTAGTTCCTGATAAAACAGGTAATGTAGAAGTGCGCCAAAAGTTTTGGCAAAACAACAACTGGAATCAAAATACGGTACCGGCCTTATTGATTTATACCGATTTAATGAATAGTGGCTATGGTAGAAACGTGGAAATCGCTAACCAAGTATTTGAAAATGAGTTACAGCATATCCAGTAAAAAATTCAACCACCCGTTATTAAAGCCTATTCTTCAGGAATTAACCGACTATTTCAAGACATCGGGTATTTCCTTTTTTGTCATTGGGGCGACCGCTCGCGATATTATTATGGAGTTACACGATGAAAGTTCCGGACGGTTAACACACGATTTGGATATTGCCATCACCATCAATGATTGGGAGCAATACAAAACAGTTGAAGAAGGCATCACGCAACTACCTAATTTTACTAAAGACCCAGACCAAAAGCAGCGATTCCAATATTTGGGAAAGTTCGATTTAGATATCGTGCCTTTTGGTAATATAATGAAGGAAGACGACAAAATCTTTTGGCCACCAGACGAAGAGTTTGCCATGTCGGTACTTGGGTTTTCTGCCGTAAATGAGGCGTCTTTAAAGGTAAGTATTGATGAGGATATCAATATTCAAATTGCATCCTTGGCAGGTATAGGGCTCCTAAAAATAGGAGCTTGGAAAGACCGAAATCACAAAACTAATAAAGATGCGGATGATATCGCCTTCATCCTGCAAAACTATCTGGAAATCCATCGGGATGAATCGCTTGAACATTTTGAAGCAGTATACACCGAAGACCATACCATAGTTAAAGGTGGAGCAGTCTTATTGGGGATTCATATTAATCACTTATTAGAAAACTATCCAGAGGCTAAACAAAGTATTAAGGAGGTGCTTTCAAGTGAAGTGGTCAAAAAAGAAGAAAGCAAACTCATCAATCAAATATTAGAAACTCATAAAGCTTTAAGCTACGATGAGGTTTTTAAAAGTATAGAAAACATAAACAACCAAATAAAAATATAGTCAATCAATGGAAACAGAAATAAAAGAAAAAAAGGAAAGTACCGTATTAGAGGATAACCAATTACTCTGTGTACTGACCAACCAAGCAAAAAAAATAAGTGCAAAAGAATCCAACTTGCAATCGGTAATACTGATGCTCAATGAAGAATATGGGTTTGATTTAGACGATATGGAGCGTGATTTCACTATTGTTTATACCGACCCTGAAACAGACAAGTCCAAAAAGCAAAAGTTGGAATTGGTGGTGTTTGCCAAAGGCAAGGAGCATTTACAGGAGAATATTATCCGTATGGTGGTAGTACAGGATGATAAGGTGAAAGTAACCGATAAGAAAAAAGGGCTTACGGCAACATTGGAAAACGCCATGGGAGCAGCCGATGATTGTGAGTTTGGTTTATGGGCAAATGGTTCAAGCTATCACTTTCTACAAAAAGAGGAAGACAGTATTGGTTTGGATTTCCAATTCACAGATTTGTCGGATTTTCCTGGTGAAGGAGAAACCCTAGAAGATTTAGACCGCAACGACCGTTCTTACAGTAGAAAACCCGCCAACGATTCTTTAATCAAGGTATTTAAGCGTTCACATGATTACATTTATGGTAATGAAGGACGTAAAAAAGACGCATTCTGGCAACTCTTAAACTTGATTTTCTGTAAGCTGTATGATGAAAAACGCAGGTTTATACCAACTGATGATAATATCAGTTACCGTCGCAAATTCTGGGTTGGTGTTAAGGAGCAAAATACAGATTCAGGTCGTGAAGCAGTCGCCAAACGTATTAAAGGCTTATTTGATGAATTAAAAAAAGATGAGGTCTTTTCTGAAGTATTTCAAGGTAATGAGTCTATTGATTTAACCAATAAAGGATTAGCCTTTATCGCTGGTGAACTGGCAAAATACTCATTTTTGGATGCTTCTGTCGATGTTAAGGGTATGGCCTACGAAACCATTGTAAGTAATACTTTAAAACAAGAAGCTGGTCAGTTTTTTACACCACGTAATATTATTAAGGCAATGGTGGAAATGCTTGACCCTAAAGAAAACCACCGGGTGCTGGACCCTGCTTGTGGTTCGGGTGGATTTTTAGTAATGGTATTAGACCACGTGCGTAAGCAAATCACCCAAGAGTTATTTCCAGACTTGTCAGGTCCTTTGTTAGAGGCAAAATACAACAGTCCACAAGTAAATGAACTGGTAAGACAATATGCCGAAAATAACATCTTTGGTTTTGACTTCGACCCTGATTTGAAGAAAGCGGCACGTATGAATATGGTGATGGCAGGTGATGGTCATGCCAATATTTTTCACGTCAATTCCTTAGCATACCCAAACTGGGAACATCCATCCGAAATTGAAAAAATCGAAGCAAGTATCAAAAGAAGCCTATTGGCGATGGATGATGGAAGTAATACCTATGGCTATGATGCACGCGAAAAGTTTGATATGGTATTTACCAACCCACCATTCGGCGCTAAAGTAAAAGTAGATGCCAGCATTATTTATAAAGAAGATGGTTCCTTGCGTTACGAGTTAGGGGCTTACAGCAATGCACCAGAAGTATTGTTTATAGAAGCCTGCTACAACTTTCTAAAACCAGGTGGTAAAATGGCGATTGTATTGCCGGATGGTATTTTGGGTAATCCAAATACACAAAGCGTTCGGGAGTGGATACTCGATAAATTTAAAATTCTCGCATCTGTTGATTTGGCGGTAGAGGCTTTTTTGCCACAAGTGGGTGTACAAGCATCCTTATTGTTTTTAGAACGAAAAAGCGATTTACAGCGCCAATTGGCTCAAGATAAAGATGAAGACTACGATGTCTTCATGGCAATTGCCGAAAAACTAGGTAAAGACAGGCGTGGCAATCCTATTTATTTGCGTGATGATGATGGTGCAGAACTAGTTTTTGGGGTAGAAAAGGAATACTTGGTACAAAAAAAGGATGGTAGTTCACCACAGGTAAAAGCAAGAGTGGAAAAAGTAAAAAAACTGGATGATGATTTACCGAAGATTTCTGAAGCATATAATAAATTTCTTAACAAGCTCTAATGATGAAAAGCGGTCAAATTAGTATATCAAGATTCAATGAAGGACTTACCGTATTCAAGCCTGATTATTATTTAAATAGGGGTAAAAAAGTGATATCAGATTTATTAGATAAAGGTATTACTAATTCAAGTCTAGTCGATTTGACAGATAAATTATACCAAGGTGGAATTTTCAAAAGAGTATTTGTTGAAAATACTGATTATGCACATCAATATATTACTGCTAGTGATATGGTAAAAGCCCAACCCCTTGATAATGCTAAAAATATTTCAGTGAAATACACACCTTGGGTTGATGAAATGACTTTAAGAGATAAACAAATATTAATGAGTTGTGCCGGAACTGTTGGAAATACTACTTTGGTAAATGATAGTTTTTCTGGGTGCATTGGCTCTCAAGAAATAATTAGAATTGAAACTAGCCAAATACCTTTTGGATTTTTATATGCGTATTTAAGCGCACCAATTGTAAATGAGTATATCCAATCCATGATTTACGGTGCTGTAGTTCCAAGAATTTCACCTGAAGAATTAGGACGGTTACCAGTTTTACTTCCAGAAGAAAACAAACAACAACAAATTCATAATCTTATTGTTGAGGCTTCAAAGCTTCGTGTAGAAGCTAATAAGTTGTTGAAAGAGTCTCATAGAATATTTGATCAAAATTTAAATTTTAAACCAAGACAGGCACTATACATGAAAAAGAACGTCAAGGACATATTGGGCAACTACCACAATCGACTTGACAGCTCTTTTTACCTGAATATTAATAATGCTGATGAAGAGTTGTCAAAAGCCCGCTATAAGTCGATCGAGTTAGGGGAGTTGGTGTTAAGAAAAATGTTCACAGCTCAAAGAGGCAGGAGAAATTATGTGGGCTCAAATGGAATTAGATTCTTGTCAACCACAAATGTATCAGAATCAAACCCATTGTTGATCAACAAGTTTTTAAGTAGAAGCACAAAAGGTTTAGAGACATTAATTGTTAATAAAAAGTGGATATTGGTATCAAGTTCCGGTCAGGAGATATTGGGTTCTGCCTTCCTAGTTGATGATACATATGCTAAAAGTGCAGTCAATCAACACTCGATACGTGTGATTATTGATGAAACCCTTATATCTCCTTATTACGTTTATGGGTATTTGTCCACACCAAAAATCAAAAATTATATTCGCTCTGGAATATATGGATCCGCAGTTTTAACTATAGATGAACATTTCCTGAAGAGTCTAAAAATTCCAATATTGAATGATAAAATGGAAGAGATATCAAAACTTGTGGAATCTTATTCTAACAAATTTGAAACAGCTTGTTTTATGGAAAAGGAAGCAATCACCCTAATAGAAAACGAAATAGAACAATGGCAAGAATCATAAAACCACCTTATTTCGAGACTGTTGTTAATGCAGGTGAACAACGTTTAATAGATTTTCTGGAAGTCAATCTTCCAGATAGTTTTACGTTGATTCCTAATATTGAACTGGCAGCGACTAACCCACGTAACAACCAAACCCAATATTGGGAGTACGACCTAATTGTGGTTACACCACACGCCATCTACAACATAGAAAATAAAGATTGGAAAGGACGTATAGAAGGCGATGATAACTATTGGTATGTTAACGACCGCCAAAAACCCAATCCACTAAAAACAGGGCGTATTAAAACGGCCATTTTAGCTTCAAAGCTCAAAGAGTTCGATTACGAGTTAGGGAAAGCCTATATAGTCAATATGGTGACTTTGTCGTATCCCAATGGTATAGAACCTTATATTGTTCAAGAAGCAGGTAAAGTGAGTTTTCAATTAGAAAAACGCTTAATCAATTTTATTGCAAATCCTGCAAGTGATAAGTACGAAAACACCATTGTTGATATACATGATAAAATAGTAGATTATTTAGTTGGGCGTTTCAGTGAAAAGAAAACCGAAGATAAAAAGGAACTCTATAGCCACGAGATTCTGGAAATCGTAGACCAAGAAAACTATTATACAGAGTATCTGGCAAAACCAAAAGGGGTCACCTCATCCATTCGTAAACGTATTAAAGAATATACGCTTCAGGTAAAAGGTTTATCACCGGAAGAGCTCAAACAACGGGAACTCAAGATTAAGAATGGTTTTAAGGCATTAGAGCATATCAAGAGTAATCCCTTTATTACTAATGTTCAATATGAATTAGATGAAGAAAACCATCTCTTTTATGAAATCACAGATTTCCTAGAGGAAGATTCCTTACGCAACAAAGCAAAAACAAGCGAATTTACCTTTACAGAAAAGATAGATATTTTAAAGAATATCGCGTCAGCGTTAAAAGCAGCACACGAGCATAATGTATTCCACCGTGATATTAATCCGGATAATATCTATTACAGGGGTGGTTATGCGATGCTAGGTAATTTCGGTAAAGCATATTTTACTTATCACAATGAAGAAGGCTATACCGTTCAAGCTACCATTAATGAGCAAAATGCCACACCATACCACGCATTGGAATTAACGGTTGGAGAAACTTCTAGAGCCTCCGATTTATATTCCTTTGGTATTCTAACCTATTGGTTATTTGTAGGAGAAGAACCAATAAAATCGCCTTACGAATTGAACAACCTAAATGGGAGATTACCAGAAAAAAAATGGCCATCTAAAGTAAAACAAACCTTACCAAGTTGGATTGATGATATCTGTAATAAAACCATTTTGGTTGATGAGTTTCAGCGTATTGATAGCGTAGAGGAATTAGAAGCCATCATTAAAAAAGGAACATCCTTAGAAGTTGAAAGTACAATTAAAAAAGAAACACAAGACTCTAAAAAAGAAGATACAGATGTTTCCGAAAAAGAGTTGGATGAAATAAATGAAGGGGACCGTATAGGGGACTACACCATCTACAACGAACTGGGTAAAGGAGGCTATTCCAAAGTGTTTAGGGTAAAGCATTCCATTCAAGGCACGGAATATGCCATGAAGCTCTTTAATACCAGTGTGAATGATGCATCTGTAAAAGATGAATATGCAGCATTAAGTAAGTTAAGTCACCCTAATATTGTACGATTTGTTTGGAATGGGACAACACCATCAGGGCAATTTTACACCTTAACCGAATTATTGGATGGCGATAATTTAAGTACTTATGTACGCACCGATGCCAGATTACCAATGTATAGAGTTTATCAGCTTGCAACAGATATACTGTCAGCTTTGGTTTCTATGCAGTCGCAAAATCCACCAATGTACCATCGTGATATTAAGCCCCAAAACATTATTTGGGACTGCCAAGAACGTTTTATGTTAATTGATTTTAATGTAGCCTCTTTTGCGGAGGACAATACAGATTTTGTAGGAACCAATCCATATCTCGCACCAGATTTAGTAACTGATAGCAATAATGTCAATTGGGATACATCAGCAGATGTATTTTCATTAGGTGTCACCTTATTCCAATTGGTTTGCAAACAATACCCATGGACACCAAGTAAGATGCCAATTATGTCTAAAACGGCAAATAACCCAAAGCAGTTAAACGAAGCTATTTCTCAAAACTTTGCAGACTTACTATCCAAAGCCATCAGTACCAAAAAGGAGGAACGTTTTGGGTCAGCCAAAGAAATGCTGGATGCTCTAGAGGCTATTGGCGAAGATAATTTGTTGGCAGAGAAAGAAGATACTGGTACAGAACTGCCAAATACAGAACGATTATATCATACTGAAATCACAATTTATCAACCAGGTTGTAATATCAAGTTGGCAGATAACATGCAACGGTTTGTAGTGCTTAAAGATACGATTGATGAAGCCTTGAGTAAGTTTAAGGATAACCTGAAAAAATATAAATCGTCTATAAAACTTGATGAAAAAATAAAAGTAAACATCAAGGTGGATAGTGAATCAATTGTAAGCGAGACATTTTGGAATGGTGGAGCAAAAACCTTTACTGACGGAAATGTGGAAAGGGTCTATCAAAGTTTAATTGAAACTGTTGAGAAAAATAAGGACAAAATAAAGCGTTTTAAAATAGATGTAGAAGGCCTTAACATTGTAGAATACATCAATTCGCTTTACAGTCAGTCTAAACAAGGAAACTTCGGAACTAGGGCTAGTCAAACGGCTAATCAGTTTGATAAATTAACGTATTCACCATCATTATTGGATCAAAAATTAATTCCTGATATCCTAGACGACAGATACAAGTTACTAATCATTACAGGTAACGCAGGTGATGGTAAAACAGCATTTATTAAAGAGATTGAACAGAACCAGGCGGTGAAGAATTTGGAAAGCTTTCAACATAAAAATGGAGCTCGTTTCCAGATAAAAGGAACACCTTACGAAAGCAATTATGATGGGTCGCAAGACCAAGAGGATAATGCCAATAATGATGTTTTGGAAACCTTTTTTGAACCTTTTGAAAATATTAGGGATTTCAGTCGAGCCAAAGAGGGGCGCATTATTGCTATTAATGAAGGGCGTTTGGTGGATTTCCTAATGACCTCATCAAAACATCAAGACCTTTATGAGTTAATAGACCAATATTTCTATAACGAAGGTCATTTTAAGTTGCCCGAGGGAGTCATGATTATCAATCTTAACCTGCGCTCTGTGGTGGCAAACACTGAAAATGGTGGGAGCTTATTCAGAAAGCAAGTAAAGAAACTGACCAATAAAGCACTATGGACAAAATGTGAAGGCTGTTCACTAGCGAATAAATGTTTCATTAAATACAACGTAGAATCCTTAAACGATTCAGCAGCGGGTGATGAAGTGATCACCAGAATGGAGTGGCTCTTACGTACCGTAAGTTTAAAACGAGAATTGCACATTACCATGCGTGACTTGCGTTCTTTCATAGCTTTTACCTTAACCAGAGACCATGAATGTGAAGACATCAATAAGTTATATGAAGCAGCAGCTGGTAAACCTGAAAGCTATTGGCAATACTATTATTTTAATATTACCAATCCTGCTTTGGGTGATTCAGGCAACCAAGACAGATTGATTAAGTTGTTAAGGGAAACAGATATTGGAGAAGTACCAATTCCGGAAACCGATAGAAACTTATTTTTTGATAAGCATCAACCAAAGGAATTTATTGAGTTTTCAGAACGGGAAATAGACTTAATAGATATCTTCAATAAGGTAAAGGATGATGAATTACGTTTGCCGGTTCACGAAAAGACTAGTGAAATTCTAGAGCGCATAAGAAGCGTTCAAAAATCCTATATCAGACACCATTATTACGAAGGAAAATCCACTTTAATAAGGAGTGAAAATCAAAAAGGGAAAGGGATGCCATCATTCATGTTAAGGCTACCATACCATTCGGTTTTCAAATTTGTACAATTGCTTCATGATAAGAGCACAGGCAAAGAAACCATACAAAGTATTTCCAGAGCCATAGCCCTGAATGAGGGTTGTGATAACACCAATATTGACCAAAATAGTTTGGTCTTGGCAGCTACAGAGGTAACAGACCCATATAGCAAATCCTTTAGACTGTTTAATCTCAATGATTTCGAGTTAAAGGTGAACAACACAGAGCACTTGGTAAAATATCTGGAATACGAGCCAGATAGTTTCATGTTCAAGCATAAAACAGAGTCACAAATCAAGTTAACCATATCCCTGGATTTATACGAAATGCTGTATTTCATTCAACAAGGGTTTAGTCCCTCACTAAATGATATTCGAGGAAAATTTGTAGAGCTAATTATTTTCAAAAACCTACTCAAGAACTTAAACTATAGTGAAGTGGTTGTAACAAGAGACGATGCAGACTATTTCAGCATCAAAAAGGACAATCAAAATAGAATAGTAATCGAACCAATAAACTTTTAAGTATGGCGATTAAAATGAATAAGGAGGAAAGTGTGTTTCGTAATGAACTCATTTGTACTATCGATGCAAAATCTATTAATATAGAATACACCCTTGTTAATTTGTTCATGCTCTTAAGATATAATGGGCAAAAACCAAGACAGCTATCTAGAGGAAGAGGAAAAACTTTGATTGAGATAAATCATTTAAAGAATGCATTAGGAGTGTTGGAAAATGAGAATAAGGTTGTAGGGTATTCCGATAATTCTGAAGCTATAGAACCTTGGATACGTAACAATTTTGTTAATATGGCTTATCGTGGTAAAATCGACAAGGAAAAAGTAGCCTCATTAAGACCTGTGCATTTAGAAAGTTATAGAGTGCGTAACGCAAGTGTAGCCAGAGATTATTATTCAGCAGATCAAGTCTATTTGATGTTAAGCGCTAATCCACAAGTTAAAGATGACCTAAAAAAATTCTTAATTGAAGGTTGGGATGCTACCACAGATACACTCAATAGTTTAGACAATCTCGATATAGATAGTTTAGGGATGCTAAACATCATTCCAAAAATATCACCTCGCTTTGTTTTAGATTCGGCAACTGCATTAAACAAAATTGAACCATTATTAAAAAAGCAAGCTGGATTATTCTGTGATGATATTAGGAGGTTATTAGTTTATAAAGATAAAATACCTAGAAGTGTTTTGGTTGACTACTTAAAAACAATCATTTCCTTCCACATGTCATTATATACCCAAAAATTGGTTCATTTTTTACCAGTAATGATTGAAAAAGGAACAGTAAATATTGAGGATGAATGGAATATTGTAATTGATACAACAGATGATTTTGAAAGTAGAGTGTCCGCCTATGCGATAGAGGATGCAGATAGACTATACAATTCTATTTACAAATATATTGTTGCAACATTCAAAATTAATATGACTTTAGAATATTTAGAATTGAATAAGGACAATTCTGAAAATTTAGAAAAGGCATTGATAGAATTGAAGGAAACCAGTAACGAGAAAGAAATTTACTTCAGGGTAAAATTTAATAGTCTTTATAAAGATTTAGATGAAGAGGATAAGTTATTGGTTGATGATATCACTAAATATGAAGAAACCTATTTTGATAAGTATTTGGCCATTATTCTCAATACTAAATCTAAAAGACAATTAAAGGAATATAGAGGGATGTTAGCAAATTTGAGTCAAAACAATTCAGATAGAGGTTTTATGGCTCAAGGAAGAAGTAAAAAGCACCCGAGAAGATTTGTAATGGGAACACGTTTATTGGAAACCTTGGTGCAGATTATGGTCTTGGAAAGTCAAGACGACCATTTTGAAACCCGTAGTTTATCTATTGAAGAATTAATGAATAGAATTAAGGAGAGATATGGATTAATAATCAATGGAATTACCGAACCAAGATTTAGAGATGCCAATGTAAACACACATTTAGCATTCAAGGAAAATGTGGAGGCCTTTAAACAAAAATTACGTCAAATAGGGTTTTACGACGATTTAAGCGATGCATACATACTGCAAAAAGTAAGACCAAGATACCTATTGAACCAACAATAGTAAGCACCAATGATTATAAATACATATTATAAAGAAATTATTGATTTAGTTATTGATTTGCATCAAGAAGAATTGCATAATGCTAAACCTGGACATTGTATGAAAATTGCAGGATTGGCATTTAAAGAACTAAATGTCTTGTGCGATAAAATTAATGAACTATTTCCAGAAATAGATACCTATATTATATCAGAGGTGAATATTAATGAAAAATGTATTAGTGCTACCAAACTGATTGAATTAAGGAACAACCAATACAAACCGCTTTTAATTCTAATCCCATCTAACAGTAGAACAGCGGCAGAAGATTCTTATGGGAATGCAACCTTTAAGGAATTAAGTTTAGAAGGAGTAGAAACAAAATTAGTCAATAAATTAATTAATGAAATCCCTGTAGAGTTTAAATACTCAATTATTGAAGATATTATCGATTTCATAGGTCAAGATAACCTCAAGAATACTCAGATTATCAACTTTCTCATAAGTCTTAAAGAAATTGGTTATAGTGATGAAAGTATAGGGAACAACCTCTATAAGCTAAATCTAATACCTGATACAAAATTACTAGAGGACAGCAATAAAATAAGGTCGAGAATAAAATTCAATTCGGATTGTGTTGAGGTACTATCAAACTTTGATAAACCTATGATAGACCGTATTGCAGACATGCCTATCGAATCGAATACGTTGCAAAGTGAAATTGTAGACTTCATAAAAAAAGAAGACCAATTAAACACAAAGCAGGAGATAGCAGAAACGATCTTCCAAAAATATCAAAACCTGAACTTCTCAAACTGGAAAATATCCGATTTAGAAATAGATTTTAGTAAAGTAAAACTATCTGTTGAAGAAATTAAATCGAGTGATTTTAAAACAGAAAATGATAGAAAAATATTATATGCTAATCCAAATAGTGCCTCGAAAATTAAAATAAGATTTTCAACTAATCCGAATCCTAATCAAATATCCGATTTGAAGTATTTCAAAATTGTTTTAATGGCAGTTGATGGAGGAAGAGGTGAAGAAATTTCTGTGTTGCGAAAATTAAAAAAGACAGCTAATAATCGTCCTTACAGAGATGCTATAGTAGAATTAGAGCCTAATCAAATAGATGATGGAGCCTATTTTATTAAAGTATTGGCAGAAAACGAGTTTGGAGAAATTTTGAATAATGATGATGATTTTAAAGAGATTAAAATTCAAGAAGTATGGGAAGAAGAATTAAAAAATAACCCAGAATCCTCGAAAGATGAGTTCCAATTTAAACTAACCTGTGATTCCGAAGATTTTGATTTTGTGGTTGATGATACGATCGATCGGGAAGACAACCAAAGAAAAGACAAGGTTAAAAGTGTGCTTCAAGCATTTTTAAATCATAGAATTTACGATTTAAAGCATGAAAATGAGCCTGCAATACCCGAACCAATTGAACCTTCAAATTGTTGGTTAGACGATAAAAAAGTTAGCCATACCTCTGTATTTCATATAAACTATTCCCCAAACCATAACTATCAAATACTTTTATCTTCTAAATTAAGAACCATTGAAAAAGTGTTTTTGGATAACGCAGGATATTTGGGTTATGTTAAAGTAGATTTAAATAACAATGCGTCATTTACAAATTTTAATGATTCCAAATTTATAGAGAGCAAGCTAACATTGAGCGCACCGGAAACAGTCTTGAGCTTGCGTACTAAAGTGTTCAAACGTATTCAGGAATCTAATGAAAACAATGATGGTGTTTTCGAAACAGCTGATATATTTAATTTCAAAGAAGACATTTCTAATTATATTTCAGCATATACAGCATGGACTTCTGAACTTCAAAATCAAATTTCCAACACTGAAATTTCAGAGGAAGACAAAGCTGATTTGATAGATTTAGTATGTGAATTGCAATTTTTGGATGTTGTTAAATTAGACACCAAACTACCTGACGGTAAAAAAATAGAAGCATTACTTTTTTCACCTTTGCACCCTTTAAGATTAGCTTGGATATTGCAGTTGTTAGATGTGTTTTTTAAATGGGAACAAGAAACATTGGGTTTTTCAAAATACAAAGAAGCATGGTCAAATAATTTAGAAGTACTTTTTAATAATGAATTTAGCTATTCCAATAATCCATTGGTTATAGTAGGCAATCAGTCTTTAAAAAATTATAATTATTCAGGTGAATTAGCACATGGATGGGGCTTGTATTTAGAAGGAGTAGACAATAAGTTGAGTAAGTCTTTTACATCAATATCTAGACAGTTGCTTCATTATTTCAGAGGGCTTTTTAATATCACAAAAGAAAACTATATCGATACAGATATTAGTAAAAGACAGGTAGTTACCCATATTAAAAATTACTTAAAGCAACATCCTTATGTAGACAAATTAATTTTGAATTTGGTGAATGCTGGAGATGCCAATGTGTTTTCTGATGCATTAATTGAATTAGAAAAAGAAAATGATTTTAGTAATACAAAATATGAGATAAGATTATTTAAGGATAGTGATAAAATCATTGAGCATGGAGACGCACTTAAAAGTCTTTTGAATCCACAATCAATCATTTCTGAAGAAGCTGAAGTGTTTTCGCAGCCGTCCAAAAACAGGCTGTTTCCGAAATTAAGATTTTCAATAAATAACATTTCAGATTATTTAAAGAATCCATTGAAGTTCAATGCGCATATTAGTTTTTTAATAAGCCCATTTCCAATAAAAATTGAATTGGTAAAACCAGATTTAGACACTAGAAATTTCTATGTGAATGGCATTGTTACGGATCATACAGTCAATGTTGAGAATGATGACAATAGATTTAAGTGGAACAGGTTTATTAAGGGTAATAACTTACCAATAGTTTATAGTAATCTTGGCCAATTGGGTATTCAATTATTTGAGAACATGCAATCCTTTACAAGTTGTGCTCTAAAATTAGAATATACAGAGGCAATTCCATCAACACAAATGGTATTGAATGAAAGGGATAAAGTGCTAATAACTCACTTACATGATTATTCAGACTGGGTGGTAACATTTGATAAGAATATGGGGCCAGAGGTATATGACCAACCCTCAAATGGTGAGGATATTCCATTTTTATTGGATTATGTACCTGGTGAAGAAGTTTCAGGAATATCATCTTATTTAACTACAAGGCCAACATCAGAGGTACTAGGGTTAATAGGCCCTCATTTTAAGGAGTTTGACTTGGACATTCACAATGAAGAACATCAAGTAAAAATTAAATCTCTTTTGGAAGATCTAAGGGCTTTAAGTAGCTCATTGGTATTACAACTCAACTCATCTAAAAACAAGGCATTCGAGGTAATTGGTTCTGCTTTTACAAAGAGGGTGTTGGAAAAGAAAGGATTTTTAGAAAACGGCATTTTAATACCTATCGATTTACATCAAAATTTATTTAACCAAAATAGTTTTGAAAGTAAAAGTAGGGCAGATAGTTTGTTGGTGTCTATGGACCCAGAGAAAAGGGAAATTCTCATTACTGTTATAGAAATTAAGTGCAGGAAGACGCTTAATGAAACAGAACGTGAAGACTTGAAAATGAAAATGACGGAACAGATTGAAAACACTATAGAGGTATTAAGATTCCATTTCGACCCACAATACAATCTCTCTAACGATAGGTTGGATAGGGAAATAAAAAATAAGGAGCTACGTGGATTACTTGGCTTTTATATAAATAGGTCAAATCGTTATAACTATTTGAGTGATTTGGTATATGATAATTATAACGACTTCTTGTTGGATTTAGATTTAGGTTATAGTTTAAAATTCAATAAAGTAGGTGTTATTTACGATTTTTCTACATCAAAAAAACATCTCAAAGAAATAGTTGATGGCGATATAACCATGTTTACGATGGGCAAAGATTTAATCGAAGATATTTTAGATTCCGATTCCGATTTGAATACCATTCGATTAGAAGGAGATGACTTGGGCAATGAGTTAATAGAAGCTTTAGGAATAGATAATAGAATGAAAACATTTAGTCAAAAGCTTAAAAAATCCCAATCACTCAAAGAAGGGGAAAATAAACCTAAAAAAGAGCAAGCTAACAAGTCTGAAGAACTAGATGTGAAACCAGAAGAAAAATCGATTCAGTCAAACGACTTGATTCAAGAACAAGAAGTTGTATATGAGCCTCAAGAGCTTATTACAACACCTAGTGAAAGTAAAATAACAAATTCTGATAAACCTTATTCGGAACCCGATTTTGAAATATTTATAGGTAACTCTAGACCTTCTTCACAGTATGGAATTTTAGGTGAAACAGCGCATCAAAACAAAAAAATCGCTATTGATTTAAGTGGGGTTAATACAATTAGTCTATTTGGAGTTCAAGGCGGTGGAAAAAGTTATTCCATTGGCACATTAACTGAAATGGTATTAAAACAATTTAGTAATGTAAATAAGATACCATCACCACTAGCGGGAGTGATATTCCATTACAGTGAGAGTATGGATTATGAACCGGAGTTTACATCAATGATTCAACCTAACGACCAAGAAAATGAAATAAGGATTTTAAAGGAAGTTTATAATGTAGAGCCGGATAATATTGATGATATTATAATTCTATGTCCTGAGCGTAAAGTGGAAGAACGTAGGAATCAGTTTCCATCGGTTGAAGTTGCACCATTATTGTTTAACCCCAATGAATTATCTATAAAGGATTGGCAGTTTTTGATGAATGCAGTGGGTAATACTTCAGATTATATCAACGAAATTAATTTCATTTTAGAAGAATTATTTGATTCAAACAATTTAAATGTACCTACATTAAATCAAGAAATAAGTGGTAGTGAACTATTGTCTAAAAGAGATAAAACCTTAGCAACCCGCAGAATTAGATTTGCCTCAAAATATGTAAAAGATGTAAATCATCTATCAGAGTATCTACAACCATCAAAACTTATCATAATTGATATGAGAGATGAGTTCATCCATAAAGATCAGGCACTAGGGTTATTTGTAACGGCATTAGATATTTTTTCCTCAACAAACAGTTCAGAAAATCAATTTAATAAGTTCATTGTATTTGATGAAGCTCATAAATACATGGATAATAAAGATTTGACTGGAAACATTGTTACAGCTATTCGAGAAATGAGACACAAAGGGGTGAGTATATTAATTGCTAGTCAAGACCCGCCAAGTTTGCCAAATGAAATTATTGAATTAAGCTCAATAGTATTATTGCATAAGTTTAACAGTCCACAATGGTTAAAGCATATTCAAAAATCTATTACCCAACTAGCAAATCTGTCACCAGCAGACATGAGTATTTTAAAACCAGGAGAAGGATTCTTGTGGGCATCAAAAGCAACTGAAAAGCGGGTAACAAATCAACCAGTAAAAATAATAACAAGACCAAGAGTAACTAAACATGGTGGAGCAACAATTAATGCTGTTAAAAAGGATGGATAGTTATTTCATCACAAATAAGGGGGCGCGTAAATCCAACCAAGATGTCGTGTTGGTCAAAAGTCTAGGTAAGTACAATAACCTATACCTTTTGGCAGATGGCATGGGAGGATACAAGAATGGAGCTTATGCCGCAAACTTTATCACTTCAAACCTATATGAAGAGTTAAAGTCTCTTCAAAATATTGATAGGGAAAGCATTCAAAAAAAGGTGAACAAAACAACAAAAGCTCTAACGCTTGAAAATGAAAAGCTAGAATCTAAAATGGGCGCAACATTGGGAGGAGTTATTCAGAGTAGTAATGACCTGCACTGTTTTTGGGTTGGTGATGTAAAAATTTGGCATATAAAACATGGTCAAATAGTTTTTGAATCAGTAGAGCATAATTTAAAAAATGAATTAATTGAAAATAAGGTTTTTGTAGAAGCAAGCAACGCAAAGAAATACAATCATATTGTAACTAGAGCAATTCAAAATGATATCAAGAAAGCAAAGATTGGCTATAAATTAATTATAGATTTTAAACCTGGGGATTATGTATTGATAGCTTCAGATGGTGTAACAGACGTTTTGGGCGTCCATCAATTGCTAGAAATTGTAAATTCAAAACAAAAAGAAACAGACAAACTTTCTCAATTGGACGATTGGTTACAAAAAAATGCACAGGATAATTATTCGTTGATTTCAATATTTCAAGGTTCCTAAGAAATGATATTTAACTTTTCGAAGATTGTAACCCTCCCTTTTCTCGGACTATTGGTTAGACGATTTTTATCTGTTCTTCCAAGCAAGCTTGTTTGGAAGAGAATTCCTTTTCATAACGTTCCGAGGTGATTCCAATCATAGGCTGATCACTGAATTATAAGAGAATTGTATATGTTCACCCATCTGTACATAACCCAATTGGTTGGTCGTAAGCGTGGTGCTTCCCATTTTAAAAGGTTCCGTGTTGGAATGATGGTGACCAAAGATCCAATAATGAGGACCATTAGTTTTTATAAGATCTTCCAGTTCAATGGCAAATGCTTCGTTAAGGGGATCACCTAAGTATTTCTTTGGATAATTGTAAAAAGTGGGTACATGATGTGTGATAACAACCTTCTGTTTATTGTTCTTTTGCAAGGTCTTTCTCAAAAAGATGGCGTCATCCTGATTTAGGGAATTATAATCAGAAGTGGTCAGTAATTGCCCGTTGTTTCTAATAGTTCTGAAATCTGAAAGCGTTCCAATGATGAGCTTTTGATTTTTATCCGAGAGTTGGGTCCAAAGAGTGGTAAAAATCAATTCCACATCATCGACTAGCACGGTTTGATTGTTTAGTAAATAGATATTGTCCCGTATCTTTTCTTTGAAGTTTCCAGTCCTGTACTTGATGTCGGATCCGTAGTATTCATGATTGCCCGGAATCCAGTATACCTGTTGGAACTTTTGGGATAGGTCATCGAAAAACCAATCAAATTTGTCCAATAAAGAAAACATTACGATGTCTCCTGCCATGACCAGGATATCCGCATTGGGTCTGATGGGATTGTCCTGAATGAATTGTTTATTTTCAGGGAATTCCAAATGAAGGTCCGACAGATATTGGATTGTAGCCATGATGATTTTTGTCTTGTAAAGTTCGATAAATTAAAATTCCTCAAGGAATTGTGTTGTGTTTAACCCATTATTTTTACTGCTAAGCGGTAATTATTGGTTTATCTTGCTTATGAACTCATCTATTATGTCTAGAAAATCTTTTTTTACCGCCATGGCGGTAAAAAATTAATGTTTGTTGATTTTTAATCAGACATTCCTATTCATTGCTTTAGTGCGTTGATTTAATCAAGAATCACTAAGAAAGAAAGTTGAAATGTCCAAATCAATGAAAACCGAATAAGTGTTGAATTAAAAGATTCAAATGGACTTGGCAAACTCCAATAGGGCAGGGTCATTTTTCAATTTTTCCATATCATCTGAAATTTTACTGTCCAATACCTTGGCATAGATCTGGGTCGTCTTCAAAGAGGTATGGCCAAGCATTTTGCTAACCGATTCAATCGGAACACCATTGGAAAGGGTAACGGTTGTCGCAAAGGTGTGTCTGGCCAAATGCGTGGTTAACGTCTTTTTGATCTTGCATGCCGTGGCGATTTCCTTGAGATAGGAATTAGTGCGCTGGTTTGTATATACCGGGAGCAATGTTTTTTTTTCGATTACCCTGGGATGTTCTTTGTACTTGTCGATAATGGCCTCTGGAACGCTCAACAGTGGAATGCTGCTCAGAACCTTGGTCTTCTTTCTTTTGGTCTTGATCCATTTGTTCCCTTTGATGTCCTTGACCAGATCATCCTTGGTCAACTTTTCGATATCGGCGAATGCCAGTCCAGTATAGCAGCAGAATAAAAACATGTCGCGTACTGTATCAAGCCTTTCGAATTCAAATTCTTGCTTTAGCATCGCTTCCAGTTCCTCATGGGTCAGAAACTCACGTTCTTTTTGTTTCCAACTGGCCGACCAGTGGAAGAAAGGATCCCGATCGATCCATTGGTTGGCATAGGCGATGCGAACAATTTTCTTGAAATTGACAATATATTTGGTCGCTGTATTGTGTGAAACCTTTTTTTGGCTCTTCAAATAATAATCAAAGCCTGTTATAAACTCATAATCGAGCTTTTTAAGCGGAAAATCCTTTTTTTGGTACTTGTATGCTATGTAATCTGAGATATGTGATTTAGCTGCCTTATATCGCTGAAGTGTTCCGGCGGAATATTCTCGGCCCACTAAACTTTCCATTTGATCGTTGTGATCTTGGAATATTTCCAAGATCATATACTGTTTTTGGCCCTTGCCCAAAAAGATGTTCTTCACGGTATCGGCATCCACGTATTCTTCATTGCGGACCAGCTCGTCATAAATGAAAACACACTTAGCTTTCAAAGTGTCAAAGAATCGGTTCAGCACTAGTATTTCTGGGCCTTTACCGCGAACCCTGCAATTGTCGGCATCCCATCTGGCTAGCTCGATTTGTTTGCCTGTGCTGAACTCAGCACGTTTCCCATCCAGCGTGATTCGGGCATAAATAATGGATTTTTTGGGTTCCTTAACTACCTTTCTCTTTGGGTAAAAGATGACATTGATTGTTGAAAACATAAGAATAGGATTGATTTAACACTTTGAAGGTACAAAAAAGAGTCTTAAATAAATGTTAACAAATCCTCGCAATAAATTATAAAACAGTCAATTACAGCGATGGAGGTGCCTCTGAAAATGAAATCTTGAGAGGCACCGAATTAGGCACCTTTTAGATGGTGTTTTTTGATGTTTTTTGGTATTAATGGAAATGAAAAAAGCCTGTAAATATTTCATTTACAGGCTTTTGCATAAATTTGGAAATATTCCAAGCGGTCTGGACGGGACTCGAACCCGCGACCCCCTGCGTGACAGTCGCAAATTATTGATTTTCAAATAGTTGCATTTAATTTCTTTTGTTTTGAAAATCAGTATTTTATGATTTTTCGCTTTTCTTTTAGCTTCCTTGGAACTACATTTAAGTACCCATTTGTTGTACCTATGTTGTACCCAAAACCAGAAATGTATGTCTTCAATCAAAGTCGTTTTAAGAAAAAAAGCATTGGCCAATGGCTCATTTCCCATCTTTTTAAGGGTGACCAAAAACCGTAGAACCAAATATTACCGCACTCCTTTGAATACGAATTTGGAGGAATGGAACGAAGATACGGGTTCTTTCAATGGAAAGAACGCAAATTATATTCAAAAGAATAGAGTGCTTTTGAAAATAAAAGACCGAGCCTTAAAAACCTACTATGACCTGGAGCTTGAAAAAGAAGATTTTACTCTTGACGATTTTGATAAACATTTTCGAGTAGACACCAATCCAGCTTCTCAGGATGTATTCCGGTTTTGGGACGAGATTATACAGGAAATGCGTGACGCGGGCAGAATGGGTAACGCCAAGCTTTATCACGACGCCTCCAACTCAATCAAACGATTCATTGGTTTTAAAAGTCTACGTTTTTCAGAAATTGATGCTACCTTTTTAAACAAGTATGATGCTTTTTTGCGCTCAAGAGGTGGCACGGATGGCGGAATAGGTGTAAAAATGCGAACGATTCGTGCTATGTACAATAAAGCCTTAGAACGGAATATCTTCAAAGTAGAAAAGCATCCCTTCCAAGTCTACAAAATATCAAGACTGAAAGGCAAAGGCATTAAGAGAGCCTTGAATTTGGAACAGATTAATAAGATTCACAATCTTGATTTAACCAAGTATCCACATCTGGTCGATCACAGAAATTATTTCATGTTCAGTTTCTATTCTAGAGGGATGAACTTCGCGGATATGATTTGTCTGAAATGGAGCGACATCCATGGAGAGCGGATTAGATATATTCGTAATAAAACGAAACGCCCATTTTCTGTAAAAATCAATCCGCCCTTGAGAGCCATTTTAGATCATTATCGAGAACACTCCCTGGGGACAAAGTATATTTTTCCAATTCTCTTACAACGATTTGACCCCTTTGCAATTAGACCATCGCAAAAAGAAGACACTTGCCCAATATAACAAGGGTCTGAAAGAAATTGCTAAACTCTGTGGCATCAATCAGGCCTTAAGTTCCTACGTGGCTAGGCACAGTTATGCAAACTGCCTTAAACAAAAAGGGGTGGCCACGGATATTATTGGAGAATCGCTTGGGCATGCAGATATAAAGATTACCCAAGTATACCTCAAAGAATTGGGCAATGAAATTGTGGATGACGCCGTTGAAGTACTTTTTTCCTAAAAAAACAGCATAAAGGCTTCGCAATATTAAGACCTACACAAATTCCCTAAAATTGTTTCTGTGGATTACTTCAATAGTGGCATTGTAACTTTCCATAAAAGACTTTGGAAGCTTGGCTTTAGCTTTTTCACTCCACTTAAACTCGTAGCCCGTGATTTTCCCTGAGACCTCTTCAACATAATCCACTTCCTGTTGCTGTTTTGTTCGCCAAAAATAGGAATTGGACAAAGAGCCATCGTAGGCCAGTTTTTTGATGCGCTCTGCTATCAAGAAGTTCTCCCAGAGACCCCCCTTGTCACTTCGGCTGTCCAATAGATTGAAATTCCCGATAATGGCGTTTCTCACCCCTGTATCGTAGAAGTAAATCTTTTGGTTGGTCTTTATTTCGTTCCTCAGATTCCTGCTAAAGCTTGATAACCTAAAAATCACATACCCTTTTTCAAGAACATCGATGTAATTGGAAACGGTATTCTTATCAACGCCCACCAATTGGGCAAGTTCATTGTAGCTTACCTCGCTGCCCAACTGCAAGGCCAGGGCACGAAGTAATTTTTCCAACACTTGGGGCTTTCGTATTCCGCTAAATGCCAAAATATCTTTGTAGAGATAGCTGTTGGTCAATTGTTTTAAAACCTCAATTTCGTACCCAGGATGGTTTATAACATCTGGATACATGCCGTAAAGGATTCTTAATTCGAGCTGCTGCTCAGACTTTACATAACCAATACTGTCCTCCAACTCCTGCCAAGAAATGGGATACAATTTGTATTCCCATTTTCTTCCGGTCAATGGCTCGCTGGTCTGATTGTTCAATTCAAATGCCGAAGAACCGCTTACCAATAGTTGTACTTTTTTGAACTGGTCGGTGATTATTTTTAAGGTCAACCCGATATTCTCGATACGTTGAGCCTCATCGATGAACAAGGTTTTATAGTTGCCTATAATGCTCTTTAGTTGCTCGGTGTTGGGGTTGGTCAATAGATTTCTGACGGTGGAATCATCACCATCCAAAAACAAATGGTCCCTATTTTCCAAAATGGAATTGATTAAGGTCGTTTTTCCAACTTGTCTCGGTCCAATGACTAGGATTGCCTTTCCCTTATCCAGCTTTTGAATGATTTTCTCTTCTAAGATTCGTTTAATCATAAGATTAAGTGAATTAATTCACCAAAAGTAATGTTTTTTAGTGAATATATTCCCTGAAAAGAATAAATGGAAGAACTAATTGACTTAACTCATTATTTAATTTATGCTAGTCAGTGTCCAATATGAGAGGTCAATAATGGGATTCATTCAAGGTAATCGCAATTTTTTTTGGACTCATCCATTTACAATAAATGAAGTTAAGGAGTTTTGTTTTTGGTCAATCAGTAACCAGGGGAGGCGAACATTATCCTAACTAGTTATAAGGGAAATGAATTTCACATCAGTAATGGGGCGATTCACAACAAAAAGAAGAAACATTACAACAACAGGGTAGGGAAATCGTTATGATGATTGTTTAATAGTCAACAAAACAAAAATATATTTTAAAATTACAAGAAGTAAATTATGAAAACCTCAAATCTAATCAAATCATTTATTGCGGGAGTAATGGTTCTTACAGTGATTGCCTGTAGCAAAGACGATGACCCTACCGCAAGTGTAACGGTCAATGGGACTACGTTAAGAACAAGTCCATCTGATTTTGTCGTGGATGACCAAGGCGATTTCAATGGTGACCTAGATGCCAGTTTCACGGGCAATGGTGGTTCGACCACCCGTATGTTCAGCTGGAACAACAATCTTACAACTGCGGATTACAATGCCGATATCACGGCGACCACCGTGGGAACATTTCGCATGGTCATTGAGGATTCTGCCGGAGCAGTTGTTTTGGACAGAAGTTTAAATGGTGCTGTTGAACCCGATTCATTCAGCGGGGTTACATCCACTGGCGCTTCAGGAATATGGATCGTTACAATAACCGTAGGCGATTTCAGTGGTGATGGCAGTTTCTCTTTGAGTGAGGGGAACTAGTCTCTACGCTTATAAATATATAGAAGCCCCTTTTCTGGGGCTTTTTTTGTTCTAATCATGGAGTGTACTGAAAAACAAATAATTCTCAGGAATCTTCTTTTTTCATAATCTGTATAATTAAGTCGCTGTTTTACGGCACTCGGAATTTTGATCCAGATGGAGTAATTTGGTGTTCAAGAATAATAAAAGCCGCTTTTTTAAATAGGGTTTAATGAAAAAGTCATTATTTGAAATTTCCAAGATGGACTGTCCCTCTGAGGAAAACCTTATCCGTATGAAACTGGATGGGATTTCAGATATTGCGGAACTGGACTTTGATATTCCCAACCGAAAATTGACGGTCTTTCATTATGGTGAGGTGGAGAAAATCGAAAAGTCGATTTCAGATTTGAAATTGGGAGATAGAAGAATTTCCACAGAAAAGAGCGACAGAATCGACTTTGATAAAAAATCGGATCAAAAAAGGTTGCTTTGGGTCGTCCTCGCAATAAATTTTGCTTTCTTCCTTGTAGAAATGGCCACCGGGCTAATCGCTAAGTCCATGGGACTTATTGCCGATAGTTTGGACATGTTGGCGGATAGTTTCGTTTATGGCTTCAGCTTGTTTGCCGTAGGTGGAACCCTAACCAGAAAGAAACGGATAGCGAAGCTTGCGGGATATTTCCAGCTCACCTTGGCCCTTATTGGATTTATTGAAGTTCTCAGACGTTTTTTTGGAGCAGAAAAACTTCCCGATTTTTCTACCATGATTCTCGTTTCGATTCTTGCGCTCATCGCCAACGGCATCTGCCTTTACCTGTTGCAAAAGTCAAAGAGCAAGGAGGAGGCCCATATGAAGGCTAGTATGATCTTCACCTCAAATGATGTGATTATTAATTTAGGGGTCATAGTCGCTGGACTACTGGTCCATTGGTTGGATTCTAACAAACCTGACCTAATCATCGGCACAATTGTGTTCTTCCTTGTGGTCCAGGGAGCGTTTAGAATACTTAAGTTGGGCAAGTAACAGTTCAAACTTCAAGTACTAAAAACTGAACGATTTTCAGGACACAGTGATTTTTCATACTTGCCCCAAATCTTACCATAACTTGACTGCGCGCGGATCCTGTTTCGATTTTATAGCGTTCAGGTAGATAAGCGTAAAGTAAAATCGGAATAGGGCGCAGCCTACTTTTTGGCCTGAATGGAATCCGTTTCTTTCCCTTTCAACCGCCATGACTCATAGGATTCAAATAGACCTGGATTTTCGTCAAAAAAGCCCCTTAACGTTGTGATTACCTCCTGCCGTCCGGACTCAAAGGACTTTTCGCGTATTGAATCCAACCGTGAGACCCTTATTCCCAAATAACAAATGGTGACAAGGGAAATCATCCAGACCGCTATCGTCAGCCAGAACAATGTCCTTGGGATTACCTTGGCGTTTATCACCGCTTTCCTGATAGTATTGGTGTTTTGGTCAATGGATTCCATGTTCCACTTTTCCTTTTCCAGATGTCTATGCAATAATTTCTGTATGTCATCGGTAGAGGCCTCCACCTATATATTATCTACGTTCTCCGTAAGCTGTTTTAGCCTATCGATGGATTTGTTGAACCCGTCCAGCTCATCGGCCAACAATTCCATTACCTCGTCCAGTTTTTTATATGCCATAATTGGTTCTGTTCATTCCACAATAGGGTAATTTATTAAAATTAATGAAAATGCCCTTTGATTCAAAAAGGGTCGTATATCTATACTATGAATGGTGCTATCTTAAAATTGGTATCTTATACCAAGTGCAATATCAAGATCTAAATCATCCGAATACGCATCGTTGAAGCCCAATTCAGGCCTGATATCCAGGGATAGCAATAAAGGAATGTCAAAATTGTACTCAATCCCTATGTCACCAGCCACCAGCGCAAAGGTTCCACTATCGTCGTCGACAAAATTATCAAAATCATTGTCTACGTCGAAAGAACCTATTCCAGCACCGGCACCCACATACCAATTGAACCTGTCCTCCAGCACAAAGACCCATTGGTACAGTCCAACTAGTTTAAAAGCGTCCACATTGTCCGAATCACGCCAGCCCAGATCAAATTCCAAGCGGTTATTTTCAGACAAATACCTTTGATATGAGATTTCGCCACCAAAGCCGTCATTATCACCGATACGCAGGCCTAGAGCATTTTTGGAAATTGATTGGGCACTCAGTCCCTTTCGGTACAATATTTCAATTTTTTTTCGTTATGGAAAGTAGGGTATAGGAGAGTTTAGTTGTTTATACCCAATAAACCCCAAAATTTTATACCATGAAAAATTATCACTTATTAAACTTAAGTAATTTCAAGTTCATACTTTTCCTATCGATTATAGGGCTTGTCGGCTGTTCAAAAGAGGATTCACCAAGTAATACGGGCGAGTTGAGCCTTAGTGCTAAAGGCTCTTTCAGTAGTCCGTCCGGGAAATCCCTTACCGCCAAGACCGCTAATAATGACGTAGTTATCACTGATTTTAGGATGAACCTCAAAGAGTTTGAACTGGAATTCGATTTTGAAGATCCAGGAGATGACTACTATGACGATGACAACGAGCAATGGGATGATGATGGCTATTATGATTTCGAGGATGAGATAGAACTTGCCGGCCCTTTTGAGCTTGATTTGATAGCAGGGCAGATCGGATTCTTGAACGTTTCCCTACCGATGGGCAATTTTGAGGAACTTGAATTCAAGTTTGATAAAAGTACTGATGCTACCAGCGATTTATTCGGAAAATCCGTACTTATCCAAGGTACTGTACAAGGAGTTCCATTTATCTTTTGGCATGATTTTGAAGATGAAGTGGAGGTGGATTTTGAAGATCCCTCTTTCGATATCACTATTTCTTCTACACTAGAAGGAATCGTCATTGACTTTGACCTAAGCTTAGTTTTCGACAGCACTATAGGTGTTGATTTGTCACAAGCTTCTGATGGTAACGCCGATGGAACAATTGAAATTAGTCCTTCTGACCCAGATGGTAATAATGAATTGGCGCAAAGTATCCGTAACGCGATTAAGGCACAGATTAATCTCTTAGATGATTGATCTTAATCTATTTCCCAAAAGTCTTTATTATAAGATTATATCTTCATTATTGAAAATTAAAAGCCGGTCAAGACCGGCTTTTAATTTTGGTATTGAGATCTACACGGAAACACTTTTACTGAAAATGTCAAAATCCAATGATTGCTATATCAACTTTAAATCGTATTCAGGATTTTAAAACTAACCTTTTTTCAACGCATATTGAATCGTCCCAAATCTTACCATAACTTGACTGCGTATGGATCCTGTTTCGATTTTATAGCGTTCAGGTAGATAAGCGTAAAATAAAATCGAAATAGGGCGCAGCCTACTTTTTAGGCTTGGTTGGGTCCACCTCTTTCCCACTCAATCGCCATGATTCATAAGATTCAAATAGTCCCGGATTTTCGTCAAAAAAGCCCCTTAAAGTTGTGATGACCTCTTGCCGTCCGGACTCAAAGGACTTTTCGCGTATTGAATCCAACCGTGAGACCCTTATTCCCAGATAACAGATGGTAACAATGGAAATCGTCCAGACCGCTATCGTCAGCCAGAACAATGCCCTCGGAATCATCTTGGCTTTTATTACCGCTTTCCCGATAGTGTTTGTCTTCTGGTCAATGGATTCTATGTTCCACTTTTCCTTTTCCAGATGTCTATGGAGCAATTTCTGTATGTTATCGGTAGAGGCTTCCACCTTTATGTTATAGACGTTCTCTGTAAGCTGTTTTAGCCTATCGATGGATTTGTTGAACCCATCAAGTTCATCGGCCAACAATTCCATTACCTCGTCCAGTTTTTTATATCCCATAATTGTTTCTATTAATATCCCATTCCACTATCCATCGCCCGTTTTGCGGCCTGCTCCAATGTTTTTCTTATCAATTTTAGTGAGGCATTTGATACCAGTTCCGCTGCCTTACCAACCATGGCCAATCCCTTGGCAGATTCCAATTGCTTGTTAAGCGCCATGCCGTGTGCAAGTTGTTTGGTCAAGTTTCCGCCCGACATCGAACGGTGTACCTCGCTTCCCTTGAAATTGTGCCCCTTGTGCTCGAACCGAAAACCTTGCAGCTTTCCCGCCTTATTGATGCTTGGGATGACCTGAACCTTTCTTTCCCCCATAGCCCTCATGTAATCCAATAGGGTTTTTGGCCGTTCCTTGTCCATGACCTGTTCATGGATGCGCTTGATGCCCTGACGGATGTTAAAGGTCTCCATCTCCTTTTCAATCTGCACCATTTTTACCGTTGTAAGCCCCTTTTCCATGGCCACCTGTTCGGCCATTTGTTGGCTACGCTTTCCGATAAAGCTGTCCTTGTAGGCCTTGCCATCAAAACCTATACGGTTTGTGTATAGGTGTACATGCGTATGGGCCTTGTCACGGTGCACAAAGGCGATGGCCTGTCTGTCCTGAAGCTGCATCTTCTCAATAAAGCTTTTGGTCAGTTCTCCCAGCTCTTTGTTCGAAAGGTCCTTACCATCCTCTTTGGTGGGACTGAGCACAAAGCTCAGGGTGTTCTTTTGGCAACGTGGGTTCATCTCCTGTACCAATTTGAACTCCTCGGTCACCTGTTTGGCCGTTTCCCCGGCCAGGTTTTGGCTGTGGACCACCTCTGCCCCCTTTTCCTGGTTCCAGCCATATCCCATGGACTGGCCGGTGTGCGCTATGGATTTTCCCTTGCCGATCATTTCCCAAAATTGTAAAGATGCTTCCGAATTTGCTCGGCTAAGAGTTCTACTTCCTTGGCCAATAGCGGATTCCTGTTCCTGAACATATTTCCTATCCGGGTAAAGTTGTTCTTGTACTGGACCAATGTCCTGTAACATTCCAATTGTTCTTCCGTCAACCGCTCGATAACGCTGTTCCCAAAGGCGGAGCTCCTGCAATATTCCGATAGGGAAATGCCCGCCCTTTTTGCCCTTTTTTTGAGCAGTTTCTTCTCGTAGATGGAGCAGCGGAATTTGATGTAGTCCCTCTTCATTCCTTTTTTTCTTTGCGAACATGGGGAGCAAAGCAAGATTGTTTTTGTGGCAACAAAAACACATCTTGAATTCCCTGCCCAATACATTCTTTGGTTACCCCTATCAACCATTCGTTCATATCTTTAAAACCTACATATAGATGGGAAAAGTCCTTGGTGTTATGCGATTGTTCCAGTAAAAATTCTGTCTTTTCCTTTCCCGTTCCGTCATTGTCCAGAAAGAGGTCGATTTGGTCATAATCCTTAAAGTAAGCCAAAGCCTTTTCAACAAATGCCGTGGAGTTCAATATCAAAAGGTCACAGGTTTTTTGAATGTTTGGCATGAGTTCCAAAAGGGAAAGCATATCGAACATCCCCTCCATGACAATCAGTTTCTTGT
This sequence comes from Flagellimonas sp. MMG031, assembly GCF_040112705.1. Classification (NCBI taxonomy): domain Bacteria; kingdom Pseudomonadati; phylum Bacteroidota; class Flavobacteriia; order Flavobacteriales; family Flavobacteriaceae; genus Flagellimonas; species Flagellimonas sp. MMG031. Next base: position 1,097,208 of record NZ_CP157804.1, read on the forward strand.
GGCCGCTCTGGAAAATAGATATGGCCTTGGGCGATGTTGAGTTTTTCCAGTACTTGTTCCTTAGTTCCCAACCCCCGTCAACATTCTTCAGACCAATGGCAAAATAGGTCTTGCCCCTGGTTCGATAGTGTACCTCCTTGCAGAGCTTCTGAGCTGTTCCCAATGAAATCTTTCTTGAATCAAGATATTGCCTCAATGCGACATGTTTGATTTTGGAAGTTGTGATAATCTTTATTTTGCTTACACCGTCCTCGTTAAGCTTTATGCGTGGCCGCTGATGAAAAGAAAAAGAGGCATCCTGTATGGAAAGCAGCTTAAGTGCCTCACTGACCGTGCAGTTGTTCAATTGACAAACGAGATCAATGGTATTTCCCCCGATGCCCTCTCCATGGTCGTACCAGCGGTTGATTTTTTTGTTGACCTTAAAAGAGGCTTGTGTCTCTGACCGGAACGGACTCAGATACCAAGCTTCTTTTTCCGTTTCCCGGACTGGAAAGTGCCCGGCCCTGGCCAGCGTAGCGATCAGGCAAAGGGTACGGGCTCTTTCGCAGTCCATTCTTTCTTTTTTCATGAGCTTTTGTATTTGTTTAGAATTTTGATGATTTGATGACAAATTCTTGTCAGCCATTGTTTTCATTGGGCTTAAAGGGGTCATCATTTTTTCATCGTCTCATCGTTTTTAGTTTAGTGTTCCTTTTTGCTGTCATCATTTTTTATTTTGATGAAAGAGTGATGACAAAGTGATGACGGCCGCAACGTTTGCCATCATTGACCTTAACTCATTCCATCATCGTTTCATCAAAATTTTGGTTCAGAAATTTCTTCTCGATTGTAAAGTACCTGCCCTTGGCATCCTGCATATTGATTTCCCCATTGTTCCAGATAACAATCCGTTGGTAGCTGTTGGAGTTTTTTTGGTTCTCCAGTTTCCAGTCTTTTTTCAACAACCGCCTTAGTTGGGTCATGTCGGTTTTTACCCTCGTTTTGCTTAACAGATTTAGGGCATCCATAGGGCAGATGTCGATTGATTCCAGTTCGAACTTGTCCATGGCGCTAAGTAGGATACTGGCCAGTTCTTTTTCGACGCGATTGCGATTATGTTGTACCAACAGCTTCAGTGCGGTGGTATGTAACTGTTTTGGGGTGAACCACATTCTGGTGGCCTGCTCAGAATGGAGTTTCCGAGTATTCAAGAAATGAAGGAAGGCCGGAATCTCAACTATCAAACGGTCAAGAAAATCGGTTTCTTCCTTTTTGATTGGAAATATCTTTCGGACCCAGAACCGTGTCTCGTTCCCATCAATTTTGATGAAGTTATACTCATTGTTGCTGCAGAGTATGAACTTGCCAAAGAATTCGACTTCGCGCTTGTCCTTGCCTTTTGCTTCCAACATATTCCGGTTTGTGGTGCTCAGGTACTTGATACGTTCTGTCAGCTCCTCCTTATTGAACAGGACTTCATCAATACAGATGAGCAGTCTGTTTGCCCAATCCGAATTGAACTGACTGCCAAAACTGTCATTGGTCAGGTAGGTCAGATTATTTCCGAAAACCTCCTTCAACCATTTCAGGAAGGAGCTCTTACCGGTGCTTCTTTCTTTGGATACCAGGCACAAGATTGGTAATATCTGGGTTGGCCTGGTGTAGAGTAATTGAAGATAATCTAGGCCAAGCTCTATTTGCTTTCCGAAAATGTGTTCCAGAAATTTCTTGGTGGTGCCTATTTGTCCCTCTAAAGGGGAATGTTCCAAAGGGGAATAGATATTGTAGAACCCGTGATGTTCCTTTTTAAATTGTAAATGGTTGGGAATACAGGTAAAGCCATCATATTTAGGGACTGTACTCAAAAAATCTTTTCCATGATCCTGTTTGATGGTATGCTCGTTCCACGAGACCAACTGCTCATTGAAATGCCCGGAAATGGAGGGGCTTTTTACCAACTTGTAGTAGGTGGTGCCGACCCTTACATAAGCTGTTGTTTCCATAGCTAAGTCTTTTTGGTTATGGAGCTAGGTCCTTTTTCTTTTCAACAGCTGCTCATTGAACTTTTGTTCCAAAAATTCATCTGATAAATCTGGTTTGCCCAAAAGCCAGGCATCAATGGCCTCCTTATCAAAAAATTTCTGTCGTACATGGGCGTTTTCGCCCATGGGAATCAACCGGAGTGAAGTGAGCTTGTAGATCTTACTTTTTGACAAGCCCGTATAGGCCACCAAATCATCTACATTCATTACCTGCTTGTTTTGGGCAAGCAGGGTTTTAATTTCTGTTAATAGTCCTACGACTTTCTTTTCCTCAGTCATTAGATTTTAGATTTAAATTAATGATTGAGTAAAGGCCTTTACTGTGAATGCGCAAGGCAAACATAGGAAAGCTAATCACGTTAACTGGAACAATAAATGGGGCTTGTCAAAGAATTGCGGTAAGTTTATTGTTCTCCGAACACTTCAATTATCTTTTCATGCTCAAGAACCACCATTTGCTTATCCTTCATTGAAGTGTTCCATCGACTGAAACTTGATTCTAGTGTGTTGGGATTAACAGGATTCCCGTTCATCGAGAACGATTCCCTGATTATTTCGAAAAGCATTTTCCGCCGAGCTGTATCGATGTCAATTATTCCATCCCTGACAAAACGATGCATCAATGAAAACACAAAGAAATAATTGGCCGAGCTGCCATTTTTTATGAGGTTACGATTGTTTATTTTGGTTTGGGGAACGTATCCCATCAATAACAAATGAAAATTGTCCAAATCTTCATCCGTCAACAATAATTTTGGGAAATCCTTTCCGTAAAGATTGATTTTGATCATTTCCAATCCATGTTTGTCCCGGTGGAATCTTTTTAGCCCGGACTGATAGCCAGCGGAAAGAATAATGGTCAGGAAGGCCATGCTCAAATATCCAGTAAAAATCAGAAGTTGTGTTTTGAATGAATCGGAAAAAGTGAAGGCCGCGATGAAAGCGACAGGTGTCATACAGGTCAAAAGAAAAAGGATTTTCTTTCCCTCACTTTTATCCAAAGAATGATAAAAGCTTTCCTTTTTCTTCAGAAACTTGTAAAAGAACTTCCCTATGGCCTCTATAACTCCCTTCATTCTAATGAAAATCACAAGATTAACCTAAATGTAAACAAAAGAAATTACCTTTGGAAAGTGTTGTACCTATGTTGTACCCAAGGGAAAGAAAAAAGGCTCCCGATTTCTCGGAAGCCTTGTTATTACTGGAGCGGTCTGGACGGGACTCGAACCCGCGACCCCCTGCGTGACAGGCAGGTATTCTAACCAACTGAACTACCAGACCAATGATTTTATCTTTGTGGGACTCCTGCAACAGCGGGATTCAAATCTTGTTCAATGCTTTTTTAAAGCGAGTGCAAATATACATTCTCATTTCGGATATGGCAAAACATTTTTTCAAAAAAAGCATTAGCCAAATTTTTGCCGCTCTATCATAAAGGAATTCAACACTTGTGAGAAGTCAGAACGAACATCCACCCCCACATATTTTATTTGATATTGCGCGCATTTCATCTGGAGCTCCTTTTGGTATTCGGACACTTTTTCCGAGTAGGCCTTTTTAATGGAATCGGCATATACATCGATGTGGGCACCCGTTTCCACATCCACAAACCGTTTGGGGGCATTGTCAAAATCAAAGCGAAGCTCGTGTTCGTGGTCCAATAAGTGAAAGAGTACCACCGAATGCTTGTTGTATTTTAAATGGCGCAAAGCTTCAAAGAGCTTTTCTTCTTCGGTTTCTGTCTGGAACATGTCCGTGAACAGAAATAGTAGACTTCGTCGATGTATCTTTTCCGCTATCTGATGGAGAAAGGTGTAGGTTTTGGTGGTTTGGCTTTGTTTTTTATGGGCAACCACTTCATTCAATTTGGAATACAGCATTTGAAAGTGCCGTTCACTGTTCTTTTCCGAGGCATGGAACTCATAGCTATCCGAATAAATACTTAGACCCACCGCATCACGCTGTTTTTTTAATACCTGCATCAACGCAGCAATGGATAGCACACCAAAACCGATTTTGTTGAGATTGTCCAGCGCATAATCCTTTACCTCGGGGTAATACATCGATGTGGAGTTGTCCAGAATCATGTGGCAGCGCAGATTGGTCTCATCCTCAAAACGTTTGGTGTACAAACGGTCAGTTCGGGCGAACAGTTTCCAATCAATGTGTTTGGTGCTCTGTCCAGGATTGTAAATCTTGTGCTCCGCAAACTCGGCAGAAAAGCCATGGAAAGGACTTTTGTGGATACCACTGATAAAGCCCTCCACAATCTGATGGGCCAAAAGCTCCAAATTTTGGAAGAGATATGCTTTGCTAAGTTCCGACCGTACGTCCATAGTTTATTTCAACAGCAATTGGTTTGATTTCGATTTACTATCAACGGTTGTCAGGTCGAGCGGAGTCGAGACCTCGTTCATTACTAAAATACAATAGGCCTCTCGACTACTTGCCGTCCGGCAGGCGCTCTAGGTGACATTTGTTAACATCAAACGTAATAACCAATTCGTATGGTTTATGAAGACAAGATAAAATAAAAAAGGCTTGGCAAATGCCAAACCTTTTTTAAAATCCATTATCTAAACAATTATTACAACGCTGCATCGATTGCATCCGTGTACACTTTCTTGGGAGATACGCCTACTTGACGGTTCACTACCTCACCATCTTTAAATACCAATACGGTAGGGATGTTACGAACGCCGTATTTGGCCGCAAACTGTTGGTTTGCATCAACATCTACCTTACCTACAACAGCTTTGCCCTCGTATTCCTGTCCAACTTCTTCAATGATCGGACCTACCATTCTACAAGGCCCGCACCATGCTGCCCAAAAGTCAACTAGGACAGGCTTGTCACTTTTTAAAACTACTTCGTCAAAAGTTGCATCTGTTATTTCTAGTGCCATCTTATTTATTTTAATATTATGCAAAGTTAGTCAAATAATGCCCACTTAACTTACATTGTGCACATTCGTTTTAATTATTGCGCTATTGGCATTCATTATAGGTCAGTTCAGCTTGTAATGGATTTCATGGGCCTCCAGTTCGGAAAGCAACTCACTATTGATCTTCACTTTCTGTTTTCGGCTCGACAATTTAAGCTTGATTTCCTCCTGCATTTCATAAATGATGAAACTTATCGGATGGTCTCCCTTGTGCATTCTCAGGGTGTCTTTTAAGGTTTGAATACGTTGCTCTTGCAAACGGTCTATGTTCAGTTTGATGGTCAGTTTCTTGGCAAAGGCATCCATAACGTCCTGAAGCTGTTTAAAATCGTTGAATTGAAGCCGAGGCTCACCCTTTTTGCCTGTTTCCCGGTTGACCCAACCTTCGCGAACAAAGGCCCTCACATGCACAAAGGAATTGATCATTAAAAAATGACGGAACTTTAAGTACTCTTCGCCAAAAATGCGCAATTCGTAGGAGTCGTTATAATCTTCCAAGGTGAAAAGTCCCCAACCTTTACCGTTTTTGGAGACCCGGTGCTGCACGTCGGTAATAACCCCGGCAACCGTAAGTTCACGGTTCACATGCTCCTCCAAACGTGAAAAATCCGATACCGTATTCTTGCAAAATGCCTTGATTTCTTTTTTGAAATCATCCAAGGGGTGGCCCGAAATATAGATGCCGACCACTTCCTTTTCACGACGTAATTTTTCCATAGTGCCCCATTCCTCGCATGGCGGCACAATGGGTTCGGGAATCTGCACCTCGCTGGCCTCTCCAAAAAGGCTTACTTGCGATGAATTTTGGTTCTCCTGAAACTTGGAACCGTATTTTACCGCTTTTTCCAAAAAGGAAATTCCATCGCCATCATCATGGAAGTACTGAGCCCGGTGTGTATCTCCGAAGGAATCGAACCCTCCGGCAAGGGCCAGGTTCTCAAACGCTTTTTTATTGGCGGCACGTAAGTCCACCCGCTTTGCCAAATCAAATATAGATCTGTAAGGACCGTCCTTTTTACGGTTTTCCACAATGGTCTCGACGGCCGAACGCCCCACACCTTTAATGGCACCCATGCCAAATCGCACCGCATTATCTTTGTTTACGGCGAATTTATAGTAGGATTCGTTCACGTCCGGACCCAAAACCTCAAGCCCCATACGTTTACATTCCTCCATGAAAAAGGTGACCTGCTTAATGTCGTTCATGTTGTTGGACAGCACTGCGGCCATGTATTCAGCAGGGTAGTGGGCCTTTAAATAGGCCGTTTGGTACGCGATATAGGCGTAGCAGGTAGAGTGACTTTTGTTGAAAGCGTAGGAGGCAAAGGCTTCCCAGTCCTTCCATATTTTTTCGAGCACATCACGTGGATGGCCATTTTTTTCGCCGCCATCCAGGAACTGTGGCTTTAGTTTTTCGAGCAGGGCAAAAATCTTTTTACCCATGGCTTTTCGCAAAACATCGGCATCACCTTTGGAAAAACCTGCCAATTTTTGTGAAAGCAACATCACCTGCTCTTGGTAAACGGTAATCCCGTAGGTTTCCTTTAAGTACTCCTCCATTTCGGGAAGGTCGTAGGTAATCTCCTCCTCTCCGTGCTTACGGGCAATAAAGCTGGGAATGTATTCCATGGGTCCCGGGCGGTACAGGGCATTCATGGCGATGAGGTCATCAAAAACCGTAGGCTTTAGGTTTTTCATGTGCTTTTGCATTCCGGGGGATTCGTATTGGAATATCCCTACCGTATCACCGCGTTGGAACAGTTCGTATGTTTTTTCATCATCCAGCGGAAAATCATCGGGTACCAAATCAATTCCCGTACGTGCCTTCACAATCTTAACCGTGTCCTTGATGAGGGTCAAGGTTTTAAGGCCCAAGAAATCCATTTTCAACAGTCCCGCGCTTTCTACTACAGAGTTGTCGAATTGGGTAACGTACAGATCGGAATCCTTGGCTACGGATACGGGCACAAAATTGGTAATATCGTCCGGGGTGATGATTACCCCACAGGCGTGGATTCCCGTATTTCGCAGCGAACCTTCGAGCACACGGGCCATTTTTACGGTCTGACCCTCCAAATCGTCGGTTTCTGCAATGTTGAGTAGCTCGTGGACTTTTTCCAGTTCTTCAGACCGGAATTTCTTCTTTAAATCTGCTTCGTCCACCCCAAAAATTTTATTGAGTTTGGACATGTTGGGAATCAACTTCGCAATACGGTCGGCATCACCTAAAGGCAGGTCCAAAACACGTGCAGTATCGCGAATGGACGATTTGGCCGCCATGGTACCGTACGTAATAATCTGCGCCACTTGGTTGGCTCCGTATTTGTTGATCACATAATCCATGACCCGGCTACGGCCCTCATCATCAAAATCAATATCGATATCGGGCATGGATACCCTGTCCGGATTCAGGAAACGCTCAAAAAGGAGGTCGTACTTCATCGGGTCGATATTGGTAATCGTCAGACAGTACGCCACTACCGAACCCGCTGCAGAACCCCTTCCCGGTCCCACGGATACGTCCATATTCCTTGCTTCGCGGATAAAGTCCTCTACAATCAAAAAATACCCGGGGTATCCCGAATTTTTGATGATTTCCAATTCAAAGTCTATCCGTTCTCTAATTTCGTCGGTGAGTTCCCCGTACCGCTTTTCGGCACCTTTGTAGGTAATGTGCCGCAAATAGGCATTCTCGCCTCGATTGCCCCCGTCAATGTCGTCTTGAGGGTCTTTAAATTCCTCCGGAATACTGAATTTGGGTAGCAAGATATCGCTCGCAAGGTCATAGGGCTCCACCTTGTCCACAATTTCCTTGATGTTGAGAATGGCTTCTGGTAGGTCCTTGAAGAGTTCCTTCATCTCATCGGATGACTTAAAATAGTACTCTTGGTTGGGTAGCCCGTAACGGTACCCCCTTCCACGGCCGATGGGAGTGGATTGCTTTTCACCGTCCTTTACACAGAGTAGAATATCGTGGGCCTCGGCGTCTTTTTTGTCGCAATAATAGGTGTTGTTCGTGGCCACCAGCTTAATGTTATGGTCTTTGGCCATGCGCACCAGCACTTGGTTCACCCTGTCCTCGTCTTCCTGACCGTGGCGCATGATTTCGATGTAAAAATCATCCCCAAATTGCTCTTTCCACCACAAAAGGGCTTCTTCCGCCTGTTTTTCCCCAACATTGAGAATTTTGTTGGGTACTTCGCCATACAGGTTTCCGGTAAGTGCAATTACATCTTCCTTGTATTCCTCTATGACCTTTTTGTCGATTCTAGGTACATAATAAAAACCATTGGTATAGGCTATGGAGGACATTTTGGCCAAATTGTGATATCCTTTTTTGTTTTTGGCCAACAACACAATCTGATGCCCGTAGTCCTTTACATTTTTATTGGTGTGGTCCTCACAAACGTAGAATTCGCAACCCACAATGGGCGTGATCTCTTTTTCGGTGGGCCGCTCGCCATTGGCAATAAGTTCTTCATTTTTGGCTTTTACCGCCTTGTTGTGCGCCATCACTTCTTTCACAAAGTGAAAGGCCCCCATCATATTGGCGTGGTCGGTAAGGGCAACGGCGGGCATGCCATGATTGGCCGTGGCCTTGACCAAATCTTTGATGTTGATGGTGGATTGGAGCACCGAGAATTGGGAATGGTTGTGCAGATGAACAAAGGGTTCGTCTTCCAATGTTTCCACATTTTCTTGTATTTCCTCGTCGGAAACGCCACCCGTATCCTCTGCCCAAAGGGCATCGGCAATTTCTTTTGATGCGGCCTTTAGGTTGATGTGCTTTAAACCGATGAGTTCGATTTCCTGTGGATTGGCCTCCGAGAACCGCTCAAAATAATCTGGCTGAACGTCGAGCTCTTGGTGGGAGTACTGTTTTTTTCGGACCAATTCCAAAAAGCAACGGGTCGTTGCTTCCACGTCGGCCGTTGCATTATGCGCTTCGGCAAAAGGTTCCCCGAATAAAAACTCATGGAGTTCAGTAAGGGTCGGCAATTTGAATTTACCGCCGCGTCCTCCAGGAATCTTACAAAGTTCCGCGGTATGTTCGGTACAGGTGTCCAGAACAGGAAGGGAAGTTAGTGGACTTTCCAATCCTTCGCGATGGAATTCACAACCCATTATATTAATGTCGAATCCCACATTTTGGCCCACTACGAACTTGGTTTGCTGGAGCGCGTGATTGAAAGCCTCCAAAACCTCGTTTAAGGGGGAGCCCTTTTCTTCGGCCAAAGCGGTAGAAATACCATGTATCTGTTCTGATTCGTAGGGAATGTTGAACCCTTCGGGTTTCACCAAAAAGTCTTGGTGTTCTATTAAATTACCGAGTTCATCGTGCAACTGCCATGCTATTTGCACACATCTTGGCCAGTTGTCAGTATCGGTAATGGGGGCATCCCAGCGTTTGGGCAAACCTGTGGTCTCCGTATCAAAGATCAAATACATAAGCTATCGGTCTCGGGTCAAAAAAAGAGTAGCTAAAATTACGGAAGAAGATAGATTTGGTAAAAAAGAGTTGTGAGGAGTTATTAACTAAAAAAAGCCGGGATGTTTCCCGACTTTTTCTTCTGTTGGTATCTATTGACTTTTGGAATTACGATACTGCTGTTTCAAATATGTTTGCCGTCTCCAAGGTCTCCCTGATGGCGTTTCTATGACGCATCAGTAAGCTTTCGGTGGATGGTGGCAACACAAAGTCTTTATCGTGGAGGATATCGTTATAAGTGGCAATAGCCTCTTTCTCCCCGCGGTGCACTTCTTCCAGCATAGCTTCTTCATTGTTTTGCGTAAACAGCGATTTAAAATCTATCCAAGATCGGTGCAAAGTTCCTTTTGCGCTTCCGCCTTTTTCAGGAGCTTGTCCAAAGGAACGTATTTCCGTTTTCAGCTCTTGGCCAAAATTGTAGCGCTGCTTGGCGCTATCCATAAAAAATTGTTTAATGGTTGTATTGTCTACCTTTTCAGCTGCTTGTTTAAATCCTTTTTCAGCATCATAGGTTCTTTCCAAAAGTTCGTTCAATTTGTTCGACATTTCTACAGTGTACTTCATAATCTATCTTCATTTTATCGGTTATTGGTCACCGACTCTCGATGACTTCACTATATAAACTACAGATTATCAACGGAATAGCAAATCGTAGACAGGGTTTATCAAAGGTTTAACGTGTTGGTGCCCAGTTGTTAAAGTCATTTAACTTTTTTTGTTTGAAACGCTGGGCTATAAACAAATAAGTGTATATTTGCACCCGCTTAAAGGATAAGCCGTAAAAAAAGAATTAATAACCAGGGTCGGGCACCCTACAAATTAATGTGATATGCCAGTTAAAATTAGACTTCAGAGACACGGTAAAAAAGGTAAACCATTCTATTGGGTAGTTGCTGCAGATGTAAGAGCCAAAAGAGATGGTAAGTACTTGGAAAAATTGGGAACTTACAATCCAAACACCAATCCAGCTACCATTAACCTAGATATTGACGGAACTGTAAAATGGTTGCAAAATGGTGCGCAGCCAACCGATACGGCCAGAGCAATTCTTTCTTACAAAGGTGTATTGTTGAAGCACCACTTGTTGGGCGGTGTTCGTAAAGGAGCATTGACCGAAGAGCAGGCTGAAGAAAAATTCAATGCTTGGGTAACCGAGAAAGAAAATGCCATCCAAGCCAAGAAAGATGGTTTGAGCAAAGCCGAAGCTGAAGCTCGGGCCAAAGCGTTGGAAGCTGAAAAAGAGGCAAACGAGAAGCGAATCGCTGCCGCACAACCTGAAGAGGAAGTAGCAGAGGAAGCTGCCGAAGAAACTACGGAAGCTGCTGCAGAGGAAACTGCTGCTGAAGCACCTGCCGAAGAAGCTCCTGCTGCCGAGGAAGAGGCTGCCAAAGAAGAATAGAAACGTAGGACGATGCGCAAGGAAGACTGCTTCTACCTGGGCAAAGTCGTTTCAAAATATAGTTTTAAGGGCGAGGTATTGGTCAAATTGGATACCGACGAGCCCGAAATCTACGAGAATATGGAATCAGTTCTTGTTTCGTTGGGAAACAACCTGATTCCATTTTTTATTGATAGATGTCGATTGCACAAATCCAACCTGTTGCGTATCGATTTCGAAGAGGTAAAGGACGAGCCTTCGGCAGATAAGTTGATCGGGTCTGAACTGTACCTTCCCTTGACGATGTTGCCCAAACTTAGCGGCAATAAGTTTTACTACCACGAGGTCATTGGCTTTACGCTGATGGATGAGGTTCATGGAGATATCGGGGTTATTGCTTCCGTAAACGACAATGCTTCCCAGGACTTATTTGAAGTTAAAAAAGGGGACAAAGAACTTTTCATTCCCATCACCGATGAGATCATCACCAAAGTAGATCGGGAAAATAAGTCTATCCATGTAAGGACACCCGAAGGTTTGGTGGAGTTGTATCTGAGCTAGAAAAAAGAAAGGAGGCAACTTGGCCTCCCCTCTTACAATCGAAAGCAATGAAAATTTACTTTTTCCACTTGCCGCCACCTAGGTAGAAACCAAGTGATATGCCCAGATAGGAGTTTTTAACTTCTACGCCTTCTCCCAAGTCAGACTTGCCAATAAGATTATAGCTTGCAGCCAAACGCAATTTGCCAAGTTCAAAACCAGCACGGATTAATCCACCAAACTTTCCATCAAGCTCAAATTCTTCGCTATCCGGTCCTAGTTCATCAAAGCCAATATTAGCCAAAGAGCTGTAACCTACACCTGCTCCCATAAAAGGGGCAAAGGATGAGCTTCCTGAGTTAAAATAGTAATCAAATGTTCCAGAGATGGTTCCACTTGCTGCCAAACTACCCTCAATGGAGAAACCATCTGAGGTTACATTCTTAGCCATTGCTGCGGATTCATACCTTAGACCAATACTCATATTGTCAGCGATATTGTACTTTGGTTCAATGGCAATTAGGACGCCACCACCACCATCTGGAATAGTGTATCCAGCATCAAGGCCTACTCGGAATTTGTTTTTTTCTTGTGCTTGTACCTGAACTACAGCTAGCATAAGTAGGAATGCAAAAATGATTTTCTTCATAATCAAAAGTTTAATAAAATTGGTAATGATTTTAAATGGGGCTTCTCCCCGGTTAATAATTCGGCAAGTAACTATAATCGCAAGAATAAATTTGCCCTCAATTGACGGATGCCCCTTCTGATCTGACGAATGCCCCTTCTGATCTGACGGATGTAATTTTGGTACAATCGATCAACGTATATTTGGACACATGAAACCGTTCCAATTCAAACAATTTTCCATTCACCAAGATCGATGCGCCATGAAGGTGGGTACCGACGGTGTTTTGTTGGGAGCTTGGGCCTCTTTGGACCATCAGCCCGCAACTATTTTGGATATAGGTGCCGGAACGGGACTTATTGCCATGCAATTGGCCCAGCGTTCATTGGCTGAGACCATAGATGCCATAGAGTTGGATGATGATGCCTACGAACAATGCGTTGCCAATTTTGAGGCTTCACCCTGGGGAGACAGACTGTTCTGTTACCATGCAGGATTTGATGAATTTGTGGATGAAATGGACGAGCCTTACGATTTGATCGTTTCCAATCCACCCTTTCATTCGGAAGATGTTGCCAGTGGGGATAAGGCTCGGGATAAAGCTCGCCAGAACAATTCGTTGCCGTTCGAGGAATTGGTGCAGGGCTCGACCCAGTTGTTGACGGAGAAAGGGATTTTCGCTGTAATCATTCCTTTTAAGGAAGAACAGCGCTTTTCTGCATTGGCCGAAAAGGTTGGTTTGTTCCCAATTCGAATCACAAGAGTGCAAGGAAATCCAGAGACCGATTTTAAAAGAAGTTTGATGGAATTTAGCTTTAAAAATTCCGAACCTCAGATAGATTCCCTGATCATTGAAACCGACAGACACCAATATACCGAAGCATACATCAAATTGACCCAAGCATTTTATTTGAAAATGTAACAATGAACCAATGAAATGTTATATTTACTAAAAATTGAATTGAGATGAAGCCCGACTTATTTGAAGCTCCAGATTACTACAACTTAGATGATTTACTTTCCGAGGAACATAAACTGGTCCGCGATTCTGCCCGCCAATGGGTAAAGCGCGATATATCCCCCATTATTGAGGACTATGCCCAAAGGGCGGAATTTCCCAAACAGATTATTGGTGGATTGGCCGAAATCGGGGCTTTTGGTCCCTACATCCCCGAAGAATACGGTGGAGCAGGTTTGGACCAAATCAGTTATGGATTGATCATGCAGGAGATAGAACGTGGCGATAGTGGGGTTCGTTCCACAGCTTCCGTGCAATCCTCATTGGTCATGTACCCCATATTTGCCTATGGTACCGAAGAACAACGAAAAAAATATTTGCCCAAGTTGGCAACTGGGGAATGGATGGGCTGTTTTGGCCTCACCGAACCCAACCATGGTTCCAATCCCGGGGGAATGGAAACCAAGTTTAAGGACGCTGGCGACCATTATGTGCTCAACGGTGCCAAACTTTGGATTTCCAATTCACCATTCGCCGATGTGGCCGTAGTTTGGGCCAAAAATGAGGAAGGTCGGATTCATGGATTAATTGTGGAACGGGGAATGGAAGGTTTTTCAACACCGGAGACACATAACAAATGGTCGCTACGTGCTTCTGCCACAGGCGAACTTATTTTTGACAATGTAAAAGTGCCCAAAGAAAATCTCTTGCCAGGTAAAAATGGTCTGGGAGCGCCGCTGGGCTGTTTGGACTCTGCCCGCTATGGCATTGCTTGGGGAGCGATTGGTGCCGCTATGGATTGCTATGATACGGCTTTGCGCTATGCCAAGGAACGCGAACAGTTCGGGAAACCGATTGCGGCGTATCAGCTTCAGCAAAAAAAATTGGCCGAAATGATTACCGAAATCACTAAAGCGCAATTATTGGCATTTCGTTTGGGACAGCTCAAAAACGAAGGCAGGGCATCCACGGCACAAATTTCCATGGCCAAGCGGAACAATGTGGAAATGGCCATCAAAATTGCTCGTGAGGCAAGACAGGTTTTGGGTGGAATGGGCATCACTGGGGAGTACAGCATCATGCGCCACATGATGAACTTGGAAAGTGTGATTACTTACGAAGGTACGCACGATATCCATTTGTTGATCACCGGTGCAGATATTACGGGGATTCAAGCCTTCAAATAAGGAAGCAAATCACGAATTTTTTTCTACCGTTACCCTTATGGACTTGCTAATCGGTGTCTGACTTTTGTCCGCAAAATGGTTGTGGGGCACCAACATATTGGTCTCAGGGAAATAGGCGGCCATGTTCCCTTTGGGAATGTTATAGGTCACTACCAAGAATTTCTCGGCGGTGCGCTGGATACCATCATAATGGCTATGCAGATTTAACACATCCAATTGTGTCAATCCCTTTTCGGCCATATCTTCCTCATTCATAAAAACCACCCGGCGTTCGTTGTGGATGCCACGGTATCGGTCGTTCAACCCATAAATCGTGGTATTGAATTGGTCATGGGAACGAATGGTCATCAATAATAACTCATTTGCTTGCAATTCGTGGTCTGACAAGGGGGTAATGGACAATTGTGCCATGCCATTGGGAAGCATCCTAAAGTCCCGTTTACGGACATTGTTGGGCAAATAGTAGCCGAAACCCTTAGATCGTTCGCTGGTGTTATCAAATCCTTTTACGGTTTTATCAATCAATTTTCGGATAAGGTTGTAATCCTGACCTAATTCATACCAGTTCATGGAGTGATTGCCCCTAAAATAGGTGTGTGCCAAGAGCGCAATAATCTCTGGCTCACTTTTGATGTGTTCCGAAGCAGGTTTTAACAGGCCCTTGCTCTGCCGTACTTTGCCAGTGCTGCTTTCCATGGTCAAAAATTGGAGCTCACCGTTTTTCTCATCTTTTTCAGAACGACCAAATGTGGGCAATACCAATGCAGTTTTGCCTGTAATTAAATGACTTCGATTCAGTTTGGTGCTGATCTGTACGGTCAACTCACAATTTTGAATAGCCTCAGCCGTGTATTTGGTATCCGAAGCCGCCATCACAAAATTACCGCCCAAACAAATAAAGACCTTTGCCTTTTTTTCGTGCATTGCCTCGATGGCCTCCACGGTATCATACCCTTTTTCGGTAGGAGGATCAAAGTTGAGGTGTTCTTGGATTTTTTTGTTCAGCCTCTTGTTCACGTAGTGCATGATGCCCACGGAGCGATCCCCTTGCACATTGCTGTGCCCTCTCACGGGACAAGTCCCTGCAAAGGGTTTGCCCACGGCTCCTTTGAGCAGTAAAATGTTCACGTATTCCTTGATGCAGTCCACCGCATTCTTGTGCTGGGTGATTCCCATGGCCCAACAGATGACGATTTTGGAGTTTTCGGCCAACAGCTCCACTACCTTGTCAATTTTGTGCATGTAAACCCCACTCCTGCGTTGAAGGGTCTCCACATCGTAGCGGTTCAAATCGTTCAACAGCTCATCATACCCATCCACGTATTCCACGATAAATTCATGGTCAAGAACATTGTGGTTTTTGGCATCCAACGCCACCAATTTTTTTAGGATCAGTTTGGCCAATGCCACATCCTCATTGATTTTGACAGGTAAGTGAATGTCGGCAATAGGTTGTCCGTTGCCCAACATGTCGGAAACGCTTTGTGGATTTTTAAAGTTGACCAATCCTGTTTCGGCCAAGGGGTTGATGCTGATGACCTTGCCGCCATTCTTTTTGCATTTTTCCAAGGCGGATAGCATTCTCGGGTGATTGGTCCCAGGATTTTGCCCTACGACCAAAATTACCTCCGCACCATAGAGGTCGTCCAATGTTACCGAGCCCTTGCCAATGCCCAAGGTCTCAGAAAGTGCCACGCCAGATGATTCATGGCACATATTGGAGCAATCGGGCATGTTGTTGGTGCCAAAAGCGCGGGCAAACATGCCATAGAGGTAGGCAGCCTCATTGCTAGACCTACCGGAGGTGTAAAAAATCGCTTCGTTCGGGTCCTTGAGTTCATGGAGTTGCTCCGAAATCAATTCGAAGGCATTTTGCCAAGAAATGGCCTCGTAATGGACGCTATTTGGTCTTAAGACCATCGGTTTCAACGATGCGTCCTAATTTGTTGAGGTCAAAATCGCTGAGTCGGGAAAGTTCCTCTACGGAATGTTCCGCAAAAAAATCGGCGCCTATGTGTTCCCTTGTGGCTTCATCGGCCAGAGCTTTTGCCCCATTTTCACAATATTCCGCAATTTTTGAAGGATTTTCGGGAACGGGCCAGGCACAGCTTGGGCAGCGAAAACCGTCCTCCTGGTTCATTTCCAACAAACTGCGCATGGAACGCACTATCCCCATTTCCTTAAATCCGTGGCGTAGGGCTTCCTTTACGCCCAGAAGTCCAGCTGAGGTCTCCATGGGTTCTTTGAGGCGGAGCCCAGTAAATTTAATGTCCCCGGTAAGGGAAATGTTGCGTTTTGTTTCGTTCTCCATTATGGTCAGTGTTGCAATTTTGGATTGGGATAATTGTCCGACTGGTCTTCCGCCCGATTCTCAAGACAAGTAAAGTCTTTTTCCAATAGCAGATGTAATTTTTTCCCGTTCGGAAGCTCCATTTCGTGTTCAAAACCTACGGTATTGTCGTGAAACCAATTTTTTCCATCAGTTTCTGGAACCATCAACAGTATGGTGTGATTAGTATAGGATGCCTGTAGTTGATTTGCTTCTGGCATCAGCTTGACCTGATACCGGAAAACGTTTTCTCCCAATTCAGTGTTTTCCATGATGGAACCTGTTTCGGATAGTTGTTTTACCTCACTTTGGGTCAATCTAAATCGTATGGAATTCCCTTTGATCCTAATTTTCATGTGCACATTCAATTCGTCTTGGTAAGTTACGGCATTCCGTTCACTTCTTCGAATCAAATAGCTTTTTGCTCATTCTCATATCGGCATATCTAGGGTCCTGTACGTAGTTTTCTTTTTTCATTTTGATGACCTCAATGCTCAGGAACCCAAATTCTTCCACGACTTTACCATAAAATCGGTAAATGCCCTTGCCCCTAAAATAGTATTTGGCGGCAACGGGCGGAAAGAGTACCGTATCGAAGACTTCGCCGTGCTGGTCTACCAAAGTGGCAAAGTGCATGCGCTTGCCGTGATGGGTGGAGGTGTTTTTTACCGTGACCAAATACCCATAAATATCGATGTACTTGTTGAGGTACCGTTCCAAATCTTTTTGTCCGTTACTATTTTTTGGCGGTTCTTCCAACAGTTCAAAAGGACTACAAAGACAGAAGCCCAAGAGTTCCCATTGCTCAAAGGCGGTCTCCAATGTTGTGGTGTTGAGCTGGGGCATCTGAAATTTTTGATGTCTTGGCGGAAAAAGCTTTGGGTGTTCCAGTCGGTCGTTCTTGGAGAGCATCAAGTGGGCTTTCCAGAGCAGTTCGTGCTTGTTGATTCCCGTAAACCGAAACGCATCGATACGGATGAGGATGGAAAGTTGTTCCATTCGGATGAACACGCGGTCCAAAAAATCTTCCAAACAGGAAAAACTCCCGTGGAGCATTCGTTCTTTTAGGATGCGTTCCATGACCCTGCTCTCCAGGTCACGGAGGTACATCATTCCCAAATAAATGTGCTTGCCGTAAATACGGTTGACAATCATGCTTTTGTTCACACAGGGCGGATGAATGGTCGCACCCATCATACGGGCATCGTGCACATAGAATTCCGAACGGTAGAACCCGCCGCCATTATTGAGTACGGCCACCATATATTCCAAGGGAAAATAGGCTCTCAAAAATAAACTTTGATAGCTCTCCACGGCATAGGAGGCAGAGTGTCCCTTGGCAAAAGCATAGCCTGCAAAGCTGGCCACTTGGTTCCAGATTTCAGAGATGAGGGATTCCGCGTACCCTTTCTTCCTACAATTGGAAATAAACTTGTCCTGTACTTTTTGGAACTCCTCCCGCGAACGGAATTTTCCGCTCATGCCCCTTCGGAGTACATCGGCCTCACCAAGGTCCAGACCGGCAAAATGATGGGCCACTTTGATCACATCTTCTTGGTAGACCATCACCCCGTAGGTGTCGGGCATAATCTCCAACATCACGGGATGAGCCTTTTCCTCGGTTCGGCCCTTATTGCGATGGCGCAGAATATATTCCCGCATCATACCGCTTTTGGCCACACCGGGACGGATGATGGAACTGGCGGCCACCAAACCCAGATAGTTATCAACTTGAAGTTTTTTGAGCAGCATGCGCATGGCCGGCGATTCCACATAAAAACAGCCCATGCATTGTGCGGTCTTGATCAAGTTGTTGATCACAGGGTCTTTTTTAAACCCTTTGATGTCATGGATGTCGATATCGCCATATTTTTCGGGTTGGTTGTAGGCAACGATTTCCAGTGCCTCTTTGATTTTGCCCAAACCACGCTGCCCCAGAATATCAAACTTGTAAAGGCCAACATCTTCGGCGATGACCATATCATATTGGGTAGTGGGAAATCCTTTTGGCGGTAAATGGGTAGCCGAAAACCAATGCAAAGGTTTGTCGCTGATCAAAATACCTCCGGCGTGAATGCTCAAATAATTGGGTTTGCCCTTGAGCAAGTTGCCATATTTCAGTACGAGTTTGGATACATGGTCCAGTTGGTCAAGGCTATATCTTCCTGCCAGCAAAAAATCAATGTCCTGTGGCGGGAGCCCGAACACTTTGCCCAATTCGCGGATAACGCCCCGCTCCTTAAAAGTGACATAGGTGCCGAGCAGGGCCACGTGTTCAAAACGTTCGAAGATGTATTCGGTCATGGCAGGGCGATCTTTCCACGAAAAATCAATGTCAAAATCGGGCGGATTGGCCCGGTAAAGGTTGATGAACCGCTCAAAATACAGGTCGAGCTCCATAGGGTCCACGTCGGTGATGCGGAGCAAGTAAGCAACGATGCTGTTGGCGCCACTGCCTCGGCCTACATAAAAGAAACCTCTTCGTCTTGCTTCGGAAACAATATCCCAATTGATCAAAAAGTAGGAAACGAAACCCATTTTTTTGATGAGTTCCAATTCCTTGTTCAATCGGTTTTTGATGGAATCGTTCACTTCTTCATACCGATAGGGGAGTCCTTCGGCACAGAGTTGGTCCAAGAGTTGTTCATCTTCTTCCACACTTCCCAAATACGTTTTCAGGTTTTGGGGTTTTCTATTCTTGGAAAAATCAAAATGGATACTGCACTTGTTGAGCAGTTTTTCCGTGTTTTCCAGAATAAAGGGGAACTCCGAAAATGCCGCAGCCAGATTCTGGATAGGATACATTTTTTCTTCCTCGCTGGCCTCCTCTTCCTTTGGAAGTTTGCTCAGCAATACGTTGTTGTCGATGGCCCTGAGCAATCGGTGGGCGTTAAAATCCTGTTTGTTCCGGAAGGTAACAGGCTGCTGTACCACCAATTTATGGGTGAGCGATGCCAATTTGGAAAAGGGAAGCCTACGCAAGTCCTTGATGGAGATTCCCACAAACTCATGCTCCTGAAAATTATCTAGTTCGTTGAGCAGTACCTGTTCAAACGGATATACCACAAACGCATTCTTAAAAGCTGGTGCCCGATGGGGAATCTTCAATCCATGGTGAAGGTGTTGGGACAAAAAATCGTTCAGTTCCAGATACCCTTCGTTGTTTTGTGCAATCCCGATAAAGCAGGGGAGCACTCCGTTCCTAAAATCGATGCCCAAAATGGGTTTGATGCCAAATTCCGGTGCTTTCCGAGCAAAATTCAATCCCGCTGAGGTATTGTTGATGTCCGTAAGCACCAGTTGGGTCACATGGTTTTGTTCGGCCAATTGCAATAGCTCCACCTCCGAGAAAGTCCCGAACCGTAAACTGTAATATGTGTGGCAGTTTAAATACAATTGTCAGTTATCAATTATCAATGTCCAATTATCAGGTTTGGCTGTCGTATCGAGCGTAGTCGAGATGCGATACCGACTTGTAAAAACCTCTAGATTTAAACTTAGCTTGCATCCAGAGAGCCGTCTTGTATCTTGTGTCTGACAGCGTAGCGGTCTCAAGTCTGATTACTGTTTTCGATGCGCCAAGACCACGGGCGGCTCCCCGTTAAATGGGTTGCGCATGCTTCCAATGGTCTTTGCATCCATGGCGGAGGCGCGGACCACGCTCCGGCATCCAAATCGGTTCCGTACATGATCCATGGCCTTGTATAGGTTCAAGGTTTCTTCGGTGTCCTCAAAAAGGTTGATTTGGTAATTGCCCGAGACCAAGTGACTGAATCGAATTCCGATGAGGCGGACCAGCATCCGTTTGTTGTACAGCGAATCAAACAGCTCCAATATTTTTGGGATGAGCACATGGTCTGCACTCGTGTATGGAATCCGCGATTGTTTGGAATAGGTATTGAAATCGGAATACCGGATTTTTACAGCGACACAGGCCGTTAACTTATCGCCCCGCCGTAGTTGGTAGGCCAAGTTTTCGGTCATGGCAATCAAAATACCCCTTAGTTTGATGACATCGATGGTGTCCCGGTCAAAAGTCCGTTCGTTGGAAATGGATTTTCTATCGTGGAATGGGATTACGGGGGTGTTGTCTATCCCATTGGCCCGTTTCCAGATGAGTCTACCGTTGGCACCCAATACCCGTTGCATAATGTCCATGGGCATATCTTGAATGGTCTTTACCTGCCGTATGCCCAAGTTTCGAAGGGTTTGATAGGTTTTATCGCCCACCATGGGTATTTTTTTGATGGAAAGTGGGGCCAAAAAAGGCTTTTCCAGACCAAAATCGATTTTGAGCTGATTGTTGGGTTTGGCTTCGTTGGTGGCCACTTTGGAAACCACTTTGTTCACCGATAACCCAAACGAAATGGGCAGTCCCGTTTCCCTAATGATTTTCTGGCGCATTTCCGTGGCATATTTGTAGCAACCAAAAAAACGGTCCATGCCCGAGAGGTCGGCGTAAAACTCGTCAATGCTCGACTTTTCGAAAATGGGTACATGTTCTTTGATAATATCTGTGACCACATCCGAATATTTGCTGTAAGTGCCAGCGTTTCCACGAATGACCACGGCTTCGGGACAAAGCTCCTTGGCCATTTTCATGGGCATGCCAGAATGCACACCAAACCCACGGGTCTCGTAACTGCAGGCCGCCACCACGCCACGGTCGCTGGTGCCGCCCACCAATAAGGGCTTATTTTTAAGCTCTGTATTGATGATGCGCTCCACGGACACATAAAAAGTATCCAAGTCAAGATGCAAAATCGTCTTTTCCATTGTTCAGTTGAAGGAAAGCTAAATTATGGAAATATTCCTATAAAATGGAAATAATCCAAAAAATAAATATCAACAACCCGTGCTGTTATTTTTTCCGAAAAATCATCCTATCTTTGTATCGTTGTGTTGGATTCCAGTCGCGATGATTGGAATCAGGTTGAAGCATCCAATCGATGCTCGCCAATGAAAGGCTTTCCTTTTGGAAGGCTTTTTTTGTTCGTGAGACCCAGTTTTGGACTTGTTCAAAATGCTAGGTCGAACAAATTCCGCTAAAAAGCGGAATCCTTTCCTAATGAATTGGGTGATAATGTCACTTTGAGCGCAGTCGAGAAGTCTCTTTGCCAAAGGTCTCGACTGCGCTCGACCTGACAAATAACAAAGCATTTTTGGTAATTCGTGCAATTCGTGTCGAGTCACTTAACCAAGCAAAAGATTCTTCGCTTGGCTCAGAGTGACCATTAGATTTCTCAATCGTCGCTATGCTCCTCATTTCGAAATGACAGGTTAATTCTCTTTTGATGATGGTGTCATTCGAATCAACTGAAGTAAAATACACGTCATGCTGAACTTGTTTCAGCATCTCATTCCAATTTGCTTGAGATTCATCACAAAACCTATCTTGAGCGCAGTCGAGAAGTCTCTAACTAGATATTTGGTCTCATATCTCGACTCCGCTCGATATGACCGATTGACCTGAAACAAAGCATATCAACCTCCAGAAATACTGTGCATCACATGATGCACCAGCGAAGCAGCCAGTTTGGCGGTTTGTCCATCAATATCGTACTTCGGGTTCATCTCCGCGATATCCATACTGATCAATTTTCCAGAGCCTATAATCGTTTTTAGGCATTCCAGAACCATATACGGGCTAAAGCCCATGGGGGAAGGGGCACTAACCCCGGGTGCGTAGGCAGAAGAGAACCCATCCAAATCGATGGTCACATAAATATGGTCCACATTTTTGGCAAAAGCATTGATCCAAGTGGTAATTTCTTCCAGTAGGGGAATTTGGAAGGTATCGTTCATCACGTAAATCACATCAAGGTCCCTAGCGGTTTGAAATAGATTTCGGTCGTTGGCATCTCTTCGGATACCCAAACAGAGATAGTTGAAATCGATACCTTCTTTT
Organism: Flagellimonas sp. MMG031; assembly: GCF_040112705.1. Taxonomy (NCBI): domain Bacteria; kingdom Pseudomonadati; phylum Bacteroidota; class Flavobacteriia; order Flavobacteriales; family Flavobacteriaceae; genus Flagellimonas; species Flagellimonas sp. MMG031. The sequence goes on from NZ_CP157804.1 coordinate 1,119,593, forward strand.
TGACAATCCTTGGCTATTTGATAAAATGGGGTGCCCGAGTTGTTCTGCTCCGTGTTTTTCCGCAAATCAAAATGTGCATCAAAATTGATGATGCCAATGGTTTGGCCTTCTTTTTTGGCGTCCAGATACTTTTTGATGCCGTTGTAGTGGCCGTAGGCCATATCATGTCCGCCACCCAGAATGATAGGAAATTGCTTCTTCTCCAAAAGAACAGATACGGCTTCGGCGAGTTTTTCTTGTGCTGACTCCATATCATCTCCTTCACAAACCACGGAACCTACATCGTGGAACCGTACATTGCTTCCGAGATGGTTGGGCATTTTGGACAAACTGCTTTTGATGACATCGGGCCCCTCAACAGCTCCGACACGACCTTGGTTTCGGCGTACGCCCTCGTCGCAGGCATAACCCAATAGGGAAATGGATTTTTTCTGGGCCTCTGGAAGCTCTTCCAAAGGGGTGCAATGCACTTTTTCGTGCAAATACAGCCACTTATTGGAGATTCTTCCGGTCCAAAGGTCTTTTTTCGGGGGAGTGTAGTGTTTCATCACATTAAAAAAGGTCGTCCAACATATCGGTTTCTACAAGATAGGGCAAAGTTACCCTTAAATCTGGGGTGCGTTCCATTTCTCGTTCAATGGCAAAGCGGGCTTCTTTGTTCCGTGCCCAGCTTCTTCGGGAAATCCCATTGTTCACATCAAAAAACAGCATTTTCTTTAATCGGTTTGATGCCTCTTTGGAACCATCCAGCACCATGCCAAATCCACCATTGATCACTTCGCCCCAGCCAACGCCGCCACCATTATGGATGGACACCCAAGTGGCTCCCCTAAAGCTGTCGCCAATCACATTCTGAATGGCCATATCGGCGGTAAATTTGCTGCCATCGTAAATGTTGCTGGTTTCTCGAAAGGGCGAATCTGTTCCGCTTACATCGTGATGGTCGCGTCCCAAAACCACGGGCGCACTGATTTCTCCCTTGGCAATGGCCGTATTGAAGGCATCTGCAATCTTGCTTCGCCCCTCGGCATCGGCATAGAGGATTCGGGCTTGCGAACCTACCACCAATTTGTTCTGTTCCGCTTCCGAAATCCATTTGATGTTGTCCTGCATTTGCTGTTGGATTTCTTCGGGCGCTTCGGATTTTATCTTTTTCATCACTTCAAGGGCAATGGCATCCGTTTTTTGAAGGTCTTCCGGATTGCCCGAAGTGCATACCCATCGGAAGGGTCCAAATCCGTAATCAAAACACATGGGCCCCAAAATATCCTGAACGTAAGATGGATATCTGAAATCAATGCTGTTTTTGGCCATTACATCGCCGCCTGCCCGGGAAACTTCCAATAAAAAGGCATTGCCGTAATCAAAGAAGTAGGTGCCTTTGGCCGTATGTTTGTTGATGGCATTGATTTGTCTCCGCAACGATTCCTGTGCTTTCTCTTTGAACGCTTTCGGGTTTTCCACCATTAAGGCGTTGGATGCTTCAAAAGAGAGTCCTGCCGGGTAGTAACCGCCTGCCCAAGGATTGTGCAAGGAGGTTTGGTCGGAACCCAGATGAACAAAAATATTTTCCTCATCAAACCGTTCCCAAACATCCACCACATTACCGATGTAAGCCAAGGAAACCACTTCTTTATTTTCCACGGCCTCTTTGGTGCGAACGACCAACAGGTCCAAATCGACCAATAATTCATCTACCCAACCTTGTTCGTGTCGTTTTTTGGCAGCTTCGGGGTTGACTTCGGCACAGATGGTGATGCCCCCGGCAATATTTCCTGCTTTGGGTTGTGCACCGCTCATTCCTCCAAGTCCAGCGGTCAAAAAAATCTTGCCTTCGGGAGATTCATTTTTCTGCAATACTTTTCGGAAAGCGTTCATAACGGTGATAGCCGTTCCATGAACAATGCCTTGTGGGCCAATGTACATGTAGGAACCTGCCGTCATCTGTCCGTATTGTGTCACACCAAGTGCATTGTATTTTTCCCAATCATCGGGTTGGGAGTAGTTGGGAATCATCATCCCGTTGGTGACCACGACCCTTGGCGCTTCTTTGGACGATGGAAAAAGTCCCATCGGATGCCCGGAATACATGTGCAGGGTCTGTTCCTCGGTCATTTCCGCCAAATATTTCATGGTGAGCAGGTACTGTGCCCAATTTTGAAAAACTGCTCCATTGCCCCCATAAGTGATCAATTCTTCGGGATGCTGGGCCACAGCAGGGTCCAAATTGTTTTGGATCATGAGCATGATGGCTGCCGCCTGATGTGTTTTTGCAGGATATTCCGAAATGGGCCGGGCATACATTTTATAATCGGGCTTAAACCGGTGCATGTAAATCCGACCGTAGGTTTTGAGTTCCTCGGCAAATTCCCGTGCGAGTTCATTGTGCCAAGCTTCAGGAAAATAACGTAGCGCATTTTGTACGGCCAGTTTTTTCTCTTCTTTGGTGAGGATATCCTTCCGTTTTGGCACTGGGTTGCCGTTTATGGGATATGGTTTTTTTGCGGGAAGCTGCTCGGGTATGCCTTGTAATATCTGTTGCTGAAATTCAGTCATGATTCAATTTTTAGTGGATGGGCGTTCCTTTTTTCCAAACTTCACTAGGCTTTAATTGCCCTTGGTGATAGGTGATTTCTTGATAATTAGCCGTCGGGAAGATTACAAAGTCAGCTACTGCTCCGGCCTCCAGTTTGCCCCGGTCTGTCAAACGCAAAGCTGCCGCTGCCCTCGAAGTGATACCTGCCAAAACTTCGGTGTTCGAGAGTTTTTCAAAGGTGCCCAAAATACTGGCTTGGGTCAACAGGTCGCCCATAGGTGCGGACCCTGGATTGTGGTCACTGGCAATGGACAAAGCACCTCCTGCATCCAAAATTTTGCGAGCAGGAGTATAGGCACATCCCAAACCGAGGGATGCTCCGGGCAAGGCCGTGGCTATGGTATTGCTTTTGGCCAATAATTGAATCTCTTTTTCGGTGCTGACCTCCAAATGGTCGGCGCTTACAGCATCAAAATCCACAGCAACTTGACTACCTCCTGTGGTAAATTGGTCGGCGTGCACGGTGATGTCGAATCCCATTTCTTTCGCCTTTTGGAAATAAGGTCTGATTTCTTCAGGGGAAAAAGCACTTTCCTCCACAAAGGCATCCACCCGGCGAGCCAAGTTTTCTGCTTTGATCATCGGGAACAATTCATGAATGATAACGTCCAAATACTCCTTCTCCTGATGCCAATCTTTGGGTTTCATGTGTGCAGCCAAACAGGTCGGTATCAAAGAGGCGTTAGTGGTTGCATTGGCCTGTTGGATAGCGCGTAGCATTTTCAATTCTTCATCCACGGAAAGGCCGTATCCGCTTTTTACTTCGATGGTGGTAACACCGTTTTTGAGATGCTTTGCGCTTCTGGCAAGAATCCCTTCTACCAATTCTTGTTGTGATGCCTTTCGGGTCTGGGTCACTGTATCCCAGATACCGCCACCGGCCTTGGCAATCTCCAAATAGGTCTTTCCTGCATTTCGGTAAGCATAATCTCGGGCACGGGTTCCGCCAAAACAAATATGGGTGTGCGAGTCTACAAAGCCGGGCAAACAAATATGTTCTCCTTCAATATGGTGGATGTCGACATCATCGGATTTCAACTCCTCAAAAACACCGACTTTGCGTATTTTTCCTTCGGAAACCAAAATACCCCCACGTTCAATGATGGGCAGTTGCTCATCTTTGAGCGCTCCTTTTAAGGGAAGTCCTGTCATGGGAAGTAATTGGGCAAAGGGGCCTATCAATAGTGGTCTGTTCATGCTAGTATGTTTCAAATTCATCAAGGTGTGGCGTATTCCACTTCAGTTGTTTTTCATCCATCACACGGTCTACCAAATCAATGATTTCACCGTTTTGGATGATTTCGATTCCTTTTTCGATGTCATCGGCAAAGACACGGTCGTTTTCGGCAAAAGCAACCGTGGTTCTCAGGAAGGTATGTATTTCATCCAACAGAATGCCCGATTTTAAAGGTTTTCTGTACTCAAAGGCCTGTGCTGCCGTCAACAATTCAATAGCGAGGATTTTCTCTACATTCCCAATAATGTTGAGCGCTTTTCTACCGCTGATGGAACCCATACTCACATGATCTTCCTGTCCCAAGGAGGTTGGGATACTGTCCGCGCTGGCAGGGAAACACAAACTTTTGTTCTCGCTGGCCAAAGCAGCCGAGGTGTACTGCAAGATCATATAGCCCGAATTGATGCCCGTATCCTTCATCAATAATTTGGGGACTCCGGGGCTATTGCCTTCCAGGGCCAAGTAGATGCGTCGGTCGGAGATGTTTCCGATTTCCGAAGCGGCCAAAGCTGCATAATCCAAGGCCATGGCCAAGGGCTGTCCGTGAAAATTACCTCCGCTGATGGTCAATTCATCATTGATAATGACAGGATTGTCGGTGACCGAGTTGAGCTCGATTTCCAATAGCTCTTTCAGGTGAAGCCAAGCATTTCGCGAAGCGCCATGTACTTGCGGCATACAACGAAGGGAGTAGGGGTCTTGCACCCGTTCGCAATCGATATGGTCTTCCAAGATCTCGGAACCTTGGAGCAGGGTGCGGATTCTACCCGCTACGTGCTGATTGCCTTTGAAGGGCCGTAGTTCATGCAATTCTTCAAAAAAAGGCTTCATGGAACCTTGCAGTCCTTCGAGCATCATGGCACCGACAATATCGGCTTGACGCAGACAGCGTTGCAATTTATGAAGGACCAACACCCCGTGGGCTGCGATAAATTGGGTGCCGTTGATCAAGGCGAGACCTTCTTTTGGACCCAATTCCAAGGGTTGCAACCCTGTTTGTTGAAATAATTCTTGTGTTGGGATGGTTTCACCTTGGTATTCCACCTTACCCAAACCAATTAATGGTAAAAACAAATGGGATAGGGGCGCTAAATCGCCAGAAGCCCCAACCGAACCTTGGGATGGCACCACGGGAATGGCATCGTTTTCCAAATGCCAAAGCATGCGTTGCAGGGTGGTTTCGGCGATGCCTGAATAGCCCTTGGCCAAGGCATGGATTTTTAGAATCAACATGATTTTGGCCAATTCCGTGGAAATGGGTTCCCCGACGCCTACGCTGTGACTTTTCAGTATATTGGACTGAAGGATTTTGGTGTCCGCTTTGGAAATTTTGGTGTTGCACAAAGGACCAAAACCTGTATTGATGCCATACACGGTATCGCCTTTTTCCACGATACGTTGCACCCGTTGGTAACTTGCATTCACATTTTTCAGGCATTTATCTGAAAAAATGCCCTTAATGGTTCCTTTGGCCAAACCCAACGCTATGCTTGCGGTTAAATGGTCTTCGCCAAAGTGAAATGTTCGGTCTGTCGCCATATTTTTAGATTAGATTACTAACTGATTGTCCGCGATACTCCCATGAATTAAAGGATGTCAGGTCGAATGCAGTCGAGACCTTTTTTAGGAATCTAAGTTCAATAACTTCTCGACTGCGCTCGAAGTGATATTGAGGCATGATTAATCGCGGTTATTCAAAAGTATCAATTAGGTTTAATAATTGCCAATACTTATTTTTGTAATAATCAATAAGTATGAATTATCAAATAGAGCTTCGACATTTCATCTATTTTTTGGCCGTGGCCGAAGAGCTTCACTATCGGAAAGCTGCCGAAAAGCTATTTATTTCTCAGCCTGGTTTGAGTACCCAAATCAAACAGATGGAGGAAATATTGGACACTCAGCTGTTTGTGAGGGACAAGAAGAAAGTCAGTCTGACCCCAGCAGGTGAGTTTTTGAAAAAGGAGGTGGAATTCATCCTGAATCATCTGGAACAGACCAAAAAGCAAGTCAAACTCATTGGAGAGGGACAGTTAGGGGAAGTGCGAATCGGTTTTTTGGGTTCGGCCATGCAAAATGTTGTGCCGAATCTATTGCTACAGTTAAAGGAAAAGTTTCCCACCGTGCATACTACTTTGGAGGAGCTTTCCAATCGCTCACAGATCAATGCTATTTTGGCTGACCGTTTGGATTTGGGCTTTGTCCGATTGTCGCGCGTCCCCAGAGGACTCGAGGTTAAACCTGTTTTTGAGGATACCTTTTCCTTGGTGTTGCCGGAGAATCATCCTTTGGATGAATCCAATTTTATGGGTATCCATCAGGTGGCGGATGAGGATTTTATACTGTTTTCCCAAGATTATAGTCCCATGTACTATGATACGGTGCTCAGCATTTGCGAGGATAGCGGTTTTGTGCCCCGGGTTTCCCATAAATCGGTGCATGCTCAGACCATTTTTAAATTGGTAGAGAACAAACTGGGTATCGCCATTGTACCGACTACGCTTCAATATGGATTCCAAATGAAGGTAAAGTTTATCGAAATGGAAACTATAAAGCAAAGGGCCGTATTGAGCATGGTCTGGAAAACGGATAATCGGAACCCTGCGCTCCAAAAATGTATGGACTTGCTCAATAAATTATGATGTGAATATTTTGGGGTGTAACTTTGGATTTGTCAATTCGAGTGATTTTTGGAGTGAAGCGAAGAAAATTGTATTGAGAATTAGCATTTCAACTGCTTAGTAGTTCTCGACTGCGCTCGAACTGACGTTTTGTTTGCAATCAGCTTTTGAATACATAAAAATCAATTTTTACAAGTATGATTTTTGAATTAATTAAGGAGCGAAGAAGTATTTTTCCTCCACAATATGTAGATAAGCCCATCGCTAAAGAGACCTTGGAAAAGATTTTGGAAGCGGCCAACTGGGCACCTACCCATAAAAAAACGGAACCTTGGCGCTTTAAGGTATTGACTGGCGCAAAGAAGGATGAAATGGGGGTATTCCTTTCTGAAAAGTATCAGGAAGTGGATCCAAAACCAAAACAGACCACTATAAACAAATTAAAAGAGAACCCTGCACGTTCCGCTGCAGTGATTGCCATTTGCATGCAACGTGACCCCAAGGAAAGCCTTCCAGAATGGGAGGAAATCGCTTCAACGGCCATGGCGGTGCAGAATATGTGGTTGTGTTGCACCGAATTGGGTATTGGCAGTTATTGGTCATCGCCCGGACTCATCAAATACATGGATGAATTTTTTGACCTAAATGAAGGCGAAAAGTGTTTAGGCTTTTTCTATATGGGTTATTTTGATGGAGAAGTGATTCCTTCTGCAAGAACACCCATTGCTGATAAAGTGGAGTGGTTGGATTAACTAAACGTAAACAGGTCGCCTGCGTATTTGATGGTGATGTATACGTAAAAAACAGCGTACAGGGCAGTTACCACAAACTTCATAAAAGTACCGGACAAAAAACCTAAAAATGAACCGAAAGCCGCCTTCATGGCGGTTTTTTTATTGGCTTTGTTCAGTAATTCACCGACCAATGCACCAATAAACGGCCAAATGATAATACCCAATGGTCCAAATACGGGTACAACCAAGGCAACCAGAAGTCCTACAATCGTACCCCACATGCCCGCTTTACTGCCCCCGAATTTTTTAGTGCCCATGGCGGGTATCACATAGTCCAAAACGGTAATGGCAATGGCAATCACAAAGGTTACTCCCAGAACCCACCAGTTATCCGGAACGGCTTTGGTCAAATAGAGCAGTAGTAGGCCCACCCAGCTAATGGGAGGTCCCGGCAATACGGGCAAAAAGCTACCCAGTATCCCTACCAGCATGAGGAGAAACCCTAAAATAAGGAGAGCAATGTCCATGGTCGTGTTTTCATATTAGACAAATGTAGCCGACAATTGTTACAAACAAAATCAAAATAAAACCCTGTCCCTAATTTTTCCGTAGGTACATTTGAAATTGAATATGAAAGGTTGTGGAATCGAGAAACGCACATACGGAAAAAGGTTTGGTCCGAATAGGATGTGCCCTAATGTGCCTGTTTTATTTATTGGGACTGTTTAACGGACTGGTTCTTGAGACCCTACATGAAGTGTCCCATAGTTGGTCTGAGCAATCCCACCATCATAGTTTCAATTCAGATCACGAAGCTATCGATTATACCTCCTTGGAGGCCATGGCCGGACACTCGCACGAAGCTTTGGAGGCATTGAAGGAATTATTGCAAGACAGTCCATCCGATAAACAGGAAATGCCCGAAAATAAGAACCTAAAATTGGATAAACATTTTACCGTTGCAAGTCGTACCGAATCCAACCTACAGTGGCTCAAAGCTACAAATGTGTGTTGGGTACATCAAGATGGTACGCCTGCCTGGTATCAAACGGTAAACACGCCTCCTCCCCAGCATGATCAGCACTTAAACTAGACCACTTTATTATCAGTTTTATTTCCTATGGAAACTGGTCTAGTCCCCTATTGCCAAATTTTAATCATCACACAAATTTAATTACAACGACATGAAATATTTTATGGCGGCATTGTCCATGCTTTGCATGGGTACAATCGCTGCGCAAAACGTAGAAGGACAACTTGTGAATCAAGTTGGTTCCCCAATAGAAGATGCCGGTATTTTCAACAAAACCAGTGGGCAACATAGCCATACCGATGGGACAGGCTATTTTGTTCTCAACAACACATCGGTAAACGATACCATTTACTTTTCCAGATTAGGATATGCCACACTCACTAAAGTGATAGATAAATCAGATTTACAAAACCCATTGACCATTGTGATGGAAGAAAGTTCCATTTCATTGGACCAAGTGGTCTTGGTATCCGAGGTAGATGCGCTGAGCAGGGTGGTGGATGTGGATGTAAAGACAGATCCTGTAAAATCATCACAGGAAATCCTAAGAAAGGTGCCTGGCCTGATCATTGGACAACATGCTGGTGGCGGAAAGGCAGAGCAAATATTCCTGCGAGGTTTTGATGTGGACCACGGAACCGATGTGGCCATCAATGTGGACGGCATGCCTGTAAATATGGTATCGCACGCCCACGGACAGGGATATGCGGACCTTCATTTTGTGATTCCAGAGACCATCGAAAACGTAAATTTTGGAAAAGGGCCCTACTATGCGGAACAAGGGAACTTTAATACCGCGGGCTATGTAGACCTAAAACTCAGAAAGAGTTTGGATAAAAGTATGATATCCACAGAAGCGGGACAGTTTGGCGCGCGCAGATTTGTGGGTATGCTCAATCTCATGGATAACCAAAACAGCAATGCCTATCTGGCCTCGGAACTGTATCTGACGGACGGCCCGTTCGAATCACCGCAAAATTTTAATCGTATCAATATTTTGGGAAGGTATCGCTATGCGCTGCCAGGTGACCAAGAATTGCTGTTGACAGCTTCACATTTTTCGAGTAGATGGGATGCTTCGGGACAAATACCGCAACGTGCCGTGGACCAGGGATTGATAAGCCGATTTGGTGCTATTGACGATACCGAGGGCGGACAAACGAGCCGGACCAATTTCGTTTTGAACCACAGTAAAAATATGGGAATAGGAAAATCCTTGAACACTATGGCTTTTGTTTCCCATTACGATTTTGAACTTTACTCCAACTTCACCTTTTTCCTGGAAGATCCTGTGAACGGAGATCAGATCAGGCAATTTGAAGATAGGCTGATGGCAGGCGCCAAAACTGTTTTCCAAGATAATTCGGCCAATTTGGGTGGTATGGAATTTAAATACAATGCAGGAGTTGGTTTTAGGTATGACAATGTGGATGACAACCAATTGTCCCGAACGCTCAACCGTCAAGAACTATTGGAACGTTTGGCGTTTGGCGATATAGATGAAATGAATGGCTACGCCTTTGCGGGGGCCAGCTTCAAAACGGGAAAGTTTACGTTGGTACCAGCCCTGCGCATGGATTTTTTCCGATTCGATTACAACGACAAGACAAGCGAGCTTTACGATAGCCGAAGTGAAGAAAAGGTAGCGTTCAGCCCTAAATTCAACACGATTTATAGTCCGACAGCGAAAACCCAGTTCTTTTTAAAAACCGGTATTGGTTTTCACTCCAACGATACCCGGGTGGTGGTAGCCAATGGAGGGGAGGATATCCTACCAGCCGCTTATGGAGTCGATTTTGGAACCATTTTGAAGCCAGCTGACAAATTGGTTTTAAATGCCACCTTGTGGAGCTTGTTTCTCGATCAGGAATTTGTGTACGTAGGGGATGCCGCCATTGTAGAACCCAGTGGCAAAACCCGTCGCATGGGGATTGAGGTAGGAGCAAGGTATCAACCTATGGATTGGCTTTACCTGTACACGGATGCTAATTATACCCATGCCCGTAGTACCGAGGAAGCCGATGGCGAAGACTTTATCCCTTTGGCGCCAGATTTTACCATGGTAGGAGGGTTGACCGTGGGAGGAAATCAAGGATTTTCTGGAGGAATAAACTATCGGTACATTGACGATAGACCTGCCAATGAAGATAATAGCATTGTGGCGGAAGGCTATTTTGTGACAGATGCCAATCTAAATTACAGCGTCAACAATTGGACTTTTGGATTGATTGTGGAGAACCTGTTCGACACCGAATGGAACGAGACACAGTTCGCAACCGAAAGCCGTTTGTTCAACGAGTCCAACTCTTTTGAAGAGATTCATTTTACACCAGGAACCCCTTTTTATCTTAGAGGAAAGGTTACTGTGACCTTTTAATATTTGATAGTGTAAAAAATTGTCACCTCGAGCGCAGTCGAGAGGTTATTTAGTTGGAGATTAATATCGGTGTCGCATCTCTACTTCGCTCGATATGACCGCGCCCCCTTAAACCGCTGATAAAGGGTAAAACAAGTTCAGCGGCTTACATAACTACCCGCCAGCATACCCCGCTGGCGGATTTTTCATACATTTTATAACTAAAAAATTAGTTTAAACTAAATATTTAGTTATATTAGCGATGTCATTTCGAATTGTCAGACTGAGCGCAGTCGAAGTCAAGATGAGAAATCTGAACTATGCTCAAGGATTTAGTTCGGATCATAAGGAATATGAATTGGATTCCCGATTGCTCGGGAATGACCACTAAAACGTATCGAATGAAACAACTCACCAAGGCAGAAGAAGAAGTAATGCAGCTCCTTTGGAAAATTAAAAAGGGCAATGTGGCCGCCATTTTGGAAGAATTACCGGAACCGAGGCCTGCCTACAATACGGTATCCACCATAGTTCGGATTTTGGAAGACAAAGGTTTTGTGTCGCACGAAAAAGTGGGCAAGGGCCATGTGTACTTTCCCTTGGTTAAAAAAGAAGAGTATAGTAACCAGCGGTTGAATACGTTGATGGAGGGCTACTTTCAAGGGTCATTTTCCAGCATGGTGTCCTTTTTTATGAAAAAAAACGACATCAGTCTGAAGGAACTGGAAGCTATTATGAAGAACATTAAAGATAAAGAGCAATGATTACCTATATCCTAGAATCCTTAGCATTTCAATTGGTCTTTTTGTTGGCTTACGACCTTTTTCTAAAGAAAGAGACCTTTTTTCAATGGAACAGGGCCTATTTATTGGGTACGTTTGCCCTATCCATTATTTTGCCCTGGGTGAAGATTGATGCCCTGACCACCCCGATGCCGGACGGTTTGCAAACCACTACGGTATTTTTGACCCAATTGAACGGAGTCGTACTTGGACCGGGCGCAGAAGAAACAAGTATCCTGCAACAAATCTCATGGCCTTATTTGGTGTTGGGTCTAGGGAGTTTATTGGCGACAATCTGGTTTGCTTATAAATTGGTACAAATAAAAAGACTTCACCATAAAGGTGCAGTGGAGCATTATCGGGAATTTACCAAGGTGACCGTACCCCAAAGCACGTCTGCTTTCTCCTTTTTCAGAAACATTTTTATGGGAGAAGAGATCCAAAAGGACAAGGAGGACAACATTTTGGCCCACGAACTGGTCCACGTAAAGCAATGGCATTCTTTGGACCTGCTCTTTTTTGAATTGGCAAGAATTGTTTTCTGGTTCAATCCTTTGGTGTACATCTACCAAAACAGGGTGGCCGAGCTCCATGAATTTATTGCCGATGAAAGCGCGGTCAAACATAACAAAGCGGACCATTTTGAGATGCTGTTGTCCCAAGCCTTTCATACGCAGAACATCAGTTTTGTGAATCAATTTTTCAATAGATCATTAATCAAAAAACGAATAGTCATGTTACAAAAAAAGAAATCCAAAGCCGTTTGGCAGTTAAAGTATGTATTGTTGTTGCCGTTGGTGCTGGGGATGTTGGTGTACACTTCTTGTGAAAGTGAAAAATCGGCCCCATCAGATAATACCGCCGAAGAACCTATTGAGGAAATAGTAATAGTAGGTTACGAGGCGGGTAAAGGTCAGGAAGGGGAAGTCCCTTTTGGCGTGATCGATGAAGTTCCCGTTTTTCCGGGATGTGAAGACGCAGAAGATAAAAGAGCCTGTTTTCAGGAAAAAATACAGCGACATATCCAGAAGAATTTCAGGTATCCTGAAGCAGCAGAACAGCAAGGAATAGAAGGAAAGGTCTCAGCCATATTCAGGATTGATTTAGAGGGTAATATTGTTGACATTAACATGAAAGGTCCACACGATCTTTTGGAAAATGAAACAGGTCGTATCTTGGACAAATTGCCAAAAATGCAACCTGGTAAGCACAAGGGTAAAGCTGTAAAAGTGCCTTTTTCCATTCCAATTGTTTTTAAACTTCAAGGCGAGGAAAAGAAGTCAAATTCGGAAGAAAACAGTAGTGATTCATACCCTTTTGCTACAATAGATGAAATTCCCGTTTTTCCAGGTTGCGAAAATGCCATAGATCCAAAAGAGTGTTTCGCTGAGAAATTGGTAGAGCATATCAGAAAGAATTTCAGGTATCCAAAGGCAGCACAGGAACAGGGGATTCAAGGTAGGGTGAGTGTAGTATTTACAATCGATGTAAACGGTAATGTTTCTTCGATTAAAAAACGTGGTCCTCATGAATTGTTGGAAAATGAAGCGGTCAGGATTATAGAACGACTACCCAAAATGCAGCCCGGAAAACATGAAGGCAAAGTTATGAATGTGCCATATGCGATTCCAATTACCTTTAGGTTAAAAAACCAGCCAGAGGGTACAACAGTAAATGGTTCCAAAGATTATTTATTGGTTGACGGCATGAAGGTAAAAAAGCAAGGGAAAACCTATTTTGAGGGTGTAGTGACAGACAAGGAATCTATGGGTATTTCTGGAGTTGTAATTTCCGTTGAAGGAAAGGAGGCTGGAGTTATGTCAAATTTTAATGGTGTTTTTTCGATAGCAGTCGAAGAAGGTGATATCGTGAAATTTCAGTATGAAGGACTTCCCGACAAACATATTGAAGTATCCCAATATTGATTACTAAAATTAAATTTTAGCTGTGATACGTAAATCAAAAAATATCTACAGTACATTTTTGATTTTGTTCTCATTCCAAGCCGGTGCACAAACATCGGCTTTGGCCGTTGCCGACAGTTTGTATGCCTTGGGGAACTATACTTCCGCTATCAATGCTTATGCCAAGGTGGGGGACCAAAAGTCCAGTCTGCAGATTGCACGGGCCTACAATGCCATCGGAAATTATGACAAGGCCATTGCCCAATACACCGCTGTTTTGGACACTGACCCTCAATTTGAGTTGGCCCGTTTTGAACTGGGCAAGTTGTTGTTGAAAACCAAAGATTTTGGACCTGCCATGGAAATGTTTCAGGTCTTGGTGTCATCGGAAGGGCAAAATCCCGAGTATTTCTACTATCTGGGCAAGGTCTACGAGTCTATCGACAACACCGAAATGGCCAACTCATCCTACAAAACTGCTGTGAAAATGGACAGTACCCACCTACGGAGCCTTTACGCTTTGGGCAAACATTATGTGGGCAAAGAAATACGGGATTCCGCTTTGGTCTATATCGATCAAGGGCTTCGGTTTTATGAAAACGATGTGGCGATGATCAATTTAAAGGCCTTGGCATATTACAATAATGGTCAATTTGCATTGGCCATCCCCCATTTTGAGCGGCTGTTGGAGTTGGGCGAAGAAAAAGCCTTTGTATACGAGAAATTGGCCTATTGCTATTTTCGAAACTGGGAGCCGGAAAAAGCACTGGAAACCTATCATAAACTGAAGGATTTCCCAGATAAATTGGCTACTGCCTATTCAGGGTTGGGAGAAGTGTATTTTGAGGAAAAGGTATTGGACAGTGCACAGTACTATGTTGAAAAATCCATAGAGGAACGAAGGGTCTTTTTTCCCCAAGAATATGCCGATTTAGGCCGGATAGCGCGCCTCAAGGGCCAGACCAAAAAGGCTATGGATTACTATGTAAAGGCATGGGAAGAAAACAAAGAGAACTATTATAATTACTATCAAGTCTGCGTTTTGGCGGATGAATACTACAAGGACACCAAAACTCGACTGAACTATTATGAAAAGTTGCTGGAAATGTACCCTGATTTGGTTCCTTGGCTCGAGGAACGCGTCAAAAACAGAATCAGCGAGCTCAAGGAGGAAATCCATTTTGGCAGCAACTGATTTCTTCAAAATGTCGTAATTTCAGCCAAATTCTAGGGGCTGTCATGCAGAAGTTTGTTTTGTTAATCGTTTTTATGGGTCTGCTCGTATCCTGTGAGCTGTTCGAGTCCAAGGAGGACAAGACCCAAAAACTGGTCAATGAGGAACTTTTGGCCATCGATTGGAACGATGTGGACCAATACCCCCTTTTTGAGGATTGCGACGAAACTGCTCCCAAGGAGGCGCAGCAAGAGTGTTTCCAAAACGTGATCACCGAATATTTCTCCGAAGCTTTGGCTGGATTGCAGTTTCAGGTACGGAACGATATGAACGATACCGTCTATATTGATTTTTTGATAGATGAACACGGGTTTATATCCGTCTTGGGCGTTGAAGAAAAGACCTCCGTGCTCAATGAGATATCCGATTTCAACACCAAAATATCGGAACGCTTGAACGATTTGACCACTGTGGCGCCCGCATTGAAGCGAGGCAACCCCGTAAGCCTGCGTTTTAGGCTTCCACTGGTCCTAAACACCTATTGATTTGGCAACAGAAAAAATTATATTGGGCATAGACCCCGGCACCACGGTCATGGGTTTTGGTATTATCAAGGTCATCAACAAACAGATGCACTTTGTGCAAATGAACGAGTTGATGCTCCGAAAATATGACGACCCCTATACCAAGCTCAAACTTATTTTTGAGCGGACCATAGAGCTCATCGATACCTATCACCCGGACGAAATCGCCATCGAAGCCCCTTTTTACGGGAAGAATGTACAGTCTATGCTCAAGTTGGGCAGGGCACAGGGGGTAGCCATGGCAGCCGGACTTTCACGGGAAATACCCATTACCGAGTACATGCCCAAAAAGATAAAAATGGCCATCACGGGAAATGGAAATGCCAGTAAGGAACAGGTAGCCCGAATGCTTCAAAGCGTATTACAACTAAAATCCTTGCCCAAAAATTTGGATAGTACCGATGGGTTGGCCGCCGCCGTCTGCCATTTTTATAATGAGGGCAGGGTTGAGGTCGGAAAAAGCTATACCGGCTGGGAGGCATTTGTTAAACAGAACGAATCAAGAATCAAAAAATAAATTGTTCATTGCTAATTGTTCATTGCCAACTGTTAATTGACCACTGATTGAATGAGCGGTATTTACATCCATGTGCCATTTTGCAAGCAAGCTTGCCATTATTGTGATTTCCATTTTTCCACACAAATGGGAAAAAAGGAAGCCATGGTCCATGCCATTGCCCAAGAATTGGAGTTGCGTAAAGTGGAGGTGCCGAATACCATTGAAACCATTTATTTTGGTGGAGGAACGCCATCCGTGCTTTCCCAAGGCGAGATGGAGACCTTGATTCAGGCAGTTTATGACAACTACAAGGTTGTGGATGACCCAGAAATCACCTTGGAAGCCAACCCAGATGATTTGGTGTCATCTCGAGCGCAGTCGAGAGATATTTTCAAGAAATATAAAAATACTGGCATTAACCGTCTCAGCATCGGCATCCAATCCTTTTTTGAAGAAGACCTTAAACTGATGAACCGTGCCCACAACGCCAGTGAAGCCGAACAATGTATAACTGAGGCTACACAGCATTTCGATAACATCACCATTGATTTGATCTACGGGATTCCCGGAATGGACAACCAAAGGTGGAGGGCCAACATTCAAAAAGCGTTGGATTTTGGTCTGCCCCACATTTCCAGTTATGCCCTGACCGTGGAGCCCCGTACCGCCCTTAAAAAATTTATAGAGAAAGAACTGATTCCCGATGTGGATGATGAACAGGCCCAAGAGCAATTCCACATTTTGGTGGATATATTGGAGGCCGAAGGCTTTGTGAATTACGAAATATCCAACTTTGGAAAGCCTGGATTTTTCTCCCAAAACAATACCGCTTATTGGTTGGGAAAGACCTATATAGGGGTCGGTCCTTCGGCACATTCCTTTGATGGCAAACAGCGAAGCTGGAACATTCGGAACAATCCGATCTATCTTAAAAAAATCAACGTAGGCGAACTTCCTTTGGAAATTGAAACGCTTTCCACTACCGACAGGTACAACGAATATGTGATGACGGGACTACGCACCATTTGGGGCGTGGATTTGGATAGGGTGGCATCCGAATATGGTGAGAATTACTTAACCTACGTGAACCAACAAGCATCCAAATTTTTGGAACAGGGACTTTTGATGCTCGAAGATGGTAGACTGCTTACCACCAAAAAAGGCAAGTTTTTGGCGGATGGAATTGCTTCTGATCTTTTTATGCTTAACTTAAAAGAGTAAATTGTCCGTCCTGTTTTGGCAGGAAGCGATGAAGTAGAATTGATTCCCAATAACCTGGGATTTTATAAAAAACAACCAAATTTGATAGCCTCTATAAAACACAACTCCCGCAACTACAAAATAGACCTGACCAAACCACTGGATATTTCCATACCGCTCAAGGGTGGCGACAAAAACGTGAACGCCTGGTATTTGGAACCTCCCAAAATTGCCCCACACGAACAGGATGGATTTATTGGCAAGGTATCCGAAGGAGCCTCCACAAATTTCAATGATATTTGGTTCAATCCGCATTCGCATGTAACCCATACCGAATGTTTGGGACATATTTCAGAGGAATTTAACTCCATCAACAAAAAGCTCAAACGGTTTTTCTTTTTGGCCGAGTTGATTACGGTTGCCCCCGAACAGGTGGACGGGGATTTTATCATTTCGGAAAAGCAAATCAAATATGCACTGGGCAACAAAAAGCGCCAAGCCGTGGTCATTAGGACCCTGCCCAATTTGGGCGACAAACGTTCCAAGCAGTATTCCGATACCAACCCGCCCTATCTAATGGAGGCCGCGGCCAAGCATTTGGTTAAAAAGGGGGTAGAGCATTTGTTGATTGACCTTCCTTCGGTGGATAAGGAACGCGATGGCGGAGGACTTTTGGCACACAAGGCTTTTTGGAACATGTCGGGAAAACCCAGAACAAAAGCGACCATTACCGAATTTATCTATGTGCCCAACCCCGTAGAAGACGGCACCTACTTTTTAAATTTACAAGTGGCGCCCTTTGAGAACGATGCCAGCCCCAGTAGGCCGGTACTGTACAAAATTGAAGACCAATAAATGAAAACAACCCTAAAATTGGAGGAGTTGCTGATGTTCGTCCTGGGCATATACCTGTTTAGCCTGTTGGATTATGCTTGGTGGTGGTTTTTAGTGTTGATTTTGATACCCGACATTGGAATGATCGGATATGCTTTTGGGAACCGAGCAGGTGCTTTTTCCTATAACCTTTTCCATCACAAAGGTTTGGCCTTGGTCATCTACCTAACGGGGGTGTACTTTTCCCTACCTTTATGCCAGTTGATTGGGATAATTTTGTTTTCCCATTCCGCGTTGGACAGGATGTTGGGTTACGGATTAAAATATGAAAAAGGATTCAAGTTTACCCATTTGGGTGAAATCGGAAAATAACCATGGGTGAGATTGTAGATATCATTTTAGGGCTGATTTTGGGAGCGATATTAATGTATTGGGTCTATTCCCTGTTCCGCAAAAAGAAGAGCAAGGAAATTACCCAACAACAGTCTACCGTTATCCTGAACAAGATTCGAAGTGTTTGTAAATTGGTGTCCGTTGAAGGGGATTTTGCCGAAATCTATCATTACGAAAACACCAAAGATCGTTTTATGAGCCTGTTCCGAAGCAAGAAAAAGGCATTGATCGTGATTAAGGCCAAGGCCCATATCGGATACGACCTGAACAAATTGAACATGCGGGCGGACAATGATCGAAAACGAATCATTCTAAGCCATTTTCCAGAACCGGAAGTGTTGTCCATTGAACCCGACCTGCAGTTTTACGATATAAAAAATGGAATTTTCAATAGCTTTTCGCCTACAGATTTGACCAACCTCAATCAAGAGGCCAAAGAGCACATCAAACAGAAAATACCAGAAAGCGGAT
The DNA here is from genome assembly GCF_040112705.1 of Flagellimonas sp. MMG031. Lineage (NCBI taxonomy): Bacteria > Pseudomonadati > Bacteroidota > Flavobacteriia > Flavobacteriales > Flavobacteriaceae > Flagellimonas > Flagellimonas sp. MMG031. The sequence continues at coordinate 1,138,011 of NZ_CP157804.1, forward strand.
TGATGGAAACGGCCAAAAATGAAGCCATGCAGGCTGTTTTGGTCGTGGAAAAAATAGTGGAGACCATCGGTTGGACCTTGGATTACTCCGCTTTGGGACTGCCCGTCACCGAACAACAATCTTTAGAAACCTAATTATGAAAACCAAAATGTTTACCCTACTTCTGGTAGGAATGATATCCGTTATGAGCAACGCACAAGAATCCGATAAAACCATGTTTGACCGCACTTTTGCGCACGTGGTCTATTTTTGGTTCAAGAATCCCGATAGTCAAGCCGCCCGGGATACCTTCGAGGCATCGTTGACCAAATTTTTGAACAATTCCCAATATGCGAAGACCAAATTTATTGGCAGACCGCCAAATGCGATTCGTGATGTAGTGGATGATTCGTTTACCTACTCGTTGATTCTTTCATTTGGATCTGCCGAAGACCAAGCTGCCTATCAAGAGGAACCACCGCACAAGGTGTTCATTGAGGAGTGCCAAGATCTTTGGGAAAAAGTGATCGTATACGACTCGCAGGGCATACCACAATGAATGTAGAAGAACTTCGCGAACTGTGTATCTCCAAAAAGGGAGTAACGGAGGAATTTCCCTTTGACGAAAGTACTTTGGTGTTTAAAGTGATGGGAAAAATGTTTGCGCTCGTGGCTTTGGAACGGCTGCCGCCCCAGTGCAATCTGAAGTGCGACCCCGAAAGGTCCGAGGAACTTCGCGAGACTTATGACGGCTTTATTGTGCCGGGCTATCACATGAGCAAAAAGCATTGGAACACTCTGTTTTTGGAACAACTCCCACCACAATTGATCAAGGATCTGGTCAACCACTCCTATGAGCTCGTCGTATCGGGATTGACCAAAAAGCTTCAACAAGAGCTTCACAATTTAGACTGATAGGGGATGCAGGATTTAAAAGATTTTTATACGTCGCGGCAGAAGCAACACCAGCAAGAACTTCAACAGGTGAAAAAGCAATTGGGCCTATTGGCCACTTTGCGATTATCCGTTTTTGTGGGTATGGGCCTTGGGGTGTATTTGCTTTGGGGAAATGTTTTCATTTTTGTGATGTTGCCTTTGGGCATAGCGCTCTTTTTGTATTTGGTGACCCATTTTAGCAATGTAAAGCGGCACAAGGAATACCTGGAACGTCTTATAGCCATCAATAACACCGAATTGGATATTTTGGACCGCAAGTTTCATCACTTGCCGGACGGGAAGACCTTTTTACAGCTCGACCATCCCTATGCGCAAGATCTTGACCTATTTGGCAGGGGTTCCTTTTTTCAGTACGCTAACCGAACTGTTTTAGTGCAGGGCACGGCGGTATTTTCCCATCTATTATTGGACGGTCATCCAAAGGATTTGATCAAAAAACAGGAAGCCATTAAGGAGTTGGCGCAATTGCCCGAGTGGCGACAGCACTTCTCTGCTTTGGCAGGCGAAACCCGACCCAAAATCTCTCCCGATGTAGTTTCTGACTGGATGAAAAGCCACCAACTCTTTATGCCTAAATGGGCGGGATTCTTACCGCCAATTTTCGTATTGCTTTCCATTTTGGTGATTGCTTTGGCCGTTTTGGGCAAAGTGCCCGAAAGCTTGGTGCTTTTCTGGTACCTTTTGGGTGTTGGCATGGTGGGTCGCTTTGCGAAGCGGATTTTGGGGTTCACGGCAAAGGCATCCGAGGCACAGGATACCATCCAGCAGCATCAACGGTTGATTTCCGAACTGGAGAAACACTCGTTCAAGTCAGAATTGCTAAAAGAACTTCAGCAAAGACTGGAAATAAAGGGAGAACGGACGTCCAACATCTTAAAGCGTTTTTCGCAAAAGGTGACTATGCTGGAACAACAATTCAACCTGATCATCTCCATGTTTGCCCAAGGTCTTGGTATGTACAGTATCTATTATGCCTTTCAAGTGGAATCGTGGATAACAAAGTACGGCCACGAAGTGGAAGGTTGGTTTGCCGCCATTGCCCAGTTCGATGCCTACATCACCTTGGGTACCTATGCCTTTAACCATCCCGACCACACTTACCCGATTTTGGTGGAGGGAGAAACGGTTTTGAGCGGAAAACAGGTCGGTCATCCATTGGTGGACCCCAAAAAGAACGTTCTCAACGACTTTGACATCGGGAAGGGACGCTTTTGCATTGTAACCGGAGCCAATATGGCCGGGAAAAGTACTTTTTTACGTGCTGTAGGCCTACAGATTGTGATGGCTAACATGGGCTTGCCCGTTAAAGGGAAAGAAGTGAGGTACCATCCAGTTCGTTTGCTCACTAGTATGCGCTCGGCAGATTCGCTGGCCGATGAGACTTCTTATTTTTATGCCGAGCTCAAACGTTTAAAATATATTGTGGAGGAACTGGAGAAGGACAACTGCTTTGTGATTTTGGACGAAATCCTAAAGGGCACCAATAGTGTTGATAAGGCCGAAGGTTCCAAAAAGTTTGTGGAGCGCTTGGTGCGAAACGGGTCCACAGGGATGGTAGCCACCCACGATTTGAGTCTATGCACCTTGGCCAACTACCTTCCAGAGGTGGAAAACCGCTATTTTGATGCACAGATTATAAACGGGGAACTGTTTTTTGATTATCAGTTTAAAGAAGGGGTTTGCCAAAACATGAACGCTTCCTTCTTGCTCAAAAATATGGGAATCGTGGATTAAAGTCCCTTCACCTGCACATTATGAAAGCTATCGGCCTGGAGACGCAACAGTTCCTCTGCCTTTTGCTTCTTGTAGCGGTACAGCTCTTCCTCATTTTTGATATCGGCATAAATTTGCTGGTTGATTTCCCCATCGGTGGACAACAACAGTTTACGCTGTTCCACTTTTTGGGTCACCCAGGTAGCGACAACACTTTCTTGTTCTTCAAACTTGTAATCGTACTCGCCTTTAGGTGCCAACAATTTGGCGATGATAGGTGCTGTTTCAATGGCCAAAAACAGTAAAAAAATGAAAAAGGATGGAAACCAGGGCAACTTCCCAAGTGCATTGATGCGCGCCATCAAACCATCAAACCCATCGATAATGGGTTGTGAATTGGCAACTGCGGTATCGTAATCGGTTTGGAGGGCCACAATCTGGGCCTCGATGTTTTCAATTTTTTCACCGTTGGTCGTCTTCAAGGAATTGAGTTCAGCAAGAGCAGCGTCGTGCTTTTCCCGCTTTTCCTTATACACTGGACCTTTTCCCAATAGACCCGTTCCGGCAGTGCCTTCGGCTTCGGAAATATAGGTATCGTAGAGTGCATTGGTCTCTGCTTCTTTGGTCGCAATTTCATTTTTAAGGTTGGCAATATCCTGATTCAGGCTTTCAATTTTAGGAGTGTACTGCAAGGCCAATTGTTCCTTGTTGTTCAAAGTCATGGCATTCTTCTCTTCCAATAAAACCTGATTGATTTCCTTTTCAAAAATCTTCATTTCCAACGGTTTGGAAATCACCACGGCAATAATCAAGGCCAGCACAATCCGAGGAGCTGCTTGAAGCAATTCTCCCTTAAAATTGTCCCTCTTCTTGATGGTGGAAACAATATATCGATCCAAATTGAAAATGAGCAAACCCCAAATCAACCCAAAGAAAATGGAAGTATACACATTGTCAAAAACCGTGTAAAGGGCGTAGCCTGAGGCAATAAATGCCATAACGGCCGTAAAGAATACGGTGGCACCTATGCCTGCATATTTGTTGCGTTCCCCGTTGGAACAAGAGTCTAAAATGTGGGTATCCGCTCCGGAGCAGAAAATGAAAAAGCGTTGTAACATATCGTGTTCTCTTTGATTGATAGGGTATTAGAACGTGATTTTGGGTAATTTGTTACATTAAAAGCCCCTAAATAGGGGCTTTTAACAGTTTTTATGTCGTGAGCTTAGTTATCGATGACTATGGGCTCCGTGGATAGTTTTACAACAGGGTTAGCTCCATTGGCTTCTCTTGCATCAATATTTATAGATTGATTTTTTTGAACCACTTCAAGGGCTTTTTTACTGGATATTTCTTTTCCGTTCAAGGTAAAGCTTGCCCCTTTGGCAACCATTTTCTTCACGTGCTCAATGGGTTTTGGTGGTGCTGGGGGCGCAGGAGGCATTGTTGGTGCCGGGGTTTCGGTCGCTTTTATGCTTTTAGGTGGCGCAGGAGGCGTTGGAGGAGTAGTAGCATCCGGCGCTGGTGGTGGCGGTGGGAAATTAGGGAAAGGTTCCGCATCCGCTCGTTGTTTTTTGGACATTTTGGCATAGATTTCCTTTAACCGCATCACTTCCTTCTTTTGGATCACCATGTGGTCACGGTCCATGTCGTTATATTTTTTGGCCAGAGCATTGTATTCCTTCATTTCTTCTCGCGTAGCACTTTGTTGCGTTTGCAATCCATGATCTACTACCGTCATTTTTTTGGTATTCAACAGGGTCGTTGTTGATGTCACCGGAACATGTTCTTTGAATTGGTTTTTGTCCATAACTACTTCTTCCGCGGCGATTTCAATGGTGGTAATGCCCGTTGTTCTAATTGCTTTGGATAACTCCAATAACAAATCGTAATGTACAGGCTGAAGCGAATTGATTTCAACCTTCGTTTCTTGGGCATCGTGGTTTTGCAGATAGTCTTGGAGCAGGGTTTTTGGAACTTCATTTAAATGGACAGTTCTATTTCCCAAGGCTACCTTGCCGTTTTCAAGAAGGTCCACTGCGATGATTTGCTCAAAGGTCCCTTCTTTTTCAATTTGACGATGTTCACTGAACCCAAATAACAATAGGGCCGTAAGTGGAAGAAGCAAAAAGCTTCGCAGTACAAATGATTTTTTTGATGTGTTTGTTTTCATGACTGTAAAACGTTTTTTGATTGATGAATAATTAATGGCATTTGCGATGCCGACCGACTGATGATGTTCAATGCCGTTGGATAAGTACGACAGGATTGTTTTTTGATAGTGGGATTGGTCACATGTTTTATGGATCACCGCCTGGTCAGCCAAAAACTCATGGTTTAGCTTAATGGATGATTTGAAAAAGTAAATCAGGGGATTGAACCAAAAGATGACTTGGGCGATTTCAACAAGAAGAATGTCCCAACTATGTCGCTGACGGGCGTGTGTCTCTTCGTGCAGCAATACTTCTTCGGGAATATTTTTGGCTTCGAATTGATGTTGGTTCAAAAAAATGAAGTTCAAAAATGTATGCGGTGGAAGGGATTGATTCAAAAGCACCTTGGTCACAAATTTTTCCTTGAACTTAGGGTTCTTTTTGATGCGTAAACGTATTTGGAACAGATTTGCAATAAAGCGAAGTCCAAATCCAATAACTCCTAATCCATAAACAAGCCATAACAAAAGTTGCCAATCAAAAACTGAAGGCTGAGGAATGGGCTGTGCCTTAAAGCCATCAGAAAAGGGGTCTGTATTCGAAGAAATTGCATTGGTTGCGGGTTCGACCGCATCAATATATTCGATAAATACCAAATTGGGAATTATAAAGGAAGCGATGAGCGCCCCCAACAAAAAGAACCGTTTAAATTGGTGTACGCTTTCCTTTTCCAGCAATACTTTGTAGAAAATCAGAAAAACGGTCAGGCAGGCCGTAGATTTTAAGATTAAGGTGAGCATCATTACTTCTTTTTGATTTCGTTGTCTATCAATTTTTTTAACTCCTCCAATTCTTCCTTGCTCAAATTGGTCTCTTGGGCGAAGAATGATGCAAATTGAGTGGCGCTATCATTAAAAAAGTTTTTGATGAGTCCGTTCACTTGCTTCGAAAAATAGTCTTTCTTCTTCACCAATGGGTAATATTCCCTGCTTCTTCCAATACTGTTATAGGCAATAAAACCTTTGTCCGATATGCGCTTAAGAAGAGTGGCCACTGTTGTGGTGGCAGGTTTGGGCTCGGGATAGGCATCCAATATATCCTTCATGTAGGCCTTTTTAAGTTTCCAAACAATGTTCATTAGCTCTTCTTCGGATTTTGACAGCTGCATTTTGGTCTTTTTATCATTTGTTGTTCTACAAACATAGAACAAAATTTCATATTCTACAAATGTAGAGTTGATTTTGCTCGGTTTTGATGCTGTTATGTGCCTTAAGTTACTGACCAAGAGAGATTAGGGTGGTACATTTATAGTGTTAAATCAAGCAATCATGAAAACCACAGTAGTCATTGGCGGAAATTTTGCAGGAATGACCGCCGCTTTGGAAATCAAAAGAAAAGGGAAAAAGGACCATAAGGTCTTGGTTATCGACAAATCGCCGTTGTTCCTGTTTGTTCCCTCATTGATCTGGGTACCGTTTGGAAGACGGGAAATCAAAGATATTTCGTTTAGGAAGGATACTATACTTGAAAAGAAGGGGGTTGATTTTGTGCAAGCCGAAGCGCTACACGTAGACCCTGAGGCCCAAGTGGTGCACACCAGCAAAGGCGATTTTGCCTACGACCATCTGGTGATTGCCACTGGCCCCAAAGTAAAGTACGATGTTGCTCCTGGAGTTCAAGAACACGCACACTATATTGGCACACCCAACGGTGCCATGAAAACAAGACAAGCGTTGGAGGAATTCAAGAAAAACCCTGGCCCCATTGTTATTGGTGCCACCCAAAATGCGGGTTGTATGGGAGCTGCCTATGAGTTTTTGTTCAATGTGGAAAAATGGTTGAGGGAACAAAAAATCAGAAAAAAGGTTGACCTGTATTGGATTACTCCTGAAACTTTCTTGGGTCACTTTGGTATTGATGGCATCACCGGAGGTGAGACCATGCTCAAATCCTTCATGAAAATGTTCCACATTCATTACAGAACGGAAGTAGGGGTAAAGGAGGTTACCGAAGACAGTGTAATATTAACTTCGGATGAGGTGTTGTCCAGCAAATTCACTATGTTGATGCCTCCATTTGTAGGGGTCGACTTTGTGGTCAATTCCCCAAAATTGGAAGCAACGGCTGCAGGATATCTCCCCGTAGGCGATGATTACCGACACTTGAAATATCCAAATATCTGGTCCGCAGGAATCGCTGTGGATGTAAAATTGCCCTTTAAACCCGGAAAGGTACCCTTTTCTGGTCCCAAAACCGGTTATCCATCCGATGAAACCGGTAAAATTGTGGCCGAGAACATCATCAGGGTTACCAAAGGCAAGGATAAGTTGAAGAAGAAAGCATGGGGTAAAATCCCAGGTATATGTGTGATGGATGCCGGTAAAAAAGAAGTGATCATTATTAGCGACCACCTCTTCAAACCTCGGAACTTTGCCATCATGATTCCCAACATATTTTATGACTTCAATAAGGTGTTGTTCGAGAAATATTTCCTTTGGAAAACCAAACATGGATATTCGCAATTACCTTAAAAAAGTAGACATTCATTAAGCCTAGAGGCCGTCCAAAAAGCTGTTTACCTGTCAGTTCGAGCGCAGTCGAGAACTTAAGACACATTGATAATCAATGGGTTTCAACTGCGCTCAATCTGACAAAGTTCAAATAGTACCACTTTTTAGACGGCCTCTTGTACTAGCGGACGTTCGAAAACACTTCCACAGAAAAGTGATAAGTTTGCAGCCATTATAAAAATAACGGCCATGACGGTTTTGGAACAATTACAGGAGCGAAGCGGGAATACCTGCGAATTATGTGGGTCAACAGAAAAATTAATGGTGTATGAGGTTCCTCCGGTGTCCACGGGTGGCGTGGATGGGAGTCTTTTGGCCTGTAATACTTGTCTTCACCAAATAGAAAACCCCGATGGTGTGGATCCCAATCATTGGCGTTGCCTTAACGATAGCATGTGGAGCGAACACGACGCCGTAAAAGTGGTTGCATGGCGCATGCTGAACCGTTTAAAGTCTGAAGGATGGCCCCAAGACCTTTTGGGTATGATGTATTTGGATGATACAACGTTGGAATGGGCCAAAGCTACTGGCGACGGACAGGATGAAAGCGAGAAAGTGGTCCACAGGGACGTGAATGGCAACATTCTTGAAAATGGGGACAGCGTAGTATTGGTAAAGGACCTAAAAGTAAAAGGTTCCAGCATGGTCGCAAAACAGGGAACCGCCGTAAGACGGATTTCCCTGGATCACGAAAATGCTGAATATATTGAAGGCAAAGTAGATGGTCAGCACATTGTGCTTGTGACCAAATACGTAAAAAAGATCTAGGCCTTCATTTCTGTATAATATTTGTAGAAGTAGGGTATGGTCTCAATACCCTTTAAAAAGTTCCAAACACCAAAATGCTCATTGGGGGAGTGGATGGCATCGCTATCCAACCCAAATCCTAAGAGAATCGTTTTACTATCAAAAACGTTTTCAAACAATGCCACAATTGGAATGCTTCCGCCAGTTCGTTGAGGAACGGGAGTTTTGCCAAAAGTGGTTTCCATGGCTTTGGACGCCGCTTGGTAACCATCACTTTCAATTGGAGTAACATAAGCCTGACCGCCATGATGCGGGGTCACTTTTACTTTCACACTTTTTGGGGCCAAGGATGTAAAATGTTTGGTGAACAAATCGGTAATCTCGTGCCAATCTTGGTCCGGAACCAAACGCATGGATATTTTGGCGTAGGCCTTGCTGGCAATGACCGTCTTTGCGCCTTCCCCAGTATAGCCTCCCCAGATACCGTTCACATCCAACGTAGGTCGGATACCAAAACGTTCAGGTGTAGAAAATCCTTTTTCCCCATGTACATCTCCAATGTCCAATGATTTTTTATAGGCTTCCAAGTCAAAGGGGGCTTTGGCCATTTCGGCGCGTTCCTCTTCGGAAATCACCTGTACCTTGTCATAAAAGCCAGGAATGGTGATATGATTGTTTTGATCATGTAGCTGTGCAATCATTTTGGCCAGCACGTTGATCGGGTTGGGTGCCGCCCCACCATAAATTCCGGAGTGCAGATCGCGGTTGGCTCCGGTCACTTCCACCTCAACGTAGCTCAGGCCACGTAGCCCGGTGGTGATGGAAGGGGTGTCGTTGGCTATCATGCCGGTATCGGAAATCAGGATGATGTCATTTTTGAGCTTTTCACTGTTTTCCTTTAGGAAATCTCCCAAACTATCGCTGCCCACTTCTTCCTCGCCCTCGATCATAAACTTGACATTGCAAGGCAAAGTATTATTTTGGATCATATACTCCACCGCTTTCACGTGCATAAAAAATTGCCCTTTGTCATCACAGGCACCTCGGGCAAAAATGGCCCCATCCGGGTGCAGTTCGGTTTTTTTGATGATAGGCTCAAAAGGTGGAGAGTCCCATAGATGAATGGGGTCTGGGGGTTGCACGTCATAATGTCCGTACACGAGAACAGTGGGCAAATTGGGATCTATGATTTTATCGCCATATACGACCGGATACCCTTTGGTCTCACATATCTCCGTATTGTCGCAACCTGCATCATCCAATGATTTTTTTACCGCTTTGGCAGCTTCCAAAACATCATTTTTATAGGATTTGTCGGCACTGATGGAGGGGATTTTTAAAAGGTCGATCAACTCGTTTATAAATCTGTCCTTGTTGGTACTGATGTAATTTGTTATGTCTTTCATAAATGGTTTTAAAAGGACCCTAAAAGTACAAAAAACAAGTTTTTAAAGGGGGTGCGTTTGCAAATCGGAAAATTGATTTATATTTGCACTCCAATTCGCGGGTGTGGTGGAATTGGTAGACACGCTAGACTTAGGATCTAGTGCCGCAAGGCGTGGGGGTTCGACTCCCTTCACCCGCACAAAAAGCTCTTCAGGTACTGAGGAGCTTTTTTTGTTTGCAAAATTTTGAATGCTCACCTTCAATTAGGAATGTCGCAAACTCTTGTGGTTGGATAGTAGCGCTCCCTGTTCCTTTATCCACCATATTCTTTAGTTAGTATTTGACATTGAATTCCTTACATCAATTTGGGATGGAAAAGGCTTATGGTGCAGGGTTGTTGTAAAGGTGGTTCGATTGGATTGATAATTATCAAAAAAAGATAGGGCGGCTCTAAAATTATAAGCAGTATTTTGTTAAAATCCGAGAATATTACTAAATTCAATTCAGAATGGTACAGAATACATCTAGGTTTTATGCTGAAATTTTTTGGCAACTGTTGTAAAGAATTTCTACAATAAAAATTTGCAATTTCAGTTTTACTAAAGACTAAATGTTGATATTTATCAATTTTTGGACAGTCACCTAAGACCACAACGAAACTAAAAACTTAATTGACCAACGGACTATGTACAAGGAAATATATCTGGTCGACGACGAAGACCTGGTGAATACCGTAAATGCGATTCATTTCAGACGAATGGGACTTGAGGAAAGGGTAAAGAGTTTTACCAATCCAGAATTAGCCTTGGATGACCTTCGCTATCGGGACAACCCCAACGTAAAAACACTTATCTTATTGGATATCAACATGCCGGAAATGAGCGGATTCGAATTTTTGGAATTTATGATGCTCGAGGATTTTCCGGAGACCAATGAGGTGCTCTTGGTGACTTCTTCCGAATCGGAAGCCGATAAGGAGGAAGCCGACAAATATGGAAAGTATGTGAAGGAGTTTATCACCAAACCCCTTCGTATTGAGCATTTGGAGGATTATCTCCAAAGTGCCAATAAATAGTTTCCCGATATTTTTCGGAAATAGGGCTGGTTTTTATTCTCAAAACAATTACCGTTGAAACAGAAGAACGCTTTTATTCAAAATAAAGTTGAAATTGTTGAGGATAGGGATGACGTGGTATGGGCTATGGACAGGGACTACAGACTCACGGCTTTCAACACCTGTTTCAAAAATCAATTGAAAGAAAACGGCCTGGGCGATGCCCAAAGAGGTATGGACCTCAGGGAGGTGTACCGGGCCATTGATTTTTTTAATCCCTGCGAACAGGGTTGTCAACGTGCCCTTGATCGTTACGCTACCACCTCTAAACATACTTTTGATATAGATGGCAAAATTGTAGTGCATGAATTTGCCTTCCAGCCCTTTATGAACAGTGCTGGCGAAGTGGTCGGTTGTTCTATTTGGCAAAAGGACATCACCGAAGAAGTTGAGAACAATTACAGATTACGCGAAAGTGAACGCAAGTACAGAGAGGCCCAAGAAGTGGCCAATATTGGACATTGGTATTGGGATATGCGGGAGGACCAAATCGCTTGGTCCAACCAATTGTACCGAATCTTTGAACAGGAACCCGGAAAATTCGACGCTACTTTCGATGCCCTTTCGGAGATTATCCACCCGGACGACCGACAAGCTTTTGTTGATGATGTTGAGAATTGCATCAAGAACAATGAAATGCACGATATTACCCATAGGATTGTTGTGGGGGACGGTGAAGTCCGATATGTGCACCAAAAGGGAAGAGCTTACTATGATGAAAACGGCAAGCCCAAATCCATGTCAGGGACCACCCAAGATGTCACCAATGCGGTGTTGGCCAATCAACAGATAGTAGAGCAAAACCACGAACTCCAGAATTTTGTGCGGATTATTTCACATAATTTGCGCGGACCCATCTCCAACCTCCTCATGTTATCCAAAATTTACGAATGGGGCAAGGATGAAATGAATGATGACATTGTCCGAAAAATAGAACATACTACCGAAGCATTAGATCAAACCATCAAAGACCTTAACCTCTCATTGTCCTTGAAAGCGGCCGATAAGGAGCAGTTTAGGGAGGTGCCACTCAGGGATGTAATGAAGGATGTGGATGGATTGCTATCTGAGGAAATTAGCAGGAGTAAAGCTTCCGTGGAAACGGATTTTTCCAACGTGAGCTCCATATTTGGTGCCAAGAGCTATGTGGTGAATATTTTTTACAATCTTATCCTCAACGCCATTCACTATGCCAAAGAACATGTTCCTCCCGTTATAAAAGTCACCACACAAACAATTCCCGAAGGCATGGTTATCCAATTCTCCGATAATGGCATTGGGATGGAGCTTACTCCAGAGCGGGAACGTAAAATTTTTGATATGTATGGCAGGCTTAGCGGTGTCACCGAAGGCAAGGGCTTTGGGCTGTACTTGGTAAAGACCCAAGTGGAGGCTATGGAAGGTAAAATCAGTGTGGAAAGTGAAAAGGATGTGGGTACTACCTTTACAATCAGTTTCCCGTTACCATCTTGATGCCCTAAAAGGGCAAGCGGCTCAAATCTACATTTCCGCCAGAGATGATTATGCCTATTTCTTGGGCCTTGAATTTCTCCTTTTCGCGAAAAACCGCTGCCAATGCCACGGCACAGGAAGGTTCGCATACAATTTTGAGACGCTCCCAAAGCAATCGCATGGATTGGATGATTTCATCCTCGGTCACCCTAATAATTTCTTCCACATGTTTCTGGATGATGGGAAAGTTCCTGTCGCCCAGTTGTGTCTTAAGTCCATCAGCGATGGTATTGGTGGTAGAATTGGTCTCAATTTGTCCGCTTTGCAAGGACCGATAGGCATCATCCACTTCAAACGGTTCTCCGCCAATAGTTTTACATTGATTCCCGAAGTAATGGGCCGCAAGGGCAGTTCCGGCAATCAATCCGCCACCGCCAACAGGGGTGACCACATAATCCAGGTTCGGATGCAGTTCCAACAATTCCATACAGGCCGTGCCTTGGCCTAAAATCACATGGTCATCATTCGAAGGATGGATAAAGGTGGCTCCATGTTTTTCTACGATTTCTTGCGAGGTACGTTCCCGAGCTTCCAAGGTCGATTCACATTCCACCAAAACCCCACCATACCCTTTTACGGCATCCTTTTTCACTTGTGGAGCCGAATCGGGCATCACAATATAGGCCGTTACGCCCAAGCTTTGGGCAGAAAGGGATAGGGCCTGTGCAAAGTTGCCCGAGGAATGGGTTACCACGCCATTTTTTTTTTGTTCGTCCGAAAGCTGCATAATGGCATTGGCGGCCCCGCGCATTTTAAAGGCACCCATTCGCTGGAAGTTTTCACACTTAAAAAAAAGATGGGCATCTGCCATCTCGTTGATCAAGCGAGATGTGAGTACAGGGGTGTTGTGGATAAAAGGTTTTATCCGCTCGTGGCAGTCAATCAAATGTTGTTTGTCCATAGGTTACCTTTCGTTCTTTATGCAGGAAAACAGTTAAGAACGATAAAGATACTACAGGAAGCTTAATTGTGCGACTGCACCTCTTCCTCTTCTTCCTTGGGCTTGGCCGAAATGCCTTCCATGCCCAGTTCCGGAATCACCAACAAAGGTATTTGGGTGTGGAACGCCGTACGCTTGACAATGGGCTCCCGGGTCATTTTCTCCATATAGCTGTGCTGGTAATTGAGCATGGCCAGGAGGTGAATGCCCAATTCTTGGGAGAAGGTTTCCAAGGTATGGGAAACCGAATTGAGTTCGGAAACCGTGTGCACATAATGCTCTACGCCGTTCAAATAGCGGCGCAGCATGTTCAGGTTGAATTGTTGCAGTTCCGTTAAGGCCTTAATGCCATATTGCACGTGGACAATTCTGATGGTAGCCTTGAACATTTTTGCCATTTCCAAAATGGGCTCCAATTCCGAAGAAGTGTAGAATCGATTAAAATCGGTGGCAAATGCAATTTCGGAAGGGGTTACATATTCAAAGTGATAGGGAATGGCCAAAACGGGGCATTTTTTGGTGGATTTTATGATCCGTACCGTATTGCTGCCCATAAAAACCTCGTCTACACCCGAAGCGCCCTTGGTTCCCGTAATCACCATGTGGATGCCAAAGGTCTCCACAATATCCTTTACCTCTTCCACCAAAAGATTAAAGGAGGAAATGGTCTCAAAACTATGGTTGGGATTGCCGTATTTGGATTTGATTTTTTTTACTGTTTTATCCAAACCTCGTTCAGAATTCTCCCGTACCGCATCCACAATACGTACTCCATCAATCATTTTCGCCATAAATCTGCTGCTCGGAATAACCGGGGTATAGGTGTTGAGCAGATAGAATGTACAACGCCTGTTACGGAACAATTGCATGGCATAATCAATGGCATTCCATGCATTTTCCGAAAAATCCGTAGGTATTAATATCTTTTGCATCTGACTAAGATTTACGATGCGATAAAATTAGACCTAAGGGATAGGGGATACTATGACAAAAGTCAGGTTTGGAAAAATGGTCTAAAAACCTTCGACCATTTCAAGAAGTTTTTGCTGGTTTTTGATACCTATTTTTTTGCCCGAAGTGTGTATGAGGCCTTTCTTTTTGAACTCAGAAATGATTCGGATGGCCGATTCGGTAGCGGTTCCAACCACATTGGAAATATCCTCTCTGGAAAGGGTAAGTGCCAAAAATCCATCCGCATCTTCCCCAAAATTGTTCTGAAGGTACAGAAAGGCTTCGGCCATACGTTGCTTTACGGTTTTTTGGGAGATATTGACGATAACATCGTCGGCCTCCTTTAGATCGTGGGCCATGTGTCGCAACACTTCTAGCGTAAAGTTTGGATTTTTTTGAAGGGTATTGTTAATGCTCTCCTTTGGGATAAAGCAAACCTCCATGTCTTCCACTGCAATGGCGGAAAGGTTGGCACTCTCTTCGGAGACTACCGACCGTTGGCCCAAGACTTCGCCCTTGCTGGCCAATTTTACGATCTGGTCCTTGCCGTTGGCACTGAGCTTGGAAAGTTTGGAAACCCCATTGCGAACGCAATAGACACCATTGAGTTTTTCGCCCTCTTCAAAAATGGGCTGTCCTTTTTTAATGGTCTTGGTCGTTTTGGAATCGGAGACCTGTTTCAACTCCTCTTTGCTCATGGCCCTGAGGGAGTTAAATTGTCGGATGATACAATTTTCACACCTGCTTTCCATACTGTTGGGTTTACCTGATGAGGCAAATTTAATGGACAAAGATTTATTGGTAACTGATAAATATCATATTTTTAAGAGGAAGAGTATTACAATTTTGCGTCAGGTAAAGCAAATGTGAAATGGCAGATTCGACCTGTTATCATTGTGGAGATCAATGCGGTAGCCGCAGCGTGCAGTTTGATGATAAGGATTTTTGTTGCAATGGTTGCAAAACCGTTTATGAAATCTTTACATCGAACGGCCTGTCCACCTTTTATGAAATCGAGAGCAAGGCGGGGACCACACCAAACGAGATCAGACAGAAATACGATTTTTTGGACAACCAAGAAATCGTAGAGCGATTGGTAGAGTTCAATGAAGAAGGGGTGCAGGTGGTAAGCCTTAGCATTCCCACCATTCATTGCAGTTCCTGTATTTGGGTCTTGGAGAACCTGAACAAACTGCATCCCGCTATATCCGTTTCACAAGTCGACTTTCCAAAAAAGACCATTCGGGTCACCTATAAAACAGCAGATTTTTCCTTGAAGGCGCTTGCGCTTTTATTGGGAAGCATCGGGTACGAGCCTTACATTTCTTTAGAGGAATACAATAAAAAAGGGAAAAAGGTCGATCGTTCCTTAATATATAAGTTGGGTGTGGCCGGATTTGCCTTTGGCAATGTGATGCTCTTTTCCTTTCCCGAATATTTTGAGGTGGAGGAGTTTTGGTTGGACCAATACAAGCATGTGTTCCGCTGGTTGATGTTCGCCTTTTCTCTCCCCGTCGTTTTTTATGCATCTCAGGATTATTTTATTTCCGCCTATAAGGGCATTCGTTCCAAATTGTTGAATATTGACGTGCCCATCGCTTTGGGGATACTGGTACTTTTTTTAAGGAGTACCGCCGATATCATGTTCGATTTGGGTTCCGGTTTTTTTGATAGCCTAACAGGACTGGTGTTCTTTTTGTTGTTGGGCAAATTTTTTCAGCAGAAGACTTACGCCTATCTGTCGTTTGAACGGGATTACAAATCCTATTTTCCCATTGCCGTAACCCGTTTGAAGAAGAATGGGGAAGAAGAAAATATTCAAATCTACAATATCGAGGTAGGTGACAGGGTGCTGATCCGTAGCCACGAGATCATTCCTGTGGATTGTATCCTGGTCAAAGGAACGGCCGAAATCGATTACAGCTTCGTAACCGGAGAATCTGAACCTGTGTTTAAGGAATCGGGAGAGAAACTGTTCGCCGGTGGCAAGCAGCTTTCCGGTGTCTTGGAAGTGGAAGTGCTCAAATCGGTCTCCCAAAGTTATTTGACACAACTCTGGGGCAACTCTATATTCTCCAAGGATAAGGCCAGTCATTTCCAGACCCTTACCGATAGTATTGGCAAACGCTTTACCATTGCGGTGCTGAGCATTGCCACCATATCCACGCTGTTCTGGTTGATTTTTGACCCAAGCCTGGCCTTAAACGTATTTACCTCGGTGTTGATCATTGCCTGTCCCTGTGCCATTGCTTTGGCAGCCCCATTTACCTTGGGCAATATGCTTCGCATTTTTGGCAGATACAAGTTTTACCTGAAGAATACCAATGTAATTGAACGCTTGGCCAAAATTGATACGGCAATCTTCGATAAAACGGGAACGCTCACCACCAACCAAAAGGACACCATACATTATGAAGGTATGGAACTCACAGAAGAGGAAACCGCACTTCTAAAAACGACCCTACGGGCGTCCAACCATCCCCTGAGCCGATCGCTTTATAATATTCTAAAGTCCAATGCCATCATGACTTTGGAAGAGTTCCAAGAACATACTGGAAAAGGGATTGAGGGTAAATACAACCAACACTCCATAAAGGTAGGGTCTGCATCTTATGTAGGAGAAAAAACATCAAACACCATTGCGAACACCTCAGTCTATATCAGTGCCGATGAAGATGTGAAGGGACGGTTTGTGTTCAAGAATACCTATCGAGAGGGGATGAGCAACATATTTGAAGAACTGTCCAGCGATTTGGAACTGGGCATTCTTTCGGGGGATAATGACGGTGAAAGAGGGCAATTGGAGAAAATGTTGCCGACAAAAACGAAGATGCTATTTGACCAAAAGCCCGAGGATAAGTTGGAATACATCAAAACGCTACAAGAAAAACACAAAGTGTTGATGGTAGGTGACGGGCTGAACGATGCCGGTGCCCTTGCACAAAGTGATGTAGGCTTGGCAGTTTCAGAAAACATCAACGTGTTTTCGCCCGCTTGCGATGGAATTTTGGATGCCAGCCAATTGAGGCTGCTTCCGAAGTTCTTGCAACTGTCCAGAAAGTCCATTCGGGTAATCAAATTGAGCTTTTTGCTCTCGCTCTGTTACAACGTGGTCGGCTTGTATTTTGCCGTAACCGGGCAGTTACAGCCAGTAATTGCGGCTATTTTAATGCCTTTGAGCTCCATTAGTATAGTGGTGTTCACCACATTGGCCACCAATTATCTCGGTAAAGAATTAAAAAATCAAGAAAGCTGATATATGTCATTTTCTGAAGAATACCATCACAGTAGTTTTACACCTAAATTCAGGCAGGTATGAGTGTTATTTATGTGTTGTTGGCCATAAGCATTACGGTGGCCGTAGTCTTTTTTATAGCCTTTGTTTTTTCGGTAAAAAGCGGACAGTACGATGATACCTATACCCCATCGGTAAGAATGTTGTTTGAAGATGAGGTGATCAGGAACAAGGATAAATCAAACTCAAATAAAAAGGAAATCAAACAAACTAAAAGTACAAACCAATAAATATGGAAATACAACAGTTCCGTTACGATAACAAAATCGTACAAAAGTTCTTATACGCCACCATACTTTGGGGCGTGGTGGGTATGGCAGTAGGCCTTTTGCTGGCCTTTATGTTTTTGTTCCCTAATGTTACAGAAGGTATCTCTTGGTTGAGCTTTGGACGCTTGCGCCCATTGCACACCAATGCCGTGATCTTCGCATTTGTGGGGAATGCCATTTTTGCAGGGGTATATTACTCGCTGCAACGCTTGCTTAAAGCTAGAATGTTCAGTGATGTCCTGAGCAACATCAACTTCTGGGGTTGGCAATTGATCATTGTCGCCGCGGCGTTGACCTTGCCCTTGGGCTACACGACCTCCAAGGAATACGCCGAATTGGAATGGCCCATAGATTTGGCCATTGCAGTAGTATGGGTAGTTTTTGGTTGGAACATGATAGGTACCATCTTAAAAAGACGGCAAAGACACCTATACGTGGCAATTTGGTTCTACTTGGCCACCTTTGTTACGGTAGCGGTGTTGCACATCTTCAACAGTTTGGAGTTGCCGGTAACCGCTTTAAAAAGTTACTCGGTGTACGCTGGTGTTCAGGATGCGTTGGTACAATGGTGGTACGGTCACAATGCGGTAGCATTTTTCTTGACCACGCCTTTCTTGGGGTTGATGTACTACTTCGTGCCCAAAGCGGCGAACCGTCCCATATATTCCTATAGATTATCCATCGTCCACTTCTGGTCGTTGATATTCATCTATATCTGGGCAGGTCCTCACCACTTGTTGTATTCCGCATTGCCCGATTGGGCTCAGAACCTTGGAGTGGTATTCTCCGTAATGTTGATCGCTCCATCTTGGGGTGGTATGATCAACGGTCTGTTGACCCTTCGCGGGGTATGGGACAAAGTGCGTACCGATGCTACGTTGAAATTTATGGTAGTGGCCATTACCGGTTATGGTATGGCAACCTTTGAGGGTCCCATGCTTTCTTTGAAAAACGTAAATGCCATTGCGCACTTTAGTGATTGGATCATTGCACACGTGCACGTAGGCGCCTTGGCTTGGAACGGGTTCTTAACCTTTGGTATGATCTATTGGTTGGTGCCCCGAATGTTCAAAACCGAACTGCACTCCAAAGGATTGGCCAATTTCCATTTCTGGATCGGAACCTTGGGTATTGTATTGTATGCGCTGCCCATGTATGTGGCAGGATTTACCCAGGCACTTATGTGGAAAGAGTTCAACCCCGATGGCACCTTGGTTTACGGTAACTTCTTGGAGACCGTAACCCAGATTATCCCAATGTACTGGATGAGGGCCATAGGAGGTTCCTTGTACATCTTGGGTATGTTCGTATTGTTGTACAACGTAGTTATGACGATCAGGGCAGGCAGCAAAGTTGAGGATGAAGCTGCAGAAGCCCCGGCTTTGGAGCGTGTCGCCAAACGAAGAGTGGCTGGGGAGACCTTCCACAACTGGTTGGAAAGAAAACCGGTACAGTTGACGATTTTGGCTACCGTAGCGATTCTAATCGGAGGTATCGTTCAGATTATCCCAACTATCTTGGTGAAATCCAATATCCCGACCATTACCAGTGTGAAACCCTATACGCCTTTGGAACTGGAAGGCCGAGACCTTTATATCAGGGAAGGTTGTGTGGGTTGCCACTCACAAATGATACGTCCGTTCCGAAGCGAAGTGGAACGCTACGGCGAGTATGCCAAAGCAGGGGAATTCGTGTACGATCACCCATTCCTATGGGGTAGTAAGCGTACAGGTCCCGACTTGTTGCGGGTTGGAGGCAAATACTCCGATAGCTGGCACCTGAACCATATGTACGACCCACAAAGTACCTCGGCAGGTTCCATCATGCCATCCTATCAATGGTTGGTCACCGACGAGCACGATCGTAGCGATGTAGAGGCTAAAATGGAAGCCATGGTACAACTGGGGGTTCCCTATACCGAAGAGGACATCGCCAATGCCCAACAATCCATGGCCGAGCAGGCAGAGGAAATCGAAAAGAGTCTTTATACAGACCCAGAATTCGAAAGGACCTATGAGGCGGACAAAAAATACGCCCAAGAAAACGGATTGGATTTTGTGGAAATGCGAGACCGTGAAATCGTGGCCTTGATAGCTTACTTACAGCGATTGGGTACCGATATCAAAATTGAAGGAACAGAAGAAACTATATCTCAAAACAAATAACCATGTTGAAATTTGTAAAAGAACATATGGAAACCATCGATGGGATAGCCAACTATCCCATGGTTTCCCTGCTCATCTTCTTTGTATTTTTCGTTCTATTGTTCTGGTGGGTCTTCACGGCTACCAAAGAGCACATAAGGGAGATGTCCGAATTGCCACTGGAAAACGAAGATCAACCAAACAAACTATAATATTATGAGCACAAAAACACCTTGGTGGATAAGAGTCCCGTTCCTATTCTTCCTAATCTTCGGATTGATGGAATTCTTTATAGACTCAGGGGACAAACCAGCAATCATAGAATATCCCATCACACAGTTTTTTATGCTGTTGGTGTTGATGATCCTTATTGCGATCGAACTGATCTTGGCTTCCATTGAAAACATTATGTTCCAAACCCTTTCAGAAGAAGGCAAGGAACGTTATCTGGAAACCAAGAGCAAGAAATATGAATGGACATGGGCCAAAAACCTCATGGAAAGACTAACGCGTAGCCGCTCCATAGAGCGCGAGGGCGAAATTGTCCTCGACCATAATTACGATGGTATCCGCGAGTTGGACAATGTATTGCCTCCTTGGTGGGTGTACCTGTTCTATGCGACCATAGTTTTTGGAGTAGTGTATTTGGTACGTTTCCATGTAATTGGTGATTACGACCAGAAATTGGAATATGAGCAAGAAGTAGCCGCAGCGCAACAGGCCATAGAGGAATACAAGAGAACGGCCAAGGATTTGGTCGACGCCAGCACGGTGGAGTTCCTTTCGAATGAGTCGGATTTGGCAGCGGGTGAGAAAATATTCGAGTCCAATTGCGTAGCCTGTCACATGGCAGATGGCGGCGGTGGAATCGGCCCTAACCTAACCGATAAATATTGGATTTTGGGCGGTGGTATCAAAAATATCTTTACCACCATTTCCGAAGGTGGACGCGATGGCAAGGGTATGGTCGCTTGGAAGCAGACCTTAAAGCCGGCCGAAATGGCCCAGGTTGCCAGTTATGTGATGACCTTGGGAGGAACAACACCTGCCAATCCAAAGGAACCTGAAGGAGAAATATGGGTAGACCCCAATGCTCCTGAAGATGCCAATGGTACCGAATCTGAAACCGAAGAAACTGCACCGGCAGAAATGGGGCAGGCCACAGATTCAACAGAAGTTGCCATGAACTAGTCCCGTTGGGACACCCGGCAACCAAATATTTATCCATAAACCACAAATGCGATGGAAGAGAATTTTAGGGATTCCATAGGCACAATCACACAAGAAGGTAAAAGGAACTGGATTTTTCCAAAGAAACCCAGCGGAAGGTACTATGATTACCGAAAGTATGTTAGTTACTTTCTGCTGATTTTCTTGATTGCAGCACCCTTTGTCAAAATCAATGGGCATCAATTTTTGCTGTTCAATGTGCTGGACCGACGGTTCAATATTTTTGGACTTCCATTTTGGCCGCAAGATTTTCATTTGGTGGTGGTGTCGATGATCATTGGAGTGATTTTCATCGCACTCTTTACGGTGGCCTATGGCCGTATTTTTTGTGGGTGGATGTGTCCCCAGACGATTTTTCTGGAAATGGTCTTCCGCCGGATAGAGTATTGGATCGATGGGGATAGGGGTGCTCAAATGCGATTGGCCAAGGCGCCTTGGACAGGTAAAAAGCTGAGGAAAAGACTGCTGAAGTGGTTCATCTTCTTTGTCATCTCCTTCTTTATAGCCAATATATTTTTGGCCTATTTGATCGGAAGCGACCAGTTGTTGGCCTACATTACCGATGGGCCCATGGCCCACTTGGGAACCATGATTCCCTTGTTGATTTTCACTGGAGTGTTCTATTTCATTTTTGCGTGGTTCAGAGAGCAGGTATGCATCATTGCATGTCCTTATGGACGATTACAGGGCGTGCTCTTGGATGATAAATCCATTGTTGTGGCCTACGACCACAAACGTGGAGAGGGTGAAAATGGCCGGAAAAAGTTCAGAAAAAACGAAGATAGGGAAGCACTTGGGCATGGTGACTGTATTGATTGCCTGCAATGTGTAAATGTATGTCCCACGGGGATTGACATCCGCAACGGAACACAGTTGGAATGCGTAAACTGTACGGCCTGTATTGATGAGTGCGACCATATCATGGAAAGTATCGATAAACCCAAAGGGTTGATCAGATACGCCAGCGAGGACGAAATAACCAACAAGAACAAATTTAAGTTCACCGCCCGTATGAAGGGATACACTGCCGTGCTCGTGGTTTTGATAGGAGTTTTGGTGGGAATGTTGTTCATGCGGAACGAGGTCGAGGCGAACGTATTAAGGTTACCTGGACAGTTGTACGAGCGGAAGGCGGACAATATCATCAGCAATGTGTATACCTATAAATTGGTAAACAAAACCACGAAGGATATCGAAAATGTGTCCTTTAAGCTGATGTCGCACAATGGGGAAATCAAAATGGTGTCACAAGATACATTCACAGTTCCAGCTGAAGAACTTGCGGAGGGAACGCTCTTTATAGAGATCAACGCATCCGCACTCAATGGCGATAAAGATCAACTCGAAATTGGAGTTTACAGCGGAGAAAAACTCATAGAAACTACGGTGACACAGTTTTTGGCACCGAGAAGTTATAATTAAAAAAATAAATCGATGAAAATCAATTGGGGAACCGGAATCGTATTGGCATTTATAGGCTTCATAGGCTTTATCCTATACTTTGTGATACGGATGAGTACCGATGACAGGGCCAACCACGATTTGGTTACGGAAGAATATTATAAAAAAGAGCTGACCTATCAAAAACAGATAGACGCCTCAAAAACGGCGACCGAAATGGGTGCCAACCTTACCGTTGAAAAAACGGACGAGGGTTTGGTCATTTCTTTTCCAGAACGTTTCGACCCCAAAAAAATAAGTGGAACAGTGTCCCTATACAGACCGTCTAACAAGCACTTGGATACTAACTTTCCTATAAGTTTGTCCAATACACATTTGCTCATACCTGACAATCGCTTGGTAGACGGTCGCTGGGACATTTCCATAGACTGGAATTACGAAGGTAACTCCTTTTTACATAAAGAAAAACTGGTGTACTGATCATGTTGACCTCTGCTTTGGTTCTGGGACTTTTGGGAAGTCTGCACTGTTTGGGCATGTGCGGACCCATAGCTTTTATGTTGCCTTTGGACCATAGCAACACCATGAAAAAGACCACACAGCTCTCCATTTACCATTTGGGCAGATTGTTGGCCTACGGAATCATAGGGGTGCTATTTGGATTGTTGGGCAAGGGATTGGCCCTGTTCGGGATACAACAAAAGCTCTCTATCGGGATAGGTCTGCTCATGATTGTCTTGGTATTGGTTCCTGCAAAATATTTGAACAGGCATAAGCTTTTAACACCCATTTATTCGATAATTGGTAAGGTGAAATCCAAACTTGGGGCCGAATTGAAAAAGAAAACACCGGACACTTTTTTGACCATTGGATTCCTGAACGGGTTTTTGCCCTGTGGGTTGGTGTATATGGCCCTTTTGGGCGCTGTAGCCATGGGCAACGCTATGCAGGGAGGTCTTTATATGATGATTTTCGGCCTGGGAACCGTCCCTTTAATGTCTGTCGTAGTTTATTCCAAAGGAATGATCAGAGGTGCCATAAAAGCTAAAATTCAAAAATTGATACCGGTATTTGTGGTGATCATAGGTATTTTGTTTATTATACGTGGACTTGGATTGGGAATCCCTTATGTTTCCCCCAAGGCGGCCCCTGCGGATGCAGTAACGGCGACCATAGAATGCCATCAACCCTAAAAAATCAAATCCATAATGAAAATAACATCAGCGGAAGAAGCGGTAGGAATTGTAAAATCAGGAGACCGGGTCTTTTTCCAAGGAGCGGCAATGACGCCCAACGAATTGATCGATGCACTCTGCGACCGTCACAAGGAATTGAAGGACGTGGAAATCATTTCCATTCATACCGAAGGAGATGCCAAATATACCAGGGAACCCTATTGTGAGGCCTTCACCCTGAACGCATGCTTTGTGGGCGGAAACGTTAGGAACTTCGTAAACTCGTATATGGGGGATTACATCCCTGTTTTTTTAAGTGAGATACCTTGGTTGTTTGCCGACGAGTATTTGCCCTTGGATGTGGCCTTTGTTCAAGTATCCCCTCCGGACAAGCATGGTTACTGTTCGTTGGGAGTATCGGTGGATGTGGCATTGCCGGCCATCCGAACTGCAAAAAAAATAGTGGCACAAATTAATCCGCAGGTGCCTAGAACCCATGGTACAGGTATTGTCCATGTCGATGAAATCGTGTTCGCCACAGAGGTAAACAGGCCCATTCATGCACATCTGCCTACAGAACCTTCCGAAGTGGAACACGCCATTGGCAAACATGTGGCATCGTTGATCGAGGATGGCGCAACCCTACAAATGGGAATCGGTAACATTCCCAATGCGGTCTTGTCCAACCTGGGCAACCACAAAAACCTGGGTATCCATACCGAAATGTTCTCGGATGGCGTGCTGCCCTTGTTGGAAAGTGGTGTGATCAATGGAAAGGAAAAGGCGGTAAAACGAGGTAAAATTGTGAGCTGCTTTGCTGTAGGGTCTCAAAAATTATATGATTTCATCGACGATAACCCCATTTGTGATTTTAGGGATTCCGGATATACCAACGACACGGCCAGAATCCGAAGAAACCCCAAGGCAACGGCCATTAACAGTGCCATAGAGATCGATCTTACCGGTCAGGTTTGTGCCGATACCATTGGAGGGTACCAGTTCTCCGGGGTAGGGGGTCAAATGGATTTTATGAGGGGAGCCTCGCTTTCCAAGGGAGGAAAGCCTATTATCGCCATGTCCGCTACCACCAAAAAAGGTGTTTCCAAAATAACCCCATTTTTGAAACAAGGAGCGGGTGTCACCACCACTAGGGCACACATGCACTATGTGGCTACCGAATATGGCGTGGTAAACTTGTTCGGTAAAAACCTAAAACAGCGAGCCAGCGCCTTAATTTCGATTGCCCACCCCGATCATAGGGAAGAGTTGGAAAGAGCGGCTTACGAAAGATTCCATGGTTAATTGGAAAATAAGGGCAAAAAAAATAAAAAGGGGGCAATTTTAAAATTGCCCCCTTTTCGTTAGAATTACACGAAACCAATCAAAAATGTAATCCATATTAAATCTTAAAGGTGATTACAGGTGCTTTGGCATGGTTGGCAATGTCCTCGCCAATACTTCCCATAAAAAAGTGGGACAACCCTCTTCTTCCGTGGGTAGGGATGCCAATAAGATCTGCATCAACTTCATCACTATAATTGAGAACACCCTTTTCAACCGTATAATCGTTGAAAATCTCTACGGTCAAATCTGTATTGGCCTCCTTTAAAAAGGCATCGATCTTGCTTTGGGCATCAGCGGTGCTCAGGAACTCATCACCTGGAGTATTGATGTACACCATATGTAATTTTGAGCCAAGGATTTTTGCCATTTTTTGGGCTTTTTTTAAAGCAGGGACACTTTCTTTCTCAAAATCACAGGCAAAAACGAAGTTTTTGGGGTCAAAATCCTCTGCCTCATTCCCTTTGATGACCAATACGGGTACATCTGAGGTGCGCACCACTCTTTTCAGTATTGGAGCCTATAAAGATCTCTTCCAATCCATCAACACCATTAGAACCCATCACAATAAGGTCGGCGTCGTGTTTTTCGGCCACTTCCGCCACTTCACTGAACACCTTGTAATGTTTGATAATGGGGGTGAGTTTTATTTCCTTGAGATAGGGTTGGTCCAAAAAGTCGGCAAATCGTTGTTCACCGAGTTTGATAAGGTGCACCACTTGTTCCTGTGAAATATATCCGGAATCTCCCATAATGGCAGGGGAGAGTTCCAGCATATGGAGCACAAAGAGCTCAGCTTTTTGCTGTTTTGCCAATGAAGCGGCCACTTTTAGGGCCTTTTCTGATTGATTTGAAAAATCAACCGGTACAATAATACTTTTCATCTTGTTGTTTTTTTTAGGTTAAACGGTCATGGAAAATATTCGGGTATCTGGTTTTTTTCTTTGCAATTTAAGGTCAAAGGCCATACTGATGTTTCGCACAAATGGTCTTCCCTTATCGGTTACCTTGATCTGTTGGTTGTCCAGTGCTACCAATCCGTCCTTCTCCAGTTCGGAAAGGTTGTCCAACACCATATCAAAATCAACCGATTTTTCGTCCTCCTCGCTCCAGCTTGTCTCAAATCGGCACATGATATTGAGGATATGCCTTCTGAGGATTTCATCCTCTTCATTAAGGATATGTCCTCTAAAAATAGGGATAACTCCATGCGAAACCAAATTCTGGTATTCCTCCACATTCTTCACATTTTGGGCAAAGCCATACCAGCTATCGCTGATGCTGGAAGCGCCCAAACCGACCAATAGTTTGGTCTTGGATGGGGTGTAGCCCATAAAGTTTCGGTGCAGTGTCCCATTTTCCAAGGCCTTGTACAGACTGTCCGTGGGCAATGCAAAATGGTCCATTCCCACATCCTTGTACCCAAATTCGGAAAGCATTCGTTTGCCCATTTCGTACTGGGCCTTTTTTTCTACGGATGATGGTAAATCTTCCTCCTTGTAGCCACGTTGTCCGTTGCCCTTGAGCCATGGCACGTGCGCATAACTATAAAAAGCAATCCTGTCGGGTTTGATGGCGTTGGTTTTAATGATGGTGTTCTCCACATCGGCACAATTTTGAAACGGAAGACCATAAATAATATCGTGTCCCACCGAGGTATATCCGATTTCCCTGGCCCAATCGGTAACGTTCTTTACATTCTCAAAGGGTTGAATCCTGTTAATGGCACGTTGAACGGTGAGATTGTAGTCCTGTACTCCAAAACAGACCCTTCTGAACCCTACATCATAAAGGGCCTGTAAGTGTTCCCGTGTAGTATTGTTCGGATGTCCTTCAAAACTAAATTCGATATCATCGGTTTTGGTGCTCAGCCGAACAATTCCTTCAATCAATATTTTAAGGTTCTCGGGAGAGAAAAAAGTGGGGGTTCCGCCGCCCAAATGAAGCTCTTTTATAACGGGTTTTGAGCCCAAAAGGTCAACATACAACTCCCACTCTTTCAAAACCGCTGTAATATAGGGTCGCTCCACTTCGTGGCGCTTGGTAATCCTTTTATGGCATCCACAAAACGTGCACATATGCTCGCAAAAGGGTAAGTGGATATATACACTGATACCCTCTTCGGGATTTTCTTCGAATGCCCTGAGTACACTCGAATTCCATTTTTTGCCTGAAAAACTATTGATGTCCCAATAGGGCACAGTAGGATAACTCGTGTATCGAGGGCCCGGAACATTGTATTTTTGTACTAATCCGCACATAAGCTGCATACCTTTTGATTATAGGCCAAAAATACCGTTGATGGCTCTCATAAAACATGATAATTGTCAGGATAGCCGCCCAAAAAGCTGATAGGGTAAATGCTTGTACTGACGAGTATCATATTTTGCCCTTTATTGAAGCTGTACTTTTATAGGGAGGAGAAGTAGGCACAAACTTAGGTCCCATGGGAGAACATATTGCAAAAAGCGCTTTCAACGAGGAGGAACGGAAACTATTTGTACAGCAACTGATCGATGATATCCACGCCTTGGAAATTATGATCAAAGACGGCTTGATCGAAGATGATATTGTGCGAATAGGGGCCGAACAGGAAATGTGCCTCATCAAAGATGATTACAGGCCCGCTTCAAATTCCTTGGATATTCTGAAGGATTTGGACGACCCGCACTACACCACAGAATTTGCCACCTATAATATTGAGGCCAATCTTGATCCCATTACGCTGAAAAACGATAGTTTCAGTTCCATGGAACATCAACTCACCGAACTGGTCGAAAAGGCCAAACAATCTGCTAAAAAGCAGGGTAGCCGGGTTTTGTTGACCGGTATTTTACCCACCATCAGCAAAGATGAGTTGGGCATGGATTTTATGACCCCGATACCTAGGTATTTTAAGATAAACGAAGTCCTGAAAGCATGGCGCGGGGATGATTTCACCCTGCGCATAAAAGGCGTCGATGAATTGTCGCTACACCATGATTCCGTTCTTTTTGAAGCTTGCAATACCAGTTTTCAGCTGCATCTTCAAATACCTCCCGAAGATTTTACCAAGAGTTACAATTGGGCACAGGCTATTTCCGGACCGGTATTGAGCATGTGCTGTAATTCACCTCTGTTATTGGGTAAGGAACTTTGGCGGGAAACACGGATTGCCCTTTTTCAGCAAAGCTTGGATACCCGGGTATGGACCAAGGCCCTGCGGGAGGAAGTGGCAAGGGTAGGTTTTGGTGAACGCTGGCAAAAGCACTCCGTTGCCGAAATCTTTAAACAGGATATTTCTACCCATCGCATTCTATTGACCAAGCCGATTACCCAAAACTCATTGCACATGTTGGACAAGGGTGAAATACCAAAATTGGAAGCACTTAGTCTTTTCAATGGAACGGTGTATCGCTGGAACCGACCCTGTTATGGAGTCGGCAACGGTAAACCCCATCTGAGAATCGAGAACAGATACATTCCAGCTGGACCTACAGTTTTGGATGAAATGGCCAACTTTGCTTTCTGGGTCGGACTTATGGCCGGTAGACCCAAAAAATATGACGATATGCCCAGCCTAATGGACTTTAGGACCGCCAAGCTCAACTTTTTAAGGGCGGCCACAAGTGGTAGGAATGCCATGTTTTCTTGGATGGGAAAGGATATGACGGCTAAAAAATTGGTTAAGGATGAATTTTTGCCCATGGCCTATGACGGCCTGAGAAAGTTTCATGTTGATGAAAAGGATATCGAACGACTTTTGGGAGTGATTGAAGCACGAATGAAAGGCAATACTGGTGCAGAGTGGCAGATCCATAACTTTAGGGAACTCCGCAAACAAATGAAACTGGACAGTGCCATCGTACAATTGACCCGATCTATGTACAAAAATCAGCAGACGAATATTCCCGTACACCAATGGAAGCCCATCGAGAATATGGGAGAGACCAAGGAATCCTTTAAGTGGGTCAACCAGATCATGTCCACTAAACTTATGAAACTTTATGAGGATGATTATGCCAATTTGGCCCTCTCCATCATGCAATGGAACAACATACATCACCTGCCCGTAGAAAATGGAAAAGGTGAGCTCGTTGGCCTACTTACTTGGAGCCATATCGAAAAGTTTGAGCAATTGGACAAGAAGGGGGCCAGGGTAGGTGATATCATGGTGAAGGATGTCATTACCATAACGCCCAAAACCGAGATAAGCAAAGCAAAGGAATTGATGAACGAGCACAATATCGGCTGTTTGCCCATTTGTGTGGACACCCACATTGTGGGAATCATCAGCAAAGTTGATTTGAAGTAGTATGGTATTGGTTCATAGCACGGCATTGGATGAGACCGTAAAAATTGATAGGGTCATTGATCATATTCGTGGAAAAAAGGGAGGCCCCACACTTGTTTTTTTTGGCGGGGTACATGGCAACGAAACAGCAGGTGTGTTCGCTTTGAAGGAAGTATTTGATGAACTTAAGTTGAACAACACCGCCATCAATGGAGAAATTTATGCGATTTCTGGAAACTTGGGCTCCCTTACAACAAGACAACGGTTCCAGGACGAAGACTTGAACAGGATCTGGTTTTCGGAACGAATCACAAGGATTGTCGAGAAAAAGGAGATTCACAATAAGGAAGAAAAGGAACTACATGATTTGTATGTCCTGATAGATTCCATCCTAGAAACAGGAAACCCTCCATTCTATTTTTTAGACCTTCATACCACTTCGGGCGATACATCACCTTTTATGGTGCTCAACGATAGTTTGCTGAACCGTACCTATGCATCACATTACCCATTGCCCATTATACTGGGAATTGAGGAATACTTAAAAGGAGCCTTATTGAGCTACATCAATGAACTGGGCTATGTATCGCTGGGTTTCGAAAGCGGACAGCATGATGATGGCAAGGCGGTTCAAAGTTGTATTGAGTTTGTTCGGTATTCCTTGGCACTGACCGAATCAATGCCCGTTTCTTCTGAAAAACTTCAGGAATTGAAGGGGGCAGTCGCCGAATCCAGTAGACCCAGACACCGGTTTTTCGAGATTTATCATCAGCATGATATTGGTCCCGAGTCCACCTTTGAAATGTATCCCGGTTTTGTCAATTTTCAAGTGGTACCCAAGGGAGTCAATTTGGCCTCGGTGGATGGTGTGGCCCTCAAAACCACAAAGACCCGGCAAATCTTCATGCCGCTTTATCAAAAACAGGGCAACGAAGGATTCTACTTTATTCGTCCAATTCCGCAATTTTTGTTATGGCTTTCCAAAAAGTTACGAAAGTTTAAGGTAGACCATATTTTGGTTAAGCTTCCCGGGGTATCGTGGGCGGATGAGAAAAAAGACACTTTGTTGATCAATCTTCGCATAGCCCGTTTTTTTGCCAAGCCCTTTCTCCACCTGTTGGGGTATCGGGCCCGCAGGTACGATAGCGGTCACCTCATCGCCAAGAACAGGGAAAGCGCATCCAAATCGCAGGAGTACAGCGAAACAACTTGGTTCAAATCATAAAAAAAGGCCCAAGAACTGTCTTGGACCTTTAGGTATAGAGGATAGTTGGCTTAATTTCCTTTCATCACAAAGTTAATGGGAATGCTGTATTTAACACTTACGGCCTTGCCTCTCTGCTCACCGGGTTTCACTCTGGGCAAGGAAGCGATGATACGTTCAGCTTCTTTTTCCAAAAGTTTGTCAGGACCTCTTTTTTGGATACCGGTAACCCTACCTTTGGAATCGATCACAAATTGAAGATATACCCTTCCGGTAATTCCCATCTCCAGTGCAGCGGGCGGATAGGTGAAATTTGCTTTGATGTGTTCCTGAACCTTTTCGTTAAAGCATGCTTTGCGTTCTTCTTGACTTTGAAGGTTTTCACAGCCTGGAAAAACGGGTACGTTCTCGATGACTGCAAAGGGAACCACAACTTCGTCTTCCACTTCTTCCACATCTACATCTTCAATACGCACTATGGCATCCTCGATAAAGGTTTCTTGGCTACTCTCGGTACTTTCGATTATAGTCTCTTTTACGTCTTCTACGTCTTCCACAATCTCAATAACATCGGGGGCCGATGGCGGAGGTGGTGGGGGCGCAGTTCGAATTACTTCTGTAATGGGTACATCTTCCTTAAGTTCGTCGGTTACCTGTACAACTTCTGAAACTTTGGATTCCTCGTCATAGAACTTTACTTCAAAGGATTGCCATGTCATGAACAATACCGAAGTAAGTCCTATCATAAAATAAAGACTGCTATTGCGTCCTATTTCTGCGTTTGGGTTCTTTTTTGGTTTCATGACTTCTACTATTTAACTCTGTTAAAGGTAGCTTTCTTCAATCATGCAGAATATGATAATAATCAGGTTTTGGGCTGAGGTAAGGTTTTTGTTGTCAAAAGGTTACGCAATTTAATCCGTCAATAATGCCATGTCTTTTTTTGTAAGATCAATAGAGAATGAAATACTCAACCGCAGCATATGATCGCTGGAATCGCTGAACTTATGATTAAAGTAACCGATGTCTGCCTTGATCTCCTTGCTCATTTGACGACCAAAACCAACAAATACCCGATTTTGATCAAATGTATCCCCATCAATGGCAAGGAACAGTTCATCAAAGGCCTTAAAATAGAAACCGTTTCGTATGGGCCGAACATATTGTAGCCGATATCGGATCCTATTGTTCACTTTTGTCGGCTCACCACCAATGGAACGTCTATTCTCAAATCGTATTCGATGGGAAATGGAATTATCGTTGAATTTTGAATTTAAGGTGTACTCACCATACAGCCAGAGCTGATTGGTATTCGATACTGTAGTGGTTTCGGAATAAGAACTGGAGTTGAGCAGGGCAAGTCCACCGGTAAGTTCTGAGTTTTGGCCGGTTTGATACGAAGCACCCGTCCTAAAGAAAAAGAACCCGTACCTATCCAGCATGTGGTGGTGCCGAATGATGCCTACGGCGGGTATGCTCCACTCTTCATGTACTTTGGCCGTTCCGCATAGCAGGAGCCATGAGCCATACTCGTTTTCTTCCGGATGCTGTGCAAGAAGGGATTGGGATAGCAGAATGGAACATATAAAGGAATAAATCCATCCACAATGGTACTTTGCAAACCCCATGGTCAATCGCTTTTGATTGTTGGAGTACAAAGGTTTTCATTAAATACCACGACAAAGTATGACGTTTGTCATAGACTGCCTTTTTCGGCAAAAAAAGATGGGTTAGGCTTGTTTTTTCTTTTCGTTTTCCCAAATAAGGGCCGCAGCACCGCAGATTGCAGCGGTTTTTCCTTCCATGCTGGAATGTAGGAGCTTCACCTTGCCCTTGTAAACATCAAGTAAAAACCCGTTGAAGTACTTCTCCAAAGGGGTCATGATCCATTTGCCGCTGTTGGTGAGTCCACCCATTAAAATAAAGGCTTCCGGTTGGGTAAAAGCGGTAAAATTGGCCAGTGCTTGTGCCATGATGCGAGCGGTATAATCAAAGGCCTTTAGGGCAATTTCGTCTCCTTCCTCCGCTGCTTGGGTAATATCTTCCCCATGCAAATCATTGTAGGCGATATCCCTAAAACGGCTATCCACCAAATATTTGCTCTGCATGTACATTACTGTTCGCTTAAGGCCCGTGGCGGAAACATAGGCTTCCAATCCGCCTTTTACGCCAAGCCCCGTCAATCTGCCGTCTCCCATCGTCATGTCCACGTGGCCCAATTCGCCGGCAAAGCCGTCATAGCCATCAATCAACTGACCGTTGGCAACGATTCCGGCACCAAAACCGGTACCGAGGGTAATCACGATAAAATCGGTCATGTTTTTGGCACCGCCGAAGAGCATTTCCCCCAGTGCGGCTGCACTGGCATCGTTCATAATGCGCATGGGCATGGGCATGCGCTTCTTTAATTTTTCAATCAAGGGAACGGTGCCCTTCCACAACAAATTACTGGCATTTTCAATGGTGCCATTTTTACTGGATGCATTGGGTGCCCCAATACCGCAACCGATCACATTGGCATCTTGTCCCAATTGGTCCAATAGCTCATCGGAGGTAGACTTTATTTTGTTCAGGTACTCTTCCAAATTGGGGAAATCCTTCGTTCTAAAAAAGGTTTGTTCGTGGCAAACACCCTGTTCATCAACAAGGCCGATCTTGGTTTTAGTGCCACCAATGTCTATCCCAATGACTAAATCCATAACTAAAGTGGTGTTGTTTTGCGGTTTCTAAATATAACCAAAAAGGTGGCAATAAAATAACCCTCCCGATTTTTATGGCGGCCGTTTTTTTGCTAATATCAAGGAAAAGTTGAAAACACTGACTTCTGTCATGTTATAGATCGTAGTCCGATTCTACTTTTGAAAACAAATACAACCAATTAACAATTTTAGGTATGAGCAGTTTAAAAAAAGTATTGATTCCATTTGATTTTTCAGAGGCGTCCGTAAACGCCCTGGAATATGTCGTCAGTTTTATAGGTACCCAAAGATCAATCGGCATTTTGGGGCTTTACGTAGGCACTATGCCCTTGAGCGAGGCTGATAACGAAAAACTTCGCAAAGAATTTTTACAGTTGCTGGATTCATTCAACACCAAATTAAAAGTGGCCCCGGAGTTCACCACGGATACGGGAGAGGTGATCAGTACCATTCTTTCGGTACAGGAAAAGAGCAAGGCCGATTTGATCATGATGGGCACCATGGGCGATAAGATTACCGATGAGGCCATCACCAATACTTCAAAATTGGTCTTGAAGGCCGACTGCCCGGTTCTTGCCATTCCCTACGGCACTGGTATTAAGGAGCCCAAGAACATTGCGTTGGTCATGGGAGGTGAAAAAATTGAGGATAAAGCCGTGTTGGGAACCTTGTTGGACTTGGCCCGCTCTTTTGATGCCAGGGTCCATGTACTCACCATTTACAAAGAATCCGTATACGATGAGGAGGCCATAAAGGAATCCAACGAGAACCTTTTGGAGTACTATTTGGAGCATTTTTATGCGGACCATACTTTTATTAAAAGTGAAGATGTAGAGCAAGGGATATTGGACTACATCAAAAAGAAAAATATTGACATGTTGACCATATTGCCCCGTAACCATACCGAAAAAAGTACACCTTCGGAGGGCAGGCTCACCAAACTATTGACCTTGCACTCCGAGATCCCGGTGTTGGCACTGGACTAACCTTCTGAAATAACTAGCATGCTGCCACTGCTAATCATTCTTGGAATTACCATCATATTGTTTATATGGGGGAAATTCCCGCCCGATGTTGTGGCCCTTATGGCCATGCTATCGCTCTTTTTGACCGGTATTTTGGATTTGGGTGAGACCTTGGCAGGTTTCAGCAACCCCACGGTAATCATGATCGCGGCCCTTTTTATTATTGGCGAAGGACTTTCCAGAACAGGATGGACCGCCATGGCCGGACAATTTTTTGTGAAATGGGCCCGTAGGAACGTTTCCCGTCTTTTGGTAATTGTCACCTTAGGGTCCAGTCTTTTGTCAGGATTTGTGAGCAATACGGGAACCGTGGCAGCTTTGCTGCCAGTAACCGTCACCGCGGCTTGGAATGCAGGTACCCTACCTTCCAAGTTATTGATTCCGGTGGCTTTTGGCTCCAATACAGGTGGATTGTTGACCCTAACAGGGACGCCCCCCAATATTATTGTGAGCAACGCCTTGGCCCAAAATGGTCTTACAGGGTTTTCGTTCTTTGAATTTGGTTTGATAGGAGTGCCATTGCTCCTCATCTCCATCCTTTACTTTCGATATGTAGGACATAGGCTGCTTCCCGAACATAGGACCAATAACAAACCTATGGCCATTGATCAGGAAATGCACAAGTGGATTGAGAACTACAGTATTGGGGATAACCTATATCGCCTACGTATTCGCTCCATGTCCCAATTGATCAATACCAAGATCGGGGATTGGAATTTTGAATCGGAACACAAAGTGTCCGTGATGCGGCTTAAACGAAGACATCCCAACAAACTCCAAAGAATTCCACAATTTGTGGAAATGCCGGGCTTGGATACCGAAATGCGCTATCATGATATCATAACCGTAAAGGGAGAGCCTGAAGATGTGGATAAGTTGGTGCTCAAGTTTCATTTGGGGGTGATTCCATTGAAACCCGAAAAAGATATGCTCAAAAAGGAGCTGATCAATCAGGAGGTGGGCATGGCAGAAATGATCATTACCCCAAAATCGGTTTTCGTTGGTAAAACGGTGCCCTTGGGACACTACCTCAAACAGGCGGGAGTCCAACTCTTGGCGGTTTCGAGAGATAACGTTCCCTTGATGGGGAAAATCAAGATCAAGGCTGGGGATGCCTTCGTGATCCGCGGACAGTGGGAAAACATTATTGCCTTGAAATCCGTATACGAGAACCTGGTGATATCTGGAAGTCCGGAGGCGCTGTCCAAAAACGTGGATCAGTTGACCACAAGGAGTTACATCGCGCTAGGTACCTTGATATTGATGATTCTTCTATTGGTTCTCAATATATTGCCAGGTGCCATGGCGGCCCTTATCTGTGCAGGGATTATGATGTTGACAGGATGTGTGCCCATCTCCAAGGCATATCAAGGGATAAGTTGGACCAGCGTGGTGATGATAGCCGCAATGATTCCCATGGGACTGGCATTGCAAAAAACAGGAGTGGCACAATTGGCCGCAGAAAGTTTGGTGAGCAGTTTGGGAAGCATCCACCCAGTCGCTTTGTTGGCTGGCATCTTCCTGTTGACGGCAGCTTTCAGTCAAACCATCAACAACTCGGCAACTGCGGTTTTGATGGCACCAATCGCCATCATTGCATCGACCACATTGGGAGTTTCGCCAAAACCTTTCATGATTGCAGTCGCCGTGAGTGCATCTACGGCATTCTTGACCCCGGTAGGCACTACCACAAACGCTATGGTGATGGTGGCGGGAGGATATAAATTTATGGATTATGTAAAAGTGGGCGGCCCCTTGCTCCTGCTTTTCTTTATAGCAACATTAGTATTGGTTCCATGGATATGGAGCTTCTAACCATTAAAATCGAAAGATATGAGCACAAACAAAGATCTTGGAAAGTACGGATTAAAAAATGTCCAGGCGCAATGGAATTTGGACGCTGAAACATTACAAAAACTTACTCTGGAAAAAGGCATGGGTGTCGAGACCGAAAATGGTACCCTATGCATCAATACCGGTAAATTTACCGGACGTTCTCCAAAAGACCGTTTTTTGGTGAAGGACGATTACACCAAGGACAAGGTTTGGTGGGGCAGAATCAATAAGGCCGTGTCGCCAGAAAACTTTGACAAATTATATGATGAGGTAGTCAACTACCTCAGTGGAAAGGAAGTTTTTGTTAGGGATGCTGCAGTATGTGCCGATCCCAAATATAAGATGAACGTGAGGACCATTACGGAGTATCCATGGTCCAACTATTTCATCAAAAACATGTTTTTGCGATTGGACGACAGCGAACTGGAAAATTTTGAAGAGGAGTGGCTGGTGTTGTGTGCTCCCGGATATGAAGCTACCAATCCATCCCAATACGGAATCTTGAGCGGAAACTTCTCCATCCTCAACTTTACCAAAAAGATTGCATTGGTCGCGGGTTCTGCCTATACCGGAGAGATGAAAAAGGGTATTTTCTCTGCCCTTAACCTTATTCTTCCTACCGAAAAGGACGTTTTGCCAATGCATTGCTCGGCCAACGTTGGTGAAGCGGGAGATACCGCAATTTTCTTTGGGCTTTCCGGTACCGGAAAAACAACTTTGTCCGCCGATCCAGATAGAAAATTGATCGGGGACGATGAGCATGGGTGGACCAAGGAGGACACCATATTCAATTTTGAAGGGGGCTGCTATGCGAAGGTGATTGACCTGACGGAAGAAAAGGAACCCGATATTTACAGGGCCATACGTCCAGGTGCCCTATTGGAAAACGTAGTTTTTAAGGAAGGGACCAAAGAGGTGGATTATTTTGATAGTACCATTACCCAAAACACGAGGGTAAGCTATCCCATCTATCATATCGACAACATCCAAGAGCCTTCGTACGCATCGAATCCCAAAAATATCTTTTTCTTAACTTGTGATGCCTTTGGTGTTTTGCCCCCAGTCGCTAAATTGACCCCTGGGCAAGCAGCCTACCACTTTATTTCGGGCTATACGGCCAAGGTAGCTGGTACAGAGGCAGGGATTACGGAGCCGGTACCTTCGTTCTCGGCCTGTTTTGGGGAGCCTTTTATGCCATTGCATCCAGCGGTATACGCCGAAATGTTGAGCGAAAAAATGAAAGCTTCCGGTGCAAACGTTTGGTTGATCAATACCGGGTGGAGCGGCGGACCCTACGGAGTGGGATCCAGGATCAAATTGAAATATACGCGGGCAATGATTTCCGCGATCTTGGAAGGTAAATTGGAAGATGTGGATTATGATACCCATCCCATTTTTGGGCTGCATATGCCAAAGTATTGCCCTGGGGTTCCAACGGAAATATTAGACCCCATGAATACCTGGCTTCAAAAAGGAGCCTATGTGAGCAAGGCAATCCAGTTGGCGCATTCGTTCCATATTAACTTTGATAAGTTTGCAAGTCAAGCTTCCGAAGAAATTATGAACGGGGGACCACTGATCGATTCGCACCATAGTTTGACAGAACATCTTTAAGATAAATTACAAGTGACCGATACAAATAGATTCCACATAGAAAGCCTAGGGGCGTCCAAGTACAGTTCGCCCCTACAATTGAGCACCGTTAAGGGAGACAACATCTTTAATTTCGTGAGCGATGCGGATCGGTTGATATTCGATCCGTCGATTTCCTATTTCAATCAATGCCTTGCGAATAAGGAGGAACCAGTCTGTCTGGAAAAAGCCGGTCCACGACAGCACCTCTTTTTTGATGCCCAAAACACGACGGCTGCCATAGTCACCTGCGGTGGCTTGTGCCCGGGCATCAACAATGTGATCCGTGGCTTGGTGATGGCACTACATTATTTCTATGGGGTCAAGAAAATTATCGGTATTCCATATGGTTACGAAGGGTTGAATCCAGATAAAGGCCATGAGCTAGTGGAGCTGACACCGGATAAGGTAAAGGATATCCATCAGTTTGGAGGTACTTTTTTAGGATCTTCCAGAGGGGGGCAGGATGTTTCGGTAATGGTGGATACCTTAGAAAACAATCAAGTGGACATGCTATTTGCAATTGGTGGCGATGGAACCTTAAAAGGGGTGAACGCCATTGGAGAGGAAATTGCGAAACGTAACGGGAAAATAAGTGTGGTCGGTATTCCAAAGACCATCGATAACGATATCGACCTCATTGATGAGTCTTTCGGATTTGAGACGGCTTTTGATGTGGCCAGTCCCATTTTGCGGGATGCCCACAATGAGGCTACAGGTGCCTTCAATGGAATTTCCATCATTAAATTAATGGGAAGGGATAGTGGATTTATAGCTGCTTCGGCAGCACTGGCCATGCCCGTGGTCAATTTTGTACTGATTCCCGAGATGGATTTTGTCTTGGAAGGGGAACATGGTTTTTTGAACATCCTCGAAGAACGGTTGAAGTATAAAAAGCATGCCGTAATTGTGGTGGCCGAAGGGGCCGGGCAACAATTGTTCACTAAAAAGGAAGAAGTAAAGGATGCTTCGGGGAATATCCAGCACCAGGACATTGGGGTTTTCCTAAAGGAAAAAATCGCGGCCTATTTTAAGGAGAAATGTCCGGTGACGATTAAGTACATCGATCCTAGCTATATTGTGAGATGTGCTCCGGCGAACTCCAGTGATAGTGTTTACTGCAGCCGATTGGCATATCACGCCGTGCACGGAGCCATGGCAGGCAAAACCAAGTTCGTGGCCAGCAAGATCAATAACCGATACGTGTACATTCCCATTACGGAAGTAACCAAAAAGCGTAAAAAAATCGACTTGGAAGGAGAGTTTTGGTTCTCTGTGCTGCAAAGTACGGGACAGCCATTTTCGTTGGGGCAATAATCGAATTGAAAATGACAATTGTCATTAAATTTAAAATGAAAGGGTCATAGATTTGACCATAATCAAAACAATAATCATGGAAGTACATGTTCAATATCAAAAGATGATGACCAGCGATTCGCTAACCCAAATATTAATGAAAAAGTTAGAGGGGCTGGAGCAAAAATATAGTTGGTTGATCAAGGCCAATGTGTTGTTCAAAACGGAGAATGATAAAACAGGAGAGGGCAAAATCTGTGAAATAGAGTTGAGTGCCCCTGGTCCACGAATTTTTGCAAAGTCCAATACCGACGATTTTGAGAAGTCCATGTCCAAAACCATAGACGACCTTAAAAGGCAATTGGAGAAAAGACAGGCTACTTTTAGTACGCACTGACAATAATTAGGTCCTTGCTGCGAACGAACCTTTAAACCTAAACAATGAAAGCGACATTAATCGGCATAAGTCTTCTGCTCCTCATGGGATGCTCTTCCACCAGATTGGTGGGTACATGGAAGAATCCAGATACAGTGATCTTTGATGCCTATCAGGTGTTGGTGGTCGGAATGACACAGGAAGATGCCACTCGGGTGGAATTTGAGACCAAATTTGCCGAAGCGCTCAAAAGTCAAGGTGTGGATGCCGTTCGCAGCATCGATCTTTTTGATGTGGAATTTACATCTGCCGAACGATCTGAGCAGGAATTGGCCGAGGTAGAGGAACAGCTGCTGGATAAAGGGTTCGATGCCATCCTTTTTACCAAACTTGTGGGTACCGAAAACAGAAGGACATTTAAAGAACACCTTAACGATGTGGACAAGTTGTTCATGCGGTTCAGCACGGATTATCTAGAGCATCAAAATATATATTACGACCCTGAGTACTACGATACCTTTAATATCTATCACGCAGAAACCTCACTCTATTGTATCTGTATCGGAAAAGAGATTGAACTGATCTGGAGAGGAGAGGTACATGTCACCGAACCCCACAACATCAATAAGGCCATTGATTCTTACATCAAATTGGTGACCAAATCAATGGGAGAGGTGGATGTGATTTTTTAGGACGACATGCCAAGGGCCTCTAGAACCCCTAAAAAGTCCAAAATAATCAAAACCGGAATTGCGATCAGAATCACAATCAATATGAAGACCATGATCCGCAAAAAACCGACCATAAGTTTGTTTCCAAAGCTAATTTCATCTGGCATAATAGTGTAATTTCTTTCAATTTAAGGAATTATTTGCGCATTCCCTCTATGCCTCACTGTACTATTCGACTAACGGGTGTATTTATGGCATGTGCTGTAAACCAATTATTTGGAGCGTTCGTTTTTGCGGCTGAGCAATTTGCCAAGTTCTTCAAGGCTGATGCCCTTGGTTTCTGGCATCATAAAAATGACCCACAGCAATTGGAGCACCATCATACCGGCAAAGAAGATAAAAATGGGCCAGGGGTTGTCCTTGAAAATACCAATTTCAGCATCGAGGAAGGTAGGGGTGAGCAAGGTGATGAGCGCGGCAAATACCCAATGTGTGCCCGTTCCCCAAGACTGCCCGTAGGAACGCACCTTATTGGGGAATATCTCGGAAATGAACACCCATATCACAGCGCCTTGCCCCACGGCATGGGAAGCAATAAAAATCAAAATGAAGGTAAGCAGCAATACCGAACTTGCGCCCGAATAAAAGCACCAGCCTACCATGGCCAAGCTGATGATATAGCCGATGGAACCAATATACATCAATTGCTTGCGCCCCAGTTTATCGATCAGGGAAATGCCCACGAAGGTGAATATCAGGTTGATGACCCCAATGGAAATGGAACTAAAGAGTGATTCGCCCGAAGCAAGACCTGCCCGTTCCAAAATTTCTGGAGCGTAGTACAGCACAAAATTGATGCCGGACAGTTGATTGAAAAAGGCGATCAAGAAGGCAAGCATGAGTGGTTTGTTATATTTTCCTGAAAACAGGCTGTCCCGTTGTTTTTCGGTGGTCTCCACCAAAGCAATTTTGATTTCTTCCAAATGGATGGAAGCCCTATCCTTGGCAATGCCCAGCAGGGTGATGGATTCCATCACAATGGCATCGGCACGATCCTTCATGAGCAACCATCTGGGACTGTTCGGTATTTTGAAGACCATTAGGGTGTAGATTAATGCAGGGAGTCCTTCAATCCCCAGCATCCAGCGCCAAGCAATGCTTTCATCAAAAATAATTCCGATGAGATAGTTGGAAATAAATGCGATCAGGATACCAAAAACAATATTGAACTGGTACATGGCCGTCAACCGGCCCCGGGTCTGCGCTGTGGAAATCTCTGAAATATAGACTGGGGCTGCCACGGAGGATGCCCCTACACCAATACCACCGATAAAGCGGAACAGCGAAAAACTGTAAGGTTCAGGCGCAAAGGCAGAGCCGACTGCCGAGGCAAAGTACAATATCCCAATCCAGAACAAGGTTTTCTTGCGTCCCAACCTATCGGTAGGGATTCCGCCAAAAAGCGAGCCCAATACGGTTCCCCAAAGGGCCATGGACATGATAAAAATACCGTGGAACGTAAAAATGGAATCGCCCAAGAACCAGTTGGTCTGCCAAATTTCCTTTATGGGCTGGTTGGCACCGGAAATGACAACGGTGTCGAAACCAAACAAAAAGCCCGCTAGGGCCGCTGTCAACGAAATTCTGAAAATGCGTTTGTCCATGTAGGTTGAATTTTGCTAAAGCTAACCAAATTTTACAAAACCTTGGAAATGTATTTCATGATCAAATCGGATGCCCCCTTGTTGGAGTTGATGTAATCCGAATTGATTTTCCCCTTGTTTTGTAGCGTGGTCGGATGAGTAAGGAAATCGTTCATCAGATTTGAAAAACTGTCTTTGCTGGATACCGGGACGATTCCCCCCTCACGGACCAAGTCTTCTGCTTCCTTAAAACCTTCAAATTGTGGCCCAATGATGATGGGCACCCCAAAAACTGCAGGCTCCATGGTATTGTGCAATCCTGTGGCAAAGCCACCACCCACATAGGCGATATTGGCATAACTGTAGATTTTGGTCAATAACCCAATAGTGTCGATGATCAGTACATCGACTTCCTTTAGGTTTTGGTCACCCAATGCCGAATAACAGATGGAAGGTTTTTGGAGTGCAGCGGTAATTTTAGCAACATGTGCCGGTTTGATTTGGTGGGGGGCGATGACAAATTTCAAGCGCTCTTCGGTACGGTTGATGTAATCGATAAGAATGGACTCGTCCTCTGGCCAAGTGCTTCCCGCGACCAAACACAGTTGATTGTTCTTGAAACGGTCCATAAAATCCAAACGGTTGTTGCGTTCCAGAATTTCGGAAACACGGTCCAGACGGGTATCGCCTCCCACTTGCACCTTCGTAATGCCAATGGAGTCCAATAGTTTTTTGGAATCATCGTCCTGTACAAAATAGGTATCGAATTTTCGAAGGCTTTTCCGCATAAATCCTCCATACGGCTTGAAATAGATCTGCCTCTTGGAAAAAATGGCCGAAATCAAAATCGTAGGGGTGTTGCTCTTTTTTAACTGATGGAGATAATTGGGCCAAACCTCATACTTCACAAAAATGGCCAGTTCGGGATGAACGAGCTTTAAAAATCGTTTAGCGTTCGATAGACTGTCCATAGGCAGATACACCACCACATCGGCTGCTGAGGTATTCTTTTTAACCTCATAACCGGAAGGCGAGAAGAAGCTGAGCACCAATTTATGTTTCGGGTATTGGGCACGCAAACGCTCCAAAATAGGCAGTCCCTGTTCAAATTCACCCAAGGAAGCTACATGCATCCAAATGGTTTTGTCTGTAGGGTGCAATTTGTCCTCCAAAATGGAAAAAGTCTGTTTCCGTCCCCGTACGAACAATTTGATCTTGGCATTAAAGAGTGCGACCACATGCAGGCCAAACCAGCCTATGTTTAAAAGAATATGGTAGATAAAATGCAAAGGCTTCTTTTTTGCTAAAATACATTCTTTCGGTCAAGGGCCATTATGGCATCTTAATTTCTTAATTTTGAAGCATTAATTTATTCGGATGAAAAAAATTCAAATGGTTGACCTCAAAGGTCAGTATGAAGGGATAAAAACCGAGGTCAACGAAGCCATAGCGGAAATCTTGGATTCCTCCGCATTTATAAATGGACCGCATGTGCAAGCGTTCCAAAACGAATTGCAGGATTATTTAGGGGTAAAGCATGTGATTCCATGCGCTAACGGAACCGACGCCCTCCAAATTTGCATGATGGGACTCGGTTTGAAACCTGGCGATGAGGTGATTACGGCCGATTTTACTTTCGCTGCAACTGTGGAGGTTATCGGTTTGTTGCAATTGACCCCTGTTTTGGTGGACGTGCGTCAAGATACCTTTAATATTGATGTTGAAGCCATTGAAAGGGCCATCACACCAAAAACAAAAGCCATTGTTCCCGTACATCTGTTTGGGCAATGTGCTGATATGGATGCCATTATGGAACTGGCTAAAAAGCATGACCTATATGTTATTGAAGATAACGCACAGGCCATTGGCGGGTCTTATTTTTCCAAAGATGGTTCCAAACAGAAAGCAGGAACCATGGGCCATATAGGAGCCACTTCTTTCTTTCCATCAAAGAACTTGGGCTGTTATGGGGACGGGGGTGCCATTTTTACCAACGATGATGATTTGGCACATACCATTCGTGGAATTGTAAACCACGGGATGTACAAAAGATATTATCACGATGTGGTCGGTGTCAATTCGCGTCTGGATTCCATTCAGGCTGCGGTATTGCGGGCCAAGCTCCCGAAATTGGATTATTACAACCAAAAGCGCTGGGAGGCAGCATCAAAATATACCAAGGCGTTCCGTGGACAAGAGC
This sequence comes from Flagellimonas sp. MMG031, assembly GCF_040112705.1. Lineage (NCBI taxonomy): Bacteria > Pseudomonadati > Bacteroidota > Flavobacteriia > Flavobacteriales > Flavobacteriaceae > Flagellimonas > Flagellimonas sp. MMG031. Next base: position 1,181,740 of record NZ_CP157804.1, read on the forward strand.
ATATTGTGCCACCGCGCATACCCTGTGACTGCGAAATTGGGAAAAGTCTTTGCGACTGTCATGTGTTCCATCAGTATACCCTTCGTATTTTGAACGGAAAACGGGACGGTCTTGTGCAACATTTAAACGATAACGACGTTCCTTGTGGTGTATATTATCCAGTACCGTTGCACAAGCAAAAGGCTTATGCCGATGAGCGATACAATGAAGATGATTTCCCTGTGACCAATCAGTTGGTAAACGAGGTGATTTCCCTGCCGATGCATACGGAGTTGGATGACGAGCAAATTGATTACATAACCAATTTGGTCATTGACTTTGTAAATACATAAACATGAAAATACTCGTAACCGGTGGTTTGGGCTTTATTGGTTCCCATACCGCAGTGGAACTACAGAATGAAGGCCATGAGGTGGTCATAGTGGACAATCTTTCCAACTCTTCCAAGGATGTTTTGGACGGCATAACTGCAATCACCGGGAAAACACCCATTTTTGAAGAATTTGACCTTCGGGAAAAAGCAAAGGTCCAAGATTTTTTCAAAAAGCATAGCGACATTGCAGGGGTAATTCATTTTGCGGCATCCAAAGCGGTAGGGGAAAGCGTGGAAAACCCATTGTTGTATTACGAGAACAATCTTGGGGTGTTGGTCTACATTCTTCAAGAGCTGAAGAAAAAAGGCGAAGCCAATTTTATTTTCAGCAGCTCCTGTACCGTTTATGGCGAAGCAGACCAAATGCCGATTACCGAATCCGCCCCGGTTAAACCAGCGGAATCCCCTTACGGAAACACAAAACAGGTAGGCGAGGAGATTATTCTCGATGTGTGCAAGGTAACACCAGAACTCAAAGCGATTGCCCTCCGCTATTTTAATCCCATTGGTGCGCACCCTTCCGTTAAGTTGGGTGAATTGCCCATTGGAGTGCCCCAAAATTTGGTTCCTTTCATTACCCAAACGGGAATCGGTTTACGCAAAGAGCTTTCTGTATTTGGGGATGACTACCCCACCGAAGATGGTACTTGTATTCGGGATTACATTCACGTAGTGGATTTGGCAAAAGCGCACGTTGCTGCTCTTCAACGATTGTTGGAAAACAAGAACGAAAGCAACTACGAGGTCTTCAATCTAGGTACCGGAAAAGGCAGTTCTGTTTTGGAGGTAATACAGAGCTTTGAGCGTGTTTCCGGGGAAAAGTTGAACTACAAAATCGTGGGCAGACGTCCAGGGGATGTCATTCAGGCGTACGCCGACACCACTAAGGCTAATCAAGTATTGGGGTGGAAAGCGGAGTCCAGTTTGGACGATGCCATGAAATCGGCCTGGGAATGGGAGAAAAAGGTGAGAAATGCCACTTAAGTCGTCCTGAATCGCCTTTTTTATCGTAAATAGGGTATGCTATCCAACTTTGCAAACAGTCTGGAGTTGCTGGAAGCGGTCCAGCAAGAGCAACTCTATCACAAATTGCTGCATCAGCTCAAAAAGGATTTTGAATTGGCCAATGTGCCCATCAATATTCCTTTGGACATCGCTCCGGAAGAGCTCAAAAGTACCATTCACGAGAAAGTCTATTTTCTAATGGTGGAGAAGTTTCCGGAATACCTGAACTTGTTGTATGTGGTGGATATTTCCGAAAAGGAAGTCAAACAAATAGCTCCCGCCGATGTGGTCGACATTTCGGCGGAAGTATCTTTCTTATTGTTGAAACGGGAATGGCAAAAAGTCTGGTACAAGGCCAAATATAGCCGCTGACCAAAGGTCAGACTTTTACATAAACGCCTTTCTTGTCCATAATATACCCTACCAGCCAACAGGTGAGCATCACCCATAGCGCGAATAGGAACGAGCCCACATAGCCGCCCGACCAAGAGATAAAAACGGTATCGGCTATCCAATTGTACAGCGATTGACCGTTCATATCAATGGCAAACAAGGTGATGATGAACAGTTCTGATAAAAGGTAAATGAACAAGGTGTTTTTGCCAAAGACTTCAAAAAAGTAACTCCACCCCTTCATTTTTTTCATATCGAGGAGATAGATGAGAATGGCGATGACAAAAAGATCAATACCGCAGGTGAGCAACACAAAGGAACTGGTCCATAGCTTTTTATTGATGGGTAATAGAAGGTCCCAGGCCAGGCCTGCAAACACCAACGCAAAACCGACCATCATCAATTTAGCAACGGTTTCGAAGTTTTGGCCATTGTTTTGGATAAATCGTCCGGCCAAATACCCAATAATCACGTTGACGATGGCGGGCAGGGTGCTCAGCAATCCTTCAGGGTCAAAAGGGATGCCCTCACCTTTATACATATGGTCGGTACCGATCAACCATTGGTCCAGTTGAAGCACGGCATTTCCGGTCAAGGTAAGATCCCCAAAACTAATCAAGATCAAATGATAGCCCACCAAAAAGGCCAGACTGAGCCAAATGGCGGTCTTGGTCTTCACGAAGTGAAGAATGATCGAGGCGAACATATAGCAGAGCGCAATTCGTTGCAAAACTCCAAAAATTCGTGTTTCGGAAAAAGGCTTTAGCTGTCCGTCGTCAAAAAATGGGTACCAGTACATTAAAAAGCCCAATAAAAAGATAATGGCCGTTCGCTTCAATATTTTTTTGAACACTGCCGATTGCCCCATGCTTTCGTACTTTTTCATGCTAAAGCTCATGGAATTGCCCACTACAAACAAAAAGGTAGGAAAAACCAGGTCGGTCAACGTAAAACCGTTCCATTCGGCGTGCAACAATGGCGAAAAGGTCGTGGAATAGTTTCCGGGAGAATTTACAATGATCATCAAGGCGACATCCAATCCCCTAAAGACATCCAAGGAGAGGTATCGGTTTTTGAATAAGGACATATTGGTTTGATTAGTTGGCCCCCGAAGTTAAATTATTTTTAGTTTCCCCTGTTAATTTCAGTTAAAAATTTCATTTTTAGTGCTATCCTGTTTATTCTGTGATATAGTTGTAAATTTGAAGAAGAATTTATGGGCATTGCAAGCATATGAACGCTAAAACCCGTATTTTTGACAAAATTTTCCATAAAGTTTTGGAGAAACAGAAAGAATGGACAAATATTCATTTTTAAACGCTGCGCACACATCATTCTTTGCGGAGCAATACGATAAATACCTAACGAATCCAGATAACGTAGAGCCCAGTTGGAGGGCTTTTTTTCAGGGTTTTGATTTCGGTTTGGAAGGTTCCTTGGAGGATTTGGGCATCGACTCGGACAAGAGTGGCATGGTCGTGCTTACCAATGGAAGAAAGGTGGAAATGCCGGAAACCCTTCAAAAGGAGTTCCAGGTCATCCGCCTGATTGATGGGTACCGTTCTCGAGGGCACCTCTTTACAAAGACGAACCCCGTTAGAGAAAGACGCAAGTACGAGCCTACCTTGGATATCGACAACTTTGGCCTTACCCAAGAAGATTTGGATACCGTTTTTGATGCCGGTAAAATCCTAGGTATAGGACCTGCATCCTTAAAAGAAATCATCCGTCACTTGGAAAGTATTTACTGTGACGCCATTGGGGTGGAGTACATGTACATCCGGACCCCGGAGCGTATCCAGTGGATTCAGGATTGGCTCAACAAGAACGATAACCATCCCGATTATACCCCAGAGGAAAAGAAGAATATTCTACGGAAATTGAACGAAGCTGTATCCTTCGAAAGTTTCTTGCATACCAAATATGTGGGACAAAAGCGTTTTTCGCTTGAAGGGGGAGAATCCTTGATTCCTGCTTTGGACGTAATCATTGAAAAGGCTGCAGACCAAGGAGTGAAGCAATTTGTGGTGGGAATGGCCCACCGTGGACGTTTGAACGTCCTCACCAATATCTTCGGAAAATCGCCTAAAGATATTTTCAGCGAGTTTGATGGTAAGGATTACGAGGAAACCATCTTCGATGGTGATGTGAAATATCACTTGGGATGGACATCCAAGCGCGAGACGGACTCCGGCAAAATGGTCAACATGAACATTGCTCCGAACCCATCCCACTTGGAAACCGTCAACTCCATAGTTGAAGGTATCGCCAGGGCCAAACAGGATAGAGATCACGGCGACAATATTTCCGAGGTACTCCCTATATTGATTCATGGAGACGCCGCCTTTGCAGGTCAGGGTGTGGTCTACGAAGTGATACAGATGGCCCGTTTGGAGGGATACACTACCGGAGGTACCATCCATATTGTGGTGAACAACCAAATTGGATTTACCACCAACTATTTGGATGCAAGATCATCAACGTACTGCACGGATGTGGGCAAAGTGACCCTCTCGCCAGTACTTCACGTAAATGCCGACGATGCAGAGGCCGTGGTGCACGCCACTACCTTTGCCTTGGAATATAGGATGCGTTACAAACGCGATATTTTCTTGGATCTACTGGGTTACCGTAAATATGGTCACAACGAGGGTGACGAACCCAAGTTTACGCAGCCCCTGTTGTACAAATCCATTTCCAAGCACAAAAACCCTAGGGATATTTATGCGGAGAAGTTGATTGCCGAAGGCATTATCGACGAGAACTACGTAAAAGAACTGGAGGAAAAATACAAGAACGATTTGGAGGAGAATCTTATGGATTCCCGTAAAATCGAAAAGACGAGAATAACCCCTTTCATGCAGGATGAATGGGAAGGGTTTGAGCAGGTTACCGAAGAGGTGATGCTGAAACCTATGGATACCACGTACGATCTTAAAAAATTGGACGAAATTGCCAAGAGCATTACCAAACTTCCGGAGGATAAAAAATTCTTAAGGAAATTGGAGCGATTGGTGGAAGGCCGTCATCAAATGTACTTCGAGGACAACAAGCTGGATTGGGCCATGGGTGAGTTGTTGGCCTATGGATCTCTGATCGAGGAAGGTTATGATGTTCGTATGACGGGACAAGATGTGGAAAGGGGAACCTTTTCGCACAGGCATGCGGTCATTAAAACCGAAATGCACGAAGAAGAAGTGGTGTTGTTGAATGAGATGGGGGAGAACCAAAACGGGAAGTTCCACATCTATAACTCATTGCTTTCGGAATATGCGGTGATGGGATTTGATTATGGTTATGCCATGGCGAGCCCAAAAACATTGACGATTTGGGAGGCACAGTTCGGGGATTTCAGTAACGGTGCCCAAATCATTATTGATCAATATTTGTCATCCGCAGAAGATAAGTGGAAACTACAAAATGGACTGGTGCTCCTATTGCCTCACGGTTATGAGGGTCAAGGGGCAGAGCATTCATCAGCACGTATGGAAAGATACCTGCAATTATGTGCCAAGGACAATATGTTCGTGGCCGATGTGACCACCCCGGCCAACTTGTTCCACCTCTTCCGTAGACAAATGAAGGCCAACTTCCGTAAACCATTGGTCGTATTTACGCCAAAGAGTTTGTTGAGGCATCCCAAAGTGGTCTCGACAAAAGAGGAGATGGCCAACGGAAGTTTCCAAATGGTAATCGATGATGCAGGTGTTAAGGCCAGCAAAGTGAAGACATTGGTGTTCTGTACCGGTAAGTTCTACTACGATCTGTTGGAGAAAAGAGAGGAGCTTGGCCGCGAGGAAGATGTAGCCTTGGTTCGTTTGGAACAATTGTTCCCGTTACCGGCCAAAGAAATGCGAAGCATTATCAAAAAATACAAGAATGCCGACGACATTGTTTGGGCCCAAGAAGAGCCTCGAAACATGGGCGCTTGGAGCCATATGTTGATGCATTTGGACGAGGCCAAACAATTTAGGGTGGCTTCCCGAAGATTTTATGGTGCTCCTGCCGCAGGTAGTGCCGTACGCTCCAAAAGACGTCATGCCGAAGTACTGGACTACGTTTTTGACAAGAGCAAGGACAACATGCAAATAAGATAATATCACGTATAAACGATAATAGAATGGTTTTAGAAATGAAAGTTCCCTCACCAGGGGAATCCATTACAGAGGTAGAGATCGCCGAGTGGTTGGTAGAGGATGGAGACTATGTGGAGAAGGACCAGGCCATAGCCGAGGTGGACTCGGACAAGGCAACATTGGAGCTTCCTGCAGAGGAGAGCGGAATTATTACCCTTAAGGCCGAAGTAGGCGACGCTGTTGCCGTTGGCGAAGTAGTATGCCTTATCGATACCAGTGCCAAAAAGCCTGAAGGTTCATCGGATGCTTCCGATAAAAAAGAGGAGTCCAAAAAAGAAGAGCCTAAAAAGGAGGCGCCCAAGAAAGAGGAGCCTAAAAAAGAAACCTATGCTTCTGGGACACCATCCCCAGCAGCCAAAAAAATATTGGATGAAAAAGGTATTGAACCTTCATCCGTTTCCGGTAGCGGAAAAGATGGCCGTATCACCAAGGACGATGCCGTGAAGGCAAAGCCATCCATGGGTACGCCCACTGGAGGAAACCGTGGTGAGAGCCGATCCAAACTTTCCATGTTACGCCGAAAGGTGGCTGAGCGATTGGTATCCGCCAAGAACGAAACAGCGATGTTGACCACCTTCAACGAAGTGGACATGTCGGCGATTTTCGAGTTGCGCAGCCAATACAAGGAAGAGTTCAAGGAAAAGCATGGGGTGAGTCTTGGATTTATGTCCTTCTTCACCAAAGCCGTGATCCGCGCCCTTCAAATGTATCCCGCCGTTAACTCCATGATCGATGGCAAAGAAATGATCACCTACGAGTTCTGCGATATCAGTATTGCGGTGTCAGGACCGAAAGGCCTGATGGTGCCCGTTATCCGAAATGCGGAGAACTTGACCTTCAGAGGCATAGAATCCGAAGTAAAACGATTGGCCATCCGTGCTAGGGAAGGTGAAATCACCGTGGATGAAATGACTGGTGGTACCTTTACCATTACCAACGGAGGTGTGTTCGGTTCCATGTTGTCCACCCCGATTATTAACCCGCCACAAAGCGGAATTTTGGGCATGCACAATATTGTGGAACGTGCCATTGTTAGAGATGGTGCCATAGCCATTGCACCAGTAATGTACGTAGCACTTTCTTATGACCATAGAATTATTGATGGTAAAGAGTCCGTTGGGTTCTTGGTGGCTGTGAAAGAAGCTTTGGAAAGTCCAGAAGAATTGTTGATGGACGGCGATGTTAAAAAAGCGTTGGAGTTATAAGCGAATGTCATCTCGAGCGCAGTCTAACAATTTAGACGTGTGTCAATTCGAGTGATTTTTTAATGTATGACATTAAAAAAATGTATCGAGAATGGATAAGTGTATGCAGAAAACCATGTTCTCGATACTTTTTCCTTAAGGAAAAAACTCGAACTGACGGTTTGCTTCATAAATTTTTAAAGTCAAAATAGGAAGATGCCTTTACTTTTTTAAGTAGAGGCATTTTTTATGGTAGTCAATTACCGCTTTTCCCTTATTCAGGAGGTCGGCGCCAATAATGCCATCAACCGGCAAGGCATTGTGGTTGACCAAGGCTTGGTTGACATGGGTGAGGTCAAAAAGAACGACTTTCTGTTTTTTCTTTTTCCAGTCGCCGATTTGGATTTTGTTTTTATTGGAAATCAAGGTTTCCATTTCCGTAGCTCCCGCTCCGGCAGCTTTAATGTCGGTTACTTCCGATAGCATTTCAAAAAACTCGATTTTGTCCATGCCCACGCAGGTGTTGGAGGCTCCCGTATCCAAGATGAACCTACCCTTTACACCATTAATGCTGGCTACTAGTTCAAAGTGGTTGGTTTCGGTCAATACCAAAGGTATTTTAAGGTAGTCTTTGGATTTTAGGAATTTTTTGAGTGATGCCATATGGAAATATGCTCTTGAAGGGCTTTAATCGATAACAAAGTTTTGGGACATCTAAGATAAGCCTATTTTTGTGACGGAGTCATTTGAAATCTAAATGGAGTTTTTAATCTTTCTATTACTTATCGTGGTTGTGATAATAGGAGCGCCTATCACAATTTCTTTTTTGTTATATCGCTGGATAAAGAAAAAAAGGTTCAACAAAAAATGGAGATTGATTTCTTTTGTTCCGATACTCATTCTCGGATTTTTTATTTATCGGGCAATTTATCCTGATTTTGATTTTTACGAGGAAGATTTTGAGCAAGTGGTTGAAATGCCATTTCCAAAGAGTGGTGAGATTAGGTATAAAATTGCATCGTATCCTGACCATTTCGGAGATTATACTTCTTCATTTTTGATTGAATTGGATAAGGAGGATATGGATAGGTTGGAAAGTCAAATTCTTAATATTGGATTTAAGGAGGTTGATAATACAATGTCTTCAGAAGAATTGGATTATGTTGAAAGTAAAGTTGATTCAAAAGAATATTTAAAACAATACGCACGAAACTTAGATGCTGATAAATATTTTTCCATTGGATTTTTAAACGATGGCAGGTCAGTAATAATTACTCGAGCAAGTTGGTAAGTACGCAACATGGACAATACGTAAATCAATGATTATAACCGACACCCATACCCATTTATACAGCGAAGCCTTTGATGAAGACCAGGATGAAATGATGCAACGAGCCTTGGATGCCGGAGTAAAACGGTTCTTTGTTCCCGCCATCGATTCCACCTACACCCAATCCATGCTCGACCTGGAAGCCAATTATCCCGAGAATGTATTTTTGATGATGGGGCTGCACCCAACCCATGTAAAGGAAAATTACAAGGATGAGCTGGCCCATGTGGAACAATGGCTGGACAAGAAAAAATTCTATGCCGTTGGCGAAATCGGAGTCGACCTGTATTGGGACAAAACCTTATTGAAGGAACAGCAAGATGCTTTCGCCTATCAGATTCGGTTGGCGAAGAAACATCAATTGCCCATTGTAATTCATTGTCGTGACGCCTTTGATGAGGTATTCGAGGTATTGGAACAGGAAAAAGGGGAGGGACTTTTCGGGATTTTCCATTGTTTTACGGGAACCTTGGAGCAAGCACATCGTGCCCTTTCCTACAATATGAAGTTGGGTATTGGGGGGGTGGTCACCTTTAAAAATGGTAAGATCGACCAGTTTTTGAATGAAATTGACCTGAAACACATCGTTTTGGAAACGGATGCACCCTATTTGGCACCGGTCCCTTATCGCGGCAAACGCAATGAAAGTGCCTATGTGGTACAGGTATTGGAAAAACTATCATCCATTTATGGTATGCCGGAAGAAGACATCGCAGAAATCACCACGGCAAACTCAAAAGAGCTATTCAGAATCTGATCTATGAAAAAAAAGACCAACATATTGCTCATCTATACCGGAGGTACCATCGGTATGGTGAAGGATTATAAAACCGGTGCGCTCAAGGCCTTTAATTTTGAGGAGCTGGTGAAGAACATTCCAGAGTTGAAGCAATTGGATTGCAATCTTCGTGGTGTCTCTTTTGATGATCCTATTGATTCTTCCAACATGAATCCACATTATTGGGCCGTAATTGCATCCATTATAGAGGAGCATTATGATGATAACGATGGTTTTGTGGTGCTCCATGGCAGCGATACCATGAGTTATTCTGCGTCGGCATTAAGCTTTATGCTGGAAAACTTGGAGAAGCCAGTCATCTTTACAGGGTCGCAATTGCCCATCGGGGATTTGCGTACCGATGCCAAGGAAAACCTGATTACCTCTATCGAAATTGCCGCGCTTCAGAAAAAGGGGAAGCCCGTGCTGCAGGAAGTTGGACTGTATTTTGAGTACAAGCTCTACAGGGGCAATCGCACCACCAAGATCAATGCGGAACACTTCGAGGCTTTTGACTCCTTGAATTATCCACCTTTGGTGGAATCTGGTGTGCATTTAAAGGTGCACCATAATTATCTGATCAAAAAAGTGACAAAAAACAAGTCGCTCCAAGTGCACAAGAAAATGGACAATCGGGTGGCGATACTCAAATTGTTTCCGGGAATCAACCAAAATGTGCTCCACGCGGTACTGAACATTCCCGATCTAAAGGCATTGATCTTGGAAACCTACGGTGCAGGAAACGCTCCTATGGACGATTGGTTTTTGGATGCCATAAAAAAATCGGTGGAAAAAGGATTGCATATCATAAACGTGACACAATGCTCGGGAGGAAGTGTTTTTATGGGGCACTACGAAACGAGCGAAAAGCTCAAGGAGATGCAACTGGTTAATGGCAAGGATATTACAACCGAAGCAGCTGTTGCAAAAGCGATGTACCTATTGGGGACGGGGGTTCCCGACAAATTGTTCAAGACAATTTTTGAGACGCCGCTACGTGGCGAAATGGTGTAAAATTAACGCTCCAAATTTCTATAACTGATTATTTTTTTGTTTATTGGTCGCCCTAAATGAAACAATAGAGAGGTGGCCGAGTGGTCGAAGGCGCACGCCTGGAAAGTGTGTATACACCAAAAGTGTATCGAGGGTTCGAATCCCTTCCTCTCTGCAAGGTATTTTAGTTTTTCTATTATAAAATTTTTATATCTTTAACATTATTAACTAACTAAATTTAAGTTTAAGTAAAATGAAAAAAATATCCTTTACTCTGGCTGCTGCCGGAATGTTTGTGATGGGAACTACAACTGCGTCTGCAGCAATGTTGCAAGAAGAAGCTGAAGCCAGCAAGGGTTTCACCCAGGTATTGAAAGAGCAATTTATCCAAGGGGGGCCTGCCTTCATGGGAATCGTATTGCTATGTTTGATCTTGGGATTGGCAGTTGCCATCGAAAGAATCATCTATTTGAATTTGGCAACTACAAATTCCACTAAACTGAAGCAACAAGTTGAGGACGCTTTGGCTTCAGGAGGTGTAGAAGCAGCCAAAGAAGTATGTAGAAACACTAAAGGACCTGTTGCGTCTATCTACTACCAAGGTTTGGATAGAGCTGACGAAGGATTGGAATCTGCTGAGAAAGCGGTTGTTTCCTACGGAGGTGTACAAATGGGCCAGTTGGAGAAAAACGTATCTTGGTTGTCCCTCTTTATCGCCATTGCTCCCATGCTTGGGTTCATGGGTACGGTAATCGGTATGATCCAGGCCTTCCAGAAAATTGCAGCTGTAGGTAACTTGAGTGCTTCCTTGATTGCAGGAGATATCCAGGTGGCGTTGTTGACAACCGTATTCGGTTTGATCACTGCGATTATCCTTCAGATTTTCTACAACTATATTATTGCTAAAATCGATAGTATCGTAAATGACATGGAAGACAGCTCCATCGCTTTGATCGACATGTTGGCTGCCCACAAGAAGTAATTACGAATTAAAAACTATCGAGAATCATGAATAAAATAGTTAAAATATTGCTCATCGTCATTGGATTGGTAGCTGCCGTACTTTGGTTCTCCCTTCCCTCTGCCGATGATCCAAGCGCCATAAACAGTGGAGCCATGAACTTTATGTTCGTAATTATGTACATCCTGTTGGCCATTGCCGTAATCACTACGGTAGTCTTCGGGTTTGCAAAATTGTTCTCTACTAAAGGAAGTTTAAAGAAAGCCCTTTTCGCCATCGGTGGATTGGCCATCGTAGTGGCCGTATCATACGGGCTCTCATCTGATAATATGGCCGTGGTCGAAGCAATGTCCGAAAGAGGCGTTGAGACTACGGAAGGAACTGTGAAAAACATTGGAATGGGATTGAACGTTTTCTTCATCCTTACCGCAATTGCGGTAGTTCTAATGGTAGTACCAGGTTTGAAAAGAATGTTTGTAAAGTAAAAAGTTGAATTATGCCTAGAAGAAAAGGAGCACCGGAAGTAAATGCCGGCTCCATGGCGGATATCGCGTTCCTCTTGCTTATCTTTTTCTTGGTGACCACCACCATTGAAACAGACGCAGGATTGGACAGGATGTTGCCGCCGATAGAGCCGCCAGATCAAGATGTTGTAATTAAGCAGAAGAACATTTTTACTGTGAACATCAACAAGAATGGACAGCTTTTGGTCGAGGATAATTTGATGGAAATGAAGGACCTTAGAAAGGCCGCCACCGCTTTCTTGGAGAACGGTGCAGACGGAACCTGCTCTTATTGCAAGGGTAAAAAGGACCCTTCCTCATCAGATAACCCGACAAAAGCCATTATCTCGTTGAAGAACGACAGGGAGACCAAGTATAGTACCTACATCACCGTTCAAAATGAGTTGGTTGGTGCTTACAACGACTTGCGTAACCGTGAAGCTCAGCGTTTGTACGGTAAGGATTTTACCGATATGGAAGCGGATTATTTGGATCCTGAAACCCCATCGAGCGTTAGAGATGACTTGAAAGACAAAGTGAAACGTATCCAGGATATGTTCCCACAAAAGCTTTCAGAGGCAGAAACCACAACCAATTAATAACTATTTAATATGGCTAAGTTTAATAAAAAGAAGGATGGCGATTTGCCAGCGGTATCAACAGCTTCGTTGCCCGATATCGTTTTCATGCTACTGTTCTTCTTTATGACAGTAACCACAATGAAAGATAGTTCTCTAATGGTTGCCAACACTCTTCCCAATGCTTCTGAAATCAAGAAGTTGGAGAAGAAGGATCGCGTTATTTACATTTACGTAGGAACACCTACGCAAGAATATCAAAAGGTTTTTGGTTCAGAGCCAAAAATCCAATTGAACGATAAGTTTGCCAATGTGGACGAAGTAGGTTCATTTATCTTGGCAGAACGTGCAAAAAAACCGCAAGAACTTCAAAATGTATTGACTACCGCTTTGAAAGTGGATAAGGAAGCCAATATGGGCCTTATTACCGATATTAAGCAAGAATTGAGAAAAGTGAATGCCTTGAAAGTGAATTATACCACTTACGAGGGAGATGCTTTTAACAATCTACAGTAGGCAATAGCTTAGATTTAGTGGGAAACGCTCCAAATTTTTAATTTGGGGCGTTTTTTGTTTTAAATTCACCTATGATTCGTTTTCTATTTCAATTCACTCTTTGCGGCTTTATCCTTTCCTCTGTATCTGCATGGGGACAGGAAGCAACGGATAGCATCCAAGTGTTGGATCAGAAGTATCTGGAGGACCAGTTTTATACAGGGGTAGCCTATAACGTGTTATTGGATACGCCCGACGAGATGGATCAGCGCAATTTTAGCTATAATCTTCAAGTGGGATTTATCAAGGATATTCCTTTGAATAAACGAAGAAACTTTGGTTTGGGACTCGGTGTCGGTTACGCGGCCAATTCCTATTATTCGAATGTGGTGGCCTCCGAAGAAGAGAATGGTATTGCGTACAACGTAGCGGTAGATGCTGACTTCAACCGTAGCAAGTTGGAAACCCATGCCATTGAGTTTCCCTTGGAACTACGTTGGCGCACCTCCACCGCGGCCGATTATAAGTTTTGGCGTGTATATGCCGGCGTAAAATTGGGCTACGTGTTTTCGGGTCGATCTAAATTGGTGATGGATAGCGGCAATGAATTGTTTTCCAATCCTGATATTGAAACTTTTCAATATGGCCTCATGTTGAATTTTGGATACAACACATGGAACGTGCACGCCTATTACAGTTTAAACTCCGTGCTTGCGGATGGACCAACCTTGAATGGCACACCTCTTGAATTGAATGTGCTGCGGATCGGGCTCATTTTTTATATCCTATAACCAGTATTTCAGAATAATCAACTGGGAACAGCTTCCCAGAAGAAACCCTATCAACAGTTCGTTGGCGGTATGCGCCTTTAAATATAGGCGGGAAGTGGCCACCAGACCCGTGCAAAGCGTAAACAAACTAATGGCGATGGTAATGTTAATCTCAAAATGGATGCTAAGGGCCACTAAGAAGGTCAAGATGCTTCCCATACCCAAAAGGTGCATGCTGGTCTTAAATTTGAAGAACAATAGTATAAGTGTTGCAGACGTGGCCGTCAACAGTCCCGTAAAATAGTAAAAGAGCTCGTGTACGTAATTATTGGGTATTACTTTGTACAATATCATTAAAAAAATGATACAACTAATATAAAGCGGGTATTTGCGCTCTTGAACAGTGGGAAGGAATATGGAATGGATAATCCCCAAGTTCTTTAGGATCAGGAAAAAGATGATGGGGATGATGACGGTCAAAATAAAGATGGGGAGAATGTTGCCACTTTGGGTTTCCAAGGTGCTGTATGGGGCCACCAAAAAATAAGCAATCGTACCTCCAATCGGTATGAACAACGGATGGAACAGGTACGATATAATGTGGAATAGGTGACGCATTAAATCTCTTTTCGTAGTCGGGCCACCGGAATGCCCAACTGTTCCCGATATTTGGCGACCGTTCGCCGGGCAATCGGATATCCCCTTTCCTTTAGGATTTTGGCGAGCTTTGCATCGGTGAGGGGCTTTTTCTTTTCCTCATCACGGATAACGGTTTCCAGGATTTTTTTGATTTCTTTGGTCGATACATCTTCGCCCTGCTCATTTTTCATTGCCTCGGAGAAGAAATCCTTGATCAATTTGGTGCCGTAGGGAGTGTCCACATATTTGCTGTTTGCCACTCGCGACACCGTGGAAACATCCATGTCAATCCTATCGGCAATATCCTTCAAGATCATGGGGCGCAGTTTCCGCTCGTCCCCGGTCATAAAATATTCCTTTTGATATTCCATGATGGTATTCATGGTAATGTACAAGGTTTGCTGTCGCTGGCGAATGGCATCAATGAACCATTTGGCCGCATCCAGCTTTTGTTTGATGAACATGACCGTATCCTTTTGGGACTTGGACTTTTCCTTGGCATTTTTATACCCTTCGAGCATGTTACTGTATTCTTTGGATACATGAAGCTCCGGTGCATTTCTGCCATTTAGGGTCAGTTCCAGTTCCCCGTCCACGATTTTAATGGAAAAATCGGGCACTATGTGCTCTATCATCCGGGTATTTCCCGAGTAGGAGCCTCCTGGCTTGGGATTCAATTTTTCAATTTCCGAAATGGCCTCCTTAAGCTCTTCTTCGGAAACGTGATGTTTCTGGATGAGCTTGGTATAATGTTTCTTGGTAAAATGTTCAAAAGACCGTTCTAGGATATTAATGGCCAATTCTATTGAAGGTTTTGGCTCTTTGCGTTTGAGCTGGATGATCAAACATTCGTCCAATGAACGGGCAGCCACACCAGGGGGGTCGAGATCTTGTACAATACCAAGCACCTTTTTGATCTTGTCCTCTTCCACATATATGTTCTGGGTGAAGGCCAAATCGTCCATAATGTCCGTCAAGGGTCTGCGGATATAGCCACTTTCATCCACGCTGCCCACCAAAAACTCAGCTATGGCCCATTCTTCATCATCCAGATAGACGGTATTGAGCTGGTTGAGCAAATATTGGGTAAAGGATGTTCCCGCCGCGTAGGGGACCCGTTTGTCCTCGTCGTCCGCACTGTAATTGTTGGCTTGGGTGCGGTAATCGGGGATTTCATCATCACTGAGGTAATCGTCTATGTTGATTTCCTCGGTGTCGATGTTTTCATGGTCCTCCGATTCATCATACGTATCCTCGTACATATCATCCAAGGTATCCGTTTCCTCTTTGCCGCTCTCCAATGCAGGATTTTCCTCCAGCTCTTGCTTCAATCGCTGTTCAAAGGCCTGCGTGGGCAATTGAATCAGTTTCATGAGCTGAATCTGCTGCGGAGACAGTTTTTGGGAAAGTTTAAACTGTAGATGTTGCTTCAGCATATGAATTGATGAATTGGAATCTTACCTTTTAAAATACTAAAATCAAATTAAAACTCCGCATTTTGCGGTGTCCTAGGGTAGGGGATTACATCTCGAATGTTGCCCATTCCCGTAGCGAACTGCACCATGCGCTCAAACCCAAGGCCAAATCCACTATGCACTGCGGTGCCGAATTTTCGTAGGTCCAAATACCACCAAAGTTCCTTGGCGTCAATGTCCAGTTCCTTGATTTTTTGTTCCAGCACATCCAATCGCTCTTCCCTTTGCGAACCACCCACAATTTCGCCGATGCCCGGGAAAAGTACGTCCATGGCTCGAACCGTTTTGCCATCGTCGTTTAGACGCATGTAAAACGCTTTGATGTTGGCCGGATAATCGAATAGGATTACGGGGCATTTAAAATGTTTTTCCACCAAAAAGCGCTCGTGCTCACTTTGTAGGTCAGCACCCCACTCTTCGATGGGGAATTGGAATTTTTTCTTTTTGTTGGGTTTACTGTTCTTCAATATTTCAATAGCCTCTGTGTAGGATACCCTTTTGAAATTGTTTTCTACCACAAACCTCAATTTTTCGATGAGTGCCATTTCGGAGCGTTCGTTTTGGGGTTTGCTCTTTTCCTCATCCAACAATCGTTTTTCAAGAAACTCAAGGTCATCTTGGCAATGGTCC
Source organism: Flagellimonas sp. MMG031 (assembly GCF_040112705.1). Classification (NCBI taxonomy): domain Bacteria; kingdom Pseudomonadati; phylum Bacteroidota; class Flavobacteriia; order Flavobacteriales; family Flavobacteriaceae; genus Flagellimonas; species Flagellimonas sp. MMG031. The sequence continues at coordinate 1,197,983 of NZ_CP157804.1, forward strand.
AGCACGTATTGAAGAATGTATTTGATGAAATCTTCGGCCAAATCCATGTTGGCATCCAGATCATAAAAGGCCATCTCGGGCTCTATCATCCAAAATTCTGCCAAGTGACGGGATGTGTTGGAGTTCTCTGCCCTAAACGTGGGGCCAAAGGTGTATACTTTGCCCAATCCCATGGCATATGTCTCTGCTTCCAACTGACCGGACACGGTCAAATTGGTTTCCTTTCCAAAAAAGTCCTCTGTGTAGTCTACCTCCCCGGCATCGTTCAAAGGCGGATTCTTTTCATCCAAGGTAGTTACCCTGAACATTTCCCCGGCACCCTCGGCATCAGAGCCTGTGATGATAGGAGTGTGCATATAGTAAAACCCATTTTGCTGAAAGTAGTTGTGAACGGCAAAAGACAGCACCGAACGTATGCGCATGACTGCGGCAAAAGTATTGGTGCGCACCCTGAGATGTGCTTTTTCCCTTAAAAATTCCAAAGAATGCTTCTTGGGTTGAATAGGGTAGGTCTCCGGGTCGGCAGTGCCGTGCACAAATATATCGGTAACTTGGATTTCCACGCTCTGTCCACGTCCTTGGCTTTCTTCCAAGGTTCCGGTGACCTTTAGTGCTGCTCCGGTAGAAATTTGCTTTAAAAGAGCCTCGTCCAAATTTTCAAAATCCACTACACATTGCATATTGTGAATGGTGGAACCATCGTTCAAGGCAATGAACCTGTTGCTTCTAAATGTTTTGACCCATCCATTTACTTCAACGGAATCTCCTACGGGTTGCTTCTCCAGCAATTCTTTTATGGAATAAGAAATCATTCTAAAACTATCTTTATTGAATCGGTAAAGATAGGTTTTTGATGAAAAATGATGGCAATGGAAAAGCCTAATTTATGGGAGTTTCCGCTACTATTTGTCCTTGGGGCCGTCCTCGTCTTTGGGCAAAATATCGATTTGTGGTTTTTTGAGCACTTGTTTGTTGGCAATGCTCCTTTCCAAAGAAAGCAGTAGGGATGGCAACAAAATCAAATTTGACAACATGGCGAAGAGTAGGGTTGCAGACACCAATCCTCCCAAGGCCTTGGTTCCACCAAAGCTGGAAACAATGAATACCGAGAACCCGAAGAAAAGCACGATTGAGGTATAGAACATACTCACTCCTGTTTCGCGAAGGGCCGCATACACCGAACGTTTGATGTGCCAACGGTTGGCAGCCAATTCTTGGCGATATTTCGCCAAAAAGTGGATGGTGTCGTCCACCGAAATACCAAAGGCGATACTAAATACCAAGATGGTGGATGGTTTGATGGGAACTCCCAAATAACCCATGACTCCCGCAGTGATGACCAAGGGCAGAAGGTTGGGCACTAATGAAATGATGACCATTTTATAAGACCGGAACAGATAGGCCATGAACAAGGAAATCAAACCGATGGCCAGCGCCAAGGAAAGCAGCAGGTTCTTTACCAAGTATTTTGTTCCTTTTAGGAACAGGAGTGCCTTTCCTGTCATAAAAACATCAAAGCGATCCGCAGGAAATTGCTTGGTGATTGCTTCCTGTACATCTTTTTCGATTTCTTCCATACGGTCAATTTTCACATCGCGCATGTAAGTGGTCAAACGGGCGGTTTGTCCGGTGCTGTCCACAAAACTTTGCAAAAGGTCCGTGCCTCCTGTGGATGACTTTTGCACGGCATTCATGATAAAGGTGTTTTCCTGGCTGGTGGGCAGTTGATAGTACTTTGGGATGCCGTTATAAAATGCCTGCTTGGAATACTTTACCAAATCAACAATGGAAATAGGTCTTGACAGCTCTGGTATCTCATCGATTACGGTACCCAATCGGTCCATGCGTTTGAGGGTAGCCGGTTTTACCACTCCATTTTTTCGTTTGGTGTCCACCACAATTTCCATGGGCATAATGCCATCAAACTCCGCTTCAAAGAATTGGATGTCCTTATAAAAATGACTGTTTTTGGGCAAGTCCTCGATTCGACTCCCTGTAATGCGCATTTGATAGATACCTACAATGCTCAATACCAAAACAGCTACGGTGGTGATGTAAACAGCAATGCGATGGTTGCGCACCATATTTTCCATCCAGTTCACAAAAAAGTCCATCCACTTTTTGTTCAGGTGCTTTAGGTGCTTCGTCTTTGGAAGTGGCATAAAGCTGTAAATGATGGGGATAATCAACAACGAAAGGATAAATATCCCAATAATGTTGATGGAGGCCACGATACCAAATTCCTTGAGCAGGTCGCTGTCCAATATGATGAAGGTGGCGAAACCCGACGCCGTGGTAATATTGGTCATCAAGGTGGCATTCCCGATTTTGGAAATTACCCGTTGCAGGGAAAGCGCTTGGTTTCCATGTTTTTTGACCTCTTGTTGGTATTTGTTGATGAGGAAAATACAATTGGGTATACCGATGACAATGATTAGTGGGGGAATAAGGGCGGTAAGGATGGTAATCTCATATTTGAGTAGTCCTAAAATACCAAAGGCCCACATTACCCCGATGATGACCACACACATGGATATAAAAGTGGCCCTGAAACTTCGGAAGAAAAAGAAAAAGATGATAGAGGTCACCAATAGAGCACCAACGATAAAAATACCGATTTCGTCCACGATGGATTTGGTGTTCCATGTTCGAATATAGGGCATACCGGAAACGCGGACATCCAACTGGGTCTCTTGTTCAAAATTCTCCACGAGGTCGCCCAGATCGTTTAGGATAAACTCGTTCCTTACAGCGGTGTTCATGATATCCTTATCCAAATACACCACCGTTTGGATGGTGCCACTCTTGGGGTTGTACACCAGATTATCGTAAAAAGGAAGTTCGTTGAAAAGGTGATTGGTAAGCGAGTCGATTTCTTTCTTGGTCTTTGGGGGCGACTCGATCAGAGGGGTCATCACAAAGGTTTGAGTCTCGGAGTCTTTCACCAGCTCCTTTAGGTTTTCCAAAGAAATCACGTAGTCGACTTCGGGGAAAGCGTCCAGTTGTTTGCTGAGCGTGTTCCACCGATTAAAATTTTTCGGTGTGAACAAAGCCGAATCCCGAATGGCCAAAACGATGGCATTGCCCTCCTCGCCAAATATTTGGGTAAAGGACTTGTATTGAATGGTAGCAGGGTGGTCATCAGGAAGTATGTTGGCCTCGGTGTTGGAAAACTGCATGTTTTTCCATTGCAAGGCCAAAAAAACGGTTACTCCTGCTACTCCCAACAGGATAAGAATCCTATTGCGGAGAATAATGCTTGCGACCTTAGGCCAAAATCCTTTAGTGAGCTTTGCTACCATGTGGGTTTTGTTGGGCGCAAAGGTAGAAAATGATATGTTGTGTTCCTAGGAATGGGCCCTACCAAAACCCAAGTTTTATACCTTCATGATTTCCGCTTCTTTTGACGATAGGATGTTATCGACCTTATCACTATAGGTGTTGGTCAATTCCTGAACGTCAACTTCGGCGTTGCTCAACAGGTCCTCGGAGATATCTAATGCCTTCAGTTCCTTATTGGCTTCCTGTCTGGCACTACGGATACTTACCTTGGCATCCTCTGCTTCGGCCTTGGCTTGTTTTACCAATTGTTTTCTGCGTTCCTCGGTGAGTGGTGGTACGTTGATGATGACCATTTCTCCGTTGTTCATTGGGTTGAAGCCCAAATTGGCATTCATAATGGCAGTCTCAATATCGCCCAAGAGGTTTTTTTCCCATGGCTGCACAGATAGGGTGCGCGCATCTGGGGTATTGATGTTGGATACTTGTGAAAGTGGGGTTTGCGAACCATAATAATCCACCATCACGGTAGAGAGCATCATGGGGCTTGCCTTACCGGCCCTAATTTTGGTCAATGCTTTTTGCAAGTGGGCAATACTGGCCTCCATGCTTTCTTTGGTGCTGTCCAGAATAAATTTTACATCTTCGTCCATAACAATCAAATTTATAAAAATGAAACCAAATTGTGTGTCAGTTTACACATTGACCACGGTTCCTATATTTTCTCCAGATACTATTTTGTTCAGGTTGCCTTTAGTGTTCATATCGAAGACCACAATGGGCAATTCGTTTTCTTGGCTTAGGGTAAATGCCGTGGTATCCATCACCTTGAGTCCTTTGGAAAGTACTTCATTAAAGGAAATGGAATCAAATTTCGTGGCGTCTTTGTCTTTTTCTGGGTCGGCGGTGTAAATTCCATCAACACGGGTACCCTTCAATATCACATCTGCCTTGATTTCAATGGCACGTAGCACGGCTGCAGAATCGGTGGTGAAGTAAGGGTTTCCTGTTCCACCTCCAAAAATCACTACACGTCCTTTCTCCAAATGGCGGATGGCCCTACGTCTGATAAAAGGCTCTGCCACTTCGTTGATTTTGATGGCGGATTGCAATCTGGTCTGGACACCTTTGAGCTCGAGTGCGCTCTGCAAAGCCAGGCCGTTGATCACGGTGGCCAACATCCCCATGTGGTCGCCTTGCACCCTGTCCATTCCTTGACTCGCCCCGGCGAGACCCCTA